>NZ_JBFRHE010000003.1:0-572838 GCF_052115715.1 Allobosea sp. 2KB_26
GGCAAGGTGCAGCGTTCGAGGATTTTTGGATCGCCATGCTTGTTGGCATGTTCCATCACGACGACGACCTTCTTGACGCCCGCGACCAGGTCCATGGCGCCGCCCATGCCCTTCACCATCTTGCCGGGGATGGTCCAGTTGGCGATGTCGCCATTGGCTGCCACTTCCATCGCGCCGAGAATAGTGAGGTCGATATGGCCGCCGCGGATCATCGCGAACGAGTCGGCCGAGGAGAAGAAGCTGGTTTCGGGCAGCAATGTGATCGTCTGCTTTCCGGCATTGATCAGATCGGGATCCGCCTCCCCCTCGAATGGGAAGGGTCCCATGCCCAGCATGCCATTCTCGGATTGCAGCGTCACGTTGATGCCGGCGGGGATGTAGTTTGCCACCAGCGTCGGGATGCCGATGCCGAGATTGACGTAGAAGCCGTCCTGCAGCTCGCGCGCGGCGCGGGCAGCCATCTCTTCGCGGGTCCAGGGCATCAGACGGCCTCCCTCTTGCGGACAGTCAGCTTCTCGATCCGCTTCTCGTTGATTGTGCTGGTGACGATCCGGTCGACATAGATACCGGGCGTGTGGATGGCCTCTGGATCGAGACTGCCGGCTGCGACGATCTCCTCGACCTCGACCACCGTCACCTTGGCGGCTGTTGCCATGTTCGGGTTGAAGTTGCGCGCTGTGCGGCGGAAAACGAGATTGCCGGCGGTATCGGCCTTCCAGGCCTTGATGATCGCCAGGTCCGCCCTCAACCAGGTTTCGCGGACATAGAGCTGTCCCTCGAATTCTTCGACCGGCTTGCCTTCCGCCACGACAGTGCCGACGCCAGTTCTGGTATAGAAGGCCGGGATACCCGCTCCTCCCGCGCGGATGCGCTCGGCCAGCGTCCCTTGCGGATTGAGCTCGAGTTCCAGTTCACCTGAAAGATACTGCTGCTCGAACAGCTTGTTCTCGCCGACATAGGACGCGATCATCTTCGCGATCTGCCGGGTCTGCAGCAACATCCAGAGGCCGAAGCCGTCGGCCCCGGCATTGTTGGAGATCACGGTGAGCCCCTTCACCCCGGACCGGCGTATCTCCGGGATCAGGCTCTCGGGATTGCCGGACAGCCCGAACCCGCCCGACATGATCGTCATCCCATCGAACAGGACGCCTTCGAGCGCCGCCGCCGGACTGTCATAGATTTTGTCTGCCATCATGTTCCTCTCTGCCCTGCACCCGGCCGGGCCCACAGCGGAGCCGCGGTCCGGCAGCGATGACAGGGCTCACTGAAATGCGTTCAGGCCCGTTCAAGCGCGACCGCGATGCCTTGCCCGACGCCAATGCACATCGTCGCCAGGGCGCGACGCTTGCCGGTCAGCGCGAGTTCGAGCGCCGCTGTCCCCGTGATGCGCGCCCCCGACATGCCGAGCGGATGGCCGAGCGCGATCGCGCCGCCATTCGGATTGACGAAATCGGCCTCTTCCGGGATGCCGAGTTCGCGCAGCACCGCAATCCCCTGGCTGGCAAAGGCCTCGTTCAGTTCGATCACGTCGAAATCGGCCGGCGTGAGGCCGGTGCGCTCGCAGAGCCGCTGCGTTGCAGGCGCCGGGCCGATGCCCATGATGCGCGGCGGCACGCCGGCGGTCGCTCCCGCGACGATGCGGGCCAGCGGCGTCAGGCCATGCCGGCGCATCGCCTGCTCCGAGGCGATGATCAGGGCCGCAGCGCCGTCATTGACGCCCGACGCGTTTCCCGCCGTGACGGTGCCGCCCTCCTTCCGGAACGGGGTTGGCAGCCTGGCGAGCTTCTCCAGTGTCGTGTCGCCGCGCGGATGTTCGTCGCTCTCGACGCGGATCGGATCGCCCTTCCGCTGCGGAATCAGCACCGGCACGATCTCCCTCGCCAGGCGGCCATTGTTCTGTGCCGCCACCGCCTTCTGCTGCGAACGCAGGGCGAAGGCATCCTGAGCCTCCCGGCTGACCTTGTAGTCGGCTGCGACGTTTTCACCGGTCTCCGGCATCGAGTCGATGCCGTACTGGGCTTTCATCCGCGGATTGACGAAGCGCCATCCGATCGTGGTGTCGTAGATCTCGGCATTGCGTGAGTAGGCACTTTCGGCCTTCGGCATGACGAACGGCGCGCGGCTCATGCTCTCGACCCCGCCGGCGATGACGAGATCGGCCTCACCGGCCTTGATCGAACGCGCCGCCATGATGATCGCATCCATGCCCGATCCGCACAGCCGGTTGATCGTCGTACCGGGCAGGCTGACCGGCAGACCGGCGAGCAGCAGCGCCATGCGCGCAACATTGCGATTGTCCTCGGCGGCCTGGTTGGCGCAACCGAAGATCACCTCGTCGATCGCGGCCGGGTCGAGCCCCTCATTGCGGGCGATCAGCGCCTTCAGCGGCTCGGCGCCGAGATCGTCCGCCCGAACCGATGCCAGCGAGCCGCCGAAGCGGCCGATCGGCGTGCGCACGAAATCGCAGATGAAAGCTTCAGTCATCGATGTTCCCGCCTGGTCTCGCCATCGCACAGAATTAGCCGCGCCCGATCTCGATATCGAGCCAACCCAACGCATTTACACGCAAACTATCGGTGCGCCCGATCAGAATCGTCGTCGTTTCAGATTCGATCAAGGCCGGTCCCGCGATGCGATGGTTCGGTCCCAGAGAGGCGAAGTCATAGACCGGAACCTCTGCCGGACCGCCGAGATAGACCGATCTCACGCCCTTAGGTTTCGCGGTGCCGGCCGATGCCTCGGCCGCTCCGCTCTCGCTGATCCGGGGCACGTCGCCCACCGCCGAGACGCGGGCATTGACGAAGACGACCTCCTGATCGGGCGAGGCATAGGTGTAGAGATCCTCATGGCGCTGGTGAAAGCGCCGGTCGATCTGCTCGACCAGATCCGGAGCGGCCAGCTCGATGCCATCGAGGTCGACGTCGATCTCGAAGATCTGCTCGCCATAGCGCATCTCGGCCGAGCGCTCGATCCGCACGGGCCCCTCGAACCAGGCCTTCATGCGGCTCATCGCGACGGATTCCAGCTCGGCGACGACCGCTCGGATCGTCTCGGCGCCGACCCGGGCCGTGCCGATACTGGTCCGGCCGACCTCGTAGCGCAGATCGCTCGCGAGCATGCCCCAGGCGGACAGGACCGAGGCGGCCACCGGAACGATGACACGCGGGATTTCCAGCTCCCGGGCGACCTCGACCGCATGCAAGCCGGCTGCACCGCCGAAGCTGACCATGGCAAAGCGCCGAGGGTCGACGCCACGCCGCAATGTCATGAGCCGGATTCCATCCGCCATGCCGAGATTGACCATGCGGTGGATTCCGGCCGCCGCCTGTTCGAGCGAGACGCCGAGTGCCCTGCCGATCTTGCCGACCGCCGCCTCGGCAGCCGATCTGTCGAGCCGGCGGCGGCCGCCCATGAAGGTCTCGGCGCCGAGATAGCCCAGCACGACATTGGCGTCAGTGACGGTCGCCGCAGTTCCGCCGTTGCCGTAGCAGGCCGGACCGGGTTGGGACCCCGCACTGGCCGGGCCGACATGCAGCGTTCCGCCGGCATCGACCGAGGCGATCGAGCCGCCGCCGGCTGCGATGCTGGCGATGTCGAGGCTGCGCAGCGCAATGCGCTCGCCGGCGAGCCCGGCATCGGCGGTGAGCATCGCGCGGCCATCCGCGATCAGGGAGATATCGGTGCTGGTGCCGCCCATGTCGAACGGGATGAGGTCGGCAACGCCAAGGAGTTCGGCGCAGCGCCGGCAGCCGGAAATTCCGCCCGCGGGACCCGACAGAACGGTTCCTGCGGCGAGGCGCGACGCTTCCTCGATGGGAGCCATCCCGCCATGCGAGAGGATGATGAACAGGCTTTCGGCAAAGCCTGCCTCGGCAAGCCGACGCTCGAGGTTGCCGAGATAATGTTGAACCGCTGGTCCGACATAGCTGTTGACCACCGTCGTCGAGACCCGTTCGAACTCTTTGATCTGCGGCCAGACATCACTCGAACGCGAGACATAAATGTCCGGCAGCTCGCGGCGCAGACGCTCGACAGTGGCGATCTCGTGAGCGGGATTGCGATAGGCGTGCAGATAGCACACGGCAACCGAGGTCGCGTCGGACCGGCGGATGGCGTCGATGGCCTCGCTGAGCGACGCCTCGTCGAGCGGGATTCGAACCGCGCCATCCGGCCCAAGCCGCTCGCGCACGCCGAAGCGCCGCTCGCGCGGCACCAGCGGCTCCGGCGGCGGCGTCCGCAGGTCGTAGCGGTCGCCCTTGAGACCTTCGCGCATTTCCAGAATATCGCGATGGCCCTCCGTCGTGAGCAGCGCAACCTTCGCCCCCTTCCGCTCGAGCAGCGCATTGGTGGCGACGGTCGTGCCGTGGACGAGACGCGTGGTCCTCGCCAGCAGGGCGGATCGATCGAGCCCGAGCTTTCCAGCCAGTTCCGCGAGCCCCGTCATGACCCCAAGCGACTGGTCAGAGGGCGTCGAGGGAGACTTGGCGAAGACGGCGCCTTGATCCGGGCCAATCGCGACGAGATCGGTGAAGGTTCCGCCGACATCAATGCCGATCGTGTACATCGTCACATGTCCTTCCGGGTATCGGTCGTGAGGTCTTCACGCCTGAGGGCGTCTGTCGTGAGTTCTTGGGTCGTCAGGTCTTGGACACGGTCGCGCGCGAGCGCGGCCCCGTCCCGCCTGTCGGCTGGTCCCCAGCCACCGCCGCCAGCGGATCGGATTTCCAGCACATCGCCGGGCGACAGCACGATGCCGACCTCCTTGGTCTTCAAGGGCCGCGGCGGCTTGCCGGCGGAGAGCAACCGGTAGTTGTGAGGCGCGCCATCTTCGCCGCCCAGCAAGCCGCAGGCGCCGTGCCGGACGCCATCGCCTGCGGTATTGGCGAGCGCGCCTTTCGCAATCTCGAGTTCGAGATCGAGCGCGACGCCGAGCCCGCCGCGATGCTGGCCGCGGCCGCCCGAATCCGCCCGGAACTCGTGATGCCGGAAATGAAGCGGGAAGCGCACCTCCGCGACTTCGATCGAGCCGAACTTGATGCCTCCGGCCGTGTGCCATTCACCGATCGATGACCAGCCGTCGCCGCCGGGGGACGCACCGCCGCCTGGGCGCGCCTGAAACATGTGCCAGATGAAGCGATGGCCGTTGCGCGGATCCTCCCCCTGGATCGCCATGCGAAAGCGGCGGCTCCAGCCGGCCATCGCCCGGTCCGGGCAGCAGGTCGAAAGCGCCTTGATGACCGCCTCGACGATCTCGTTGGAGGGGTGGCTGGTGCACATCGTCACCGGGCGGTCGGGGTCGGCCCAGACGATGGTGCCCTGTCTGGCCACGACCGTGAGTGGGCGCAGTGCCCCATCGTTCTTCGGTGTCTCCGGGTCGATCAGATAGGCGAAGGCCATCGCCACCGCCGCCTGGGTGTTGGCGTGGGAGGAATTGACGAAACTCTCGGTCTGCGGGTCGGAGTCGCTCAGATCGACCTCGATGTCGCTGCCGCGCTTGGTGACCTTGGCCGCGATGCGCAGATCCTGCCGGCCGCGCCCGTCATCGTCGAGAAAAGCCTCGCCGTGATAGACCCCGTCCTTCCAGCCGGAAACGACCTGGCGCGCCTGCTGTTCGGCGGCATCCAGGATGCCTTCCATCGCCGCTTCGACCATCGCGCGCCCGAACTCGCCGAAGAGACGGTCGAGACGCCGCCGACCGAGATTGGCGGCGCCGACCATGGCGGCAAGATCGCCACGGAAGTCACGGCCGTTGCGCACGTTCAGCGCCAGCATGTCGAGCAGATCGTCTCGCAGCTTGCCGGCCTCATAGAGCCGCAAGGGCGGCACGCGCAGCCCTTCCTGCCAGATCTCCGTGGCCTGCGGGTTGTAACCGCCATGCGTCGCTCCGCCGATGTCGCTTTGATGAGCGCGCACGATCGTCCAGAGCATGCGCTGCCCCTCGGCGAATACCGGCACGAAGGCGGTGAGGTCCGGCAGGTGGCTGCCGCCGTGATAGGGGTCGTTCAGCAGGAACACGTCGCCCGGCACGACGTCCTTGAAGCGCGCTTCGATGGCGCGCGTCGCCCAGGGCAAGGCGCCGACATGGACCGGAATATGATCGGCCTGTGCGATCAGCCGCGAGCGCGTGTCGCAGATGCCGATCGAGAAGTCCCGGCTGGAGTTCAGGATCTGGGAATAGGAGGTGCGCAGCATAGCCTCGCCCATCTCGGTCACGATGGAGGAGAGCCGGTGCTGGACGACGGAACGGGTGATCGGATCGACCATGGCTGACATGGGTGATGCCTTCTATTCGGACGCAGGAGACCGTGTGGCGCAGTGATACGCCACCTGAAACGGCTGCAATTGGGGATGCGAAGGGTCGGCGGTGCCGGCTACATGGCGGCGACGTCTGCGACCGCTTCCGAGATCGCCGAGACCACGATCTCGATGTCGGCATCGGTCATCGGGGTCGACAGCGCGATCAGGCCATAGCCGGCGGCGAGCACACCGCGGTCGAGCAGGCCGCGATTGAAGTGCGCCATCCGGGCCGTTTCCTCCGGCCCCGCATAGGCGCTTCGGTAGTCGCGCACTGGCCTGTCGGTGAAATGGATCTTGGCGAGCGAACCCATGCCGACGGCGCGCCCAGGCACGCCATGACGGGAAAACGCCTCGTTGGTTCCCGAACGCAACCGATCGCCGATCGCATCGAGCCGCGCAAAAGCCGCAGCGTCGAGCAAATCCATGGCGGCAAGTCCGGCCATCATCGTCACCGGGTTGGCGGAGAATGTGCCGCCATGGGGCAGCGCCGGCTTGCCCTCAGTCGGATCGAAGACCGCCATGAACGCAGCGCCGCCGGCGACAGCCCCCACCGGGAAACCGCCGCCGATGATCTTGCCGAGCGTCGTCAGGTCCGGCTCGATGCCCCAAAGCCCCTGGGCGCCATGAAAGCCGAGGCGGAAGGTGATGACCTCGTCAAAGATCAGCAGCGCGCCGACCTCGCGCGAAACCTCGCGCAACGCCTGGAGATAGGCCTTGTCGGCGGGAACGAGCCCGGCACGGTTGGGCATCGGATCGACCAGGATGCAGGCAAGCTCCGAGCCGTGTTCGCGGATCAGGCTGACCGCCGCGTCGATATCATTGAAGGGGATGGTGAGCGTGTCCGCCAGAACGTTTGCGGGCGTGCCCTTTGCATAGGCGACCGATACCGGAGCATTGCCGCCCCAATCCGCGGGCGACGGGTCGAGACTCACTTCGGCATAGTCGTAGGAGCCGTGATAGGCGCCTTCGCACTTGGCGATCTTCGGCCGCCCCGTGAAGGCCCGCGCCGCCTTGAGCGCCATCATCACGGCTTCCGAGCCGGAATTGCAGAAGCGGACATGGTCGACGCTCGCAAGCCGCGCGGCAATGAGCTCGGCGAGCAGGATTTCCGATTCCGTCGGCATGCCGAAGGCGCTGCCGAGCGCGATCTGCCGGGTCGCCGCCTCGACCAGCACGGGATGCGCGTGCCCATGGATCAAGGCCGTGAAATTGTTGATGCAGTCGATGCGCGCCACGCCATCGACATCGGTGACCCGGCAGCCTTCGCCGCGCGCGGCGTAAAGCGGATGGGGCTTCATGAACACGGTGGTGCGGGTATTACCTCCCGGCAGGCTCTTCTGTGCCCGCGCATAGAGCTCGCGCGATCGGGAGGTTGGGGCTGGATACGTCATCGATCGTCTCCTTCAATCGTCTCGCAAACGTCTCGCTCAGCGGCCGAGATAGGCTTCGCGAACGCGGGCATCCCGTTTCAGTTCGGCGGCGCGGCCTTCGAGCACGACGCGGCCGTTCTCCAGCACGTAGCCGCGATCGGCTACGGCGAGAGCCAGGACCGTATTCTGTTCCACGACCAGGATGGTCAGCCCGGCCGCAGCGATCTGCCTGATGCGCTCATAGACCTCCTCCGCGAGGCGCGGCGCCAATCCGAGCGATGGCTCGTCGAGCAGCAGAAGCCGCGGTCGCGCCATCAAGGCGCGGCCGATCGCCAGCATCTGCTGCTCGCCGCCGGAGAGCGACCAGCCAAGCTGGCTGCGCCGCTCCTTCAGCCGGGGAAACAGGTCGAAGACCCGTTCCAGGTCCTTTGCCGGGGACTGGCCCCAGCGGCGCCATGGCGTCGTGCCGAGGATCAGGTTCTCCTCGACGGTCAGACCCGGGAAAACCCTGCGCCCCTCCGGCGCCTGCGCGATGCCGAGGCTGACGCGCTTCTCGCTTGCGAGCGTTCCCAGCGGCCGGCCGTCGAAATGGATCGAGCCGGAGCGGACCGGATTCAAGCCCGATATGGCACGAAGCAGGGTCGTCTTCCCCGCGCCATTGGCCCCGATCAGCGCGATCGTCTCGCCTCCCCCGATCCGCAGCGAGACACCATGCAGTGCAACGCTGCCGCCATAGGCGACGACGAGCTTGTCAGTGCTGAGCATTGCCGTAGCCCTCGCCGAGATATGCCGAGAGAACGGCGGGATCGGATTGCACCTCTGCCGGCGATCCTTCGGCGATGCGGCAGCCGAAATTGAGCACGAGGATGCGCTGGGCGAGCCGCATGACCATCCCCATGTTGTGCTCGATAAGAACGACCGCGAGCTCCTGTTCGGCGCGGAGCGCCGTCAGCCGTGCCATCAGCTGCTCGACCTCGCCGAGGTTGAGCCCCGCAGCCGGTTCGTCGAGCAGCAACAGTCTCGGTCCGCAGGCGAGCGCGCGGCAGAGTTCCACCATGCGGCGCTGGCCATAGGACAAGGAGCCGACGGCTCGGTGCGCCTCGCCCACCAGCCCCATCCGATCCAGCATCCCCAAGGAGAGCGCGCGGAGCTGGCTCTCGGTGCGGTCGGTGCGGATCGCCGCACCGGTCATGACGTTCTCAAGCACGCTCAGGCGGGCAAAGAGCCGGCCGTGCTGGAAAGTCCGCCCGAGGCCTGCGCGAATCCGTCGATGCGTCGGCGCCCGGGTGACGTCGCGCCCGTCGAACAGGACCCTGCCGGCACTGGGTGGAGTCAGTCCGGTCAGGACGTTGAGGAAAGTCGACTTGCCGGCGCCATTGGGCCCGATCACGGCGACGAATTCGCCCGGCGCCACGCGGAAATCGACCTCGGAGAGGGCCATCAGGCCGCCATAGCGCTTCGAGATGGCGGTGGCGTGGAGCAGAGTCATGACGTCGTCTCCGCTTCGCGGTGCCCGCCGAGCCGACGCAGCTGGGCCGCGAGCCCGACCAGGCCGGTGGGGAGAAAGATCAGGATGGCGAGAAGCATCAGACCGAAGAATGCGAGATAGGCGTCGCCGAGAAATCGCAGCCATTCCGGGAGGAAGGTCAGCAGCGCTGCACCGATGACCGCCCCTGCCACAGCCCCCTCGCCGCCGACGATCAGCATCGCGAGGTAGATGATGGAGTGCGCGTAGTTGAAATCCTCCGGGGCGACGAAGCGGACATGGGTGGCAAACAACGTGCCCGAGAGCGCAGCGAACGCCGCCGAGAGGCACAAGGCGGTGATCTTCACCCGGGTGACGTCGATGCCGGTCATCCGCGCCGCCGTTTCATCGTCGCGCACCGCCATCATCGCTCGCCCATACCGGGAGCGCTGCAATGTGACCGCAAAGGCGGCGCAGAGGGCAAGCAGCACCAGGCCGAGCCACAGGAAGCGCCGCTCGTCGTTGAAGGCAAATGCGCCAAGGCGAAGCTCGGGAATGCCGGAGATGCCGTTGGTTCCCCCCGTCAGCGAAATCCAGTTGGTCACGACGATGGTGAAGCTGACATTCAGTCCCAGCGTCGCAAGGGCGAGATAATGCCCGCGCAGCCGTAGCAGGGGATAGCCGATCAGCCCGGCGAACAGCGTCGTGACCAGGATCGCGACGGGAATGGCCAACCATGGCGACCAGCCGAATGCCGTGCTCAGGATCGCCAAGGTATAGGCCCCCAGCCCGACGAAGGCGGCATGGCCGAGCGAGATCAGGCCGGCAAGGCCGAACGCGAAGTTGAAGCCGATGACGGCAATCGCCGAAATGACCGAGACGTTCAGCAACCGCAGCCGATAATCGGCCAGCACGAGGGAGAGCAGGCCGCCGAGCGCGAGGATCGCCACGGCGGCGAGGAGACTGTGATAGCGGCGCATGGTCAGCCCCTGTCCTGGATGCGTTCGCCGAAGACGCCTTGCGGGCGCACCAGCAGGAACAGGATCATCACGGCAAACGCGATCAGATCCTTGTAGGCCGACGAGAGGTAGGACGCGCCGAGCAGTTCGGTCAGGCCGACGAACAATCCGCCGGCAATCGCACCTGGCAGGCTGCCGAAGCCACCGATGATCGTCGCCGCGAAGGCCTTGAGCGCAATCGGATCCCCCATATTGACGTCAGCGAACCACATCGGCCCGAGCAGAAGTCCGGCAATGCCGGCAAGCACGGCTGCAAGCATCCAGGACAGGGCCAGCAGCCGATTGACATTGAGACCCATCAGCCGTGCGGCCTCGACATCTTGCGCAACGGCACGCATGCCGATGCCGAGCGCTGTGCGATAGAACAGCAGCCAGATCAGTCCGACGAGCAAACCGGTCACGACCACCACCATCGCCGCATGGGCGGAGATCGCCGCGCCGCCGATGTCGATGGTGATGCCCTCGAGCGGGGAAACCAGGCGAAACGGCCATGACCCGAAGCCGAGCAGCGCCGCATTCTGCATGACGATGCCGACCGCGACCGTCCCGATGATCACGGTGACCACGGGACTCGTTCTCAGCGGCAAGTAGACGACGATGAAGAACAGGGCGCCGAATGCCGCCATCGCGAGGAGGGCAGCAGCATAGCCGACCGGCCAGGGCAGCCCGGCATTGGCCAGCATGGCCACACCGGCGAAGGTGCCGAACATGACGAATTGGCCGGCGGCAAAGTTCACCACGCCCGTGGCGGAATAGACGATGACGAAGCCGATCGCGGCGAGCGCATAGACGCTGCCGAGCGCCAGCCCGTTGATGAAGAGTTGGATGAAATCGGCCATGTCCCGCTCGCGGTCTCGATCGATCCTTTTGACTGCGAGCAAGGGCTCACAGCGACGACTTCGGACGGCTGGGGCGGCCAGGCGCACAGGGCTGCCTGGCCGGTCCAGCCTCCGCGATGGTCAGTCGAGTTTGACCGCTTTCACCAGTTCGAGCGTCTTGGTGCCCGACCTGGCCTTGACGATCGCAAGGTCGCTCACCCCGTTGCCCTTCGCATCGAAAGTGTAGACGTGGCCGATTCCTGGCCAGTCCCGGAGGTTGACCAGCCAGTCGCGCAGCGCCTTCGGGTCGAGGCCGACCTTCCGCATGCCTTCGGCCATGATCAAGGCACCGTCGTAATAGGCGAGACCGTAGGGATCCGGATCGATCCCGAACGCCTTCTTGTAGCGTGCGACGAACTCCGCCATGCGCCCCCCGACGCTGGGGTCCATATAGGCGTCGACCACACCCCAGACATTGTCGAGATCCGCAGGCGAGATCAGTTGCAGTGCGGCCGGAACCAGCGCGGCCGACGAGGTCACCAGCGGCATCTTCAGGCCCAGCATCTTGGCCTGCCGGAGGAGAAGAGCGCCATCCTGCGGATAGTTGAACAGCAGGATGACGTCGGCCCCCTTGCCGCGCAGGCTGATCATCTGAGCGGAGAAATCCTTGTCGTTTTGACCATAGGCCTCCATGCCGACCACAGGAGTGCCGGCGGCCTCGAACTGCTTGGCGGCGATCTGGGCGCCGCCCTGGCCGAAATCGTTCTGGATGAAGATGATCCCGGGCTTCTTCGCATTGAGGAGCTTCGCGGCTTCCACCATGCCGCGCGCCGAGACCGCGTCGGCCGGGCGCACGCGGAACAACCACTCATTCCCACCCTCGGCGACGATGTCGGCTCCACCGGCATACATGGCCGGGACAGCGATCTTCTTGAGTTCAGGTGACGTGGCGAGGTTCTGCGTCGAATAGCTCGACAGGAAGTAAAATGCAGGTTTGGTCTCCTGCGCCAGCTTCATGAAGGCATTCACGGCCGTGCTGTTCGACGCCTGCGTGTCTTCGAAGACGATCTTGATCTTGCGGCCATTTACGCCGCCTGCAGCATTGATGTCCTGCTCGGCCAATTGCAGCGCATTGTGATACTGCTTTCCGGTCAGCGACAACGGCCCCGTGATCGGTACCGTGGCCCCGACCAGGATGTCGCCCTGCTGAGCCAAAGCCAGCCCAGCACCCACCGGAGCGACGCTCGCGGCCAATACGAGCCGTAGAAACCCCTGCCTCGTCATCGTCATCGTCATCACTTGTCCCCTCAGACATCGCGTTCGATCCCCTGCTCGGCAGCTCTGGGCCGACACGGCGCTCGTCGCGTAGATCGCTTGACTCGTTCCGATTTTCGGAATACTGTTCCGTAAATCGATATGAACGTAGAAGCGCGTCCCCACCCTGTCAACCGGGATCGGACATGGAGGCTCAGTTGACGGACCAAACGGAGGCGGACAGCCCGCTGGAGCGCTATCTGAGGCTTCTGGAGATTATCGCTGCCTTTCCTGGCCGGCTTGCGCTTGCGGATGTGGCGGCACTGTCCGACCTGCCGAAGACGACGGCGCACCGATTGCTGAAAGGGCTGGTCAAGGCCGAGCTCGCCAGCGGCGGGCAAGGCGGGCGCGCCTATTCCGTCGGCCCCCGCCTTTCGCGCATCCTTCACGCCACTGCCGAGGACGGATGGCTCGAGGCGCTGGCTCGTCCAACACTTGCCGCGCTTGCAGAGGATTCCGGCGAGGCCTGCTATCTCACCAAGCTCGTCGGCAGCCGCGTCCTCGTCGCAGTGTCGCAGGCTCCCGAGGTGCGCTGGCGCAGCTACGTCCAGCCCGGCATCGAGATGCCTCCTCACGCTGCAGCGACCGGCAAGGCGATCATCGCCTATCAGAGCGAGGCCTTGATCCGCCAGGCCCTCGCTGCCGAGATGCCCAAGCTCACCGTGAATACCCGCAGCGACGAGGCCTGGATCAGGGAGGAATTCGCACGGGTTCGCGACCGCGGCTACGCCACCTGTGTGGGCGAGATCGATGAGGGCCTGGCGGCGATCGCAGCGCCGGTATGCCAGAGCGACGGTCTGGTTCTCTACTCGGTCGGCATGACCGGTCCGCTACAACGCATCATGGGCGATAAGCTGCCGCACCATCTCGCAGCACTGATGGAAGCCAGCAGAGCCCTGGCGAACAAGTTATCAATAGGAACAAAAATGTACCAAGCCGCTGTTTCCGCTCCGGAATGAGCTGATCTTCGTACGTCCCAACGCGACGAAAGTGGATGTTCTGAATTTCTCAAGATCCGGCTGCGACGTGAGAGATGGGTCAGCTCCGCCGCCCGTAGGCGAACCCCATCACGGTCGGAAAAAAGGCCACCCCACAACGGGCTCATTTTCAAACCAGACTGCCCCAATGCGAGAGTACGGCGCGCTCCCGTAGCAGGAGCATGTCCGCGCTAGCGGGTTCCCAGCATCATCTGCCCCAGCGCCTGCCCGACCTGCTGCTGATCGGCGGCAGAGAGCACCGCGACCAGCCGGCGTTCGGTCTCGGCGTGATCGCGCATCGCCGGTTCGACGATGGCGCGGCCTCGCTCGGTCAGTTCGACAATGACGCCGCGCCCGTCGGTTTCGTCAGCCATGCGCCTGATATGGCCAGCCTTCTCCAGTTTGCGCAGCAGGTTGGACAAGCCGCCCGAGGTCAGGATCAGCGAGTCGAGCAGAGCCTTGGGGGACATCCGGTAAGGCGCGCCCTCGACGCGCAAGGTCGCGAGCACGGCGAAGGCCGGATATTTCAGCCGATGTTTGGCCAGGGTCCGGTTGATCGCGGTGAGGAAGACCTCATGCAGATGCAACAGACGACCGACCACCGCCTTGCCGGAGCAATCGATATCCGCGAACTCGCGCTGCCAGCGCTGCATGCCAGCCCCGACGCGGTCATTGTCCCAGAGCGCAACCGACTCATCCGACTCGATGCGTCGCTGGGCGTTGTTGCGCATGCCATTCCTCCTGCAGAGGCCTTTCGGACCATGATGTGCGCCACCACGCAAGCGCGGCAGGCCCCGTCGGCGACATGAGAATATCTTTTATTTATCTTTCTTGAAAGACAAATCGGAGCGTGTCATGCTCCGCTTCGGAGGACAGGAGGGACCTGTCCTCCGCGCCGAGAAGCCGCGGGACAGCGGTGGGCGCTGCGCAACAGACGGGGAAACACGACCATGCGCCTCACGCTCCGCTTCGCGACGGCCACCGCCATTCTCAGCGCCGGCCTCTCCATGACCGCCCATGCCGAGGAACTGGTCGTCGGGGCCTTCGGAGGCTCCTTCGCCGAGAACGTCAAAGCCTGCCATATCGCCGCTTTCGAGAAGGCGACCGGGGCAACCGTCGCGCTCAAGCTCGGCAATTCCTCGCAATTCGCCGCGTCCATCCGCGCGACCGCCGGCAAGCCCGATATGGATATCGTCTATATCGACAACTCCCTGGCCGCTCAGACGCATGGCGAGAAGCTCAACGAGACGATCGACCGGAAGAAGCTGACGAATGCAGGCGACGTGATCGCCTCGGCCTGGGGCAAGGACGACAGCTATGTCGTCGCCATGGTGAGCGCGACTGCGCTCGTCTACAATCCGAAGCTCGTGAAGGCTCCGCCGACCTCCTGGCTCGACCTTGCCGACCCGGCCTATGCCGGCAAATACGCAATCGGCGATATCAGCGGTACGTCCGGCCTGCATTTCCTGCTGGCACTCAACAAGATCAAGGGCGGCACGTTGGACAACGTCGACCCCGGGATCGAGGCGATGAAGCCCATCGCGAAGGGCTCAGCCGTGCTCTACACCCAGGCTGATCAGCTCCTCTCGTTGTTCGAGCGGCAGGAGATTGCGCTCGCTCCCTGGTATCCTGACCGGGCCGGAGTCGCCATCGACAAGGGGCTTTCGCTCGCCGTCGCCTATCCCAAGGAAGGTGCAGTCGGCATCCTGCCGGCGGTGATCATCCCGAAGGGCACGGCAAAGTCGGAACTGGCGCATAAATTCCTCGACCAGATCCTCTCGGCCGATGGCCAGGCCTGCTTTTCCGAGCGCGCCTATATCGGCGCGGTCAACACCAAGGTGAAGCTCTCGGACAAGCTCCAGAAGATCGTCCCCAACGGCGAAACGCTCGAAAAGGCCTGGTTCATCGATCCCGAGGTCATCGCCAGGAACACGGCCAACTGGACACGTCGCTGGCAGCGCGAAGTGGCGCGCTGATCCCGCAGATCATCGGACCGGATCTCGTATCCGGTCAGATGATCTAACCTTCTGTGTGTGCATCGGCTTTCCCCGAAAACCGCAATCCAGTTTTCGGGCCGATGCTTTGGAACTCCGAGAGACAGGAGCAGCCGATGAGCGCGCTGACCTTCGAACGGCTGGGCAAATCCTATGGCGATGCCACCGTCGTCCAGGACGTCTCGCTGGCGATCAAGGAGGGCGAGTTCGTTTCGCTGCTCGGCCCCTCTGGCTGCGGCAAGACAACGATCCTGCGCATGGTCGCGGGGCTGGTGACGCCAAGCCGCGGCCGCATCCTGATCGGCAGCGACGACGTCACTGCGCTACCGCCGAACAAGCGCGGGCTCGGGCTTGTTTTCCAGTCCTATGCGCTGTTTCCGCATCTCACCGTCTACGAGAACGTCGCCTTCGGCCTGCGCCGGCGCAAGGTCGCAGGGGCCGAACTTGAGAAGCGGGTCAAGGAAGCGCTCGCGATGGTGCGGCTCGCCGCCTTTGGCGAGCGTTATCCGCGCCAGCTTTCGGGCGGCCAACAGCAGCGCGTCGCGATAGCGCGTGCACTTGCCCCCCATCCGCGCGTACTCCTCTTCGACGAACCGCTGTCCAATCTCGATGCGCAGCTGCGCGACGAGATGCAGATCGAGTTGAAGCGCCTGCAGCGCGGGCTCGGCATCACCACGCTCTTCGTCACGCATGACCAGGGCGAGGCGCTGTCGATGTCGGATCGGGTCGGCGTCATGGCCAAGGGCGTGATGCAGCAATTCGCGACGCCCGAGGACATCTATCACCGCCCGGCGACAGGCTTTGTCGCAAGCTTCATCGGCAAACCGAACCGGCTCGCCGGCTCTGTCGCGTCGCGGAATGGGGCAGGAGGAACGCTGAGCCTCGGCGGCGGGCTGAAGCTGCCCGCCAGTCTGATCGACCAGCCTGAAGGCGCGAAGGTCGATATCGTGATCCGGCAGGAGGCGATCCGGCTGCATCGCGACGGCACCGAAACCGGTGCGCTCGCCGGCACGATCGCGCTGCGCTCCTTTAGCGGGGCGCGGGTGCAATATGTCGTGAAACTGGCCGAGCAGGTCGAACTCGTCGCGGAGGCGCCCTCGAGCGGCCCCGATTCCGAACTGGCGATCGGTAGCCCGGTCGCACTCGCGATCGATCCCGCATCGGTCTTTGCGATGAGCGCCGAAGGGACCGCGGCGTGATCGCGCCCCGGCACGGCCTGATGCTGATCGCGCCTCTGGCGCTCGTGCTGGCGGGATTCTTCTTGGTGCCGGTGCTGATGATGCTGCCGACCAGCTTCGCCGAATATGTGCCGGGCGCGGGCCTGGCGAAGGGCGTCTGGACGCTGGAGAACTACACCCGCATCGTCACCGACGACTATTACCGCGAGGTGATCTGGCGGACGCTGGGGCTCGGCCTCTTCGTCACGCTGGCCTGCCTGGTGATGGGCTATCCACTGGCCTATCTGATTGCGCGCGGCCCGGAACGCTGGCGCGTGCCGCTGATCCTGCTCGTCATCTTCCCGATGATGCTGAACCTCGTCGTGCGCTCCTTCGGCTGGATCGCCCTCCTCGCCAATCGCGGGCTGGTGAACAATCTGCTGATCGATCTCGGCCTGATCTCGGCGCCGCTGAAACTGATGTTCAACCTGACCGGGCTGATGATCGGCCTCACGCATATCTACCTGCCCTTCATGGTGCTGATGCTGGTCGCGGCGATCCGCAACGTGCCGCGCGACGTTGAATCGGCCGCGGCAACGCTGGGCTCGAGCCGGCTGCATGTCTTCACCTCGGTGACGCTGCCCCTGTCGGCGCCGGGCATCCTGGCCGGTTCGATCCTGGTCTTTGTCCTGACGATCAGTGCGCTGGTGACGCCGCGCATGCTGGGCGGGCCGACCTACAAGGTCATGGCGACGCTGATCTACGACGAATTCATGCAGCTTCTCGACTGGCCGAGCGGTTCGGCGCTGTCCTTCGCCCTGACCTTCATGGCGATCGGCGTAATCTGGTTGTCGAGCCGGCTGACAAAGCGTTGGGCGGGGATGGCATGACTAGCGCAACCGACAGCGACGACCGGCCAGGCCTGGCCGTCACCACGACGGCACTCGCGGTCATCGTCTTCCTGCAGGTGCCGGTGATCGTCGTCATGCTGGCGGCGTTCTCGACGACATCCTATCTCACCATTCCGCCGCAGGGCCTGACGCTGGCCTGGTTCGGCAAGGTGCTGAGCGACCCGAGCTATCTCTCCGCCATCCGGATGAGCCTGATCCTGGCTTGCGGCTCGACCGTGATCTCGCTCGTGCTCGGCGTCGCCGCCGCCTATGCGCTGTTCCGCAAGAGCATGCCGGGTTCGGAGGCGATCACCTCGTTCCTGATGGCCCCGCTGATCCTGCCCGCGGTCGTGATCGGCGTGGCGCTGCTGCAGTATTTCAGCCTGACCGGCCTGCGTGTCGTGATCACCGTGCCCTATATCGTGCGCTCCGCGCTGGCCAGCCTGAGCGGCCTCGATCTCGCGGTCGAGGAGGCGGCGCGGGTGCTGGGCGCCACGGGTTTCGAAGCTTTCCGGCTCGTCACATTGCCGCTGATCCGGCCGGGCCTCGTTGCCGGTGCGCTTTTTGCCTTCATCACCTCGCTCGACAATGTCCCGGTGACGATCTTCCTGATCGGAGCCAACCAAACGACGCTGCCCGTCCTGATCTTCTCCTCGGTCGAGATGGGGATCGACCCGAGCGTCGCCGCCGTCTCGACCCTCCTCATCGTCGCGACCGGCATTGTCCTGCTCATCGCCGAGCGCCGCGCCGGCTTCCACCGCTTCGTCTGACGCGAGTTTTTCATCATGCCGCTGACCAGCAAGGGTTTCCCGCTGTTCCTGACCTTCGATCTCGATGCCGAGACGATGTGGACAGGGCGCGACCCCGATTATGCCAACCGTCCCATCCTGATGTCCCAGGGCGCCTATGGCTGGAAGGTGGGCACTGGCCGCGTGCTCGACCTGCTCGACCGCTACGGCATCAAGGCGACCTTCTTCGTGCCGGGCCTGATCATCGACCAGCGGGAATGGCTGATGGAGGAGATCCTGAAGCGCGGCCACGAGATCGCCCATCACAGCTACAGCCACACCTGGATCCTGAACCTCTCGCCGGAGCAGGAGCGCGAGGAGATGGAGCGGGGCTTTCAGTCGATCCAGCGCGTCAGCGGGCGTGCCCCGCGCGGCTGGCGCTCGCCGGCAGCCGAGATCAGCCCGATCACCATGCCCATGCTGGTCGAATACGGCTTCGACTACTCCTCGAACTTCTTCGACGACGACTCGCCCTATCTGCATGAGGTCGAGGGCAAGGAGACCAGGATCGTCGAGCTGCCCTTCCGCTGGGTGCTCGATGATGCCCCCTTCTTCCAGTACTCGATCGTGCTTCCGGGCCGCACCATGCAGCCCCCCTCTGCGCTGCTCGAAGCCTGGAAGGGCGAATTCGACGTTCTCTACGCCGAGGACCGGATGATGATGGTCGGCATGCATCCCGAGATGATCGGCCAGCCCTCGCGGATCAAGGCGCTGGAGGGGTTGATCGAGCACGCGCTGAAACATCCCAATGTCTGGATCGGTCGCTGCGACGAGATGGTCGCAGATATGCGCCCCGGGCTGGAGCAGGCGCGGGCCGGAGCGAGGCGGTGAGCGGCGCCCTCGCCGGCCGGCGGATCCTGATCACGGGCGCAGCCAAGGGCATCGGCCTCGCCAGCGTTGCCCGGTTCATCGCGGAGGGCGCGCGCGTCGTGGCGCTCGATCGCGACAAAGTGGCCTTGGGCGAGTTGGCGGAGCGATTCGACAGAGCTTCTCTGCATGCGGTCAGCGCCGATGTCGTCGACCCGACCGCGGTTGCCGCGGCCGTCGCCGCCGGCGTCGCTGCGCTGGAAGGGCTCGACGGTATCGTCAACGCGGCCGGCGTCGACCTGCTGGCCGAGATCGAAGCGATGACGCTTGCCGACTGGAACCGGATCATCGCCGTGAACCTGACCGGGCCGATGCTGGTGATGCAGGCCGCATTCCCGCATCTGCGGGCGGCCGGCGGCGGCACCATCGTCAATGTCTCCTCGGGCGCGGGGCTCTCGCCCCTGAAGCATCGGACCGCCTATTGCGCCTCCAAGGCCGGCCTGCAGATGGCGTCCAAGGCGCTGGCGATCGAAGCCGCGGAGTTCGGCATCCGCGTCAACACGATCTGTCCCGGCGCGGTCGAGACCGAGCTGTTCCGTTCGAGCATCGACGGCGCGGCCGATCCGCAGGCGGCCTATGAAGCCGTGCGGGCCCGCTATGCCCTTCGGCGCATCGCCTCGCCGGACGAGATCGCAGCGGCGATCCTGTGGCTGACCAGTGGCGAGTCCTCCTACGTCACCGGCACCGCCATCGCTGTCGATGGCGGCCGGACCTTTCATTGAGGAGCAAGCGATGACGGCGATCACGCAACGCTTTCTGGGCAAGACCGTTGCCATCACAGGCGCAGCCCATGGCATAGGCGCGGCAACCGCGCGCCGCTTCCTGGCGGAAGGTGCCAGCGTCGCGGTGATCGATCGCGAGGCGGACGATTTCGCCGAAGCCCTCGGCGCGTTCCCGCCGCAGCGTCAGTTCTCGCTGGTCGGCGATTGCACGGATGCCGCGGTCCTGGCCGAGTTCCACGCCCGCACCATTGCGGCCTTTGGGCCGGTCGATATCCTGTTCAACAATGTCGGCCAGAGCGGGCGCGAGCGCGCGACCCAGTTCCATGAATCCGAGGAGGAGGTCTGGCGCTTCGTCCTCGAGGTCTCGCTCTTCACCGCGATGCGGATGTCGCGGCTCGTTGCCCCGGCCATGCGCGAACGCGGCGGCCGCATCATCAACATGTCGAGCGATGCGGCGTTGGTCGGTGATGCCGGCCTTGCCGATTATGCGGCGGCCAAGATGGGGATCATCGGCTTCACGCGCTCGCTTGCGCGCGAGCTGGCGCCGCATCGTGTCACGGTCAACGCGGTTGCGCCTGGCGCGATCCGCACCCGTGCCCATGATCGCCTCACACCGGCGGTCATCGAGCGGATCAAGGCAACCACGCCTGCCGGCTTCATTGCCGAGCCGGAGGACGTCGCCGGCTGCGTCGCCTTCCTTGCCAGCGACGACGCTCGTTACGTCACCGGCCAGACGCTGCTGATCGACGGCGGCCGCTGGATGATCTGACAAGGAAACGACCATGACCGCCATTGCCGATCTGTCTGCCGGTGCCCTCGCCTCGGCGATCAGATCCAAGACTGTCTCGCCGGTCGAGGCGGTCGAGGCCGCCCTCTCCCGCCTTGAGGAGCGCGCCGAGCTCAACGCCTTCATGGCGGTCTGTTCCGATCGCGCGCGGGCGGAGGCAAGGCTCGCGGAAGAGAAGCTCATGGGGGGCGAGCCGCTCGGCGCGCTCCACGGCCTTCCCTTCTCGGTCAAGGACCTGACCAATACCGAAGGCGTGGTCACGACGCAGGGCTCGGCCCTGTTCGCCGATACCGTCCCAACGGCAGATGCCGTCGCCGTGGCCCGGATGCGCGCGGCCGGCGCGATCCTGATCGGCAAGACGACGACCCCGGAATTCGGCCACAAGCCCTTCACGGAAGGACCGTTCTTCGGCCGCACCCTTAATCCGCATAGCCACGGCCATACCTGCGGCGGCTCTTCCGGCGGTGCAGCGGTCGCGGTGGCGGCCGGAATCGGGCCGCTTGCGTTGGGCTCCGATGGCGGCGGCTCGATCCGCATCCCGGCGGCGTGCTGCGGCGTCGTCGGTCTCAAGGCGACGCTGGGCGCCATTCCGAACCTGCAGGCGCCCGATCTCTTCGGCGCCAACTCCTATGTCGGGCCGATGGCACGCGATGTCGCCGGCACCCGACTGATGTTCGACGTCCTGGCCGGGCCTGATCGGCGCGATCCCTACGGCCAGATCGCGGCGCCGCCGCGCCGGCCCCTCGCTCAGGGCGAGCGACCGCGCATCGCCTTCCTGCTGCGTTGCGGCAACCTGCTCGATCCGGAGGTAGAAGCGGCGGTCGTTGCCGCGATGAAGCGGGCCGAGGCGCTCGGCATGATCGTCGAGCCGATCGAACTCGATCTCGTAGCGATGGAGCCGCATTTCCTGGTGCTCCTGCGCTCGCTGCTTCTGGCGCGGCTCGGGGCACGCGCAGAACGTTCGCCGGAGCTGTTCGATCCGACCCTGCTGGCCACGATCGAGGCCGGGCGCGGTTACAGCGCCACCGATCTCTGCGAAGCGCAGTTCGCGCGGACCAACTGCTTCGCGAAGGTCCAGGAGATCCTGTCGAACCACGATGTCATCGCGTCGCCGACGCTATCGGCGCCGGCGCTTCCCATCGGCCTCGACCCGCTCGGCTCGATCACGATCGCCGGCCAGGATGCCGGCACCATTCGCGGAGCCTGGTACCCCTACACATTTCCGTTCAACCTGACGGGCCATCCGGCGCTGTCGCTTCCCTGCGGTCGCTCGGCGGACGGCTTGCCAATCGGATTGCAGCTCGTCGGTCGCTGGCACGAGGACAGCGATCTCCTCGACATCGCCGCCCGGCTGGAGCAGGCCATCAGGAATGGCATCTGAAGCGTGTATTCGCCGCGCCGGCTCTAATTGTCGATCAACGCTTCATGCCCAGCCCTGCCGCTTCGGCCTTCCGCCTTCGCGCAAAGCGCCGCGTTAGGCTGATTGAATCGGGCGCGGGGCGCTCTGCCTTCCTGGGTTCAGCGGCCCGCGTCGTCGCGAGTGGGTAAACTCGCAGCATTGACGAGCAGCTCCCGGTCACCACGATCTCCATCGGAGAGGGCCAGCACCAGCCTATCCCTGGCCACCGTCCCGTCTGCTCAGGCGGGACGGTGCGTGCGGTCGTTCAGCTCAGATAGCGCTTGAACCAGGCGATGGTTCGGTCCCAGGCCAGCTTGGCGGCCGCCTCGTCATAGCGGGGGGTGGAGTCGTTGTGGAAGCCGTGATTGGCGCCCGGATAGATATACGCCTCATAGGTCTTCCCGCCCGCCTTCAGGGCCGCCTCATAGGCCGGCCAGCCCGCATTGATGCCGGTGTCGAGCGCGCCGTAATGGATCAGGAGCGGCGCCTTGATGCGCGGCACATCCTCGGTGCGGGGCTGCCGGCCATAGAACGGCACGGCCGCGCCCAGTTCGGGATAGGCGACGGCGGCCGCATTGGCCACGCCACCGCCATAGCAGAAGCCGGTGATGCCGACCTTGCCGGTGGTTTGATCGCTCTTCATCAGGAATTCGATGGCCGCGAAGAAGTCGTTCATCAACTTTTCGGAATTGACCTGCTGCTGCAGCTCGCGGCCCTTCTCGTCATTGCCGGGATAGCCGCCGACAGAACTGAGGCCGTCTGGAGCGAGCGCGATGAAGCCGGCCTTCGCGACCCGGCGCGCGACATCCTCGATATACGGGTTCAAGCCGCGGTTCTCGTGCACGACGACCACGCCGGGGACGCGGCCGGACGCCTTCGCCGGACGCACCAAATAGGCCCGCACATCGCCATGGCCCTTCGGCGAGGGGTAGGTGATATAGCTGGCCACGATATCGGGGTCGGTGAACGAGATCTGTTGCGCAAGCGCGTAGTCGGGGCTCATCGAGGCCAGGATCGAGGCCGCCGTCGCGCCGCCCACGGCGAATTTCGCGGCGCGGTCGAGGAATTCGCGCTTGGTGATCTTTCCATGCGCGTAATAATCATACAGTTCGAGCAGTTCCTGCGGAAAATCCTTGGCGGTCAGGCGCGACACAGTCGTTCTCCCCTGTGGTATCATTGGTATCACGCGGCCGATCCTACGCACCGGGCCCATCCTGTCTTGGGAATTCCGTTGCGACTCTTTCAAGATCGCGTGTTTGAGGTTCGGCAGGGGTAGGATCGCCCTCCCCGCGCCATGGCCATTTCCGGGCAAGCCCGCGTTCTGGAAAGGACCGGGATCGGCCCGCCGGACGGGCCCGCCGGACGTTCTCACGCGCCCGATATGGCGATGCGACAATCGCCCATGGCGTCGCGCATCGGATTTCTATTGCAAATGCGTCTCAATGCTAAGAATTTGAAATCATTATCGAATTGACAGCGTGAGCGCGATTCACTAGGTGCAGACGCATCGGGGAGTAGCGGCGTGCTTCGGCGCGCGATCGCATCAACACGCTCGCGGCGAGGACTGCGTGGTGCGATCAGCCGGATTGATTTCGGCCAAGCGAGACCGTGACGGTGAGGCCTTGCGGACAAGGCCCGAGATCCGTCTGGTCCTCCGTCCGCGCCTTGAGAACATCATGTCACCTGTTTCTATCACCGTGCTCGCCGTGGGCATGTCCGTCGACGCCCTGCTGGCTTCCATCGGCCGGGGTGCCGCTTCCAGCCGCCCCCGTTTCAGGGAGGCGCTCCGCACCGGCGCGATCTTCGGTATCGTCGAGGCCATCACGCCCCTCATCGGCTGGGCCGCGGGGCTTGCCGCAAGCCAGTATGTCGCCGCCGTCGACCACTGGATCGCGTTTGTTCTGCTCGGCATCGTCGGCGGACGCATGCTCCTGCATTCCATGAAGCCCGCGGCCGAGCGCGTTGATGCTGCGCAGGGCAACTCGCTCTGGGCCCTGATGGCGACCGCGATCGGCACCAGCATCGATGCCATGGCGGTCGGCGTGTCGCTCGCCTTCCTGGACGTGAACATCTTCGTCGTCGCACTGGCCATCGGCTTTGCGACATTCGTGATGTCGACGGGAGGCATGATGGCCGGCAACCTGGTCGGCGCCAAATTCGGGCGCTGGGCCGAGCGGATCGGCGGCATCGCCCTCATCGGCCTCGGCGCCTCGATCCTGTTCAGCCACCTGATGGCGGGCTGACTCTCAACGCCGCTCGAAAGCGGCCCAGACCGCCTCGGCGGTCGGTCCCTGGCGCGCCACGGGCCGAAACAATCGGATCTCGATCGGGATGGCCAGGCCGGGATCACCGGCCTGGACCAGCCGACCGAGTGAGATATCCTCCTCGGCCAAAGTCCGGGGCAGCCAGGCGACACCGTCTCCAGCGCGTGCCATCGAGAGCAGCGTGGCGGCGAGATGCGATGTAAAGACCGTCTCCAGCGCGAGGCTTCGATCTGCAGTGCCCCGAAGCCCGGCAATGATCCGCCCCAGGCCGGACTGCTCGCTGTAGCCGAGATATCTGACCGGCGCAGCGCGCCCGAGCCGCCAGCGCGGCCCCCCATCCCCGTCAGGCGCACTGAGCGGCACAAGCGTGTCGGCCCCGACCACGATGCTCTTGAACTGGCTGGTTTCAACGCGGCTGCGGATGTTCGGGTGATGGTGGCAGAGCAGAAACTGCACATCCCCCCGCAGCATCATCTGCTCGCATGCCTGCATGCTGTCTGAGATCAGGTTGAGGGTCCCGAGGGCCAGGATCTTCTCATTTCCACGAACCCATTTCGGGAAGAACGTGAAGGACAGCGCGTGCGTTGCCGCAATCGACAACGGACCAGCGCCGCGGCCGGCAACCTCCAGCGTATCGCGCCGCAGCTGATGCAGCGCGCGCGTCAGCACCTCGGCTTGAGTGTGGAACTGCTCGCCTGCCGGGGTCAGCGCGACGCTATGCGTGGTGCGGATGAACAAGGGCGCACCGATCCAATTCTCAAGCGCGCGGATCCTCCGGCTGAAGGCCGGCTGGGTCACATGCCGTGCAGAAGCGGCCCTGGAAAAGTTCAAGGCATCAGCCAGCGCGAGATAATCTTCAAGCCAGATCAGTTCCATCGGTAATGCTGGAATCGCATGATCAATCCCGGCAATAGCATTAGCATTTACTGCGAGCCAGTTCTAACCCTCGCTCCCGTCGCCACCTGTGATCGCTGCCATCGAGACCGGGCCCCCGATGGCGATATCTCGCCGACTGGCGCCCGAACAGAGGACCGCCCGAGCCTCGCCGGAACAGCGGAGGGAGGCCATACAATGAGGAATTTTCTCGGAATCAGATGGTTTGGCGAATTCTATGTGCGAGGTCACATCGGCATCGGGAGTGGCGGCTTGATCGGGCTCTTCTGGCCCCGGCGCAGCGCCAGCCTGGAACCGATGACGTCATCAAACTGAGCAAGATGCTCCTGTCTCCGTTCGTCTTCGGAACTGCCAATATCGGCATAGCCGAGATGAGGGCGATCCAAGGTGAGCAGGAGACCAGTCGATGCCGGCCGTGGCCCACCGACGCTCCACCAGCACAGAACCCAGAACCGAACGGAAGGACCTGACCATGCGTATCGTCGATGTCGTCGAGATCACGAAGCCCATCGCCTCTCCCATCCGCAACGCCTATATCGACTTCTCGAAAATGACAGCGAGCCTTGTAGCCGTCGTGACCGATGTCATGCGCGACGGCCGACGCGTGGTCGGATACGGCTTCAATTCGAACGGGCGCTATGGTCAAGGCGGGCTGATCCGGGAGCGTTTCCGCAATCGCATCCTCGAGGCCGAGCCGAAGAGCCTGCTCGATGATGCCGGTACCAATCTCGATCCCCAGCGCCTCTGGGCGGCAATGATGTCGAATGAGAAGCCGGGCGGGCATGGTGAGCGCTCCGTCGCGGTCGGCACGCTCGACATGGCGGTCTGGGATGCGGTCGCGAAGATCGCCGGCAAGCCCCTGTTCCGCCTTCTGGCCGACAAGAAGGGCCGCGAAGCCGATCCGCGCGTCTTCGTCTATGCGGCAGGCGGCTATTACTATCCGGGCAAGGACAACTCGGCACTCCAGGCGGAGATGCGGGGCTATCTCGAGCGCGGCTACACCGTCGTCAAGATGAAGATCGGCGGGGCCTCGATCGACGAGGACCGCAAGCGCATCGAGGCGGTGCTGAAGGAGATCGGGTCGCAAGCCCAACTGGCCGTGGATGCGAATGGTCGTTTCGACCTGGAGACCGGCATCGCCTATGCCAGGATGCTGCGCGACTATCCCCTGTTCTGGTACGAGGAAGTCGGCGATCCACTCGACTACGCCCTCCAGGCCGCCCTCTCGGAATTCTATCCCGGCCCGATGGCGACGGGCGAAAACCTCTTCTCTCACCAGGACGCACGCAACCTGCTGCGCTATGGCGGCATGCGCCCCGATCGCGACTGGCTTCAGTTCGACTGCGCCCTGTCATACGGGCTTGTCGAATATCTCAGGACGCTCGATGTCCTCCAGCAATTCGGCTGGTCGCCGTCCCGCTGCATTCCCCATGGCGGGCATCAGATGTCCCTGAACATTGCGGCAGGCCTCGGCCTCGGCGGGAACGA
This sequence comes from Allobosea sp. 2KB_26, assembly GCF_052115715.1. Taxonomy (NCBI): domain Bacteria; kingdom Pseudomonadati; phylum Pseudomonadota; class Alphaproteobacteria; order Hyphomicrobiales; family Alloboseaceae; genus Allobosea; species Allobosea sp. 2KB_26. The sequence continues at coordinate 26,511 of NZ_JBFRHE010000003.1, forward strand.
AAGCTACCCCGATCTCTTCCAGCCCTATGGCGGCTTCCCGGATTCGGTTCGCGTCGAGGATGGCCACATCGTCATGCCGGACCTGCCAGGAATTGGATTCGAGGGAAAATCCGACCTGATCAAGGTCATGCGAGAGCTGGCTGAGTGAGCGCGCTGACGCCGCCATCGGCTGCAGCGCGGTCGTCAGGGGCAGCGGAGCGAAGAGAACGGCCGGCGGGTTGACGCACAGGGGCCCGGCCATCTAGCACGCAGCAGGTAGATGCGGCCGGGCCAGCACGATCCGCCCTGTCGTGGCTCCCAGCCGAATGCGGCTAGCTGGGGTGACAGGCGTGGTGGAGCCAACGGTCTTCGGAACCCTCGGTCGCAACCGTCTGCGCCGCAACGCGCGTGCGGTCTGGCTCCGCTTCAGACGGGACCTGCCACGGCGGCTGCGCAGCGACGAGATCGCGCTCGTCGTCTTCGCCGGCCTGGTCGGCATCGCGGCCGGCCTGCTCGTCGTTGCGATGGTCGGGGCTTCGAAATTCCTGCACCTGTCCTTCTTCGCGACCCATAAGGGCGATGTCAGCGGGGCCGCCCTGGTCGATCCGCTGCGTGCGGTCGCGATCCCTGTTCTGGGTGGGCTCTTGATGGGGGTGCTCGGGGTGGTGCTGGCTCGCCGCAGGCGAGGCTCCGTCGTCGACCCGATCGAGGCCAATGCACTCCATGGCGGGCGCCTGTCGCTTCGGGACAGCCTGATCCTCGTAGCCCAGACGTTGATCTCGAACGGTTTTGGCGCGTCCGTCGGCATGGAGGCCGGCTATACGCAGGGCGGGGCCGCCTTCGCCTCCAAGATCGGACGGCTGCTGCAGGTCCGGCGCGGCGACTTGCGCGTGCTGGTCGGCTGCGGCGCCGCCGGCGCGATCGCTGCCGCCTTCGACGCGCCGCTGACCGGCGCCTTCTACGCCTTCGAGCTGATCATCGCGACCTATACCGTCGCGATGCTCGCCCCGGTCGTCGTCGCATCGCTCTGCGCCATCGGCGTGACCCGGCTCTTCCTCACGCCGATGCCGTTCCAGGTCGACATCACCGCGCCGCTCACCGGGCAGGACTACGCCCTCGTGATGGTGATGGGGGCACTCTGCGCCGGCCTCGGCATCCTGCTGATGCGGGGCGTATCGGTGGCCGAATATCTGTTCAGGCAAAGCCGGCTGCCGCTCGCCCTGCGTCCCGCCGCCGGGGGGCTGATGGTGGGCCTGCTGGCGCTGCTGACGCCGACCGTCCTGTCCTCGGGACACAGTGCGCTGCATGTCGGCTTTGCCGCCGACTACACAGCGGCCTTCCTCGTGACCGTGATCCTGCTGAAATCGGTCGCCTCGGCGGTCTCGATCGGTTCCGGCTTTCGCGGCGGCCTGTTCTTCGCCTCGCTCTTCATCGGCGCCATGTTCGGCAAGCTGATGGCTCTGGCCTGGACCGCCGGGTTCGGGATTCCGGCCGCTTCGACGGTCTTCGCCGTCGTCGGCATGAGCGCGATGGCAACCGCGGTCGTCGGTGGGCCGCTGACCATGGCCCTCCTCGCCCTGGAGACGACGGGCAGCCTGCCGCTCACGGTGGCGGTGCTCGCCGCCTCGGTCATCTCCTCGATCACGGTGCGCCGCACCTTCGGCTATTCCTTCGCGACCTGGCGCTTCCACCTGCGCGGCGAGGCCATCCGCAGCGCGGCCGATATCGGCTGGGTTCGCGACCTCGCCGTCGGGCGCATGATGCGCCGGGACGTTCGGACGGTCGCGGAAGGCACATCCCTCGAAGGTTTCCGCCGCACCTTCCCGCTGGGCGCGAACCAACGCGCCGTGCTGGTCGACGGACAGGGGCGCTATGCCGGCCTGGTGCTGGTATCCGAGGCGTATGGCGCCGATCTGGAGATCGGCACGATCGCCGAGCTCGCCCGCAATCAGAAGGACGTCCTGCTGCCCTCGATGAACATCCGCGAGGCTGCGGCGCTGTTCGCGGCATCGCAGAGCGAAGAACTCGCCGTCGTCGATAGCCGCGAGACGCTGCAAGTCATCGGCCTGCTCACCGAGCAATTCGCCCTGCGCCGCTACAACGCGGAACTCGATCGCCAAAGCCGCGACCTGACGGGCGGCTGAGCCCGAGTTAACCGGGGTGCTCCAGACATTCCAGTGCCGCGATCGCGGAACCCGGGGCCGCCATCATCGCGCATTTGCGGCCGCCACCGCACGCTCGGCAATGGTCGAGAGCTTAAGCCGCGCAAGCTCTTCGCGTAAGGTGAGCTCCGCGCGACCGAATGCCTCCACCAGGGCTGCGTTCGTGGCGCGTTCCACCGGGCAGGATGGGTGATCCTCCGACACGCCAGCGGCCAGAAGCTGCCCTTCATCAAGCCCGCTCTGCACGTCGAGCATCGTCAGTTCGTCAAGGGGACGCAGGAGAACCCAGCCTCCTCCACGTCCTCCTTCCGAGTCCACCACGCCCCTGCGCTTCAGTGCTCCCATCGTGCGGCGCACGACGACAGGGTTGGTGTTCAGCATCCTGGCGATGGTCTCCGAGGTCTCCCGCCCGCCCAACAGGCCCATGTGAATGAGCACATGGATCATCCGCGCCAGCCGACCGTCCCGCTTCATCCCTACCTCCTATAGCGTAACAATGATTGTTACGCGTCCTTGACGCCGCGCGATTTTGTAACTTACATGGTTACGGAATTAAGAAGGCCGAACAGCGGTCATGAAGGATGTTCGCCGGCATGCGGGCGGCGAGATATCCGATGGCCGCCAGATGGGTGTTCGAGACGCCACCTCACAACCACGAGAACGAAGATGCGGACCCGGATTGTCGAAACGCGGACCATTCGAATGAACATCGTCGAGCAGGGAGATGGCCCGCTCGTTCTCTTGTGCCATGGTTTTCCGGAAAGCGCCCATGCTTGGCGGCACCAGATCCGCGCGCTTGCTGCTGCGGGGTTTCATGCGGTAGCGCCCGACATGCGCGGATACGGCCAAACGGAAGCCCCCGCGGCCATCGACGCGTACACCGTGTTTCATCTCGTCGGCGATATGGTCGCGCTGCTCGACGCGCTCGAGGCCCCGACAGCCATCATTGTCGGCAACGACTGGGGAGCGAGCGTTGCCTGGCAGGCCGCCCTGATGCGACCGGATCGATTCCGTGGCGTCGTCGCTGTCAGCGTGCCGATGATGGGACAGCCCCCCGTGACGCCAACCCGCATCTTCCCCCAGACCGACGACGCGCAGCTCTATACGCTCTACTTCCAGGAACCCGGCGTCGCCGAGGCCGAACTGGAGCGGGACATTCCGCAGACGCTTCGCAAAATCCTCTTTGCAGCCTCCGGAGAGGCCGGTGCGCGGCAAGCTGGAGACCAAACGCCGAATCCGTTCGGAATGGTGTCGCGCCGGGATGGACTGCTTTCGGCGCTGCCCGACCCGGGACGAATGCCGGACTGGCTCACGGCCGCCGATCTCGACAGTTTCGCGAAGGCGTTCGTCAATTCCGGTTTTCGCGGAGGGCTGAACTACTATCGCAATCTGGACCGGAACTGGCAGTTACAGGCTTCACTTGCCGGCGTGACAATCGATATCCCCGCCCTGTTCGTCGTCGGCGAACGCGATACCGGCCTCAGCATACCTGGAATGCGCGACACCATCGATGCAATGCCGGCGCTCGTCCCGCAACTCACCGAGACGATCGTCGTCCCCGGCTGCGGTCACTGGCTTCCACAGGAGCGCCCCGATCGGCTGAACGACGCCATCATCAGCTTCGCCCGGCACATTTGAACCCACCGATTTGGGCATCCCTATCGGCCCATGCCCGGCCGTTGCGCGAGCGCGCCACATGACTGAAGCAGCACGCATTCCGCTCCAAAGAACATGCCCGACACGGACCGCTGCCATGCGGCCGCTTCATTTCTGCCAGCTGGGGACGCCGCGTATCCGCTTGCCGATTGGGGACCTACCGACGTTCCGAAAGTTCTCCCGCCGTCTCCATGATCAGCGATCTCAGCCACTGGTGCGCCGGATCGTGACGATAGCGCACATGCCATGCCATCTCGACCGGAAAGGTGCCGAGATCGACCGGCGCCGGCATCACCTGGAAGCGCGGGTCTCGCGCAAGGGCTCGGCAGACCAGGATGGGCAATGTCGCGCAATAGTCTGTGACGGCGATCATTTCGGGCACCGCCAGGAAATGCGTCACCGAGACGACCACCTCGCGTCGAACGCCCCGCTGCTCCAGCATCTGAAACAGCCCTGCCCGCAGCCGACCGGGCGGGAGCACGTTGACATGCTTCAGGCGCTCATACTGCTTCCGGGACATGTTGCCGGTCACGTCCGGATGGTCCGCGCGCACCACGCAGGCGAGCCCATCCTCCATGATGCGCTGAACGACGAGATTGTCGGGAGGGTCCACGATGCGCCCGAGCACCATGGCCGTCGTGCCGGAGATGACGCCGGTCTCGGTCAGATCGTTGCCGAACGGCGTCATGCGAAGCTTGATCCTGGGTGCCTGCTTGCGCAGCCGCGCAACGAGCGCCGGCATCAGCACGAGCTCCGCGTAGCTGTTGGGCGCGAGGGTGAACAGGCGCTCCGCCCTGTCCGGCTGGAACTCCTGCTGGTTCACGACGAGATCATCCAACTGCGCGAGCGCCGCTTGAATCGTCGGCGCGATCTCCTCGGCCAGTTGCGTGGGCCTTATGCCGTACCTTTCCCGGATGAAGAGCGGATCGCGAAGCGTGTCGCGAAGACGATTCAACGAGTTGGACAGCGCCGGCTGGGTGATGCCCAGCTGCGCCGCGGCCCGCGTGACGCTCCGCTCCTCCATCAAAGCAAGGAAAACGGGGAGCAGGTTGAGATCGTACCTCATCCAGTTATACTCTCCGCGTAATATCTAAAATAAAAGAAATAAATTTCTCTAATATTTTGATCGATGCGATGATCCCTCCATCGAAACGGCCAGCGCCGCTTCGTCGAACGTCAAGTTCCCGAAAGCGGCTTGCCCGCGACATGGTTCGAAAGGATCAAGGCGATGAAAATCCTCATGGTGCTCACCTCACACGACACTCTCGGCGAGACGGGCAAGAAGACCGGCTTTTGGCTCGAGGAGCTGGCCGCGCCCTATTACGTGTTCAAGGATGCCGGCGCCGACATCACCCTCGCCTCGCCGAAGGGTGGCCAGCCCCCGCTTGACCCGAAGAGCGATGAGCCGGCCTTCCAGACCGACACGACGCGGCGCTTCAGCGCGGACGAGGCCGCCAAGGCCCAGCTCGCCGCGACCCTCCGCCTGGACAGCGTCAACCAGGAGGATTTCGACACGGTCTTCTACCCCGGCGGCCATGGCCCGATGTGGGATCTCGCCGAGGACCAGACGTCCATCGGGTTGATCGAGTCCTTCATCGCGGCCGGAAAGACGATCGCCCTCGTCTGCCATGCACCGGGCGTCCTGCATCGCGTCAAGAACCCCGACGGCACGCCGTTCGTTCAGGGGCGCCATGTCACCGGCTTCACCAACAGCGAGGAAGAAGCCGTGGGTCTCACGCAGGTCGTGCCATTCCTGGTGGAGGACGAGCTCGTCCGCCTCGGTGCGGTCTTCTCGAAGGTCGAGGACTGGGGCGTGAACACGGTGGTCGACGGTCAGCTGATCACGGGCCAGAATCCGGCGTCATCGGCCGAAGCCGCCCAGGCTCTCATTGCCGCCCTGACATCGGCCAGGACGGCGTGAAGCGACCGCGAACCACGCATCGCGATCTGCCGGCGGCTTGCCGGCGGTGGACCGGTCACGCCGGCCGGTGCCTTGGCGTGCCCTGAGCCAGCATCTTCCAAACCGGGAGAAGGATGATGAAAGCCTTCATCATTGGCGCGACCGGCGGCATTGGGCGTCGTGTTGCCGAACGTCTGGCGACCAGGGGACATCAGGCCAAACGCCTGGTCCGGCGTCGAGTACAGGTCGAGGCGCTGTCAGGCCTCGGCATCGACGCCGTCCTCGGGGACCTCGTCAGGGTTTCTGTGGCGACCCTGGCGGATGTCATCAGGGGCAGCGACGTCGTCCTCTTCACCGCCGGAGCCGGCGGCGGGGACGGTCCCGAGGCCACGACCGCCATTGATGGCGACGGCCCCGACAAGGTGGCGCAAGCGATGAAGATCGCCGGCGTAAGCCGCTTCTATCTTGTCTCTGTCTTCCCCGAAGCCTGGCGGGAAAGGCACATGGACGAAGACTTCGAGCAATACATGGTGGAGCATCCGCTCACAAGGCAGCCAGGATCGCCAAGAACTCCGAGCTGAAGATTTATGAAGGCGGCAGCCACGGCCTAGCCCAGGTGGACGCAGACCGTTTCAATGCCGACGTTCACGCCTTCATCAAGGCCTGAATGCATCAAAGCCTGAATGCGATGGGCGGGCACCTCTTCACGAGGTGCCCGCCCGATCATTGGATGGGCAATGAGGCAGAGTGTCGGGATCAGAGGCGGCGCCGGCCCCAGCCCGGCATTTGGCGCTGTTCGTCACGGTGGCTGCCTCCCAGCACGGCCCCGAACCAGCCAGCGGCTGCACCGACGAGAAGCACGGCGGCCGTCAGGAAGGCCGAGATGATGCCGACCTTCCGCGCCTTTTCGGCGGCCTGCTTCGCCGTCTCCTTCGCCTGGTTCAGCTTTGCCAGTGCGTCGTCGACCCGCTTTTCAGCCTCGGGCTTGCCGATCCCGGCACGGCTTGCCATGCGGGTCGCGATATAGTCACGGTCCGCCGGATCGAGCGTGCCGCTCACCATCGCCGTCGACATCAGCCGGCTCAGTTCCGAGCGCTCTTCAGGCGTCACCGGCGCACCGGCGCCGGGCGCCCGCAGGATGCCATCGAGGGCCGAGCCGAGCGGATCCGGTTGCAGCTTCAGGAGCGAAGCCGCCCCCGAGGTCGCCGCTGCCGCGCCTTCCAGGGCTGTGCGGCCCGCGCCGACAGCCGATGACGTCGCGATGAAAGCCAACAGCAGAGCCCCCGTCGCCCAGACCAGGAGGCCATGGGCTCCGTCCCGCATCTCCCTTTCATGAGGGGTGGCATCGGGAACGGGACGCCGCATCCGCCCGGCCACATATCCGCCCGCTATGCAGCCGGAGACGGTGATCCAGAGCGCCCATAGCGCTGCAACGATGCCCAGCACCAGGAATGAAGAGCTGCGCGACGGCTCGGCGGAAACCAGGGAAAGCCCAATCGCCGAACCGAAGGCCGTCATGATCGAGGAGATGGCGGCTGCCAGCACCGCTCCCCCCAGAATGGGAGCCCATTCCAGATAGGAGGACGGAGCGGGCGCGACCGCGATCGAGACATCGGTTTCAGTGGGAAGAACAGCCATTCTCGCCTCCTCTCAACGCAGACCAAGGAACGAGAGGATGGCCATGACCACCACGATCAGCCCCACGAGATAGATGATACCGTCCATTGCCCCCTCCTCCTGATTGCCCGTGGCCAGCGCCACGACCGAGCAACATCTGATGAGGCATTCGGTTCCCTGGGCTCCCGGGCGGGACGGGCAGGAATCGGGCGAACGGGATGCCCGACCGGCTCCGCTCAGGGAGTGGGGCGCGTCAGACGACGCCATCGAACCAACCGCGGAAATCCTCGCAGTCGCCGCACCTCAGTCAAAGCCGAGATCGCAATGGCGGGGCTTCGCCGTCACCGCAGATCAGCGCTTCTTCACGGCGCGTCCGGGGTCGAGTGCGCTCGGTGAGCTGGAAGGCTTTGGATCGCCGCTTGCTGGTGCAGGGACGGTCTCATCCTGCGCCGGTTTGGCCCCGTCGTCTTTCGGTATGCCTTTCCCCGGCCTTGGGCGGCTATCGCTTGTGCGCCCGGCCTGCCCCGTCGGGTTGGTGTGTTTTGCATTCATGTCAGCCTCCGCGGTTGTCCAGGATTCGACCCATTCACCTGAAAGTTCCATGCTCGCGCGATACACGACGCCACCATCTTCCCGGCGAACGGTCACGGTGAACAATCGATGGTCGCCGTTTGGCATCACCGCGCGCGCCATATCGGGCAAGGCGTCCAAGGCCGATCGCCGCGCCTCGCCGTCACTGGGAAGCTCGATTCCGTCCTCGTCGTTCTCGACGAAGTCACCATCCGTGCTGTCGAAGAAATAACGGGTCATGTTCAGTGCCGCCTCACGGGAGACAGGGCGCCTCCCACTGGCAAACGTGTCTGACGGCATCGCGTTCCCCCGGTCAGCACAAGTCCCCGTACAATCGCCCGAGCCGCATTCGAGCTCGCAGGCGGTCGGCCTTGAACAGAGGCCGGCCCCCAGTGCGCAGCTGCGACCGGCAGATGCCGGTCTTTCCAGCTGGTCGGCAGGGGAAGATCGCTCGACTGCTCGCAGAGGCCTCCTCGCCCCTAGCCCGATCGCCTCGCGCGGTTCTCGAATCCGACCGGCTCTCAATGAAAATGCCCGCCGCCCCTTTCGGAGCGGCGGGCAAAACTCGGCGACCACAGTCGCTGGATCTAAGACGTCAGCCCTTGGTCACGATCGGCGAAGCCACCGGCGGCGGGGCTTTACCCTTGCCCTTGCCATACATATCGGCGGCACAGCCCCCAATACCCATCAGCCCCACAGAAACGGCCAGAACCAGTATGGTTTTCATATCGGTTATCCCTCGTTGCCAGGACGACGACGCCGCCCATTCGATGCCGTGTGACGGAGGGGAAACTACCATCTCCCCGATCGGTTCCATCGATTGAGGAAGTTATCGGGTGAAGGTTAACGAAAAAGACTCACCACCTCCTTGGAGATCGCGGGCCAGTTCCTGGGAATTCTCGCTGATCACTATTGAACGAGCAGACCCGTCTCCGGTTCCCGACTGGCTCTCGGCGCCCCCTCGCCCATCAGCCTAGGCGAGCAGAGTGCGCATATCGGTGATGCCTTCGAGATTTCGTATATCGCCCAGCAATTTCGATGGTTCTGCCGATAGAGTGCCTGCAAGCCTCAGGAATTTCGCGTCGAATTCCGCTGCGGTCATCGGATCGCTCGGCGCGCCGCGGAAATCCTTGCGGGTGCCGTGGAACTCCGCCTGGTTCTTTAGGATGACGGTCATCCGGGTGGCCCAGCCTGATCCCGGTTGAAGGCTCTCCTCGTTCAGCGTCACCTGGACCTTTTGTGCCAGGGCCGCGATCTTCGCATCCTCGTGAGGGTTGTTCAGGAAGGAATTCGGATCGCTCGGGTCGCGATAGGCTGCGGTCGCCAGACAGAACGGCAAGCTGTACTGCACCGTCGTGATGTCCTGAGCCCTGGTGAGATTGTGGTGGCTCAGCACCTTTTCGCTGCTCGCGACTTTGATCTGCGCGATGTCGTCCCCCGCGAAGCCATGCTGCTGCTTGAGTTCGACCAGCGTGCGGACAGGCGTATGGGCGGTGATATGGCAGGGGTAGCACTTGGTGCAGATGCGCGCGGTCTCCCAGGTCTCGCCCAGGCCGCGCAGCAACTCCTCAAGCTTCGGGGCGCGCGTAAAGGCTTCAAAGAAGCCGAACTTGCCCTCCAGGATGACGTCGGGCCCGCTGAAGCCAGCGGCCGCGAGGCGCGCGGCCATCACGCCGCCTTCGGAGGCGCGGCCGGTATGCAGCCTTTTGATCATGCCGCCATTGCCCGCCTTCGCGAAGGCGAGCAGACCGGAGCAGAGCGAGCCGGCGATGCCGAACGCGGCATTCATCTGCTGCGCGTTCAGGCCCAGCAGGCGCCCGGCCGCGATGGCCGAGCCGAAGGTCCCGGTCAGCCCGGGCGAATGGAAGCCGAGCTTCTCGGCGGTATTGTCGGCCGCGATGCCGATCCGCGACATGACCTCCGAGGCCGCGACAAAGGCCGCCAGAACGTCGCGGCCGTTGGCCCCCACCTCCTCGGCGACGGCGATCAGGGAGGGGACGATCGTCGATCCCGAATGCACGCCGGCGCTCGGCTGGCGCAGGTTGTCCATCTCGAAGGCGTGAGCCAGCGTGCCGTTGGCGAGCGCTGCGAAGGGGGTGCTGACCTTGTAGTCGGTGCCGATGATCGTGCTCGTGCCGCCGCTTCCGTAGAGCCTGGCATAATCGATGACGATGCGGCTCCACGGCAGCGTCGAGCCGAAGGTCATCACCCCGACCGAGTCGATGATGGCGTTGCGTGCGGCTTCGACGATGGCTGCCGGAATGTCGTCATAGGAGAGGCGAATGGCGAACTCGGCGAGATCGCGACTGGGGGACGTCATCTAGGGCTCCGTGAAAACATAACGGTCGAGAGCGCCGCATTGCGGCGGTGGGAAGGGTTCGATCAGCTGTGCGGAGCCGATGCCGCCGCCAGGTTTCGTTTGGCGAAGGCACGGCGCAGCAAGGGCGAGAGCAGGATCACCGCGGCCATGACGAGGAGCACGGCCGAGATCGGGCGCGCCACGAGGATCGTCGGGTCGCCGTTCGACATCGACAGCGACTGGCGCAGTGCCCGCTCCATGGCATCGCCGAGGACGAAGCCGAGGATCAGTGGCGATGTCGGGAAGCCGAGCTTCTGCATCCCGTATCCCATCAGGCCGAACCCGACGAGGATCCCGACATCGACCATGTTGCCCGAGACGCTGTAGGCGCCGACGATCGCGACCCCGAGGATGATCGGGTAGAGGACATAGAGCGGAATGCGCAGGATATGCGTGAACACCCCGATCAGCGGCAGGTTCATGATCAGCAGCGCGATGTTGCCGACATACATGCTGGCGACGAGGCCCCAGAAGATGTCGGGCTGCTGCGTCATCAGCAGCGGCCCGGGCTTCACGCCCCAGAGGATAAGGGCCGACATCAGGATCGCCGTCGACGATCCGCCGGGGATGCCGAGCGTCAGCAGCGGCAGCAGCGCGCCGCCCGTGTCGGCATTGTTCGCCCCTTCGGGCGCGGCCAACCCCTCGGGAACACCGGTGCCGAAGCGCTCGGGATGACGGGAGACGGCCTTCTCGATGCCATAGGAGACGAAGGAGGCGATCGTGGACCCTGCTCCCGGCAGCACCCCGATGATGAAACCGGTGACCGAGCCGTTGAAGAAGGCGAAACGGCAGGCCTTCAGCTCCTCGCGGCTCGGCAGCAGATTGCGCAGCCCTTTCGGGATCTTCAGCATTTCGACCTTTTCACGTGCCTCGACGCTGAGCAGGATCTCGGCAATCGCGAAGACGCCGATGGCGAGGGACATGAACTCGATGCCGCCGAGCAGCGCGCTCTGGCCGAAGGTGAAGCGTGCCTGCGCGGTGAAGAGGTCCGTACCGATGCTGGCAAGCCAGAGCCCGACCAGTAGCGCGAGCAGGGTCTTGAGGACGTCATCGCCAGCGAGAAGCACGACGAGCGACAGCCCCATGACCATCAGGGCGAAATATTCCGGCGAACTGAAGGACAGGGCGAAGGCGGCGATCGGCGGCGCCAGAAAGCTCAGCAGCACGACCCCGACCGTGCCGGCAATGAAGGAGGAAATCGCGGCAATGCCCAAAGCCGGCCCCGGGCGCCCCTTGCGGGCCATCTCGTAGCCGTCGAGGCAGGAGATGACCGACGAGGCCTCGCCGGGCATCTTCAGCAGGATCGAGGTCGTCGAGCCGCCGTATTTCGCGCCGTAATAGATTCCGGCCAGCATGATGATGCCGCCAGTCGGATCCATGTTGAAGGTCATCGGGAGCAGGATCGCGATGGTCGCCGAGGGCCCGAGCCCGGGGATGATGCCGATGATCGTGCCCAGGAAGCAGCCGACGAAGCACCACATCAGGTTGGCCGGCATCAAGGCGACGCCGAAGCCATGCATCAGTCCGTAGATTGCGTCCATGTCTCAGCGCCCCTTGAACATGCCGAGGGGAAGATCGACGTCGAGCAACACCTGGAACAGCAAGTAGAGCCCGCCCGTGATCGCGACAGCGGCGACCACACTCGTGATCAGGGGCTTGTGGAAAATCACCTTGATGAGGAAGAAGGCGAACAGGAAGAAACCGCCGAGGAAGCCCAGGAGCATCATCGCGGGAATGCTGGCCGCCAGGGCCAACCAGGTCGCCATGGCCGCGCGCCGGCCCTCGGGATCGACGGCCGGCGGCTCACCCGCAGCGCTCACTGTCCGCCGCCCGAAGAGGCTGCGGCCGAGCAGGACGAGCCCCAGCACCAGCATCAGGCCGCCATAGATCAGCGGGAAGAAGGCGGGGCCGGGTCCGGCAGCGCCGTAGACGCCCCAGGGCACCGCGGCCGTGACGATGTAGATGCTCAGGGCCGTTATGAAGAGCCCCGACAGCAGATCGCCATACGGCGTTTTGCCAGTCATCATGTCAGTCCTTCTTGGCCACTTGCGGCCGCGCTCAGCCCTCCCGGCGCAGCCACAAGGGCCATTGCGCCGGCTGGTCAGGCTCTCGTCGCGCTTTGCAGAGGGGGGAAACGGCTCTCGCCGGTCAGCGCACGACTTCGATATTCGCGCTCTTCAGCGCGGATTTCGTGCTGTCTCCGAACTTCTCGAGAAAGGCCGCGAGGTCGCCAGCCGCAATGAACGAGCTCTCCAGCCGCGCCTCGCGGACATATTGCTTCCAACTCGGCGTCTCGACCAGCCTGGCCAGCAGATTGCGATAGTATTCAGCGGCAGGCTTCGACATGTTCGGCGGGCCCATGACGCCGCGCGGCTGCAGCGGAATCGGAATGTCGTAGCCGGATTCCCGGATGGTCGGGACATCGGCCGGGAAGGACTCGACACGCTTGTCGGCGACCTGGGCCAGCGCTCGCAACTTACCGGATTCGATGAAGTCCCCGATCTCAGAGCCATCGAGCACCAGCGTATCGACATGGCCGCCGAGCAGCGCCGAGATGCGCTCGCCGCCGCCGGGGAACGAGATCAGCGGCCATTGCGCGCCGGTGTTAGCCACCAGCACGTGGCGCAGCATCGCGTCGCGGCCGAGCGGCGTGCCACCGGCCTGCTTGCGCATGTTCGGCGCGGCCTTGGCCGAGTCGATGAAATCCTTGAGCGATTTGAAGGGCGAGTCCGCGCGCACCATGATCAGCGCCGGCTCGAAGATCAGATTCGCGATCGGCGTCAGGCCCTGAAGCGAATTCGTCGCATCTTTCTGGACCAGGTAATCCGTCGTCCAGTTACTGGCATAGACCGCTAGCGTGTAGTCGTCGCCATCCTTGCTGGTCGTGAAGTTGATCGCATTCGTGCTGCCGCCACCGGTCTTGTTGACGACGACGAAGCGGACCGGAGCCAGCTTCTCCTTGTCGATGATGTTGATGACGGCCCTGGCGAAGACGTCGGAGCCGGCGCCCGGACCAGTATGCACCACGACGGAAACCGGTTTCCGGGGGACCCAATCCTGCGCCGCGGCGGGCGCCGCAATGCCGATTGCCACCGCTGCAGCGGCAGCCAGTCTTGTGACAATGTTCATGTCGTTTCCTTCCCGTATTGTCGCCAGGCGCCTCGACCGAGCCTGTGCTGCGATCGGGCCTGTGCTTTCTGCGGGGTGCTGGTATCGTGTCGGCGAACCGTCCCCGTCGCAGACTATCTGCGCGCTGCATCAGCCCTTGTAAAATGCAATGATTCGAGCGATTAATGCGTTTCTTGCATTAATGGCGAGCGCATGAATATTTCATTCCCGGATCTCCGCAGCTTCGTGACTCTGGCCCATAGCGGGAATTACCATCACGCCTCCCTGGCACTTGCCTGCTCGCAGCCCGCGCTGACCCGCCGGATCCAGAAGCTCGAGGAGACGCTCGGCATCCAGCTCTTCGACCGCACCACGCGCAACGTGACCTTGTCGGCGGTGGGCCGCGAATTCCTTCCCAAGGCACATGCGCTGCTCGAGGAATTCGATGCGTCGCTCCTCTCGATATCGGGCATGGCGGAGAAGACGGCCGGGCAGATCACGGTCGCATGCGTGCCGACGGCAGCGCATTACTTCATGCCGAAGGCGTTGGCGGCCTACAGCCCGAAATTGCCGCATATCAAGGTGAAGATCGTCGACGAGCCCGCCAATGTGGTGCTGACCTCGGTCCTGGCCGGGGATGCCGATCTCGGCCTGGCCTTCGGCCGCGATCTCGGCGACGACATCAGTTTCGATCTGCTGATGGAGGACCCCTATGTGGTGGCTTGCCGGCCGGACCATCCCCTCGCCCTCAAGGCCGAGGTCGACTGGAGCGACCTCCAGCCCTATCCCTTCATTCGCGCCGGGAACAACAACGGCAACCGGCTGCTGATCGATCTCAGCCTGTCTCGAGGCCAGGCCCCACCGAAATGGCTCTACGAGGTCCAGCATCTCGGCAGTTCGCTCCCCCTTGTCGAGGCAGGACTGGGCATCAGCGTGGTCTCGACGCTGCTGAAGCGCCTGAACCATAACCCCAACATCGCATTCAGGCCTCTGGCGAACCCCGTTCTCAGCCGCCGAATTGGCATTCTCCGGCGCGCGGGCGGCACGCTCTCTCCTGCTGCCCAGACCTTCTATTCCGTATTGAAGGAGGTCTGGAGCACGAGCCCCAGGGAAACCGGCGCCGGACGCGAGAACGGCGCCGGTTGAGACGGCCTCAGGACGGCTGCGCCACGGGGCGCCGTCAGATACGAGGCCAGTCCCCCGATCGTTGTCGGATTTCAACCCGAGAGCGCCCGCCACATGCCACCGGCTCGTGCCGGGCTGGCGGATGATCATGCGTTCGGCGCTGACGACCCCATGCTGGCCCTCGCAGGAATGTGCGACGGCGATATGGGCGACCTCGTCGGGCAGCGCGCTCAGGCTTCGGATTTGTCGACGCGCAGGTAATCCATCGAGGCAAGCGCCTTCTGGATCGATTTCAACATGGCGTTGACGGGCGCGGTCAGGCCGCCATCGGGATAGCTCGCATAAACCCTGCCATGGTTGAGATCGGGAACGGGCCGCAGGACCTGGACACGCCCGGCCAGGACATCAGCCTCCATCATCTTGGCGGGCAGGACGCCGAGTGCCGCCCCCGACGAGACGAGATGGCCGATGACGGCAACGCTGCTGCACAGGTCGAGCCGCTGCGGTTCGAGGCCCGCCGTCGCAAACCAGTCCTTGATCTGGCGAAACATCGCCGAGCGCGGCTGGTTGCTGACGATCGGCAGGCGGTAAAGATCGGCCGGCCTGACCTCCGGGCTGAGCCCCCAGGCGACGGAGGCGACCCAGGCCGTGTCCTGGACGCCCAGTGGAAACAGTCTCATGCCGTGCCGTCCGGTCGGGTTGACCAGAACTGCCAGGTCGAGATGGCGATCGTTCAGTTCGCGTTCGAGTTCATAGCTGATCGAGACGACATATTCCGGCTTCAGCAGCGGATAATCCTCGCGAACCGTCTCGAGCAGCCGGGGCAGGCAGGTCATCGCAAAACCCTCGGCAAAGCCGACGCGGATGCTGCCGCTGACGGCGGCCGGATCGGTCTGGAGCCTGATGCGGTCGGCCTCCTCGAGCAGGGCCGCCGCACGGGGCACGAGGGCGAAGCCCTCGGCCGTCAGCGCAAGGCTGCGCCCGTTCTTCTGGAACAGCGTGACGTCCAGCGCCTTCTCGAGATCGCGCAGCCGCAACGAGATCGTCGGCTGCGCCATGTGCAGATGGAGGGCTGCCTTGTTCAGGGAACCAAGCTGCGCGGTCCAAAAAAACGCCTCGAGCTGGGCGATCGTGAAGCGCATCTATCATTTTTCCAAATATGTCTGGCTCAAATAAACAAATTAGATTTGGTTTGCAAAAGACAATAGCGTCCCGGCCACTTCCGAAGAAACCAGCCGGGACACGCCTTGGACACTGCCGTCGATCGCATCGAGCTCTTCATCCTGTCCTGCAAGCTGCCGGAGACGATCGGCAATGCCGCGCGCTTCTTCGATCGTCGGGAAACGCTGTTCGTGCGGATCACGACGCGCGGCGGCGCCGTCGGCTGGGGCGAGACCTGGGCGATGGCGGCCCCGGCAGCCGCGCTGATCCAGACGGTGCTGGGGCCGGCGCTGCTCGGCGAGGACGTCCGCCATCCCCAAAAGACCTGGCGCAAGCTGTCGCGCTTCATCGTCAACGACCGGCGCGGGCTGACGCATATGGCGATCAGCGCACTCGACATGGCGGTCTGGGATGCCTGCGCCCGTTCGGCGGGTGTTCCGCTCGCGAACAAACTCGGCGGCGCGCTGCGCGAGCGGCTTTCCTGCTATGTCAGCGGGCCGTTCCTGAAGCCCGGGGCCGACCCTTACGCCCATTATGGCGCGGATATCGACGGCTACCTCGCCCAGGGCTTCCGCACGATCAAGATCCGCGCCGGCATCGGCTCAGGCGCCGATGCCAAGCTCGTGGCCGAGACCCGTGCCCAGATCGGCGACGGGATCGGGCTGATGGTCGACCTCAACGAAGCCGGGGACGTTGCACAGGCGCTCGATTTCTCGCACCGCGCCGCCGATGCCGACCTGATCTGGTTGGAAGAGCCGATCCTGCACGACGACATGCCCGGCTGGAAGCGCATCGCGGCTGGCACGGGCATGGCACTGGCTGGCGGGGAATCGCTCTACGGGCTTCCCGGTTTCCGCGACGCGCTATGCGCGGGCCTGTTTGCCGTCGCCCAGCCCGATCTTGCGCTCTGCGGCGGGCTGACCGAGGGCTTGCGCATCGCGACGCTTGCCGAGGCGTTCAATGTTCCAATCGCGCCGCATGTCTGGGGTGGTGCGATCAATTTCAACGCCTCGCTCCATTACGCGGCGACCTTGCCCAACCGCACGCGGCCGGGCAACCGCTTCCCGTTCTTCGAATATGACGCGTCCTTCAATCCGCTGCGCAGCGCCTTCGCCGAGTGCCCGCTCGACGATGACGGGCAGGTCGCGGTCCCGACCGGACCGGGCCTCGGCATCGAGATCACCGAAGCGCAGCTCGCGCCCTTCCTGAGTGCCAGACACGAACTGCGCTGAACCAAGCCAAGAGCAACAAGACGACTGCAAAGGGAGAAGAACAATGAAGAGCCTGTTGAGTTACACCGCCCTGGTTGCCGGCCTGTCGACCTTGTCGCCGGCCTTCGCACAGACCGAGGTCCAGTTCTGGCACGCCATGGCCGGCGAGATGGGGCAGCGCGTCGAGAAGCTCGCGAGCGACTTCAACGCCAGCCAGAAGGACTTCAAGGTCGTCGCCGTCTACAAGGGCACCTATCCCGAGGTGATGACCGGGGCGATCGCCGCCTTCCGGGCGAAGCAGCCTCCGCATATCGTCCAGGTCTTCGAAGTCGGCACCGCGACGATGATGTCGGCCAAGGGCGCGATCTATCCCGTCCATGAGCTGATGAAGGAGCAGAGCGCGCCGTTCGACGCCACGGCCTATCTGCCGGCGGTGTCGGGCTATTACTCCGACGTGAAGGGCAACATGCTGTCCTTCCCCTTCAACTCCTCGACGCCGATCCTCTATTACAACAAGGACCTGTTCAAGAAGGCGGGGCTCGACCCTGAGGCCGCTCCAAAGACATTCGCCGATCTCGAGGCCTACGCCAAGAAGCTCCAAGCGGCCGGCGTGCCCTGCGGGTTCACCACGGAATGGCCGTCCTACATGCAGTTCGAGAATTTCTCGGCCTATCACAACCAGCCGATCTCGACGAAGGAGAACGGGCTCGCTGGCCTCGATGCCGAGCTGAAGCTGAACGGGCCGGTGCAGGTCAAGCATCTGCAGAACCTCGTCGACTGGCAGAAGACGAAGGTCTTCGACTATGGCGGACGCGGCGACAGCTCGAAGCCGAAATTCTTCTCCGGCGAATGTGCGATGACGGTGTCCTCGGCGGCGGCCCGTCTCGGCATCGTCACCAACATGAAGGCCGAGGTCGGCATGGCGCTGCTGCCCTATTACGCCGATGTCCAGGGCGCTCCGCAGAACTCGATCATCGGCGGCGCCAGCCTCTGGGTGCTGCGCGGCCAGAAGCCGGCCGACTACAAGGGCGTCGCGCAGTTCTTCGCTTATCTCTCCAAGCCCGAGGTCCAGGCCTGGTGGCATCAGGAGACCGGCTACCTGCCGATCACCACGGCCTCCTACGAGCTCTCCCGCAGCCAGGGCTTCTATGACAGGAACCCCGGCACCGATGTTGCGGTGAAGGAGATCAACCTCAATCCGCCGACCGAGAACTCGAAGGGCTTGCGGCTCGGCAATTTCGTGCAGATCCGCGCCGTGATCGAGGAGGAGATCGAGAACGCGCTGCAGGGCAAGAAGACGCCTCAACAGGCGCTCGATGCGGTCGTCACCCGCGGCAACGAACTCCTGCGCCAGTTCCAGAAGTCCAATTCCTGATTACAGGGGGGCTGCCGCAACGCGGCTGCCCCCTCACCTGCGAGGACCACGCCCATGCGCGGCAAGCGCGTTACCTTTCCCGGCATGGCCGTGCCGGCCATCCTGCTCGCTCCGCAGCTGGCGGTAACCTTCGTCTTCTTCGTCTGGCCGGCGATCCAGTCGCTGCGCAGCGCGCTGTTCCGGCAGGATGCCTTCGGCATGTCGGAGGAATTCGTCTTCCTGGACAATTTCATCAAGCTCTTCGCCGAGCCCGATTACGGCCAGGCCTTGGGCCTGACGCTGTTCTTCGCGCTGGCGACGACTGTATTGTCGATGGGCCTGGCGCTGCTATTTGCGGTTCTCGCCGATGGCGTCGTCAAGGGCGCGGCGATCTACAAGTCGCTGCTGACCTGGCCCTACGCGGTCGCGCCCGCCATCGCCGGCGTGCTCTGGTGGTTCCTGTTCAATCCGACCATCGGCATCTTCTCGCGTGCACTGGCCGCGATCGGCATCGACTGGAACCATCACCTCAATTCCGGGCAGGCGCTGGCATTGGTGATCATCGCCTCGGCCTGGAAGCAGCTCAGCTACAATTTCCTGTTCTTCCTCGCCGGCCTGCAGACGATCCCGAAATCGCTGCTGGAAGCGGCCGCGCTCGACGGGGCCGACGGATTCGTGCGCTTCCGCAAGATCGTGCTGCCGCTGTTGATGCCGACGACCTTCTTCCTGATCGTGACGAACCTCGTCTACGCCTTCTGCGACACCTTCGCGGTCATCCACGCGACCACCGGTGGCGGCCCCGGAACGGCCACGACGACGCTGATCTTCAAGATCTATCGCGACGGCTTCGAATCGCTCGACCTCGGCGGCTCGGCTGCGCAGTCAGTCATCCTGATGCTCCTGGTCGGCACCCTGACCATCATCCAGTTCCGCTATATCGAGCGGAACATTCACTATTGAGCCGGCGATGAGCAGCACACGTTTCCGCATCGTCGCCAGCCATGCCGCGCTGATCATCGGCACGGCGCTGATGATCCTGCCCGTCTACATGGCGTTCGTCGCCTCGACGCATGACCTGTCGCGCAGCCTGACCGGCCTTCCGCTCTGGCCCGGCGCCCATCTCATCGACAATTACGGGCAGGTGCTCGGGGAAGGCATGCGCTCCTATGGCCTGCCGCCCATCGGGCCCATGCTGTTCAACAGCTTCGTCGTCGCGCTGGCGATCACCTTCGGCAAGATCGCGGTCTCGATCCTCTCGGGCTTCGCGATCACCTATTTCCAGTTCCCGTTCCGGATCCTGGCGTTCTGGATCATCTTCGCGACCATGATGCTGCCGGTCGAGGTGCGGATCCTGCCGACCTACGAGGTCGTCGCCGGCTTCGGCATGCTCGACAGCTATACCGGCCTCTCGCTGCCGCTAATCGCGAGCGCCACCGCGACCTTCCTGTTCCGCCAGGTCTTCATGACGGTGCCCGATGAGCTGACCGAAGCGGCACGCATCGATGGCGCCGGGCCCTGGCGCTTCCTGTGGTGGATCCTGATCCCGATGTCGCGCACCAACATCGCCGCGCTGTTCGTGATCACCTTCATCTATGGCTGGAACCAGTATCTCTGGCCGCTGCTGATGACCAAGGACGTGTCCTATTACACCGTCATCATGGGCATCCAGCGCATGGCGCGGGCCTCGGACTTCCAGCCGCAATGGCATCTCGTCATGGCGACGGTGATCCTGGCCCTGCTGCCGCCGGTCATCGTCGTGGCGGCCATGCAGAAGCAGTTCGTCAAGGGACTGTTCGAAACCGAGAAATAGCGCTCTTCGCAATCCTGCCGTGGATGCCGAAGACGCCGGAGAGAAAATCGCATGTCCCTGTCGCTCTATGCCCCGCCGCCGCTGGTCGAGACCGAAGTCTACGCAACGCTGACCGACGAGTTGCGCAAGCCCTCGACGATCGCGCTGGGCTTTGCCGAGAGCCAGCCGCCCGGCAGCTCCATGACCTCGGTGCTGGAGGGCCCCTCCTTCGACCGCGACGGCAATCTCTGGTGCGTCGACATCCCCAACGGGCGTATTCTCAAGCTGGACCGCGAGCGTCGCTTCCATCTGGTCTGTGAATATGACGGTTGGCCGAACGGGCTGAAGATCCATCGCGACGGGCGCATCTTCGTCGCCGACCACAAGCACGGCATCATGCTGCTCGACCCGGTCAACGGCCGGATCGAGCCCTATCTCGTCCGGGCCGGCATCGAGCGTTTTCGGGCCGTCAACGACCTGTTCTTCGCGGGCAATGGCGATCTCTACTTCACTGACCAGGGCTTCAGCGGATTGCAGGACCCGAACGGCCGTGTCTTCCGGATGACTGGGGATGGCAGGGTGACCTGCCTGATCGACACCGTTCCGAGCCCGAACGGGCTGGTCATGGACCTTGAGGAAACGGCGCTCTATGTCGCGGCCACCCGCGGCAACAGCGTCTGGCGGCTGCCATTCCTGCGCGACGGGTCCACCGCGAAAGTCGGGATTTCGATCCAGCTCTCGGGCGGCACGGGCCCCGACGGACTGGCGCTGACCGGGGATGGCGGACTGGTCGTCGCCCATATCGGCATCGGCGCGGTCTGGGTCTTCGACCGGACCGGCCAGCCGCTCTATCGTGTCCAGTCCTGCAAGGGCCTGCACACGACGAATATCGCATTCGGCGGCGTCGACGGGAAGGATCTCTTCATCACTGAATCCTCCTCCGGGACGATATTGAAGGCCCGGCTCCCCGTGGCGGGAAAACCGATGTTCTCGAACCACTGAACGCGCCCACCAGGGGACCTGGCTTCCGTTGGCAACGGCTGGATACGGCGACCGCATGGATGTGGCTGCATTCATTGAAAAGCGCGGTCTGAAGCCGAGCCCGATAGATCAGGTCCGAATCTGGCTCCTGCTTGCACCAGCCGTATGACCCAAAGGCAGCCGCTCCGCCCCAGACGTGCAGCTCTTCCGGACACAGGACAGCCGGCCACGATCCGATGCCAACGTCTGGAGCGCTATAGTGTCTTGCGAAGAATCCATTCGCCATGGGGCGTGGTTTCATTCGCCTCTGTGAACCCGAGCGAGAGGTAAAAGCCCAGGGGGCTGTGCTGGCCCCGAACGACGCTGGTCATCACGGTGTCGAAGCCGAGCGCACGCAATTCCGCATAGGCCTGCTCCATCGCGGCGCGAGCATAGCCTTTCCCTTGGTGCCTCTTGTCGACCATGAAGCGCCAGAGATAAGCCGATTTCGGCCGTTCCCCACTCCGCCAGAGGATGAAGCCCACGGGCTCATCGCCTGCATAAACCGCTCGAAACACCGACGTCGGCTCGAAATGGGCCTGTGCTATCGATACAGCCACCGGCGCGACATAGGCGCGCTGTTCGTCAGCGACCTCCAGGCTGCAGATCGCTCGAACGGTTGCAGCGGTCACGTCGCGCAGCTCGACGCCCATGCTCGCCCATCCGCTTCCCGCCCGATCTCGATGATCTAACCTTATGTGTCTGCATCGGCTTTCCCGAAAGCTGCAATCCACCTTTCGGGCCGATGCTTTAGCAGCAATCGACGCTGGCTCGTCCTGCTCGACGAAAGAGACCCGCCACCCCTCTTGGGATGGCGGGTCAGTTCATGGGAATCCTCGCGGATTACTGTGGAACCAGCGGGTGTGGCTTTGGTTCCCGATGGCGGGTGCCGGCAATGCCCCGCTGACGATGACGTCTCCGATCAATCCGTTCATCCAACCGCTCGTGCTCCCGGCCGCATCGATGCTGTTCACCGCCCTTGTCAGACGGTTCGGCCAGCGCGCGCCAGGCCATGCGACACGAGACGATCGAGGATTTCCGCATAGCTCACGCCGCTGGCAGCCATCGCCTTGGAATACATGCTGATATTGGTGAAGCCCGGAATCGTGTTCACCTCGTTCACGAGGCACTGCATATCCGCCGTCAGGAAGAAATCGACGCGCGCCATGCCATCGCAGCCGAGAGCCCTGAACGCCCTGGCGGCCATCTCTCGCATCTGCGCCTCGACCTCTGGCGGCAATTCCGCCGGCACCTTCAAGGCCGCCCCGTTCTCGTCGATATATTTGGCGTCGTAGCTGTAGAAGCCATGGCTCTCGGCCGGAACGATCTCTCCGGGCCGGGACACGAACAACCCGCCCATTTCATCTTCCAGAACGCTGAACTCGATCTCGCGCCCCTGGATGAATTCTTCGGCAAGCAGCTTGCGGTCATGCCGGAACCCTTCGTTCAGCGCGGGCCTGAATTCCTGGCTTCCGGAGACTTTTCTGACGCCGATCGAAGAGCCCTGCCGCGCCGGCTTGATGAAAAGCGGCAGCCCAAGCTCGCGCTCCAGGGCCGGAAGGTCAGGTGCAGTATCGTCACTGATGGTCACCGATCGGGCGACCGGAAGGCCGGCAGCCCGCAACAAGCGCTTGGCGATATCCTTGTCCAGTGCGGTCGCGGAGCCGAGGATGCCGCAGCCTGCGAGCGGCACGCGCGCGACTTCCGCCAGCCCCTGTATCGAACCGTCCTCACCGTAGAGCCCGTGCAGGACCGGAAACAGGATGTCGATCGTCCCGGCGTCCGTCATTCTGCCGCCGGCCTGGATCGCGATCATTCGCCCGCGGCCGCCCGGGACGAGGCAAATCTCCGTACCGCTCTCGGGCTTGGCAAGCATGCCGCCCTCGAAGCGGCTCAGCAGCCATTGCCCTTCGCGCGTCACGAAAATCGGAACCGCGTCGTATTTCGCGGGCTCCAGGGCATTCATCACATTGGTGGCCGACAGCACGGACACGTCATGCTCGGCGGAGCGTCCGCCGAACAGCACGGCAATCCGCAATCGGGGCGAAGACATCGACATCAGGAACTCCAGGGGATTCGCTTTGCAGGAGGCTCAAAGACCTGCCGCGATGCCGCGACGGACAAGGACGCGGTCGAAGACCGCCTGCAACGGCGCGGCGTCTGAGTCTCCATCCCTTCCTCCCTTCGCTGGCCTGCGGCGGCAATCTGAAAGTGGCTCGATTAAAATGCATCATTGATTCAATTCACAGAGCCACTATACGATTCCGGCCTGAGCCACTTGCCTGAGCCACTCCGATGCGAGGCTGGATGAATCTGAAGCGGCGCAGGGAAAGCCCATCGGCTCGCTTTCAGCCACGGATCGACCCGTCCTCGCCGGCATCCCTGGCGCGGCAGCTCTACCTCGCCCTCCGCGGTGCGATTGCCGACGGCCGGTTGGATGCGGGACAGCGGCTGCCCTCGACCCGCCTGGCATCGCAGGAATGGAAGCTGTCGCGCGGCACCATTGCCGAGGCCTATGAGATCCTGATCGCCGAAGGCTATGCCATCGCCCGTCACGGGTCCGGCACTTACATTTCTTCGGGCGTTCCAGATGGGCTTTTGCGGGCTGGCGAGCGCAAGGAGCCCGTGGGGCATGCGACCAGCCGCACGGTCTCGCAAGCGGTCACACGGGTTCTGACCTCCGGACCCAGCCTCGAACCCCAAAAGCCCCTGCCCTTTGTGACCGGCCGGATCGCTCATGATGAGCGCACCGCGGGCCTGCTGAACCGCATTGCCGGCCGACACATGAACTACGCCTTTGAAGGCTATGGCGATATTCAGGGGGAGCCGGCGCTTCGGGCTGCGATCGCCGCTCATCTGGCCGTCTCACGGGGCGTGCGCTGCACGCCCGATCAGCTATTCATCACGGCCGGAACACAACAGGCGCTCGATCTTGCCTTTCGCGTGCTGGCCTCCCCCGGCGACAGTGTTGTTGTCGAGGACCCCTGCTATCCGCCGGCCCGCCAATGCCTGACGCTCAATGGCGCGAAGATCGTCGGCCTGCCCGTGGATCACGAGGGGGTCATGACGGAGGTCCTGGCGACCGGCTCGCTGCAACCGCCGGCCCTCTTCTATGTGACGCCGTCAAACCAGTATCCGGTCGGCTCCGTTCTCTCCCTGCCGCGGCGGCTGGAGCTTCTCTCCTATGCAAGGGAACACGGAAGCTGGATCGTCGAGGACGACTATGACAGCGAATTTCGCTATGACGGGCACCCGATCGCATCCCTGCAGGGCCTCGATCAGGCCCATCGCGTCCTTTACACCGGCACGTTCAGCAAAGCCCTGTTGCCGAGCCTGCGCCTTGGCTATCTCGTGGTTCCGGCCGATCTCGTTCCGGTGTTCCGGGCCGTGCGCCCCGCGCTTGACCGTTGCCCGCCGACCTTCCAGCAACGTGTTGTCGCCGATTTTCTCAATGAGGGATATTTTCCCGCGCATCTGCGCCGCCTCAGGGAGCGCCTGCGCGCGTCGCGCGATCTGCTGACCGGCCTCCTGAGGGACCGTACCAGCGATCATCTTGCCGTCGTCGTTCCCGATCAGGGCATCAATCTCACCGCCCGCAGCACAGGAACCTGGAGCAACGACAGGGCCGTCTCCGCGGCCGCATTGGCGAAGGGCGTCGTCGTCATGCCGCTGTCCCGGATGAATGTCGCGTCCTCCGACACATCGCGACTGTTGCTCGGATTTTCCGGGCTTTCCGAGGAGGAAGCCGATCTGGGAACGCGGCTTTTGGCAGCGGTGTTCGATAGCGGTGATTTTCGCAAAGCTCCCGATTGAGGCGGCAATTCGCTCAGAAGGGCGTGAGGCCGGTATCCGACCGCTCAGCCCGGGTCTCGCGGAAACGCCTTGATGCCGGACGGCAGCGCGACCCATCCATGCCGCCGGATCTCATAGACGGACACCTCGGGCAGCGGGAAATCCGGGTCGCCGAAGGCGCCCACGGCAACCGATACGGATCCGGTACTGCCCTCCTCGGTTTGGTAGAGGTTGGTCCCGCAGCTTGGACAGAAGCGGAACCTGAACCTCGCTCCCTTGTCGCCAGTGCGAGTGTACTCCGAGGCCCGCCCCGACACGGTGTAGGGCGCGGCAAAGCTGGCCAAATAGGCAAAAGCGCTTCCCGTTCTGCTCTGACATGCAAGGCAGTGGCACAGGCCGACCCCACGCGGCTCGCCTTCGACAGAGATGCTCAGCTGGCCGCATGTGCAGGAGGCGATGCGTTGCATGGGGTCTCCCTGGCGTCAGGGCCACCGACGCTGGCGGCCGCTTCGCACCAGCATCGGCCACCGGCCAGCTGCGCGCAGCGGACGCCCGTTCGCCGCGTGGCATCCTGTTGCGGCGGCGCGCTACGCGTCCGCGGGGCTCAGTGCTTTGACGACCGGTGCTGGCCCGACTGGCGCTGCATCTCGCCGGCCAGCCTTGTCTCGGAAGGGTGCCGCGTGTCCGTCAGGGGCCTGCCGTCCCGCACGCAATAGCCCTGGGCCCGGCCCGCCAGGATCCATTGCTCGATCTGCTTGCCCAAAGCATCGCCCTCGTCGTCATGACCTGCGAGATAGTGCTCGCGCTGGGTTCGCTCCATGCGCTCCAGCACTGCCATCCAGTCTGCGTAGGTGGCTTTCGTCATCCTGGCCTCCCCTGCTGCAATCCCCGCGAAGCATGAATTGTGCCTGTCCGATATCCCTCCACCCCGCGCGAAATCGATCGCCGCAGTCCATCCCATCCGTGCCCGGTCCGGCACCAAGGGCTTGCCCTATTCCGACCACGCATCCTCGCCCGGTCAAACAAATATCCGTGTTGTTTCGCGGCCCGCTGATCGGGCTCGCTGATCGCCGGCGATCCCGGTCGTCCCGGGTGACGATGCGTTGCCCGGATCCGGTAATCCAGAGGGTGGGCACGTGGCACGCCCACACCGCAGAGGCAGCCCGATCCCGCACCTCGAACCTGCCCGAACGACCGTGCGGGCTGCACGTCAGATCAGGATCTGCTCAGCCCGCGGTTCCGGGTCAGTTCGACTGCGGTATGGCAGACCACCGCGGCGAAGATGACCGCGCCTCCGATGACCGTGGCAAGCGGCGGTTCTTCGGCCAGCAGGAGCCAGACCCATAGTGGGGTCATCACGATCTCGGTCGTCCCGATCAGCGCCGCCTCAGCAGGCGGCAAATGGCGTGCCCCCATGATGAACAACACCAGGGCGATCGAGAAATTCGTGGCCCCGAAGGCCGCGAGCACGACCCAGTTATGGATATCGAGCGAGCCTGCCGAGCCGAAGGGCGCAAACAGCACGAAGGTCAAAAGCGCGCTGACGATGATGGGCGGCAGCGCCGGCAGGTCCGGGTTCAGCCTTGGCAGCACGATGACCATGGCGAACGAGGCCGTCATGACGAGGGCGAGCAGGTCGCCGACGACCCGCCCGCCGCCGATCGACGAAGCCATGATGATGCCGACCCCGATCAGGCATACCAGGCCCGTCGCCAGCGTGCGCCAGGAGGCGCGCTCCTTCAGGAGCAACCAACCCAGCAGCGCGGCAATGAACGGTGCGGTTGCATAGATTGCGGCCACGTTGGCGACGCTGGTCGTGTAATAGGCACCGATGAAGCTCGCCTGGCTGATCGTCTGGCAAGCGATCATGGCCAATCCGGCCGGCTGCAGGACCGTCCGCCAGTGCTGACGCGACAGTCCGCCGCCCAGAAAGAGCAAAGGCCCGATCAGGAAGAGACCGGCGAACAAGGATCGCCATCCGATCGCCGTCCAGACATCGGTCGTCAGCAGACGCGAATAGAGTCCGCTGGCGCTCCAGCAGATCGTCGCCGCCAGAACGAGGAACGTCCCCTTGGAGCGGTCGTTCAATGATGTCGAATGGTGGGTCAAGCGCTGTGTCCGCCGATGCCGTAAGCGATCTGCCCCTGTCGGATCTTGTGGCGCCGGACTATGCGAATGTATAGTAACTATGCAAGCGCATAATCTGAATTGCCCACTCTGACTGCATCGGAGGCAACGTGGTGACGGTTTCATTCAGGCGTGCCCCTGACTTCAACCGGCGCGCCGACCTGATCGAGGCCGCGCTCGACTGCATCGCAGAGCTCGGGATCCAGGGCACGACCGTGCGCGCCGTGGCGGCCCATGCCGGTGTCAGCAACGGCCTGATCCGGCACCATTTCGCGTCGAAGGACAATCTGATGGTCGAAGCGTACCGTCGGACGATCGAGATCATCACGGGACCGCCTCTCGCGATCGTCGAGACGGAGGGCAGCGCGCATGAAAAGCTGCGCCGTTTCATCCTCGCGAGCATCAGCGGGCCGGTCGCCGATCCGCGCGTCCTGTCGCTCTGGGCGACCTTCATCAGCCAGGTTCCGATCAACCCTGCCTTCGCCGAGGTGCATCGCGACAAATATCTCGCCTACCGGCGCGCCTGCGACGTCCTGATCGGCGAGGTGCTGGCAGCCGAGGGGCGCAATCCGGGCGCCTCCGAGCGGCAACGCCTCAGCATCGCGCTCAACGCCGTGATCGACGGACTCTGGCTCGAAGGATGCCTCAGCGCAGAGGAAATCGACGAGAGGCTCCAGGCGGAGATCGGGATCAAGGCCATCGAAAGACTGCTGGACATCAAGCTTGGCCGATAAGCCAGATTCCCGCCCCGTTCCGCGAACCGGACTAGCCTGATGCCCCGATTGTAGCCTGGCAGCGCGGCGCCCGAACGCCGGCGCGCTCAGCTCTGGGCGCGGCGGGCCAGATAATGGTCGAGGCTCGCGCGCGTGCCGTCGCGCCAGTGCCGTTGCAGGGCCTGGCCGAAGGCCTCCCGGAAACGCGGGTCGTCTGCCAGGTCGCCATAGACGTCGCGCATCCCGAGCCAGGCTTCCGGCGCGGCCCTGGCCTTGCGCGCCTGCTCGGTCAGCCTTTGCCAGCTCGGATCGTTCGGCGCGATCAGCTTTCCGCTTTCGGTTTCGCCGTAGCAGTAGCGGCACCAGAGCGCAGAGACGAGCGCGAGCCCGTCGATGGCGCGACCTGCCTCGAGCGCATCGCGTAGCGTCGGCAGGATGAACTTGGGCTGGCGGTTCGATCCGTCCAGGCAGAGCCGGCGGATCGTGTCGCCGATCTTCGGATTGGCGAAGCGCCGTTCGATCGTCCGTCGGTAGCTCTGGAGGTCGGTATCGGGGACCGGCGGAACGAGTGGGCTGATCTCGTCCTCGAGCAGCGCCTGGAGGAAGCGCGCGATCTGCGGGTCTGCCATCGCTTCATGCACGAAATGGATATCGAGCAGGCCAGCGGGATAGGCGACCGCTGCGTGCCCGCCATTGAGGATGCGGATCTTCATCAGCTCGAAGGGCGCGACATCGGCCACGAACTGGACACCGACCTGTTCGAGCCGCGGCCGCCCGGCGGGGAAGCGATCCTCCAGCACCCATTGCCGGAAATCCTCGCAGAAGACCGGGCGTCGGTCGTCGATGCCGAAATCGTCGCGCAAGGCAGCGCGCTCCCGCTCCGAGGTCGCGGGCGTGATGCGGTCGACCATCCCGTTGGGAAAGGCGACGGCCTCGCGGATCCACTGCGCATCGGAGCGGTCCACAAGCTCCACCAGCCCGGCGACGGCGTTCTCCGTGACATGGCCGTTGCCCGGCAGGTTGTCGCAGGACATCACGGTGAAGGGTGCGATGCCGGCGGAGCGGCGCCGCAGCAGGGCTGCCCCGATCAGCCCGAAGGCGGTTTTCGGCGAGGCGAGACGATCGGTGGCGTCGGCAACGATGTCTGGATGGTTCGCATCGAAGGCCTGCGTCGCCGGATCGACGTAGTAGCCGCCTTCGGTGACGGTGAGCGAGACAATCCGCGTGCGGGCGTCGGCGAGGCGCGCCAGGAGCGCGGCCCTGTCTCCGGGCGCAATGAAATCGATCATCGCGCCGGTGATCCGCGCCTGCGAGGACGTCGCCTCCTGGGCGACGACCGTGGTCATGAAGTCCTGGGCGGCAAGATCGCGCCCCATCGCGGCGTCGCCCTCCTGCACGCCGGTCCCGATGATCGCCCAGTCGCGGTCGGCCCCGCTCTCGAAGAGCTCGTCGAGATAGCAGGCCTGATGCGCGCGGTGGAAATTGCCGACGCCGAAATGGACGATGCCGGCGCTGAGATCCTGCGGCTGATAACGCGGCCGGGAAACCGCGCGGCCGATCTCCCCCAGCCGGGCTCGCGACAGAGTGACGGCCATGGCCTCACCCGGCCTTCGCAGCCAGCAGCTGCAGCGCGAGATCGGGCCGGTCGCTGGTGATCTGCGCGACCGGCTGTCCCAGCCAGTGATCGAGCTCGCTCACGGTGTTCGGCACCCAGACGCCGAGCTTGTCGCGCCCGACGATGTCGAGGGCCCGATCGAGCGCCAGACGCAGCAGCGACTGCTCGACGGCAATGATGCAGCCGAGATCAACGAAGCGCCGCAGCGTCGCGTCGACACCGCCGAAGGCTTCGCAGGAGCGGCGATCGACCGAAGCGAGGCGGCGCATGTGAGGGGCCTTCGCCCTGATCTCCTCGATCACCTCGGGCACGAAGCAGGTCAGGACGACGCGCGAGGCCATGCCCCTGGCCTCGACCAGGGCGATGACCTTCTCGAGCAGGCCGGGATAGGGCTTGCCGAAGGCATCCATCTTCATCTCGATCTCGAGCTCGATTCCCGTCGGCGCGAAAACATCGAGCACGGCCAACAAGGTCGGGATCGTCTCGCCCAGCGTGTCGTGGAGCCGGACCTTGCGCAGCGCCTCGCGGGAGAGCTGGGCGACCGGCCCCTTATGGTCCGTCGTGCGCTCGAGCAGCGGATCATGGATCACCATGATCTCGCCGTCGGCGGAGAGATGCACATCGAGTTCGACCGCGTCGACCTTGAGCCCGCAGACGTTCCGGAAGCCGCTGAGGCTGTTCTCCGCCCAGATATTGCGCGCGCCGCGATGTCCGATGATCCGCATGATGGTAGCCTTGGGTTTGTAAGGTGCCGGTCGCTACTTGCCGCTGTCGACAAGCCCCTTCACGAACCAGCGCTGAAGGAGAAGGATGACGAGGGTCGGCGGCAGCATCGTCAGCAGGGCCGCGTTCATCAGCAGATGCCAGGTCGGCAGCGAGTCGGCCTGCGGCATCAGCTTCTTCAGCCCGATCACGGCATTGGCCATGGCGGGCTCGGTGGTGAGCAGCAGCGGCCAGAGATACTGGTTCCAGCCCATCAGGAAGAGGATGATCGCGAGCGCGACGATATTGGAGCGCGACAGCGGCAGCAGGATCAGGCGGAAGAACTGCCAGGGGCTGGCGCCGTCGATGCGGGCGGCCTCGCAGATCTCGTCCGGCACGGTCAGGAAGAACTGGCGGAACAGGAAGGTCGCGGTGGCCGAGGCGATCAAGGGCAGGATCAGGCCGGAATAGCGGTTGACCATGTTCCAGTCGAGATCGACCAGCACCTGCATGCCGAGCCAGGAGCCGAGGATGTTCAGCGGCAGCGCGACATTCGCCGCCGATTCATAGGTCGGGACGATGCGGACCTCGATCGGCAGCATCAGCGACATGAAGATCAGCCAGAACACGGTCAGCCGGAAGGGAAAGCGGAAATAGGTGACGGCGAAGGCCGCGATCACCGAGACCGAGAGTTTTCCGACTGTGATGCCGGTCGCGATGATGAAGGAGTTGAGCAGCAGCCGGCCGAAATTCGCGCTGTCCAGCACGGTCTGCAGGTTCGTGAAATAGGCGTCGCCAGGCAGCCAGGACATCGGCACCCGCATCACCTCCTGCTGCGTCAGCGTGCCCGTGACGAAGACGAAGTAGAGCGGCAGGCAGACCAGCGCTGCGCCGACCAGCAGGATGAGATGGCAGACGACATCGAGGACGGGTGTGCGCTCGTTCATGCTCAGGCCCTCCCCTTACACGCTGTAGTTCACGCGCCGCTCGATGAAGCGGAACTGCGCATAGGTGAGGAGCAGAGCCAGCCCCATCAGGATCACCGACTGGGCGGCCGACGAGCCGAGATCGAGCGTGACGAAGCCGTCCTGATAGACCTTGTAGACCAGGATCGAGGTGGCTCCGGCCGGGCCGCCGCGCGTCGTCGCGTCGACGATGGCGAAGGTCTCGAACAGCCCGTAGACGAAATTGATGACGATCAGGAAGAACAGCGTCGGCGCGATCATCGGCAGCGAGATGCGCAGGAAGCGCTGGATCGGCCCGGCCCCGTCGAGATAGGCGGATTCCAGGATCGAGTGGGGCACCGAAAGCAGCGCCGCGACGAGGAAGATGTAGTTGTAGCAGATGTGTTTCCAGGACGCCGCCATGACGATCAGGGCGAGCGCGTGCGAGGAATTGCGGTTCGGGTCCCAGTCGAAGCCGAGCCCCTGCAGCATATGGGCGACCGGGCCGACGCGCGGGTTGAACAGGAAGGCGAGCATGATGCCGGCGATCGCGGGCGCGATCGCATAGGGCAGCAGCAGGATGGTGCGGTAGGCGCCGCGCCCGCGCAGGATGTGGTTCGAGGCGAAGGCGAGCAGCAGCGCGAGCGTCAGCGTCAGCACGTTCTGCGCGACGGTGAACACGACCGTGACCTGGACCGAGGACCAGTAGACGCTGCTGCGGAACAGCCGCTCGAAATTCTGGAAGCCGACCCATTGCGTCGTCGCGCCGAACGGATCGGTGAGCTGGAAGGCCTGGATCAACGCCCGGACGGAGGGGATGAAGAAGAACAGCAGGAGGATGAAGAGCTGCGGCGCCAGCAGCCAGAAGGGCAAGCGCCATTCCGTGAAATGGGCCCGCTTCAGGCCGCTCTCGGCCTGCCCGTCGGAGAAAGCCGGAGCAGCCCGGCGCCGCAGCGGCCAGCGCAAGCGCCAGCCGCCGGCAGCCGCCGCGGGAAGCTCCGCCGCGCTATTTCTTGCCAGCATTGAGCTGCTCGTAGCGGCGCAACGACTCGTTGCCGCGGGAGACGGCATCGTCGAGCGCCTGCTGCACCGGCTTGCGGCCGAGGAAGGCGGCCGAGACCTCCTCCATGATCGCAACATTGATCTGGTTGCTGTTGCCGATGCGGAAGCCCAGCGAATTGTCGCTCGGCGTGCCGCGCATCAGCTGAACGACCGCGATCTCGCGCGTCGGGTTCGTCTGGTAGTAGCCCTGCGCCTTGGCGGCGTCATAGGCCGCAACCGTGACCGGCACATAGCCGGTGGCCTGGTGCCACCAGACCTGCGTGTCCGTCTGGGCCAGGAAATTGTAGAAGGCGCCGATCGCCTTGTACTTCTCCGGCGAATGGCCCTTCAGGGTCCAGAGCGCCGCGCCGCCGATGACGCTGTTCTTCGGCGTCACGCCCTGCTCGAAGGGCATCTCGGCCGCGCTCCAGTCGAATTTGGCGGCGGCGACGACGGCGGCATGCGAGGCGGTCGAGGCGATGATCGTCGAGCATTCGCCCGAGGTGAAGAGCTGGATCGGGATGACGCCCTGCCCCGCGAGCTGCATCACGCCCGGGCCGATCAGGCGCTTCATCCGCTCGACCTGGCCGACGAGCTTGCCCTTGTTGAAGACGAAGCTCGTGTCGAGCCCGTCCATGCCGTTGCGCTTGGTCGCATACGGAATGTCGTTCACGGCGCTGTAGTTTTCCAGGAAGCTCCACTCGTAGTCCCCCGGCAGCACCATGGCGCATTTCGACACGCCCTTGGCCTTGATCGCTTCGAGCTGCGGCTCGAGCTCCTGCCAGGTCGCGCCCGGCTTGTCGAAGCCCGCGGCTTTGAAATGATCGCGATTGTAGAACAGGATCGGCGTCGAGGAGTTGAACGGCATCGCCTGGAGCTTGCCGTCGATGGCGTAGTAGCTGACGACCGGCGCGATGTATTTCTTCACGTCGATCGGCTGGCCCTGCTGGGCCATCAGCTCGCTGGTCGGAATGATCGCTCCCGAATTGACCATGGTCAGGAAGGAGCGCTCGTTCGACTGCACGATCTCCGGCTGCCGCTTGGCCCGGTAGGCGGCGATCGTGCCGTTCAGGACCTCGTCATAGGTGCCCTTGCCCACCGCCTTGACGACATAGTCCTTCTGCGAGTCGTTGAACTTCTTGACCAGTTCGTCGACGCGTTCGCCGAGCGTGCCGCTCATCGCGTGCCAAAACTCGATTTCGGTTGCCGCCTGGGCGCAGGACAACCCCGCCAGAAGCAGCGCACCAGCGCCTGCAAGCGCACTAAAGACAGGTCGCATTCAAAGCCTCCCTCGTCGGTTTATATGAGCATATGCTCTTGATTGAAGCATATGCTCGCACACTCCGCCTCTATGTCAACCGTCGATGACAAAGCGATGACGACCACCGGCAACCCCGGACACGGGCTGGAGGACAAGACGAAGCGGAGGTGACCTGGGAGCCGCTGGCCGGACTCAGAGCGCCAGCAGGGCGCGCGCCGTATCCTCGTCCGTGACGAGACCGTTGATGAGACGGCCGCTGAGCGCGGCCCGCAAGGGGGCGACCTTGGCCGTGCCCTGCCCGATGCAGATCCGCAGCCGGTCGCCGCCGGGCTCCGGCGGCACGGAGGTGACGCGCAGATTGGTGCCGCGGTCGAGCAGCCTGCCCTCCCCGTCGAAGACCCAGCCGGTAACCTCGCCGACCGCGCCGTGACGGACCATTTCGAGCAGCTCGCTGCGCGTCATGAAGCCGTCCCGATAGAGCACGGCATCCTCGCCGATCTGGCTGATGCCCATCAGCCAAAGATCGGCCTCGCCGGCGATGGCGCGGATGCGCCGGATCGCCTCGATCTCGATCAGTTGCGCCCGCTCCTCGGGGCTCGAGACATAGAGCGGCAGCGGCATCGGAAAATGCTGGGCCTTGGTGATCTCGGCGAGCTTGACCAGCGTGTCGAACGGGCTGGCCGAGCCATCCGGCGAGATCGTACCGACGAGCGAGACGAGCCGGTGCAGCGGGCAGGACATCGGCGACACCCGCTCGATGCTGGCACGCATCGAGCGGCCGGTGCCGAGCGCCATGACCAGCGACTTGCGCGAGCGCAGCCAGCGCTCGATCAGCACGCCCCCGAGCGAAGCGACGCCTGCCGCGGCCGTCTCGGCCGAGCCGTCGGAGGGCGCGATCTCGCAATGCAGCAGCTCGAAACGGTCACGCAGGCGCGCGGCGAGCTCCATGCAGGCGCCGATCGGATGGTTCATCTGGAAGCTGATCAGGCCCTCGCTGCGACTGAGCGAAACCAGGCGCTGCGCCGCCGGGCGTGAGATGTTCAGGATCTGCGCGATATCGTCCTGCGTGCGGCCGGCGATGTAATAGAGCCAGCCGGCGCGGGCGGCATCGTCGAGGCGGGCGCTGTCATTCTCGGCCATGGCGCGTCAGCCCGCCGTCACGGGCAGGGCAAGCTCGCACCAGGCGCCGAGCAACCTGTCGGCCCCGGCCTCGATCAGCGCTTGCCGCTGATCGAGCACGGCGAAATGACTGCCTGCGGTCAGGCCAAAGGCAGTCATTCCCGCCGCCTTGGCGGCAAGCACGCCGCTGACGCTGTCCTCGATGACGAGACAGCGCTCGGGCGCTACGCCGCGTTCGCGGGCCGCCAGCAGGAACAGGTCGGGCGCGGGCTTGCCGCGCTGGACCCGCGTCGTGCTGAAGATCCGCCCCTCGAACAGGTCCCAAAGCCCCGTCTTGCGCAGGCAATGCTCGATACGCTCCTCATCACTGGAGGATGCGACGCAATAGTCGACATCGAAGGCTTCGACCGCCTCGCGCACGCCTGCAACGGGCTGCAGCGCGGCACTGAAGGCGGCGAAGAGCCGCGACCGCCAGTCCCGCCTGAAACTCTCCGGAGCCGGCCGGCCGATCATGCGCTCATAATCCTCGACGACTGCGCTGGCGGGGCGCCCGAGATAGCGCCGCATCACCGCCTCCAGATCATAATCCGGGTCCAGTGGCGAGAGAATATCGAACAGGGTGCGGCAGCTGATCGCCTCGCTGTCGACGAGCACGCCGTCGCAGTCGAGGATGATGAGGTCGAAGCGTGGATGCGGAGCCATGAGACAGCAACAATCTTGAACGGATGCTCTGATCAAGAGCATCCGCTCGCGTTTCTGTCAAATCCCTCGACCGCGCCTAGTGCAGCGTGCGGCTGAATTCGGCGGTGCTCTGCCAGGCGTCGTAGCGCTGCGTATAGGCGGCCACGAGATCGCGCTGAGGGGCGAAGATCTCGGGGCTCCCCAGGGGGTGGGTACAGATTTCGGCGGGATTCTCGCCGGTGCAGGCGAGGCGGGCGAGCCGCGCCGCCCCGAAGGCGGCGCCGGTCTCGGCCTGGGGATAGCGATGCAATCTCATGTCCAGGACGCTGGCGAGGATGGAGAGCCACAGGCCCGAGCGCGCACCGCCGCCAATGACGAGCGCCTCCGTGATCGGCGCGCCGGCGCTTTCCAGCGCCGCCTTGCCGTCCCTGAATGCGAAGGCGACGCCCTCCAGCACCGCCTGAGTCATGGCGTTGCGGCCGGTCTCGTGACCGAGGCGGGCGAAGCCGCCGCGCATCTGCGGATCGTTATGGGGCGTGCGCTCGCCGGAGAGATAGGGCGTGAACAGCACCGGCGATGGCGCCTGCACGATCTCGCCCAAGGGAGCAAGCAGCTCCGCCTCGGGGCATCCGGCGATGCCGGCCCACCAGCTCAGGCTCGCGGCGGCGGAAAGATGCACCGACATCTGGTGCCAGAGGCCGGGCAAGGCATGGCAGAAGGCATGAACCGCTCTGTCGGCCCGCGGCTCGAAACCGGCGGTGGAGCGCCAGAGCACGCCGGATGTGCCGAGCGACAGGAAACTCGAACCGGCAGTGACCGCGCCCAAGCCAACCGCCCCGGCCGCATTGTCGCCCGCCCCTCCGGCGAAGTGCGGCGGTGAATCAAAGCCGAGCTCGCGGGCAAGATCGGCACGCATCCGACCGGCGGGCTGCGAGCCCTCGACGAGGGCGGGCATCTGGCTGCGGTCGAGCCCGGTCGCAGCAAGCATCCTCTGGGACCAGTCGCGGGAACCCACATCAAGCCAGAGCGTGCCTGATGCGTCCGACATCTCCTCGATCGCCTCCCCCGTCAGCACCAGGCGCAGATAGGCTTTCGGCAGCAGGATTTTTCGGATGCGCCGGAAGAGAGCGGGCTCATGCCGGCGGACCCAGAGCAGCTTTGGCGCGGTGAAGCCCGGCATCGCGATGTTGCCGGTGATGGCGCGCGAGGCCGGCTCGGCCGCTTCGAGCACGGCGCATTCCGCGCTGGCGCGGCCATCGTTCCAGAGGATGCAGGGACGCAGCGGCCGGTCGGCCTCGTCCAGGAGAACCGCGCCATGCATCTGCCCGGAGAGGCCAATGCCCCGGCAGAGGCGGAAGGCAGCCGGCGCGGCCTCCCGGAGGTCCTGCAACGCCCCGAAGGCGGCGGCGATCCAGTCGCCCGGCTCCTGCTCCGACCAGAGGGGCGCGGGACGAAGCACGGTCAGATCGCGCGTCGCCGCGGCGACGACGCGCTGCTGCCCGTCGACCAGGATGGCCTTGAGCGACGAGGTGCCGAGATCGATCCCGATGAAGCTCACGTCACACCGCCTCGCCGGTTTCCGACATTGGTCATGTTTCCGCACGGCTCAGCGCGCGTCATCAGTCGCCCCCTTGGGATAGATCAGGCTCTTCACCATGCCGGGCTCGTTGGCGGCGTGGCGACGAAAGGCCTCGGGCCCGTCAGCGAGCGAGAAGCGGTGGCTGACCACCGCATCGACATCGACCTTGCCCTGCGCGACGAGTTCGATCGCCCGGGGATAGACATGACCCATGCGCCGCGAGAACTTGATGGTGAGCCCGCGCCGGCGCGCTTCGGCGGCGGGCACGACATAGCTGTCGCCATCCGGGATGCCGACGAGCACGACGCGGCCGCCGATGCGCGCGGCGCGAATGGCATCGCGAAAGCCTTCCGGTGCATTGGTGGCCTCGATCACCAGCGGCATGCCCTCGCCCTTCGTCCAGTCCGCGATCTCGGCCACGCTGGCGCCGGCCTTGCTCGCCCCGAGATCGAGCGCAAGCGCGCGCCGATGCGGCTGCGGATCGCAGGCCAGAACCTCGCCGACGCCGACGCTCCGGAGCACCTGCAGGATCAGGAGCCCGATCGGGCCGCAGCCGATCAGCGCGACGCGTTCGAGCAGGCGGGGCTTGGCGAGGTCGACCGCGTGGATCGCGACGCCGAGCGGCTCCAGCATCACGGCATCGCTCGGCGTGAAGCGTTCCGGCACGGCAACGATCTGCGATTTCGGCACCCAGATGCGTTCGGTCATCGCGCCATCATGCGGAGGCGCGCCGATGAACACGACATCGGGACAGAGATTGGGGTGGCCGTCGCGGCAATGCTGGCACTGGCCGCAGGCCTGGTTGGGATCGACGGCGACCAGCGCGCCCCGCGCCAGGCCAAGCTCCGGCAGATCCTCGGTCAGCCAGCCGCTGAACTCGTGGCCGGGCACGAAAGGGGCGGCAATCACGGCCGAACCGATGCCGCCATCCTTGTAATAATGCAGGTCGCTGCCACAGAGGCCGACGGCTGCGACATCCAGCAGGGTTTCACTGGCAGCCCCCTCGCGCAGGTTGAACGGCGCGAAGCGCGCGTCACCCGCGGCGTGAAGAAAGATGGCGTGGGACATCGCGCAATGCACTCCGGCTTCGCATAGACCTTCAACAAATGTATTTTTGTATTTACATTAGTGATGGTCAAGGCAAATCCGCAGCGGCAGGCCGCATCGCTGTGCGTTGTCGCAGCGAATGAAAGCGATGTAAGCCCGGTGCAGGAACGCAATCTCGACCGATTCCGCCGCGAAGGGCTGGCGGTCTCGACGCCGCTCTCGCCCTTGGGATGACGCGATGCCGGAGGATCCGCAAACCCAGGTCAGAGCAGCCTGGCTCTATTACATGGAAGGCCTAACCCAGGCCGATATCGCCGACCGGCTGAAGATGACGCGGCTGCGGGTCAACCGCCTGCTGAACGAGGCGCGCAGCAGCGGGCTCGTCAATATCACCATCAATTCGCGGCTGGAGAGCTGCATCAGGCTCGAGCAGGCGCTGGTCGAGGCCTTCGGCCTCAAGGATGCGATCGTCGTGCCGACGCCAAGCGACCCGGCGCAGATCTCCGCGCAGATCGGCAAGGCGGCCGGCGAGTTGGTCTCGCAGATCATCGACGAGCATCCCTCGGGCGTCTTCGGCGTCGGCTGGGGCGGGACGCTGCGCGAGACGATCCGGCATGTGCGGGCCGGCCAGTATCGCGACCTGACCGTGACCTCGATGATGGGCGGGCTGACCTATGGCATCGAGATCAACACCTTCGAGATCGCCAGCCATTTCGCCAGGCTCTGGCAGGCGGAGTGCCATTATCTGGCTGCGCCGATCTATGCCGGCACGCCGCAATCGCGCGACACCATCCTGGCGCAGGACGTGTTCGAGGCCGCCTTCGCCCGCATCCGCGCGACCGATGTCGCGATCCTCAGCGCCGGCGACCTGAGCGAGCGCTCGCTCCTGGTGCGCTACGGGCTGCCCGGCGATGTCGGCCCCAGGGAATTGGCGGAGCATGGCGCGGTCGGCGACATGCTGGGTCAGTTCATCGACGGTGAGGGCAACGCGATCGACCACCCGATCAACCGCCGCGCCATCGCCCTGCCCCTGGACGGCCTGCGCCGCATCCCAACCATGATCCTTGCATCCGGGGGCACGAACAAGGCCGCGGTGATCGCAGCCGCACTCCGCGCCAGGCTGGCCTCCGTGGTGATCACCGATGAAGACGCCGCTTCGGCGGTACTGGCGCTGCACCGGGGCTGAAACCAGCGAGCCCGCCTCAAGCGGCTCTTGCCCCTCCTCCTGAAGTCAGGCGCTTCGGATCGCCTCCAGAAGCTCTTCGTGGATCAGTCCGTTCGAGACGACCTTCTCCAGGTCCTCGTCGCGGGAATCTCGGCCCGAAACCGTCGTGACCTTGCCGCCTGCGGCGCGCACCAGCGGCAGGGCGGCGGCATGCGAGACGATATCGGCCTTCAGCCCGATGAAGGCATCGAGCCGGCCCGCCGCCACCAGCGACATTTCGAGCCCGCCGGAGACGATGATGCGCACGCCGCGACACAAGCCCGACAGGCGACGGATGACGGCGCAGGTCCGCTCCGTATCCTCCAGCGAATAATGCGAGGTCAGGCAGATCGAGACGGTCGCGTCGGCGAGGCTCGTCGTCCGGGAAACTGCGGCCGGTAGCCCATTGATGCTCGCGGCGGCCCCTTCGGCATAGCGCGCGACCAGCCCGGCCAGCGGGGCATGGGTCAGGCCGAGCACGGTGCGGCCCTCTTCCTGATAGGCGAGCGTCACCGAGAACCAGGGCAGGCCGCCGGCATAGTTCACCGTGCCGTCCAGCGGGTCGATGATCCAGCAGGGCGCGTCTGATGGGCCGGAGAAGCCGGCCTCCTC
Organism: Allobosea sp. 2KB_26; assembly: GCF_052115715.1. NCBI lineage: Bacteria > Pseudomonadati > Pseudomonadota > Alphaproteobacteria > Hyphomicrobiales > Alloboseaceae > Allobosea > Allobosea sp. 2KB_26. Next base: position 65,959 of record NZ_JBFRHE010000003.1, read on the forward strand.
GGAGAGGATCGCCGCCTCCGGCGTCAACCGGCGCAGGCCCGCGATGACGAGGCGCTCCGAGGCGAGATCGGCGGCGGTGACGACATCGCGCAATTCCTTGCGCGTCACCGAAAGCTGCTCGCCCTGCATGCGGACCAGAAGATCGGCGGCCTCGCTCGCCAGCCCGCCGGCCTGTTCAAGGAGGGAGAGAAGGCGCCGATCAGACATGGGCTGCCACCGCCTGCTGCTTGCCGGGATAGGCGGGGTCGAGCACGAAGGGCCGGCGCGGGCCGAAATCGCCGATCGGCTGGAGATGGCTGACAATGCCGGTTTCCGGCTTCCAGACATGGAGCGCGAGCGCGGGCGGCTCCATGACGAACCTGTTCTCCGTCCCCGGGCGCAGGTCTAGCGCGACCTGATGGGCGGTGCCCGGCGCGACGAAGCCGATCGTGCCGGCGAAACGAAGCTGGATCGGGCGATGATAATGGCCGCAAAGCACGCGCTCGATCTCGGGATGACGGGCGATCAGCGCGACAAAACCCGCCGAGACGCGGCAGGGCATGATGTCCATACCGTCGACACCGACCGCAAAGGGCGGATGGTGCATGAAGATCAGCGTCGGGCGGCCGCGCCCCTCTGCGAGGCGCTCCGCGAGCCAGGCCTCGCGCGCGGCACAGATCTCGCCGCCATCCTCGCCGGGAACGACCGTGTCGAGCCCGATCAGCCGGACCGGATAATCCTCGATCACGTAATGCAGGAAGCCACTTTTCGGCAGGGAGGAACCGCCCTGCCCCAGGCCATCTTGCCCGAGCATGGCAGCAAAGACTTCGCGCCGGTCATGATTGCCGGGCACGGCATAGACCGGCATCGGCAGCCTTGCGAGTTCGGCACGCACGATCGCGTATTCCTCCGGCAGCCCGCAATCGCAGAGATCGCCGGTGACGAGCACGCAATCCGGCCGGAGCTCCAGCGCCAGCACCGCATCGATGGCGCGCCGTGTCGCGGCATTGGTGTCGACGATGCCATAGGCCGGTTGGCCATGCGGGCGGACGTGGAAGTCGCTGAGCTGGGCGATGATCATGAAGGCTCCGCAGGGCCAGGCAAATGGGGGCCAGGCAAATGGGGCATGGAGAAAGGATTTGCCGCCCGGCTAGCGCCGGGCGGCGTGGGAGCGAAGCGTCAGGCGTGCCTGCTCACTTCATCAGCGCTTCGGTCTCGGAGACGATGCGCTCGATGCCGGCCTTGGGCTGGATGTCGCCGCGCATCACGCCGGAGATCACCTCGCGCTGCTGGCGCCAGATGCGGACCGAGTTTCCGCCGGGATAGCCTTCCCAGGGAGCGGCGCGCTGGACCTGGCCGTTGATCGTCCGGAAATTGGCATTGTCCTTGTAGAACGGACCGAGGAACGCATCGCCGCCGGCGCGCAGGTTGGTCGGCATATAGCCGGCGGTCTCGACGACGATCTTCTGGGCCTCGGGGCCGGTCACGAACTTGATGAATTCCCAGGCCGCCTTCTGCCTGGCTGCATCCTTGGCCGTGATCAGCGCGGCATTGCCGCCGGTCGGCAGCTTGCCCTTGGCCTTGTCATCGACCGGGAAGAGCGCGGTCTTCAGGGTGAAGCGGTCGCCGATCAGGTCGGTGACCTGGCGCAGCCGTGCCGGCGTGTCGAAGAAGATGCCGATCTTGCCGGCGATGAACTGCTGGCGCGACTGGTCCCAGTCGATCACCGGCATGCCGCCTTCCGTGACCAGGCTGCGCAGCAGGCCAAGCGTCTTCTCGCCGACCTCGCCGCCAAAGGCGACCTTCTTGCCGTCGGCGGACAGCATGGAATGGCCGCCCTGCAGGATCACGCCGCGCCAGAGCCAGTCATCCGGCCAGTCATGGATGTTGTAGGCAAGGCCGGCGGTGTCGGCGCTGCGGATCTTCTTGGCGAGCGCGACGACATCGGCCCAGGTGTCGGGCAGCTTGTCTGGGTCACCGCCGGCCTTCTTCACCAGCTCGGCATTGACATACATCAGCGGCGTCGAGGCGTTGAAGGCAAGGCCGGCCTGCTTGCCGCCGACCTGGCCGAGCGCGAGCAGCGCGTCGGAGTAATTCGCCTTGCGCCAGTCTTCCGGCTCCCCCTTCAGCAGCGGGCCGAGATCGACGACCTGCTTGCGCTTGTCGAGCGTCTCGACCAATTCGCTGAGCAGATGGAAGCCGGAATAATAGACATCCGGCAGCTGGTTGGTGACGGACTGACGCAGCATCGCCTGATGCCCTTCGTCATAGCTCGCCGCAGGCGCGCGGAAATTGATCTTGATCGTCGGGTGCGTCTTCATGAATTCCGCGGCGATCGGCTCGTGGAACTTGGCGAAGGCCGGGAAGGCATAGAGCACGTCGAGCGTGACATCCTGGGCGCGGGCGGCCGTGGATGCGACGAGGGCGAGCGCTGCCGCAGCAAGCGCTTTGCCGAAGGGTTTCATGTTTGATCTCCGTGACATGGACAGCAAAGCTGCCGGATTGATTCACTACGTCAGGCCTGAGCGTCTTGCGGTTGGGGCTAGGCAGTGCCGGTCCGTGTCGGAGCCTGCCTACTTCACCCCGGTCATCGTGATGCCGTCGATGAACCTCCGTCTGGCGATGAGGAAAGCGAGGACGAGCGGCGCGGTCAGGATCGTCGCCGCGGCGGTGAGCGCGCCGTAATTCGAGCCCGTCTCGGCATCGGCGAAGAACATCATCCCGAGCGGCGGCGGGGCGAGCTTGGCGTCGGAGATGACGATCAGCGGCCAGTACAGGTCGTTCCAATGCGCCACCGCCGAGAAGACCGAAAAGGCGGCGATGGCCGGCCAGGCGCTTGGCGTGACGATGCGCCAGACGATCTCGAATTCGCTCATGCCGTCGAGCCGGGCGGCATTGATGATGTCGTCAGGGAAGCTGCGGAAGAACTGGCGGAACAGGAAGATGGCGAAGACCGAGAGGAAGAACGGCACCATCATCGAGAAATAGGTGTTGATCAGGCCGAGCTGGGCGAGCGCGATATAGAGCGGCATGGCCGGCACCTGCACCGGGATGCAGAGCCCGAGCAGCACCAGGACGAAGAGTGCATTGCGGCCGGGGAAATTCAGCTTCGCCAATGCATAGGCGCAAGGGATGGCCACCAGCAGCTGCACGGTGAGGATGCCGGCGCAGAGGATGACGCCGTTCAGCGCGAAGCGCAGCAGCGGCGCCTTCTCCATCGCGAAACCGTAATTCTGCAGGCCGTAGAACTGTTTTGGCCAGAGCGAGATCTCGGCGCTGAAGATCTCGGCCGGCGGCTTGATGGAGGTCACCAGCATCCAGATGAAGGGCGCCAGCATGAAGATGGCGCCCGCGATCAGCACGCCATGGACCAGGGCGAGCGAAAGGAAACGGCGCAGCAGCGAATGCACGGGCGTGACGGCGGCGGGGGCAAGCACGGGAGCGGCCATCAGTAATGCACCTTCTTGTCCAGCGCGAAGGTCTGCACCGCCGAGAAGACGAGGATGAAGGCGAGGAAGATGAAGGTCAGCGCCGCGGCATAGCCGGTGTGGAAATACTGAAAGCCCTCGAGATAGATGTTGTAGAGCAGCACCTCGGTGGAGCCGACCGGGCCGCCGCGCGTCATCACCGCCACCGTGTCGAAAATCTTGAAGGCGGTGATCATCGTGGTGACGAGCACGAACATCGTGGTCGGCCCGAGCAGCGGCCAGGTGATGGTGAGGAAGCGATCGATCGCGCTGGAGCAGCCATCGATATCGGCCGCCTCGTAGAGATCGCGCGGGATCGCGGTCAGTCCGGCGAGGAACAGGATCATGTTGAAACCGAGCAGCTGCCAGATGCCGATCACGGCCAGCGTCGCCAGCGCCGTCGACGGCTCGCTCAGGAAGGCGACGGGGGCAAAGCCCAACCATTTCAGGAGACCGTTGACCGGGCCGAGCGAGGGGTGGAGCAGGAACTGCCAGACGGTCGCCATCGCGATCAGCGTCGAGGTCACCGGCAGGAAATAGATCACCTCGTAGAAGGAGCGGCTGCGGCGGCGCCGATGCACCATGACCGCGATCAGCAGCGCGCCGAAGACGCCGCCCGGCACGACGATGGCGACATAGAGCAAGGTGTTGACGACGGAGCGCCGGATGATCGGATCGGCCAGCGCCTTCTGGAAATTGGCGAGGCCGACCCAGTCCATGTCGACGCCGCCGAACTCGTAATTCGTCAGGCTGAGCAGCATCAGCACCGCAAGCGGCAGCAGGATCGTCAGCAGCAGCAGGATGAAGGCCGGCAGCGCGAAGCCGAGCCCGGTCAGCCGCTCGATCAGCGCCCGGCGGCGGGCGACAGGGGCGAAAGCGGCGGGCGATGCAAGGGCATGATTCATGCTCAGGCCCTCAGCGGCACGACGGAGGCGCTGAGACTGCCCTGCCCGCGCGGCTCGAGCCTGTCGCCCTGCGCGTCAAAAATGTGGCTCGCGGCTTCGTCGAAGCCGAGCGTGACCTCGGCCGCCTCGTTGACGCCGGCGGCGATCGCGGGGCTGGCGCGCATGGTCACGCCCGGCGCATCGCGGCCCGCGAGATCGAAATGCAGGACGTATTCGGAGCCGAGGTTCTCCTTGCGCCTGAGGCGCGCGGAGAACCAGGCGCGGCCTGCGCCGGCCGGCTCGCCATGGACGAGCGTCAGCGCCTCCGCGCGGATGCCGAGCGTGACCGCCTGCCCCGCCGCCCGCGCCACCGCAAGCGCCATCGGCCGGCCAAAGAGTTCGAGGCGGCCGGCAGTACCGACCGTCGCGGGCAGCAGGTTGATCGCCGGGCTGCCGATGAACTGCGCGACCTTGAGCGAGGCCGGCTTCTCATAGAGCTGCGAGGGCGTGCCGAGCTGCAGGATCGCCCCTGAATCCATCATCGCGACGCGGTCCGACATCGTCATCGCCTCGACCTGGTCATGTGTGACATAGATGAAGGTCGCGCCCAGGCGCTTGTGCAGCTCCGCCAGCTCGGTGCGCATATGGACGCGCAGCTTGGCGTCGAGATTGGACAGAGGTTCGTCCATCAGGAAGACATCGGGACTGCGCACCATGGCGCGCCCGAGCGCGACGCGCTGGCGCTGGCCGCCCGAGAGCTGCGCCGGCTTGCGATCGAGCAGATGGCCGAGCTGGAGCTGGGCCGCGACCGCGTCGACATCCGTCATGATGCCGGCCATCGCCTTGCGCCGCTGGCCCGAGAGCAGGTGGAGCAGCGGCAGGCGCTGCCAGAGTTTCAGCCGCGCCATCATCAGCGGCAGCGCGATATTTCCCCGCACGGTCATATGCGGGTAGAGCGCATAGGACTGGAACACCATCGCGACGCGCCGCTCATGCGGGCGCAGGTGATCGACGCCGTTTCCGCCAATGGCGACGCTGCCGGAATCCTGCTGTTCCAACCCGGCGATGATCCGGATCAGGGTCGATTTTCCGCAGCCGGAGGGGCCGACTAGCGTCAGGAATTCGCCATCGGCGATGTCGAGATCGACGCCGCCGAGCACCTTTGTGGTCCCGAACGCCTTGGCGATGGAAGACAGCGCGACTGTGGCCATGTCGTTCGCCTCTTGAACTGTGAGGGATCGTGGAGCGGTGTCGAAGGCGGCCGCGAGGCGCGGCCGCCGGCGGCGTCAGGCGGCGCGCGGCGGGTAGACCTCGTGGATCACATCGTCGATCCAGAGCGTCGTCAGCGCGGGAATCTCATGGATCGCGGCCGTGAACTCCCGACCGTCGAAGCTGTAGGCGACGGCGCCGAGCGTGCTTGAGCCGGCCATGCCGGGCTGCAGTGCGGGACCGACGACGAAGCCCGAGGACGGCCCCCAGATGTAGCGGGTGTCCTCGACCGAAAAATCATGGGCCCGGTGCAGATGGCCGCTGGCGACGAAGGCGACGTCATGACGGCGGACGAGATCAAGCAGATGGGCCCGGGGCCTCGGCGGCACGCTCCAATAGCCCTTGTCGCCTTCATCGGGCGTCTCGACGAAGAGCGGCCGGTGCAGGAACCAGCCGAGCCGGCGCCCCTCAGCTTCCGCGATCTCGCGCTCCAGCCAGGCGAGCTGGCGCTCCTCATCCGCCTCGTCGCTGCCGAACAGCATCGAATTCAGGCCGATCAGCCTGAAGCCCTCGATATCGCGGCTCCAGAAATCCGCGCCGAGATGGCTGCGCCAGCGGGCGAGACGCTCTGCATTGACCGGCTGATGCGGGTGCCAGGCCTCGCCGACATCATGATTGCCGGGAATGCTCAGCACCGGCAGGCCGAGCGCGTCGAGCAACTCGCGGCAATGGCGCATGTCCTCGTCGACATCGGCGCCATCGACCGTGACATCCCCGGTATGGATGACGAGATCCGGCCCCTGCCCCGCCAGCCAGGCTCTCAACGGCTCCCAGTTGCAGGCAAAATGCGGCTTGCCCGGGCTGAGATGGGTGTCGGAAATCTGCACGACAAGCTGCATTTGTCCCCTCCCTAGGGCGCTCCCGAAAGGGAAAGCGGCCTGCCGCCGTCAGATGCGGGGCAGTGCATTTGCAGTGGATCATACAAATGAATGTTTTATGACACAAATGTATTTTGCGGAGTGACGGGCGCAGGCGGGCTGGCGTTGTGCGCGGAGCAGGAGGTGCTCGGTCGCCTCGAGTCCGGCCGTCTGACGGGATACGAGGCGGCACGCCCGCGCCCTTGTCCTTGGTTAGCATCGCCCGCTTCGGGGCGGCCGCTTGGGTGCAGCATGCGCGAACAAAATTCGGGTATCTCTAGAACGCGGGCCCATCCGCACTGGGCGCCCGCTTTGGCTTCAACCCGCTCCCATCGCCATTGCGAGGGCGATGGGAGCGGCGCCTATTGAGTTGATGCGGATGGCGGAGCAGGCGAACTCCTCAGCGGGACGAGTCGATTGAACACGGCCAAGGCGACATTCGCGATCTCGGCTTCGGGGCGCCTCGGATTCGGATCCAAACCGCCTTGTCATTTCCCCCGCCGCCAGTCGCTACCGGAGGCGCGGGGGATACGCTATCAGCCTGGAGGCTCTCAAAAGGATCGGTGAGTCGGGGGCAAGTCGCCGGGCGGGATGCAGGCCAACGATGAAACTTATTGACAACATCTCGCTGCTTCTCGGCGACGATCTGAAGGCGAATGTGGGGCGTGGTGCACGATTGAAGATCGCGGCATCCTGCTTTTCGATCTACGCCTTCGAGGCGCTCAAGATGGAGCTGTCAAAGGTCGAAAATCTTCAATTTATTTTTACTGCTCCAACCTTCTTACCCACGGAGATGACCGGTCGCTTCAGTAAGGAGCGGCGGGAATTCTTCATCCCCAAGTCAACGCGCGAGCGAGGCCTGTACGGAACTGAGTTCGAAATTCAGCTCCGCAACAAGCTAACGCAGCGTGCAGTAGCCCGCGAATGCGCCGACTGGATCCGCAAAAAGGCCCGCTTCCGGTCGAACACGACCAGGGCGCCGATGCAACAGTTCATCCATACAGGAGCGGAAGCTGGCGACGTCGCTTACATGCCGATCAGCGGCTTCACCGCCGTCGACCTGGGCTATCAGAAGGGTGACGCAGTCTCGAACCTTGTGACCCGCATCGACGATGCTGCACACACACAGGTCTATCTTCAGCTGTTCAATCAGATCTGGAACGACGAAGAAAAGGTTAGCGACGTCACCGCCGCGATTTGCGACCATATCGAGTCCGTCTACCAGGAGAACTCACCCGAGCGGATCTACTTCCATATCCTCTACAATCTCTTCCAGGATTTCCTCGAAGAGGTCGATCAGGACGCGCTGCCGAACGATCTGACGGGCTACAAGGACAGTCTCGTCTGGAACAAGCTGTTCAACTATCAGCGGGATGCGGCGACCGGCATCATCAATAAGTTAGAAATGCACAACGGCTGCATTCTGGCGGACAGCGTCGGACTCGGCAAAACGTTCACAGCGCTAGCGGTGATCAAATATTATGAGCTGCGCAATCGGTCGGTCCTGGTCCTTTGCCCGAAGAAGCTCGCCGACAATTGGCGAAACTACAACACCAACCTGACCACGAACATCTTTGCGAAGGACCGCTTCAACTACGACGTCCTCAGTCATACGGATCTCTCCCGTACGTCGGGAGACTCGTTCGGCATTCCGCTGAATCGAGTCAACTGGGGCAACTACGATCTGGTCGTCATCGATGAGTCGCACAATTTCCGGAACAACGACGTCTTCAAAGATCGGGAAACGCGCTACCAGAAGCTGATGGACAAGGTCATCCGCGCCGGCGTGAAGACCAAGGTTCTGATGCTTTCGGCAACGCCGGTGAACAACCGGTTCAACGACCTGCGTAATCAGCTTGCGCTGGCCTACGAGGGCGATTCCGAAAACCTCAGCCGCAAACTGAAAACCAACACCGGGATCGAGGAGATTTTCAGGCGTGCCCAGAAGGCGTTCAACGCCTGGTCGGATCTTCCGCCCCACGAGAGAACCGCCACTGCGATCCTCAAGGCGCTCGACTTCGACTTCTTCGAGATGCTGGATGCGGTGACGATCGCCCGGTCGCGCAAGCATATCGAGACGTTCTACGACACCAAGGATATCGGGAAATTCCCGCAGCGTCGAAAGCCGCTTTCGTACCAGTGCCCGATCACCCATCGGTCGGACGTGCTCGGCCTCAACGACATCTTCGGCAGCCTGTCGGTGCTCAAGCTCGCCGTCTACGCTCCGATCAGCTACATTCTGCCGAGCCGGCTTCGGAAGTACGAAGAAATCTACGACACCCAGGTCGAGGGCGGTCGCGGCAAGCTGCGCCAGGCTGACCGCGAACGGAGCCTTCAGGCTCTCATGACCACCAACCTGCTCAAACGGTTGGAGAGCTCGGTCGAAGCATTTCGTCTCACCTTGCACGCTCTGAGCAGCAATATCGCGCAGACGCTCCAGGCGATCGAATCGTATGAACGTACGGGTGCCGCCACTAGCGTGACCGACCATCTCGGCGATCCCAGTTTCGATCCCGACGACGACGACCTGAACGGGCTCGACGAGTTCACGGTCGGAAAGAAAATCCAGATCAGCCTGTCGGATATGGACATTCCGTCCTGGAAGCACGACCTCGCCGCGGATCTCGCTGTGATCCGCGACCTGATCGCCTCAATGGACAAGGTGGGGCCTGATGATGACGCCAAACTGCAGCATCTGAAGGACGTTATCACCCGCAAGGTCGTCGACCCGCTCAATCCCGGGAATCGAAAGGTTCTCATCTTCACCGCCTTTGCGGATACGGCGAAGTACCTCTACACCAACCTGGCGACGGCCTTTCTGCAGTCGCACGGCCTGCACTGCGGCATGGTCACCGGCTCCGACGCGCCGAAGAGCACGCTGAAAAAGAGCTACGACTTCCAGTCCCTGCTCACGCTGTTCTCGCCCCGCGCGAAGGAAAAGCATCTGATCCTGCCGCACGAAACCGGCGAGATCGACATCCTCATCGGTACGGACTGTATCTCAGAAGGTCAGAACCTTCAGGATTGCGACTATCTGATCAACTACGACATCCACTGGAACCCGGTGCGGATCATTCAGCGGTTCGGGCGCATCGACCGTATCGGGTCTCCGAACTCGCAAATCCAGCTCGTCAACTATTGGCCGGAAATCTCACTGGACGAATACATCAATCTCAAGGAGCGCGTCGAAAACCGCATGATGATCGCCGACGTCACAGCGACCGGCGACGACAATGTGCTGACGGCCAAGAGCAGCGACATCGCCTACCGGAAGGAGCAGCTGAAGCGCCTCCAGGAGGAGGTAATCGAGCTGGAAGATGTGCGGACCGGGATCTCCATCACCGATCTCGGCCTCAACGATTTCCGCATGGATCTTCTGAACCACATCAAGGAGCACGGCAACCTTGAGCACCTGCCCAACGGCATGCATGCGGTGGTGCCGGCGCAGCCGGCGCTCGGGCTCAAGCCCGGTGTGATCTTCGCGCTGAAGAACATCCACGACAGCGTGAACATCAACCAGCAGAACCGGCTACACCCCTATTATCTCGTCTATGTCGGTCACGACGGTGCGGTCATCATCGACCACACCGAGGTGAAGCGCTTGCTCGATCTGATCCGCACGAGCTGCAAGGGCCAGGCGGAGCCGATCCGGGCGGTCTGCCAGCTGTTCAATGAGCGGACGCAGGATGGTCGGAAGATGGAGCACTGCTCCGCGCTTCTGAGCGCGGCGATCCGCTCGATGATCGAGGTGAAGGAAGAGAAGGACATCGACAGCCTGTTCAGCGGCGGGCGGACCACGGCGCTCGTCCACACCATCGCCGGGCTCGACGATTTCGAGCTGATCGCCTTCCTCGTGATCGAGGAGGGGGCGGCATGACCGCGGCCTTCTTCGACTATCCTAAGGCAGCCGCCTTTGGCCGCGTTGTCCCCAAAAGCCGCATCTATGAGCATGCCGGCGTCGGCACGGCGCTGAAGGACCTGTTCGTCACCCAGGTCGATCAGATCGTTTGGAAGCACAAGCTGGCGCCGGAGACCATGAACCTCGCGGCGACGAAGGGCGTCTACGAGATCCAGGTGTTCGGCATCAGCCTGCGTACCGGTAAGCTCGACGAAGAGGTGCTGCGCGCGATTGACCGCGCGATCCCGTTCCCCTTGATCTTTGAACTCAGCTGGTCAGGGAAGCGGAAGGCGGTGGCCGCCTTCAAGCGGCCGAGCGATGCCGATTCCACCAAGTGGGTTGTTAGCGCTTATTTCGCGACCGATTGGGCCCCCGACGACGCACCGCGCCGGCCGCTACCGGTCACGCTCAATCTTGGCGGGCTCTACGACACCCTCCTCACGGCCTTGATGCCGAAGGCGACTGCTAAAGGTGAACAGTCCGGCGAGGACATCCAGGCGCGTGTGGCGCGGATGGAGGCGATCCGGGCAAAGACGCGGGAGGTGGACCGGATCAAGGCCCGGCTTGCCCGCGAGAAACAATTCAACAAGCGCGTGGCGATTAATGCCGAGCTGCGCGCCGCGCGGCAGGAACTGGAGCGCCTCTCCGGGGGCGATCCCGTCAGCGTTGCGACGAGTGAGTAAGGGAATGACAATGGACAAGCTGAAGATGCACAGCCCTGACCTGAGCCAAGAGAACACCGCGAAGATCCGCGACCTGTTCCCCGGCTGCGTGACCGAGGCGCGCGATGAGGCGACGGGGCAGCTGCGTCTGGCGGTCGACTTCGACCAACTGCGTCAGGAGTTGAGCGGTCACATCGTTGAAGGGCCCCAGGAGCGCTATCGGCTGGACTGGCCAGGGAAGCGAGAGGCGTTGGCGCTGGCGAATGCGCCGATTGCAAGAACTCTCCGCCCAGCACAGAACGAGAGCAGCGATTTTGATACCACCAATAATCTGCTTATCGAAGGCGACAATCTTGACGCTCTAAAACTAATTCAAGAGGCCTATTTGGGTAAGGTAAAAATTATATACATAGACCCCCCATATAATACAGGAAATGATTATGTTTATGAGGACGATTTTGCAGAACATTCTCATGAATATTTAATTAGATCCGCACAGTCTGACGATTCCGGTCAACGTTTAGTTTCGAACCCCACGACAAATGGGCGCTTCCACTCTGACTGGCTGAGCTTCATTTACCCACGCCTGAAAAGGGCGCGAGACCTTCTTTGTGAATCGGGCGTGATTTTTATCAGCATAGATGATGGTGAGCTGGATAACCTGAAAAAAATATGCGACGAGATTTTCGGAGGCGAAAACTTCAAATCAAAGGTAGTTTGGCAAAAAAGATACACTAGAAGCAATAATACTGTCGACTTCACTACGGTCGCAGAGAATATACTTGTGTACGCACGCTCGGAAGATTTTGTGGTGAACCTTCTGGAACGATCGGACGAAGCCGATGCGCGATATACTAATCCCGACAACGACGCTAGAGGGCCTTGGAAAGGAGCTTCCTTCTTAAATCCAGCTAGACCCGAGGAGCGTCCGAATCTCTGCTATCCCATCACGAATCCAAACACCGGCGCTGTTACTCTCCCGTCTAGGAATGCTTGGCGCAGATCAAAAGCCGAATTCCAAAAGCTCCAAGCGGAAAATTTACTATACTGGGGAGCCGACGGAAGGTCGAATATTCCGTCAATTAAGATGTTTCTTTCCGGCGCTCGCGGATTGACCCCTATGAATTTCTGGGATCACAAATTTGCAGGAAATACTGATGACGGCAGTCGAGATTTCCACGATCTCATTCCAGAACGAGTATTTGAGAATCCGAAGCCCGTTCAGTTAATTGAGCGTGTGATTGAACACGGGTGTGGCCCCAACGATATCGTGTTGGATTTCTTTGCAGGCTCCGGCACTACTGCCCATGCTGTAATGAAGAAGAACGCCGAGGACGGCGGCAATCGACGCTTCATTCTCGTTCAAATTCCTGAGCAAGTTGATGCTCGAAGTGAAGCTCAACGAAAAGGTTATCACTCTATCGCCGAAATCACGAAGGAACGCGTTCGTCGTGCTGGAAAGAAAGTCCTGCAGGGCGAGTGCAACCCCGACTGGAATCGCGACGTTGGCTTCAGGGTGCTGAAGATCGACTCGTCGAACATGAAGGACGTATTTTACCGTCCGGACCAGATCGACCAAAACGACCTGCTGGCTGCGGTCGACAACATCAAACCTGACCGTAGCGCCGAGGACCTGCTGTTCCAGGTGCTCGTCGACTGGGGCGTGGATCTGACGCTGTCGATCCGACGCGAGACAGTGCAGGACAAGACCGTGTTCTTCGTTGACGGAAACGCGCTGGTCGCATGCTTCGAGACGGGCGTGACAGAGGAGCTGGTGAAGGAGCTTGCGGGCCGTGAGCCGCTGCGTGTCGTGTTCCGCGACAACGGCTTCGTCTCTGATGCAGTGAAGATCAACGTCGAGCAGGTCTTCCGCCAGTTGTCCCCTGGCACCGACGTCAAGTCGCTCTGAGGGGGCGGGCATGAAGCTGAAGTTCAAGGTCCAGCCCTATCAGACCCAGGCTGTGAACGCGGTCGTCGACTGCTTCGCCGGGCAACCGATGTCCAGCGGCATCACCTACCGGATCGACCCGGGCCGGAAGGCGCAAATGGGCGCCTTCGATGAGGGCTTCAAGAACGCAGACCTGGCGCTCACCGAGCTTCAGGTGCTGGCCAACATCAAGGATGTCCAGCGCCGCCAGAACCTGCCGGTCTCGGACAAGCTGGTCGCCAGCGCCGGGTGCAGGATCAACCTCGACATCGAGATGGAGACGGGCACCGGCAAGACCTATTGCTACATCAAGACGATCTTCGAGATGAACAAGCGCTACGGCTGGTCGAAGTTCATCATCATGGTCCCTTCGATCGCCATCCGGGAGGGCGTACACAAGTCGCTGCAGATCACCGCCGACCATTTCACCGAAAGCTACGGTAAAAAGGCGCGCTTCTTCATCTACAATTCCAAGCGCCTGCACGAGCTCGAGAGCTTCTCGTCGGACGCCGGCATCAACGTGATGGTCATCAACATCCAAGCGTTCGCGGCGCGCGGCGCCGACAACCGCCGCATCTATGAGGAGCTGGACGACTTCCAGTCGCGCAAGCCTATCGACGTCATCGCCAGCAACCGGCCGATCCTGATCCTCGACGAGCCGCAGAAGATGGAAGGCACGGCGACGACGGAGGCGCTGCCGAAGTTCAAGCCGCTCATGATCCTGCGCTACTCGGCAACCCACAAGACGCAGCACAACCGGGTTCACCGGCTCGATGCGCTCGACGCCTATAACCAGAAGCTGGTGAAGAAGATCGCCGTGCGGGGCATCCAGACGCGCGGGCTCGCCGGCACGAACGCCTATCTGTACCTTGAGGGGATCGAAATCTCGAAGAAGGCGCCGGTAGCGAGGCTCGAGATCGAAGTCAAGCTCGCGAGCGGCGAGATCAAGCGCCAGCTCAAGCGATTGGAGTTCCGCGACGACCTGTTCGTGGAGTCCGGCGAGCTGGACCAATACCGTGACGGCTTCACGATCTCCCAGATCGACGCTCGCAACGACACGGTGGAGTTCACCAACGGCCTTGCGCTTCGGGCCGGTGAAGCGACCGGCGATGTGTCTGGAAGCGATATCCGGCGTATCCAGATCCGCGAGACGGTCAAGGCGCATCTCGACAAGGAGAAGCAGCTCTTCGCCCAGGGCATCAAGGTGCTGTCGCTGTTCTTCATCGACGAGGTGGTGAAGTACCGCGATTACGCGCAGCCCGATGAGAAGGGCGAGTATGCCCGCGTGTTCGAGGAGGAGTACGAGCTTCTCAAGGCGGAGTATCTGTCTGAGCTGGCGATCGACAACGACGTCTACCGGAAGCACTTGTCGGGCATCGATGCGGCCAAGACGCACAACGGCTATTTCTCGATCGACAAGAAGACCAATCGGCTGAAAGACCCCGCAGTCGGGGCGCGGTCGGTCGATTCAGACGACGTCGACGCCTATGACCTGATCCTGAAGGACAAGGAGCGGCTGCTGTCCTTCGCTGAGCCCACACGCTTCATCTTCTCGCACTCGGCGCTGCGCGAAGGGTGGGACAATCCCAACGTGTTCGTGATGTGCATGCTCAAGCACAGCGACAACACCGTTTCGCGGCGCCAGGAGGTTGGCCGCGGGCTTCGGCTGTCGGTCGATCAACACGGCGACCGGATGGATAATCCCGCGGTCGTCCACGACATCAACGTCCTCACCGTCGTGGCCAGCGAGAGCTACAAGAACTTCGTGGCTGGCCTCCAGAAGGAGATCGCCGACACGCTGACATCCCGACCGCGCAAAGCGACCGAGCTCTACTTCACCGGCAAGACCATCGCGACCGAGACCGGCTCGATCGAGATCACGTCAGCAATGGCGAAGCAGATCTACCGCTATCTCGTGAAGAACGATTATTCCGACGATGCGGATCAGATCACAACTGCCTACCATCAGGCGAAGGAAGCCGGAGCGCTGGCGGCTTTGCCTGACGAGCTGAAGGCCCATACCGATCAGATTTTCCAGATCATCGACAGCGTGTTCAGCGATGCGCAACTGCCGAAGGTCGAGGACGGCCGGAAGCCGAAGACCAATCCGCTGAACGAGAATTTCGAGAAGAAGGAGTTCCAGGAGCTTTGGCGGCGCATCAACCAGAAGGCCGTCTATCGCGTCGAGTTCGATTCCGAAGAGTTGGTCCGCAAATGCGTGAGCGCCCTCGATAGCCAGCTTCGCGTGACGCCGCTCCAGTACACGGTGCAGACAGGGATCCAGGGCGATGGGCTGACCGATGAGCTGCTGAAGGCCGGCGACGGCTTTGCTTTGACTGGATCAACAACCGAGCGCGGCGGTTCGATCCATTCGCTCGTGAAGTACGACCTTCTCGGCAAAGTCGCGGAAAGCACCGAACTAACGCGAAAGACGGCGGCCGACATCCTGACTGGAATCCAGGCCAGCGTGTTCGGCCAGTTCAGGGAGAACCCGGAGCATTTCATCTCCGAGGCTTCCCGGATCATCGCCGAACAGAAGGCCACGATGGTTATCGAATTGCTCGCCTACGACGGTCTGTCAGAGCGGTACGACGTGGACATCTTCACGGCCAGCCAGACCGGGCAGGACTTCTCCAAGGCCAGCCCGAAACTCAATCGTCACGTCTACGACTACGTCGTCACGGACTCCGAAGTCGAGCGCAAATTCGTCAGTGAGCTCGATGCCAGTAGCGAGGTGGTGGTCTATGCGAAGCTTCCTCGCGGCTTCCTGATTCCAACGCCGGTAGGCGACTACAATCCAGACTGGGCGATTTCCTTTAAGGAAGGCAGCGTCAAACACATCTATTTTGTCGCCGAAACCAAGGGCACCATGTCCTCGATGAAGCTCCGTAATATCGAAAACACCAAAATTGCGTGCGCTCGGAAGTTTTTTGCGGAGATTGAGAGGCAAATTAAACCAAATCATATCAAGTATGATATTGTTACTAACTACAAGAGGCTATTGGATATTGTGGTGATGAGGTAGAATTTGAATTCTATAACAAGCATTAATGCCATCGATGGCGCTACACCCGGAGATCTTCTTGTCTCGAACACACAAATTAATTCGGTTCCTAAGCCGAATAGGCGCCAGCGCCGGGACCTCGGTTGATCCATCGGAATGGGCCAAAGACCGGCCGCGCCTCGGGGCGCATCTGCCTGGGGTAACCGCGGCGCGAGTGGCCTTCAATCGCTCTTCCGGACAGCGGCGAATGGTCCGACGCGCCAGCCGAGCTTGTCCTCGATGCGGTGCGCTGCCGTCTTCACCGCCGCGACGACATTCGAATGCTCCTCGTTGACGCGGAACTCGGGCAGGACGACCGAGACGGTGATCGGGCAGGCGCCGGCCTCGTCCAGTACAGGCGCGGCGATGCAGGCGACCGCATAGTCGGACTCGCCCGCCTGGATCGACAGGCCTGCGGCGAGCGCCTCGCTGGATTGAGCGAGCAGGATCGTGGGGTCGGTGACGGCGCGCCCGGTCGGCGAGGCCTTGGCACTCCTCCGGAACAGGGCTGCCCGCTCCGCCTCGTCCAGGCCGGCGACCAGCAGGCGGCCGGAGGCGGTCCAGTTCAGCGGCACGCGCGTGCCGACGCGCGAGGTGATGACGAAGTGCCCCGGGCCCTCGGCCATCGCCTCGACCACCATCATGCCGCCGTCGCGGCCGCAGATCTGGACGGTCTCGCCGACTTCGCGCGCCAGCACATGCATCTCGTGCGTCGCCACGGTGATGACCTGGAGATCGCGCGCATAGGCGAGGCCATAATGGTAGAGTCGGGGACCCAGCCAGACGCCGCCTTCGCCGGAGCGCGTCAGCAGGCTCTTGTCGAGCAGGTCCTCGACGATGGCGTAGACGGTCGATAGCGGCGCGCCGATCGCGCGGGCAACCTCATAGGCGGTCTGGGCTCGCCCCTCCTGCTGGAGATGGTCGAGGATCTGCACGGCGCGGTCGATGCCGCTGACGCGCGAACGCCGCTGCCCGGCGCGCTCGGGCTCGTCTTCGCGCGGCTGCGTCGTCGTGGCTTTCATGTCCGAGCTTTCGATACTGCCGCGCGATCACTCAACGGCGGTGCCTCCCGCGGTCTCCGTTGGGGCCTTGCGGACCGCGCTGCCTTGCCGGCCCCTTCGTCAACGCCAGGACAGCCCGTGGCTGTGCCGGACCAGCCGGCGCGGGCGCGGCACGTAGCGGCTGGCCGTGATCGCTTCCGCGCCGATCACCGCGTAGCGCGGCTCGAACAGCCGCGTCAGCTGCGAGACGTCGCCGTTCGAATCGGTCGCCTCGAGATCGCCGTCGACCAGATCGAAGATCGTGAAATCGGCCCTCTCGCCGATCGTCAATCGGTCCGTCATCGCGAGCTTGATCACCGAGGCCGGGGCGTGGGTCACCGCCTCGATGACGGCGTCGAAGGGCATGCCGACCGAGAGCAGCTTCGACATCGTCGTCGCGAGGTCCCAGACCGGGAAGTTCATGCAGCGGTTGTGCAGGTCCGTCGAGATCGAGAACGGCATCAGCCCGCGCTTGATCGCGGCCTCGGCCACCTTGAAGGAGAAGGAGGCGCCGCCATGACCGATGTCGAGGCGGACGCCCCGCGCGGCGCAGCGCTCGGCGAGGGTGAAGAGGTCTTCGTCCTCCATCAGGCTCGATCCCGCCTTGCCGTTGAAGCAGTGCGTGACGACGTCGCCCGCCCCCAGCGCCTCCAGCACCTCCTCGTAGAGGGCCGGCGGCTCGCCGACATGGACCATCATCGGCAGCTTCAGGATCTTGGCGATCTTCTTGCCGAGCTTGACCGGCGTCACGCCCCAGGAGCCGGTGATGACATGGCTCGCCCGGACCTTGATGCCGACGATATGCTCGCTGTTCTCCGCATAGCATTCGAGGATGCGGTCGAGGTCGATGTCCTTGATGTCGCGTAGTTCCGGCACGCGGTTACAGGCGACGAGCCCGATCGAGCCGAGATTGAGGAAGGCCTTGATCCGCTCGCGCGCCGGCTCGATGACATATTCGCGGAAGCCGTGGAAATTCGCCTCGCCGGCCGAGCCCGCATCGACCATGGTGGTGACGCCGCGCGCGGCCCCGCAATCGCTCGGCCTGAGCGAGATGTCGGTGCCGCCGTGCCAGACATGGACGTGCAGGTCGACCCAGCCGGGCGAGACGAAGGCGCCCTTGCCGTCGACGCGCAGCGCGTCGGCCGGTGCTGACAACGCCGGGCCGATCGCGGTGATGGTGCCATCGCCGCCGACGAGGATGTCGGTCGCCGCGGCGGGAATCGCCGGTCCGAAGGCGACCGGCCTCACATTCGCGATGAGGAGAGGTTGGCGGGTCACAGACGTCATCTCAGAGATCCTTCCGCAGCCGCGGATCGAGGAGGTCGCGCAGGCCGTCGCCGACCATCTGCAGGGAGAGCACGGCGAGCACGATGGCGAGGCCGGGGAAATAGGTCATCCAATCCGCCTGACCGATATATTGTCGGCCGGACGCGATCATCGTGCCCCAGGTCGGGACATCGGGGCTGACACCGAGTCCGAGGAATGAAAGCCCAGCCTCGGCCAGCATGGCGCTGGCGAAGATGAAGGTGGCCTGCACCGTGATCGGCGAGACGATGTTCGGCAGGACATGCCGCGTCATGATCCGGAAGGTCGTCTTGCCGCAGGCACGGGCTGCCTCG
Source organism: Allobosea sp. 2KB_26 (assembly GCF_052115715.1). Lineage (NCBI taxonomy): Bacteria > Pseudomonadati > Pseudomonadota > Alphaproteobacteria > Hyphomicrobiales > Alloboseaceae > Allobosea > Allobosea sp. 2KB_26. The sequence continues at coordinate 84,604 of NZ_JBFRHE010000003.1, forward strand.
ACATAGGGCAGCTCGCGGATCACGAGGGTCGCAGCGCGGACGATGCGCGCCAGTCGCGGCGCATAGACGATCGCGAGCGCCACGATCACCGTCAGGAGCGAAGGACCGAGCGCCGCAACCAGCGCGATCGCCAGGAGGATGTCGGGGAACGCCATCATCGCGTCGATCAAGCGGGCGATCGGCGTGTCCAACCGCCTGAAAAACCCGGCCAACAGCCCGAGCGTCACGCCGATCAGGGACGACAGAACGACGACGGCGGCGCCGACCGAGAGCGACAGGCGGCCCGCATAGAGCATCCTCGAGAAGAGATCCCGGCCGAATTCGTCGGTCCCGAACCAGTAGGTCGCGGACGGTGGCTTCAGACGGTTGACGATCGAGATCCGGCCGGGCGCATAGGGCGCGATCAGCGGCGCCAGCGCCGCGAGCAGCACGAAGACGAGGAGGATCGCGAGGCCGATCGCCACTGTGCGGCGTCTCATCAGGTGTTGCAGGAAGGTCGAGCCGCGACGCTGCGCGGGCGCATCGGGTGTGAGGTCGACCATCAGTAGCGCACCCTTGGATCGACCAGCAGATAGAGCATGTCGATCGCGAAATTGATCAGGACGTACAGGCCGGCGATCACGAGCAACGCGCCCTGAATCACCGGATAGTCGCGCCGCAGCACGGCCGAGACCACGAGGTTGCCGACGCCAGGCAGGCCGAACACCGTTTCGGTCACGACCGCGCCCGAGATCAGCACGGCGGCGGTCAGCCCGAGCACGGTGAGGATCGGGATCAGCGCGTTCTTGAGCGCATGGGTGAGGATGACGGCCTGTTCGCCGAGCCCCTTGGCCCGCGCCGTACGGATATAGTCGTCGCCGAGCACGTCGAGCATCGAGGCGCGGGTGAAGCGCATGATCAGCGCCGAGGAGACGAGCCCGAGCGCGACCGCCGGCAGGATCAGGTGCCGGATCCGTTCGATCAGGCTCGTATCGGGCCCGCCATAGCCGGACACCGGCAGGATCTGCAGGCGCACGGCGAAGATCTGCATCAGGATCAGCCCGAGCCAGAAGCCGGGAATGCTCGCGCCGAGCATGGCGAGCGTCGTCGCCGCCTGGTCGATGAAGGAGCCGCGCCGATAGGCGGCGTAGATGCCGACGGGCAGCGCGATGACGCTCGCGATGGCCAGCGACAGCAATGTCAGGAAGAAAGTCGGCTCGGCCCGCTCCAGCAGCGCGGAGGTCACCGGCATGTTCAGGAAGATCGACTGGCCGAGATCGCCGCGCAGCAGCTGCCCGACATAGAGCACGTATTGCGAGAGGATCGAGCGATCGAGCCCGAGCCTGCTGCGCAGATCCGCGACGTCCTGCGCCGTCGCGTCGGGGCCGAGCATCACCGCGGCGGGATCGCCTGGTGTGACGCGCACGATCACGAAGACGATCGTGACCACGAGCAGCATGACCGCGACCATGCCGGAGATGCGTTGAAGGATGTAGCCGACCATGGCCCGACCGCCTCGTTGCTCGCCGACCGGCCGTGATCACACGGCCGGTCGGCGAAGGGGGATCACTTCTTCCGGGTGACATTCCAGAAATAGGGCCAGGGCGCCGGCACGACGCCGTCGAGCTTCGCGGATTTCGCGGACAGCGCGTTGAAGTCACCGATCTTGATGAAGGGCACCTCGTCGTAGATCGCCTTCTGCACATTCGCCCACAGCACGGCCCGCTTGGCGGGGTCGGCTTCGGAGGTGAAGGCGTCGACGGCGGCCGTGCGGGCAGGCGTGTCCCACCAGCCGGGCGAGCTGGTCGACAGCGAGCCGATCAGCGCCGGCTCCGGCAGGAAGGGGCTGTGGGTGATGTAGATCTCCCACACGGCCTTGTCGGTCCGCCGCTGGGTCAGGGTCGCCCAGTCGACGACCTGCAGGTCGATGGTGAAGCCGGCGAGCTTCAGATACTCGGCCGCGACCTGCGCCATCTTGTAGTGGAACTCGTACTGGCGGCTGGTCAGGATGCGGATCGGCTCGCCCTTGTACCCGGCCGCCTTGGCGGCGGCCTTCGCCTTCTCGGCATCGCCGATATTGTAGTTTCCGGCGACGCCGGCATCGGTGTGCCAGACATAGCCCGGCGGATAGATGTTGCCGTCGAGCGCGTAGAACTCCTTGCTGCCGAACGCTGCAGCCAGCATGTCCTCCATGTTCAGCGCCGTGCGGATCGCCTTGCGGACCGCCAGGTTCTTCGCCGCACCCTCGGCGGTGTTGAAGATGAAGACGGGATAGCCGAAGGGCTTCAGCAGGACGGGCTGCGAGGCCGCCCCCTTCAACCGGTCGATGGATTCCACGGGAATTGAATCGACATAGGAGTATTGGCCGGAAACGGCCGACTCGACGCGGGTGTTCGGATCCGGGACCGGCACGAAGCGGACCTCGTCCAGCAGGGCGCGCCGCGCGCCGCCATAGCCGTCGCCCTGGCCGTCGCGCGGCTTGTAGCCGGCGAAGCGGACGAGCTGGATGTACTGATCGGCCTTGCGCTCCTTCAGCATGTAGGGGCCCGTTCCGATGAATTCCTTCATCGGGTCGGTCTGCTTATTCGCCGGGATGATGATCGCGGCTGAGTTGTTGAAGGCGAGCAGCGAGGTCAGCGGTGCATAAGGCTGCTTCAGCGTGATCACGAGCGAGGCCGGGCCTGCGGCCTCGACGCTCTCGACGAAGCCCGCCGCCTGCTTTCCGCGCGAGGCGAGCTTCATCCAGCGCTGCAGGGAGGCGACGGCATCCTCGGCGGTCAGCTCGGAGCCGTCATGGAATGTGACGCCCGGCCGCAACGCGATGGTGTAGCGTTTGCCGTCGTCGCTGATCGCGGGCAGCCCATCCGCGAGCAGCGGCGTCACCTTCCAGCTCTTGTCGAATGTGTAGAGGGTCTCGAAGACATGCTGGGTGATCGTGCCGACCAGATCGGCGGTCGAGACCATCGGGTCCATGGTCGGCGGCTCGCCGACGGTCGCCACCGTGGCGATGCCCCCCGTCTCTTGTGCGAGGGCGAGCGACGGTCCGGTGAGCAGGCTGCAGGCGAGGAGGCATCCGAGCAGGCGTTTCATGGTCCCTCACATTCTTTTATTATGGAATGCTATGCCTTATAAGAGAATATCGACCTGCGATGAATGTCAACGCACGCCGCGCGTCGCCGACCGCCGCACGGTCACGGCTAACGCTTCAGGGGCGAGACCTGTGCGGGCTATGTCGCAAGCCCTGCCCCGTTCGCAGGTGTTAGCACCGTCACGGCTGGGTGGCTTGCAGACCTCGCCCATGCGCTGCATCAATCGCGGTTCGGTCAGGGACAAATGTCGGGAGATTGTCTCAAGCCGAACGGGCGGATGCTGTGGTTGATCGCCGCCCATCCTGGAACGACCAACGGTCAGCGTCTTCCTAGGTTTGGCAGGATCAGCCATCGCGCCGCGCAGGGCCCCCGAGGCGTGTGGAATGATGGCTGCTCAGAACGGCATCCGCCGCATCGAGCCCCGCCTGATAGGCCCCGTGCGCAGTCGAGAAATCCTGCGTCGAGCAGGCCTCGCCCGCGAAAAAGATGCGCTCGTCCCATGGCCTTGCCAGGGTGGCGCGCGCCGCGGCGCATCCTGGAAGCGCGTGGCTGTAGGAGCCCCTGATGAACTCTGATTTCGCCCAGCGCGTCTGGGCGACGGGCCTCAGCCGGCGGCGGATGCCGGCGCCGAACAGGCCGGCGAGTTCGTCTTGGGCGAAGGCGACCATGTCCTCGCCGGATTCGAGCTCGCGCGCCGCGGCGCCGCAGATAAAGCCCTCGATCAAGGGCCGGCCGAACGGCCGCAAATGGTAGCTTCCGGTCTTCGCCGAATGCGGGTTGCCCAGCACCTGCGTGTCCGGTTCAAGCTCGTCGGGACGGTCGATCGCAAAGACGACCTTGTCGGCAAGGCCGAGCGGCAGGCGGGACGCAGCCTCCAGCCGGTCAACGAGCGCAGCCGGCAGGCGGATCGCTCCGGAAGCCAGGACATCGGTCGAGACCGTGATGATCGCAGCCCCTGCCCTGATCGTGCCCGAGCCCGTGACGATGGCGAGTCGGGATTGGTCAGCCTCGATTGCCGAGACGGGCATGCCGAGCGAGATCGGGAGCCCGGATGCCGCCCTGGCGATGAGCGCGCCATAGCCCTCGATCAGGCGCCAGTTCACGCCCGTATCCGCATCGGCGAAGGCGAGATAGTCGCGGATCGAGAGGCTCTTGAGGTCCGTTCCGTTGATATAGCTGCTGACCGCCTCGAGATAGGGATTCCAGGTGCCACCCTGCTCCAACAGGTCGGCGGCCCGGTCCGTGCCAGCCGGGGCCTGGCGCAGGCGCTGCTCGAAGCTGGCGAAGGCGGCGCGGGCGGCCATCTGATCGGAGGCGGGGAAGCCCAGGTTCCTGAACTGGCGCCCCCAGGGCGGCAGCGTCCTGTCGATGGTGAAGCCGAGATCCGGCGCCAGCGCGGTCCAGGGATTGCGCTCGGCGGAGTGCAGCCAGCCGCAGCCGAGATCGATCGGCAAACCCTGGTGACGGATGGTCCAGGCGCGGCCACCGACCCTGTCGCCGGCCTCGATGACGGCGAGCGACAGGCCGACTTCCGTAAGACGCCGCGCTGCCGCGATGCCGGCCGCGCCGGCGCCGACCACAACGACATCGACATCTGCGCTCATTCGACCGTCCTTGCTGCTGCGCCCAGTTCCAGCCAGTCGAGCTCTTCCTCGAGCCGATGGAAGGCATCGTCGCCAATCGTCCCGTCGCGCCGCAGCGCGAGCGCCTTGTCGCGCGCCGCGGCGAGCGCATCGCGCCGGAGCTGGTTCTGCGTCGTATCGAACTCGTCGCTGTCGCGCGTCTGCGCGAGCATGTCGTCATATTCGCGGCGCACCGCCAGAGCGGCCTCGGACGGCGCATCGCCGATCGTTGCAATGGCCGCCTTGAGGGCGAGCTTGCGCGCCATGCGGAACTCGCGCTCGACCGGGCGGTCGTCCCGCGGAGACAGCCGGCGCAGCAGCAGCGGCAGCGTCAGTCCCTGGATCAGCAAGGTCCCGACCACGACCGTGAAGGCGCAGAGCAGGATCAGGTCGCGGTGCGGAAAACCGGCCGGCAGGGCATAGGCGGCTGCGAGCGTGACGATGCCGCGCATGCCGCACCAGGCGATGATCAGGCCGTCGGAGCCGGCCGTTGACGCCGGGCGCGTCCCGTCCTTCGCGCCGTCGGTCTTCACGCTTTGGGTCTTGGCGCCTTGGGTCTTGGCGCCTTGGGTCTTGGCGCTTTCAGTCTTGGCGCCCGCCGTGGCCCAGCGCGTCACTTTCGCGATCGCCTGATAGGTCATGACCCAGCTCAGCCGCACGATGATGACGGTTGCCAGGATGGCCAGCGCAATGACGGGAAATGCGCCGATCTCGTGAGAGCTGAGATTGGCGAGGATCGGCCGCAATTGCAGGCCGATCAGCACGAAAGCCAGGGTCTGCAGAACGAAGACGGTCGTCTCCCAGACCGCATAGGACGGGATGCGAAGGCGCGCGCTGGTGCGGGCGGGTGCGGTGCGTGCAATCACCATGGCATAGACGACGATGGTGATGATGCCCGACAGATGCAGCCTCTCCGCCAGGATCCAGACCCCGAATGTCGTGATGAACTGCAGGATGATGGAGCTTGACGGATCCTTGAACACGCTGAGGAACCGGACCAGGGTCCAGCCGAGGATTGCGCCGAGCCCGATGCTGCCGATGACGACGAGGCCGAAGGTCGGCAGCGCCGATGCCGGCGAGAAGCCGCCGGCGACGACCGCGCCGACGGCCACGCGATAGATCAGCAGCGCGGTCGCGTCGTTCAGCAGGCTCTCGCCTTCCAGGATGACGAGGAGCCGGTGCGGCGGGCGCAGGCGGCGCAGAACGGCAGTCGCCGCGACAGCATCTGGCGGCGCGACGATCGCGCCGAGCGCGACGGCCGCCGCCCAGGGCAGGTCCGGCACCAGCCACCGGGCGACCGCGGCGACCGCGACCGTCGTCACCCCGACCGCGACGACGACGAGGCTGCCGACGGAGAGCCAGTTCCGACGCAGATCGCGCGGCGAGGTATCGAAGGCGGCGTCGAGCAGGATCGGCGCGACGAACAGGGCGAGCACCAGTTCGGGATCGAGCGCGAATTCCGGCGCGTTCGGAACCAGCGCCAGCGCCGTCCCGGCGACCGCGAGCACGACCGGATAAGGCACGCCGATACGCCGCGCGCCCGCCGAGAGCATGACCGCCCCCAGCATGATGGCCAGGATCGACTCGAAGAAGATCATCGCCGGATTTTGCGCGGGGCCGCCGGCATTGTCGATTGGCGGGCAGATCAGATTGGAGGCAAGACCGATCGTAGGAGGCGGCCCGCAGGATGAGCGCGGCTGTGGCCGTCACGCGCATATCCTCGCACCCCTGCCCTGTCGGTGCGTACAGCCTGCGCCCTGGCGGATGACCGGAGCGTCATGACGGGTCGCGCGCTGGAGCATCGGACAGAAAAGTGGAATCCGGTTTTCGGAAGAATCCGATGCTCGAACAAAGAGCTAGATCGCCGTGCGTCCGAACGGACGCACGGCGATCTAGGCTGGCAGTATGCATCCGGGCTCTCCTGGGATACGCCTTTGGACCTGAGAGCATGGCGTTCCCCCATCTGGCTTCGGGAGGTTGCAGCGTGGCACTTTTGACCCGACGGCGCTTTGTCGCCTCTCTTCCGGCTCTGGCCTCTTGCCTGGCATCCCCGCTGCGCGCGCAGGTCGGCACCCCGACAGGCACCGGCACGACGCTGTTCCAGGACGTCCGCATCTTCGACGGGACCGGCAGCGGGCTCTCGGCACCGTCGCATGTGATCGTCCGCGGCAATCTGATCGAGCGCATCTCGGCGGCGCCGCTCCCTGCGGAGCCCGGCACCATGGTCATCGCGGGCGGCGGGCGAACGCTGATGCCTGGGCTGACCGACATGCACTGGCACGCGATGCTGGTGCGCTCGACGCCGTCGCAATCGCTCTTCGGCAATCTCGGCTTCAATTATCTGACGGCCGGCGCCGAGGCGTCTGAGACCCTGATGCGCGGCTTCACCACGGTCCGCGACATGGGCGGCCCGTCATTCGGCCTCAAGCAGGCCATCGATGGCGGCGTGCTGCCCGGACCACGCATCTATCCCTCCGGTGCGGTCATCACGGTGACCAGCGGGCACGGGGATTTCCGCCAGTTGACCGACCTGCCGCGGGCGTCGGGCTCGTTGTCGCGGATGGAGCAGGTCGGCGGCAGCATGGTCGCCGACAGCCCGGACGAGGTGCGCATGCGCGTGCGCGAGCAGCTGATGCAGGGCGCCTCCCAGATCAAGCTGACGGCAGGCGGCGGCGTGGCCTCGCCGTTCAGCCCGCTCGATGTCTCGACCTTTACCGCAGACGAGCTGCGCGCGGCCGTGGAGGCCGCCGAGAACTGGGGGACCTATGTCACTGTGCACGCCTACACGCCGGCGGCGATCACGCGCGCGATCTCCGTCGGGGTGAAATGCATCGAGCACGGTCACCTGATGGACGAGGCGTCGGCGCGGCTGATCGCGGAAAAGGACATCTGGCTGAGCACGCAGGCCTTCCCGGACGAGATGGCGGAGGCCTTTCCGCCGGGCTCTGGCGAGCGGGCCAAGGCCTATACGGTGTTTGCCGGCACGGAGAAGACCTTCGAGCTGGCGAAAAAATACAAGCTCAAGCTCGCCTTCGGGACCGATATCCTGTTTTCGCCGCAGCTCGCGAAGCGGCATGGCGAACTTCTCGCCAAGTGGACGCGCTGGTTCACCCCCGCCGAGACCCTGGCCATGGCGACCGGCACGAATGCGCGGCTGCTGGAACTGTCCGGCCTGCGCAACCCCTATCCGGGGAAACTCGGCGTGGTTGCGCCAAACGCCCTGGCCGATCTGCTGCTTGTCGACGGCAATCCGCTCGAGAACATCAATCTCGTCGCTGATCCGCACCGGTCCTTCGTCGTGATCATGAAGGATGGCAAAATCTACAAGAATGCGCTGCCGGGCTGACGGCCTCCCGCGACCCTGATGCCGCGATGGCCTTTCCTGCTGCCTTGCTGGCGGAACCCCGATGGGGCCGGCGCATTCCAAGGTCGTGGGGGACTTTTGACGAACCCTGAACCGCCTCCGTATGCCTGGAAAACCAGACCGGAATTGGCTGCGAACAGCGAAAGGACAGGCCATGGCCATCGCCAAGAACACGATCTGCCTCTGGTACGACAAGGACGCGGAAGCGGCCGCCCGCTTCTACGCCGAGACCTTTCCGGACAGCGCGGTGGGGGGCATCCACCGCGCGCCGACCGATTTCCCCTCCGGCAAGGCGGGCGACGTGCTGACAGTCGACTTCACCGTCGCCGGCATCCCCTGCCTCGGCCTGAATGGCGGGCCCGCCTTCAAGCATAACGAAGCCTTCTCGTTCCAGATCGCCACCGACGACCAGCAGGAGACCGACCGCTACTGGAACGCGATCGTCGGCAATGGCGGGCAGGAAAGCGCCTGCGGCTGGTGTCGGGATAAATGGGGCATCTCCTGGCAGATCACGCCGCGCGTGCTGACCGAGGCCATGGCTGCCGGCGGCGAGGAAGCGAAGCGCGCCTTTACCGCGATGATGGAGATGCGGAAGATCGATGTCGCCGCGATCGAGGCGGCACGGCACGGCTGAGGCTCGCAAGGGGGCTGCGCGCCCAATATGCCACGCCGGCCATCGCAATGCCTGATCGTGTCCGGCGCAGATCCAGAGACGCTGCGTCGCGCTCGCGCGGCGGGCGTAGCTTGGGGATGCCGGATCCCGCGGCGGCGCGATCCCGCTTGAAGGCCAGCCCACGCGGCATTATCTTACGATCGTCTTACCCACGGCATTGGACACCATGGCAAGCGCGCCGAAACTGACCACGACGGTCTCCACGAAGGGCCAGGTCATTCTGCCCAGCTCTATTCGCCAGCGGCGCGAATGGGGGCCCGGAACGCGCCTCATCGTCGAAGAGACACCCGATGGCGTGCTGCTGAAGCCGGCTCCTGCCTTTGCGGAGACCCAGCCTCAGGACGTCTTTGGCGTTCTCCCGCCTGTCGGCAGGGCGAAGACGCTGGAAGAGATGGCGGCGAGTGTTCTGGCTGAGGCAAAGCGCCGGCATGCTCGCGATTGATACCAATCTGATCGTTCGCTACCTGACGGGCGACCATCCCCAGCAATCAGAGCGCGCGCGCATTCTGATCGATGGACAGCCGGTCTTCGTCGCGCAAACCGTGATGCTCGAAGTCGAATGGGTGTTGCGCAGCGCCTATGAGTACGGTGCGGCCGATATCACCCGGGCCTTGAGGGCCTTTGCCGGCCTCCCCACAGTGACGGTCGAAGACGGCGCGGTGGTCGCTGCTGCCCTGGATCTGACTGAGCGCGGCATGGACTTCGCCGATGCCCTGCATCTCTGCAAGTCGGCCCATTGCGAGGGTTTCGCGACCTTCGATCGCAAGTTCATCACAGTGGCGAAGGCGGCGGGCTATCGGCAGGTGCGAGAAGCCTGACAGGCAGGTCAGCGCGCCCACAAACGAAAACGGCCCCGCATCACTGCGGAGCCGTCTTCCGTCGGGAGCTCACGCGGGGAGCTCGACCTTGGATGCCGCAGGTCTGACCAAGCAGGCCAGGAGCGAGCGGCCCGACTGCCTTACGACCTTCTGCTGCGCCCGGCCAGCGCCATAGCCGGCCACGATGCCGCAGTTGACGCCGCTGAGCTTCTCGTTTCCCCGCCACGGCTCGGCCTGACAGTCAGCGGTTCGGCACGGCCGTAGGGACGACGCCCCTGCCCAGCGCTCCCGTGCCGCTTGACGCCATCCTCATCATGCAACATATGAAGTTACATGAATCGCGACAGTCGATTGTCCGGGGTGCTGCACGTGCTGCTGCACATGGCGGACCAGAACAGCCCGGTGACCTCGGAGGCGCTGGCGCGGATGATGCGGACCAATCCCGTGGTGATCCGCCGGATCATGTCGGGCTTGCGCGACCAGGGCTATGTCCGCTCCGAGAAGGGCCATGGCGGCGGTTGGACCATCGCCCGCGACCTCGGCGAGATCACCTTGCGCGACATCTATGACGGCATCGGCTCGCCCGCCCTCTTCGCCATCGGCAACCGCAGCGAGGCGCCGGCCTGCGCCGTCGAGCAGGCGGTCAATGCGGCGCTCGATGGCAGCATGCGCGAGGCGGAGACCCTGTTGCTGGCCTCGTTCGAGACCGTGACGCTCGCAGCCTTGAGCGCGGATTTCCGTGAACGCCTGGCGCAGCGCGCGCCGCTCCAGCCCGGAGAATCCAGCTGTGTCGACTGAACGCGCGGCTCGCGAAGAGCCCTTCCTGAAGAACTTTTCCGATCCCGAAGCGGTCTCGCGCTATGCCGAGGGGCCGCGACGCTTCGTGCCCGGTCTCGACGCCCTGCACCGGATGACCGGCCTGCTGCTTGCAGAAAGCGCCCCCGACGACGCAAAAGTGCTGGTGCTTGGGGCCGGCGGTGGCAGCGAGATCCGCGCGCTTGCAGAGGCGCATCCGGGCTGGAGCTTCGTCGGCGTCGATCCGGCAGCCGAGATGCTGCGCCTCGCCGAACGCACGCTCGGGCCGCTGATGGACAGGGTCACGCTGGTCGAGGGCTATATCGACGATGCGCCGGCCGGGCCCTTCGACGCGGCGACCTGCCTGCTGACGCTGCATTTCCTCGCCGCGCCCGAGCGCGAGCGGACGGTGCGCGCGATCCACGCCCGGCTGCCCCCCGGCGCGCCCTTCGTCGCCGCACATGCGAGCTTTCCCCAGGGCGCCGAGGAGCGCGAGACCTGGCTCGATCGCTATGCGGCCTACCCGATCGCGTCGGGCGCTGCCCCCGAGCAGGTCCAGCGCGCCCGCGCGGCCGTCGCGGCCAGCCTGCAAAGCTTCAGCCCCGAGCAGGACGAGGCGATCCTGCGGGCCGGCGGTTTTGCCAATGTCAGCCTGTTCTACGCGGCCTTCACCTGGCGCGGCTGGATCGCAAACGCCTGAGGGGCGGGCAGCCGCCCGTTTCCTGCCGGCCGCATCTCAGGCAGCACAGCCGCTTCGTGCCTGCCGGCTGCGGCCGCGAATTCACGCGAGCGCAGCATAGTCCCCACAGGCTCTTGCAATGAATGGCAAAAACCTGCCGCTCATCCCCCAGGCGGGTGATGAATTTCGGCGGCCCTTGCCGAGACTGCTGCGACCAAAGTCAAACCGTTTCGCTGGATTTCGAATGCCCGAGTACATTTCGCGCGAGGTGCGGTTCTCCTCGATCGCTGACCACTTCGATGCCGATCAACGCGATCTCGTTTCTCGCTGGAAAGCCGTAGGCCAGTGGTTTGTGGAGCGCGGAGGCGTCGGCCTAGACCCCTATCAGAAGGTGGTGACAGGGCCCGTCGGTCCGAATGTGGAAGGCCTTCTCCGCGACGGAACGCCGATCGCCGGGGTCAATTTCGCAAGCCAGGACTATCTGTCCCTCGCATGTCATCCGGCGATCGTCCACGCTGCAAACCAAGCGATCGAGCGGTTTGGAGTTCATAGCGCCGGATCCGCGGCCCTCATGGGGAACACGTCGCTCTCGGTTGGACTGGAAGCGCGTGTCGCCAGCCACCTTGGCTATAAGTTCTGTACCCTCTTTCCGATCGGATGGGCCGCGGGCTACGGCGTGATCAAGACGCTCGTTCGCGAGACCGATCATGTCGTCATCGATATCCTCGCCCATGCCTGCCTGCAGGAGGGAGCGAGGGCGGCAACGGCGAATGTCAGCCGTTTCGCTCATCTATCGACCGCAGCCGTCGAGAAACGCCTGAAGCGGATTCGCGAAAACGATCCGAGGGCCGGCATTCTGGTTGTCACCGAGACCTTGTTCTCGATGGACAGCGATACTCCCGACATCGCCGCGCTCCAGGCTCTTTGCCGGGATTATGGAGCGACATTGCTCGTCGATTGCGCGCATGATCTCGGCGCCCTCGGCGAGCGCGGGCGCGGTATCCTCCAGGCCCAGGACATGGTGGGCAAGGTGGACATCCTGATGGGGTCGTTCTCCAAGACATTCGCGTCACCAGGCGGGTTTGTCGCCTGCAACGAGGAAAGCCTGAAGTTCGCGGTGCGGTCGAGTTGCGGGCCTTCGACCTTCACCAATGCGATGACACCGATCCAGGCGGCCGTCATCGACGCCGCGCTCTCGATCATCGACAGCCCCGAAGGCGACGAGCGGCGGGCTCGCCTCATGTCCAATGCCGTTCTGCTCCGTGACAGGCTCGCCGCCGAGGACTTCCTGGTCCTGGGTCAGCCGAGCGCGCTCGTGCCCGTCATCCTCGGGAATGCCTCGGTCTCACGGCTCATGACGAGATACGCGGCTGAGGACGGCGGAATCGTCAATCTGGTGGAGTATCCGGCGGTCGCGCGCAATGCCTGTCGCTGGCGCATGCAGGTGATGGCCGATCACGCAGCGAGCCATATCGATTCCATGGTCGAGATTGCCGTTTCGGCAAGGAAGCGAGCCCTTGCCCACGAGGAGGCCCTTGCCGCTTTCGACGATGCCCGGGCTTACGGGCTGGCTGAACCTGCCTTGAGCTGAATGCAGGGGCCAAGCGCGCACGCCGCCAGCTTTCGCGAAGGCCTCCGTCAAAGCGAAACCAGGGACCGCGCAGCCATCATGCTTGCCAGCAGGCCGAGAACGGCTGCGCTGGCGCGATAGCCGAGCCTGGCCTTGGCGGGGTCCTGCAGGCTGCGCTGCAACGTGCTGCCGAGCAGCACCCAGCCGAAGCCGATCGCGACGATCTCCGCCGAGAGCACGGCGAGCCACGGCAGCAGCGCCGAAAACCCTGCCGGGGCGGCGGGCAGAAGGGTGAAGGCGAAGATCAGCCCCTTTGGATTGAGCAGCGTCGTCAGGAACACGAGGGCGAAGGTGATCGAACGGCCCTGTGCGAGGGGCAGGCTGCTGCGGCGCCAGAGTGCCATTGCCAGGTAGACCAGATAGAGCGCCACGACAGCCTGAAGAACTGTCGCGACGATCGGCCGGGAGGCAATGAACGGTCCGAGCCCCAGGCGCAGGACGGCGATCGCCAGGAGATAGCCGAGGAGCTCGGCTGCGAGCAAGGAAGCGGAGCGACGCCAGCCGACCTCCGCGCCCGAGGTCGCGAGAAGCGTATTGGTCGGTCCCGGCGTCCCCAGAAGCGAGGCACAGACCGCAATGAAGGCCAGCAAGCTCATGCCGAACTGATGCCGCAGGCAGGCCCTGCCCGCCTTGATCTCGATCAGATTCCCACGTCCGCCCAGGCCGCCGCACAAGTGCGGCAGACTCGTCAGAGCAAGCGCCTTCGTGGCAGGGTTCGCCGTCCGAAGCAGCCGATCACGGAGCCGGCGTGAACCTCCGCCAACTCACCTATTTCGTCCGCGTGGTTGAGGCCGCCAATATGACGCGCGCGGCCGATGAGCTGCGGATCGCGCAACCGGCGCTCGGCATGCAGATCAAGCAGCTCGAGGAAGGCCTTGGCGTCACGCTGCTGACGCGCCATTCGCGCGGCGTCTCCCCAACGGCCGCCGGCGAGAAGCTGTTCCGGCGCGCCGTCGAGATTCTCGACCTCGTCGCGCTGACGCGCCGCGAACTGCGCGAGGACGCGCGCGAGGCCGTGCGCTTCGGCCTGACCCCGAGCCTGATGCAGATCATCGGGCCGGAGCTGCTGCTGCGGATCTCGGAGCGCGCGCCTCACCTTGCCGTCAGCCTGACCGAAGAGATGAGCCATCTCCTGGTCGACAGCCTGCATCGGGCCGAGCTCGACCTGATCCTGGCCTACGAGGTTCCGGACGCACCCGGCTGCTGGAGGCGCGCCCTCTACCAGGAAGACCTCGTCCTTGTCACCGCGACGGGAGACCGGGACACGGCCCCCATCAGCTTCACCGAGGCTCTCGCCCACCCCCTCATCCTGCCGGAGCCGCGCGATGGCGTGCGTTCCCTCGTCGAGAAGACCGCCACCGAACATGGGCTCGTCCTCAGGCTCGAACACGAGGTTCGGTCGATTTCCGGCATCAAGACGCTGGTCGCCCGCGGGTCCGCGGCCGGCATCCTTCCCTATGGCACCGTACTCGCCGAGGTCGCGGCCGGAACCTTGTCGGCCCGCCCGATCGTCGCCCCGGTTCTCAGACGCACGCTTTACCTCGCCGGCTCCCGGAAGGCCGGGCAGCTTGCCGCGCTCCCGATCATCCGCGACGCCGTTGCTGCGGCGATGACGACGCTGTCGGCCGCGATGATCGGGTTGGGGCACCCGCTACCGGCCGTCGAGCCACAGTGAAACGCTTAGCGCTGACCTAAGCGCTTCGCATTGGATTTCGGCTGGCAGAATGTGTGACTCTGCCTCGGCCGCGCAGATCAGCGCATCTCAATCGAGGGCGTCCCATGCTGTCGAACGCGCCTGCCGGGACCGGCGAGGTTCCGCTCCAACAGCGTTCCCCGGAGCGCGATGCGATGGTCGCCGAGATCGTTCTCGCGAGCCGCATTCTCGCCCGGGAAGGCATCGTCGACAGTTTTGGGCATGTCTCGGCGCGCCACCCCGATCGCAGGGATCATTACCTGATGCCGAGAACGCGCGCGGCCGAGCTGGTCACGCCCGAGGATGTGCTGGTCTTCGACCGCGAGGATGTCCTCGTCTCGGCGACGCAGGCCCGCATCTTCGCCGAGCGCAGCATCCATGGCGCGATCTACCGCGCACGTCCGGATGTGCAGGCCATCTGTCACCACCATGCGCCGGCGATGATGCCGTTCTGCACGAGCGACGCCGCGCTCGTTCCCGTCTTCCATCTCGGGGCGACCATGGGCGCAACCGTGCCGCTCTGGGACAGCCAGGATGAGTTCGGCGACACGAACCTGATCGTCTCGACGCAGGCGCAGGGAGATTCGCTTGCGCGTGCCCTCGGGGCGAACTGGACCGTGCTGATGCGCGGCCATGGCGCCACCGTCGCGGGCCGCTCGCTCCGCGAAATGACCTTTCGGGCGATCTACGGCGCCCGCAACGCCGAGGTGCAGCTGAAGGCCGCCCAGCTCGGCGCGGTTCGCCGCCTGACTGCCGCCGAAGCGGTCTCCGCCGCCGAATTCAACCTGACGCCCTTCGCCATGGACCGCGCCTGGGAGCAATGGACCCGGCATGTCGACACGCCCAGGCCTTTCTGATCATCGACCCCAACGACACCGAACAACTGGATGGGAGGTCACCATGTCCGAGCCGATGTCTCGCCGCGCCGCCCTGGCTCTCCTCGGTGTAGGCTCCTTCGCCCTGCCGGCGCTCGCCCAGAGCCAGCCCGGCTATCCCACCAAGCAGATCCTGCTGATCGTGCCCTATCCGGCCGGAGGCGCGGTCGATCTCGCCGCGCGGCTCGTCGCCGAGAAACTGCGCCTCGAATTCGGCCAGCCGGTCGTCGTCGAGAACCGGGCCGGCGCCAACGGCATGGTCGGGGCAGCCGCCGTCGCGCGGGCGGAGCCTGACGGCTACACGCTGCTGATGGCGCCGCGCGAGGTCTTTGGCATCAACCCGATCCTGATGCCGCAGCAGGCGCTCGATGGCAAACGGGACTTTGCCTATGTCGGGGTGGTCGCGACGGGCCCCTATGTGCTGGTCGTCAATCCCGGGCTCGGCGTCGGCAGCTTCGCCGAGTTCGTCGCCCTCGCCAAGCAACGCGAGCTGCCCTATGCCAGCTTCGGCAAGGGCAGCATGGCCCATCTCAACATCGAGGCGCTGGCGCGCAGGCTCGGCGTCAAGATGGTGCATGTGCCCTATCGCGGTGCGCCGCCGGCCGTCACCGCGGTGGCGACGGGCGAAGTCGCGCTGACCATCTCCACGCCGCCGGCCGCGCTCTCCCTGATGCAGGACGGCAAGCTGAAGGCGCTCGCCGTCGGCAACGCGCGCCGGCTGCGCGACATGAGCGAGGTGCCGACGATGACGGAACTCGGCCTCTCCGATGATCCCCTGATCCCGAATTTCTTCGGCCTCGTAGCCCCCGCCGCGACTCCAGCGTCGATCGTTGAGCGCCTGAATGCGGCGGCCGCGCGCGCGATCATGGCTCCCGAAATCGCGACAAGGCTCGCCGCCAGCGGGCTCGACCCCGCTCCCGGTTCGCCCGAGGACATGGCGCGCCTGGTCAACGGGGACATCGAACGTTTCGGCCGGCTGATCCGCGAACTGGACATCAAGGTCACGGAATAGACGTTTCATCGGCGGGACGGCAGGCGTCGGCTTCCCGACATGCGCTTCTCAAGCGCGAGGCACATGACTAGCGATCCGCCGGTTACTACGCGCCGGGCAATGGCGCGTCGGGCAAGGGCGCGTCGGCATGGACCAGGCCGGCCTCCCGCAGCTCCCGCCAGAACGCCGCAGGCACCACCTCCTGCAGCGCAGCCCGGTCTTCGGCGATGCGGCTCGGCTGGCTGGCACCGGGGATCACCGCCGCGACCGCGGGATTGGCCAGCGAAAACTGCAGACCGGCCGCCTTCATGCTGACGCCGTGGCGGTCGGCGATGGCCTTGATGTGCGCGACCTTGGCGCGGATCTCCGCCGTCATCGGTGCGTATTCGAAGTTCGGGCCGCCGACCAGGGCACCGGAGCTGTAGGGGCCGCCGACGACAATGCCGAGCCCGCGCTCGGTGACCAGCGGCATCACGCGCTGGAGGGCGCGCGCATGGTCGAGCAGCGTGTAGCGTCCCGCCAGCAGGAAGCCGTCTGGGCGCGGACCGTCGAGCCCGAGCAGCAGCTCGATCGGCTCCACCCGGTTGACACCAAGGCCCCAGCCCTTGATCACGCCTTCGTCGCGCAGCCGGTCGAGGGCCATGAAGGCGCCCTTGCGCGCCGACTCGAACACGCCGAGCCATTCGTCGCCGTAGAAATCCTGGGCGACATCATGGACCCAGGCGATCTCGATGCGATCGGTCTTCAGTCGCTTCAGGCTGTCCTCGATGGACCGCAATGTGGCGGCCTCGGAATAGTCGTTCACGATCCTGTTGGGGCGGCCGTGCTTGAAGACCTCGCCCTTCTCGCCGAGATCTCGCGCACTGACATCCTCGATCTCGTCGAGGATGACGCGGCCGACCTTGGTGCTGATGACGTATTCGTCGCGCGGTCGGCCATTGAGCGCCTCGCCCATGCGGATTTCGGCGAGGCCGGCCCCGTAAAAGGGAGCGTTATCGAAATAGCGGATGCCGTCCTTCCAGGCAGCCTCGACCGTTGCGAGCGCCTCCTGCTCGGGAATGTCGCGGAACATGTTTCCAAGCGGGGCGGCGCCGAAGCCGAGCTTGCCCGGAAGAATACCCTTGAGTGACATGGTCTGATCCTTTCGTTGGAATGCCCGGTCGCTTCACTCAGGCAACCCGCAGGGCATCGAGCAAGAGCGGGCAGCGGTCCGCGAGGTCGGCGACCCTCGCATGGTACAGGATTTCGATCCGGCACAGGCGTAGCGGCTCGTGCCCATCGCACCGAACAGCTAGATCATCGGACAAGAAATCGTATCCGGGCCGATGATCTAACCCTTTGTGTTTGCATCGGCCTTTCCGAAAACCGCAATCTGCTTTCCGGGCCGATGCTTTAGGTGCTGGTGCCGGTGATCGTGGCGCGGCTGGGCGAGGTTGCACCCGGCATCAGGCTGCGCCTCATGCTCTACGGCACCCACCTGAGGCCGGGATGCCTCGCCTGCGCCGATACCTGGAGAACGCCGCCATTGCCGAGGGAAACGTCCACCGGAGGTTGCCTTATTCGCCGCTCGCCAGGAAGGCGTGCTCGATCAAGGGGCGGTTTTGGGCGAGATGCGGTTCAATCAGCATATCGAGATGCCCGCCGACGATCGGAACCACGTTCAGATCGGCGAAGAGCTCGTGCCAGCCCAGATCTGACGGAACGCCGGGCCGTCGGCATCGAAACAGGGTGGCGGCGATCGGCAGCGCGGCCTTCGGCTGCCCGAGCCAGTCGTCGAAGGCGCGCATGCGCAGCACTTCCTCGAGCTCAAGGCGCAGAATGAAGCGTGGCCGGGCGAGGATCTCCCATTTCACCCTCTCGATTCCGCTGGCGAGCCGGGCCTCCGCGCCGAAACGGGCAAAGATCTTCGCGACGGCCCGCAACATCATGCGATCGATGGTCACGCGGTGCGCCCGGATGCGCTGCACCGTGCGAGCAACCGTCTCAGCGTAGCTGTGGTGCCCGGGGCCGATATTGGTGTCCAGGATTCCCAGGAAGGTGACCGAACGGCCCGCGGCAACAAGCCTGGAAGCAACCTCGAAGGCGACGCCACCGCCCAGGGAGTAACCGATGAGCTTCACATTGCCTTCCGGCTGGGCGTGGTTGATCTGGTCGACAACGGCATCGACCATCCGGGGTATCGTTCCCCGTCCGGCCAGCAGGTCCCTCAGGTTCTCGTAGCGCACGGCGACAACCCGGGCGACCTTGCCCATCTCCAGCCCGAAGGCAGCAAGGCTTGGGCCGTAGCCGATCGACCCCGGCACGATGAACAGGACAGGCCGCGTGTCGGAAGGGACAGGCGGATGTCTCGCGTCCTCGTCGCCAGACGCTGCCCTGACGATATCGGCAAAACTCATGTCGATGGTGAACAGGTCCAGATCGAGTTCCCGCTCAAGGGCTTCCTCGAGTTCCATGACGAATTGCAGCAGCTTCAGGGAGTCGCCGCCCGCCTCATCCCAGCGGCGGCCTGCCTCTCCTTTGCCCTGGAGGATCCGTTCCCAAATGGTCCCGACCATCGCCTCGACAGCATGAGGGTTTCCGACCTGCCGGGCCTCTGGCGCATCCTGGATGTCCTGCTGGCTGCCCTGGGGCGGGCGTAGCGCGCCATCCAGCTCCCGCAGTCCGATGCTGTCGATCTTACCGCCCCGAAGCCGTGGCAATTCGGCAAGACTATGCAGTCGCGTCGGATGGACGGCGGCCGGCAGCGACCGCCTGATCAGCGCGCGCAATTCTCGAATCAGGTCCGTGCCT
The DNA here is from genome assembly GCF_052115715.1 of Allobosea sp. 2KB_26. Classification (NCBI taxonomy): domain Bacteria; kingdom Pseudomonadati; phylum Pseudomonadota; class Alphaproteobacteria; order Hyphomicrobiales; family Alloboseaceae; genus Allobosea; species Allobosea sp. 2KB_26. The sequence continues at coordinate 103,602 of NZ_JBFRHE010000003.1, forward strand.
GCCTGTTCGGCGGGAACGACAAAGGCCACCAGTTCGTTTCCGTCCGTCACGACCGCGACGGCATCGCGGATGCCGGGCGCGCGCCGCAGGACAAGCTCGAGTTCGGCCGGCTCGACCCGCCGTCCATTGATCTTGATCTGGCGCCCTTTGCGTCCAACGACCCGCAGCAAGCCGGTTTCGTCCACTGTGACGAGATCGCCCGTTGCGAAGAGCCGAAGCTGAGGATCGAGCGAGCTCCCCTGAAGCGGGAGATTTCTGCCGCGTTCCCAATAGCCAAGGGCGACGTAGCTGCTGCGGACCAGCAGTTCGCCCTCCTGCCCTGGAGCGACCGGGTCTCCGTTCTCATCCACCACGGCATAGTCGACACCGGGCAGCACGAAACCGACCGGAACCGTTGCACCCTGTTCGGGATAGTCCCTGGGCAGGAACCACTGTGTTCCCGTACTCTCGGTCGACAAATAGCTGATCTGGATAAAGCAGGTCTCCGGCACCGCCTGGCGGAGACGATCGATATCGGCCCAGAGCACCCTTTCGCCGCCGACCCGCACAACGCGGAGCGAGGCAAACGTGTCGGGCTGAGCGCCATTCATCAAGACGCGCAACAAGGCCGGCACGAGATAGGCGACCGTCACCCCCCATGTCCGGAAATGCTCGCGAACGGCGCGGATGCCGGCGCTCTCGACATCCAGAAGATACAATGTCGCGCCGCAGAGCATCGGGGTCATCATTTCACGGCATCCCGCGATGGTCGCAGGCCCGGTCAGCGGCATGAAGACATCATCGGGGCCGATATGGCCGGCGTTTACATATTGCTGAACGCGCTGGAGGAGCGCGCGCTGGCTGTTGACGACACCCTTGGGCGTTCCGGTGCTGCCCGATGTGTAGAGAACGATGGCCGGCGCATCGACGGAGATCGCGGACGACGACAGCGGGACCCTGCCAGGCGGCGCCTCCGCGAGACATTGCGCCGGGTCGATCCATCGTAGCCCCACCCAATCCGGCCAGTCCTGCGGTTCGCCAGGGCCGACCTTCACGATAGCCTTCAGGCGCGCATCCGCCGCAATGGCCGCCAGGCGCGGCACCGGGTCCCGCGGATTGAGCGGCACCGCGGGCCTGCCGGCGCGCATGGCGGCCAGCATGGCCACCGGGTACCAGAGGGCGTTGCCGAGAAGCAGTCCGACCGTCTCTCCGGGCGGGACCGCATCGGCGATGACGGCGGCGAGGATCTGAACCGCGTGCAACAACCGCAGAAAGGTCAGCGATGTCGTACCGTCACTGAGCGCGACCTTGTCTGCGTGCTTCTGGACCACCCGTTCCAGATGTTCGAACGCCGGTGCGTCCGAAAAATCGTCGCTCATCTCGACGAATGGATGGTGGGTGGGGCCATCCCTGTCGAGGGTGTACGTCGATGCCCCTGCCCAGGTCGCATGGTCGAGGACGCTGTTTCGGACGGTCATACCATCCTGCGGCCTCCCATCATCTGGAGTGGACTGCACGGCATGAGAAGGCGAACCTTCTGAACGTCGGCGCCCGATCGCTTCCAACATTGCCCCCATTATTGACCGAGTTCTGCCGCATTCTGCGTTGCCGCTGCGGCAACGGCATCGTCAGAACGAATGAACCCGGCAGGGGCCTGCTGGCGGGGGGATACTCGCCTGAAGCCCTGTTCTGGAGCGTCGCCTCCCCGGCTTTCGCATCGGCTGGCCCGCCAGGCGCCACGCCGCTGGCTGCCAGCGCTGGCCGGACAGCCCGCATCGCATCAGCGCACAGCGCCCCTAGTAGGAGCGTGGCAGCCCCAGGTCATGCTGGGCGACGTAGTTGAGGATCATCTCCTCCGAGACCGGTGCGACGCGGAACAGCCGCGCGTCGCGCCAAAGCCGCTCGACATGGTATTCCTTCGCATAGCCCATGCCGCCCAGCGTCTGGATGGCGCGGTCCGTCGCCAGCCCCGCGGCGTGGCCGGCAAGCCATTTGGCCATATTGGCCTCGCTGCCATAGGGCTTGCCCTGATCGTAGAGCGCCGCCGCCTTCTGGTTCATCAGCCTGGCGCATTCCAGCTGGATATGCGCCTCGGCGAGTGGGAACTGGATGCCCTGATAGGAACCGATCGCCGCGCCGTTGAAGATCTTGCGTTCGCGGGCATAGTCGGCTGCGAGGCGGATCGCGAGTTCCGCCGTGCCGACCAGCCCGGCCGTGGTGACGATGCGCTCGGTGTTCAGCACGTCGAGCAATTCGCGAAAGCCGCCATCGAGCGTGCCGACGAGCTCATGCCCCTCGACGCGCACATCCTCGAAGAACACGGCGCTGGAGGGCAAGGTGTGGGTGCCGACCTTCTCGATTGCCTGATGGGTCAGCCCCGCCCTGTCGACATCGATGAGGAAGAGGCTGATGCCGTCGGTCTTGCGGCCGACCTCCTCCAGCTTGCGGGTGCGAGCGACGACCAGCATCTTCGTCGCCTGGGGCACCGCGGTGATCCAGATCTTCTGGCCGTTGAGGCGCCAGCCATTGCCGTCGGCCCGCGCGAAGGTCTTGAGCGCGAGCGAATTCGTGCCGGCATCCGGCTCGGTCAGCGCCATCGCGAACAGCGCGTCGCCCGCCACCAGCGCCGGTAGGAGCTCGCGCTTCATCGCCTCGGTGCCGAACCGGCTGATGGTCACCCCGCCAAAGACCGGATTGCACATGAACATCTGGCTCAGCGTCGACCCGCCGGCCGCCGCGCAGAGGTTCTCGACCGCGATCGCGACCTCGGCCATGCCGAGGCTGGCGCCGCCATACTCCTCCGGGATCGCGATGCCGCAGAGCCCGGCCGCGCAGATCTCGCGCCAGACGGCGCTGGGAAATTCCTTCTTCGCGTCGAGCTCGCGCCAGTAGTCCAGGCCGAATTTCTCGCCCACCCGCCGCGCGGTTTCCGCCAGCATCTGTTGCTCGTCGCTGCGGTCGAAATTCATGCTGGCCTCCGCTCCGCCGCGCGCTGGCGCAGCAGCCGCAACGGGTTTTCAAGGGTGTTGACGATGTGATCGAGGAAGCGCGCCGCCCGCACGCCGTCGAGCACGCGGTGGTCGCAGGAGAGAACGAGACCGACCTCGCGCCGCAGGCACGGCAGGCCGTTCGCATCCGGCCGGAAGACCGGCTTCTGCGCCGCGACCCCGAGAATGGCCGACTGGCCGGGATTGATGATCGGCACGAGATGCGAGGCGCCGAACATGCCGACATTGGAGACCGAGATGGCGCCGCCCTCGAGCTCGGCGCTCGCCAGGCGTCCGGAGCGCGCGCGGGCCACGAGATCGCCACACCCGTCTGCGACCGCATCCAGGCTCAGGTGGCCGGCCTCGCGGAGCACCGGCACGAGCAGGCCGCGCTCGCTGTCGACCGCGAGCCCAACATCCGGACTGGCGAGCTCGATGATCTCGTCCTCGGCCCAGAGCAGGTTGCAGGCCGGCATCTCGACCAGGGCCCGGCCAACGGCCGCCATGATGAAATGCGTGATGCTCAGGCGCGTGTGCCCACTGCTGCCGTTCAACTCCTCGCGCAGGCCCAGCAGCCCCGAAATATCGGCTTCGGCATGAACGTAGAAATGCGGGATCGTCTGCTTCGACAGGGTCAGCCGGCGCGCGACGATCTTTTCCATCGTGCTGGCGGGGCGTCGCCGGTCGGACGTCGCTCGCGCGGCCGGGGTCGGTCGGACGCTCGTCTCGGTCGGTGCGATGGTCGCGGCCAGGGCCGCCTGGACATCGGCCTGCTTGATCCTGCCGCGTGGGCCGGAGCCTGCGACCAAGGACAGATCCAGGCCATGCCGGCGGGCGATGCGCCGCGCCAGCGGCGTCGCGATCACGCGGTCCCCGGCAACCGGGGCCGGCACAGGCACCGGCTCAGGCTTGGCCGTGGTCATCTCCGGAGCTGCGGCCTTCTGCGCCCCGGCGGCGGAAGCGGTGCCGGCCCAGGTCGCGAGCACGGCGCCGACAGGGACCGTCTCGCCTTCCGGGATCAGGATTTCGCCGATGTGGCCCGCCTGCTGGGCCTCGATCTCGGTGGCGATCTTCTCGGTCTCGACGATGAACAGGATGTCGCCGGCCGCAACCCTGTCGCCCGGACAGACGCGCCAGGACGCGAGCAGGCCCTCGGTCATGGTCAGGCCGAGCTTGGGCATCACGATGGGAGCGGCGCTCGACATGGTCACACGCCCCGGAAGCTGGCTTGGCGCTTCTGCAGGAAGGCCTGGCAGCCTTCATGTGCATCGGCGGAATCGAGCACGAGGCCGATCATCGCCTGCTCATGGCGCAGCGCCGAAGGCAGCGGCATATCCGCACCGTCATTGAGCGTGCGCTTCAGGAGCTTCAGGACGAGCGGGGACTTGGTCGCGATGCTGGCCGCCAGTGCCAGCGCCTGGTCGAGCAGTTCGGCATCGGGCACGACGCGGTTGATCAGGCCGAGCCGCTCAGCCTCGGCCGCATCGATGCGTCCGCCGGTGAACATCAGCTCCTTCGCCCGGCACAGCGGAATCTGCCGGATCAGTCGCTGCGAGCCGCCCGCGCCGGGGAACAGGCCGAGATTGATCTCGGGCAGGCCGAATTTGGCGGAGCTGGCGGCAAGGCGAATGTCGAGGCAGAGCAGCAATTCGGTGCCGCCGCCCAGCGCCCAGCCGTTCACCGCGGCGATCGTCGGCTTGTCCAGCGTCTCGATGCGGCGGAAGACGCTGTGCAGCCGCTCGCCGAGCTCGAGATAATGCGGCAAGCCCTGGCGGCTATCGAGATCGGCGATATCGCCGCCGGCGACGAAAGCGCGCTCGCCGGCTCCGGTCAGGACGACGACCTTGACCAGCGGATCGGCCCCGGCCCGGCCCACGGCCTCGTCAAGCGCCGCAAGCGTCGCCATGTCGAGCGCGTTCAGCGTCGCTGGCCGGTTGATCGTGATCAGGGCGGTGGCGTCACGGCGCTCATAGAGAATGCTGTCGGACACGGGCGTTCCTCTCGGTCTCAGGCGAGTGTGCGGCGCACGGCTTGCACCACCCGCTCGGCGGAAGGCAGGTAGGCCGTCTCCAAGCCCTTGGAGAACGGCACCGGCATGAAGGGGGCGCCGACCCGTACGATCGGCCCGTCGAGTTCGTCGAAGCCGATATCGGCCATACGGGCGACGATCTCGGCGCCGACGCCGAAGGCCTCGACGGCCTCGTGCACCACGACGAGGCGATGGGTCTTGGCGAGCGAGCGCAGGACGGCCTGCTCGTCCCAGGGCTGGATGCTGCGCAGGTCCAGGATTTCGGCCTCGACGCCTTCTCCCGCGAGCTGGGAGGCAGCGGCCAGGGCCGTGTGGACGGCGGCGCCATAGGCAATGATGCTGACATCCCTGCCCTCGCGCAGCGTCGCCGCCTGGCCCAGCGGGATGATCGGCAGCTCGGCCGGCACTTCGGCCTTCATGGCGTAGAGCGCCTTGTTCTCGACGAAGACGACCGGGTCGGGATCGGCGATCGCGGCGCGCAGCAGGCCATAGGCGCTGGCCGGATCGGAGGGGCAAACGACCTTCAGCCCCGGCACATGGGCGAACCAGGCCTCCAGGCATTGCGAATGCTGGGGGCCGGCGCCTAGGCCGCCGCCATGCGGCGTGCGCAGCACCATCGGCACTGAGCTCTGGCCGCCGAACATGAAGCGTGCCTTCGCCGCCTGGTTCACCATCGCGTCCATGACCAGCGTGGTGAAATCCATGAACATGATCTCGACGACCGGCCTGAGGCCGCTAAGCGCGGCTCCCACGGCGGCGCCCGCGATCGCCGCCTCGGAGATCGGCGTATCGACAATGCGCTCGGCACCGAAGCGCTCGCGCAGGCCGCGGCTGGCTCCGAAGGCGCCGCCGGCCTCGGAGACATCCTCGCCGATCAGGATGACGGACGGGTCGGCCGCCATCGCGTCGGCCAAAGCGAGGTTGATCGCCTTGAGATAACGAAGCTCCGGCATCAGCGTGCCTCCATCCCGGCTGGCGCCGCTGTGTAGACATCCGCGAGCGCGGCCTCGAAACCAGGGCCAGGTGCCGCGCGCGCCGCCTCGACCGCGGCATGAATGCGCGCCTTGACCTCTTCGGTGATGCGGGCCAGGGCGTCCTCGGCGATGCCGGCCCGCACCAGCTGCGTCGCGGTGATCCGCAGCGGATCGCGTTCGCTCAGCGCCGCGAGGTCGTCGGCATCACGGTATTTCTGGGCATCGCCCTCGAAATGGCCGCGCACCCGCGTCGTCATGCATTCGATGATGCGCGGGCCGTCCGCCCTGACCTCAGGCACGATCCGCGCGGCGGCCTCGGCAACGGCGGCGACGTCGTTGCCGTCGACCAGGACATGCGGGATCCGGTAGGCGGCGGCCAGATCCTTCAATGCGAAGGAGAGCTGCTTCGAGGTCGGCAGGAATTCGCCCCAGCCGTTGTTCTCGCAGACGAAAAGCATCGGCAGCCGCCAGAGCGCCGCCATGTTCAGGCATTCATGCACGAGCCCTTCGGCCAGCGCCCCGTCACCGAAGAAGGCGACCGCGACCGCGCCGCTCTTCTGCGTCCGATGCGCCAGCGCGCTGCCGAGCGCGATCGAGAGCCCGGCCCCGACAATGCCGTTGGCGCCAAGCATGCCGACCGACATGTCGGCGACATGCATCGAGCCGCCGCGGCCGCGGCAGAGCCCGGTATCCCTGGCCAGCAGTTCCGCGAAGAAACCGTCGAGCGAAAGCCCCTTGGCAATGGCATGGCCGTGGCCGCGATGGGTCGAGGCGATCGTATCCTGCGCCGTCAGGGCCGCCATGACCCCAACCGACACCGCCTCCTGGCCGATGCTGAGATGGATGAAGCCCGGCACCTCGCCATCGGCGAACATCGCGCTCAGCCGCTCTTCGCTGCAGCGGATCAGCACCAGCGAACGATAGAGCGCGAGCAGCCCGTGGTCGGCGTTGTGGCCGGCCGGCGCGGCGGAAGGGTCCAATGGTTCTGTCATGAAGCTCTCAATCCCCAGGAGTCGCATCTAGCATAAAATGATTTATGAGTCATAATTCATTTTTTGAGAGTTCGACTCCTTCGATACCAGGACGTTGATGCAAGGCGGGTCACGCCAAGTGGATCACGGCAGGCCGTTACGCTGCCCGGCGCCGGCCTTCGATCTCCGAGAAGAGCCCGACGACATCCGCGATGGCGCCATGCGGCAGGGCATCGACGACGGCCTCGATCCGTTCGAACAGGGATCGCGGCAGCCCCTGCTCGCTGCCGATGCGACCGAGCAATTCGCGCAAGGTCGCGCGATCGAAGGCATAGTCGGCGGGCGTCATCCTCTGCTCATGGATCAGGGTCTCGCCGTCCAGCGTGTCGGCCTCGAGCACTGCGCTGAGCACCGGCACGCCGGGATCGGTGACGAGCGCGATCCTCTCGACCAGCGCATTCACCGCGGCATCGTCATAGGTCGTCATCTGCCGCGTGCTCGGCGCGCCGTGGACCAGGGTCGTAGCGATGCAGAACGGAATGCTCATCAAGGTGCCTGAAATCGAGCTGAACGGGCCGGTTGCATCCATGCCGGCATAACCGGTCTCATAGGGGTTCATCCGCACGCGCACCGCCGCGAGCGGCCTGCCGGCCAGCCCCTCGCGCAGGGCGAGCGCACCGGTGACCGGCGTCTGGTTGAAGGCGCAGACCGGAAAAGGCTTGAAGGTGACGCGCAGGATCGCCCAGTCGCGACCAAGGCTGGCGGCGAGACCGGCCGGCGCCTCCACGCCGGCAAAGCTGCGCGCGAGCCCCGCCCTGCCCTCCACGGCATGCGGCGCGGAGACCGAGCCGGCCGCGGCAAGCTCGGCGGCGGCCAGGCCGTTGCGGGCGACGATGCCGACCTGATAGCGCCATTCGTCGGTGCCGTCGGCAAAGGATTGCAGGACGCCGCCGGTGAACGAGACGGCATTGGCCAGCGCTGCCGCAAGCGTCGCCTCGTCAAGCTCCATCAGCGCGCCGGCCGCAGCCGCAGCCGCAACGGCGCCATAGGTCGCAGAGGAGCGGAACCCGGCCGGCGTCGTGCGCCCGGCGAAGGCCTGCTCCAGCAGGCCGCCAGCCTCGTAGCCCGCGACCAGCGCCGGAAGCAGCCTTGCAAGCGGATAGGCCCTGGCCTCGATCATCGCCAGCAGCATCGGGATCAGGATCGTGCCGAAATGCGCCGCCCCGGAGGTATCCTCCTGGGCCCGGCCATGGAACAGCGCCGCATTGGCGAGGCAGGCAGCGCCGATCGTGCTGCGCCTGCCATCGCCGAGCAGGGTCGCCCCGTGGGCAATCTCGCCATCGAGCGCCAGGGCGGCCTTGCGGGCCACCGGCGCATAGGGCGTGTCGAAGCCGTTGACCGCCATGCCGAGCGCATTGACGAGGCAGGAGCGGGCCTTGGCCACAACCTCGGGCGGCAGGGTTTCCGCGCGCAGCTGCACGACAAAACGGGCGATCTCGCGGGTGAGCGTCGGCACGAGCAATCTCCTGGGCGATCAGAGCGCGAGATAACGCTGGCGGATGTCGGCATTCGCCTTCAGGGCCGCGATCGAGCCCTTGAAGACGATCTGGCCCTTGTCGATCACGGTCGCGTCGGTGGCGAGGCCGAGGCAGAAATGCATGTTCTGCTCGGCGATCAGGATCGTGACGCCGGTCTGGCGCAGCGTGCGGATCAGCTCGCCGATGCGCTGCACGATGATGGGCGCGAGGCCTTCGCTGGGCTCGTCCAGCAGCAGCACCGAGGGGTTGCCCATCAGCATGCGGGCGATCGCGAGCATCTGCTGCTCACCGCCAGAGAGGCGCCCGGCCATGCGCTGGCGCAGGGGCACGAGCAGCGGAAACACCTCGTAGATGCGTTCGAGGTTCCACTCGTCCCGCCCATCGGGGCCCTTCTTCGCCGCGATCAGCAGGTTGTCCTCGACGCTGTGCTGTGGAAAGACCTGCCTGTCCTCGGGCACGAAACCGAGCCCGGCGCAGGCGATGCGGTGCGGCTTCTGGCGCGTCGTCTCGGCGCCGTTCAGGCGCACGCTGCCGCGCCGCGGCGGGGCAAGACCGGCGATTGCCTTCATCGTCGTGCTCTTGCCGGCGCCATTGCGGCCGAGCAGCGCCATGGTCTGGCCCTGCTCGACGGAAAAACCGACGCCGAACAGGATCTGGCTCGCCCCATAGAAGACGTCGACGCCGGACAGCTCGATGACCGCAGGGCTGGTGACGGAACCGCCGCTCATGCCGCCACCTCATGCTCGCTGCCGAGATAGGCCTCGACCACGGCCGGGTTGGTCCGGATCTGCTGCGGGGTGCCCTCCGCCAGAACCCGGCCATAGCTCAGGACGCGGATCGACGGGGCGATCTTGAAGACGATGTCCATGTCGTGCTCGATGAAGACCACGGTCATTTTCTGCCGTTCCCAGAGCTCATGGACCTTGTCGATGACGCGCCAGCGCTCCTCGGGGCCCATGCCGGCAGTCGGCTCGTCGAGCAGGAGCACGCGCGGCTCGAGCACCAGGGCAAGCGCGATATCGAGCAGCTTCTGGTCGCCATGCGAGAGATTGGCCGAGAGGATGTGGCGCTTGTCGTGAAGCCCGACCATCGCGACGCAATGTCCGGCATGGGCGCGCGTCGAGGCGAGCGGGAAACGCGTGCCGAGGCGGCCCGCATGGCGGTGATGTGCGGAGACCGCGGCCAGCAGGGTTTCCTCGACCGTCAGCGACGGGAAGATGCTCGCGACCTGGAAGGCCCGCCCGACCCCGCGCCGCACGATCTCGCCGATGCTCAATCCGACGAGGTTCTGGCCATCCAGCCGGATCTCGCCGCTATCGGGCCGGATCGCCCCCGAGAGCTGGTTGAAGAAGGTGCTCTTTCCCGCGCCGTTCGGCCCGATGATCGCGGTCAGCGAGGCGGTCTCGAAGGTCAGCGTGACGTCGTCGGTCGCGCGCACCCCGCCAAAGGCCTTCACCAGATTGCGGATCTCAAGCATCGCTGCCGTTTCCCGGATCACGGAAGCCGCCATAGCTGTGCCAGGAGGTGCCCGCGAGCCAGCCGCAGTCGACGGGGACGTCGATGCCCGTCATCGCGGACGCATCGGGCGAGGCCAGGAAGGCGACGACGCGCGCGACCTCGTCGGGCTCGACCAGGCGGCCGAGCGCTGCGCTGCCGACGAGGTTGGTGATGTCGCGCTCGCCCTTGTCGATCGCGGCCTGCAATGCCGGCGTGCGGGTATAGCCCGGCGAGACGCAGTTGACGCGGACCTGGGCTGGCCCCCATTCGGCGGCGAGCCCGCGCGTGATCGCGATGACTGCGGCCTTGGCCGGCGCATAGGCGTGCAGCGGGACCGAGCGCGAGCCGGTGATCGAGGCGATATTGACGATGCTGCCGGCGCGACGCGACAGCATCGCGGCGCCGAAGACGACGCAGGCCAGATAGGTCCCGCGCTGGTCGATATGGATGACATGGTCCCAGACCGCCATCGGCAGCTCGGTCGGCCGCAGCGGCGGCTGCAGCACACCGGCGCTGTTGACGAGGATGCCGACCGGGCCGATCTCGGCCTCGATCCGCGCCGCGACGCGCCGCAGCCCCTCCTCGTCGCCGACATCGCCCTGGACGGCGTGCCCGCCGAGTTCGGCGGCAACGCTTTCCGCCAGCGCCAGGTCGCGGTCGAGGACCACGATCCGGGCACCGCGCCTGGCCAGTTCGCGGCAGCAGGCGGCGCCGATGCCGCTGGCGCCCCCGGTGACGACGGCGATGGTCTTCTCGGTCATGTCGACGTCCCCTTGACTGCGACGGGCGCAGGCGTGGCGGCATCGCGCGTGCGCCGCGCCGCCAGCCATTCCATCACGAAATCCAGCAGGCCTTTGCGCAGGCCGAGCGCGAAGAGCAGGATCACCGAGCCGAGCACGAGCCCGTGATGCTCGGCCGTGCGCGTGACGAAATCGTTCAGCAGCAGCAGGATTCCGGTTCCGACCAGCGGCCCGAGGAAGTTTGCCGTGCCGCCGAGCATGACGATGAAGACGGCCTCGCCCGACATCGTCCAGAAGGCGAACTCGGGATAGGCGCCCGAGACGAACAGGCTCATGATCACGCCGCCGAGGCTGGCGAAGGCGCCGGCGAGAACGAAGGCGGTCAGCCTCGTGCGGTAGACATTGATGCCGAGAAAGCCGGCGCGGGTGGCGTTGTCGCGGACCATGCGCAGCGCATAGCCGAAGGGCGAGGACACGATGTGCCGCATCGCCAGGAGCCCGAGCACCAGCAGCGCGGCGCTGAACAGATAGAGCTGCTTCTGGTCGGAGAGGTTGATGCCGAGGAAGGCCGGGCGCGGGATGCCGCCGCGCAGGCCCTGGTCGCCTCCGGTGACCGGCACCCAGGCGATGATCATGCTGTGGACCAGCATCTGGAAGGCCAGCGTCACGAAGGCGAAATAGATCTCCTTCAGCCGCACGCAGATCGCGCCGACGACGAGCGCGACCAGCGCCGAGATGCAAAGCGTCAGCAGCACGGCGAGCGGGATCGGCATGCCGGTGCGCTGCATCAGGATGCCGAAGCTGTAGGCGCCCATGCCGAAGAACAGGCCATGGCCGAAGGACACCATGCCGCCATAGCCGACGAGCAGGTTGAGCGAGGTCGCAAACAGGCCGAGCGCGGCGCAGCGGATGACGAAATCGATCAGCGCGCTGCTGCTGGTGATGAGCGGCAGGATGGCCAGGACGAGGAAACCGGCAAGGGCGAGCGCGGCGTCGCGGAGGGCTGGACGGGTCATCTCAGGCCGCCTCGCGTCCGAACAGGCCGGTCGGCTTCACGATGAGGACGAGCGCCATGCAAAGATACATCAGAGCCTCGGTGAAGAGCGGAAAGCCGAGCGCGCCAAAGGCCCTGATCAGCCCGATCAGGATCGCGCCGACCAGCGCGCCCATGATCGAGCCCATGCCGCCGATCACCGTGACGATGAAGGACTCGATCAGGATCGAGAAGCCCATGCCGGGCGTCAGCGAACGGACAGGCGCGGCAAGCCCGCCGGCGAGGCCTGCGAGCAGGCAGCCGAGCGCAAACAGGGCCGTGAAGAGCAGCCCGGTATTGATGCCCAGCACGGAGACCATGGCCGGGTTGTGAGCAGCCGCGCGGATCGTCTTGCCGATCCGCGTCTTCGCGATGGCCAGGCCGAGCACGCCCGCCATCAGCAGGGCAGCGGCGATCAGGAAGAGATAGAAGGGCGGGACGACCCCGCCCATGATGAAGAGCGGCGGCACCTGGAAGGCCGGCGGCATGCCCATGGCGCGGAATTCCGGCCCCCAGACGATCCGCACGAGATCGTCGAGGATCAGCACCAGCGCATAGCAGACGAGCAGTTGCATCAGGACGTTGCCGCCATAGATGCGCTGCATGAAGAAGCGCTCGATGACGATCCCGATCAGGCAGGTCCCGACCGCGGCGCCGAGCAGCGCGAGCGCGTAGCTCTGCGTCGCCTGGAACACCGTCATCGCGAGATAGGCGCCGATCATGTAGAAGGCGCCGTGGCTGAAGTTCACGATCTTCATCACGCCGAAGATCAGCGTCAGCCCGACCGCGACGAGGAAGAGCAGCATCCCGATAATGAAGCCGCTCGTCGCCTGCGTCACGAGGCAGGATGACGAGGACAGGCAGTCCGTCAGGGCGTTGAGATCCATCGCGCGCTCGCCGGGAGGAAATGGGCCGGGCCGCGCGCCAGAGCGCGGCCGGATCTGATGGGACGCAGGCGTCGGGGCGACCCCGACGGATCAGGACGGGTTTCAGACGAAGCCCTTGTCCTTCTTCCACTCGGCCTCGAGCTCGAAGATGCGCTGCCAGGCCACGCTCTTCATCTCGGGAACATAGGGCTCCTTGGCGATCGTCGTGCCCCAGCCGACCGCATAGTCGACGAGCGTCTGGTCGTCGGCACGCATCGTGACCTTGCCATCAGTGCCGAAGGGCGACTCGATCGTCAGGCCGCGCAGGACCTCGGCCAGCTTCTTGCCGTCGGCCGAATTCGCCTTCTTCGCGGCAGCGGCGAGGAAATTGACCGCCAAGGCGTTCTGCCAGGCCCAGTTGGTCGGGTACTCGCCATATTTCGCGCGATAGGCGTCGCCCCAGGCGGCGTTCTGGGGCGTCGCCGGGAAGGTCTTGATGTAGCGATTGCCGGAATGGATGCCGGGCGGCAGGTTCTTGACCGTGGTCAGCGCCGTGTAATCGGCCATGTTGACCGCGAAGAACTGCATCTGCGCGAAGAGCGCATAGATGCCGGCCTGGTCGATGAAGGAGGTCAGGTCACCGCCCCAGAGGCAGGAATAGAGCGCCTGCGGCTTGGCCTGCAGCAGCTTGGTGATCGACTCGGTGTAGTCGGGCTGGAAGATCTTTGGCCAGGATTCCGCGACGACCTCGACCTTGGGCGCGAAACGCTTGAGATACATCACGAATTCGGCGGTCGTGTCGCGGCCGTAGGCGTAGTCCGGCGAGCAGGTCGCCCAACGCGTCAGCCCCTTGGCATTGACGATCTCGGCCGCATAGGTTCCGCCCGCGACGGAATCGTGGATGCCCTGGCGCGCGCAACGGAAGGCGTTCGGCAATTTGAGCTTGGGATCGGCCGTCAGGGACGAGGTTTCGGAATTGCTGTGAATGCAGAGGACGCCGAGATCGCGCGCCACCTCATGGACGGCGAAGGCGCCGGTCGAGGCTTCCGCGTCGATCAGGATCTCGCAACCGTCGGAATTGACCAGCTCGCGGGCGACGCGGGCCGCCTCCTGCGGCTGCCCCTTGGTGTCGCGCACCACGAGCTCGATCGGCCGGCCGGCAAGCCCGCCGGCGGCATTGGCCTTCTCGACCTCCATCTGCGCGGCATTGCGCGAGGATGTGCCGAGCTGGGCGACGCGCCCCGACAAAATGGTCGGCATGCCCACCTTGACGGCCTTGGCCTGGGCGCGGGCAACCCAGGGCGCGGCCATCACGCCGGCGGCTCCGGCCGTCAGCGCCAGAACGGCGCGCCGATTCATTTGCGAGGACGGTGTCTTGGTCATCACGCTTCTCCCTGGGGCCTTTGGCCGTTTCCTTTCCGGGGTGATCCGGAAGGCGGCATCTTGTCGGCGCCGCTGTGCGGCACGCGCTTCTTGCAGCGATATTCGGCAGCCGCCGGGGTGACGTCAAGAGAAAAATGAATTACGAGTCATAAATCAGAAAAAGGAGATGGCGAGGCCTCGCGAGCTTTGCCAAGAGGGTGGAATGATCAATCTCTCGAGCTTCGTCCGCTACCACGCGAGCCGGACGCCGGACCGTACCGCCATCATCTTCGACGAGGCCCGCATCTCCTATGGCGCGCTCGCCGGGCGGGTCGCAGGGAGTGCCGGCTGGCTTGCCGCGCGCGGCATCGTGGCGGGCGATGTCGTCGCCGTGCTGATGAAGAACAGCGCCGCCTTCGTCGAGCTGGCGATCGCGGTCGGGCATCTCGGCGCCGTCTTCCTGCCGATCAATTTTCGCCTCTCAGCCGACGAGGTGCGCTACATCGTCGAGGATTCCGGCGCCAGGCTGCTGATCGCGGATGAGGAGCTTGCGGCCTCGGCCCGCGAGGCCGGCCCGGTCGTCCTGGTCGATGCGGCAGCACGCGCCGACAGCACGCGGCTCGGTCCCGGCGCTGCGCCTGCCGATCTCGTGCCGCGCAAGCCGTCCGATCTGTTTCGGCTGATGTACACGTCGGGCACCACGGACCGCCCCAAGGGCGTGATGCACAGCTACGAGAATTTCTACTGGAAATGCAGCGACCATATCGTGGCGCTCGGCCTCACCCATGAGGACCGGCTTCTCGTCGTCGGTCCGCTCTACCATGTTGGAGCCTTCGACCTGCCAGGCCTGGCGGTGCTCTGGGTCGGCGGCATGCTGTGCATCCAGCGCGAGTTCTCGCCGGTTGCCGCGCTCCAGGCGATTGCCAGGGAACGGCTGAACTGCGCCTGGCTCGCCCCCGTGATGATGAGCGCGATGCTCGCAGCCACCGAAGAGGCAGGTCAGGATCTGTCCAGCCTGCGCTGGGTCATCGGCGGTGGCGAGCGCACGCCCGAGGCGCGCATCCGCAGCTTCAGCGCCGCCTTCCCCAATGCCCGCTATATCGACGCCTACGGCCTGACGGAGACCTGCAGCGGCGACACGCTGATGGAGGCTGGCCGCGAGATCGAGAAGATCGGCTCGGTCGGCCGGGCGCTTGCCCATGTCGAAATCCAGATCAGGGACGAGGCCGGCAGGGTCCTGCCGCCGGGCGCGACCGGAGAGATCTGCCTGCGCGGCCCCAAGATCACCAGCGGCTACTGGAACGATGCGGCCAAGACCGAAGCCGCATTCTACGGCGACTGGTTCCGCAGCGGCGACATGGGCTATCTCGACCCGGACGGCTTCCTCTACCTGACTGACCGCATGAAGGACATGATCATCTCCGGCGGCGAGAATATCGCCTCTTCGGAGGTCGAGCGCGCCATCTTCGAGCTGCCGCAGGTGCGCGAGGTCGCGGTGATCGGCGCGCCCGACGAACGCTGGGGCGAAAGGCCGGTTGCCTTCGTCGTTCTCGAGCCCGGCAGCGCCCTCACCCTCGATGCGCTCGCCGCCCATTGCCGCAGCCGGCTCGCCGCCTTCAAGGCCCCGCGCCAGTTGATCCTGCGGGAAAGCCTGCCGCGCAATCCATCGGGCAAGATCCTGAAGCGGGTTCTCCGCGACGAGTTGCGATCCTAGCCCGATCTGCGAGTTTGATCACACGTCAGCCCAAGAGCCCCGGATACGAGACCGCATGACGACACAAGCCCGTGCGAGCAGCAGTGCAAAACGCCCGAAGCTGACCCGCAGCGAGAAGAACGACGACGTCAAACGCCGCCTGTTCGGCGCCGCGGCGAAGGTCGTCGGCAAATACGGCTATGCCGAGGCCTCGGTGGCCCGCATCACGGACCTGGCGGGCGTGGCGCAGGGAACCTTCTACAATCACTTCGAGAACCGGCAGGAACTGCTCGAGCAATTGCTGCCGGTCATCGGCCAGCACATGGTCGACTTCATCCGCGAGAAGATCGAGGCGTCAGCCTCCGAGCTCGAGAAGGAGGTCGCCCGCTTTCGCGCCTTCTTCGAATTCCTGCAGGATACACCTGAATTCCTGCGCATCCTGAACGAGGCCGAGGTTTTCGCGCCGCTCGGCTACCAGCAGCATCTCGACAATATCTCCGCCGCCTATGTGCGGCTGCTCAAGCGCGCACGCGGCCCCGGCAAGATCGGCGACTACAGCGACGAAGAGCTGGAGGTCATCGTCCATATCCTGATGGGTGCACGCGGCTATCTCAGCCGGCGCTATGCCTATGGCGAGGACGGCGTGAACCCCGTCCCCGAGCATGTCATCACGGCCTATGAGAAGCTGATGCGCTCAGGCCTGATCGCGGGGTAGACCGGGAACGCTCCCGGCCCGGCTACCGCTGTTCGGATGGGCCGCTGCCCGGCCCGCGTGCTTCGTTTCCGGCCCTGGCCAGTTCGAGCGCGCTGATCGACCGGACGCAATGCGTCAGCCGGTCGAGCAGTCGCGCGGCCAGCCGCGTGCGCTGCCAGTACAGCGTGACGGAGATCGGCCGATGTGGCGGCAGCTCCACCAGGCGGCCGGCATCGAGATGCGGCGTCGCCAGCGGCAGCGGCGTCATCGACCAGCCCAATCCCGCCAACGTCATGTCCAGCATGCCCTGGGTCGAGGGTGTCCAATGGACGGGTGGGGAAACCGGCGTCCCCCAGGCCTGCCGCGCCCAGCGCGCCTGCAATTCGTCGCGGCGGTCGAAGCGCAGCATCGGTGCTTCCTGAAGGCTCGCAGCATGGACACCGTCGGGGAAGGACCGGCTGATGAAGCCGGGGCTGGCCGTCGCCACATACTCGATGGCGCCGAGCGGATAGATCTTGCAGCCGGGAACCAGGGCGGGATCGGCCGTCACGGCCGCCAGGACCTCTCCCGTGCGCAGCCGCTCGGCCGTATGGGCCTCGTCATCCATGACGAGGTCGAGCATCGCACCGGTTTCGGCCGCGAACTGTGCCGCCGCCCGGGGAAACCAGGTGCTGACGCTGTCGGCATTGACCGCGACCCTGACCGTGGTCGCGCCAGTTTCCTGAACCGCCAGTCCCGGCAGATCATGGACGACTTCGCTTTCGAGCAGCCGAACCTGCTCGACATGGGCGCAGAGCTTGGCGCCGATCTCGGTCGGGCGACAGGGAACGCCCCGCGTCAGCAGGATCGCGCCGAGCCGCTCCTCGAGCCCCTTCACCCGCTGGGACACCGCCGATGGCGTGACGCCGAGCGCCAGCGCGGCTCTCTCGAAGCTGCCCTCGCGGGCGACGGCGGCAACGGCCGCCAGGGACGCATAGTCCAGCATTAGCCCGCCTAATTCATGATTAGCTTCTTTAGCTAGACTACATCGCTCGCCGAGCACATCAAGGCGACATGACCAGCTCTCTCCTGCCATCTCTCTTGCCCGCCTTCACCAAGGGTTTTGCCCTGTCCGCCGGCCTGATCATGGCCATCGGCGCCCAGAACATGTTCGTGCTGCGCCAGGGGCTCAAACGGGAGCATGTCTGGCCCATCGTGCTGTTCTGTGCCGCGGCCGACGCCGCGCTGATCGTGGCCGGCGTCAGCGGCCTCGGCAGCGCGCTTGCTCTCGTTCCGGGCCTGTCGCTTGGGCTCAGCCTGGGGGGCGCGGCCTTCCTCAGCTGGTACGGCGTTTCGGCGCTCAGGCGGGCCGCCAACCCTTCCGTCCTCATCGTCGAGCAGCAGGCGGGCATGACGCTTAGCGCAGCGCTGGCCGGCACCGCCGCCTTCACCTTCCTCAACCCTCACGTCTATATCGACACGGTCATGCTCATGGGAGCCGTCGGGACGAGCCTTCCGCCGATCGAGCGGCCTCCGTTCATGGCCGGCGCGGCGATTGCCAGCTTCGCCTGGTTCGCTTCGCTCGGCTTCGGCGCGCGCTTCCTCGCCCCGCTCCTGTCCCGCCCGGCGTCCTGGCGCGTTCTCGACCTCGGCATTGGCGCGATGATGCTGGCGCTCGCTGCAAGCCTGCTGCGCGACGCGCTGATCCCCTGACCATCGCCACCGCAAGCTGCCCCCCTCGCCCGCGTCAGGCCGCGTTCGGCTTCCAGTCGGCGACCGCGACGGCGAGTGTCGCCGCAGCCTCGACGATCGGCCGCGCCGGCATCGTCACATAGGATGCGGTGAAACTCATCGGGGTCGGAACCCAATCGCAGTTGAGGGCGACGAGCTCGCCGGATTCGACGAAGCGCTCGACCAGCGGCGACGGCAAGGTCGCGATGCCGAGGCCGTCCAGCGTCATGTTCAGGCAGGCCCCCAGATTGCTCGACGAGACCGGGCGGCTGAGCCGGCTGCTGTTGCGCTTGAAGTAGTCGACGACCTCCGCATAGGGCCGCGTGTTCTTGGCATGGGTCAGGATCGGAAACCGGGCGAGGTCGTCGGCCCCGGCAGGATCGGGCAAGGCTGCGGCAAACCGGGGTGCGGCGACCCAGGGCAGCGCCACCGTCCCCAGCGGCAGATTGGTGACAGAGAGGTCCGAGATCGGCCCGTTGAGGAACGCGATGTCGAGCGAGCCGTCGATGAGATTGCGCTGGAGATTGAAGGTCAGGTCGACGCTCAGCTCGACCACGACCTCGGGAAAGCGCACGGCCATCTCGCGCAGGAAGCGATGCAGCCAGGTCTGGGCGACGGTTTCCGCGACGCCGAGTTTCAGGATGGATTGCCGGCTCGTCGTGTCCCCCGCCTGAAGCAGCGCCTCGGTTGCCTCGAGCGCCCGGGCCGCGAGCGGGAGCACGCTCTTGCCCTGATCGGTCAGCACGACCGATCCGGCATCGCGTTCGAACAGGCGCAGGTTCAGCACTGCCTCGAGCGCTGCAATCCGCGCCGAAATATTCGGCTGCGTCGTGTGCATCTGCTCGGCGACGCGGCGGAAATTCCTGAGCGAGGCCAGGCGAACGAAGGTTTCGATCTGCTTGAGCGTGATCTGCATCGAAGGCCCCGGTCTGCTCCGCGCCGGGCGAACCACAGGATCAATATTTTCTATGCTCGTGAGACAATCAAATAATTAGACCTGATCATCGATCGCAGCCATGTTTTTGCAGGGGATAGGCGCACAGCATCGGTCACCCCCGTGATGCACTGAAAGGTGGTTTCCGTGAGCGGCACTGCATCCCTCCAGGGCAATCTCGGCGCCGATATCGGCGGCACTTTCACGGATGTCGTGCTGGAGATCGGGGGCGAAAGCTACTCCGCCAAGGTGCTGACCACCTATGACGCGCCCGAACGCGCCATCATCGAGGGCATGCACCGCGTCTGCGCCAAGGCGGGCGTGACGGCCGCCGCCATCGGCCGGATCATCCACGGCACGACGCTTGCGACCAACGCCCTGATCGAACGCCGCGGCGCGAAGACGACGCTGATCACGACCGAAGGTTTTCGCGACGTAATCGAGATGCGGACCGAAAGCCGGTTCGAGCAATACGACCTCAACCTGACGCTGCCCCTGCCCCTGCTGCCGCGCAACCGGCGCTACACGCTGCGCGAGCGCGTCGCTGCCAGCGGCAAGACGCTCATCCCTCTCCGCCGCGCGGATGTCGCGGCGCTGGCCGAGCAGATCGCAGAAGCGGGCTATGAGAGCGTCGCGGTCGGGTTGATCCATTCCTATCTCGACCCCAGCCACGAGCGGCTGGTGCGCGAGGTGCTGCTGGAGCGGATGCCGGGTCTCGCGGTCTCGATCTCGTCGGAGGTCTCGCCGCAGATGCGCGAATACGAGCGCTTCAACACGGTGGTGGCCAATGCCTATGTCAAACCGATGATGAAGCGCTATCTCGCCAGCCTCGCCGCGAAGCTGGCGGGGGAAGGCGCGGACTGCCCGATCTTCCTGATGCATTCCGGCGGCGGCATCATGTCGCTCGAAGGGGCAGCGGAGTTCCCGGTTCGCCTCGTCGAATCCGGGCCGGCCGGCGGGGCAATCTATGCAGCCGATGTCGCCGCGCGCTTCGGCCTCGACCGGGTTCTCTCCTTCGACATGGGCGGGACGACCGCCAAGATCTGCCTGATCAAGAACCAGACGCCGAAGACGAGCCGCGTCTTCGAGGTGGCGCGGAGCTACCGCTTCAAGAAGGGCTCGGGCATGCCGATCTCGATCCCGGTGATCGACATGGTCGAGATCGGCGCCGGCGGCGGCTCGCTCGCCCAGGTCGATTCGATGCGCCAGATCCGCGTCGGGCCGGAGAGCGCCGGCTCGGAGCCCGGCCCCGCCTGCTATGGCCGCGGCGGCATGAGGCCGGCCGTCACCGATGCCGACCTCCTGCTCGGCAAGATCGACCCTGCCCATTTCGCCGGCGGCAGCATGCTGCTGGACGTCGCCGCCGCGCGCACAGCCGTGACGGCTGCGATTGCCGACCGGCTCGGGATGAGCGGCGAGACGGCCGCCTTCGGCATCGTCGAGGTCGTCGACGAGAACATGGCCAATGCCGCCCGCGTCCATGCGGTCGAGAATGGCGAGGATCTTTCCGGTTACACGATGATCGCCTTTGGCGGTGCGGCACCGCTCCATGCCGGGCGGCTCTGCGAAAAGCTCGGCATCGCGCGCCTGCTGGTGCCGCCCGGGGCCGGCGTCGGCTCGGCCATCGGCTTCCTGCGGGCGCCGTTCAGCTTCGAGGCGACGCGCAGCGTCTATATGCGCCTCGCGGATTTCGACGCCTCGCTGGTGCGCGACCTGCTCTCAGAACTCGAAAGCGAAGCCACGAGCTTCGTCCGCTCCTGCGACGCGCAGGCGCCGCTCAGCGTCGAGGCCAAGGTCTACATGCGCTATGTCGGCCAGGGCTGGGAAATCCCGATCGATGTCAGCCGGGCGGAGCCTACGATCGATGCCTATCGCGCACTGTTCGAGGTCGAATATGCCAAGCTGTTCTCCAGGACAGTCCAGGGGCTCGACATCGAGATCACCGTCTGGGCCGTGAATGCGAGCACGGCGAAGACGGTGCCGGCGCAGGCCGAGGGGCTGGGCGCCCTGGCGGCGCTGACGGCGAGTTCGCAGCGCGAAGTCTTCGATCCCGCGCTCGGCGTTCGGGTGACGGCCGGCGTGTTCGCGCGCTCGGAGGTCGCGATCGGCCGGCTCGTGGCGGGCCCCTGCGTCATCGTCGAGGACGAAACCACGATCATCGTGCCCGCCGGCTGCGCAGCGACCTGCCGTTCGGATGGCTGCATCGAAGTTTTCAAGCCGAGCACCGACGCGGCGGAAGCCCGTCTCGCCGCCATGATCGAGGCCTGACCATGAGCAAGCTTTCCACCGTATCGCTGCAGGTGATGTGGAACCGCCTGATCTCGATCGTCGAGGAGCAGGCTCAGGCCCTGATCCGCACGGCCTTCTCGACCTCGGTGCGCGAGGCCGGCGACCTCTCGGCCGGCGTCTATAACCGGGCCGGGTTGATGCTGGCCCAGGCCGTGACCGGCACGCCTGGCCATGTCAATGCGATGGCCGATGCGGTCGCGCATTTCATCCGCGAGATCGGGCCTGGCAACATTCTCGAAGGCGATATCTACATCACCAACGACCCCTGGATGGGGACCGGGCACCTGCACGACATCACCGTCGTGACGCCCTCCTTCTACCGGGGGCGGCATGTCGGCTTCTTCGCCTGCACGGCCCATGTCGTCGATATCGGCGGCCGCGGCTTCGGCGCGGATGCCAACTCCGTCTATGAGGAAGGCCTCTATATCCCGATCATGAAATTCGCCGACCGGGGCAAGGTCGACCAGCCCTTCGTCAGGCTGGTGCGCGGCAATATCCGCGAGCCCGACCAGGTCGTCGGCGACATCTTCGCGTTGGCGACCTGCAACGATGTCGGCCATCGCCGCCTGACCGGCATGCTCGACGAATTCGCCCTCGACGGGCTGGAGCAGGTCGGCGATTTCATCCTCGAAAACTCGCGCCGCGCGACACTGGAGAAGATCGCGGCGCTCACACCCGGCGCAGCCGAGGGCGCCATGCTGAGCGACGGCTTCGCCACGCCAATCCTGCTCAAGGTCAAGGTCACCATCGGCGCGGACGAGGTTTGCGTCGATTTCGCGGGCTCGTCCGGCGTCGACCCCAAGGGCATCAACTGCCCGATGGTCTATTCCAAGGCCTATGCCTGCTATGCCTTGAAATGCGCGATCGCGCCTGAGATTCCCAATAATGCGGCCTCGCTCGAGCCCTTCCGCATCACGGCTCCGGAGAACACGATCGTCAACGCGCTGCATCCGGCGCCCGTCGCGCTGCGCCATGTCATCGGTCATCTCATCCCCGACACGGTCTATGATGCGCTCGACAAGCTCCTGCCCAGGACTGTTCCGGCCGAGGGCGCAGGGCCGCTCTGCAATTTCCAGGTCTCGCTGCGCCCAGCCTCGGAGGCCGCGCGTCTTTCCGGAGCGAGGCGCGCCGAGGTCTTGATGTTCAATTGCGGTGGCTCGGGCGCGCGCCCGACGCTCGATGGCATGAACACCACCGCTTTCCCCTCAGGCGTCATGACCATGCCGATCGAGGCGACGGAGCATGCCGGCCCGATCATCATCTGGCGCAAGGAATTGCGGCCCGATTCCGGCGGCGCCGGCCGCTTCCGCGGCGGGCTCGGCCAGTTCATGGAGGTCGGCGCCGTCGAGGGTCATGTCTTCGACATGTCCGCGATGTTCGACCGCCTGAAACATCCGCCGCGCGGGCGTCTGGGCGGGGCCGATGGCGGCGCGACCGAAATCCGCCTCGACGACGGCACCGCCATGGCCGGCAAGGGGCGCCAGGCCGTTCCCGAGGGGCGCAAGGTGATGCTGTCGCTTCCCGGGGGCGCCGGCTACGGCCCGGCCTCGGAGCGCAGCCGCGCCGCCGTGCTGCGCGATCTCGCGCTCGGCTATGTCTCGGCCGAGGCGGCCAAGGCCGCATATGACGTCAGCGACGCCGAGATCGCGGCGGTCGAAGCCGGACTGAAGCGCGGCGAACTGCCCTCCCCCGGATGACGCCGTGCCACCAGATCCGTAACGCCGATCATCCCGATCCCCGCCGCGCCGGCCCGGTGCGGCGGTCAGCCTGTGACGACGCGAGGACCGCATGCCACCTTATGACCGCATCCTGATCACCGGCGCGGCCGGCCGTCTCGGTTCGCATCTGCGCACCGGGCTCGCGCATCTCGCCGGGACGATCCGTGTCGCCGATCGCGAACCGCTCGGCCCGCTCGCTGCCCATGAGGAACAGGCGATCTTCGATCTCGCCGACATGGAGGCGACGATCGCGGCGACCGAGGGCTGCGATGCCATCGTCCATTTCGGCGGCGCGCCGACCGAGCGGGACTGGCAGACCATCCTCGATTCCAGTATTCGCGCCTCCTACCACATCTATGAGGGCGCCCGGAAACACGGGATCAAACGCGTCGTCTATGCCTCATCCGTCCATGCGATCGGCTTCCATGAGATCGGCGCGCAGATTTCGGTCGATGCGCCGATTCGGCCGGACTGCCTCTACGGCGTCGGCAAGACCTTCGTGGAAAGCCTGAGCCGGCTCTACTGGGACAAGTTCGGCATCGAGACGGCGTGCCTGCGCATCTTTTCGTCCTTCCCCGAGCCCGTCGACCGGCGGATGCTGTGGTCCTATCTCTCCTTCGCCGATTGCGTGCGCCTCGTCGAAGCCTCGCTGACGGCGCCCTTCGTCGGCCACACCATCTCCTTCGGCACCTCGGACAACACGGTGAAGGCGGTCGACAATAGCGGCG
Source organism: Allobosea sp. 2KB_26 (assembly GCF_052115715.1). Lineage (NCBI taxonomy): Bacteria > Pseudomonadati > Pseudomonadota > Alphaproteobacteria > Hyphomicrobiales > Alloboseaceae > Allobosea > Allobosea sp. 2KB_26. The sequence continues at coordinate 127,344 of NZ_JBFRHE010000003.1, forward strand.
CCAACCATCTCGGCTATCACCCGCAGGACAGCTCGGAGCCGTTTCGCGCCAAAGTCGAGGCGAATGCGCCGACCCTCGACCCCAAAACTCCGACGGGCCGCTATCTCGGCGGCAAGTTCTGCGAGATGGGCCATCCCGACGACGAAGTGAAGGCCTGACATCTGCGGGCGCCCTCATGCGCCTGCACAATGTTGCGCCTGCACCAAGCCTTTCACGGACCTGACTGAGCGGAGCCGATTCAATGCTGGAGGACAAGCGTTCGCACGGGCTCTGGGAGCTCTCAGCCCCTCCCGCCCCGCCGACCACGGTCCTGCGCGAGCAGATCTCCGCCGACGTCGTCATCGTCGGCGGCGGCTATACCGGGCTCTCGGCGGCGCTGCATCTCGCCAGGGGCGGCAAGAAGGTCGTGGTCCTGGAGGCGATCGAGATCGGCTTCGGCGCATCCGGCCGCAACTCGGGCTTCGTCAATGCCGGTCTCTGGGTGATGCCCGACGACCTGATCGCGACGCTCGGCCAAACCTATGGCAACCGCCTGATCGGGCTGCTCGGCGAGGCGCCGCGCGAGGTTTTTGCGCTCACGGAACGCTATGGCATGGAATGTCAGGCCGACCATCGCGGCACCTATCATTGCGCCGTCGGCGCAAGCGGCCTGAAGCAGCTTCAGGCCCGCCAGGCGCAGTGGAGCAAGCTCGGCGCCAAGGTCGAGTTGCTGAGCGCCGGCGATACGCAGGCGAGGACCGGGACTACCGGCTATACCGGCTCGCTGTTCGACCCGCGCGCCGGCACGATCCAGCCGCTCGCCTATGCCCGCGGCCTGGCGGGCGCCGCGATGACCGAAGGCGCGACCATCCACACCGGCAGCGCGGTGACCGGCTTGGAGCGCAATGGCAGCGCCTGGCTGGTCAGGACAGCCAGCGGCAGCGTCAGTGCGAACTGGCTCATCCTGGCGACGGACGCCTATTCGACCGGGGTCACCACGAGCATCCGCGAGGAGCAGGTGCATCTGCCCTATTTCCATGTCTCGACCGCGCCGCTCGGCCACAATATCCGCAAGACCATCCTGCCGCATGGCGGCGCGGGCTGGGACACCAAGACCATCCTGAGCGGTTTCCGGCTCGATGCAGAGGGGCGGCTGATCGTCGGCAGCGTCGGCGCGCTACGCGGAACGGGCCTGAGCGTTCACCGCGCCTGGGCGAAGCGGCATATCCGGAAGCTGTTTCCGCAACTCGGCGAATTCGAGCTCGAAACGGAATGGTATGGCAAGATCGGCATGACGCCGGATCATCTGCCGCGGCTGCATAGCTACGGCCCGAACGCCCTCGGCTTCAGCGGCTATAACGGACGCGGCATCGCGCCGGGCACCGTCTTCGGGCGCGAACTTGCCCGGCTCATCCTGGGCGAGATCGATCTCGCCAGCATGCCGTTGCCGGTCTCGGAGATCGCCATCCCGGCATTCCGGGGCCTCAGGGAGGCGTATTACGAGGTCGGCGCGCAAGTGGCGCATCTTCCGATCGCGCCGGCCTGAACCACGCAGTCGCACCATCGGCGAGATCGCGCGGTCGCGATGCAGTGCCTTCCCGGGGGGGCGGCACGCCGCCAGCCGTGAGCCGGCCCGCAGGCCGCCGGCTATTGTAACTGATCCGCCGCTTTAGTGGCCTGATCCAGCCAGAAACGCATTCCCATATCGCGGTACATCGTCGTGGCGATCTCGAGCTGCTCGCGGGCCTCGGCCAGCCGGCCTGCACGCAGGTGCAGATGTCCGAGGCCATGATGGCAGCGCGCGACAAGCGAGCCCAGTCCAAGCTCCGCCGCGAGCACGAGCGCCTCGCGGTAGTGAATTTCGGCCTGTGCGGCGGATCCGGTGCGAACCATAACCTCTCCAAGCAGATGGAGGGCCCCTGCCTCGCCACGACGTTGACCATTCTCCCGCGCCGTGGCCAGAGCCCGTCCGGCATATCTCAGAGCGTCCGCATGCTGGCCGGCGAGCAAATGCGCGTCCCCGAGGGGTACCAGGAACAGGGCCTGGCCAAAGCGATGCCCCATGGCCTCGAGAGCGCTCAACGCCTGCTCCAGCAGAGGCAGGCCTCGTTCGGTCTGCCCCAGCAGGGCATAGGCATAGCCGAGCGTGCCGGTACTGCCCGCGGCCATGAAGGGCAGGTCGAACTCGCGAGCCACGACGCAAGCGCGCTCCAACCGCGTTATGGCTTCGGCGAACTCGCCGCGGATGACCAGGAGGTCGGCGAGACACCAATAGGCGATCGTCAGGCCGAGGGGGTCATCGACCGCCAGCGCGATGCGAATGCTCTCCTCGCCATGCAGGATGCCCTGCTCGAACCTGCCCTGCTCGGCATGGATGCGCGCCAGGAAAGCGCGGACCGTCACGGCTGGATATCCAGCGAGACCAAATCGCTCGAAGCGGGGCTGACGATCGAGCAATTCCAGCGCTCGCACGAAAAGCGGCTCGACCTGCTGGAATGCCATCGTCGAGAAGCAGGCCGTCCCGAGAATCAGGGTCGCCGCCATCTGGAGCGGAACGTCGCCGAGCGAATCCGCCAGCGCCAGCGCCTGCTGGCCAAAACCCGCGGCTTCCGCCGGATCGCCGCCCAGCGCCAGGGTCTGGCACATATGGAAGGCGAACCGCGCCAGCCTGTGTTGATCATCCAGGCGCGTGGCCAGGCTCTCGGCCTCGCGAAGATGGCCGATGATGCGGTCGAATTGTCCGAGCGGGAGAAGCGACGCCTTCAATTCGAACCGGAGATCGATGGCCTGCTCGTGCGTCTCCCGGGTCTCAGGGAGTGTGGCCAGAACGCGCAAGGCCTGCTCGAAAAACCCCGCGGCCTCGCGATTGGCCCAGCGCGCCTGCGCCAGCCGGGCTGCCTTGAGCCAGTAGCCGACCGCCTCGCCGCCGAGCGCGGCTTCCGTGAAATGGTGCGCGACGAGCTCGGGTTGGTCTTCGGCCCAGGCCTGGAACTGATCGATCAGCGTCCGGGCGATCTTCGCATGCAGGTCGCGTCGCCGGCTCCTCAGCATCGTGGCATAGGCAGCGTCCTGAACGAGCGCGTGCTTGAAGACGTAGCCTTGCCCTGAAGATGCACCGCGGCGTGAGACGAGGCCGGATTCCACGAGCCGCGCGAGCGCCGTCTCGAGCTCCGCGGCGGCAAGGCCCGACACCGCAGCGATCAGCTCGTGTGAGAACTCGCGACCGATCGCAGCGCCGATCATGGCTGCGTCCCTTGCCGGGCCGAGCAGGTCGAGTCGGGCCGCCAGCGCGGCCTGCAGCGTCGTCGGGATAGCCACTGACGGCAGCGGCCCGTCGAGGACCCAGCCGTCCCCGGTCTGACGCAACAGCCCGCCTTCGAGAAGCGAGCGTGTCAACTCCTCGATGAACAGCGGCACGCCATCCGTGCGCGACATGATCTGGCCGACGACCGCATCGGGGAGCGCCCTCTCCCCGGCCACGCCGCGCATGATGCCCGCGCTGTCGCCCGGGCCAAGGCGGCTGAGCGACAGCGCGGTGACATGTGGCTGGTCGAGCCAGCCGGGCTGGAACTGCGGCCGGCAGGTGACCAGCAGCAGCAGGGGCAGCCGGGCGGCGCGGGTCACCAAGCGCTCGAGCAGGTCGAGCGACGACGGATCGATCCAGTGCGCGTCCTCGAACAGGATCAGGACCGGTTTCCGGGCTGCGGCGCGCTCGATCTGGTCGAGGAGCAGGCCAAGCGTCATCTCGCGCTTCTGTTGCGGACTGGCCGCCAGCGCGGGGTAGCGGTCCTCCAGCGGCACTCCGGTCAGCTCGGCGAAGAGCGCCATATCGCGCGGCAGATCGAGCGATGTCGGCGCAAGCAACGCCTCCAGCCTGTCGAGCTTCGCGCCGGCACTGTCGCCGGGGCCGAAGCCGGCATCCTGCTGGATGCGGGCAATGAACGGGTGCAGCGGGCTCTGGGCATGATGCGGAGCACAGGAATAGCGCAGGAGGGAATCGGGCCCGGAGCCGGTCCGGGCCGGCACGCTCTCGGCCAGGCGCGACTTGCCGATGCCAGGCTCGCCCGAGATCAGAACGACACGCCCTTCCCCCGCACCGGCCTGATCCCAGCGGCGCAGAAGCAGCGCGATCTCCTCCTCACGGCCCATGAGCGGGCTCAGAACCGCACCGCGCCGGGCATCGAAGCGGCTCACCCCGGCGATCTCGCCAAGCACCTGCCATGCTTCAAGCACCTGCCATGCTTCCGGCTGTTGCGAGCCGCTGCGGGCCGCGAGCGCCCGGCAGGCGAACTGTCGACCCACAAGCTGCTGCGTGCTCGCGGCAATGACGACTTCGCCCCCTGCCGCACTGCCCTGCAGACGCGCTGCCAGGGCCGGGGCCTCCCCCGTCGCGACATGCTGCCGGTTCTTGTCCGCTGTCGATTTCTCCCCGACGACAACGAGCCCGGTGGCGATGCCGACACTCGCCTGCAGCGCCCCGGCCAACGGCGCGGCCAGGCCGCCGATGGTGGCGGCAAGGAGAGCAAGGCCGGCGCGCACGGCGCGTTCGGCATCATGCTCATGGGCGGCCGGATAGCCGAAATACACGACAACGCCATGGCCCTGGTAATGGGCGACGAAGCCGCCAAATCGCGCCGCGACATCGGCGACGGTCGCGTGGAAGGCGGCGATCAGATCGTGGATATCTTCGGGATCAGAGCTCACCGAGGGGCTGATCGCGCCGACCAGATCGCAAACAAGAATGGTCAGCTGGCGTTGCTCGCGAGCATCCGGACGAAGCCCCTTCGCAGGAGCCTCGCCGTCTCGCGCCGCGACGATCCTTGCCGCGACAGGCGGTTCGACTGTCCCGGAGAGTGCAGGATGCCGTTCGCCGCTCGTCCGCGGCGCAGCCTCTGGCGTTGCGCTGCGCAGCTCCGCCGCCAGCGCTTGCGTGACCGCATCGGGCGCTGCGCCGAGCTCGCGCCTCAGCAACGCAGCCAGATCCTGATAATGCCTGAGCGCCTCGGCTTTGCGTCCCATGGCGACGAGCGCGTGGAGGGCGACCCGATGCGCATCCTCGCGCAGGGCATTGACCTGGATGGCCCGATGAGCCGCCTTGAGCGCAGCCTCCTCGTTCCCCGCCCGCATCGCGCCCTGGCTCGCGCTGACCATCGCGTCGAGCGCCAGGCCTTCGAGGCGTCCTCGCAGCGAGGCGCGCCAACTCAGCCACGCGTCTTCTTCGATATTCAGGTCGGCCAGGAACGAACCCCGGTGGAGATCGGCGGCCGCCGCGAGCGACGCAGCCCCACCCTCGGTGATCAACGCCTCGAAGCGAACAGCATCGCAATCGATCGCACCGGGCGCAAGCCAGACCTCGTCGTCGGTACTGACGAGCGTTTCCTGGCCTAAAATCCGGCGCAGCCGAAAGATCGCCTGCCGCAGGTTCTGCCGGGCCTGCGTCTCGAAATGCGAGCCCCAAAGCAGATGGGCCAGCTTTTCACGCGGCTGGGGTTGAGGCGCCGTGCAGGCCAGATAGGCCAACAACCCCGACAATTTCCGGCTCGGCAGCCGGACGATGCCATCGCGCGTTGCCAGCTCGAATCGTCCGAGCAGCGAGAGACGGAATTTGGGAAGAGCGACACCGTCCTTCATTCTGCCGGCAACACGAACACGTCAATCCTTCTCGAAAAGCACAGGTTCTGCCCGGCGCGAACGCAGAGGCAGGCAGAATTAACGTTCGTGTCACGGCGCAGTAACGCCCCGACGACGGTGGCCGAACTTAAACAATAGCCAGAGATCGCTGCGCCGGACAGCGGTGTTTTGCATGCGTGAGATGGACTGATGACATCGACCTTGTTGACCAGCGCAACGCGCGGTTTGCGTCGCGGGTGGCTCTTGTCCACCACCGCATTGGCGGGATTGGTCCTGACGCTTCCGGGCGCGGGCAGCTACGCCCAGACCCTCGTGACGAATGGTACTCTGGTCGTGAGCTCCGACGCGCAGCTCGGCGGCGATACCGTCACTGTGGACAACAGCGCCGATCTTGGCGCCACCCTGGCGATCAATGCCGGCGTCAGCATCGGCAACGAAATCACCCTCAATAACGGGGGCACGCTGAGCAATGCGGGCACGCTTTCGCGAACGGCTGCAGGGCAGGCTGGCGTGCTGTCCACGACCGGCCTCGCCACGGTGGAGAACGCAGCCACCGGGCGGATCGAGGGGGATTCCGCCGGCGCGCAACTCGGCGATGGCGGCTCGGTGACCAACCGGGGCGGCACCATCACAGCCGTCGGCCACGGCGTGCTGCTCGACAAGGGGGGTGACGTGAGCAATCTCGGCGCCGGGAGCGCCATCCGCGCCACCGGCACTGATGGCCTCGGCGTGTTCATCAATACCGACGGAACGGTGACCAACGGAACCGGCGCCAGCATTGCCGGCGGGTTGGGCGGCGTCCGCATCTGGGGTGCGGGCACGGTGACCAACACCGGCGGCAGCATCAGCGTGACCGCTGACAACCAGGGACATGGCGTGGAGATCGTCGCCGGCCTGGGCATTGTCACCAACCAAGGCGGCGGCACGATCACGGGCAAGCTCTACGGGGTGAGCTTTGCCGATGGCGGCACGGTGACCAACACGGCAAGCTCGATCATCGCCGACGGCACAGACGCCCTTGCCGCGGGCGTGGGCATCAGCGGCGCGGCGGGCACGGTCACCAATACCGGGTCGGGCAGCCTCATCAAGGGCCCCTCGGCCGGCGTGCGCCTGATCAATGGCGGCACGGTGACCAACGGCGCCGGCGCCACCATCGAGGGCACGGCATCGGTGCAGGCGATCGGCGGAAACACCGCGCTCAGCAATTCCGGCGCGCTGAAAGGCAATGTGGCGCTGCGCTCCGCGGGCACCAACACCGTCACGCTGTTCACCGGCTCCAGCATCACGGGCAATCTGGGCATCGGCACCAACGCTGCCTCCACGCTGACGCTCGATGGCGCGGGCGCTCAGCTCTATTCGGCGGCCGTCAGCGGCACGACCAGTTTCAGCACCGGCGCGCTCGTCAAGCAGGGCAGCGGCACCTGGACACTGGACAAGGCCGTGACGCGCAGCGGCACGACCCAGGTCAAGGCCGGAACGCTAGTCGTCGCGAACGCGGCCGGCCTCGGCTCCGGCGGCAACGCGACGGTATCTGGCGGCGCGCTGCAATTCGGGACCGGCGCAGCAGCCGGAACCTACACTCTGGCGGGCGGCATCAATGTGACCGGCGGCAGCCTGGCGATCCAGAGCCTGGCGACGGTGAAGGTCGCCCAGGATGTCGGCTTCGCCAACAATACGGCACTGTCGGTCATGGCCTCTACGGGCGGTCCCCTCCTCCAGGCCGAACGCGTCACGCTCGGCAGCAATGTCACCTTCGACCTCAGCGGCATCGGCGACGCGAACGGCCTGGAGAAGGTCCTGATCGATACGCGCTCGGGAATCAGCGGCGACTTCGGCACGGTCACGGTCGGCGGCTTCAACGGGACGGTGGACTATCTGACGCTGGCGACCGGCAAATCGGCCGACAGCAAGCAATTTCTCGCCAGCTATGGCTTGAGCTGGACTGCGGGCAACTCGCTCGCGCATGGCACCTTCACGTTGACCAATGCCGCCGACAGGTTCGATGTCGGCGCGGCGCTGACAGACAGGGCGCCCAATGCCGCAACCGGCTGGGACGGCAGGTCCCTGACCAAGGCCGGCGCTGGCACGCTCGTGCTCTCGGGCGCCAGCAGCTTTAGCGGCACAACCACGGTCAATGCCGGCACGCTCGTCGTCAACGGCTCGATCGCGAGCGCGGCGACGGTGAACAGCGGCGGCACGCTCGCGGGCTCGGGCACGCTCGGCGGCCTTGCCGTGACGAGCGGCGGTACGGTCGCGCCGGGCAACTCGATCGGCACGCTGACCATTGCCGGCAATGTCGCCTTCGCCGCCGGCTCGACCTATCAGGTCGAGATCAATGCGGCCGGACAGAGCGATAGGATCAATGCCTCGGGTGCGGCGACGCTGTCGGGCGGCGCCGTCCAGGTCCTGGCAGAGAACGGCACTTACGCGGCCTCGACGACCTATACCATCCTGACGGCGGGCGGCGGCGTCAGCGGGCAGTTCGCCGGCGTCAGCTCGAACCTCGCCTTCCTGACGCCCTCGCTGGCTTACGACCCGCAGAACGTCACTCTGACGATGAGCCGCAACGGCACGTCGTTCGGGCCGGGCGGCGGCGGATCCTTCATCGCCCGAACGCGCAACCAGAGCGGGATCGCGGTCGCGGCGGAGGGGCTGGGAGCGGGAAACCGCGTCTATGATGCGTTGCTCTCGGCCACAGCCGATGAGGCGCGCGCCGGATTCGACCAGCTCTCGGGCGAGGCCCATGCCCAGGGCGTCGCGGTTGCGATCGGCGAAAGCCGGCTGCTGCGCGAGGCCATCCTCGGGCGCCTGCGCGGGCCGCTTCTGGTGGCGCCGGGCCAGAACGTCGCGGCCGAGTTCACGGCCGACCTGCCGCGCACCAAGGGCGCGGCCCTGCTGCCGGCGCCGCGCTTCGAGGAGCGCTTCGCAATCTGGGGCGAGGCGGTGGGAGCCCAAGCCAACAGCAATGGCGACGGCAATGCGGCGAGCCTCTCGCAGCGCACCGGCGGCGCCATCCTCGGCGCCGACCTCAAGCTCTACGATACGGCTGCGGGCTCGCTCAGGCTCGGCGTCGCCGGCGGCTACACCCGCTCGAATTTCGATGTCGATGCCAGGCTGTCCTCCGGCCGGCTCGAGAGCGGCCATGCCGCGCTCTACGCTGGCGCCCGTCTCGGCGCCTGGCGGCTCGATGGCGGCCTCGGCTATTCCTTCGGCGAGACCAACCTGACCCGCCAGGTCCAGCTCCGCAGCTTTAGTGACAGGCTGTCCTCGCAGCGCGACACCGACGTGGTGCAGGCTTTCACCGAGCTCGGCTATGCCTTTCGCTTCGAGCACTTTGCCCTTGAGCCCATCGCCCAGCTCGTCCTGCTCAGGGTCTCCTCCGGCTCCGGCCTTGAGCAGGGAGGCGCGGCCGCGCTGCGGGTCTTCTCCGGCGACCAAAATCTCGGCTTCGCGACGCTCGGCCTGCGCGCTGAGGCGCAGATCGGCACGATGCCGCTCTTCGCCCGCGGCCTGCTTGGCTGGCGTTATGGCTTTGGCGAGCTGACGCCGCAGGCTACCACCGCTTTCCTTGCCGGCACGACCCCGGCCTCGGTTTACGCGACGGCCATCGATCGCAATGCGCTGGTCGCCGAAGCCGGGCTCGACTGGCGCGCCATCGCCTCGACCACGGTCGGGATCAGCTATTCCGCTGTCATAGGCGAACGAACCCGCGATCACGCCCTCAAGGGACGCATCGACATCCGGTTCTGAAGGCGAGCACAGGCCGATTCCGGAGCCGTGGATCGCGCGCCCGCCTCTAGGCCGGGTTCAGAGCGTCATCCGCCTTACGCACGGCCAAGGCGAAATCCGCCAACTTGACCGGGTCGAGCTGGCCTGCCGTCCGGACACCTGAAGACAGGTCCACGCCGAACGGCCTGACCTGCCGGATCGCGTCGCCGACATTGGCCGGGGTAAGCCCGCCCGCGAGGAACACCGGCAGAGGGCTGGCTTGGACGAATTCGGCGCTGATCGCCCAGTCATGCGGGCGTCCAGTGCCGCCCAGCTCCGGCGTCGCTGCGTTCGGACTCCCTGAGTCGAGCAGGAAGGCGTGAACATGGGGGCTGTAGGCCGGGATCAGCTCCAGCGCTGCGCGGCTCTCGACATGGACGACCTGAACGCGGCGCAGATCAGGCTCGATCACGGCCAGACGGGCGGACTCGGCCGGATCGATGTTCCAGAGAATCTGGACCGTGCTCGGACGCGTCCGGCGCACATGGGCGGCGATCGCGTCGGCTGTCCGCTCGACGGTCAGCAGGAATGTCGCGACGGGAGGCGGCGTGAGTGTCGTGATCGCGGCGACTGTCGGGTCCGCGACATGGCGAGGACTGGAAGGCCCCACGCAATTGAAGCCGAGAGCATCGACGCCAGCCGCTACCGCCAGGCGGGCTTCATCGGCTGACGCGATCCCGCAAACCTTGATCCGGGTTCTCATGCGCCAGCAATCCGCCAAATCGGTTCATGACGCAATCTCCCCTCCTCGCCCCAGTTGAACCGACAGCGGATAGCCTTCGTGCTCGTGGACACAGACATTGCCAGCAAGCAGACATTGCCGAGGGGGCAGGAGCCGACTTCCGCCCCGCCCTACGCCAAGAATTTCACCGGCTGGCGAAGGACCGTCTTGAGCCTCCCCGCTTCAGTCCTGCGCGGATCGCTCAGATAGATTTCGTGGTGCGGGCCGTTGAAGGTCATCCCCTTGCCCGGCATCACCTCATCATGGAGCCGGGCCAGGGCCGGCCCCTCCTCATCATAGCTGCCCACATGCAAGGTCTGGAGCGAGAGCCCTTCAGCATAGGATTCGTGGCGCAGGCTCTGCGGGGGCTGGCCAAACTTGCCGCCCATTTTCATCACCGCCTTCTCGAACATGTCATGGGTGACGAAATCAGGGACCATGATCATCATCGTCCAGCGCCACTGGTTCTTTTGACGGGTGATGAAGCTCCGGGGATCGTCGGCCCACCACAATCCTTCCAGCGGCGGCACCACATAATCCGTGCCGAGCTCAGCCTTTGCGGCGAATTTCATGGCGTAGCTGACGCCGTAGAGCCATTCGATCGCCGAACGGTAAGCCGGTGCGGTGTTGGGATCGCCTTCGCCGTTCACCTTCACGAACGGCATCTGCCGCACGTCGACCAAGGCGAAGTGCCCGGTGGGCGGGTCATAGAGTGGTCTAAGGGCATTCTTGAAATCGATCTTCGCCATCTTCGGAGCCGTCCTCATTGGCGTCACTGCCACCGAAACGATCGTTCTTTGACGATGAATGGCAGCGATCGCTCACGGAACAGGCCCGATGCCCGCCACCAAACTTTGAATTTCAGCGCAGGCCAGGTCGGTTGGCAAACCAAGTCAGGCATCGGCCAGGTCTCACAGAACGCCCGGTCGATGAATCCCGCCGGGCCCTGCCACGACGAGGTCGCGACGCCGGGCGGATGCCGGCGCCGCAGATATCGGTTGCGGCCCCTTACCGAGATGTCCCGGTGAAGGGCCGCTTCGTGCTTAGTTGCGATACCAGGAAGCGAGGTTCCAGGTGTCGACGTCCCAGCCGCTGTGATCATGCGCGAGGGTCAGCGCCGCAGCGACGACCTTGGTCCGCGACAGGACCGGCAGGATCACGTTGGCCTCGCAGAAGATCTCGTTGACCTTGATCAGCAGCGCAGCGCGCTTGGCCGGGTCGAGTTCCTTCTGCGCGGCCTTATAGGCCTCGTCAGCCGCCGGGTCGGAGTAGCGCGAGACGTTGCGGCCGAGCCACTTGTTCTCCTTGTTGGCGATCTCCCAGGACACGAACTGGTTCAGGAAGCGCTCCGGATCGGGCTGCGGCTGCGTCGTGGTGTACATCTCCATGTCGACATAGAGCTTGGTATAGGTGTCGGGGTTGGCGACGTCCGAGGAGAAGAACACGGACGCGGTCACCGACTTCAGCTCGAGATCGATGCCGGCGCGCTGGCAGGCCTGCTTGACGATCGCCTGGACCTTCTGACGCGGCGCGTTGATCGAGGTCTGGAAGACGAATTTCAGCTTCTTGCCATCCTTCTCGCGGATGCCGTCGGCGCCCTTCTTCCAGCCGGCGTCGTCGAGGATCTTGTTGGCCTTCTCGAGGCTGAACTCGTATTTCAGCTTCTCCGACTTGAACTGCTTCGGCTGGTTCACGAAGCTCGCCGTCGCGATGCCGCCGCGGCCATAGATGAACTTCTGGATCGAGTCGCGGTCGATCAGCAGGTTGATCGCCTGGCGCACGGCCGGGTCGCTGAGCGTCGGGTGCTTGGTCTTGACGCTCGAACGCTCGCCGTCGACCTCGGTCCACGGATCGGTGGTGTTCAGGGTGATGAACTCCACGTCGCCGGCCTGCGCTGCACTGATCCTGCCGCGGCCACCCGTCTCCATGCGCTTGAGAACTTCGTCCTCGACCAGCGTATCCCAGGCATAGTCGTATTCGCCGGTCTGCAGCACGGCGCGCGCCGCCGAGATCGCGTCACCACCGCCCTTGACCTCGAGCGTGTCGAAATGCGGCTTGTTCTGAACGTGGTAATTCTCGTTGCGCGTGCCGGTGAGGACGTCGCCCGGCTTGAAGTCGACGAACTTGTAGGGGCCGGTGCCGACGGGCTTCAGGTTGGCCGGAGCCTCGCGCGACTTGGCGCCCTTGTACTCGCCGAAATGGTGCTTCGGGATGATCATGCCGGCGACGCCGACGAAAGCATCGGCCCAGAACGGCGTCGCTTCCTTGAAGATCACCTTGACGGTGTGGGAGTCGATCTTCTCGACCTTGATGTCCTTGTAGGCGCCGGTCGTGTAGGCGGCGGTCGCCGGATCGGCGGCATATTCCCAGGTGAAGACGACGTCATCGGCCGTGAACGGCTTGCCGTCATGCCAGGTCACGCCCTGCTTCAGCTTCCAGGTGACGCTCTTGCCGTCCTCGGAGAGGCCGCCATTGGCCTTTGTGGGAGCTTCGGCCGCGAGCTGCGGGAAGAGATTGCCCTCCTTGTCCCAGCCGGCGAGCGGCTCGTAGAAGACGCGCGAGGCGACCTGGTCCTTGGTGCCGGAGGCGAAATGCGGGTTCAGCAGGGTCGGAGCCTGCCAGAGCAGGATCTTCAACGGTCCACCGCCGCCAGCCTTCGTCGGCTTGTATTCGATCGTTGCGTTCGCCATCGCGACGCCGTTCCAGGCAAGGATCTGACTCGCGATCGGCGCCGTGATACCCACAGCCGCCATTCTCTGAATAAAGGACCGCCGCGAAAGGCGCCCTTCCTTCAGATTGTTCACCATCCCCTGGATATCTTGACTATTCATGACTTACCCTCGGATTCACATGACAAGATACCAGCCACTATACTGGCCAGATCCAGCCTTCTTTTATTGAGTCTAAAACGAGACGATGCTTTGGACCCAATGCTCGTGGTAAGAGCTACAGAATTAAGCCCGGCTTAAGGCAATCGGCTAAGGTGGCGCTTAAGGTCCGCGCCCGGCACAAGTCGGATATGCGGATGCCGCGCAGTACGATCGCGCCGGACACCGGATGCGACCCAATTGGCAATGCCGAGGCTGTCGGTGGGCGTGCAGCAACGCTTCACCCCGTGCGCAATTTGGGCTTCGCAGCATCGCTGTCCTGTAGCAGTAATGACGGCGCCTGCTTCGCAGGCGAACTTGGCCGCAAGGGTGACAGCGGCCGGGCTGCACGCCATGCAGGCCGTTATGGAGGAGTCCTTCGTCATGTGTGATCTCTGCTGCTCGCCCGTGTCAGGCCTGTCCCGCCGGGGCCTCTTTGCCGGCATGGCGGCCCTTGCCGGCGCCGCCGCCCTGCCCCGGCAGGCCTTCGCCCAGGCTGCGCCCCCGCAGAATGCGATCTCGCCGGACGAGGTGCTGAAGCGGCTGATGGAGGGCAATGCGCGCTATGCGGCCAATACTCCTGCCAACCAGGATTATTCGGCCGGCCGGGCCGCCCGCGCCAGCGCCCAATATCCGGTCGCCGCGATCCTGAGCTGCGCGGATTCGCGGGTCTCGCCGGAACTCGCCTTCGACCAGGGCCCCGGCGACCTCTTCGTGGTCCGCCTCGCCGGCAATTTCGTCAATGACGATGGCCTGGCCAGCCTCGAATATGCCGTGAAATACCTCAACACGCCGCTCGTCATGGCCCTTGGACATTCGGGCTGCGGCGCGGTCGACGCCACGATCAAGGTCGTGCGGGACAAGGCGACCCTGCCGGGCCACCTGCAGGAGATGGTGCGCGAGATCAGGCCGGCGGTCGAGGCCGCCAAGGCCGGCAAGCCGGACGACCTCCTCGCCGCAGCGATCACGGAAAATGTCCGCCGCGGCAGACGCCGGCTCGAGACCGCCAAGCCGATCCTCGCGGAGTTCGTCGCAAGCAGGAAGATCAAGGTGGTCGGGGCGCATTACGAGCTGGCGAGCGGCAAGATCACGCTGGTATGACGCTTGGAGGGAGGCGCCGGTCGCCCCCCTCGGGAGTGAGCCGCGCGATCTGCCCTTCTCTCGACTTCCGCTTTCATGCCCTCTCCGTTAGGCACGCGGGGAAAGTGAGGGGAACACTCCCCGCAAGTCGATCGAACAGGGAACTGGCGTGCGCAAACTTGGCTTTGACCTGCGTCAGCTGGAGATCTTCCGGGCCGCTGTTTCCGCCGGAACGCTTACGGAAGCAGGACGCATGCTCGGACTCACTCAATCCGCCGTGTCCCAGGTCATAGCGTCATTGGAGAAGGAGTTCGAGGTTTCGCTGATCGACCGCAGTATTCGTCCGGTTCAGGTCACCACGGCAGGCCGAATGCTGCTGGAACGTGCGGAAGCGCTGCTCACCGAGGCCACCGAGCTCGACATCAATCTGCGTCGGATGAGCCGAAACGCGACGCCGACCCTCAGGATTTCGATGGTCGCTTCGCTGACCACGGTCGTTGGTCCGCAATTCGTGCGCGAACTCGGCCATTCCTTCAAGCGCTGTTCGCTCTTCGCAAACCTGCGCGGGGTCAGCGAACAGCAGTTCCGCAGCCGGGAGATCGACATCCTGATCGGCGTCGACCTGTTGCGCGAAACCGACGTGGCGCTCACCATTCCCCTGCTGATCGAGCCCTTTGCCCTGCTACTGCCGGAGGCCTGGGACAAGCCCGTCGCGAGCCTGGCGGATCTCCAGGGTCTCAGCTTCATCCGTCACACCCAGCGGACCAGCGCAGGCAGGCAGATCGAGCAGGCGATCCGCCAGCGCAGGCTCGATTTTCCCCGTGAATTCGAAAGCGACACGGCGGACACGATCGCGACGATGGTGTCCGCCGGATTGGGCTGGACGATCACGACGCCGCTGATTGCCCTGCAGACGCGGGAGCGGCTGCGCGGAACGCGTCTCGTCGCCTTGCCGGCCATGAAACTGAGGCGGCGTGTTGACCTCTATGCCCGGAAGTCCGAGCTCGGAACGATCCCGCAGGAGGTGGCTCAGCTTCTCTGCAAACTCCTGCGGACCCAGGCCCTCCCCCTCCTCCGCGACATGGCGCCGTGGATGGGGGATCAGTTCCACCTGTTCGAGCAGGAGAAAGGCTGAACTCCTGCCTTTCCTCCTGCTTGCCGTCCTCCGGATCAGTCCAGCGGCTTGCCGTTGATCGCGATGCTCTTGAGCCCACTCGGCTGAACGCCGTATTTGTCGACGATCGCCTGGTAGCTGCCGTCGGCAATCATCGCCTTCAACGCTGCAGCCACCGCGTCCCGCAGCCCGGGATTCTTCTTGGAGACGCCGATGCCCTGATAGGTCATCGCGAACGGCTCTCCCAGGAGCTTGTAGGTATTGGCTTCGAGACCCATCAGGTAAGGCAGGGTTTCATTCCCCTGCGCGCCGGCGTCGATACGCCCCTGGCGCAGTTGAGCCCGCGCATCGGCCGAGCCTTCGGTACCCAGGATCTTGACCGCCGGCTTACCCGACTTGACGCAGTTCTCCTGGCTCCAGCTCTCGATCTCCTTGGGGAAATTGGTTCGGCGGCTGGCTCCAACCGTCTTGCCACAGAGGTCGGCCACGGATTTGAATTCATCCGTCCGCTTCTGCTGGACGAAGTACTGCACGCCTGACTGCATGTAATCGACGAAATCGATGAGTTCGCGCCGCTCGGGCAGATCGTTCATGCCGGCCAGGATCAGGTCGACCCGCTCGGTCGTGACCGCACTGATCATCTGCTCGAAACTGGTTTCCTGCCACTCCACCTTGACGCCGAGCCGCTGGCCAATCGCGTTCCCGACATCGATGTCGTATCCGCTCAGCGTGTTCGTGGCCGGATCCTTGAAGGTGACGGGCGGATAGTTCGCCACGGTGGCAATAACGATCTTTCCGGCCGTTTTGAATTTTTCCGGCACGGCCTGCGCGTGAGCGCAGGACAAACTGGCGAGTAAAGCCGCGACGGCACATGCATGGATCTTCATTTCCCACTCCTCTTCTGTGTTGAAAGCGAACGGCCGGCGCTAGATCGCCATGCGTCCGTTCGGACGCAGGCCAGGCGATCTAGATCCCTGTTGGGCATCGGATTTTTCGAAAACCGGATTCCACTTTTCGATCCGATGCTCTAGATCGCCATGCGTCCGTTCGGACGCAGGCTAGGCGATCTAACTCTTTGTTGGGCATCGGATTTTTCGAAAACCGGATACCACTTTTCGATCCGATGCTCTAGATCGCCATGCGTCCGTTCGGACGCAGGCTAGGCGATCTAACTCTTTGTTGGGCATCGGATTTTTCGAAAACCGGATTCCACTTTTCGATCCGATGCTCTAGACGCGGACGGCCGAGATGAATTCCTGGGTGCGCCTGTGCTTCGGCGTGGACAGCAGCTGCTCCGGCCGGTCCACTTCGACGATCTCGCCCCTGTCCATGAAGACGACGCGATCGGCGACTTCGCGGGCGAAGGCGAGCTCATGGGTGACGACGATCATCGTCATGCCGCTCCTGGCGAGATCCCGCATGACCTGCAGCACGTCGCCGACAAGTTCCGGATCGAGTGCGGAGGTCGGCTCATCGAACAGCATCAGGTCGGGCCTCATGGCCAGGCCGCGTGCGATCGCCACCCGCTGCTGCTGGCCGCCCGAGAGCTGGCTCGGATAGGCGTTCTCCTTGTCGGCAAGGCCGACCTGGGCCAGCAGTGCCCGGGCCCGCTCGCGCGCCTGGCCAGGCTCCTCGCCCAGTACCTGCACCGGCCCTTCGACGATGTTTTCCAGCGCCGTGAAATGCGGGAAGAGATTGAAGCGCTGGAACACCATGCCGATCGAGCGGCGCTGGCGGGCGATCTCGTGATCCTTGAGGTGGTAGAGCTTCTGCCCGTCCCGCCTGTATCCGACGAGCTCGGAATTGACCCAGATCGCTCCACCATCGATCTGCTCGAGTTGGTTGATGCAGCGCAGGAACGTGCTCTTTCCCGAGCCCGACGGGCCGATGACGCAGACGACCTCACCCCGCCTGATATCGAGCGTGACGTTTTTCAGGGCCTCGAAGTCACCGAAGGTCTTGCGGATATCGATGGCCCGCACCAGCGGCGCAGCGTTGATGATCGTCATCGACGACCTCCCCTGTCACCACGCCCGAAATACCGCTCGACGAAGCTCTGGCCGAAGCTCAGCAGGCTGACGATCCCGAGATACCAGATGCTAGCGACGAACAAGAGTTCAAGGACACGGGAATTGGCGTAGTATACTGTCTGCGCCGCATGAAGCATCTCGGAGTACTGGATCACGCTCGCCAGAGACGTGAGCTTGATCATTCCGATGAATTCATTGCCGACCGGTGGAACGATGACACGCATGGCCTGGGGCATGACGATCCTGCGCAACATCCGCATGCGCGTCATGCCGATCGCCTGGGCGGCTTCATATTGGCCCTGATCGACCGACTGGAGGCCGGCGCGAACGACTTCGGAGGTGTAGGCGCCCTGCTGGATGCCAAGCCCGAGCAGGCCGGCCACGAACGGCGTCATGACGTCCACCGTCCGGACATCGAACAGCCCGGGAAAGGCGATGCGCGGGAAGATCAGCGCGAGGTTGAACCAGATCAGCAGTTGAAGGAGCGCAGGCGCCGCCCGGAAGAGCCAGACATAGCCAATGGCGACGATGCGCAGGACCGGATTCTTGGACAGCCGCATGACTGCGAACACGACCCCGAGCACGATCCCCAGGACCATCGCGAAGACCGCCAGCACGATCGTATTGGCCAATCCGTGCAGAATGGCGGGAGCCGTCAGGAACATCCCGACATAGCGCCACTCGATGTCGCCCATCGCGAAGGCCCGCGCGATCGCGGCGAGAATGGCGAGGATCGCGGCAGCGGCAAGGAAGCGCCCGTAGTGCCGCTGCGGCATGATGGTGTAGTGAGCGATGCGAAATTCATCGGCAGGCAGTTCACCGGGGCCGGTCGCTGCCATCGTGGCTGTCTGTGTCATGGCGGGCTCCGATCGCAGCAGCCAGCCAGCAACGCGCATGCGATGCATCTCATTCACTGATCCCCCTTGAGTGTTGGCGGCCCCGGAGCGCCAGGGCGCGTGCAGGCCGGCCTAGATCGCCCTGCGTCCGGTCGTACGCAGGAGCGGCGATCCAGTTCTTTGTTTGGGCATCGGATCTCTCCGAAAACCGGATTCCACTTTTCGGGCCGATACCCTAGGTGGCCGGGCTCGTGGGGCGACCGAGATAGTCGACCGCGCACATCACGTGCAGCTTGAGGACGGCGATCGCCTCGTCCAGCGTGACATGTTCCTCATCGGTGCCCATGCTGATCGGGGACGGCCCGCAGATCAGCGCGGGGATGCCGCGCCAGCGCCAATAGCGCGTGTCGGTTCCGCCCAGGCTGCAGACGGGCGGCGCGTCGTGGCCGAGCAGGCCCTTCATGTTGTCGCGCAGGATCGTCGCCATCTCACCGAACGGGTCGGTGCTGCTTGCAGGATAGCTGTGGTCCTCGTTGACGAGCAGCGCGCAGCCGAACTCGGAGGCGAGGCTCTCGAGCTCGCCCCGGATCCGGTCGCGATCCGGACCGATCGGGAAGCGCATGTCCAGGTGGACGGAGCATTGCGTCGGGATCTGCGTCGCCTTCTGGCCGCCCTCGATGATGCCGGCATTGACCGTGATGCGCCGCGCGTTGTCCGCCGCCCCCTTCCCGAGATTGGCATCGGCCGCCGCGATGGTTTCGGGAGAGATCAGGATCGCGTCGATCTCGGGAGGCAGCGTCGCAAGCTGCCGGTGGTAGCGCTGATAGATCGCGTGAACCGCGTTGGTGACCTGCTCGATCGGATTGTTGGCCCGGTGCGGATAGCCGCCATGGCCTCCCGGCCCCTTAGCCGACAGCGAGAAGCGCAGCGTGCCCTTTTCCATGAAGCGGACATTGGAGAGCCCGCTCGGTTCGCCGTTCAGGCAGCAATCGCCGGTGATCGCGTCCGCATGCTCGTCGAACAGGAACTTGGTACCGTAGCGGCCGCCCGATTGCTCATCCGATACGACGGTCAGCGTCAGGGCGCCGTTCAGACGATCCCGGTAGGGGTGAAGCAGGCAATAGGTCAGGATGGAGGCGAGCGTTCCGGTCTTCATGTCGGACGCCCCGCGGGCGACGATGCGGTCCTCCACGATCTCCGCCGCCCACAAGGCGTCGTCCGTTACCGGAAAGACATCCATGTGGCCGTTGAGGACGAGATGGCGCCCGGGCCGGGGGGCATCCCATCGCGCCAGGATATTGGGCATGTCGTAGCGGCAGGAGACCGTGCGGTGGGGAAGCCCGAAGCGGGCGAGAATGCCGCGCACGAAATCGGCCGCCTCGCGCATGTCGCCCGGCGGATTGACGCTCCGGATGCGCAGGAAATCCTGGAGAAGAGCGAGAAATTCGTCCCGCCGGTCGTCAATGACCTGGCAGAGTTCGGCCTTAAGGCTTTCGGTGCTGGATGGCATGCGTTTCTCGGCGGTGGTGCAAGCCCGAGGCATTGCGATTTCGTCCGAGGGATGAATGCCAGTCACAGCACGAAGCGATATGACTATTAGCCAAATTAATGAATAAGATTAGCCCTCCTGCTTTTGTCCGGGGCGGCCTGGATTCGCAGGCCCGGCCCGAGCGGGCAGCTCTCCTTGGCCCCCCAGTCGGCGATTATTCCGCTGGAGTTGCATGAAGGTCGCTGGCCATGTGCGCCCTTCCCCTCGCTCGCCGGGAAGCGGCGCCCAGGGTCAGCCGATCACGCCGTCCTTTGCAGAGGCTCCTGCCGATCGAATTGGCTCGGCACCGGATCGAGCCCCAGGCGCTGGCGCAAAGTACCCTCGCCATAGTCCGTCCTGAAGAGCCCACGCTTCTGCAACAATGGCACGATCTCGCTGGTGAAGAGCGCAAACTGGCTCGGCAGGATCGGCGGCATGACGTTGAAGCCGTCGGCCGCGCCCGAGACGAACCAATCCTCGATCACACCGGCGATCTGCTCGGGCGTGCCGGTCGCGGTGAAATGCCCGCGCGCTCCGGCGAGGCTGTGCAGCAACCCGCGTAGCGTCGGCCGCTCGCGCCCGACCAGGGCGGTGATCGCCTGCGCCCGGCTGCGCGAGGCCTGCACCTGCGCGGGATCGGGAAAATCTTCGACCGACAGAACCTGGTCGAGCTTCAGATGCGAGAAGTCGTAGCCGCCGAAGCGGTTCGAGAGGCGCGACAAGCCGACAGTCGGGTGAGACAGTTCGTTCAGCTCCTCCCAGACCCGCCTCGCCTCCGCCTCGGTCGAGCCGATCGCGGCGCTGATGCCGGGTAGAATGACGATCTGGTCGCCGCGGCGTCCGAGCGCGCGGGCTTGCGTCTTGATGTCGGAATAGAAGCCGATGGCGCTCTCTTTCGTCAGATGCGCGGTGAAGATCGCCTCGGCATAGCGGGCGGCGAAAGCACGGCCATCGGTCGAGGCGCCGGCCTGGACGAAGACGGGCCGGCCTTGCGGCGAGCGCGGGATGTTCAGGGCGCCGGCAACGCCGAAATGCGTGCCGCGATGGTCGGCGCGGCGGATCCGGTCGGGCCTGGCGAACTGCCCGGTCTCGCGATCGTCCAGGATCGCGTCCTGCGCCCAGCTGTCCCAGAGTTTCGAGGCGACCTCGACGAACTCATGCGCCCGCTCATAGCGCTGGTCGATTCCGGCCTGCCGCTCCTGACCGAAATTCCCCGCGGCCGCCGGCGCCCAGGAGGTCACGATGTTCCAGCCGATGCGGCCGCCGCTGAGATGGTCGAGCGAGGCGAGCTGGCGGGCGAGATTATAGGGCTCGCTATAGGCCGTCGAGGCCGTCGCGATCAGCCCGATGCGCTCAGTCAGCGCCGAGAGCGCGCCGAGCAGGGTCAGCGGTTCAAGTTCGCCGCGCGCCGCATGTTCCAGCTCGTCGCCCAGCGCGACATGATCGGCGAAGAAGACGGAATCGAGTTTTGCTGCCTCGGCCGCCAGCGCCAGATCGCGGTAATAGGCGATGTCGGTCAGCGCCTGCTGTGCCGAGCCGTCATGGCGCCAGGCCGCTTCGTGATGGCCGCGACCGTTGATGAACAGATTGAGGTGAAGTTCACGGGTCATGGGTTCGCTCTCTCGGGTGGCGGGTCAAATCGGGTCGGTGACGCCGAGCGCGGCGAGGAGTTCGCCACGCAGCGCAGCAAAGCCCGGGTGCCTGGCGCGCGGGTGGGCCAAGGAAACCGGCTGGTCGAGGGTGATGCGCCCCTCGTCGATGACGAGCACGCGATCGGCGAGCTTGATCGCTTCGTCGACGTCATGGGTGACGAGCAGGACGGTCGGGCGATGCTGCCGGATCAATCGGAAGAGCAGATCGTGCATCCGGATCCGCGTCAGTGCGTCGAGCGCCCCAAAAGGCTCGTCGGCCAGCAGCAGGCGCGGCTGGCGCACCAGGGAGCGGGCGAGCGCCACCCGTTGCTGTTCGCCGCCGGAGAGCGCGTTCGGCCATGCGTCCTCCCGCCCGGAGAGGCCGACATCGGCCAGCGCCTGCCGCCCGCGAGCGTTACTGTCGGCCGCATGCAGGCCGAAGACGACATTCTGCAGCACGCTCTTCCAAGGCAGCAGCCGCGAATCCTGGAAGAGGACGGAGCGGTCGGCTGGCACCGTGAGCGTGCCGTCGCCCTCGACACCATCGTCGAGCCCGGCGATGGCGCGCAGCAACGTGCTTTTGCCCGAACCGCTCTTGCCGATGAGCGCGACGAACTCGCCCGCGGCGAAATCCAGCGAGACGGGCCCGAGCACACTACGGCCGGAGAAGCGGCGCGTGACGTCGCGCAGGCTGACCGCGGGAGCATCCGCCTTGGGCAGGTGAAGCGGATGGGCCGAGGCGTTCATGACGCCAGCGCCTTGCGGTAGGACAGCGTCTTGCGCTCCCAGAACCGAACGGCGAAATCGGAGCCAAGGCCCAGCACCGCATAGATCGCGAGGCCGACCACGATGATGTCGGTCTGGCCATAGTCACGGGCGCGGTTCATCAGATAGCCGATGCCCTGGCTGGTATTGATCTGTTCGAGCACGACGAGCGCCGTCCAGCAGGTGGTCACGGCGAGCCGCAGGCCGGTGAAGAAGCCGGGCAACGCACCAGGCAGCGCCACCTCGCGCAGGAAGGCGCTGCGCGTCAGCCCGACGCTGCGGGCGAGCTCGACATGGCGGATATCGATGCCCCTCAGGGCCGCATGGGTGTTGATATAGATCGGTACGAAGACGCTGGAGGCGATCAGGGCGACCTTCATCCCCTCGCCGATCCCGAGCCAGAGGATCGCGAGCGGAATCAGCGCAAGCGTCGGGATCGCCCGCTTGATCTGGACGAGGCCGTCGATCGAGGCCTCGCCGATCCGGCTGAGACCGGATGCGAGCGCCAGCAGCAGGCCGATCGCGACGCCGATGCCGAGCCCCAGATAGGCGCGCCCCGCCGATGCCAGGAAATGGTCGGCAAGCGTGCCCGATTGCAGCAGCTCGAAGCCGGTGAACAGGGCGGTCGACGGCGCCGCGAGGAATTTCGGCGAGAGCCACCCCGTCAGCGAGGCGAGCTCCCAGAGAACGACCAGCGCGACCGGCCCGAACAGGATGGCGCCCGTGGGCAGGCGGCCCGGCGCCAGCTTCGGCAGCTTGCCCTGCGCAGGGGGAGCCGGGTGAGCCTGCGCCGGAACGCCCGCAATCGCGGCGAAGGGCACCGAATAGGCCGTCGCAATGAGCGCGTGGCTTTGATCGGACATGGACAGCCTCAATTGGATTTGGCGGCGATGATGTCGTCGAAGCGCAGATCGAACTCCTCGCGCGCATCGAGACGTTTCGGCAGGTCGCCTGCCTCATGGATAACGTCGATCAAGGCCTGCTGCTTCGGGATCAGGCTGGCGAGCAGGGGAAATTCAAAGCGCCCCTCGGCTTCGACGATCTTGCGCCCATCCGCCGGCTTGAGGTTCTGGCGCTTGACGTAATAGGCCTCGACCCAGCTCTCGGCATTCGCATGCGACCAGCGGTTGGCATCGATCCAGGCCGCCACGAACTCGCGAATGGCTGTGAGCTTGGCCGGATCGTCCAGGGCCCGCTTGCTCGCATAGAGATAGGTCAGGCTCTTCGGCAGGCGGTCGTTCTGTTCCTTCGGCAGGGCGCTCGCGCCGCGATCGGCGAAATCGGCGAGATAGCGCGAGAAATGCGGCTCGTTCAGCGCCGCCACATCGACCTGCCCCGTCCGCACCGCATCCGGGAAATCGGCGGCCCGCAAGGGCACGAGCCGCACATCCTTCTTCGTCAGCCCCGCGAGTTTCAGCGCATTGAGAACGAAGGGCTGACGGCCCGTCCCCTCGCCATAGGCGATGCTCTTGCCGCGCAGTTCCTCCAGCGAGGCGATTGTCAAGCCGGGCCGCACGGCCAGCGAATAGTCGGTCTCCGAGGAGGTTCGCGCCGCCACGATCGGTATCTGCTCGCCGGCCGCATGGGCCTGGATCGGCGGCGTGTTGCCGACGGTCGCGAGATCCAGAGCCCCCGCCCGGAAGGCCTCGAGAATGGCGGGACCGCCGAGGAAATTGGCATAGGTCACCTGGCTCGACAGCCTGTCATGGGCGCCGGACGCCCGCATCAGAGTCTGCAGTGCCTCGTTCTGGTCCGCGACGACGAGCTTCGTGCCGACCGGAGCCTTCGCGAGTGGCGCCGGCAACCCCTGGGCCGCCGCCAAGCCGGGCGCGACGATGGAGAGCAGGATCGACAGGGTCAGGATCGTGCGGCGCCTCGGCCCTCGTGCCCCTACGGAAAGCGCATCGCTCGACATGGTTTTTCCTCGCTCGTTTCGTCGCCGACCAGGGACGAATGTCGTGACCGGCCGTCGAAATACTGACGAAGAATTGTTCTTTTAGTCAAACGGAATGTTCTTTCTGAAATACGCTGGAATGACGAACAGCATTCTCCTTAAGCTGCAGATGCGAGAACGCTGCTGCCCTGCGAAAGATTATGTCTCCGGAAGCGCGATTACAGAGCAAATTGTTCGCCGCAGCTGCGAGGGGGGCAGCGAGTACGCAGCGCCTACCTCAAAAGCGCCCGGCCACGAGGACGGCCTGGACAGCGCTGCCCGGGCGCGAGGCACGCCACCAGAGGGAGCATCCTCGCGGCGGGGAAGCCCCCTGCCCGGCCGCCAAGATCTGCGTCGTCGCAAAGGGCACGGATCAGGCCGGCCTCCACCTTCGCGGCCGAACCCCAATCCACGATACGGCTTTCGGTCTGGTGCGAAACCGCGATGTCCCTTCGCGGGTCATGTTCCCCGGGAATGCCAAGCAGGTTATGGCTGGTGACCCTCACGAGACCCAGCACTGAACCGGACATGGGCACAGAGATTGAACGCAAATTCCTCGTCATCGCCGACGATTGGCGTGAGAGGGCCGGACCGGGGCAGCCCCTGCGCCAGGGCTATCTTACGCCGAAGGGCACGACCAGCGTCCGCATCCGCTGTGCTGCCAATGAGGCGTTCCTCACCATCAAGGGGGAGACCCATGGTCTTTCCCGCCCGGAACTCGAATACGAAATCCCCGTCGCGGAGGCCGAGGAAATGCTGCGGACGCTGTGCATAGGTCCACCCCTCGAAAAGACGCGATACAGGGTTGATCATGGCGCGTTGACCTGGGAAGTGGATGTGTTCGCAGGCCGCTATGCGGGGCTCGTCCTCGCCGAGGTCGAACTGACAGAGGCAACGCAGCATGTCGATTGTCCGTCCTGGATCGGCCTCGAAGTCACGAACGATCCTCGCTACCGGAATGCCGCGCTCGCCGAGGGGGACGTTCCGCCTCCAGCGTCGCCATAAGTTCGGCCCCTCTCCCAGGGCGCCACGGGCCTTTCTGGTTTAGCCGCCTTATGACCCGACGGAGATATCGAGGCTCGGTGGCTGGCGACGGCCTTCTGCATCTGCATCGGCGCCCGCAAAAGCCGCAATCCGCCTTTCGGGCCGACGCCTCAGGGCTCCCGGCCGGCGGGGTCCGGCCCCTCGCTGTCTCGTCGCTGCTGATCGCCAAGGCGCTCCGCCACGGCCTCCCGAGCCTGCGCAAAGATCATCCCGACCGTCGCGACGATATCGTTGAGCAGACGAGCATCCTCTTCGATCGAGACGCCTTCGATCGTGGCGTTCTTGGCGTCGTTCAGAAACTGCTGCTCGAGGGCATCGAGACGCTCCGGCCCGCCCAGAATGGCGATCTCGACCAGGGCGTTCCTGGCGAGGCTCGCGGCACCGGCCAGCGACGCTGCCAGCGTGTTGATGAAGGCCTCTTGGCCATGGGGACCGCCGCGCATGGTTCCTCCCGGTTGCGGGCAATGATCGCACCGAGCGAGACGCCGTGTCGAATCCAGGCAACGCTCCCAGCTGAGCGCCCGATCGACCATCTCAGGTTTGAGTTTTGCCCCGGAACGGACCTTCATCAGCGGGGGCACTCGCCACTCCCGAGAGGTATCACTCGGCACGCACGGCCGTGGCGAACGCGCCAGTTCAGCACGGCCACGGCTGAAACCTACTCATGAACCACGGATATGACTTCATGCGGTTTATGCCGTCTAATTGATCGACGGCGCTTCCCCTATCTTCGGCACCACGGCGAGAGAACGCCCTTTGCACGCTGGAGAACAGGCGATGAAGACACGTCTTCTTGGACAGGATGGCCTTGCAGTCTCGGCCCTTGGCTATGGCTGCATGGGTCTGGATTTCGGCTATGCCAACACGCTCAGCAGGCAGGAGGGCGTCACGCTGATCCGCCAGGCGGTGGAGCGCGGCGTCACCTTCTTCGATACGGCCGAGGTCTATGGCCCCTACACCAATGAGGAGATGGTCGGCGAAGCGCTACGACCGGTCCGCAACCAGGTGGTGATCGCCACCAAATTCGGCTTCAACTTCGTCGAGGGCAAGCAGTCCGGCCTGAACAGCCGGCCCGCGCAGATCAAGGCGGTCGCGGATGCCTCCCTCAAGCGGCTCGGCGTCGATATCATCGACCTGTTCTACCAGCACCGTGTCGACCCCGGCGTGCCGATCGAGGATGTCGCCGGCGCCGTCAAAGACCTGATCGCGGCCGGCAAGGTCAGGCATTTCGGGCTCTCCGAACCCGGCGCGAAGACGGCACGCCGCGCCCATGCCGTGCAGCCGATCACCGCCCTGCAGAACGAGTACTCGCTGTGGACGCGCGGCGTCGAGACGAACGGCATCCTGGAAACCTGCGGGGAGCTGGGCATCGGCCTCGTGCCCTACAGCCCGCTCGGCAAGGGTTTTCTCACCGGCGCGATGAGCAAGGACACCAAGCTCGGCGAGGGCGATTTCCGCAGCATCCTGCCGCGCTTCACCCCCGAAGCCATGGCGAAGAACCAGGCCCTGGTCGATCTCCTCCAGCGTATCGCCACCGAGAAGAGCGCCACCCCGGCGCAGATCGCGCTCGCCTGGCTGCTCGCCCAGAAGCCCTGGATCGTGCCGATCCCCGGCACGACCAAGCTTCATCGCCTCGAGGAGAATCTTGGCGCCGTCGCGGTCGAACTCACTGCCGCCGACCTCGCCGAGATCGAGCAGGCTGCGGCGGCGATCGCGATCGAGGGTGAGCGCTATCCCGAGCAATTGCTCGCCACCACCGGCCTCTGAGCGCCGGCAAGGTACCCGCACGGACTTGGCCCATGAGCAACGACATCGAAGCCAAGGCGCTGGCCTGCGCCGCTGAGCAGTCGCGCCCCGATGCGGCCGGCCAGCCCTGGCGGGTGCTCGGCGTGCTCAGCGCGCTGATGGGGTTCGCGTCGATCTCGACCGACCTCTATCTGCCTGCCATGCCGGAGATGGCGCGCGCGCTTCACGCCGATACCGGGCTGATCGAGCTCACGGTCTCGGGCTTCCTGATCGGCTTCAGCCTCGGCCAGCTGTTCTGGGGCCCGATCAGCGACCGCTATGGCCGGTGCCGCCCGGTGGCGATCGGCCTCGTGCTCTTCGTCATCGGCTCGGCCGGCTGCGCATTCGCGGGCAGTGCCGAAGCGATGATCGGCTGGCGCATCGTCCAGGCCGTCGGCGCCTGCGCCGGGGTGGTGCTGGGCCGCGCCATGGTCCGCGACCTCTATGACGGCGCGCGCACCGCGCAGATGCTCTCGACGCTGATGACCGTCATGGCGATTGCCCCGCTGCTCGGCCCGCTCCTCGGCGGCCAGATCCTCACCCTTGCCGGCTGGCGCGCGATCTTCCTCGTGCTCGTCGCCCTGGGCCTCGCCGCCCTGGCCGCGGTCCTCATGCTGCCGGAGACCCTGCCGCCGGAGCAGCGCAGCCATGAACCGCTGGCGCGCGCCTTCCTGGGCTACGGCGCGCTGCTGCGCCAGCGCCGGCTGCTCGGCTATGCCGGGGCCGGCGGCTTCTTCTATGGCGGCATCTACGCCTATATCGCCGGCACGCCCTTCGCCTATATCGGCTATCATCATGTCCCGCCCACGCTCTATGGCGCGCTTTTCGGCGTCGGCATCCTCGGCATCATGGCGACCAATCTGCTCAATGCCCGCCTGGTGCCGCGCTTCGGCAGCGACCGGCTGCTGCGCTTCGGCGCAGGACTGGCGGCAGGTGCGGGCGCGCTTCTCGCCATCGCGGCGAGAAGCGATCTCGGCGGCCTCTGGGGGCTGGTGCTGCCGCTCTTCCTGTTCATTTCCGCGACCGGCTTCATCGTCGCCAATTCGATCGCGGGTGCCATGGCCGGGGAGCCCCAACGCGCCGGCACCGTGTCTGCCCTGGCAGGGGCGCTACATTACGGCAGCGGCATCCTCGGCTCGGCGCTGGCCGGCAGCTTTGCCGACGGCACCGCATGGCCGCTCGGCTGGGTCGTCGGGCTCATGGGCCTGGGCAGCTTCGCCTGCACTCTTCTGATACCGAGCAGGCCCAGCCATGAAGAGGCAATTTGTGAAGCCGCCCGATGACGAAGGCTCATGGCGGCGCGAAGCCGTGACAGCGTAGCGCCAGCCTCTCGGACAAGCCGCCGGGAGCGGCTTGGATCAGGAGCGCAGCTTGATGACGGGCCCGATACTCACAGCCGGATTCAACCTTTGCGCGGCAAGCACCACCTCCAGGCGATTGCGGGCGTTCAACTTGGCCATCAGGTTGGTCATGTAGCCCTTGACGGTCTTGTCGCTGAGCGAGAGCGCATCGGCGATCTCGCTGTTCTTCTTTCCTTGCAGCAGGAGTTTGACGATCTGCTCCTCCCGAATGCTGAGCCTGTTGCTGATTGCCTTCTGTTTTTGCAGAGCCTTGTCCCGGAGGGCGCCGATCACCTTGGGCGCAAAAGCAGGTGTGACATAGACATCTCCCCGCTGCGCCGCCTGCAGAGCCTGAAACAGGTCCTCTCCGGGGCTGCCCTTCAGGATATAGCCCTTGGCTCCTGCATCCAGGGCCCTGATCGCATCATCCGGGCTTGTCGAGGCCGTGAACACGATGATTGTCGTCTCGGGGGCGATCTTCAGCGCACCCGAGATCGCCTGAAAGACATCCCCCGCCATGTTGAGATCGACGATCATCGCATCGGGGTGATGCGCGTTCATGATCGGCACGATGTCATCCGCGACGGTCCCGGTCGCGGCCAGCGTGAACCCGCCCCATCGTTTCAGGAGCGCGCCGATCCCTTCCATCAGCAGGGGGTGATCGTCGACAATAGCAATCGAACGGTCCGGCATGGCCGCAGAACCCCTACTCTGTACTTTACCTCCCCAGGCCGACGCCGATGGTTGCGTAGTCAACGCTCTTTGTAAATCCTCCAAAATTGGAAATAATCTCGAATTATCTTTCGACGGAAGCGAAGCAGCAAATCGCCTTTGGCCAGCGTCGAGCGTGGCTGTGCGGGTTATCGCTCCGCTGCGCCAGCTTCCTCCATGAGCCCGGGAACGATTACGCCGTCAATCTGCGCCCGCGTTAACTTGGAAGCGAGGAATCGTCGGGATTTTCTCGCCAATCTGTACTATGGTGATGGCGTGGGGACCTACTCAACGAGGGCTGCGCAATGAAGACACTCCTGATCCTGGCTGTTTCAGTGGCGCTGTCTGGCGTCGGCGGGTGCGCGTATTACGGCAAGGGAAAGGCACCCCCGCCCGCGCCAGCGGCAACGCCAATTGTCACCAAGGGCTGACGCCTGCGCCAATATGTTCGAGAACGGCCGGATCAACTGGCCGTTCTCTTCTCACAAGACTTGCCAGCCCTGCTCTCCTTGCCTGCCCGGCTCTCGTTACTTGTAGCGGGCGATGGCGCGGGGACTGGTGCGCGAGGCCGCGAGCCCGGGGCGCCCGCTGATAGGGTCCCGAGCGCCAAGCCGGGCTCCACCGTCTCCAGACAGATGCTCTATTTCGGCGCGGCGGAACTCACCTGCGGAAACAGTCGGGCCAGCGCCGCCTGGTCGATATGCGGGACGAGCAGCGTCTTGAACGCGTGGTCGACCTGTTCATACTCGACCTTGCAGCCACTGGCGCGTTCGGCCGGCAGCACGCCCTTGTCGATCAGCGCCTTGTAGCGGACGGGGTCGGAGCCGTAGGCGAGGCAAAGCACGTTGTACATGCGCTGCAGCGGAGTGCTGTGAGCATCGGCGAATGTCTGCCCGTCGACCGGGCCGCCCGGCATCCGCTTGAGCTTCTTGAAGCTGTGGACGCCCGCCTCGTTGAGGTAGCAATAGACGATGCCGGCAATCAGGCCGTAGGCATCAGCCTTGTAAAGGTTGAGTTCCACGTAGGACGCGACGAAATCGGCGGCGTCCTCCTCATTCCCGAGCACCGGAATCTTCAGATAGTCGAAGATCGCGTGCCCGCCTTCGTGAAGAAACAGGTCGATGACCGGCCCGACAAGAGCATCGTTCTCACTCACCCAATCGGGCCGCTTGGGATCGCGCGCGATGTCGAGGACATACGCGACATACTCGTAGCAGATCGTGATCTCGTCATTTTCGAACCAGGCATCGATCTCGCCATCGCAGCCCTTCGCCTTCAGCGTCAATGGCCTCGGCAGCCGGAAAAGCCGGTAGAATTCGGCCGCCTTCTCGAGTGCCCGCTTCTCACGCAGGAGATCGAGGACCGGCTGATGCGCCGGGTTCTTCGGCGCCTCGTAGATGGTGGCGACGACAGATGCCGGCACGGCCGGCTGCGCGGACACCGCTCCGGTCAGGCTCAAAGCCAAGCCGAAAGCGCACAGGTCGAATGACCGTCTGGAGGCTGGCCTCATGGCGGGTCCCCTTCCTGATGCGACCGACCAAGCAGATGCCAACCTAACCCAGAGGGCATGCTTGCGGGAGAGCGTCTGCGCCGTCGTCAGGTCGCCTGAGACTGCTTTCGGGTCGGCTGATCGGGCTTCGATCGGAGCGGCACCTCGGCCCTGCCCGGCATCGCTGCGCGTTGGCACTGGAAGATACGAGAATCGGAATAACCGTAATGTGTCTTGCGCCCCATAGACCGGACCTTCCCGCCCCCGCGATGATCTGCCCATACTCATGGGGTGGGTTGCAGGGGGTACGAGATGGACCATAGACGCGTCGCAGCCGCCGTCGAGGCGGCCGCCCGGGCACTGCATGAATCCGTGCGAAATCATCATCAGTTCCATTGGGACAAGATGACCGAAACCTGGCGACAGGACTTGCGGAGCTACATTCAACCCAGCGTGATCGCTGCGCTCGAGGCATCGGACCGGATCGTCGCGTCCTCGCCTCCCAGATCGGCACCGGTCGCGAGGCCGCGGCTGCCCTCAGTCGGGCGCTGACGCCGGCAAGGCAACGGCGGAGCGGCTTAAATGGTTGCATCGCCAGGACTGGCGGCGCCATGTGGGATGACGCGGCCACGATCCTGAACGCGCGTGCCGACGCCTCCTGCGGCGGGACCGGCGAGGCCATGTCGATGACGATGCGATAGCGCACATCGCTACGTTCGAACCGCTCGAAGGCGTCGTTGATCTCGTCCATGTGGATCATCTCGACATCCGGGTGAACCGCCTTCTTGGCGCAGCGTCCGGGGCTCAGCGCGGCGCCACGACGTAGCGCAGATGCAGGACGCCATGCGCCAGCGGTTCGCAGCTCTTGAAGGAGAGCTGCACATCGCCGTCGAGACCGTCTTCCCCTGCGTCGATGAAAGCCTGATGTCCGGCCTGTCCGTCGATGGCGGGCACGAGGAGCAGGCTCAGCTCATTGACCAGGCCGGCGGCGAAGAAGGAACCGTTGATGCCCGCGCCACCCTCTAGCAGCAACCGATGGATGCCGAGTTCGTGGCCGAGGACATCCAGCATGGCGGCCAGATCGATCCTGGCGGTTTCGGAGACGATATAGGAGACCCCGTCCGCGGCGAGTTCGGCGAGATGACTGTCTGCAACCCCGCGGCCGAGCAGCACCACGACGGGATCGCCGCCGATCTTCGGCCCGGCGAAGTGGAGCTTGCCGGATGGATCGAGCGCGATCGCAAAGCAGTCGGCCTCACGGACGGCGAAATGGCAGGGCCGCCCGACCGGGCCGGCCTGGCCCGGTGCATGCGGACCGACCCTGCTGATCTCGGCCATCGTCACCCGGCCGACCAGCCAGGCGTCGGGCTCGAGCCCCTCATGGACCTCTTCATAGAGCCTGGACCATTCGGCCTTGCTGCCATCGGGGCTCCAGGTGAAGCGGCTCGGATGGAGGCTGCCGTCCAGCGACGAGAGCATGTGGCAGATGACGATGGGTCTCATGGCTTGCTCCCCCAGGCGCTCGCACGGAATGGCACCGCCATTCGGAATGGCACCGCCATGCGCGATGGCGCGGCCATGATCTTGATCCGACCTGCGCGCCCTACCCCGCCTGCGCTGGAACCAGCGAGGCCATGTCGATGACGAAGCGGTAGCGCACATCGGCGCGCTCGAGCCGCACGAAGGCGTCGTTGATCTCGTCCATGCGGATCATCTCCACATCGGGATGAACCCCCTTCTTGGCGCAGAAATCGAGCATCTCCTGCGTCTCGGCGATGCCGCCGATCGGCGAGCCGGCGATGCGCCGGCGGCCGAGCAGGAGCGGCACGGTCGAGGGCTCCGCGAGCGGCCCGACCTGGCCGACCAGGACAAGCGTCGCATCGACATCGAGCAGCGACAGATAGGGATTGATATCGTGCTTGACCGGCACGGTATCGATGATCAGGTCAAAACCGTTCGCGGCCCCGGCCATGGCCTCGGCATCGCTGGAGACCAGCAACCGGTCGGCGCCGAGCGCCAGCGCATCGGCCAGCTTGTCTGCCGTACGGCTCATCACCGTGACATCGGCGCCGAGCGCAGCCGCGAGCTTCACCGCCATATGGCCGAGGCCGCCGAGACCAACCACGCCGACGCGGCTGCCCGGTCCGACATTCCAGGTGCGCAGCGGCGAATAGGTGGTGATGCCGGCGCAGAGCAGCGGCGCGACCTTGGCGAGATCGAGCCCGTCAGGCACGCGCAGCGCGAACTCCTCGCGCACCACGAGATGCTTGGAATAGCCGCCATAGGTCGGCTCGGCCGGCTCGCAGGAGAAGCGTTCCTTGTCGTTATAGGTCTGGACATTGCCCTTGCGGCAGAGCTGTTCCAGCCCCTTGCGGCACTGGTCGCAGGCCTGGCAGGAATCGACCATGCAGCCGACGGCGACATGATCGCCGGCCTTGTAGCGGCGGACATCGCGGCCGACCGCGGTCACCCGGCCGACGATCTCATGGCCCGGTACCATGGGATACTGGCTCCAGCCCCAGTCATTGCGGGCCTGGTGCAGATCGGTGTGGCAGACGCCGCAATAGAGCACCTCCATCGCGACATCGTTCGGCCGAAGCTCCCGGCGGGTGAAATCAAAGGGCGCCAGCCGGGACGTCGCCGCCCGGGCGGCATAGCCAATGGTCTTCATTCCGGTCTCCCGTCCTGGTGAATGTGGAGGCACCGGCCTCGGTGAGGGCTTGGCACAGCAGAGGATTTCATCCCCGCCTCCCCTCGCCATGCCCCTGTCCGAGATAGTCGCCGTCCGCGACCTTCTCCATCCAGGTCACCACCGAACCATCCTTCATCGCGGCGATAGCGACATGCGCCATGGCGCAATCCGGCGCGGCGCCGTGCCAGTGTTTCTCGCCCGGTTCGAACCAGACGATGTCGCCGGGTCGGATCTCCTCGACCGGGCCACCCTCGCGCTGCACCCGGCCCAGACCCGAGAGCACCAGAAGGGTCTGGCCGAGCGGATGGGTGTGCCAGGCCGTCCGCGCCCCGGGTTCGAAGGTGACGGTCGCACCGCTCAAGGCGCCGCCGCCGGCGAAGGGCGCATCGATCCTCACCGTGCCCGTGAAATACTCGGCCGGCCCCTTTGCAGAAGGCTGCGCCCCGCTTCGCTTGATGTCCATCCACGTATCCTCACGTCCTCGTGCCTGGAGCCGGACAGTGTGCCGATCCTCCCCGCACTGTAGCCGCGCGACATTCATTGGATTAGGCGATAGAAACCGCATGAAGCCATATCGGGGATTCATGAATGCGACGCGAGGAACTGGTCGATCTCAATGCTTTCCTGACGGTCGCCGAGGAGCAGAGCTTCACGCGCGCCGCCGCCAAGCTCGGCACCTCGCAATCCTCGCTGAGCCATACGATCCGCCGGCTCGAGACCAGGCTGGGCGTGCGCCTGCTGACCCGCACCACCCGCAGCGTCGCCCCCACTGCGGCCGGGGAACGGCTGCTGGGCACGTTGCGCCCGGCGCTGGAAAGCATCGGCTCGGAACTGGCCTCCCTCAACGAGCTGCGGGAGAAACCGGCCGGGACGATCCGCATCACCACCTCGGAGCACGCGGCGACGACCGTGCTCTGGCCGGCCCTGGAGCGGTTCCTGCCGCATTACCCCGACATCCATGTCGAGCTCGGCATCGATTCCAGCCTGACCGACATCGTCACCGAGCGCTTCGACGCCGGCGTCCGGCTCGGCGAAGCCCTCGCCAAGGACATGGTGGCGGTCCGGATCGGGCCGGATCTGCGCATGGCGGTGGTCGGATCGCCCGGCTATCTCGCGACGCGCTCCATTCCCCAAACGCCGCATGACCTCGCCGAGCATGACTGCATCAACCTGCGCCTGCTCAGCGGCGGTGGCTTCTATGCCTGGGAGCTGGAGCGGGACGGACGCGAAGTCCGCGTCCGGGTGGAGGGTCGGCTCGCCTTCAACAATGTCAGCATGATCGCGCGCGCCGCCGAGGCCGGCTTCGGGCTCGGCTTCGTGATGGACGACCATGTGGCGGAACAGCTGGCCCGGGGCAGCCTGGTCCGCGTGCTGGAGGACTGGTGCCCGCCCTTCTCCGGCTACCACCTGTACTACCCCAGCCGGCGCCAGCCATCGGCGGCCTTTGCGCTGCTTGTCGACGCCTTGAAGTACCGCGGGTGATGGCGGGCCGGCACTGCTCCGCTCAGGGCGTACGGTCGCACACGGAACGACTGGCGCAGCGTCGACAGCGTGCGGGCGGATGTAGCGAGGCTCAGCTGGACTGGACAAAACTGCCCTGGAGGCAGATCAATTCGGTCTGAACAGACGGGTCATCATGCCGGAGTTTCGGTCATGGCATCGGGTCTCCCTTCACGGCTTGCACCAAGGCTCGAGCGCCTCCATGCAAGGGCGGGACGGGGCGCTTCAACAGGGCGGTTTCCGGTCGCAGCGACGATGACGACGAAGATGCGGCGGAAACCGCAGCCCGGACCATCATGCTGCACTTCGCACGCCCTGAATGCGCTTCGGCGCGCAGCCACAGTGCCGAGGAGCCGCAGCCATCGCGCCCTTGCCTCGACGGCACGCGCCCAGAACCCGACCGCGCCGCCCAACGCCAAGTTTCAATCCCTTCCCGGACCGGACTTTCGCTCCGGGGGCGCGGGCACGGGCTTGCCGGTGGCCGTCAGCCCTGCCGCCCTCCCGCTCCAAGCGGGCATCGCCGCGTCTCCGGGGAGCTGAAATGGTGAAGGCGAGCGCGATACGGGCCACCCTGCTGCTGGCGGCTGCGGTCCTTGGCTCAGCCGCGCAGGCGCAGGCCCAGCCTGCTTCCGCCGCCGATCTGAGCCGCCGCATGATCGAGCGCCGCGCGGTCGAGGCGGTGATCTGGGCCATGCCCGCGGTCAATACCGAACTGATGTTCCAGGCGATGCTGAAGCTCGGCGGCAAGCCCAACCAGATCGTGTACTGGTCGGGCCTGCTGGACTGGCGCAACCAGACGCTGACTCCCAACCCTGACGTGATCTACCTCATGGCCTTCTTCGATACGAAGGACGGCCCGATGGTGATCGAGATCCCGCCTGAAGGCGACGGCGTCATCAATGGCAGCATCATGGACCCCTGGCAGGCGGCGCTGGAAGATGTCGGCCCGGCAGGCGCCGACAAGGGCGCGGGCGGCAAATATCTGATCCTGCCCCCTGGCTACAGCGAGCCCGTGCCGGAGGGCTATATCACGCTGCCTTCCGCAAACCGCCAGGGTTATGCTCTGCTCCGCTCGCTCCTGAAGAGCGGCAGCGAGGCCGACATCAAGGCCGCCGTCGCCTATGGCAAGCGGATCAGGCTCTACCCCCTCGGCCAGGCGGCCAACCCGCCCGAAACGGTCTTCCTCGACGCGCGCGGCAGCGTCTACGATTCCACGATCCCCTACGACCTGCGGTTCTTCCAATCACTCGACCGGTTTGTGCAGCAGGAACCCTGGCTCACGCGCGACAAGGCCATGATCGACCAGTTGAGGTCGATCGGCATCGAGAAGGGCAAGCCGTTTCGGCCGGACCAGGCGACGCAGCGCCTGCTCGGTGCGGCCGCAGCCGAGGCTCATGCCTGGCTCGAGATGAAATACGCTACCATGTTCGCGCCCTATTACGAGGGGCGCCACTGGGCCTTTCCCATCCTGCCTGAGGTGATCGAAGGCCTGCAGAGCCAGTTCGCCGACCCCGACAGCTACCCCGTCGATGGCCGGGGCGTCACCTATACGATGGCGTTCTTCAGCACCAAGCGTTCCGGGGTCGGACAGTTCTATCTGATGACGATCAAGGACAGGGACGGCAGGGATCTCGACGGAACCAGCAGCTATCGCCTGACCGTGCCCGCGAACGCACCGGTCAGGCAGTACTGGTCAGCGACGGTCTATGATCGGGCCACCCACGCCCTGATCCGCGACATGCCGCGCTCCGGACGCTCCTCGCAAAGTCCCGGGCTGCAAACGAATGCGGACGGTTCCGTCGACATCCATTTCGGCCCCAAGGCCCCGGCCGGCAAGGAGGCGAACTGGATTCCGACAAGGCCCGGCCGACGATTCGAAGTGCTGTTCCGCTTCTACGGGCCCGACAAGCCGGTCTTCGACAAGAGCTGGGCGCTGCCGGACATCGCGAAGGTCGCGCCCCGCTGACTGCAGGAGAGCAGGATGAGACGCAATCGCCGGGAAACGCTGTCGTTGCTGGCCGGCGCGGCCCCTGCCGCGCTCGGCACGTTTTCCGTTGCGGGGATCGCAAGCCCCGGCCTGGCCCAGCCCAGGCCGAAGGGACGGAGCGCGGGAACGGGCCAGTCCCCGCTGCAGACGATCGAGACGCGCATCGGTCCCCTCGAGTTCACCCACGGCTTCGCCAGCGGCTACCCGACGGATGCAACGATCGAGAAGCTCTACGACGAGCGCGATTTCCAGCGCGCCTGCCAGGCCTATCTCTGGGCGCTGCCGGCCGTCTCGTTCGCGGCCTGGCAGCGCGGCGTCACCGATCAGCTTGGCGCCAGAAACGGGCAGATCGTCGCGATCCTGTCCTATGAGGCGCGGCGCGGCATCCTGACCGCCAACGCCACGACCCCCTACTATCTCGGTTTTGCCGATCTCACCTCCGGGCCGCTGGTGCTGGAGATGCCTGAACAGGGCGTCCAGGGCGGGGCCAGCGACGCCTGGCAGATGACCATTCCGGGGACCGAAACCCCCGGCCGATATCTCGTTCTGGCTCCGGGCCAGGAAGCGCCGGGCGATGTCGCCGGCCTCACCGTTCGCCACTCGCCGACCTTCAACATCTTCCTTGGCGCGCGGCTGACCGATACCGATCCGGAGAAGGCGAAGGAGGCCCTGTCGCATCTGCGGATGTATCCCTATGCCCAACGCGACAACCCGCCCAGGATGGATATCCGGGACGCCGGCACCACGGCATGGAGCGGGCTGCCGCCGCGCGGGCTCGCATATTGGCGACGGCTCGACGAGGTGATCCAGCACGAGCCGGTTGCGCCGCGCGACATCTTCTTTCACGCGATGCTGCGCCCGCTTGGCCTGGAAAAGGGCAAGCCGTTCAAGCCGGATGCCAGGCAGGCGAAGATCCTCGCCGACGCCGCACTGGTCGGCGAGGCGATGGCCAAGGCCAATTCCACGGACCGCCGCTTTGCGGGAGCGCGCTATCGCCCCGATGCGCATTGGGATTTTGCGCTCCAGCTCGACGCCGATGACCCCGATGTTTTCTGGAACCTGCTCGATGAACGCGCGTCCTGGTTCTATGAGGCCGTCGGTGCCGGGCCGAGCATGGCCCCCAAGCGGCCAGGGCCCTCATCGGCCTATCTCAGCGCCTACAGGGACAGCGCCGGCAACTGGCTGGACGGCGGCAAGGCCTATCGCCTGCGTGTTCCGCCCAAGCCACCGATCAAGCTGTTCTGGTCGGTGACGCTCTATGATGTCGACACGCGCGCGCTGATCCTGAACCAGCAGAAGACCCCCGATCGCTCGTCACGCATGGACCTGCGCCAAAATGCCGACGGTTCGGTCGACATCCATTGCGGGCCGAAGGCGCCGGCCGGCTTCGAGAAGAACTGGATTCCCACGGTGCCAGGCAAGAACTGGTTCGCGTATTTTCGCTTCTATCAGCCCACCGAGGCGTATTTCGATCGATCCTGGCCCCTGCCGGACTTTGAGCGGGTCTAGAGCGCATCGGGTACGCGGAAGCGCCGCTGCGGCATGGCCGGCCCGCGTCGTCGGCCTGGAAAGGTGACAGATGCAGACCACAGCAAGCCGGGGAGCGAAGATTGCAGGACCGGCGGCAGCGCCGGGCGCCAGCGCCCTGAGCCGCCGCGGCCTGCTGCTGGGCGGCACCTCCCTCGGTGCGGCGGCGGTCGCGCTGGGCGCGGGCCTGCCGGCGCAGCTTGTGCAGGCTCAGGCCCCCGCGCCGCAGGCCAGGCCGAACATCCTGTTCATCCTCGTCGACAATCTCGGCTATGGCGAACTGGGCGTCTATGGCGGCGGGGCGACGCGGGGAGCGCCGACACTGCGCATCGACAGGCTCGCGAGCGAGGGCTTGCGGCTCACGAACATGAATATGGAGACGCAGTGCACGCCGACCCGGTCCAGCATCCTGACCGGGCGCTACGCGATCCGCTCCGGCACCCATTCGGTGCCCTTCGGCGGCGTGGCGGACGGCCTCACGCAATGGGAGGTGACGCTGGCCGAGGCGCTGTCGGGCGTCGGCTATGCGACTGCGCTCTACGGGAAATGGCATCTTGGCAGCCAGGACGGCCGGCTGCCGAACGACCAGGGTTTCGACGAGTGGTACGGCATCCCGCGCACCACCGACGAGGCGATGTGGCCGGGTTCGAGCGGGTACTCGCCTGGCATCATGCCGCCGGAACAGATCATGGAGGGGCGCAAGGGCGAGAAGAGCCGTGAGATCGCCGTCTATGACACCGAGCAGCGCCGTGCGATCGACGCGGAGATCACCCAGCGCTCGGTGGCGTTCATGGAGCGTCAGGCGCAGGCGCGCAAACCCTTCTTCGCCTTTGCGGCGCTGACGCAGCCCCATTTGCCGACCCTCCCGAACCCGGCGTTCGCAGGCAAGACCGGCAACGGCGACTGGGCCGATATGCTGGCCGAGATGGATCACAACGTCGGACATATGCTCGATGCCGTGGAACGGCTGGGCATTGGCGACAACACCATCGTGATCTTCGCCAGCGACAACGGGCCCGAGTTCATCAAGCCGTGGGACGGCTGGGCCGGGCCATGGCGCGGCCAGTATTTCACGGCCTGGGAGGGCGGGATCCGCGTGCCCTTCATGATCCGCTGGCCGGGCCGGATTCCCGCCGGCCGCGTCAGCGACGAAATCGTTCACGGCGTCGACCTGTTCCCGACACTCGCCGGCATTGTCGGCGCCCCGGTGCCGACGGACCGCCCGATCGATGGCGTCGACCAATCCGGCTTCTTCACGGGCCGGACCGAGA
Organism: Allobosea sp. 2KB_26; assembly: GCF_052115715.1. Taxonomy (NCBI): domain Bacteria; kingdom Pseudomonadati; phylum Pseudomonadota; class Alphaproteobacteria; order Hyphomicrobiales; family Alloboseaceae; genus Allobosea; species Allobosea sp. 2KB_26. The sequence goes on from NZ_JBFRHE010000003.1 coordinate 166,573, forward strand.
AATCCGGCCGCGAAGGGATCTTGATCTGGTGCGCCGATCGCCTCCAGTCAGTGAAGTGGCGCAACTTCAAGGTGCACTTCTACCGGCAGGACACGATGGTTTCACCGCCGATCAAGCTCGGGATCCCACTTCTCTTCAATCTCTACACGAACCCACGCGAGGACGAGGACAAGGTCATCACGGATAGCTGGATCTTCGGACCCGTGCTGAAGATGGTCGGAACGTTCGAAGCCAGTGTGAAGAAGCATCCCCTGATCGCGATGGGGACGCCAGACCCCTATGTCCCGCCCATATAGGCTCTCCAGGGCAAGGCAGGGGCGCCACGAGAGCGAGGCCCCGCCCAACTGCGCATAAGCGGGTACGGGAAGCCGCTGCCCGGCCGGCCGGCCAGATCGAGGCCATGATCGCGGCCGTCGATGCCGGCGCAGGGTCCCGTCAGCGCTTGACCACGGCCGGCGTGGGCGCGGCAGGTGCCGCCTGCCCGCCGAGCGGGAAAGCGATGCTGAGGAGCCCGATGGTGCCGCGGGAGCGGTTCTCGACCTCGACCTCGCGCATGACCTTCAGGAGCGCTGAAACCGGCGTGCCGGCCACCTCGAAATTATAGCCGACGGTGCCGCCGACCGCCGTAACCCTGCCCTTGTAGGCGCCAAGGCTCGCGCCGCTGCCGCCATCTCCGCTCACCTGCTGGTAATGGCCAACCATGACGCCAACGGAGAACTCCTTGGTCAGGTTCTTGGTGATGGCGAGATCGGCGTGAAAGGCGTTGCCGCTCCGGTAGTCGGTGGCGGTGTTGGCACCGTTGATCTCAAGGCCGATCGTCGTCGAGATATCGAGCCCGATGGCAGGGTCGAGATAGGTCAGCGCCCCGTAGACGTCGCCGATCCAGCGGTTGAACGAGAGATTCGACAATTCGCCGTCCTGGTAGGAGCCGGACGGTATGTTGACCGAGACGCCGGTCTGCCAGTGGAATTTGCCGGCATGCCAGCCGATGAGGCTGGAGACGATCGGATCGCCGACATTGAAGGTGGCGTCCCGCTCGGAGAGAGCAAAGGCTCGCCCCAGCCGTGGCGCGGCGATGACCGCGCCTGCGCTCACGCGTGGCACGCCGAGCGGCAGCGACATCGCGAAAGCCAGGTTGCCGCCCAGGATCTCGACGGGTGTCACCCAGGTCGGCGTCAGGAATGCAGCGCGGGCCTCGACCTGGACATTGGCGAGGACGGCGCCGCCGATCTGGATTTGCTTGGATGCCGAGAGACGTCCGGAATAGCTGTAGAAATCGGTCTCGAAATAGAAGCCCGGCGGCGGCACGACGCCCGCCAGGGGCCCGTGAATGCCGGGGACATAGAGGCTCGCGCCCCCCTCGGTGGCTTGCGCCGATCCGACCGGGAGACCGGCAAGAAGGCAGGCTGCAACAAGCGCCTTCGAAACCTGCCCCCGCATGGACTCGCCCCATCTCATCTTGCTGTTGGGTGAGGCTGAACTTGCCGTGCCGGGGCGTCAAGACGCAGCACTCCGCTGCGTCCCGGTGAAGTCGCCCTGGCTGCTTCGAACGCGGCCGCGACCTCGCAGTCAGGATCTTGCAGCCAATGAGGGAGACGCCGACTTAGCCGGTGCGCCCCGATGCCAGGGGCGGCCGCGACGCGGGGCCAGCCGGCCAATCGCCGGATTCCTCTGCAACCGATGTTAACGGACGTGCATGGGCTCCTGCGGTCCTTCCCGGGCCGCGGACGCAAATAGCCGATTGAGCAAGAGCGCTCAGGCCTCCTTCGTTACCTCGATCCACAGAAAGGAGGCCTCTTCGTTGTCCTGCCTTTCGATCGACGAATTGCGGACGATCAATCCAGCATCGGATAGATATTTCAGTGTTTCCGCTTCGCCGTTGTGACCGAAGAACATGGTGGTTCCCAGCCATTCACCGATCCACTCGCCCGGGGCGCCTGTTCCAAAGCTTCCAACAAAGACGCCGCCCGGCTTCAGCCATCGCGCGATCTTCAGGATCAGCGGGCCTTGTTGGACAGCCGGAACATGGGTGATTGAGTAGAAGGCAGCGACGGCATGGAAAGAGCCAGCTTCAAACTGCACGTCGCACATATCCGCCTGGATGAATGTCGCCAGCGGCACGTTCCTTCCAGCCCTGAGGATTTGTTGTGTCGATCCGTCGACACCCATGACGGCATGTCCCAATGCCGCAAGGTCGCGCGCCACGGGGATGCCCGCACCGCAGCCCAGATCGAGGACCCGGCCGCCTCCGGCTGGCAGGCTGTCGACAAGACGGCCTACCCATTTCTGACGAACAGCAGATACCCCGAACCGTTCGAGATAGGCGTCTGCAACCTCGTCATAGCCCGCGGCAACAAGATGTTCTGGCTTGCTTGTCATCGTGGAAGATTTGCAGACGGGCGGACGCGCGTCGAGCCGCGGTTTCCGCAAGTCCCAATGCTCCCTGGCAGACTTCAGCCGATCCTCAAGCGCTGCCTTGCCCAGGCAGGTGCGAGCACCGGCGCTCGGAACTCCGGCAGCGGCATATGCCGAGCATCTGGGCGTCCTTCGCCGATGTCCAGGGCTCCATTGCCGCGAGCGCCCGCCCCGCCGCGCCGGCGCGCGGCATCAAGGCTGCTGCATCGCGCCGGAAACGCGTGTAAATTCGTCATTATCGGAGACGGTTGGCGCGAAAGCACCGGACCACGACGGCACTTCTGCCGGGGATAGCGGAAGCGACATCGCGTCGGTTGGCCTCGCTTGCGTCACAGCAAGAGGTGGGAGGGTGTCATGAGGAAACTCGCAACGCTCGCCACTGCCGCTTTGATCATGACCGGCAGTGTCGGAGCCGCCGACGCGCAATATTGGCGCGGGGGCGGCTGGGGCTATCACGGCGGGTATTATCGCAACTATGGCTGGGGCGGCGGGGCTGTCGCGGCCGGCCTCGTCGGCGGGGCGCTGCTCGGAGGTCTGGTCGCCGCAGCAACGACGCCCGCCTATGCCTATGGATACGGTTATCCGGCCTATGGCTACGGATATGGCTATCCCGCCTATTCCTATTATGGACCGCGGGCTTATTATCGCCCGGGCTATTACTATGCGCGGCCGGTCTATTATGCCCCGCGCTATTACGGCTGGAACCGGGCTTATTACGGCCCGCACTATTATCCCCGTACGGTTTACCGGGCATATTGGTGAGGCCGGCGCCGACGACCGGCCATCAGCGAAGCCGGCCGGTCGGTCGCGTCCGCGAAGGGGGGTCTCCGTTCGACGGCCGAATGCCGAACGGAGCCGTGCCTCAGCGCAGCGGCGCGCCGTAGCGCTCGACCTGGTAGGGCTGCCGGGCGAGGCCGACGCAGAAGCTCGCGACCGCATCCTGCAGCTTCTCGGCCAGCAGCTTCATGGGCGCGTTGGCCGCTTCCAGCCGCTCGCGCGCCGCTTCCGCCTCGCGCGCCAGCTTCGCCAGGTCGAGCGTCAGCAGGCGCCCCTCCTTCACGACGAAGCGGCCGCCGATCATCACGTCGCGCACCGCCGTGCCATCCTCGACATGGACGATCTGGTTGACCGTGCGGTTATGCGGCAGCCAGTTGATATGACCGAGATCGACGAAGACGAGATCGGCCTTGTAGCCGCCTTCGATCCGGCCGATGCGGCCCTGGAAGCCGAGCGCGCGGGCGCCCCCTTCGGTCGCCGCGTGCAGCACCTCCGGTGTGGTCAGCCATTCCCGGACATCGGGCCCGCGCACCTTCGAGACGAAGGAGGCCAGGCGCGTCGCCTCGTACATGTTCTGGTTGTCGCCGCTATTCGAGCCGTCCGTGCCGATCGCCACATTGACGCCGGCCGCGAGCATCGCCCGCACATCGGCAAGCCCGCTGCCCAGCCGCATATTACTCGCCGGGTTATGCGCGACCGAGGCACCATGTCCGGCGAGGATGCGCATGTCCTCGGGATCGAGCCAGACGCCATGGGCGACCGTGAAGTCGGGGCCGAGCAGACCGAGCTGGTCGAGATGGGCGGTCAATGTGCGGCCATAGCGCTTCATGCCGGAGAGCGCCTGGATCTTCGATTCCGCGACATGGCTATGCAGGCCAAGCCCGAAGCGGCGGGCGCAGTCGCGGCAGGCGCCGAGGAAGCCGTCCGAGCAATGCAGCGGGATCGTCGGCGCGAGCGCGATCTTCAGCCGCTCGGTGTCGAAGCGCGCCTGCGTGACGAACGCCTCGAAGCCCTTGAGCGTCTCGGCATAGGGCTGCATCCGGAAGCGGTCGACCTCAGCGCGTAGCGGCTCGGGCAAGGCGTCGTAGAGGCCGGGAATGGCTTCATAGAGGGTGGTATCGGCGACCATCGGCGCGATCGTCGCGCGCATGCCGACATCCTGATAGGCCCGTGCGACGGCCGACATGCCCTCGACCGAAGGCGCGGGCACCTCGAAGAACAGGTCGTAGCAGGCGGTCGTACCCTTCAGCACCATCTCGGCGCCGTTCAGCGCCGCGCTGAGATATTTGTCCTCGAGGCTGCGGTTGCCGCTGATCCAGGGGCCGGCAGCCAGAAGCAGTTCGAGCGACCAGCGGTCCCCCATGGCCTTGGCGAGCGCACCATGGCCATGGGTATGGGCGTTGACGAGGCCGGGATGGACGAGCTTGCCGGCGGCGTCGATCTCGGCCGCTCCCTCGGGGGCGGACATGCGGTGCGGACCGATCTCGCGGATCGTGTCGCCTTCCAGCAGCAGGTCGAGCGGTTCAGCCTGAACACGCTCCGGCAGCAGGACGAGGGCGTTGCGGATGATGGTGTAGAGCGGGCTTGCGGTCATGGCGGGTCTCCTTCTCGACGCCGGGGGATCAGCGCCGCTGCTCGGCCGCAGCCCAGGGGAAGAACACCCGCTCGGCGACGACGATCAGCTGGAACAGGACAATGCCGAGCAGGGCCAGGATCAGCATGGCGCCGAAGGCGACGGGAACCTTGAAGAACGCGGTCGCCGAGGTGATGAGATAGCCCAGGCCCCGTTCCGCCGCGACGAACTCGCCGACCACGGCGCCGACGACGGAGAGCGCGATCGCCGATTTCAGGCCGGAGAACACGAACGGGATCGAATAGGGCAGACGCACCCGCAGCAGCTCCTGCAGCTTGCTCGCGCGGCAGGACCGGGCAAGCTCGACCAGTTCCGGGGGCACCGCGAGCAGGCCGGTGGTCATCGAGATCACCAGCGGGAAGAAGGCGACCAGGAAGGTCACGATGACGCGCGGCAGCTCGTTGGGGCCGAGCACCACGACCAGGATCGGCGCGATCGCGACCTTGGGCACCGACTGGGTCAGCACGAGCAGCGGGTAGATCGCGTCCGCCGCCAGCCGCGAGGAGGAGATCAGCACGGCGAGCGGGAAGCTGACCGCGATCGAGAGCAGGAAGCCGAACAGAACGGTCCTGAGCGTCGCCAGCGTGTGCTCGCCCAGGGCCGGGCCCATCGCCGCCGTGTCGTGGAAGATCCGCGAGGGCGCCGGCAGCAGGTATTCGGGAATGGCGAAGACCCGGACGGTCACCTCCCAGATCGCCATCAGCACCACCAGCGCGACAAGCGGAATCAGGAATTCGCGGCTCGCGCCGAGCAGGCGCAGGGTTTTAGTGTTCGACATCGAAATGCGTCCCCTGCTCGCCGAAGATCAGTTCGCGGATGCGTCCGGCGCAGCGCTGGAATTCCGGGTGGCCCGACATGGCGAAATCGCGCGGGCGCGGCAGATCGACATCGATGATTTCCGCGATCCGGCCGGGCCGCGGCGACATCACGACGACCCTGTCCGCCAGGATCACCGCTTCGGGAATGGAATGGGTGACGAAGATGATGGTCTTGGGCGCGTTCGCCCAAATCCGCAGCAGCTCGATCGTCATGATCTCGCGGGTCAACGCATCGAGCGCGCCGAAGGGCTCGTCCATCAGCAGGATGTCGGGATCATGCACCAGCGCCCGGCAGATCGCAGCGCGCTGCTGCATGCCGCCGGAGAGCTGGCGCGGCCGGTGATCGGCGAAATCCGCAATGCCGGCGACGGCCAGCAGGTCCTTCGCCCTGCGGCGCGCCGTATCATCGGCGCGCCCCATGATCGTCGAGGGGAACATCACGTTTTCCATGATCGTCGCCCAGGGCAGCAGGGTCGGCGCCTGGAAGACGATGCCGGTGTCCTGCCGTGGCGCGCTGACGCGCTCCCCATTGATGGCGATGCTGCCCTCCGTCGGCGGCACCAGGCCGGAGACGAGCCGCAGCAAGGTGGACTTGCCGCAGCCGGAAGGGCCGACGAGCGTGACGATCTCCCGGTCGCGGATCGTGAGATCGATCCCGTCGAGCGCGCGCACGCCGCCATTGCCGACCGATCCGAAGACCTGGCCGGCCCCGCTGATTTCAATCATGTCTGTTCTCCGGCGTCCCCTGCCCTGTCCGCTCTCATCACTTCTTCGGCGGCAGGAAGGACATGTCGACCGCGGTCGCCGGATCGAGCTTGGGGTCGAGATCCTGCGATTGGGCGACGACCTCATAGGTCTTGTTCAGGCGCTCGGTGGTGATGCCGCCGACCCCGGCCTGCTTGGCGTGATCGGTGAAGATGAAGCCCAGCGTCGCCTTCAGGCTGCCGAGGCAATCATCGAGATCGACCTGCGGGATCGCCTTCACATGCGCCTCGCAGGTGGCCTGGGGGTTGTCGCGCGCCGCCTCCCACGATTCCGTGGTCGCCTTCATGAAGTTCTTCAGCATCTCCGGGCGGTTCTTGACGCTCGCCTCGGTGGTGTGGAAGGCGAGCGAGTAGATCGCGAAACCGGCTTCGACGAAGGGCAGGAAGGCGAGCTCCTTGCCGGCGCGCTGGGCCTGCTTGTTCTGATAGTAGAAATTGGTCGCGTAGGACGGAATGGCATCGACCTTGCCGCTGATCAGCAGCGGGCCCATGGCCGAGCCGTCGACCGTCACCCATTCGATCTTGTTCGGATCGGTCTTCGCCGCGGCGGCGACCGCCGGGAAGTAGAGCCGATGGCTGTTGCCCGGCGTGATGCCGATCTTCTTGCCTTCGAGCCCGGTGAATGTGGTGATCCCGGAATCCTTGCGCACGAAGAGCGAGTGCGGGGAATGGGCATAGACCGCGCCGATCATCTTCAGCGGCACGGAGCTGCGCTGACGCGCGGTGAACAGGGCAGAGATATCCGCCATGCCGATATCGGCCGCGCCGCCCGCCACCTTGCTCAGCGTGTCGCCGGAGCCGTTGCCCTTGCTGATCCGCAGCTCGATGCCATTGCGCTGATAGATGCCCGAGGCGATGCCGGCATAATAGGGCGCGTAATCGCCTGTCGGAATCCAGTCGAGCATGAGATGGACATTGTCCGCCGCATGGCCTGCGGACGGCATGGACAGCGCGACGGCTGCGCTGAAGACGGCTGTGAGAGTGCTCGACGTGAACTTCGACATTGTGGTCGCCCTTCCTGGTTCCCCTTTGGACAGAAACAGTGGGGACGCCGATCAAATCAAATACCAATTTCGCTGCGGTACATAATATATGGTTATGCTGCGCCGCACATCGTGCAACGACGGCATCCACCCCCGCTCAATCCGGCATGGCGGGGTCTGTCGCGAGCGGCAGCAGCTCCATCAGCCCCTGCACGAAACTGCGCGCGATCCGCGACAGCGGCTCGACGCGCGACGACAGCAGATGCGGCCGCGTCGTCGTCTTCGGCACCAGCGGGCGGGAGCGGATATTCGGCCAGGCGTTGTCGACCAGCACGAAGTCGTCGACGATCGCGATGCCGCCGCCGGCCTGGACCAGCGAGCAGGCATTCGGCGTGAAGCGCACCTGCGCGTTGAAGCGGATGGGCTTTGGCGTGGTGCCAAGGGCGCGGTTGACGACCATGCCATAGGGCGTCTGCGAGCCGTAGCCGATCATCGGATAGGGCACGAGGTCCGCCGGTTTCAGCACGCGCTTGCTGCCGAGCGGATGCCCTTCGGGAAAGATCACGCGCAGGCGCCCCTCGGCGATCTGCGTCGCTTTCACGCTCGGATCCTCGACAGCCATGGAGGTGACGGCGAGATCAGCGCGATGACTGGCGATGCGCGCGATCAGTTCGGCCAGCGTCAGGATCTCGAAATCGACGCGCACATCGGGGTGGGACTGGCGGAAGCGGCCGATCGCCTTCGGCACCAGCATGTGGCCGACGCTGGGGCTGGCGAGCAGCCGGATCGACCCCGCGCTGCCGCGGCGCAGCTCCTCCGCCATGTCGTTGACCCGCGTCACGCCCTGATGGACCAGCTCGGCCTCGGCGAAGAGCTGCCGCGCCTCGGGCGTCGGCTGGACGCGGCCCTTGACGCGTTCGAATAGCGTCAGGCCGAGCCGATCCTCGGTATAGGACAGGAGCCGGCTGATCGCCGGCTGGGAGACCGAGAGCAGGCGCGCCGCGCCGCTGATCGAGCCTGTCACCATGACCGCGCGGAACATCTCGATCTGCCGAAGATTCATCGCCATGGTACATAACCCCCCATTATAGGTCAGTAGAGAATTGGTATATACTTGTTTTGGTGGCGCCCGGCTAGATTGCAGCCAGTTTGAACTGGCCTTCACAGCCCAAGGAGTCTCTTTCGATGTCCCGCCTTCTTACCGTTGCAGCGGCTCAGCTCGGTCCCATCCACCGCGCCGATGATCGCGCATCGGTCGTGCGCCGGATGATCGCGCTGATGCATCAGGCAAAGGCCCGCGGCGCCGATTTCGTCATCTATCCGGAACTCGCCCTGACGACCTTCTTCCCGCGCTGGTATTGCGAGGACCGTGTCGAGGCCGACCAGTGGTTCGAGACCGCGATGCCCGGCCCGGACACGCAGCCGCTCTTCGACACGGCGCGGGCGCTCGGCATCGCCATGAGCTTCGGTTATGCCGAGCTGACACCGGAAGGACGGCATTTCAACAGCTCGATCCTGGTCGACAGGACCGGCCAGATCATCGGCAAATACCGGAAGGTGCATTTGCCCGGCCATGCCGAACGCGACCCGACCCGCGCGCATCAGCATCTCGAGAAGCGCTATTTCGAGCCGGGCGATCGCGGCTTCCCGGTCTGGCGCTTCGAGGACGGGCTGGTCGGCATGGCGATCTGCAACGACCGGCGCTGGCCCGAGACCTATCGCGTCATGGGTTTGCAGGGTGTCGAGATGGTCGTGCTCGGCTATAACACGCCGACCACCAACGGCCATTCCAAGACCGAGACGCTGGCCGACCGCCTGTTCCATCATCGCCTGTCGGTGCAAGCCGGCGCCTATCATAACTCGACCTGGGTCGTGGCGGTCGCCAAGGCCGGCGTCGAGGATGGTTTCCCGCTGTTCGGCGGCACGCTGATCGCCGATCCCAGCGGCAAGATCGTCGGCGAACTCGACCATGACGAGGACGGGCTGCTGATCCATGCCTGCGATCTCGATGCCACGCGCTTCGGCAAGGAGACGATGTTCAACTTCGCCGCCCATCGGCGCGTCGAACATTACGACCTGATCACCTCGCGGATCGGCGTCGGCGCGCCGCTGGGCACCACCGACTAGACCCTTTCCACCCGGACAATCCGGCTTCCCCGCCAAGCCGGACCGGCCTGTTCGGGCGATTGCGGGGATGAGCCCGAGGCCTGCCGTCCCGCCGCTCATCATGGCGCCTTCGCCGAAGCCGCGACTGCCGCAGTCCTGGCCTCGGCAGGGCCCTACCGCTTGCGAGGCCGCCAGAAGCCGGCTTCTCACCGCAAGCGCACCATGTCGTGCTCGCATCATTTGAGGCGACATTGGTCGGCTGACTTTTCAAACAGGATCGGCAAGATCGAATTGAAGGGCCTATAGTCCCTTTTCGATGGGCTGAAAGTCAGGGGCGACACCAGTGAAGGAACCAAACCGGGTCGATGAGTATGTCGGCATTCGCCTGCGAAGACTGCGCCGCCTGACGGGCTACAGCCAGACGAAGCTCGCCGAGTTGCTGGGGATCACGTTTCAGCAGATCCAGAAATACGAAAAGGGCGTGAACCGGATCAGTGCCAGCCGGCTCCAGCATATCGCCAATATCTTTCAGGTTCCCGTTGCCCATTTCTTCGATGGGGCGCCCGCGATGTCCACTCCGGCGGCAGATTCGGCGCCGGACGCCCCGCCTCCGGAGGTCGCGGACCTGCTCGCCACCCGCGACGGCATCCGCCTGGCCAAGGCCTTCGCCTCGATCAGGAACGTCAAGACGCGCCGCCGGATCGTCGCCCTCACCGAAGCGATGGGAGATTCCGAAGAGGCGAGCGAGGCCGAACAGCGCCACCCTACCGGTGCAGGGCCGGGCTGCGACTGAGCCAGCGATCGCCGCGACGCCGAGGGGACGGAACCGGCCAGGCTCCGCCGCTGGGAGACGGATTGCAGCGTCAACTCACCCCTTCGCGCATGTAGGGCCTCATTCGGCACGGCCGGGAATTCCGAGGGTGACGTTCAAGGAAGCGGAGGCGCTTGCCAAGGTCTATTACATCCACTAGTCTGGATATATGGATAATTTAAAAGCCATCCTGGCCTTGTCGGCGCTGGCGCAGCCTACGCGCCTCGACACCTTCAAGCTGCTGGTGAATCGCGAGCCCGAAGGCGTTCCCGCCGGCGAGCTCGCACGGCTGCTGGACGTGCCGCAGAACACGATGTCGGCTCATCTCGCCATCCTGTCGCGCGCAGGACTGATTGCGGGCGAGCGGCAGAGCCGCTCGGTCATCTATCGCGCCGATCTCGACGGCTTCCGCGTGGTGATCGCCTTCCTGCTGAAGGATTGCTGCGGCGGGCGGGCTGACCTGTGCCAGCCGCTCATCGACGAGCTCGTTCCCTGCTGCCCACCGAAGGTCCCCGCCGATGGACGTCATCATCTACCATAATCCCGACTGCGGAACCTCGCGGAACACGCTTGCCCTGATCAGGAACGCCGGCGTCGAACCTCACGTCATCGACTATCTGAAGATGCCACCATCCCGGGCGATGATCGTGGAACTGGTTGCGCGCATGGGTCTCACGCTCCGGCAGGCCCTGCGTGAGAAGGGGACGCCATTCCCCGAACTCGGCCTCGCAGATCCGTCGCTGGGCGACGACGCCTTGCTCGACGCAATCGAGAAGCACCCGATCCTGCTCAACCGCCCAATCGTCGTGACGCCGAACGGCGTGAGGCTGTGCCGCCCCTCGGAAGAGGTCATCGACCTGCTGCCGCCGCAGCGCGGTCCGTTCGTCAAGGAGGACGGCCAGCGCATCGTCGATGAGGCCGGCCGCCGCGTCGCGAGCGGCCAGATCATCGGACCGGGCATCGTATCCGGCTGATGATCTAACCCTTTGTGTTTGCATCGGCTTTCCCAACCGCAATCCACTTTTCGGGCCGATGCCTTCTGTGCTCGCATCGGCTTTCCCGAAAACCGCAATCCACTTTTCGGGCCGATGCCTTCTGTGTTCGCATCGGCTTTCCCGAAAACCGCAATCCACTTTTCGAGCCGATGCCTTAGGAAAATCCGATGTCCAGCTTCGAACGCTACCTGACGCTGTGGGTGGCGCTGTGCATTCTTGCCGGCGTCGCGCTCGGCCAGCTGTTCCCGAGCGCCTTTCAAACGATCGGCAGCGCCGAGATCGCCAGGGTCAACCTGCCGATGGCAGTCCTGATCTGGCTGATGGTCATCCCGATGCTGCTGAAGATCGACTTCGCCGCCTTGCGCCAGGTCGGCCAGCATTGGCGCGGGATCGGCGTCACGCTCTTCGTGAACTGGGCCGTGAAGCCGTTCTCGATGGCGCTGCTGGGTTGGCTCTTCATCGGCTGGCTGTTTCGCCCTCACCTCCCCGCCGATCAGATCGATTCCTATATCGCCGGGCTGATCATCCTGGCGGCGGCGCCTTGCACGGCAATGGTCTTCGTCTGGTCGAACCTGATCAAGGGCGAGCCGCATTTCACCCTGAGCCAGGTCGCGTTGAACGACGCGATCATGATCGTCGCCTTCGCCCCGATCGTCGGCCTGTTGCTTGGCCTGTCCGCCATCACCGTTCCCTGGGGCACGCTGACACTGTCCGTCGCGCTCTACATCCTCGTTCCCGTGATCGTCGCGCAGATCATCCGCAGGAGCGTGCTCGCCTCCGGCGGTGACGACGCGCTGCAACGGCTTCTCGCCGCCCTATCGCCTGTGGCGCTGGTCGCCCTGCTTGCGACCCTGGTGATGCTGTTCGGGTTCCAGGGCGCGCAGATCCTGGCCCAGCCATCGATCATCGCCATCCTCGCCATCCCGATCCTGATCCAGGTCTATTTCAATGCGGGACTGGCCTATCTCCTCAACCGTGCGGCCGGCGAGAAGCATTGCGTCGCTGGCCCCTCCGCCCTGATCGGAGCCTCGAACTTCTTCGAGCTCGCGGTGGCCGCGGCCATCAGCCTGTTCGGGTTCAACTCCGGCGCCGCCCTCGCGACGGTGGTTGGCGTGCTGATCGAAGTCCCGGTCATGCTGTCGGTCGTCTGGATCGTGAACCGTTCCCGGGGCTGGTACGAGCGGGGAAGCCCGCGCAATCCTGCAAAGGCGCTGCCATGACCGATCTTCCGAATGTCGACCTCGACCACCTGGTCGCTCCCGACCTCAGCCAGCTGGAGCCCGCCCGGCGCGCCACTCATCCTCCGCGAATCCTTCTGCTCTACGGCTCGCTTCGGACGCGCTCCTACAGCCGGCTGCTGACACTCGAAGCGGAACGCATTCTCAAGCATCTCGGGGCCGAAACGCGGGTCTTCGACCCTGCCGGCCTGCCAATGCCGGACAGCGTCCCGCCGGACCATCCGAAGGTTCAGGAGTTGCGGGATCTGGCGCTATGGTCGGAGGCGCAGGTCTGGTGCAGCCCGGAGCGTCACGGCACGATCACCGGCGTTTTCAAGAACCAGATCGACTGGATACCGCTGGAGCTTGGCTCGATGCGCCCGACCCAGGGCCGGACGCTGGCGGTGATGCAGGTCTCGGGTGGCTCGCAGTCGTTCAACGCCGTCAACACATTGCGCGTGCTCGGGCGCTGGATGCGAATGGTGACCATTCCGAACCAGTCCTCCGTCGCAAAGGCTTTTCAGGAGTTCGATGAGGCCGGCCGCATGAAACCATCAGCCTATTACGACCGCGTCGTCGACGTGATGGAGGAACTTGTCCGCTTCACGCTGCTGACGCGCGACCGAGCAGCCTATCTCACCACGCGCTACAGCGAGCGGAAGACGGCCGCCGAGGCGGTTCCAGTCAACGCGATCTAGCCACATGGGCGGGCGTCGAAGGGAAGCCGAACAGCGGCATGACACTGGTGCTGGGCCGGCCTGCGCCCAACATCGCCGCGGCCCGTTGCGGCCCCGTTTCAATGCCCTGATGCGAGCGGTCCGTCAGCCTTGTCGTGGACGGCAAGGCGCTCGATCATCGCGGCCGTCGCCTGGTTGACGCCAACGATCTCGATATTGATGCCCTGGTGCCGGAACTTGAGCACGACGCGGTCCAGTGCGTTGATCGCGGTGATGTCCCAGAAATGGGCTGCGCCAAGATTGATCACGACCTGCTTCACCTCCTCCTCGCGGAAATCGAAGGCCGCATGGAAGGCTTCGGCGGTCGCGAAGAAGATCTGCCCGGTGACGCGGTAGACACGTGTGTCGCCCTCGCGCTCGGATTCGACTGCGAAGAAGCGCGTGACCTTATGGGCGAAGAACAGCCCGCTGAGGATGACGCCGAACAGCACGCCCTTCGCCAGATCATGCGTTGCGACCACCACCGCGACAGTGCCCAGCATGACGACGCTGGAGCTCTTCGGGTGGATCAGCAGGGTCTGCAGCGAGCGCCACTGGAAGGTGTTGATCGAGACCATGATCATGACGGCGACCAGCGCCGCCATCGGGATCTGCGCGACAGAAGGGCCGAGCACCACGATCAGGAGCAGCAGGAAGCTGCCGGCCCACAGGCTCGAGAGGCGGCCGCGGCCGCCCGACGAGACGTTGATCACGGATTGGCCGATCATGGCGCAGCCAGCCATGCCGCCGAAGAACCCGGCGACGATGTTGGCTGCGCCCTGGCCGCCGCATTCCCGGTTCTTGTCGGACGTCGTGTCGGTCATCTCGTCGAGAATCGCCGCCGTCATCAGGCTTTCCAGCAGACCGACCATGGCAAGCGTCAGGGCATAGGGCGTGATGATCCAAAGCGTCTCGAGGGTGAACGGCACCTGAGGAATCGCGAAGACCGGCAATTCACCGGGCAGCGCCCCCATGTCGCCGACCGTGCGGATACCGAGACCGAAATAGAGCGAAACCGCGGTCAGCAGGATGATGGCGACCAGCGGCGACGGCACCGCCTTGGTCAGCCGTGGCAGCAGATAGATGATGGCGAGCCCGGCGGCGGTCATGGCGTAGACGACGGGTCCGCGGCCGAGCAGTTCCGGCATCTGCGCCATGAAGATCAGGATCGCGAGCGCATTGACGAAGCCGGTGACGACGGAGCGCGAGACGAACCGCATCAGGTTGCCGAGCCTGAGGATGCCGGCCACGATCTGAAAGATGCCCGTCAAGACCGTCGCGGCGAACAGATAGCCAAGCCCGTGTTCCCTGACGAGCGTGATCATCACGAGCGCCATGGCGCCTGTCGCCGCCGAAATCATCGCCGGCCGGCCGCCCGCGATGGCGGTGACGACGGCGATGCAGAAGGAGGCGTAGAGCCCGACCTTGGGATCGACCCCGGCAATCATCGAGAATGCGATCGCCTCTGGGATCAGGGCCAGTGCGACGACCGTGCCGGCCAGGAGTTCGCGCGTGACGTTGGGCGCCCATTCGCGGCGCAGATGAGAGATTGCCATGGGGACGGTGGAGCCTTCATGGCCTCGCCGCGAGCACTAGGCAGGCGAGGCGCGCACGTACGGACAGCGCCGGACCAGGCCGGGGCGTTCATCATTCCGTCGTTGCGTTGTCCGGCGGATCGGCGGCCGGAAGAGCCACCCGGGATTTCACCGGGTCCTGACTAGTGCAACCAGCTCTGTCTCAGTTTCCGCTGCGATGCAACCCGGTTGGCCGGGATCACGCGCCTGGCGGCATCGGCGCCCATACCCGGATCGGGGCCAGGCGCGCCTCCCGTTTTCGAGGGCTCCATCCTCGTAAAGTTAAGGATGAATTTGAATAGAAATTGCCGGAAGGGCAGCTGGGCATCATCAGGCTATGGCAGAAGGATTCTCGCCATGCCTGCTCCCTCATCGCTCCGCGACGATCTGCTCCGGCGCCTGCGCAGCGTGCCGACCGCCGGCGACATCATGCGCGCCAACAATGGCGAGGGACCCGGCTTCAACGCCCTGCGGCTCGCCCTGTCCCTGCTGATCCTCGGCGCTCATTCCGGCTGGGTCGCCGGCATGGACAGCAGCCATGACTGGGTCGGCCTGCAGGGCCTGTTCCGGCTCAGCCTTGTGCCGGCCTTCTTCGCGCTGAGCGGCTTCCTCGTCACCGGCAGCGCACTCAGGACCGGCGCCGTCAGGCCCTTCATCACCTTGCGCTTCATCCGGATCGTCCCGGCGCTGCTCGTCGAGGTGACGCTGTCGGCCCTGGTACTCGGCCCGATCTTCACGACCTATCTGCTCTCCGACTATTTCCACGACATCCGCTTCTTCGAGTATTTCGGCAATGTCGTCGGGCGCATCCGCTTCGAATTGCCCGGTGTGTTCGAAACCAACCCGCTGCCGAACACGGTCAACCAGAACCTCTGGACCCTGAAGCCGGAATTCTACTGCTATATCCTGATGGCCCTGATGATCTTCTTCGGCATCGTCAGGAACAGGCTGCTGTTCGCCGCGCTGGTCGCCGCCCTGACGCTGGCCGCAACGGTCGCGGCCTACCGGCTCGGCTTCGGCGTCACGCCGGGCAATTATCACTGGACGGTGGTGGTCTTCTATTTCTTCGCCGGCTGCATCTGTTTCCAGTGGCGCGAGCATCTGAAGATGCACTGGCTGCTGTTCCTTGGCTCGCTCGCAGCTTCGCTCGTCCTGATGTCCGGCGATCGCGAGCTCGCCTTCCTCGTCACACCCTTCCTGACCTATTGCGTCGTCTATATCGGGCTGCTGCCGCTGAAGCTGCCGGAGGCGATCCGCAAGCTCGACGTCTCCTATGGCATCTATCTCTACGGTTTCCCGATCCAGCAGGCGCTGGTCGCCAAGCTCGACGTCCTGCACGGCAATGGGCTGCTGCTGTTTCTGGTCTCGACCCCGCTGGTGATCGGCTTCGCCCTGCTCTCTTGGCTGTTCATCGAGAAGCCGTTCCTGAGGGTGAAGCGCTATGTCCTCGGCAACCGGCCGCGGTCGCCAAGCCCAGCGGATACGGCGGCCGACGGCAACGCGGCAAGCCTGGCGCCGGCGGTCCGCTAAAGACCCGAGATGCCGCGGTCAGGGGCGCCTGGTCGACATGCGGCTGGCAAATTCGAGCCCGGACACGGCCAGGGCGAACAGCATCCAGAGCGGGTCGGCACGATTGAGGAAGAACGATTCCAGCATGCCGACATAGGTCATGAAGATGACGATCATCAAGAAGAGGTCGGCCAGGTTCCGGCTCGCCGCGATCCGGTCGGCGCGGAGATAGTTCCTGAGAGGCAGGACCATCAGGCACCAGGTCATCACGATCGCGCCGGGAATTCCGAACATCACCATCGCGTCGAGATAGCTGTTATGGGCTGAGCCGATGCCGCGGACGTCCCAGCTCGCCTCGAAATTCTCCTCCAGCGTCGAGACCACGGTTGTCTGCCAGAAGCCGAAATAACCATAGCCGAACCAGGGCTTCTCGCCGATATGGGCGCTGGCAAAGCGCCAGATCTCGTCGCGGCCGGTGAAGGTGGGGTCGGAGATCAGGGAAGACGAGATCCTGAGCAATGTCGGCGACAGCACAGTGCCGACCGTGAGCGCGGCGACGAGCAGCACCAGCACGGCATGGGCAAACAGCATCAGGCGAGGCCCGGCCATGGCGCGGCCGAGCAGGACGAGGCCGACCGCCACCGGCAGGAAGCCCATCGTCGTCTTCGAACCGCTGTTCAGCACGAAGATCGCACCGAGGCCGATGATCAGCAGGCCGCGCAGTTTGAACCCCATGCGCCAGCAATAGATGCCGAACATGATGAGGATCGAGAACACCGGCGCGGCAAAATTCTTGTGCGAGAGATGGCCGCGCCAGTCGCCGGCATGGCCGCCCTCGACGCCCTCTGAACCATGGATCGCCAGGTGCGGTGCAAGCAGGATGACGGCATAGACCAACAGGAGCACGGCGAGCGTGGCATTGGCCGCAGCGCTGGCGAAGTCCCGTTCGGTCCTGGGCAGGAGCAGGACACCGACCACGACGACCATGGCGAAGGCGGTCAGCAGCAGTCCGCGCAACGCGGCTTCCGGGTCCGGCGCACGCGTGGTGGACAAGGCGGCAACCAGCAGGACGATGATCCAGCTGCTCCAGCGCAGTTGCGCCAGCGCGGCCCGCTCGCTCAGCCGCAGCATCGCCCCGAGATAGACGATGGCGAGGCTGACATAACCGATCTGGTTGACGACATTGCCGGTCGAGGCTCCGGCCTCCGTGCCGTCGGGCGCACCGGCGAAGGGCTGCAAGGTCAGGATCATGATGAACAGGCCGAAGCCGCTGAGCAGCGCGGCAACGAGCCGCGCATCGTCGGCCGGGGCGCCTGATGTGGCAGCGGCCGCGCCGGTTCCTGTCTCTGCGATGCCGACCGTCATGCTGTCCCTGACACACTCGCCCCGTTCTGCAGGCCGCCCGCGACGCCGCCGCACGATGACGCATCATATGCCATGCAACCTTAAGAGCCTGTAGCCGCAGACAAACTGAGCCGCCGTCCAGGGCTGCTGCCGGCCTGATGGCCGGCCGAATTCCCCGGCCGCGCCCGCGCGCTACGCCTTAGATCATCGGCCGGATATCGTATCCGGCCCGATGATCTAAGCTTCCGTGTTTGCATCGGCTTTCCCAACCGCAATCCAGTTTTCGTAGCCGATGCCTTGCTCGTCCTGGCGAGATAACTGCCCCCGGCCTCCATGAAGACCTGATTGTCCTCCCGTAGCCTGGCTGCGGCATCATCATAGAGGAATGGCAGGAAGGCGAAGCGCTTGCCCCGCGTCACCTGCGAGACGGCATGAAGCAGCGAACAGGAGAAGACGACCGCGCCACCGGGCGGCGGCTTGAAGCTCCGCGCGCCATATTCGGGAAAGCTGACCTCGCCGCCCTCGAAATCGGCGTTCAGGTTGATGGAGACGGCAAAGCGACGATGCGCCGTGCCCTGGGTCGTATTGTCCCGATGGGCGCCGAAATGCCCGCCCGTCTCCGCGTCGTAGCAGCCCACGAGATAACGCTCCATGCGGGTCACCGTGAACTGGTGGACCTTCCTGATCTCGGGAATGATGCGCTTGCCGATCTTGCCCTGAATGACCTTGATCAGCTCCACGTCGTCGATGAGGACGTCGGAGCGTCGCTTGTGGGCATGATCGGAGATCAGCACGGTCTTCCCGTCCTTCTCGCGCATGAAGCCGGATTCATTGCCGCCATCGGCCTCGTGCAGAGCGATCAGCTGCCGGCAGAAATCGGGCTCGAAGACATTGGGCAATACGAGGACAGGCGCATGCACCTGGAAGCCCGGGAAAGCGTCGACCGGTGGAAGCGCGGCGAGAAACGCTGCAACCTCGTTTCGCTCGCCTCCCTCGCGGGTGAACGGAAAGACCGCCATGACGCGCAGCGTCGGGTCGAGCACATACCAGGCGCGACGCAGGGGCGTATCCGTACCTGGCTCGGCCTCGATGGGCGCGACGCCAAATTCCTTGCTGATCAACAGATCGAAGTCCCAGAAGTAACGGATGCCGGGCATGCGCTGCCTGACGCGCTGCTTGATCTCGTCATCGGGGTCGTTGCTGACGCCGAAGAAGGCGATCTTGTTGTCATCGAAGAGGTCCCGCTGCTCGGACAGGATCTTGAGCGCGGAGACCGTGCTTGCACGGGCAGCGGAACCGAAGAAGCACAGGACAATATAACGCCCGGCGGCGCTGGAGAACTTATAGGTCGGGTTGCTTGTGGATCGCTGCTGGAACCACGGCGCAGGATCGCCGACGCCCATCGACCTGTATTTCACGGCCAGTTCCCCAGATGTTATCGGATAAGGATGGCATATTGCCCACTATTGGCAAGGATGACAGGCGCGACACCTTCGCTTCGACGATCGGTCGACGCGGCTTTGAACTCCTCCCAAGCGACTAGAGCCCGCATACAGCCCACGCCCCGCCATGCTATGGCTGGATTCACCATCAACAACGCATGGCTGCTTCTGCAGCCGGAACGGAGTCCATGTCCAGTACCGATGGCAGCATGTTCGACCTGGTCGGAGTGCTTGCCGTATTGCTTCTCGTTGCCGCAAACGGCTTCTTCGTTGCGGCGGAGTTTTCACTGGTCGCAGTGCGCCGAAGCCGCGTTTCCGAGCTTGTCACTGCTGGGCGCATGAATGCCGCCGCGCTCAAGCACGCCGTCGACAATCTCGACGCGAATCTGGCCGCGACACAGCTTGGCATCACCATCTCCTCGCTGGCGCTCGGCTGGATCGGAGAGCCTGCGCTGGCGCATCTGATCGAGCCGCTCCTGAACAGCCTGCCGGGCTCGCTGGCAACGGCCAGCTCCCATGCCATCGCTGTCGCCATCTCCTTCATCATCATCACGGCCCTGCACATCGTTCTCGGCGAACTCGCCCCCAAGAGCCTTGCCCTTCAGCGCAGCGAAGGGACGGCGCTCTGGGTCGTGCGGCCGCTCGGGCTCTTCCTGTTCCTGCTGCGGCCCGCGATCATCTCGCTGAATGGCCTCGGCAATATGGTGCTGCGCCTATGCGGCCTGAGACCGGGAACGGGAGAGGAATCCCTGCATTCGCCGGAAGAATTGAAACTCCTTGTCCAGGCAAGCCAGGAGGCCGGCATCCTCCAGCCGGCGCAGCAGGAGCTGGTCGAGCGCGTGCTCAGCATCGGCGACCGGCGTATCGCCGACATCATGACACCGCGCCGGGACGTCGCCTGGATCGACGCCGACGACACCCATGACGAGATGCTGCGGACCATACGCGAATGCCGCCATGAGCAGCTGCTGGTCGGGCGCGGTGGCATCGACGAGCCCCTGGGCATGATCCTGAAGCGGGACCTCCTGGACCAAGTCCTGGACGGCAAGGCGCTCGATCCCATGGCCGTGATCCGCGACCCCGTCATCGTGCACGAGACCACGCCGATCTTCCGCGTGCTCGAGCGCTTCAAGAAGGCTCCCGTCCGCCTGGCAATCGTCATCGACGAATATGGCGGCCTCGACGGCATCGTCACCCAGACCGATCTCCTCGAAGCCATTGCCGGCGACCTGCCCGATGTCGAGGGCGAGGAGCCCGATATCGTGGTACGCGAGGACGGGTCGCTGCTGATAGACGGCATGATGCCCGCGCATGATGCCTTCAATCGGCTCGGTTTCCGGCTGCGTTCGGCGGAAGGGGATTTCCACACGATTGCCGGCTTCGCCCTGGCCCGGCTCGAACATCTCCCCGAGATCGGCGAGCATTTCGACTATGCAGGCTGGCGTTTCGAAATCGTCGACATGGACGGCAGGCGGATCGACAAGCTCCTGGCGCAGCGCATCACAAGCGAGGAGTCAGAAGGGGGCTGAACCGCCACAGCGACAGACCGCCCCTGCCCTTCGCTCGTCGGGGCTGGGACCGTCGGCGCCTGGCTTGATCTCGCCCACCTCATCGCGATGAGGCCGGCGAGATCAACACGCTGCACGAGTTCAGCGACGAACCAGCGGAGACGCTCACAGCCGATTTGCGACCATGCCGCGCTTGCGTCTCCGTCGATCGGGCGCCCTTCTCGATGGGGTCAACGGCCGGCGAACAGTGCCCGGCTATGCGCAACCCAGTCCTGCGAGAGTTTGGCGAAGAGGGGCGGAAGCGGCCCGAGTTGCCGCCCGGCATGGTGGTCGGCCAGGATATCGCCGGCATCGGGCCAGGTTGTGGGCTGGTCGGCGCGCCCCAGCGCAGCCAGCACGCGGCTGGCGCTTTGGGGGATGAATGGCCAGGCGATGTCGGCCGCGATCGCAAGGAGGTTGACGCTCGTCCTGATCACCACGGCGCTGCGGCCCTGGTCGGCCGCGCCGGCCGACCAGGGCGCCTCCCGCGCGAGATAGCCGTTGGCAAGCCGCCAGACCGCGCGAACCTGTTCGGCCGCCTTGCGCAGCGCACGCCGGTCATGATGCGCGCGAAGCCCATGCAGATGGCCCGCAAGCTCATCTGACAGCGCCAGCTCGGCGGAGCCGGGAGCGCCGTTCGCCGGGACGATCCCCTGATGGCGGACGGCGACGAGTTTCAGCACGCGATTGACGAGATTGCCGAAATTGTCGGCCAGGTCAGAATTCACATCGGCAGCGAAGCGCGCAAAACTGAAGTCGGTGTCATTGCTCTCGGGCGCGTTCGCGGCCAGCCACCAGCGCCAGTAATCGGCCGGCAGCAGGGCCAGCGCCTGGTCGAGGAACACGCCCCTGCGCTGGCTGGTCGAGAACTTGCCGCCTTCATAGGTGAGCCAGTCGACGCCCTTGATCACGTCGACGGCCTTCCACGGCTCGCCGGAGCCGAGCAGCGTGCAGGGGAAGCTGACGGCGTGGAAGGGCACATTGTCCTTGCCGAGGAACTGGATGGCGTCGACATCTCCGGCATTCCACCACCAGCGCCGCCAGTCGCGCCGGTCCGGGTCGAGATCGGACCATTCCTGCGTCGCCGCGATATAGGCGATGGGCGCATCGAACCAGACATAGGAGACCTTGCTCT
Source organism: Allobosea sp. 2KB_26 (assembly GCF_052115715.1). NCBI lineage: Bacteria > Pseudomonadati > Pseudomonadota > Alphaproteobacteria > Hyphomicrobiales > Alloboseaceae > Allobosea > Allobosea sp. 2KB_26. The sequence continues at coordinate 188,359 of NZ_JBFRHE010000003.1, forward strand.
CGAAGCCGGGTTTCGGCACCGGAACGCCCCAGGACAGGTCCCTGGTGATGCACCTGTCCTGGATGCCTTCGCTAAGCCATTTGCGCGCGATCGAGGTGACAAGGGGCGGCCATCCGGAACGGCTTGCGATCCACGCCTCCAGCTCTCCGACCAGGGCCGACTGGCGCAGGAAGAGGTGCCGGCTCGGCCTGACCTCGAGAGCGGTGCTCCCCGAGAGGGCCGAGCGCGGGGCGATCAGATCGATGGGGTCGAGCGGACGGGTGCAGCTTTCGCATTGGTCGCCGCGCGCGGCTTCGAAGTGGCAATGCGGGCAGGTTCCGACGATGTAGCGGTCTGGGAGGAAACGCCTGTCCGCGGGCGAATAGACCTGCTCGAGCACCCGCTCCTCGATGAAGCCGTTCTGCTCCAGACACCGGAAGAAATGCTGGGTCAGCGCGTGGTTGCGTGGCGAGGACGAGCGGCCGAAATGATCGAACGACAGGTCGAGCTGACGATAGATCCCGGCCTGGATCTCATGTTGTGCGCGGCAATAGGCTGCGACGTCGGTTTTGGCTTCGGCCGCCGCCAGCTCCGCCGGGGTTCCATGCTCGTCGGTCGCGCAGATGAAGAGAACCTGATCGCCGATCTGCCGTCTGTAACGGGCGTGGATGTCGGCCGGGAGCAGCGAGCCCGCCAGATTGCCGAGATGCTTGATGCCGTTGATATAGGGAAGTGCGCTTGTGATGAGTGCGTTCGCCATGATGCCCTCCTGGGGTCATTCCACGGGTGACGCGCCGAGACCTGATGAAACAAAAAAGCCCTCCGCAGATCCGGAGGGCTTGGGTCCGACGCTCACTCGCGCGGCGATACGCACGCGCTCACCCCCTCCGGCCAATCTCCTGCTGGTCGGGCCTGCGCATTCGCGTGGCGTGGGCGGGAAGGAACATCTGTGAATCCGCGTCTGAACTGCCTGACGGGTGCCAGCAATCGGCGGGAAAATCAAGGCCGCAGTCCAGCCCGAGGCCGCATAGCACCATGCGGACGCAGCCGGTCTTCGTCGGCTTCATGGAATTGCCGCCGGGACAGCAAGCAGGTCGGCCATTCTTCGATAGGACACCGCGCCATGTCGATGACGGGATTGGGCGGCGAGCCGAATTGCCAATGTGCTGTCGCCCCGATCCGCCATAGCATGGCCGCCATGAAGCTGATCTTTCTTCACGGGGCACCGGCAAGCGGCAAGCTGACGGTCGCCAAGGCCTTGCTTGCGGCGATGCCGGCGCGACTGCTGGATAATCATGCCGCCATCGACGCCGCGCGAACCATTTTCGACTTTGACGCTCCCGGCTTCTGGGAGCTGGTGGACACGGTCCGCGGATCGATCCTGCGGGCCGCGATCGAGAACGACATTTCCTGTCTGATCGTCACCCTCTGCTATTCCGAGCTGGAGGACCGTCCGTTCTTCGATCAGCTGGAAGACGATGTGGTCCGGAATGGCGGCTCCGTCTTTCCCGTGTTCCTGCATTGCTCGGAACGAGAGGCCGCACAGCGTGTCGGCAATGCCGACAGGGTGCAACGACGCAAGACGACTTCCGTCCAGGGCCGCTCCGATTTCCTGTCGCGCTACGCCATAGCCCCGGTCCCACGGGAGAACTGCCTCGCGATCGATACGGAGACGACCGTGCCGGAAAGCGCAGCCGAACAGATCATGCGGCACTTCGCCTTGCGCTAAAGCATCGGCCCGAAAAGTGGATTGCGGTTTTCGGCGCAAAGCCAATGCAATCACAGATGGTTAGATCATAGGACCGGATACATATCCGGTCCTATGATCCAGGGGGCGGCAGCCTGTCGGGCGCCGTGCGGACCGATGCAACGGGCTCAGCCGTCACGGAGCGCTCCCCTCGCGGATCAGCCCTGATCCCGGGCGACCGTGAGACCCTCGACCCCGTGCTTGTCGATCAAGCCGGCAACGAAGCCGGACGAGATCGCGATCGCCACGAAGCGCTTGATATAGTCGATCGCAACGGCGTTTTTGGTCGGTGTTCCCACGGCCTGCTGCACGGCCATGTAGCGGCCTGGCAGGATGCGTGAGCCCGGGATCGCCTTCTGGTCCGTCACGAGCCTCGGGAGGAGGCCAGCAAGGGCATCGAGTTTGCCCTCGCGGAAGACCGAGGCCGCATCGGCGATGGTCTTCGTGCGCACCAGCGTTGCCTGCGCGATGTTGCGGTCGAGCCAGAGCCCGTAGGCCGTCCGGTCGGTGACGGCGATGCGCCGGCCCGGCGCATCCACATCGCCGATATGCTGCAGTGGCGAACCTTCGGGAACGAGGTAGCTCGCCTCGATCTCGGTATAGGCGGGAGTGAAACTGATGAATTCGGCGCGCTGCGGCTCAACCCCGATCAGGGCGATGTCCCATTCATCGCGATCGGCGGCATCGGCAATCAGGCCTGGCGATTCATAGGTGACGTAGCACAGCCCCACGCCCAGGAGATCGGCAAGGGCACGCGCCATGTCTGGTGCCACCCCAACCGGCCCGCCCTCGGGCGTCCGGCCGGAGACCAGCAGGAAGTTCGACAGATTGATTGCTGCCCGCAGGGTCCCGCTCGGCGCGAGAAGCTCGATCAGGCCCTCCGGAGGTGGGCCGACACGGTCCAGCAGTCGCATCTTCGCCTCCGAACTCTCCACCGCACCCTGACCAGCCGTCACGAACTGAACTGCCTTGCCAGGGCGTCCGTCGCCTTGACCAGCATGGCCGCATCGACGCCGACCGCCGTGAACAGCGTGCCGAGCTCGATGCAGCGCGCGGCGAATGCGGTGTCGGGCGTCAGGATGCCGGCGGGCTTGCCGCAGGCGCGGATGCGACCGATCGCCTTCTCGATGAGCGCAGTGACGCTTGGATGTCCGGGCTCGCCGACATGGCCGAGGCTGGCGGCGAGATCGGCGGGGCCGATGAACACGCCATCGACGCCATCGACGGACGCGATCGCCTCGAGATTGTCGAGTGCCTCCTGGGTTTCGATCTGGACCAGGAGGCAGAGTTCCTCCTCTGCCCGCTTGCCGTAGTTCGCGACACGCCCGAACCGTGTTGCCCTGGTCACTCCGGAGACGCCGCGGATGCCGGCTGGCGGATAACGCATCGCCGCGACCGCCGCCTTCGCCTCCTCCGCATTCTGGACATAGGGGATCAGCAAGGTCTGGGCGCCGAAGTCGAGGAACCGCTTGATCAGCACTGCATCGTTGCTCGCGGGTCGGACCACTGCCGAGACCGGATAGGGAGCCACCGCCTGCAACTGGGCCAGTACGGTCAGCGGGTCGCCGGGCGAGTGCTCGGTGTCGAACAGCAGCCAGTCGAAGCCGGAGCCGGCGACCGCCTCGGCCGCATAAGCGCCAGGCAGGCTGCACCAGAGGCCGAGCTGATGGCGGCCCTCGTTCAGGGCGCGCTTGAAAGTGTTGGGCGGCAATTCCATGGCAACCTTAGGTGAAAGAGACGCCGATGGCGCCGAGCGGGCCGTAATCGACCTGTATGACGTCTCCGGCTGCGATGTCGACTGGCCGCGTGAAGGAACCGGCGAGGACGATCTGCCCTTTCTTCAGCCCCGCGCCGACGACATGGAGCTTGTTGACCAGCCAGGCGATGCCGGCAGCCGGATGGCCCATGATGGCCGCCGAGACCCCGGATTCCTCGATGATGCCGTTCTTCGACAGCGTCGCGCCGACCCAGCGGATGTCGACATCCATCGGGCGGACCGGCCGGCCGCCGACCACGATCGCGCCGAAGGCGGCGTTATCGGCAATCGTATCGGTGATCGCGCGCGGAACGTCCGTGCGGTAATCGATGATTTCGAGCGCCGGCACGACCATTTCCGTCGCGCGCATCACGTCATAGATGCGCTTTCCCGGTCCTTCGAGATCCTCGCCCATGATGAAGGCGAGTTCGACTTCCAGCCTCGGTTTGATGAAGAGGTTCGCCTTGATCTGGGCGCCATCGTTGAAGAGCGCATCGTCAAGGATGCAGCCATAGTCCGGCTCGCTGATCTTCGAGGCCATCTGCATGGCGCGCGAGGTCAGGCCGATCTTGTGGCCGACCATTCTCGCGCCGCCGGCGATCCGCGCGTCGGCCCAGAGACCCTGGATGCGATAGGCGTCCTCGAGTTCGATCGCGGGATAGGTCCTGCTGAGCTGCGGGATCGGCTTCAGCGTGCGCTCCGCCTGGAGCAAGGCGTCGGCCGCCTGTTGGCGTTCGGTATCGGTCAGCATCGGAACACTCCTTGGCGGCGCCGGCCGCGCGAACGGGTCACTTGATCGGCGGGCGCGGCAGCACGGTCTCGCCGGGCTCCATGACGTAGGTGTAGTCGAGCGAATACCAGGGCACCGGCACCGTGGCGTCGGATGGGTGGGGTTCGTCATGGCGGATGAAGTCGCCGACAAGAGCCCTGGTGACGCCAAACTGCACATCTGAATCGATATGCGGGTCGCGTGGATCGTAGACCTGCGAGATCAGCACCTTGAAGCCGGGTTTGACGATCAGCGCATGCAGATGCGCCGGACGATAGGGATGCCGGTCCTGCACGGCGAGCAGCCGGCCGACCACGCCGTCGGTGGGGATGGGGTAGCCCACCATCTTCACCGTCGAGAACCAGAAGCGCCCTTCGCTGTCGGTGGTGAATTTGCCGCGCAGGTTCATCTCGGCCTGCTCGGGATCCTGGTTCTCGTAGAGCCCGACGGGCGACGCATGCCAGACATCGACCTCGGCGCCGACTATCGGAGCACCGCGCTGGTCCAGGACACGTGCGGTGACGAGCAGCGGATCGCCCGGTGTGTCAGAGCGGATGATCGTACCGCCATTTTCGACCTGGGGAGCATTCAAGCGCCAGAATGGCCCCAACAGCGACTGCGACGTTTCGGTATTGCCGCCATCGCCGTTGTTGAGCAGGCAGACGAGCGACGAGACACCCAGCGAGCCCGCCATGAGCACCATCTCGTTATGGCTGTCGCTGGCCAGCTTGCCGATCTCGTTGAGGATCGCGGTCGCCTCGCGGAACTCCGCTTCGCTCAGCCGCACATCACGGACAAAGGCGTGGAGATGGCTGACCAGCGAGGTCAGGATCTCGCGCTGGCGCGGGTCTTTCGTGCGCTGCATCACGGCCAGCGCATCGCGGGTCACATCCTGGTGGCTCTCGATGATCATGGCGTCCTCCCTGCGATCTCCATTCCGGTAAAATCGATTATCTGTCAATCAGGAACCCCATGAAGAGCGCGATGCACCGGCTTCACCCGCGCTGAGCGAGGCCCTCCACGCGCAGTAATACCCATAAATCGATAGAAACAAGGTCACCTATGAGATAATGCGCACCACACCTGAAGAAACAGCCCATCTATTCGCGGCGTACGACCACCGCTCCGTTGACAGATATAATCGATTATCATACCACCTCGGCTCTCGCGCCGACGGGCTCAAGGGAGGGGACGATGAACATCACTGTCGACGACCTGCCCCCCGCCGAGTTCTCGTCGAAGGGCGCCGCAGCGACGGCAAAGAACACCAAGGCGTCGCTTCTGGTGAATCGCCTCCGCGAGGCGATCCTGTCCGGGGAACTGGCGCCCGGCGCCAAGATCAATCTCGATACAGTCCGTCGGCAGCTCGACGTCTCGCTCAGTCCCCTTCGCGAAGCGCTTGCCCGCCTGATCGCGGTGGGGCTCGTCGAACTGCACGACAACCGCGGATACACTGTCGCGCCGGTCTCGCTGTCCAACCTGGCCGAAATCACGAAACTGCGCGTCGAATTCGAGAGCCTGGCGCTCTCCTCAGCCATCGTGAGAGGCGACCTGGCCTGGGAAAGCGACGTGATGCGCGCCCTTCACCGCCTCAACCGGACAGAGCGGATCGCCAGTGAGCCGGCAACGCTGGAAGCCTGGGAGCACGCGCATCGCGACTTCCACATGATGCTCCTCGCGGGTTGCGGGATGCCGCTGCTGCTGAACGCCTGCATCATGCTGCACAACCTGAACGACCGCTATCGCCGGATCTTCCTGATGGCCCAGGGCGGGGATCGCAACGTCGCCGCCGAGCACAGCGAGATCGCCCAGGGCGCAGTCGCCCGCGACGCCGACTATGCCTGCGCCAAGCTGCGCGAGCATATCCAGCGCACCGGGTCCAACCTCCACAACAGCCTTGCCGGCCAGTTGCAGCCTTGAACCGATGGAACGCCCCGTGACATCGCCATCAGGTCAGCCGCCCCTTGGAATCGCGCATTTCACGACGATCGATGTGCCGCCGCTCGACTTCGTTGCACTCGCGGCGAAAGTCGGTTTCTCCGCGGTCGGGCTTCGTCTGCATCCGGCCTTTCCTGGCGCGCCCTTCTACGAGATCCGCCCCGGCAGTGCCCAGATGCGGTCGATACGGTCCCTGCTGACCCAGACCGGCCTGCGCGTCTACGATATCGAATTCGTCGTCATCGACGCGAATTTCGCAGCGGACGCGCTGATCCCGATGCTGGAAAGCGCGGCGGAACTCGGCGCCAGGCGCCTGAGCGTCTGCGGCGACGATCCCGACCATAGGCGGCTCGTCGCCAGCTTCGCCTCTCTGTGCGACGTGGCGGCAGGCCTCGGCATGGGCGTCGACATCGAGAACATGCCATGGCGTCGTGTCGCCAGAATTCAGGACGCCGCGGCGATCGTGGGCGAGGCCGACAGGCCAAATGGCGGGATCCTGGTCGATGCCCTTCATCTTTCGCGAGGCGGCGGTCTCCCGATCGACCTGAGAACGATCCCGTCGCATTTCATCAGGAGTGCGCAGCTCTGCGACGCGGTCGCCGAACGCCCGACGACATTCGACGAGATCATCAGGGAGGCGCGAGCGGGACGCAGGCTTCCAGGCGAGGCCTCCCTGCCCTTGCAGGACCTCCTGGCGGAACTGCCCGCCGACGTGACGCTCTCTGTCGAGGTGCCCAACCAAGGGCTGCCGCCTCCGGATCACGCGAAGGCGGTGTTCGAGGCTGCAATGCAGGTGCTGGCTGCGCATGCGCTCGCCAAGCCGACTCCCCCGCGGGCGCCTTCAGCGCGCCAAGCTCGACGCGAGTGAGTTGCGTATGATCAGATCGCGCCCTGGGGAAGGTCATCCCTCGAAGGGCTCGACGGTCAAACGCCGCCCCAGCATGAATGCGTCGCCGACCAGGGTCAGCGGCGCGAGATCGACATCGCTGCGGCCTTCCGCGATCAGCGCTGCGAAACGCCGGTAGATTTCGGCATATTCCCGCTCCGGCTCGTCGACGAGGATGCGGCCATCATGGCTCAGCGTCCGGCCGCCCGAGGCGAGCGTCAGACGGCCGGCCTCGGTCTCGACATGGATGTCCCAGCTCTGCTCGCCCGCCTGGCGGAAGTCGAATTCTGCGTGGATCGGCAACCCCGAAGCATCCGCGAGATCGAGTTCGGCGGCGATCGGCGCCTGGCGGTTCGCCGGGACGGATAGCGAGGCGCGGGTCACGAAGACCGGCTCGGGCATGATCGCGGTCAGGATCGACAGCGCATTGATGCCGGGGTCGAAGACGCCAAGCCCGCCCGGCTCGAAGATCCAGTCCTGCCCGGGATGCCAGACCCGCACGTCCTCCTTCCAGATGATCTCGACCGAGCGCGGCCGGTGTCGCGCGAGAAAGGCGCGCGCCGGCGCGACAGCGGGCGCGAAACGCGAATGCCAGGTGGCGAACAGCGTCCGGCTGCTCCGTTCCGCCTTGGCGACGAGAGGGCGAAGTTCGCTGACGCTCGCACCCGGCGGCTTCTCAAGCAGGACATGCATGCCGGCTTCGAGCGCCTCCTCCGCCAGTGCATGCCGGCCCTGAGGCGGCGTGCAGAGGGCAATGGCATCAAGCGCCACACCGGATGCGAGCATGGCGCCGAGCGAGGTGAAGACGGGCAAGCCGGGCAGCGTGCCCTGCCGGCTCGCCGCCGCGACCAGCTCGAAACCGGGTGCTGCCGCGATCGCGCCGAGATGTTGGCTGCGCGCGATCGTACCGAGCCCGACAAGTCCGAGGCGAATTTTCGACATGCGGCCGCCTCAGCTGTGCGCGACGGTTTGCGCGGTCACGCGCGCACCGTCGGGCCGGAACAGATGCGCCAGGGCAATATCGACATGCAGCGGCACCCGCTCGCCGGGCTTCGGCTTCTGCTGCCCCTCGACCTGGACGGTGATCGGCTGGCCGTCGGAGAGGACGCCGTAGATCAGCGAGGAGCCGCCGAGCTGTTCCACGAGCTGGACCTGCGCCTCACCGATCCGCGTGCCGGAACCGCCGAGCCGCAGGTGCTCGGGCCGTACGCCGAGGCTGCAATCGGCGCCGTCCTGGCCGGACAGATGCGGCAGGGGCAACACCGTCTCGGCCAGGGCCACGCGTGCTTCTCCTCCGGTCGCCGGCAACATCCTGGCTTGCAGGAGATTCATCTTCGGGCTGCCGATGAAACCGGCGACAAAGCGATTGACGGGGTTGTTGTAGAGCTCCAGCGGCGATCCGATCTGCTCGACCTTTCCTGCGCGCAGCACCACGATCTTGTCGGCCATCGTCATGGCTTCGACCTGGTCATGCGTGACATAGATCATCGTGTTGCCGAGCTGCTGGTGCAGCTTGGCGATTTCCACCCGCATCTGCACGCGCAGCTCCGCGTCGAGATTGGAGAGCGGCTCGTCGAACAGGAAGATCTTGGGTTCGCGCACGATGGCGCGGCCGATGGCGACGCGCTGGCGCTGCCCGCCCGAGAGCTCCTTGGGCTTGCGATCGAGCAAATGATCCAGCTGCAGGATCGCCGCCGCGCGGGCGACGCGCATATCGATCTCGGCCTTGGTCATCCGCGCCGTCTCGAGCGCGAAGGCCATGTTCTTGTAGACATTCATATGCGGGTAGAGCGCATAGGATTGGAACACCATGGCGATGCCCCGTTGTGCCGCCGGCACCTCGTTCATCACCTCGTCGTCGATGCGCAAGGTGCCGTCGCTGATGTCCTCGAGCCCGGCGATCATCCGCAGCAAGGTGGATTTCCCGCAGCCGGACGGACCGACGAAGACCACGAATTCGCCGTTGGTCACGGAGAGGTTCACATCCTGGATCACCGGGTGATCGCCGAAGCGCTTATGGACATGCTCCAAGGTCAGCCAACTCATCGTTCCCTCCTTGCCGCCTTATCGTTCTTGTGGTTGCGGGCAGGCAGGCCGCCTGCCCTGCCTGGGGCCGCTCAGGCGGCCAGCGCCGCCGAACGGATGCCAGCCGGCATGGCGGGCCCATGTGCCGCGATCAGATCGTCCACCATGGCGCGGATCTCGCGCAGCGAGAGGACGCTCGCGGCATGGCGGTCCAGCACCGCGGCGCGGTAGACCGCGTCCCGGTCGCCTTCCAGGGCAGCGCGCACGGTGAGGTCCTGGACGAAGACATGCGGCGCGCAATGGGCGGCGAGTTCCGGCGGCAGCGTGCCGGCATGGCAGGCGCGCAGGCCGTTGCGGTCGACGATCACCGGCACCTCGACGCAGCAATCCTGCGGAAGGTTCTCGATCAGCCCGGTGTTGCGGACATTGCCGTAGATGAGCTGCGGCTCGTTCGTCACCATGCCGTTGATGATCGAGGCGCCGTATTCGTCACTGCGCTCGAGCGGGAAGCTCTCGCCGGCCAGCAGCTTTTGCCGCGTTTCGGCATAGCGCCGCAGGTTGCGCTCGCTGCGGCGAATATACTCGTCGACCGGCACATCGAATTCCGCGATCTGGTCCTCACGGCGCAGGAAATAGGGCGTGTACTCCGCCGTATGCTCGCTGGATTCGCTGACAAAGCGCCCGAGATGCTCCAGCAGCGCGAAACGGATCTTGTCCTGCGCAAAAATCTCCGGATTGCGGGCGGCGCGCCGCAGCTGCGGATAGGCATCCTTGCCGTCGATTTCGAGCCGCAGGAACCAGGTCATGTGGTTGATGCCGGCGCAGTCATAGCTCAAGCGGGAGCGATCGACCCCGAGATAGGAAGCAAGATCGCGCGCCGTGTGCTGGACGTTGTGGCACAACCCCACCACCTGCTGCTCGGGGAAGGCCCTGTAGACCGCCCAGGTCAGGATGCTCATCGGGTTGGTATAGTTCATCAGCAGGGCGTCGGGGCAGACCGCCCGCATGTCCCCGACCAGGTCCACCATGAAGGGAATGGTCCGCAACCCGCGGAAGATGCCGCCAATGCCGACGGTATCAGCGATGGTCTGCTTCAGGCCGTAGCGGCTCGGAATCTCGAAATCGAGCAGCGTCGCCTCGTGCATACCGATCTGCACCATGTTGATCACGAAATCCGCGCCCTCCAGGCAGCGCCGGCGGTTGGCGTGCTCGGTCACGGTCGCCCCGGCATCGAACTGGCTGGACGTCCAGCGCGCCATCATTCCCGCCGTTTCGAGGCGCTCGGCATCGATGTCGTACAATGCGATCTCGCATTGCTTCAGCGCGGGAAGGCTGAGGATGTCGGTGAGCAGATTCTTGACGAAGACGACGCTGCCGGCACCGATCATGGCGATCTTGGTCATGTCATATCTCTCTTGGGTAGAGGGCGGGAAAGGGCTCACTTGAGGCCTGTGCTGGCGATCCCCTGAACCAGATAGCGCTGGAAGATCAGGAAGATGAGCAGCATCGGCAGAAGGGAGATCAGGGCCAGCGCCATGACGCCGCCCCAGTCCGGATTGGCCTCGCCGCGCAGCAGGTTCAGGCCGAGCGGCAGGGTGAAGAGTTCCTGGTCGGTCAGGACGACGAGTGGCCAGGCGAAGTCGTTCCAGCGCCACATGAAGGTGAAGATCACCAGCACGGCGATGATCGGCTTGGAGAGCGGCAGCACGATGCGCAGGAAGATCCGCATCTCGCTGGCACCGTCGAGTCGGGCGGCCTCGATCAGCTCGTCGGGAATGCTGACCATGAACTGGCGCACCATGAAGACACCGAAGGCTTCGGCCGCACGTGGCAGGATGACGCCCCAGGGCGAATTCAGCAGCCCCAGCCAGGAGGTCACGAGGAATTCCGGCACCAGGATCACCTGGATCGGGATCATCAGCGCGCCCAGGATCGCGAAGAACAGGATGTCGCGTCCGGGGAAGCGGAACTTGGCGAAGACATAGCCGCAGAGCAGATTCGCGGACACGGTGATCACCACGGCGATCACGGCGATGAAGGTCGAATTCATCACCCAGGTCAGGAATGGATGGCGCTGCGCGATATTCCTGAAATTCTCCAGCGTCAGCACCTGGGGAATCAGGCTGACCACAGGCTGGAAGACCTCGGAACGGGGCCGGATCGCGGTCGCGAACATCCAGTAGAGCGGAAAGATCATCGCCAGCGCGCCGAGCACGACAGCGATCCAGATCAGCACGTTGCCGGTTCGGCGAGCGCCGGGGCGCCTGGCGCCCGCCTCGAAGGTGACGCCGCTCATAGCACGTTCTCCGATTGGCGGCTGACCCGCCACTGAATGATCGTGAAGCCCAGGACGATGGCGTAGAGCACGACGCCGATCGCGCTGGCATAGCCCATCTCCGACGTCATGAAGGCGGACTGATAGATGTATTGGACCAGCATCGTCGTCGAGAAACCCGGGCCACCACCGGTCATCACATAGATCAGGTCGAAGACCTGGAAGGAGTGGATCACGTTGAGGATCAGCAACAGGAAGGTGGCTGGTCGCAGCAGGGGCAGCGTGATCTTCCAGAACTGGCGAGAGGGGGAGGCGCCGTCCATGGTCGCCGCTTCGTAATAGAGCGTCGGGATCGATTGCAGCGCGGCGAGATAGACCACCATGCAGAAGCCGACCCTCACCCAGAACGTCGCAATCACCAGTGACGGCAGCGCCCAGGCCGGCGAGGACAGCCAGGGGATCCGGTCGCCGCCGAGGCGCACGATCAGGGAGTTGATGACGCCGTAATGCTCGTTGAACATCCAGGCGGCGATGATGCCGGTGGCGACGGCCGACACCACGACCGGAAGAAAATAGACGCTGCGCAGGAAGACCCGCCCCGGCATCCGTCGGTTCAGCGCAACCGCGAGCAGCAGCCCGCCTGCCATGGTGGTGGGCACCGACGCCACGGCATAGACCGCGGTATTCAACAGCGCGTGCCAGAACTGCGTGTCGGCCACGAGCCTGCGATAATTGGCCAGGCCGGCATAGGTGACCTCGCCGATCAGGCTCCAGTCATGGAAGCTGATGTAGAAGGCGTAGAGCAGCGGGAAGAAACTGAAGGCGCTGAACAGAAGCAGATTGGGCGTGATCAGGAGATAGGGCAGCATCCAGGGTCGCCGGAAGGAGCGGCGCGTACGCGCCGCGGTGGCGGGGCGCACGGAGCTGGCCATGACTGCGCTGTCGGACATGGATCACCTCGCAGACGGGAGGGAAGGCGACACGGACGTCACCCCTTGAGGACGCTGCGGATGGTGCCCTCGATGTTCTCGGCGGTGTCCTTTGGCGACTGGCCCGAGGTGAAGGCGAGGTCGAGCTGCTCGCCGAGCTTCGTATTGATGCGGCTGAAATCCGGCAGCGTCACCGTCGCGGCCAGATGGTCCGGGATCGTCCGGGACTGCTCGACGAAGACCTGCATCGCGTCGGGACGGAGCGGGTATTCCAGCTTCGTATCCATGAGGCTGCGCCGAACCGGCAGGAAGCCCGCGGCGACGCAGAAATCGCGCATATTGGCCTCGTTGGTGGCATAGCGCAGGAAGTCGATGGCGACGTCACGGTTCTTGCTGTCGCGCGTCACCGCGAGGCAATTGCCGCCGAGATCGGAGGCCATGCTGACGCTGCGCGGCATATAGGTCACCTGCCATTCCGCCTGCTTCATCGCGTCCTGCAGGAACGGAATCTGCCAGTCGCCATGCACCAGCATGCCGATCGTTCGGTTGGCGAAGAGGTTCTGCGTCTGCTCGTTGGTCTTGATCGAGGTCGTGGGCGGGACGAGCTTTTCGGTGAACCAGGACTGGGCCCATGCAATCGCCTCGAGGCCCTCCTTCGACGAGAGCTGCGGCTGGAGCAGTTGCTCGTCGAGCAGTTTGCCGCCGTTCTGATAGAGGAAGGGCAGAAAGCGATAGGCGGCGGTGTTCTGCCAGGCGCAGGCGAAGCCGAAGGGCGCTCCGGCCTTGTCCTTCAACGTCCGCGCGATCCGGATGAACTCCTCCCAGCGCCAGCTGTCCTCGAGCCGCCGCGGCAGCTCGATCCCGGCCCGCCGGAACATCTCCATGTTGCAATAGACCGCGAGCGTGTCGGTGTGGTGGGGAATGGCGAAGGCCTTGTCACGATAGGTGACCGCCTTCCACAACGCGGGGGCGAATTGCGCGGCCAGGCCGCCGTCGAGATGCCCGCTCAGATCGACGATGGCGCCAGCCTTCGCATAGCGGCCGACCTGCTGGTACTGGATGCGGACCAGGTCCGGCGCCTGTCGGCCAGCCAGGCGCGTATCGACCTGCTGGTACAATTGCCCGGAGGATCCGCTGAGTTCCAGCCGGATCGAGACATGCGGGTTCTGCGCGGTGTAGCCGGCGATCAGCCGCCGAAAGGCGTCCTCCTCTGCCCGGTTGCCCCAGACCGCGAAATTCAGGCTCACCGGTGCCTGAGCCCGCAGCGGCTTCACCGACGCGGCCGAGAGAGCGAGCCCGGCGCCCAGAATGTGCCGCCGGGAGAAGGCCGTGCCTGTTCCGTTGACGTTCGTCATCCCTGTTTCCTTCCCTGGATCATCACCGCTTTTCGCGGCTTGGTTTTTTGGTGTTGCTGGTCGCGGGCTCTAGGCTGGCAGGCCACCACCCTTCAGGCCGCCGCAGGATTCCCGGATCACGAGCTGGACCGGAAGCTGCGTGTACCGAACGGGGCTTTCCCCGCCCTCGAGCTGATCGATCAGGCTTGTCGCCGCCTGCTGGCCAAGCTCGAGCCGGCGGTGCTCCACCGTCGTCAGCGCCGGAACGGTGAAAGCCGCGAGCGCGATGCCGTCGAAGCCGACCACCGCTATGTCTTCGGGCACGCGCAGGCCGTGACGGCGCAAGCCGTGCAGCACGCCGATCGCCATCTGGTCGTTGAACACGAAAAGCGCCTCTGGCCGCGGCTGCGGCAAGGCGAGCAAAAGCTCCACCGCCTTCACGCCGCCTTCCGGAGAGTTCGCGACTTCGATTTCCCAATCCGGACGCAGCGGCAGACCGGCCTCAAGAAGCGCCCGACGATAGCCATGCACGCGCTCCCGCTCGCGCAAGGGATGCCGCTGCTGGCCCGAAATATGGCCGATCCGCCGATAGCCGCAGGCGAGCAGATGGCGCGTTGCCATGTAGCCCCCGCCCTCGAGGTCGACGCCGACGGAGGTGATTTCCATACCATCGCCCTGATCCTGCAGCGCGACGCAGGGGACGCCGTGTCGTGCCAGTTCCTTCAACGCATCCCAGATCGCCCGTGTGGGCGCCGAGGTGATGACGCCGTCCGAGACGCCCCCGCGCAGGCGTGCGATGGCCCTGAGCTTGGCGGCCTCGTCTTCCGCAACAAGCACGTCGAGCAGATAGCCGCGCTCCTGCGCCACCTGCTGCACGGCGCCGATCACCTCGGCCGAATAGGGGTTGCCGATATCGGGGGTGATGAAGGTGAGCGTGTTGGTGCGCCGCTGCCGCAGGTTCCGCGCGACGGAGTTCGGGGTGTAGCCGAGATCGGCAGCCGCCTCGCGCACACGCTGCTGCGTGGCCTCGGAGAGACCGACGCGCCCACTTGCGCCATTGAGCACCAGGGAAACCGTCGCCTGCGAAACCCCCGCACGTTTCGCGACATCCGTGCTGGTCGCGACTCCCGGACGCTTCGATAGATGCGGCTCGCGCGGCAACGCTCTCTCCTGGAATCTAATACGTATTAGGTTGAGAATTAGCGTTTCACGAAATGCGTGTCAACGAAGTCCGGAGGCAGCTCGGGGCGTAACGAAGGCCAGGCTCCCCTCTCCGAAGGCCCCGCATCGCGGAGAGCAGATGCATCCGTGTTTCCAAAGGACTTCGCCGCCAGTGCGAGGGCGGCCCAACTTGGCGGCATTGCCGGTGACGCCGGCTTTCTGATTGCAACGCTACGCTACGTAGCGTATTGTCGTCAAGCTTGGGCGATCCCGACTGCACGCAGCGCTGCGGCGCAGACACAACCGGACCGAGATGATGGACACCAGATCCGCGGCGGCGGCCGCCAAACCCACCGGATCCCGCCGCGGGGACGCCACCGCGACCCTCCTTCAGGTCGCGCTCGAACTCGGCGAGGAACTCGGGTTCGACGCGCTGACGATCGAAGGCATCGCCGCGCGCACAGGCGTCGCCAAGACCACGATCTACCGCCGCTGGCCGAACGTCGCCGCCATCGTCATGGATGCATTTCTCAGCGAGGTGACCAGGGCGGCGCCGATCCAGAAGCGCGCGACCGCGCGCGAGAGCTTCGGCCTGTCGATGAAACTGCTCGTGCGCGCCTATAACGGCCAGCAAGGCAGGATCGTGCGTTCGCTGCTCGGGCGGGCGCAGGTCGATTCACGCCTGCTCGAAGCGATGAGGCTACGCTGGGTCGAGCCACGCCGGGAGATCGCCCGCGACATCGTCCGCGAGGCAATCGCCCAGGGCGAATTGAGGCCCGGCCTGAATCCGGACATCGTACTCGATCTGCTCTACGGGCCGATCTATCACCGCCTGCTCATTCCCTATATCGGCTCCGACATCACCGACGACTTCATCGATGCGCTGCTCGAGACCGTGTTTGACGGTCTTAGCGCATGAAGGCTGTGAACGGGGCCGCCCGATCCCCTCCCGATGGCGATCGGGCGGCAGGCAGCCTCAGGCCCCGGCACATGCAGGGACAACGCTCGCCGGAACAGCCCCAGGGACCTTCTGCTGGGGTGTCCGAGAAAACTTCGGCGGAGATGCTGGAGACACATATCCGGGGCCAGTTGATCGCCGGCCGATCCGCCCGCGCTCCCCGGGATGTCATCGTTCAGATTTTCGCGCGCGAAACCGTCCAGGACGGCTTCATCGTTCCCGCAGTGGCCGAACCACTGATCGTCTGGGTTCTTTCGGGCGCGGCGACGGTCGAGGAGCGGAGCATCGGCGGCGAGTGGACGGCCAGCGACGTGAGCGAAGACGATTTCTTCCTGACCGATTCCGACGAACCCTACGAGCTGCGCTGGCGGTCCCGGTCCGAGACGCCCTTCCTCGTCATGCATCTCTATCTGGGCCTGCCCTTGCTCGAGCGTGCGGCGCAGGACCTGTTCGGCATGCCGGAGCGCCCTCTCCTTCGCGAGACCTCGGGCGCGCGCGATCCAGGCCTGGAGGCCCTGATCAGGGCGTTGCAGCGCGAGCTGACAGGCTCGCACGAGGCCAGCCCCCTGCTGATCGGGAGCCTGGCACAGGCACTCGCCCTGCATCTCGTCCGCAGCTATCGCGAGGCCTCGCGCCAGTCGGCCCATCGCCGCGGCGCCATCCCGGCCCTTCGCCTGCGGCGGGTCACCGGGCTGATGCAGGCGAGCCTCGCGGAGGAGTTCAGCCTTGCGCGCTATGCGCAGGCAGCCGAGATGAGCGAGGCGCATTTCAGCAGGCAGTTCAAGCGCTCGACCGGTTTCGCGCCATCCCAGTATTTCATCCGGCTGCGCATCGCGCTGGCACGGCAGCTGCTGCGCGAGACGCGCCGGTCGATCATCTCCATCGGCATGGACATCGGCTATTCCAGCCCGAGCCATTTCTCGCAGGTTTTCCGCAAGGAAACGGGCGTCTCTCCAGGCGCATATCGCGGAGCTTAAATCACCGGATCGGATCTCCTATCCGGCCCGGCAAGCTTTCTGCGTTTGGATCGGCCTTCCCGAAAACCGCAATCCAATTCTCGGGCCGACGCCTCAGGCCGCCAGCCGCCGCCCGGATGATTTGCGCAAGACTCCGACAGGCCGGGCAAGGGCCCGAGAGATGATGCGTCCGGCCGGTGACATACCGGTCCCACGTCGGAACGACGGCGACCAAACGCGCAGCGGGACCAGCGAATTGGTCGATTTCACCCCGATCCCGCAAGGAGAGGTCTCATGACCACCATCGCAACTGAGGTGAACGAGGTTGAGGGCAAGGTCGCCCTGGTGACGGGTGCAGCAAGCGGCATCGGCCGCGCCATTGCCGAACTGCTCCATGCACGTGGCGCGAAGGTGGTGGCCGAGGATATCGATCCCGCCGTGACGGAACTGGCGCGTGACGGGCTCGTCACCCTGGTCGCCGACATCACCGCCGAAGGCACGGCCGAGAAGGCGGTCGCCCTCGCGCTCGGCAGCTTCGGCAGGCTCGACATCCTGGTCAACAATGCCGGCCGCATCCTCTACAAGAACCTCGTCGACATGAGCCGCGAAGACTGGAACTGGCAGATGGAGACGAACGTCACCGGCGCCTTCCTGCATTCCAGGGAAGCAGCCAAGGCGATGATGCCGAACCGGTCGGGTTCGATCGTGAACATCGCCTCCTATGCCTCCTATTTCGCGTTTCCCGGCATTGCCGCCTACACCGCCTCCAAGGGGGCCCTGGCGCAGCTGACCCGGACTCAGGCGCTCGAAGCGATCGAGCACGGCATCCGGGTGAATGCGATCGGTGTCGGCGACGTCGTCACCAACCTGCTGAACCATTTCAGGGATGATGGACGCGAATTCCTCGCCGAGCACGGCAGGAAGGCTCCGATCGGACGTGCGGCCGATCCGGTGGAAATCGCCGAGATCGTCGCCTTCCTGGCCTCCGAGCGCGCGAGCTTCATCGTCGGCTCCGTGGTGATGGCCGATGGCGGAATGAGCGTGCCGATCGGCTGATCGCTGCGCGTCTCACGCGGGCAGCCGGGCACCCCGGCTGCCCGCCTCTGGCAAGCCAACCACCGAGCCGACATGCCGCCCGCTCGGCGAAGTCAGGCAACGTTCGAAAACATCGAACCTAATCGTCCATTTTATTCGGCTGTTTCCAGGGCGAGAGCTGCACCAGATTAGGGTCGTGACGCCGAGAACGACGGTGCCGACGCAAAGGAGTTCATCTCGTGCCCAAAGTTCTAGTCCTGTATTATTCCTCTTACGGCCATGTGGAAGCCTTGGCCTATGCCGTCGCCGAAGGCGCACGCGCCGCCGGTGCCCAGGTGGACGTCAAGCGCGTCCCGGAGACGGTTCCCGAAGCGGTCGCCAAGAGCGCGCATTTCAAGCTCGACCAGGCCGCGCCGGTGGCGACCGTCGCCGAACTCGAGCATTACGACGCGATCATCGTCGGCACCGGGACCCGCTATGGCCGGATGACCTCGCAGATGGCGGCCTTTCTCGACCAGACTGGCGGCCTCTGGATGCGCGGCGCGCTGAACGGCAAGGTCGGTGGCGCCTTCAGTTCGTCGGCGACGCAGCATGGCGGCCAGGAGACGACGCTCTTCTCGATCATCACCAACCTGCTGCATTTGGGCATGATCATCGTCGGCCTGCCCTATAGCCATCAGGGCCAGATGAGCATGGCCGAGATCGTCGGCGGCGCGCCCTATGGCGCCACGACCGTGGCCGGCGGCGACGGCTCGCGCACACCATGCGAGATCGATCTCGCCGGCGCGCGCCACCAGGGCGAACTCGTCGCCCGGACCGCCGCCAAGATCTTTGGGTAACAAGTTCTTGGGCTGACAAGATCTTCGGCTGATCCGCCGGCGCGGCGGGCTCCACGGGCCGGCCGCGCCTCTCCTCCCCAATCCAACGCCTTTTTCAACGGCACGCGAACCGCGTGATCGAGGGCCCTGTCATGTCCGATGAATTCGATGGAAAGATCGTGCTCGTCACCGGTGCGGGCTCTGGGATTGGCCAGGAAGCGGTGCGGTCCTTCGCCGAACGCGGTGCGCTTGTCTATGCCGCCGACCTGAACGCCAAGGGCCTGGCCGCAACCGCCGATCTTGTCGCCAGCACCGGCGGCGCGGTCCGGAGCGCCCATCTGGATGTCGCCGACGAGACCGCGGTCGCGGACCTCCTTGCCCGCATTGCGACGGAGGCAGGGCGCCTCGACGCCGCCTTCAACAATGCCGGCATCACCGGCAGCACCCATCTTCTGGAGGATTATCCGACAGAGGATTTCGACCGGGTGCTGCGCGTCAACCTGCGCAGCATCTTCCTCGCCATGAAATACGAGCTGAGGCTGATGAAGCCGGCCGGGAGCGGCACGATCGTCAATACGGCCTCGGTCGCGGCGCTGACCGGCCCTGGCGGCATGAGCGCCTATGCGGCCTCCAAACATGGCGTTCACGGCCTGACCCGTGTCGCCGCCATGGAGAACGCCTCCCATAATATCCGGATCAACGCCCTGGCGCCGGGATGGACGGAGACGCCGATGGTCGCCGCCAACAGCGCCCAGAACCCGGCCTTCGCAGAACTGGCCAGGAAGGCCATTCCCGCCAAACGCGGGGCCCACCCCAAGGAAATCGCCGCGGCGGCGGTTTGGCTGAGCTCGTCGCAGGCGAGTTACGTCTTCGGCCAGATGATCGTTGTCGACGGCGGCATGACCATTGGCGGCTTCGAGCCCTAGATCATCAGACAGGAAATCGTATCCAGTCCGATGATCTAACCCTTTGTTATTGCATAGGCTTTCCCGAAAACCGCAATCCACTTTTCGGGCCGATGCTTTAGTCGCTCCGAGCGCGCTCTCACCCCCTTCCGACCTGGAGACTTCCAATGTCCGATAACGCTATCAGCCAAGCCGCCATCGCCGTCGTCCGCCGCAACACCGAGGAGGTGCAGGGCGGTGGCAATTTCGAGCTGTTCGAGCAGCTCTTTGCCCAGGATTTCGTCGACCATACCCCGCAGCCGGGCGGCACGCCCGACCGTGCCGGCGCCAGGCGGCTCTACCATGTGCTGCGCGCAGCCTTCCCGGATTTTCATGCCGAAATCCACTGGCAGACCGCCTCCGGCGACCTCGTCACCACCTACAAGACCTATCACGGCACCCATCAGGGCCCGTTCCTCGGCGTGGCGCCGACGGGCCGCAGGATCTCGTTCGAAACGGTCGATGCGATGCGCGTCCGCAACGGCCAGATCGTCGAGCATTGGGGCGTCGCCAATCTCTACAAGGTCCTCGAACAACTGGGCGCCCTGCCCGCTCCGACAGCCTGATGCCCGCCCTCCGGGGCCGGCTCCGCCGTGCCCCCCAATCTCCCTGAGGAGAGAATTCATGAGCACGATCCTCAACGACAAGGTCGTCGTCGTCACCGGCGCCTCCAGCGGCATCGGGCGCGCGATCGCGATCCGGGCCGCCGAACACGGGGCGCGAGCGGTGATCGTCTCGGACGTCACCGAGACGCCACGCGAAGGCGGAGAGCCCACGGCCAGCGTGATCGCGTCTCTGGGCGTCGCCTCCCGCTTCGTGCGCACCGATGTCAGCAAGCGCGCCGAGAACGACGCCCTGATCGAGGCGGCCGAGGCGTTCGGTGGCGTCGACATCATGGTCGCCAATGCCGGCATCACGCTGAAGACCGATGGCGCGAATGTGCCGGAAGACGATTATCGCCGGCTGATGTCGGTCAATCTCGACGGCGTTCTCTTCGGCGCCCAGGCGGCCGCGCGCCAGATGAAGGCGAAGCGGAAGTCAGGCAGCATCGTCCTGATGGCAAGCATGGGCGGCGTCGCCGGCGCCGGCATCACGGTGGCCTATTCCACCAGCAAGGGCGGTGTCGTCCTGATGGCCAAGGCGCTGGCCGATGCTCTCGGACCCGATGGGATACGGGTGAATGCGGTCGCGCCGGGAACCATCGATACCGAACTCCTGCGCACCAGCCCGGGAATCGCCGAAGCCTCCGAGGGGTTTCGCCAGCGCACGCCGTTGCGACGCCTGGGCAAGCCCTCGGAAATCGGTGACGCCGTTGCCTATCTCGGGTCTGACCTGTCGAGCTACGTGACGGGCCACACGCTTCTGGTCGATGGCGGCCTGCTGGCCGTCATCTGACCCTCCGCAGCCCTGCCGGCCGGGCGACCAACGATTTCACCCGGGCCGACTGGTGTTCTTCAGGCAGCTGTGGCCCGGAGCGTTCGAGCGCTTCGAACGTACTCGTCGAAAGTATTCGTCTAGCCTCAATCGGGTTTCGGTGAGATTGTCCCCTTGCGTAAGGCGATGCCCCTTAAGAACAATATCGAAGCACACTTCGACAGACCGAAAGAATTATAAGCTACAAACTCCCACCAACAAGCGATGATTGGCCAATACCATGAAACGTTTTCTGGCCTTGACGATAGCCGCGCTCCTCGCGTCGCCAGCGGGCGCGAGTGACCCAGGCACGTACCGCACGGATGTCCATGCCTGGTATGATGCGTTCACGCAGAAGGACCCGGCGCTTCTCGACAAGATCCTGGCCCCGAGCTGGGTCGACATTCCCTCCCCGCCCGGCCTGCCCCCGGGTCCGGCGGCGGCCAAGATGCTGCTCACTCAGCTCACGGGCGCATTCCCCGACCTGAATCTCGTGGTCCACGACGTCATCCAGGAAGGCAACAAGGTCGTCGTGCGCGCCACGATGAGCGGCACGCAGAAGCGCGACTTTGCCGGCATTGCGGCGCGTGACAGGCGCATGAGCATCCAGGTCGTCGACATCCATGAGTTCGAGGACGGCAAGATCGTCCGCACCTGGCATACCGAAGACTGGATGACGGGCCTGCGCGAACTGGGCGCGTTCGAACGCTAGATCATCGGACCGGATATCGTATCCAGCCCGATGATCTAACCATCTGTGATTGCATCGGCTTTCCCGAAAACTGCAATCCACTTTTCGGGCCGATGCTTTAGACCTTCCGCGTTTGCATGGGCCTTCCCTAAATCCGCAATCCACTCTTCGGGCCGATGCTTCGGCCCCTTGATCCCGGCAATCCCACTCGCATCGAACTGGAGAACTCCCATGACCAAAGTGGTCAAATTCCATCGCCATGGCCCGCCCTCCGTCCTTCAGGTGGAGGACGAACCGGTCGGCGCCCCCGGCCCCGGCCAGGTTCGCCTTCGCCACGAGGCGATCGGCGTCAACTTCATCGATACCGCATTTCGGAGCGGCAGCTTCCCGATGCCGGTTCCGGCCGTCGCAGGCGTCCAGGGTGCCGGCATCGTCGAGGCCGTCGGCCCCGGCGTGGCGGGCCTGTCGCCGGGGGATCGCGTCGGCTATCTCTTCGCGCCCGGCAGCTATGCCGAGCTCCGGCTGGTCGATGCGGGCGTGCTCGTGCGCCTGCCCGACGATATTTCGAGCGAAACGGCCGCCGCGATCATGACCAAGGGTCTCACCGCCTGGATGGGCGTGCACGCGCTCCACTCGCTCAAGCCCGGGGAGACCGTCCTGATCCAGGGAGCCACCAGCGGCGTCGGCTCGCTGCTTGGGCATTGGGCACGGCACATCGGCGCAACCGTGATCGGCACGGGCTCAGCCACGAAACTCGCCGGGATCAGCGGCGCCGTCGATCATGCGCTCGCGTCCGACGATCCGGAGCTCGCTGCGAAAATCGGGGCGATCGCCCCCAACGGCGTCGATGTCGTCTACGAATTCGTCGGGCGCGCGACATTCGAGGCCTCCACCGCATCGGTGCGCGACGGCGGCACGATCATCACGATCGGCGCAGCCTCCGGTCCGCCGGACATCAACCAGGCCGAGCTCGCAGCGCGCGGCGTCCGGGTCGCCGGCGGCAGCGCAGCCCAATCCGTCACCGGCACGGTCCTGGCCGACGCCAGCGCCGAGCTTTTCGATTTGGTGCGCAAGCACGTCTTCGGAGCGATCGAGATCGCGCGCTATCCGCTGGCCGAGGCGGCCCGGGCCCATGAGGACATTGCGGCCCGCCGCCGCGAGGGCTTTCCGATCCTGGTTCCGTGAACGCGACCGCGCAGGCTCACGAGCGTGATCCTGCCCGCCCTGGCGGCCTCCGCGGCCGCCATCACCCGGCGCATCCGCGATGGATCTTCTCACAGTCGGTATCGTCAAGGTCACCGCTCCGCCGAAGGGCACGAGCCACGGCGTCCTCGTCCATGCCGGAGGCCATCTGATCCCTGCCGGGGAGAGGTGGTCTCCCGGCGAGAGCGGAGCCGGCCCGGCCCCTTATGACCTTGTGCTCGCCGGCCTCGGCGCCTGCACCTTCATCACCCTTCAGATGCATGCGGCCCGTCGGCGATGGCCCATCGATACCATGCAGATCGTCCTGCGCATGACAGGCAGCGACAAGGGGCTGCAGATCGAGAGGACGGTCTCGATCGAGGGCCTGGATGGTCGCCAGAAGGCGCAACTGGCGATCATTGCCGAGCAGACACCGGTCACCCTGACCCTGCGCTCCGGCGCCGCGATCAAGACTGTATTTACCTGAGACCGGGGCCCCGCCTCACAGGGCTTCGACATCCGCGTCGCCCGGCTTCCAGTTAGGCACCTGGCTGGCGAAGCGCTGGATCAGGAACGAACCAGCAGGCCCCGGCGGCGTATTCGAGCGGTGAATGGCGAAGAACCGATAGGCGCCGCCCTTGAAGTCGGGCAGGTCCAGCTTCACGAGGCGGCCGGCCTTCAGATCGTCACGGACCATCGGCACCGGCATCGCGCCCCATCCAATGCCTTCCAGCAGCAGCATGTATTTGGCGGAGAGATCCGTCACCCGCCAGGTATGCGTCGCCATGACGCCGAGTTCCTGCCCCTGGCTCCGCTCCGAACGATCGGTGAGCACGATCTGGACATGCTCACGGCTGGCGCCGACGTGATTGCGACTGGCGAGCGCCAGGGGGTGGTCCGGCGCTGCGACAGGCACGAGCGGCACACTCCCTATTCCCAGCCGCTCCAGCCCGTCGATCTCGATATCGGGAGGACCGCGCACCCCGATCGCCACCGTACCGTCGAGGACGAGCTGCGTGACCGCCCCGAGCCCTTCGAAGCGGATATGCAGCGGCACCGTGGGATAGGCATCGCGAAAACTCTTGAGCGCGTCCAGGACACGCGAGGCGGGCAACATCATGTCGAGGGCCATGGTCACCCCCGCCTCGATGCCCTGCAGCAGGCCCTGGGCCTTGGCCCGCAGCCGGTTCACGCCATTGGTCACGGCACGCGCTTCCGCCAGAACCGTCCGCCCCGCTTCCGTCAGCATCGGTTTGCGGGTCGAATCCCGGTCGAACAGCGGAAAACCCAGCTGCGCCTCGAGATTGGAGATGGTGTAGCTGATGACCGAGGTTGCACGTCCGAGCGTGCGCGCCGCCCCGACGAAGCTGCCGACATCGACAACCGTCAGGAACACCTTCAACTGGTCCAGCGTCGGCGTACCAGGTCCAATCATGCCGAATCCCATGAGCGATCCCGCCCATGATAGGCGACACCTGCCGCAGGGCCAGTGGCGGCCGGCCGAAACCGTCCATGAGGGCGCCTCCTAGTCCTCGTCGCGCGCCCGTGCCTCCATTTGCGCAGCTCTCGCCGCGTTTCCCCCGGCCCGCCGCCCGGCCCAACGCTCGATCGAATGATTGATCGCAAGCAGCAGCAGCGCGAGGCCGGTTGCGGTCACGACGATCTTCCAGTCGCCGAGGCCGGCAGCGCAGCCGAGAGCGGCCGTCACCCAGATGGCCGCTGCCGTGGTGAGCCCCCTTGGGGTCATTTCCCGATCGCGAAGGACAATCACCCCGGCGCCCAGAAATCCGATTCCGGTCAGAACACCCTGGACGACCCGACTTGCCGCATCGGCCTGATCCGGTTCCCCGAAGATTCCAGCGGCCGCCGCCGTTCCAAGTCCGACCAGACCGAATGTGCGAATGCCCGCACTGCTCTGCTTGAGCGTGCGCTCCCAGCCGACGGCTATGCCTGCGGCGGTCCCGGCCAACAACCTGAAGATCAGGTCGACCTCAGTCCACGAAAACAGCTCCAAGGGGCTATTCCCGGCCAGCCGGATCAAGGTCGCGATAACACACGGGCGTCACGTCGCGCGTATCGGCGACCGCATCAGCACCTGTCCGCCCACCCGAATTCGGCGGCACTGGAGAAGGCGAGAAAGGGCCGTCGCCATCCGCCTGACCCGAATTGCGTGCCCTGATGTCCGCTTCTTGCTCGGGACTCAGGGGATTTCCAAAACCGTCTCGCATGGCAGCCTCCATCGTTGCCCACCCCTTCCGCAACGCCTCCCCGGACAGCCTGTTCCCGTGTCGGCGCGACGAAGACCAACGGGAGACGATCCGCGGGGAATGCCGGGCTGCAAACCGGGCTCGGCCCTGCGGCGAACATGTTGTTCCGCCATGCGTTATCCGACCGCCTTTGGACCGGGGAAATGATGAACGACGGAAAGCATGAGCTTCGACTGGCCTTCAGACGCATCGAGCGGGAGGTTCCGCAGGGTTTTGCCTCCCTGCTGCGCTGGTTGCGGCATCCCGCCTCGCGCTGGGCCCGGCTCCCCGCGGGCCTCCTCCTCATCGTCGGCGGCATCTTCTCGATCTTGCCCGTGCTTGGGCTCTGGATGCTGCCGCTCGGCCTGCTGCTGATCGCGGCGGATATTGCGCCCTTGCGCAAACCCATGGCGCGCTTTGTCCACGCTACCATGAACCTGTGGGCCAGGCTGCGGGCACGGTGGCAACGACGAGGTTGAGCCTGCGCGCTCACCTTGTGGCTGTATGCGCGCCGCCAGCGCGAATACGGGCAATCCCAGCGCTGTCCAGGGGCAGTTGGCTTGGCTTACCACGCCACGCTTGCCGATCTCATCGAACACAAGCTTCGATATTATCCGACTTTCTCGAAACGAATATATAAACAAGTATCCGCATCGATAGACGGTAAAATCAAAAATACAAACGCCGGAAATCACAATTCACTCAAGTATATCGTCGCGCGAATTTCGCGCCTCACCGACTCATGAGGATTGAGAGAATGACGAATTCCAAGCCGGGCAAGGTTGGGTTGGAGGCGATGATCACGCCTGACAACTGTGTTCTGGTCCTGATCGATCACCAGCCCTTCCAGGTCAGCGGCGTCAAGAGCATCGACCCCGCCTTGATGATCAACAACGTCGTGTCGCTCGCGAAAGCCGCGAAACTGTTCCAGGTCCCGACACTGCTGAGCACGGTCGTGCAGGATCGGGGTGGATATCTGATCAAGCCGCTTCAGGACGTATTCCCCGAGCAGAAGCCGATCGATCGCACCACGATCAACACCTGGGAAGACCAGCGTTGCGTCGATTGGGTCAAGCGCTCCGGGCGCAAGAAGATCGTGATGGCCGCGCTCTGGACCGAGATCTGCCTCGCCTTCCCCGTGATTCACGCGCTTGGCGACGGTTATGACGTGTACTTCGTTACCGACGCGTCAGGCGGCACCACTGTCGAGGCCCATGAAATGGGCGTCCAACGCATGATTCAGGCCGGCGCGATCCCATTGACGTCAGGCGTCTTCGCCGCGGAGTTGCAGCGCGACTGGGCCCGGGAGGCTACGGTTGCGGGCATGCAGGAGATCATGCTCGAGCACGGTGGCGCCACGGCGACAAACCTGGCCTGGGAGTTGCAGCTGCTTGCCGGAAGGGCCGGCGCCGGCGTCTAGACGCGACAAGCGGAGCCGACAGGGTCCGGCTGCACCGCCTCGGCGATAGTCAGCGACGAGCGCCCCACGTGCCGCTCGTCGCACGAACCGGTCGGGTCAAGGAAAAACGGAGTTGATCCTGCCGACTCGCTGAAACCGCCGCCATGCTGCTGGCCGAAGCGGCCGTCACGGATCATGGAGACCGTCGACCTGCCATCCTGGCGCGCCTCGCCCCGCCAGGCCGATGATCTGCTGCAGCAGGACGGAGGTGTCGTTCCGGCGATAGCTGACGATGATGGGGCTGGTGAATTTCTCGTCGAGATCGAGGAACTGGACATCGTCGCGGCCGAAGCGCCGGACCGAGGCCGGAACGACGCAAATCCCAACGCCCGAGGCGACCAGGCCGAGCGCGGTCTGAACGTCCCGGACCTCCATGCCGATGCGCGGCCTGATTCCGGCTTCGCGGTAGAAGGACAAGACCTGATCGGCATAGCTCGGCCGCGGTGCCTTCGGATACAGGATCAGCGGCTCCGCCTCGAGATCGGCCAATGTCGGCGTCCCGCCGCGGGCCAGCAGCGCATGGGCTCCGCCGAGCGCCACGCATAATCCCTCCTCGCGCAGCACCTTGCGCACCAACATGTCGTCATCGAAGCGCAGGCGCCCGAAGCCGACATCGATGCGGCCATCCTTCAACGCGGAAATCTGCTCCAGCGTCGTCATCTCGAGGAGCTGGACCTCCACATCCGGCGCCAGGATGCGAAAGTCGCGGATCAGCTGGGGTAGCGTGTCGTAGAGCGTGGAGGCGACGAAGCCGATATTGAACTGCAGCACCAGGCGCTTGCCGATGCGCGTCGTCATGGCGCTCATCTCCTCGACGCGCTGCAGAACCTGCAGTCCCTGCTCGAAGAGATAGCGCCCGGCCTCGGTCATCGTGATCGGCCGGCCGCGATCGAGCAGGCGCACGCCAAGCTCCTCCTCCAGCTGCTGGATCTGCCGGCTCAGCGGCGGCTGGGCGATATGGAGCTTCTCGGCGGCGCGGCTGAACGACCCCTCCGCTGCCACGGTCGTGAAATAGCGCAGATGACGCAGATCCATCGCTGCCCGCTCCTCCCGCTCTCCGATCGATGCAAGCGGCTGCATCCCGGAGACCGCCGTCATGACGGTTGTCCCACGCTCCTGGGCAGGTGCCCCGCTTCCACGTCGCATCGGCACGGAAGCGGGCTTCCATACCGTACGGGTATTAATTTACACCAAAACGATCCTGTCCACCTGCACCCTGCCTGCCTAGCCTGACAAGCAGGGAAGAAGCGTTCGCGCGGAAGAATGACTCCGCCGCGGACCTGAGCTGGCCGTCAGAGCCGCCGGAGAGCCATGTCTGAGATCGAACCGTTGCGGCCCGCGCCAGTGCGGCGTCCGAGAAGCGCGCCGCCGGACCTGTTCCGGTGTCGCGACCACAGCGCGCGAGCCTGATCATGCCCTATCTCGAAACCACGCCGGGCGTGCGCCTGTTCTATACCGTCACCGGACCCGGCTCTGCGCCGGCGCTCGTCTTCTCCAATTCGCTCGGCACCACGCACCGGATGTGGGACGCCATCGCTGGCGAACTCTCCGCCGATTATCGCTGCGTGCGCTACGACACGCGCGGCCATGGCGGCTCGAGCCACGGACGCTCCCCCTTCGAGATCGCCGATCTTGCCGATGATCTCGCCGCCCTGCTCGACCATCTCGACCTGCCCCGCGCCCATGTCGCCGGCCTCTCGCTTGGCGGGATGATCGGCCAGGCTTTTGCCGCGCGGCACCCGACACGTCTTGCCGGTCTCACCCTGATGGCGACGACGGCCTATATGCCGACGCGCGAGGCCTGGGAGGAGCGTGCCGGGCTGGTGCGGCGCGACGGCACGCGGGCGATCCTCACGGCCACGATGCAGCGATGGTTCACGCCGGGCTTTCGCGACGCCCATGGCAGCGCCACCGATGCTGTCGCGGAGGAGTTCGCCACCATCGACCGGGACGGCTACGCAGCCTGCTGTGAGGCGATCGGCCGGATGGATCTGCGCCCGCTGCTGCACCATGTGAATGCTCCGACGACCGTGATCGCCGGCCGCGAGGATCCCGCGACGCCGGTCGAGATGGCCGAGGCCCTGCACACGGGCATCGCCGGCTCGCGCCTCGTCCTGCTCTCGCCCGCAGCTCATCTGCTCGCCATCGAGCAGGCCGAACGCGTCGCAGCCGAGCTGCGGCGCGATCTCTCCCGTTCATACCCACAAGAATCACAAATCTGAGGAGCGCCCATGTCCAGTCCACCCACCGCGACACAAGACATCAAGGACATCATCGACGCAGGCGCGATGACCGGCCGCCGATGGGCCGTCGTTGCGCTCTGCTTCGTCATCGCCCTGCTCGACGGCTTCGACACCCAGTCGATCGCCTTCATCGGTCCTGCGATCGCGCAGGATTTCGGCATGAAGGCCGCCGACCTGACCTGGGTCATCACTGCCAGCACCATCGGCATGACGCTCGGCGCAATCGGCCTCGGCAGCTTCGGAGACCGCTATGGCCGGCGCAAGGCGATCCTGATCGCCATCTTCCTGTTCGGGGTGTTCTCCCTGATGGGCGCCTATGCCACCTCGCCGACGCAGATCATCGTGCTGCGCTTCCTGATCGGCCTCGGCATGGGCGGAGCGACGCCCTCGCTTCTGGCCCTGGCGGGTGAATACAGCCCCGCCTCGCGGCGCGGCACGATGATCACCGGGGTGCTGCTCGGCCTGCCGGCCGGCGCTATGCTCGGCGGCCTGATCGCAGCGAGCTGGCTGCCGATCCTGGGTTGGCGCGGGATCTTCCTGGTCGGCGGCCTCCTGCCGCTTGGCCTCATGGTCATCACCTATTTCCTCCTGCCGGAATCGCCCGCCTATCTCGTCTCGCGCAAGCAGAACGACAAGCAGGACGAGGCCCGCCGCCTGCTCCGGCAGATGACCGGCCAGCCGATCCCCGACCAGGTCCGCCTCGTCAGCGCCGGCAAGGTCGTGCATGGCGGCTCCATCGCCGGCCTGTTCGAGCCGGGCTATCGCGGCGTCACCATCGCGATCTCCGCCATCTACCTGTTCAACTGGATCGCCTGGTTCCTGCTGCTGCTCTGGCTGCCGACCGCGCTCACCACGCTCGGCCTGGAAAAGGCCCAGGCCGCCTATGGCACCGTCGTGGTCAACGCCGCCTTCATCCTCATGGCCCTGCCGCTGTCCTCCTTCCTGCCGAAGGTCGATCCGCGAAAGCTTCTGATCGGCATGTTCGCCGTCGGGATCGCGGTTGCGCTCGGGCTCGGCTTCGCGGGCGATCGCTGGCCGCTGGTCTTCTCCCTCATCGCCCTTGCCGGCTTCGGCATCGGCGGCCAGCAGCTCGTGCTGAACTACCTGATCTCGAACACCTACCCGACGCAGCTGCGCGCAACGGCCACGGGCTGGGGTATCGGCGTCGGTCGTTCGGGGGCGATCATCGGCTCTGCGATCGGCGGCACGCTCCTGACCGGTGTGGGTCCGTCCGGCTACTTCATGACGCTTGCGATTCCGCTGGTGATCGCGGCCCTGGCGACGCTGACGGTTCGGCCCGCAGCCGGCGTCGCAGCCTCGAGCCCGCCGGTGTCCGCCGTCCCGGCGCCCCGGTGAGCCTCATGCGGCTACGCAAGGCCTAGGCAAGCCGCGAGAACAACCAGGGACGCGACCGCCGAGAGGCTGGCCGCGTCCCTTTTTCGTGGCTGATGCGAGCCGCCCCACTGATCATGCCCACACCGGGCTCCATACCCTTCGGGTATCAAAATACACCCAATCGATCCTGTTCCCCCGGGAATGCGCGTCCTAGCCTTTGCCTCACTGAATAAGGGAGCGAAACGTGTCTGAAGGTCCGCGGATTAAACAGGTCGAGACGATTCTGGTCGATCTGCCGACCATCCGCCCGCACCAGCTGGCGATGACGACGATGCATCGCCAGACCCTGATGATCGTGCGGCTGCACATGTCCGACGGCCTGGTCGGGATCGGCGAAGGCACCACGATCGGCGGGCTGGCCTATGGTCCCGAGAGCCCGGAGGGCATGAAGCTCGCGATCGACACCTATCTCGCGCCGATCCTGCTCGCCAGCGACCCGAACCGCATCGCCCGGACGATGGCGACCATCGCCATGTCGGTCCAGGGCAATCATTTCGCCAAATGCGCGGTCGAGACGGCCCTGCTCGATGCGCTCGGCCAGCGTGTCGGCCTGCCGATCTCCGAACTGCTCGGCGGCCGTCAGCATGACCGCCTGCCCGTCGCCTGGACCCTGGCCAGCGGCGACACCGGCCGCGATATCGCGGAAGCCGAGGAGATGCTGGCGCGCCGCCGCCACAACATCTTCAAGCTGAAGATCGGCAAGGGCGACCCCGCCGCCAATGTTTCCCATGTCGCCGCGATCAAGCGCGCGCTCGGCGACCGCGCCTCGGTGCGGGTCGACATCAACCAGGCCTGGTCGGAGGCGACGGCGTCGGCCATGCTGCCGGCGCTGGAGGCTGCCGGCGTCGAGCTCATCGAACAACCCGTCGCCTTCCGCAATCTCGGCGCGCTCGCCCGGCTGGCCCGCGAGACCCCGGTCGCGATCATGGCGGACGAGGCCCTGAACGGCCCGGAAACCGCCTTCGCCATTGCCGCTCAGGCAGGCGCCGACGTGTTCGCGCTGAAGATCGAACAATCCGGCGGGCTCTTTGCCGCGGCCAAGGTGGCCGCGATCGCGGAGGCAGCCGGCATCGGGCTCTATGGCGGAACGATGCTCGAAGGCGGCATCGGCACCGCGGCATCGGCTCATCTCTTCTCGACCATCGGCAAGCTGGAATGGGGCACGGAGCTGTTCGGCCCGTTGCTGTTGACCGAGGAAATCCTGGAAACACCACTCGATTATGCCGATTTCGGCCTCACCGTGCCGACGGCGCCGGGGCTCGGCGTAACGGTGTCCGAAGCACAATTGGCACGCTTCCGGCGCGACCGCGCCGAGCGCTCGGTCCATGTGCTGCCACAGGCCCAGATGGGAGTCTGATATCATGCTGTTCCAGGTTGAAATGGATGTCAGGATTCCGCCCGACCTGCCGGTCGAGACGGCGACCGCGCTGAAGGCGAGCGAGCGCGCACGCGCGCAGGAATTGCAGCGGGCCGGGCTCTGGCGCCATCTCTGGCGTCATGCCGGGCGCTATGCCAACACCAGCATCTTCGATGTCGAGAGCCCGCAGGCGCTGCACGACATTCTCTCGGAGCTGCCCCTTTTCCCCTACATGGACGTGAAGGTCACGGCGCTGTGCCGCCACCCGTCGTCCGTGCATGACGACGACCGCTGAAAGTCGGCTGCGGCCCTGGAATGGCCGCCAATCACCAAAACACGAGGAACCGCCATGCCCACCAACCTGATCTCCGACGAGGACAAGAAGGATCTCGCCGCGCGCGCGGCCGGAATGGACAATGACAAGGGCGATCCGCGCACCAAGGCCGTCACGGCCCAGCTGCTCTACCGGATCATGCAGGTGATCGACGAGTGCGACGTCTCGATGGACGAGTTCTGGGCGGCCGTCGCCTTCATCGGCCGGGCCGCAAAGAATGACGAACTCGGCCTGCTCGTCCCCGGCACCGTTCTCGAGCATTTCCTCGACCTGCGGCTCGACGAGGCCGAACGGCTTGCGGGCCTGACGGGCGGCACGATGCGGACCATCGAAGGACCGCTCTATGTGCCCGGCGCGCCGCTCTCCAAGGGCGAAGCCCGCATGGATGACGGCACCGACCCGGGCGAGATCTTCATCATCGAAGGCCAGGTCACGGACGAGGACGGCAAGCCGATCGCCGGTGCGATCGTCGACCTCTGGCACGCCAATTCGAAGGGCGGATATTCCTTCATCGATGGCGAGCAGGCGCCCTACAACCTGCGCCGTCGCATCGAAACCGATGAGCAGGGCCGCTATCGCGCCCGCACGATCGTGCCGAACGGCTATGGCTGCCCGCCGGAAAGCGCAACGCGCCAGCTGATGACTGCGCTCGGCCGGCATGCAGAACGCCCGGCCCATGTCCACTACTTCATTTCGGCGCCGGGCCACCGCCAGCTGACGACGCAGTTCAACTTCGCCGGCGACAAATACCTCTACACGGACTTCGCCTTCGGCACCCGCGACGAGCTCGTCGTCACGCTGGACCGCGTCGTCGACGCAGACGCGATCCGCAATGCCGGGCTGAACCGCCCGTTCGCCCGCACGACCTTCGACATCGTGCTGACGAAGGAGCGCGAGGGCGTGCCGCAGACGCAGGTCAGCCGCGCCCACGTCACGGCCGGCTGAGGCCTTCCGCTCGCGGGCTCGCTCCCGCCCACTACGCCCCGTCGCCGAGCGCGACGGGGACCGCCAAGCGGCGCGGCGGGCTCTCTCCGCCCGCCTCGCCGGAAGCGGCCCGTCACCGCCAAGCCCTTCGCCTTCACGGCAGCATTGTCCCCGGAGATCGACCATGTCCCAGCCATCCACGCGCGGCCGCCGGTTCGAAGGCCGCAGCCTCGTCGTCACCGGCGCGGCGCAGGGCGTCGGCAAGCAGGTAGCGCTGGATGCGGCCGCCGAAGGGGCGAAACTGACGATCGTCGACCGCTCGGCCATCGTCCAGGAGGTCGCCCACGAGATCGCCTCGGCCTACGGGCCAGGGCGCGTCATCGCGCTGGAGGAGGATCTCGAGACCTTCGCCGGGAATGAGCGGGTGATGGCGCGGGCGAAGGAGAGTTTTGGCGCCATCGACGTGCTGGTGACCAATGTCGGCGGCGCGATCTGGATGCGGCCCTTTCAGGAATTCGACGAACGCCAGATCGCCGCGGAGATCAGCCGTTCGCTGTTTCCGACGCTGTGGGGCTGCCGCACCGTGCTGCCTTACATGCTGGAACAGGGCCGCGGCACGATCGTCAATGTCTCCTCGGTCGCGACCAAGGGCATCAACCGCATTCCCTATTCCGCGGCCAAGGGCGGCGTGAACGCGCTGACCGCCTCGCTCGCCTTCGAACTCGCGGGCACGAATATCCGCGTCAACGCCGTGGCGTCAGGTGGCGTCGATGCGCCGCCCCGCCGGATTCCGCGGGGAACCGACGTGCCGACCGAGGCGGACAAGCAGTGGATGCAGCAGGTCGTCGACCAGACGCTCAGCGCCTCGCATCTCGGCCGTTACGGGCAGCTCGGCGAGATCGCCGCCGCCATCCTGTTCCTGGCCTCGGACGATGCGTCCTATATCAACGGAACCGTGCTCCCGGCCGGCGGCGGTGACCAGGGATGACAGACGCCATGACCACGCGCCCCGTCGTGGTGGCGGTCGCCATCACCGGCTCCGTGTCGCGCAAGAAGGACAACCCGAACCTGCCCGTGCTGCCGGCCGAGCAGATCGCCTCGACCCGCGCCGCCTTCGAGGCGGGCGCCAGTCTCGTCCATATCCATGTCCGCCATGACGACGAGAGCCCCTCCTCCGATCCGAAGCGCTTCGCTGAGGTGCAGCAGGGCATTCGCCAGGCCTGCCCGGGCATGATCATTCAGTTCTCGACCGGCGGCCGCGGACGCGACCCGGCGGCGCGCGGCCTGAGCCTCGTGCATCGCCCGGACATGGCCTCGCTTTCGACCGGCTCGGTGAACTTTCCGACGATCGTCTACGAGAACCCGACGAGCCTGGTGAACGATCTCGCGGCGCGGATGCAGGAGCATCGGATCGCGCCCGAGATCGAGATCTTCGACCTCTCGCATATCCACGCCGCGCGCCGCCTGATCGCGGAGGGGCGGATCGGACCGCGCCCGCATATCCAGTTCGTGATGGGCGTCAGGAATGCGATGCCGGCCGACGAGGTGTTGCTCGACATCCTGCTCACCGAGACCAGGCGGCTCATTCCCGGCGCGACCTGGACGGCCGCCGGCATCGGGCGCGACCAGATGCGCGTAATGGACTGGGCGCTCGCCCGCGGCGCGGACGCGGTCCGCACCGGGCTGGAGGACAATATCCGCATCAGCAAGGACCGGCTCGCGAGCGGCAATGCCGAGCTGGTCACACTGGCTGTCGAACTGATCGGCCGCCACGGCCGCCGACCGGCCACGCCCGCCGAGGCGCGCGCTGCGCTGAACCTGGCACCGGATTGAAGCGGCGGGGCAGACGCTTGGAGTCAATCACAGAACCGAGGACATCCCACCATCGACATAGATGATCTGGCCGTTGACGTAGTCCGATGCCGATGAGGACAGAAACACGGCAGCCCCGACAAGCTCCTCCGGCTTGCCCCAACGCCTGGCCGGCGTGCGGCCCTTGACCCAGGCGTCAAAGCTCGGGTTCTCGATCAGGGCCTGGTTCATGTCGGTGATCATGTAGCCTGGGCCGATCGCATTAGCCTGGATGCCATGCTCGGCCCATTCGGCCGCCATGGCCCGCGTCAGCATCTTGATGCCGCCCTTGGCAACCGTATAGGGCGCGACCGTCGCGCGGGCGAGTTCGCTCGTCAGAGACCCGATATTGACGACCTTGCCATGACCGCGCGCGATCATGCGCTTGGCCGCCTCGCGCCCGATCATGAAGGCCGAGGTCAGGTTGGTGTCGATGACGCGCTGCCAGTCCGCAGTGGCCAGCTCGACCATCGGCTTGCGGAACTGGATGCCGGCATTGTTGACGAGGATATCGACTGCGATGCCTGCGGCATCGAAGCCCTCGAAGGCCCGCAGGATCTCGGGCTCATTGGTCACGTCGAATGGCGCCGCATCCGCCTGGTGGCCCGCCGCCCGGAACTCCGCAACGGCCTGTGCGACGCGCTCGGGGTCCGTGCCGTTGATCAGGATGCGGGCACCTGCAACGGCCAGCCCTTCCGCCATGGCGCGGCCAAGCCCACGCGAAGAGCCTGTCACCAGCGCGGTCTTGCCGGTGAGGTCGAAAAGAGGGTTGGTCATGGGCAGCGACCTTACAGGCTGGAACGGCGAACGGTGAGGTCCGCGCGCTCGAAGACGGCGGGCAGGAGTTCGACGCCGAGCCCCGGCCCTTCCATCGGCAGGACATAACCGTCCTTGATCACCGGCATGGTGTCGACGAGTTCCTTGTACCAGCCGGTATAGAAAGCCCGCACCGATTCCTGGATCAGCGTGTTGGGCTGGCTGAAGGAGGCATGGATCGCGGCGATGAAGCCGACCGGGCCGATGCAGTCATGCGGGGCGAAGGGGCGGTGATAGGTCTCCGCCATGGCGGCGATCTTGCGCCCTTCGGTCAGCCCCCCGGTCCAGCACAGGTCGGCCATGACAATGTGCATGGCGTCGTGGTCGAGCATGTCCTTGTAGGGGAAACGCGAGCCCAGCGTCTCGCTGGCGCAGACCGAAACCGTGGTCGAACGGGCGAATTCGGCCAGCGCCTGCGGCGAGTTCATCCGGATCGGATCCTCGTACCAGGTCGGGCTGTAGGGTTCGAGCGCACGGGCGATCTTGATCGCGGTCGGCAGGTTCCAGAGCGAATGGAACTCGACCATGATCTCGATCTTGTCGCCGACCGCCTTGCGGATCTTCTCAAACGGCTCGATCGCCTTCCGCATCTGGTCGGGGCTGATGAAAAGCCCCTGATTTTCGATCGCTGGCGGGTCGAAGGGCCAGATCTTCATGGCCGTGATGCCGCTTTCGAGCAGGCTCTCGGCGACGGCATCGGCACGGTTCATGAAGCCGTCGAGGTCCTCATAGGGACCTGATGCATCCCCCAGATTCCAGGTCGAGACCGGCTTGATGTTCTGCGAGCGGACATATTTGTAGCCCGCGCAGGTATTGTAGATGCGCTGCTTGTCACGGCAGAGGCCGCCGAGCATCTGGTGCACCGGCTGGCCGCAAACCTTTCCGAAGACATCCCACAACGCGATATCGACCGCCGAGGTCGCGCGCGACTCGACGCCGGTCGAGGCCTGCGCCATCGGCAGGTTCGTCATCTCCCTGTGCAGCGCCTCGATATGCAGCGGGTTCTTTCCGAGCAGCCGCATGGCGAGCGTGTCGTGCAGATGCGCCTCGACGGCCCCTGCCCCATAGAAGGTCTCGCCGAGACCGATGATGCCCGCATCGGTATGCACGCGAACCCACAGGACATTGGCGAATTCCTCGGTCCGCAATGTCTCGATGGCGGTGATCTTCACGGCCTGCCTCCCTGGCGGCTGGCGTTCTTCACCGGGTTTGCAGCCGGGGAACGCCTTGGTTGAGTGCGAAACAGACGAGCCCGATGACGGCCTCGCCCCCTCGAAACGAGGCGACCATAGGAGCGCTTGTAAAATATCACAACATGTTTATGGTCGACGCCAAGATGGATCCGTTCAACGAGTTCCACGACTGAGGAGACGGGACATGGCCAAGCGCCCAAGCCGCCCGCGGCTGGTCGCAGAGGGTGAGACGAGCGCGCCGCCGCGGCGCAATCGCATCAATCTCTTCGAACTCGCCTATCACCGGATCGAGGAATTGCTCGTCAAATGCGAGCTGGCGCCCGGCCGATTCCTCGCCATGCAGGACCTGCAGGACCTGACCGGTTTCGGCCGCACCCCGGTGCATCATGCCGTCAACCGTCTCGCCGCCGACACGCTGATCATCATCCGCCCGCGCCATGGCCTGCAGATCGCGCCGATCGACCTCGCTCGTGAACGCGTGCTGCTGCATCTGC
The DNA here is from genome assembly GCF_052115715.1 of Allobosea sp. 2KB_26. Lineage (NCBI taxonomy): Bacteria > Pseudomonadati > Pseudomonadota > Alphaproteobacteria > Hyphomicrobiales > Alloboseaceae > Allobosea > Allobosea sp. 2KB_26. Next base: position 225,467 of record NZ_JBFRHE010000003.1, read on the forward strand.
GCCGCGACATCGAGCGCTTCGTTATCCGGCTCGCGGCAGAACGCGCCGGCCCCTCGCATCGCAACCAGATGCTGCACATGGAACGCCTGCTCCGAGAGAAGCGCGACGGGCTGACGCTCGCCGAGTTCAATGCGCTCGATCGCAGGATCGACCAGATGGTGCTGGCCGCCGCCGGCGAGCCGTTCCTCGAACATACGCTGCGCCCGCTGCACACCATCTTCCGGCGCATCGGCTTCATCTACCACAGCTACATGGCCGAGAAGACCACGCTCGACGGCACGATCGACCACCATCTCGCCGTGCTGAATGCGATCGCGACCCGCCATGCCGAACGCGCGGTCGCGGCTTCCGACGCGCTGATCGAGTTCGTCGACAGCATGTTCGACGAGATGGAGGCCCGCATCGACCCTTCTTTACTCGATTGCAGCGTCGAGCCCCTGCTCGGCGCCTGAAACGCAACAGGCCAGTGGACCCCATGCGCATCATCTTTCATGGCGAGAACGCCGCCTCCTTCAGCTCCGGCTTTGCCGAACTCGTCAGCCCGGGAGCCGATATTCGCATCCTGCCGGACGGGCTCGGCATCGGCGCCGACCAGCAGGCCTATGCGCAGGCGGATGTCATCATCGGCGTGAAGTTCGATGCCAGCCTGCCGATCCCGTCAGGGCTCAAGCTCTTCCACGTGCCTGGCGCCGGCTATGACGCGGTCGATCTGGCCTTGCTGCCGGCTCCCGCCAATGTCTGCAACTGCTTCGGCCACGAGCAGGCGATCGCGGAATATGTCATGAGCGCGCTGCTGGCCCGGCATATCCCTCTGGCGGATGCCGACGCGAAGCTGCGCCGCGGCGATTGGGCGTATTGGGCGGGCTCGCCTGCGCGCATCCATGGCGAGATCGCCGGCAAGACGATCGGCCTGCTCGGCTTCGGCCATATCGGCAAGGCGATCGCGCGGCGCGCCAAGGCCTTCGAGATGAAGGTCCATGTCGCCAATCGCAGCGCTGTCCCGGTCTCCGATCTCGTCGATCGCGCCTTCACGCTCGATCGGCTGGAGGAATTCTGGGGCTCGGCGGACGCCATCGTGGTCTCCGTGCCGCTGACGCCGGAAACGAATGGCCTCGTCGGCACCGCCGCCTTCGCGGCGATGCGCCGCGACGCGCTGATCTTCAATGTCGGGCGCGGCCCGACGATCGACGAGACGGCGCTGTTCGAGGCCCTGAAGGGCAAGCGCATCGGCGGGGCGGTGATCGACACCTGGTATCGGTACCCGGGCCCGGCCTCTGCCAATCCGCTGCCCTCCGAGCTGCCTTTTCACGAGCTGCCGAATATCGTGATGACCCCGCATATGTCGGGCTGGACGAGCGGGACGATCCGGCGCCGCCAGCAGACCATCGCCGATAACATCAAGCGCAGCTTCGCCGGGGAACCCCTCGTCAATCTCGTACGGGAGGCGCGCCAGACTGCCTGAACGACCACGCCTGCTCACCTCTCAACGAACCGGACGCATCGAAGCCGGTCGCCAACGAAGCAGATCGCAACAAGGAAACGCACCATGAGCCTGTTCAAGAATCTCAGAATGATCGGGATGCTGCTCGCGCTCGGCGCCGGCACGCTCGCGGCCGGTCATGCGTCGGCCCAGTCGGTCACGGATATCATCAAGCGCGGCAAGGTCCGCGTCGGCGTGCTGATCGGCGCGCCGCCCTATGGCTCCGTCGACTCGCAAGGCAACGCGATCGGCTATGATGCCGATGTCACCGCCCTGATCGGCAAATATCTGGGACTGCCCGTCGAGATCGTCCAGCTGACGCCGCCGGCCCGCATTCCCGCGCTCGAGGCCGGCAAGGTCGACTTCCTCGTCGCGACGCTGGCGCCGACACCGGAACGCGCCAAAGCGGTGATGTTCACCATCCCCTACAGCGCCTTCCAGACAGGGATCTACGCCAAGAAGGGCACGCCCATCAAAGACTGGGCCGATCTCAAGGGCCGCAAGGTCGGCGTCAACCGCGGCTCCAGCGTCGAGCGGGAATTCACCAATCGCGAGAAGGAACTCAACCTCACGATTCTGCGCTTCGAGGATGACGCGACCACGATGCAGGCGCTGTTCTCCGGACAGGTCGAGGCCATCGCCGGCCCCGACGCCCAGGCGAACGCCGCGATCAAGGCGCGTGGCGAAACCGACACCGAGCTCAAGTTCGTCTTCGGCATGCAACCGAACTCGATGACCGTCCGTAAGGACGCTTATGAGTTGAAGCAGTGGCTCAACAACATGATCTACTACATCAAGCAGAACGGCGAACTGAACGCGATCTCCGAGAAGTGGGTCGGCGGTCCTCTGCCGCAGTTGCCAACCTTCTGATCCGTTTCGCATCGTTCCCGCTGCGCAGATCCTGCGCGGCGGGGCCTCGCGCCAGACTGACGAGGGATCATGTCGCTCCAGTTCGAATCCGTCCTCGCCGAAACCGACATCATCCTTGACGGGATCATGCTGACGATCGGCCTGTCTGCCAGCGCGATCGTGCTGGGCCTGATCTTCGCGGTGCTGCTTGTCGCGCTGCGCACACTGGCGGGCCGCTGGGCCGGCATTGCCGTCGATTGCTATGTCGAGCTGATGCGCAACACACCGTTCCTGGTGCAGCTCTTCATGATCTTCTTCGGCCTGCCGCTGGTCGGCATCCGCATGTCGGGCACCCAGGCCGCCCTCTTGGCCATGACACTCAACCTTGCCGCCTATGCGACGGAGATCATCCGCGCCGGCGTCGACTCCATTCACAAATCGCAGCTCGAGGCCGGCCTTTCGCTCGCGCTCAGCAAGCGCCAGGTCTTCCAGTACGTCGTGCTGCAACCGGCCTTCGCCCGGGTCTGGCCGGCGCTGTCGAGCCAGTTCGTGCTGATGATGCTGGCATCGAGCATCTGCTCCTTCATCTCGGTGCAGGAACTCTCGGGCGCCGCGGCCATCATCGAGCAGCGGACCTTCCGCAGTTTCGAGACCTACATCATCGTCACCGTGATCTACCTGCTCCTGGCGCTGAGCCTGAAGGTCTTCCTGCTCTGGCTCGGCCAGCGGCTCTTCGCGCCGGTCTCCGGGCTCGCCCGCGTCGATGCCAAGGCGGAGGCAGCCTGATGACAACATTCGGCCTCCCCGAAGCGCTTTTCATCCTGCGCGCCGCCGGCTGGACGCTGGTGCTGACCAGCGTCGCCTTCATCCTCGGCGGGCTGATCGGCGGCGTCTTCGCGATCATGCGGCTCTCGCAGGTCGCCGCGCTGCGCCGCTTCGCCGCCGGCTACATCCTGGTCATCCAGTCGATCCCGGTGCTGATGGTTCTGTTCATGAGCTATTACGGGCTCTCGGCGATGGGCGTGGAACTGCCGCCCTTCCTGGCGGCTGCTGCCTCGCTCTCGATCTATGTCTCGGCCTATCTGGCCGAGATCTGGCGCGGCTCGATCCAGTCCGTCCCCTTCCAGCAATGGGAGGCCTCGGCCTCGCTGGCGCTGACGCGCGGCCAGCAATTCCGCTACATCATCCTGCCGCAGGCGATCCGCATCTCGCTGCCGCCCACCGTCGGCTTTCTCGTCCAGCTCGTGAAGAACACCTCGATCGTCTCGGTCGTCGGCTTCGTCGAACTCTCGCGCGCCGGCCAGCTCGTCAACAACGCGACCTTCCAGCCTTTCCAGATCTTCACGCTGGTCGCGCTGATCTATTTCGCGATCTGCTTCCCCTTGTCCCGGCTCAGCCGCCATCTCGAACAGGTGATGAATGCCAGCCGTTCTCATTGACGACGTCCATAAGCGCTTCGGCAACCTCGAGGTTCTCAGGGGCGTCTCCCTCAACGTCGAATCCGGGCAGGTCGTCGCCCTGATCGGCCGCTCCGGCTCGGGCAAGAGCACGCTGCTGCGCTGTATCAACGGGCTGGAGGCGATCCAGTCCGGCCGCATCGAGGTCGCCGGACATGTCGTCGACCAGGATCCAAAACACTTGCGCGAATTGCGCAAGGATGTCGGCATCGTCTTCCAGAGCTACAACCTGTTCCCGCACCTGACCGTCTCCCAGAACATCATGCTCTCGCCGCGGATCACGCAGAATGTGCCCCAGGCCCAGGCCGAGACGCTGGCGCGCGAGGTGCTCACGCAAGTCGGCCTGTCCGAGAAATTCGACAGCTATCCCGACAATCTCTCCGGGGGGCAGCAGCAGCGTGTCGCCATCGCCCGTTCGCTTGCGATGCGGCCGAAGGTGATGCTGTTCGACGAGGTGACCTCCGCGCTCGATCCGGAACTGACCGGCGAGGTTCTGCTGGTGATGGAAAAGCTCGCCAAGGGCGGCATGACCATGCTGCTCGTCACCCACGAGATGAACTTCGCCCGCAACGTCGCCAGCACGACGATCTTCATGCATCAGGGCAAGATCTGGGAGAGCGGGCCGTCACGGGAGCTCTTCTCCAACCCGCAGACGCCGGAGCTGCGCAACTTCGTCAGCGCGGGCGCGCATTGACGGCCTTGGCCCCACAGCTTGCGGAAGGGGCCATGGCCGGACCTGGTCGCTGCCGGAGGAAAAGCCTGCTTGCCGCAGATGGGCCTGGGAGATGACGCCTAGCATCAAGCGAACCCACCCGCCGCGCCTCAGTCTTTCCAGTCCTCGTCCGGTGGTGGGCCCCACTCCTTCAGGACGCAGCTATAGACGGCGTTCTCGTCGAAGGGATAGCGCGCCTCGATCTCCGGCGTCAGCGTCAGGCCGAGGCCGGGCGCGGTGGGGAGCAGGAGCCGACCATCCTTGATCCGGCCCTGATCGCCGATCATCTCCCGGCCGAGCGGGAAATCGAGCATGGGGAATTCCACCAGCTTGCCGCCGCCGGCAAAGGCCGCGTGGTAATTCGCCATGATCGCAGCTGCTCCGCCCCAGGCGTGCACGACCACATCGATCGGGAGTTCATCTGCGGCGGCAAAAATCTCCATCACCGCGCTGATACCGCCGATCACCGAGGCATCGGGCTGGACGAAGGCATAGGAGCCGGCGCGCATGCGCTCGATCATCTCCTTCGGCGTCGTGATGATCTCGCCGCCGCAGACGGGAACGTCGATGCGCCGGCGCAGCTCGCGAAAGGCCTCGGGGCTGTCGGGGCCGACGGCCTCTTCGAGGAACAGCATGCGCTCAGCCGTCCCGGCATGCACCGCCTCGACGAAGGCAACGACATCGTCCACCGGCTGCGGCGGATCGGCCAGGTTCTGGCACATGTCGACGCCGACCCGGATGCCCCGCCTGGCCGCCTCCTTCAGCACCCAGATGGTCCGCCAGATGTCGGCCTTGAGCGAGCGGATCTTGTAGATCCGGATGCCCTTAGTACCGAGGGCGTCAAGCTCTCGGATGAACTGGGGCCTCGCGTCACAGCAGCCGCCGCTGCCATAGATTGGGATGGCATCGCATTGGGCGCCGCCGAGCAGTTCATGGACGGGCAGGCCGAGGCTCTTGCCCCTCGCGTCCTGCAAGGCGGTCTCGAACGCGCTGATGACATGGCGCGCCGCGCCCTGGAGCGACCAGTAATCGCAGAGCGAGCGCAGGTCCCTGACCCGGCGCGGAATGTCGAAGCCATCCTTGCCCAGCATCAGCGGCGTGCAGAGATCGACGATCGCCTGGAAGACCAGCGGCGCGAACACGGCGATATAGCCTTCGCCGAGGCCGGTCACGCCATTGTCCAGCGTCACCTCGACCATGCCGATCGTGCGCTTCGGCCCGTTCGGGAAACAGACCCTGATCTCGCGCTCATCGGCATCGGCATAGGGCGAACTCAGCAGGACGCAGCGAACCCCGGTAATCCTAGGCATGGCACTCCCTCGCTTCGTTGCCGGTCAGGGCATGGTTGGGTTCAGGACGCGTCCATGATCTCGGGCATCATGTGCCGGGCGATCTGCCTCAGCCGCTCCGCCTCGGCCGCATCGATCCAGCGATAGGGCCGGCGCAGGCGCGGGCCGACGGGCGCCCAATTGCCGATGGCGGCGAGCAGCTTGTCGAGCGCGGCGTTGGAATAGCCATGGTCGCGCCGGAACGGCAGGATATGCTCGTCCATGAAGGCGCAGATGCGCTGCTCGATCTCGCAGGCCGCGCCGATATCGCTCAGCATCATCTCGGTCCAATCTTGCGCACCGCGCGGGCTGAGGCAGGCGACATTGGAGAAGGCCCCGGCGGCGACGCCGGCCTGGACACCGGTCGCAAGATGGTGGCCGGGCAGGTAAAGCGCCCAATCCTCCAGATGCGCCTGCGCCTCGGCGTACCAGTCCGCGTTGCCATCGGCGAGCTTGATGCCGACGACCTGCGGCACCTGCTTCAGCACGGCCGCAAGCGTGGCCGGCGACAGGACCCGCTTCGCATGCGGCGGGTTGTAGAGCACGAGCGGGATGTCGCTGGCCATCTCGGCCGCCATCTGCAGGAAGTCCACGGCTTCGGCATCGCTGACCGGCCACCAATCCGGCAGGATCACCTGAATGCCGTCCGGCGCATGCGCGACGGCGCGGCTCAGCCGGTCAAGCGCCACGCTCGGATCGGGCTGGCAGGCGCCAATCACGAAGGGCATTTTCGCGCGGCTGCAGCGCTCGGCCAGGACGCGCTGGATCGCGTCGAATTCGGCCTCGGTCTGGTTGTGGCATTCCCCGGCCGTGCCATTCGAATAGATGCCGTCGACCCGGGCGGCGATCAGCACGTCGATCTCGTCGGCCAGCCGCGACAGATCGATCCGCCCGTCGGGCTCGATCGGCAGCAGCAAGGTCGCCCAATTGCCGCGCAGCGCGCCCCACCTGCCCGCCCGGTCGAGCTTTCCGGCCATCGTCGTTTCCCCTCACGCCGCCTTGTTGACTTCACGGATATCCTACAAGTAGATATCGTTCAACAATCGGACGGAAGCCGCCGGCGCTCTCGGGCGTGGCGCACGGCCGGTGCCACAGGATGAGGTCGAAGGCCGTGACCCGGACGATCAGGCCGCTGGTAAAGCCGCAATCGCTGCACGTCTGCGTGCTGGAAAGCGTCAAGACCTATATCGACGAGAGCGGCCTGCCGCCGGGCAGCCAGCTTCCGCCGGAGAATGACCTCGCCCAGCAGCTCGGCGTCAGCCGCAACTCGGTGCGCGAGGCGGTCAAGGCCCTGGAATCGGTCGGCATCGTCGAGACCAGGCGCGGCATCGGCATCTTCGTCAGCGACTTCTCCTTCGCCCCGCTGCTCGACAACCTCGCCTTCGGCCTGCGCGGCAGGCTCGATGATTTCGAGGAGCTCCTGACCATTCGTCGCGCGCTGGAAGGCGCGCTGATCGGCAGGACGGTGCAGGTGATCGGCGCCGACGACATCGCCGAGCTGCGCGCCCTCACCGCGCAGATGAAGGCCAGGGTCGATGCCGGCGAGAGCTTCCTCGAGGAGGACCGGCGCTTCCACCGCACCTTGTTCCGTTGCCAGAACAACCAGCTGCTGCTGAAGCTGCTCGACATTTTCTGGCAGGCCTTCGTCAAAGCCTCGGATTTCATCAATCTCGAAAATCGCGATCCGGTCGCAACCTGGCGCGATCACCACGAGATCGTCGAGGCCGTCGCGACACGCGACGCCGAGACGGCGCGCGAGCGCCTCGACCACCACTATCACGGCATCTCAAAAATAATCGCAGCCAACAAGGCGGCGAGCTGATGGGAGGTTACGATGATCATGAGGACGTATCGTAGGGCGCTAATCGGCGCCGCGTTGCTGGCCGGCACGATGATGACGCCGGCTTTCGCCCAGATGAAGACGATCACCGGCGGCTTCGATGTCGGCCCCGGTGGCCTGCAGGGCAATTTCAACCCGATGACGGCGCCGGCCGGCTACACTTGGCTGAGCACCTATTTCGAGCCGCTGGTGACCTATGATGCCGGCCTGACCAAGCTGGTGCCGGCCTTGGCGACGAGCTGGGAGATCAGCGACGACAAGCTGAGCTACACGTTCAAGCTGGCGCAGGAGACCTGGCATGACGGCCAGGCCTTCACCGCCGACGACGTCAAGTTCACCATCGCGCTCAACAAGAACCCGAAGACCGCGAGCCTGCTGTCTGCGCGCCTGGCGGCCATCGACAGCGTCGAGGTCAAGGACCCGCGCACCGTCGTCGTCAGGCTCTCCAGGCCCGACAACGCGCTGATCGTCAGCCTGACCAAGATGATGATCCTGCCGGCGCATGCGCTTTCGGCGATCGCCCCGGAGGACATGGCGAAGAACGCGCTCTGGTCGACGAAGCCGATCGGCACCGGCCCGTTCAAATTCGTGCGCTACGAGACCGACCGCTTCGTCGAGCTCGCCGCCCATGAGAGCTATCGTGGCGGCAAGCCCAAGGTCGACCGCCTGATCAACCGCTACTTCGCCAATGCGGCCGCGGCGATCTCGGCGCTGCGGGCCGGCGAGATCCAGTTCACCTATATCGAGTCCGACGACGTCCCGACCTTCAAGGGCAGCAAGGATTTCACGGTCATCGAAGGCGCCTCCTATGTCGCCAACTATATCGGCTTCAACAACCAGGTGCCGCTCTGGAACGACATCCGCGTGCGCCAGGCGGTGATGCACGCGATCGACCGCAACGCAATCATCGACAGCCTCTACAAGGGCGCCGCCAAGAAGGCTGATTGCGGCTATGTCGAAGGCAGCCTGATCCCCAAGGGGCTCGACGCCTATGCCTACGACCCGGCCAAGGCGACCCAGCTGCTCAAGGAGGCGGGCTGGGACAAGATCAACGGCACGAAGCCGATCACCTGGCTGACCTATTACAACAACCCGCTGACCGCCAACGTCATGGCCGCCGTCCAGTCCATGCTCGCCCAGGTCGGCATCAATGTCGTGCCGCGCGCCCTGGATCCCGCCGGCTATAACGCCATCGCCATGTCCCGGACTTCGAACCCGGCCGATTTCCCGCTGGTCTATGCCGGCTTGCAGAATGGCCCCGATCCCGGAACGCTTAATCTCGGGCTGAACGAGAGCCAGATCCCGCCCGTCGGCCAGAACTTCCTGCAGATCAAGATCCCCGAGCTCAATGCCGCGCTGAACGCAGCCGTCGCCGAGACCGACCAGGCCAAGGCGACGACGAAATACCAGGACGTCTGCGCCGTGATGAACAAGACCCTGCCCTGGGGCACGATGTGGGTCGCCAATCGCTATGGCGTCGCCTCGGTCAAGCTCAAGGATTTCGTCTGGACGCCGGCGCCGGGAGGCGGGCCGTTCGCGGCCACGCCGGAGAAATGGTCGATCGCGCCCTGAGCCGGCGGGAGGGCCGAAAAGGCCCTCCCTCGTCCCTTCGACGACGGACAGACCCATGCTTGGCTTCTATCTGAAACGGCTCGCCGCCGGCCTGATGATGCTGATCGCGCTCAGCATCCTGGTCTTCGTGCTGCTGCGCCTGGCCCCCGGCGACCCGGTCGACGCCTATCTCAATCCGCTGGCGCCGCTGAGCCAGACCGAGATGGACGCGCTGCGCCAGCGGCTGGGCCTCGACCGGTCCTGGCCCGTACAATATCTCGCCTGGCTCAGTGCGGCGCTCGCCGGCGATCTCGGCTACTCCATCGACAGGGCGGGCGTGCGTGTGCTGCCGCTGCTGGTCGAGCGCACCGGGCCGACCCTGCTGCTGATGCTGACCGGCCTTGCCATGGCGATCGTGCTGGGCATCGCGGCCGGCGTCATTGGGGCGGTCAAGCGCAACTCCGCCATCGATATCGGGCTCGCCCTGGTCGCCTTCGTCACGATCTCGACGCCGGCCTTCCTCAACGCCCTGCTCGGCCTCTATGCCTTTGCGGTGGTGCTGCGCTGGGCTCCCTCGGGCGGGATGCTGACGCCGGGCGCGCCCTTCTCGCTTTCCGACCTGCTGGCCCATCTCATCCTGCCCGCCTCGCTGCTGGCGGTCGTCTATTCCGCGCTGTTCATGCGCTACATGCGCTCCTCGATGATCGAGGTGCTGAACCAGGATTATCTGCGCACGGCCCGGGCCAAGGGCGTCGGCGAATTTGCGGTCATCGTCCGGCATGCCTTGCGCAACGCCATCCTGCCCGTCATCACCCTGATCGGCTCGACCATCGGCATCGCCATCGGCGGCGCGATATTCATCGAAAGCGTCTTCGACTGGCCGGGCATGGGGCTCCTGATGGTCAAGGCCGTCGAGACCCGCGACTACCCCGTGATCATGGGCGCGACGCTGCTGATCGGCGCCGGCGTCATCCTGGTCAACCTTCTGACCGACCTCGCCTATGCGGTGGTCGATCCGCGCATCCAGGTGAGATGATGAACGCGGATGCGCCGATCGCCGCGCGTGCGGCCGCCCTGCGAAGCCGGAGCCGGAGCCCGCTGCGACGCGCGCTCGGGCGCTTCCTTCGCAATCGCGCGGCGATCGCGGGACTGCTCATCCTGGCGCCCGTCCTGCTTGCCGTGCTGACCTACCCGCTCTGGTGGCGCCATGCGCCCAACAGCATCGATCTGCGGGCGCTGAATTCCGGGCCGACGGCGGCTCATTGGCTCGGCACCGACGGCGTCGGCCGCGATACGCTGGCCCGGCTGCTGCAGGGTGGGCGGATCTCGCTGCTGATCGCCTCGGTCTCGGTCGCGATCTCGCTTTGCGTCGGTTTTGTCGTCGGCGCGGTCGCCGCTTTTGGCGGGCGGGCCCTCGACGGCATGATCATGCGCCTTGTCGATCTCGCGATGACGCTGCCGCCGGTCATCCTGCTGCTGGTGCTCGCCTCGATCACCGGCACGGGAATTCTGCCGACGATCTTCGTGATCTCGCTCCTCTCCTGGCCGGTGCTGTCGCGCATGGTGCGGGCGCGCCTGCTCGAGCTGCGCGAACGCGATTTCGTCGTCGCCTCCCGCGGCTTCGGCGCCGGTCTCGGGCACCTGCTATGGCGCCATGCCCTGCCGAACTCGCTCGATATCCTCGTGGTCTACGCCACCGTGCAGGTGGCCAACGCGATCCTGCTCGAAGCGGGCCTCTCCTTTCTCGGCATGGGCATCGTCCCGCCCGAAGCGAGCTGGGGCAACATGCTCAGGGCCGCCCGCTCGACCGTCGTGCTGGAGCTGCACCCCTGGCAATGGATGCCCGCGGGCGCCGCGCTGGTCGCCACCGTGCTCGCCATCAATTTCATCGGAGACGGACTTCGCGACGCCTTCGATCCGCGCGCCGACATCACCTGATCAACGCAGAGAAAGCTTCGGTCCATGGCACGTTTCCACGGTGTGGTTCCCCCGGTCGTCACCCCGCTGACACAGGATTTTCGGGTCGATTACCCCTCCTTCACCAGGGTCATCGAGCATCTGCTCGAAGGTGGCGTCGACGGGCTCTTCGTGCTCGGATCGACCAGCGAGGTCGTCTTCCACGGCGATGACGAACGCCGCAGGATCATCGAGCATGCCGTCAAGATCAATAACGGCCGCGTGCCGATCTTTGCCGGAGTGATCGACCCGACGACCGACCGCGTCATCCAGCACGCAAAGGCGGCGCAATCGGCCGGCGCCGATGCGCTGGTCGTGACCGCCCCGTTCTACACCCGCACCAACCAGGCCGAGACGATCGACCATTTCCGCTATGTGCGCGAGGCGGTCGACTGCCCGGTGATCGCCTATGACATCCCCGTCTGCGTCCATATCAAGCTGGAGCGCCAGACGACCGTCACGCTCGCCCGCGAAGGCACCGTGGCCGGCCTGAAGGATTCCAGCGGCGACGACGGCAATTTCCGTTTCGTCCGGCAGGACCTCGCCGACATGCCGGATTTCTTCGCGATGACGGGCTCCGAAATCGTTGTCGACAACGCCGCGCTGATGGGCGCGCAGGGCGTGGTCCCCGGCCTCGCCAATGTCGACCCCAAGGGCTACGTCAAACTCTGGCGGCTGGCTCGAGAAGGCAAATGGAACGAGGCCCGCAAGGAGCAGGAACGGCTCTGCCGGCTGTTCGAGATGGTCTGGATCTCGCTCGGCCGGACCAGCGCCGGCTCGGCCGGCGTCGGCGCGTTCAAGACGGCGATGCAGCTTCTCGGCATCATCGACACCAACACGATGGCCCGCCCGCAACGCTCCCTCAACGCCGAGGAAGCGGCAGCGATCAAGGCCATCCTCCGCGAGACCGGGCTTCTCGGTTGAGCCGGGGATGACCGGGCTATTCCGATCGCGAGCCTGCGCCTGCCTTATGATGTCGCAAGGCTCGCGAGCGCGTCCTTGATCGCGGGGCGCTCGATCGCAACGCGCAGGAACCGCGACAACGCCGGCACAACGCTCGCCCGCGCGATCGGAACCGCCATCGCCTGGCGGATCTCCATGAAGGGCTCATCGATGAGGCGAAGCCCCGGATGGGACGCGACGAAAACCTGCGATGGCTGGCGGATGCCAGCGCCGGCGTCCAGCCCTGCTTCCACGAAATGCGGCAGGGCCTCGGCAGAGGTCGGGACGCCGATCAACTCCGCGTGGCGCAGCATCCGGCTGAGATGGAGATCGTAGGCTGCGCCGCGGCCGACCGCGATGCGATGTCCGGGCCGATCGAGCTCGCTCGGGCGCTGCCAGGGAGCGTCCCGCTTTACGACGAAAACGCCCTCGATGACGATATAGGGATCGCTGAAGGCAATCTGCGTTGCGCGCTGCGGATCGATCGCCAGAAAGGCGATATCCCAGGCTCCGCCCTGGCAGGCTTCGACGACACGAGCGGCCGAGTCGTAGGGCTGGAGTGCGAGTTCGATACCGAGCGTTCCGGCCAGTTCCCGCGCCAAGGTAACGCTGATGCCACCGAGTTCGCCGCTGCCGGGCGAACGCTGCGCCAGCACGGGATTGCCGAGATTGATCGCGGCGCGCAGCTTGCCACCCGGCGCGAGAGTATTGGCCAGGTTCATCTCGCACGACCATTCGCAGACGAAGGGGGATCGCCGACGACCGCCTTTTCCTCCGCGGCTCCGGAGAGATGTCGTTCAAGCTCGGTCGCAGCGGCCGCCTTGTCGCCCGACATCAGTGGGGCAATGATCGCGAGATGTTCGTCGCAGACACGGCGCACGCGCTCGCGATCGAGCGGGCGACCATATTCGATCAGGCGGCGCAGATGGTTGAGGCGCGTCAGCGTCTGCACGAAGAAGCGATTGCCGGACATCGCCGCCAGCGTTTCGTGGAAGGTGGAATTGATCTCGAACAGCTCGACCTGGCTCAGGCTGCCATAGCCGCTGTCGCGCACGAAACGCTGCTGCTCGGCCAGCGCGACGAGGCGGGGCAGATCCGGCGCGAACTCCTCGGAGCGCATGGCGGTCGGTTCCATCATCTGCCGGAAACGGTAGTTCTCGCGATAGGCGTCGATCGTGTCGATCAGGGGCTGGAAGGCCCAGCCCCGGCCTTGCCGGCGCTCGATCCAGCCCTCGGACGCGATCCGCGCCAGCACGTTGCGCAACCGTGCCCGCGAGAGATCGTAGCGGCGGATCAGCTCGTTCTCGCTCACCGTGTCGGGAAGAACCTGGTTCAAGCGGTCCATGGCGATGGCGAGGTAGACGCCGGCGTCGTCATCCTCGCCCTCCGTCGCCGGCTGGGTCTCCGCCGTTGCCGACGTGTCCTTGAGAAAGAACCCCTTGTTCGGGCGCTTCTCCAGCACGCCGGCCTCGGCCAGATGCGCCATCGCGGCGCGGATCGGCGTACGCGAGGCGCCCAGCACCGGCAGCAGCGAATCCTCGGTCAGGTGATGGCCGCTCTGCCAGCCCGACAGCCGCGCATGCGACAGGATCTGGTTGGCGAGCTTGATCTGGAGGGACGTCGGCGCAGCCGTCATTCAATTCCCCTGCGATTCACTTGGCCGTTCACCTGGCAAGCGACAAGGGCACCGCGATTTCGCCCTGCATCAGCCGGCGCGCCGTGCGGAACAGGACAGCGCTCTCTGCCATCCAGCCATCGCCGGCATGCCGGACAACCGCACCTACCGACACCAGCCCGGACGGATTGGCAACCCTCACCTCGCCTGCCGCGTTGGCCGGGCGCGACAAGCGGTTGGGCAGGGTTCCTTCAATCTGCGTCGCCACGCCGAGGTTGAGGCCGCCGGTTCCGGGAATGGCCCGGTGCGCCCGCTGCATCGAGATCATGCGCGTGGCGATGTCAAAGGCATTCTCGCCATGACGCTGGCCATCAAGTCCGGTGAAGGGCTTGGGCGCGGCCACCATCGCGATGCGGGGCGTCTGGAGCCCTATGCTATCAGGCGTCGGTCCCAGTCCGATCATGACGCCAGCATAGCGGCGCAGCTTTTCGAGAATGGCCATGACGCCCGGCTGCGCCTCGATCTCCTCGGGCGTCTCCGATCCGTCGAACCCAAGAGCCGCGGCGTCGACATAGACGATCAGCGAGGTGGCATCGACGATCGACAGCTCGAAACGGCCCTCGCTGCCAAGGTCGGCATGATCAAGAACGCGCCCGCTCGGCAGGAGCTTTCCCGTGACCGCACCGGCCGGCTCCAGGAAGTCGAGCCTTATCCGCGAGGCCCCGCTGGCAACGCCGGCAATGACATAATCTCCCACGGTTTCGGCCTTCCCGCTGCGAACCTGGAAGCGGGAGTGGATCAGCTTTTTCGTGTTGGTCTGGTGGATGCGGACCAGCACCTCGCCGTCGGAGGCCGGCACAAGGCCCTCGTCGACCGCGAAATGCCCGACGGCAGAGGAGAGGTTGCCGCAATTATTGCTCCAGTCGGCAACCGGTTCGTCGACCGCGATCTGAATGAAGGTGTAGTCGACATCGGCATCGGGATGCGTGGACGGGCCGATGATCACCGCTTTCGACAGTGAGGAGATCCCGCCGCCCATCCCGTCGAGCTGGCGGCCGTAAGGGTCCGGGCTGCCGAGCGCCGCGAGCAGGATCGCGCTGCACTGGTCTCGATCGGCGGGGAGCTCGCTCGCGCGGAAGAAGACGCCCTTGCTGGTTCCGCCCCGATAGAACACGGCGGGAATGAAATGCTGGCTCATGCGGTCCTCGCGATCGGCAGGTCGGCGCCCATATAGTCACGCCAGACGAAGGGCAGAATGCCGCCATGGCGCCAATAGGCGATATCCTCCGGCGTATCGAGCCGGATCGTCAGGGGACAATCGAGCGTTTCGCCGGTTTGGCGCGTGATGCGGCAGGTGACGGTAGCGCGGACGGCGAAATCGCCGTTGAGCCCTGCGATATCGAAAGTCTCGGTGCCGTCGAGCCCAAGCGTTTCCGCGGATATCCCGTTCTGGAACTGCAGCGGCAGCACGCCCATGCCGACGAGATTGGTCCGGTGGATGCGTTCGAACCCCTCGGCGATCACCGCCTTGACGCCAAGCAGGGCCACGCCCTTCGCCGCCCAGTCGCGCGAGGAGCCGCAGCCATAGTTCTTCCCGGCGATGACGACGAGCGGCGTGCCGCGCCTGAGATAGTCCTGTGCGGCCTCGAATATCCGCATCTGCTCGCCCTCGGGCATCAGCCGGGTGAAGCCGCCCTCCACTCCGGGAACGATACGGTTGCGCAGGCGGATATTGGCGAAGGTCGCCCGCACCGCGACGTCATGGTTCGCGCGCCTGGTCGTGTAATTGTTGAAATCGGCCTTCTTCACGCCATGCGCGATCAGAAAATCCGCAGACGGCGTGCCAAGGCTGATGGCGCCGGACGGCGAGATGTCGTCGGTCGTGATGGAGTCACCGAGGATCGCAAGCGGGCGCGCACCGGAAATGTCGAACTGCCGCGACGGCTCCGCACTCAGCCCCTCGAAATAGGGTGGCCGGCGCACATAGGTGCTGTCGGCCTGCCAGTCGAACAGCGCCGATGGCCGTGTCGCCAGACGGGCCCAGGGCTCGCCGCCATCGAACAGGTCGAGATATTTTTCCGCGAACACATCAGGCGTATAGCCGCGCTCGACCAGCGCAGCGATCTCGGCGGAGCTCGGCCAGATATCGGCAAGGAAGACCGGTTCGCCGTTTGAACCGGTGCCGAGAGGCTCACTGGTGAGATCGATGGTCAGCGATCCCGCGATCGCATAGGCGACGACGAGCGCCGGTGAAGCGAGATAGGCCGCCCGGACATTGGGGTGGATCCGGCCCTGGAAGTTGCGGTTGCCGGAGAGGACCGCGGTCGCCAGCACCCCGCCCTTCTCGATCGCATCGGCAATGGCAGGGGAAAGCGGGCCCGAACCGCCATTGCAGGTGGTGCAGCCGAAGCCGACGACCTGGAAGCCGAGAGCGTCGAAATCACGCTGAAGACCGCAGCGTTCGAGGATTTCGGCGACGACATGGCTGCCGGGAGCAAGCGAGGTCTTGACCCAGGGTTTTGACGTCAGCCCCCTGCGCACGGCATTGCGGGCGACGAGGCCGGCCGCGATCATGCCGACGGGGTTCGAGGTGTTCGTGCAGCTGGTGATCGCGGCAATGGCGACGTCGCCATCCCTGATCCCAAACTCCGTCCCCGACACCGGAAAGCGCTCGGCGGAGGGACTGTGCCCCGCGATCTCCCGGCAATGTCCGGCGAAGGCGGTCGCGGCCGCCGAGAGGTCGAAGCGATCCTCCGGATTCTTCGGTCCCGCCATGGAGGGCTCGATCTCGGCCAGATCGATATCGACGACGAGGTCGTAGCTCGGGGCGGGCGTCGCCTCGTCGCGCCAGAGTTTTTGGGCGCGCGCATAGGCTTCGATCAAAGCGATATGCTCGGCCGGGCGGGCCGTCATCGCGAGATACTCGATCGAACGCCGATCGATCGGGAAATAGACGGCGGTCGCGCCATATTCGGGCGCCATGTTGGCGATGGTTCCGCGGTCGGCGACCGACAGTGCCGCCACGCCCGGGCCGAAGAACTCCACGAATTCTCCGACGACGCCGACCTGGCGCAGGCGCTCGGTGATCGTCAGGACGAGATCGGTCGGCATGACACCGTCGCGCAGGCGCCCCGTGACCTCAACGCCGATCACGCGCGGCAAGGCGATCACGACCCCCTTGCCCAGCATCACGGCCTCGGCCTCGATCCCGCCGACGCCCCAGCCGAGAATGCCGAGGCCGTTGATCATCGGGGTATGGCTATCGGTGCCGACGCAGGTGTCCGGTGAGGCCAGTACGCCCCCCTCGAACGCCTCCGTCCAGACGACCTGACCGATTTTCTCGAGATGGAGCTGGTGCATGATGCCCTTGCCGGGCGGCACCACGCGGACACGGTCGAAGCTCTCCGAGCACCAGCGCAGGAAGGCGAAGCGTTCCGCGTTGCGGCGGTACTCCATGTCGAGATTCAGCCGCGGGGCGTCGCGCGTGCCGAAATAATCGACCTGAAGCGAGTGGTCGACGACGATGTCGACCGGAACGGCCGGATTGACGCGACGGGGATCACGCCCGGCCGCGGCCAGGGCATCGCGCAATGCGGCCATGTCGACCAGCATGACCTTGGCCAGGATGTCCTGACCGAAGATCCGGGTCGGCTTGAAGTTCAGCGCAGCCCCGGTCTCACGCCTCAGCAAAGCGTCGACCTGGGCGCTGGTGTCGCGTCCCTCGACGACCTGCTGCCGCAGCAGGTTTTCCAGCACGATCCGCAGCGAGAACGGCAAGCGATCGATGCCTTCCGCCCCGGCGATCGGAACATAATTCAGCCTCTGCGAGCCGCTGCTCAGCGCAACGATCCTGGCGTCCACGGGCATACGATCCTCCCTTGCATGTCGGCTTTGATTATATCTTGATTATCTAAAAAACAAGAGTTACGGATATCCAAAATACAATCTTGATCACCACGGGGAGGACACCATGCTGCGCAGAACATTCATCTCGATCGCTATGGCGGTTAGCGTTTCCGGGGCGGCGCTCGCCGAGCCGGCCAAGGTCATGGTCCCGGCAGGGGCCGGCGGCGGCTATGACACCACGACCCGTCTCGCGCTCGGCATGCTCGACAAGGCGGGGCTGTTCAAGGATGGGGCGGTCTTCACCAACAAGCCCGGCGCCGGCGGCACCCTGGGGCTGGGTGAGTTCATCCGGACGAGCAAGGGACAGGACAATGCCCTGATGGGCATGGGCGTGATCCTGCTCGGCTCGATCATGGCGACCAAGGGATCCCTGCCGATCACCGACACGACGCCGATCGCGCGACTGACCTTTGAATATAACGGGCTCGCCGTCCCGACGAGTTCGCCATTCAAGACCGTCAAGGACCTGACGGATGCTCTGAAGGCCAATCCGGGAGCCGTCTCGTTCGGCGGTGGCTCTGCCGGCGGGGTCGACCATATCATTGCGGGCATGATCGCCAGGAGCGCCGGGGTTGCTCCCGCACGGATCAACTATATCGCCTATGGCGGAGGCGCGGAGGCCGTCACCCAGCTCGCCGGCGGCAAGATCGCCGTCCTGGTTTCGGGAGCGTCCGAGCTGAAGGGCCTTGCCGATGCCGGCCGCGTCCGGATCATCGCCGTCACTTCGCCGGAACGCCTGCCGGAGGTCGAGGCACCCACCCTGAAGGAATCGGGCGTCGATGTCGCCATGGGCAACTGGCGCGGCATCGTCGGCGCTCCCGGCATGTCGGCGACGGCGCGGCAGAACTGGGTCGAACGGCTGGAGCGCATGACCGCCCAGGCGGAATGGAAGGCGGAACTCGCCAAGAGCGGCCTACAGAGCGCCTTCCTCGGGGGCAGCGGGTTTGGCGCCTTCATCGCGGAGGAAAACGCCCGCATCAGGCCGATCCTCGAAGAGCTGGGAGTGGCGAAGTGAAGACGTCGACGGGTTCGACGGCCCCAGCGCAGCGATTGCTGCGCTGGGGCCTTCCCCTCGCCGTGGCAGGTCTTGGCCTCGCGGTGCTCGCTGACGCCGCGCGCCTGCCCCTGACCCAGGCCTATGCCGGCATCGGTCCTGGCTTCTTCGTCCTCGCGGTTGGACTCGTGCTGACGGCACTGGGGGGCGCAATGGGGTATCAGGTGGCGCGGGGCGCCCGGTTCGAAGCCGAGGAAACCGAGGGCGCAGACCTGACGCGACCGATGTCGTGGGCCGGTTTCCTGACCGCCGCTGCCGGGGTCTTTCTCCCCGTTGGCCTCATAGGCTATGTGGGGTTCCCGCTCGCCGGCGCCATCGCCTACGCCTTCATCACCCGAGCCTATGGCTCGCGACGGCCGCTCCCAGACCTGGCGATCGGTCTCGCCGTATCAAGCGTCACCTGGTTCGCCTTCACCAAGCTCGGCGTTCAGCTCGGCGGCTTCCTTCCGCTCGGAGGGCTGTGATGTCCGTTCTCGATGCGCTGATCCATGGCTTTGCCGTCGCCGCGCAGCCGATGAACCTGCTTTGGGCGCTTGTCGGCTGCGCGCTCGGAACCGCGATCGGGGTCCTGCCCGGCATCGGCCCGGCCTTGACCATCACGCTTCTGCTGCCCGTGACGGTGACGCTGTCGCCGACAGCCGCCTTCATCATTTTCGCAGGCGTGTTCTATGGCGCCATGTATGGCGGCTCGACCACGTCGATCCTGATCAACACGCCCGGCGAATCCGGCTCGATGATCACGGCGCTGGAAGGCAACAAGATGGCCAAGAACGGCCGCGGCGCGGCCGCGCTGGCAACCGCCGCGATCGGTTCCTTCGTGGCCGGAACCATCGGCACGATGCTGCTGACGGTCGCTGCACCGGCGATCTCCGAGATTGCCTTCGTCTTCGGGCCTGCGGAGTATTTTGCCCTCGCCGTGCTCGCCTTCACCTCCGTCTCGGTCGTGCTCGGCACCTCGATCCTGCGCGGGCTGGTCTCGCTCTTCTTCGGGCTTTTCCTCGCGGTCATCGGCACCGATTTCCAGTCGGGCCTGCCCCGCCTGACACTCAGTGTTCCCGAACTGGCCGATGGCGTCGGCATCACCATCGTGCTCGTCGCGATGTTTGCCGTCGGCGAGATCCTCTTCGTCGCAAGCCGTCTCAGCCGGGAGCCCCAGAAGCTGATCGAGGTCAAGGGCCGGATCGCGATGACCCGAGAGGACTGGAGACGATCCTGGAAACCCTGGCTGCGCGGGGCGGCCATCGGCTTTCCGATCGGCGTCATGCCGGCGGGAGGATCGGAAATCCCGACGCTTCTCTCCTACACACTGGAGCGGCGTCTTTCCGAGAATCCCGAAGAGTTCGGACATGGCGCCATCGAAGGTGTCGCCGGGCCGGAAGCGGCCAATAACGCGGCCGTCGCCGGTGTCATGGTGCCGCTGCTCACGCTCGGCCTGCCAACGTCGGCGACCGCAGCCGTCATGCTCGCCGCCTTTCAGAACTACGGCCTGACGCCGGGCCCGACCCTGTTCACCAGCAATCCGGAGCTGGTCTGGGGCGTGATCGCCTCGCTCTATATCGGCAATATCATGCTGCTGGTTCTCAACCTGCCGATGGCGCGGGTTTGGGTGAAGCTGCTCGCCATCCCCAAACCCCATCTCTATGCGGGGATCCTGATCTTCTCGCTGGTCGGGGTCTGGGGGTTGTCGCAGTCCTGGGTCGATCTCCTGATCCTCGGCCTGCTCGGCCTTGTCGGCTACGGCTTCCGCTGCTGCTCCGTGCCGATCGCACCGGCGCTGATCGGCCTGATCCTGGGACCGATGGCGGAACTCCAGTTGCGCCGCGCTCTGGCGATTGGACAAGGTGACCCGCTGGTCCTGGTTTCGTCGCCGGTTGCCGCAATCCTTCTCAGCCTGGCGCTAGCGCTGCTTCTCTTCCCGCTCCTGCGGTTCTGGCGGCAGCGTTCGCAAGCTGATCTCGTCAAGGTCGCCTGATCCCCCGATCAGGCACTCCCATCCGGAGGCTTCAAGGGAGCCGTGACGAGATCACGGCTCCCTTTCTTGTGAGCGACGACAGGATCAGCCGCTCGCCGATGCTTCGGTCGCAGCCGCGCTCTCCCGGATTGCCGCGCCCTGCTGCGCATTTTCCCGCTGCAGCAGGCGCTGATAGGCCAGCCCGATGCCGACGAGGCTCGCGCCAAGGCCGATGAAGGAGAGCGCCCGCAACAGCCCTTCCAGCCCGGACATGTCGACCAGGAAGGCCTTGCAGATCGCAATGGTGACGACCGCGAGCGAGGCCAGGCGCAGATCCTTCGATTGCAGGCGGAAGCCGAGCGCCAGCAGCGCGACGCCATAGAGCAGGATCGCGGCCGAATAGGCGTAGAGCTCGGTCGCGCCGACGCCATCGGCCAGGAGATCGGGGCCGACGAACCAGCGCCGGACCTCGATCAGCACATAGGCGAGCGCACCGATGATCGCGGTGCCGCCAAAAATCCGCCGCGGCAGCGCGGCTGGAACGAATTCGCGCGTCCAGCGCGCCGCAGCGAAAGCCAGCAGCGCGGGCATGAGATAGCCGACCAGCGCATTGTCGAGGATGAACAGGCCCGCCAGCGGGACCTCGCTCAGCAGCGGATTGGCGACGACGCCCGAAAGAACCGCGAAGACGGCGCAGGAGGCGATCGCCGCGCTCTCCGGGCGCAAGGGCACAGCGCGCCCCTGGATCGTGACCGTGCCGGCGATCATTGCCGCAATGGCCATGATGAAACCGATTGCGGCGTAGCATCCGGCCTCGGCCAGCGTGACCGGCTCGTCCGAGACCAGCAGCGGACCATGGAAGCCGTGCCGCAGCAGCAGGAAGGCGCCAAGCGCCGTGCCCGCCCATGCCGTCCTGGCGAAGGCCCGGCTGATCGCGGGCCGCGCATCGCGCAACCAGAAGGCTGCGCCGGCAAAGGCGAGCACAACCGCGCCATAGCCCCAGAGGATGCGGTTGAAGATGACGGGACCGGAGACCCCGCTCTGATCGAGCAGCGGATTGCGGACGATGCCGAGCGCCAGAGCAGCCCAGCCGATCGCAGCGAAAGCGAGCACGCGCAGGACCCAACGGGTGACGCGGTTCTGCGCCACCTCGTGCCAGATGCGCGCGGCTGCTGCCAGGGCGAGCAGCGTGATCGTCACGATGACCGCCTCGATGAAGCCGACCGTCTCGACCGAGCGCGGCGCCAGCTCCGGGCCGGCAAAACCCTGCCGGACGATCAGGACGGCGCCAAGCGAGACCAGCACCGCCGCGCAGGCGGTCAGGCATTCGCCGATGCGCGAGCGCGCCTCTCCGCGATCGAGCCGGAAGCCGAGCAGGCCGAGCGCGCCCCCGGCGAGCACATAGAACAGAAGCCGGTTGAAGATCGGTGGCCCGAGCACCGCCGTGCCATCGAAGAGCGGGTTGAGCAGGCCGCAGAGCCCGGCGAGGCTGAGCAGAAGCAGGAGGGCCGCCGTGATATCAGCCGCCGGCCCGAAGACGCGTCCGCCCAGGCGGCGCGCCAGGGTTTGCAGGCCAGCGCCGATCAGGCCGAGCGCCACGACATGGGCGACAGCCTCCTCGAACAGGCGGTTTCGCGGCAGGCCGGAATAATGGCCGGCGATCAGCCTGATATCCGGGACAAGCTGGGGGCCGGCAAAGAACTGCCGGATCTCGAGCAGGATGAAGGCCGCGCCGAAGAAGGCCGCCAGGGCCTCATGAACGCTGCGCGGCCGGTCCAGCTTGCCGCGCAGCGCCAGCGCGCCGATGGCAAAGCACAGGGCTGGCCCCGCATAGGCCGGGATGACCCAGTTGACGAGCGGCCAGGAACCCATGTCGGAGACGATCGGCTGCCAGACCAGGCGCGCGAGCGCGGCCGTCGCCAGGGCGGCGGACATGCTGCGCAGAAGCGGGATCGGCCGCAGGCTGGCGATGATCGCGACGCCGGCCGCCGCGACGGCAAGCCCGACGACGAGCCAGGTCTCGCGCAGGGCAAAGGCGACGGCGAGGCCAAGCGCGATCGCGCCGCCGGCGGCGTAGGCGGCCGAGCCGATCAACGCCAGCGGGTTTGTCCGCGAGCGCGTGCTGCGGCGCTCGACCGGCAGCAGCATTTCGGACGCGGCAAACAGGGCGGCAGCGAGCAGAAGCGAGAGCGCCGCAAAGCCGGTCGAGCGCTCGAAACCGTTGCTGCGGAGCGCCGTCGCCAGCAGCAGGCAGAGCGGCCCGAGCGCGGAGGCGAAGCCGAGGCAGCCGCGGATAATGAAGCCGCCGGCCCCGGCGCCCTTGCGCAGGAGCAAGGCCGAGAGGGGCAAGCCGCCGATGATCAGGGCAAGCAGCGCCGCGCTCCACCGAATGCCCGGCCCGGCATTGCCGGTGATGCTCAGGCGGACGATGTCGAAGACGAGATCCGGCGAGAGCCCGAAGGCACCCTGCACGCTCGGCCAGAGCAGCACCATGCCGGCGGCGGCGGCCGCGGCGAGCGGCGCCAGCGGGGCAAGATCGCCGTGCCGGACAGCAGAAAGGATGGCGACCAGCACGGTCGTCAGGATGGCGAGATGCAGCATGCCGGGCCCGCCTTGGGCCGTCCACAGCACCCCGGACAGGACCAGCGGCGTCGCGATCGCGGCAAGGCCGATGCCGTCGAAGCCGGCGACCGGCCAGGCGCTTCTGGCTGTTCCGCCCCTCAGCTTCGGCCATTCCTTCAGCAAGACAAGCGCCAGCACCGCTCCGACGATAAGCAGAAGGGATGACCATGTCGGGCTCTCCCCAGACAGCCCGATCAGGGCAGTCCAGATGCCATGGCCGGCGATGGCGCCGAGCGTCACCACGCGGCTCGGCTGCCTGGCGTGCAGGAGAAAGGCGACAGCCGTGACGAGGGCGAGGAACACGGAGAGCGCCGGAAAACTCGGCGCGGTGCTCGCGACCAGCAGCGGCGTCGCATAGGAGCCGACCAGGCCGAACAGGCCAAGCACCGGGCCATGCAGCAGGGATGCGGCGAGTGCTGCGAGCCCGATCAGCCCCATCAGCGTGAAAGCCAGGCCCGGCCCGATGAAGCCGTGGATCGCATGGGCGGCGTAGACGACGCCGAAGCCGCTAAGCACGCTGACGCCGGCGAGAACCGCGGGAATATTGGCCCCGCCGAGCCGACCGAGCGCGCCCGGCCGCTCGCCGAGATCGGCGAGCCGATCGCTCCGCCTGAGATATTCGCTGGCCACGGCTGCCATGAGGGAGAAGGCTGCGCCCATCAGCAGCCGCATGCCGGGGCCGAAAACGCCGGCCTCGATGGAATAGCGGACGAGGAAGAGCCCGCCGAAGGCGAGTGCGATGCCGCCGACCCAGACGGCCCAGCGCGAGCCGATGGCCTCCTCGAGATCGCGGCGGGGCGCGGCTGGCACAGGTTCAGGCGTTGCAACGCTATCGAGCGATGGCGGGGCCTCGGCCTCCGCGCCCCGCGCCAGCTCCATTGTCGCGACAGCCTGCTCCAGCGCCACCGCTTCGGCTGCGCGTGCGTCGGCAGGAAGCGGGGCGGCGGCGATGGGTTCCGCCGGGGTCTGCAGTGTCGTCTGCAGCGCGGCCTCGGCCGCGAGGGCTGGATCTTCCGCCGGGGCAAGCTCGCGATGCAGCCATTCCGCCGCGACGCCTCCGTCCTCGGCCTCTGCTTCAGCCTCCGCCTGACCGGGTTCGCCGCGGGCTTCGCGGAGCGTGGAGAGGGCAAGCCGGAGCTGGTCGATCTCCTCCTGCTGCTTCGCAACCAGGGCCAGCGCGCGATTGGCGCGCGAGAGGGAGGAGAAGGCGGCCCAGGGAATGGCGATGAGGAAGCCAATGACGGCAAAGCCGAGTATCACCAAAGCTTCCAAGGCAGGCCCTCAACCTAAAGTCGTTCGCCCCCGACACTTAGGGCACCGGGCCGGGAATTGTCTAATCGCGTGGGACAGTGCCCAGATCCGGCTGGAAAGATGGGCAAGAGAGCCCACACGCGTCGCGCCCGATCCGAGCCGCATATGCAGGGTCTCAATATCCGGGCGGTGGCCTCCTCGCGCAACGAGCGCCCGGACGTGCCGGACGCTCGCTCGGTTTCAGACGCCCCGCGGGGCTTAAGCGCAACATCAGCGCGATTTGGCGACATTCCAATAGACCGGCACGCCCGGGGTCAGGAGGCCCGCCAAGTTGGCCTGATGCCCGCGCACCAGCCAGAACTGGCCGACAGAGACGTAGGGCACGGTTTCGAGCGCGCGTTCCTGTACTTGCCGCGCGATCGTCTTGCGGCCCTCGATATCGGGCGCCGTGGTGAAGCTGGCGCGCAGCTTTTCGATCTCGTCGTCGCAGGGCCAGCCGAACCAGGCCTTGTCGCAGTTCGAGCGCAGCGCGAGATGGCCGAGCGGCTCGGACATGTCGGGTGCGGCCGGGCCGGAGAGGAAGGCCGACCACCCCCCCTGCTCGACCGGGTTCTTGCTGGTGCGCCGGCTCGACAGCGTGCCCCAGTCCATCGCCTGATAATCGACGTTGAGGCCGATATCGCGCATCATTTGCGCCACGACCAGCGTGTGCGGGCTGAGCGCGGTCTCGGTCGCATCGAGCAGGACGATCTTCTCGCCCTTGTAGCCGCTCTCGCTCACCAGCTTCTTGGCTGCGGCGGCATCGGGCGAAGGCCAGCCGGATTTGGTGAAATAGGGCGAGTCGCACATGTAGAAGGACGGGCAATTGGTGAAGAGCGCCTTGTCGTCGACATAGGCCCGCAGGGTCTGCTCCTGATCGACCAAGCGCAATATCGCCTGGCGCAGCTTCTGGTTGTTGAAGGGAGGCTGCGACTGGTTCATGCGAAACACGCCCTGAAGCGCCGAAAGCTTCGCGATCGCGATCTTCGGGTTCTTCCTGGCAATGCCGATCATGTCCGGCGGCAGCTCCTCGAAGATATCGATCTCTCCGGCCTGCAGCGCGTTCAGCGCCGTCTGCGCGTCCGGCATGATCAGCCATTCCACGCGGTCGACCTTGGCCTGCTTGCCGCCGGCGAGCCCGTCCGCGGCCTCCTGGCGCGGCTGGTACATCGGCGCCTTGGCGTAGACGATCTTGGCGCCGGGCGACCATTCCTCCTTGACCAGCATGAAGGGGCCGGAACCGACCGCATCGGTGATGTTCTGGTTCGACGGCGTCGCGGCGATGCGGGCCGGCATGATGACCGGCAGCATCGAGCTCGGCTTGCCGAGCGCGTCGAGCACCAGGCCCCAGCGGTCCTTCAAGACCAGCGTCACGGTTTTCGGGTCGGTTGCCGTCAGCGAGGCGGTATGGGCCATGAGCTGCTGGCCGAGACCGTCCTTCTCGCCCCAGCGCTTCAGTGAGGCGACGACATCGGCCGCGGTCACCGGCTGGTTGTCGTGGAACGTCAACCCGTCGCGCAACACAAAAGTCCAGGTCAGGCCGTCCGGCGCGGTGCTGTAGCTCGCGACCATCTGGGGCTTGATCGCCCCGCTCGAATCCTGCGCGAACAGCATGTCGTAGACCATGTAGCCATGGTTGCGGACCATGTAGTCCGAGGTCGTCATCGGATCGAGCGTGCGCAGATCGCCGAAGGGCCGCACCTTCAGCACGCTCTGCGCCAGCGCCGGCAGGCTGGCCATGGTCATCGCCATGGCTGCGGCCGCCATCGTCATCCGTCTCGTCAAACGCGTCATCAATCCCTCCCTGAAATCCTCGGTCCGTTCGGCCCGCCTTGACCCGGCGGTGTCTCCTTGGCCGCGTGAGCGCGGCGGTGTTTCGGCAGCCCTTCGCAGCCCTTGCGGTCAGGCCTTCAGCTTGCGCACCAGGCGCGGGTCGATCGCGTCGCGCAGCGCATCACCCAGCACGTTGACGGTCAGCACCAGGAGCGCCAGCGCGACGCCGGGAAAGGCGATCATCCAGGGCGCGCGCTGCATGAAGGGCCGGGCCTCGGCCAGCATGTTGCCCCAGCTCGGGATCGTCGGCGGCGTGCCGGCGCCCAGGAACGAGAGGATGGATTCGACGATCATCGCCGAGGCGAAGACATAGGTCGCCTGGATGATCACGGGAGCCGCGGCATTCGGCAGGACATGCAGCAAGAGGATGCGCGGCACGGGCGCTCCGTTGGTGATCGCCGCCTCGACATAGGTCTGCTCACGGATCACCAGTACCGAGGAGCGCACGATCCGCGCCATCCGCGGGATCTCCGCGACGCTGATCGCGATGACCACGTTCTTCACGCTGGAACCGAACAGCGACATCAGCGCGATGGCGAGCAGGATGCCAGGAATCGCCATGATGCCGTCCATGATGCGCATGACGACGCCGTCGAGCCGGCGCATGAAACCGGCGACGAGCCCGATCAGCAGGCCGAAGATGACGGTCACCGCGGTGACGAGCGCGCCGACCGTCAAGGAGATCGCCGTGCCGTTCAGCGTGCGGGAGAAGGTCGAACGGCCGACCTGATCGGTGCCGAACAGATGATCGAGCCCCGGCGGCCTGAGCCGCTGGATCGGATTGAGTCTCGCGGGATCGACGAGGACGAGCGGCGCGATCAGCGCGACCGCCGTGAACAGCAGGATCACGGCGAGCCCGCCGAGAATCACGGGATTGGCGCGCAGGAAGCGCCATGTCGCCCCCGCGTGGGACGAAACGCCCATCCTCGCTTCGACGACGCCCGCTCGGGTCTCGGTCATTGCCATGCGACCCTCAGTAGCGAATGCGCGGGTCGAACAGCACGTAGCTGAGATCGACCAGGAGATTGACGACGACGTAGATGACCGAGAACACGAGGATCAGGCCCTGCACGACCGGATAGTCGCGGCGCAGGATCGCGTCGGTCGTGAGCCGGCCGAGGCCGGGGATGTTGAACACGGTCTCGGTGACCACGACCCCGCCGAGCAGGGCGGCAATGCCGACGCCGACCACCGTCACGATCGGGATCGCGGCATTCTTCAACGCATGGCGCAGGACGACGCGCTGGGGACGGACGCCCTTGGCATGCGCGGTACGGACATAGTCCTCGGACAGCACCTCCAGCAGGCTCGCGCGCGTGATGCGGGCCAGCAGCGACGCATAGAGCATGGCGAGCGCCAGGCCTGGCAGGACAAGGCTGTTGAGGCAGGGCAGCAGCCCCTGGGAGAGCGGAACATAGCCCTGGGTCGGAAACCAGCCGAGCGTCAGCGCGAAGACATAGACGAGCAGGAAGGCGACGACGAAGACCGGCGAGGAAAAGCCGAGCATGGCGAAGGCCATCACCGCCCTGTCGACGGCGCTGCCCGCCTTGACCGCCGCGATCGTGCCGAGCGGCAGCGCGATCGCCAGCGCCATCACCAGCGCGACCAGCGCCAGCATCGCCGTCGGCTCGACGCGGAGCCCGATCAGCCGCGTCACCTCCATGTCGGAGAAGACCGAGCGCCCGAGATCGCCGCGCGCCAGCTGGCCGACCCAGCTCACGAGCTGCTCGACCAGCGGGCGATTCAGGCCGAGCTGCTCGCGAATCGTCTCGATCTGCGCCGTCGTCGCCTGATCGCCGGCGATCAGGACGGCAGGATCGCCCGGCGTGAGCCGCAGCAGCAGGAAGACGAACAGCGCCACGAAGGCGAGGACCGGAATCGTCGAGACCAGCCGGCGCAGAATGTAGGGAATCATGCGCGGGACACCGCGCGCAGCGCCGCAGCGGGACAGGGCATCGTCACGATCTCGCTCCCTCCATCACGTTCTTTTGTAAAACGTTTCAAACAAGGCTCTCACAGATTTTTATATCCATCAAGTTCCTATATCCCGACATTATTTCTTGCTAATCGCTAGACCCTTCGCAAGACTGAATCATGAATTGAACCGTTTTACAGGAGGCTGCATGGCGACGATACGGGACGTGGCGCGACTGGCGAATGTCTCGGTTGCGACCGTCTCCAACGCGCTGAACAGCGCGGACCGCGTCAGCCCCGAATTGCTGACCCGGGTGCGCGCCGCAGTCGAGAAACTGAGTTATGCCCCGCATGCGGGAGCCCGTTCGCTGCGCAAGCGATCGAGCGGCCTGCTCGGCCTCGTCGTCGGCGACATCACCAACCCGTTCTTCTCGGATCTGTTCGAGGCGGTCGAGGATGCCGCGGCCGCCAGCGGCTATCTCGTGCTGCTGTGCAATTCGAGCGAACGCAGCGAGCGCGAGGAAGCGCATCTCAAGATGCTGCGGTCGCAGCGGATCGACGGCTTGATCCTGGCGCCGACCGGCACAGCCTCGATGAACCGGGCCTCCCTGCTCGCCCAGCTCGAGGTTCCGGTCGTGCTGGTCGACCGCGCCATGGACGGTCTCGGCTATGATTGCGTCGTCCTCGACAACCATCGCGCCGCGTTCGAGGCCACGGGCCATCTCATCGCCTGCGGCCACCGGCGCATCGGCCTGATCAACGGCCCGGACGCGCTGCGCACCGCGTCAGATCGCATGCAGGGCTATCGCGAAGCCCTGCTCTCGGCCGGCCTGCGCTTCGACCCGACGCTGGTGCGCGAAGCCGATTTCCAGGAGCAGCCGGCCTATGACGCCGCGCTCGCGCTGCTGGCCCTGCCGGAGCCGCCGACCGCGATCTTCGCCACCAACAATCTGATGACGATCGGCGCCGTCAGGGCGCTGGCCGATCGCGGCCTTGCCTGCCCCGAGGACATCTCGCTCGTCGGCATCGACGACCTGCCCTGGGCGGATGCCGTCTCGCCGCGCCTGACCGCGATCGCGCAGCCCGTCCGCGCCATGGGCGAAGCGGCGCTGGCGCTGCTTGCCGAGCGCATCGCCGGAACCCGCCTCGGCCCCGGAACCATGACGGTGATGGCACCACGCCTGGTCGTTCGCCGTTCCTGCAGCAGCCCCGCCTCATCCAGGACCCTCCATGTCGACTGATCTGATCCATCTCGACGCGCTTGCCGTCCGCGACCTGCTGGCCGATGGCATGGTGACCTCCGTCGATCTCGTGCACGCCGCCGCCGCGCGGCTCGCGGCGGTCGAGCCTGCCGTCAATGCGGTGCCGACGCTCTGTCTCGATCGCGCTTTGGAACAGGCGCAGGCCGCCGACGACGCCCGGCGCGCCGGGCATGTGTCGGTGCTCGGCGGCATCCCGATCGTCGTCAAGGACAACAACGACGTCGCAGGCATCCGTAACACCGGCGGCACCGCGATCTTCAAGGACCGTATCTCGGCAAGCTCCGACCGCACGGTCGCGCTGATGGAGCGCAACGGCGCGATCGTGCTCGGCAAATCCAACCTGTCGGAGCTTGGCGGCGCCCAGACGACCAACAGCGTGCACGGCTCCACCCGCAATCCCTACGACACCCGCCTCACCTGCGGCGGCTCCTCGGGGGGTGCGGCCGTCGCGCTCGCGACGGGCGAGGCCTGGCTCGCCCATGGCAATGATTATGGCGGCAGCCTGCGCATCCCGGCCGCCTTCTGCAATGTCGCGGGATTGCGGCCGACGCCTGGCCGCGTGCCCCGAAAACATCTGGCAGACCCGTTCGACACGATCTTCGTCGAAGGACCGATGGCCCGCAACGTCGCCGACCTCGCCCTCTTCTTCGATGCGATGACCGGCTTCGACCCCGGGGATTTCCTGACCGCCCCCTCGCAGCAGCCGCCCTTCCTCGAGGCCGCGCGGAAGCCGACCCGGCCGCAGCGCCTCGCCATCTCCGCCGATCTCGGCGCGCTTCCGGTCGCGGCGCCGATCCGGCAGGCGATCGCGAGCCTGGCTCAGGTGCTGGTGCGGGCCGGTATCGCCGTCCATCATGGCGCCCCCGACGTGACGGGTGCCATGGAAACCTTTCGGGTGCTGCGCGGCGAGAGCTTCTTTGCGACCTGGGAGCCGCTGGTCGACGCACACCGCGCCAGATTCCCCGCGCCGGTGATGGAGGATATCCTGCGCGGGCGCGACCAGTCCGGCCGCGCGATCGCAGCCGCCAACCGCAGCCGCTCCGACCTCTACCGCAAGGCCGTGGCCTTCCTCGATCAGCATGATTTTCTGATCTGCCCGGCCACCCAGGCCATGCCCTTCCCGATCGAGACGCTGTTCCTCAGCGAGATCGAGGGCCAGCCAATGCAGGACTATCTCGACTGGATCTCGATCACCGCGATCTGGTCGCTGACCGGTTTGCCCGCGTTGTCGATCCCGATTGGCTTCTCCAAGGACGGCCTGCCGATCGGCGTCCAGATTCTGGCGCATGGCGGACGCGAGGCCGAGCTGTTTCGCCTCGGCGCCTGGATCGAGCGCGAGCTCGCCTTGCCCCGGGCGCCGATCGATCCGCGATGAGCGCGACGGAGGGCCAAGTACCCGCGCCCTTGCCCGCCGCCCTGCCCCGGCGCGCCGTCGGCACTCTCGCGCCGAGCCTGCTCGGCTTTGGTGGAGCGCCCTTGGGCGATCTCTACCAGCGCCTCGACGAGAGCACGGCCCGGGCGACCGTGCACGCGGCCCTCGCTGCCGGGATCGATCTCATCGATACGGCGCCGCTCTACGGTCGCGGCCTCTCGGAGCACCGCATCGGCGCCGCCCTGCGCGACGTCCCGCGCGACAGCGTCATCCTGTCGAGCAAGGTCGGGCGCTGGATGGATCCGACGCTGCCGCCGCAAGACGGTTCCGGCTATCTGGGCGGACTGCCGCACCGGGCAGTGATCGACTATTCCTATGATGGCGCCATGCGCTCCTTCGAGCAGTCGCTCCTGCGCCTCGGCACCGACCGGATCGACATCCTGCTGATCCACGATATCGATGTCTGGACCCATGGCGCAGAGGCCGAGCAGCGCTTTTCCGAGGCGATGAACGGCGCCTATCGTGCACTCGACCGCTTGCGGAGCTCGGGCGCGGTCAAGGCCATCGGCATCGGCGTCAATGAGGCGCAGATGTGCGAACGCTTTGCCCATGCTGGCGATTTCGACGTGATGATGCTGGCCGGGCGCTACACGCTGCTCGAACAGGGCGCGCTCGACAGCTTTCTGCCGCTCGCCCTGCGCAGGAATATCGCCGTCCTGCTCGCCGGCGTCTTCAATTCCGGCATTCTCGCCACCGGCGCCCGCCCCGGCGCCTATTACGATTACCGCGCCGCGCCGCCGGACATCCTGGCGCGGGTCGCCCGCATCGAGGAGATCTGCCGGGCGCATGACGTCGCCCTGCCGCAGGCCGCTCTCGCCTTCTGCGCCGCCCACCCGGCGGTCGCCAGCATCGTGCTGGGCGCAGTGACGCCGGGCGAGATCAGCCGGAACGTCGCCTCGCTGCTTGCGCCCGTGCCATCGGCGCTCTGGCGCGACCTCAAGGCCCAGGGCCTGCTGCCCGCCGGGGCACCGACCCCGGAACGCTCGGGCCCAGCGCCTTCCGCCAGCGCAATCGCCGCTCCCTTGGTGAACTCCCGTCGGGAGTGAGGCGATCACGATCCTCAGACGCGGCGGCCGCGCTCCACCATTCGAGCAGGCAGAGCGTGAACACGACGAAGCGGTTCCAAATACAAAAGGCCCGCCATTCCCTTCGAAACGGCGGGCCACGATCGGCAAGGCGGACAGGGATATTCCCCCTGGAGAATGATCAGGCCTGCCCGGGACGGGCGTGTCCGGACAGGCTTTGGATCACCAGCGTTCGTAATATCCGGGACGCGGGCCGTAACCAGGGCGCGGGCCGTAGCCGGGGCGCGGGCCATACCCAGGGCGAGGTCCATAGCCAGGACGCGGTCCGTAACCGGGACGTGGGCCGTAGCCAGGACGGTGGCCATAGCCGCCGCGACCATAGCGCTGCTGGCGGTTGGCTTCCTGCATCATCATCAGCCGGCGCTCCTTGGCGGCGGTCATGCTGTATTCGGCTGGCTGCCGGTCGAGGCCGGCGGCCAGGCCAGCGGGTAAAGCTTCGGCACTGGCGGGCGTAGGAGAAGCAACGGCTGCACCTGCGATCGCGATCGCACCCAGCACGCTCGCAAGGAAGGTCTTTCGGTTCATCTCGGATCCAATCTTCAAGGCCGCGTCGCGGCAAAACACAACAACTCCGCGTTGCGGGGGAATCATAGCAACACGGTTGTAACTGATTTGTTCCCGCGCTGGGCGCATGCGGGGCGCATCGCCTTCGTCTTGTGCGTTGCAGCATAAATAGTCATATAGGGACTGCCTAAGCACCCTCCCTCACAATCTGAAAGGAGAGATTCGATGCTGGACAGGCACGGTTCCGACTGCGTAGTCGAGACAGAACGCGAGCCCCAAGAGGACCACGAGGAGCAGCAGGACGAGACGGTTTTCTCGCCCCGCGCCTATCAGGAAGGTTTCTGGAGCTAGACCGAAACAAGGACGTTACAGAGAGATCGGCGGCGGGCGGCCATTGGCTTAGCCTGCCGCCTGCGAGGGCCGAAACGCCCATGCTGCGCCTGCACAAAGCAGCAGGGCCAGCCCCACACCGAAGGCGCCAGCGCCGTTCAGCCCCGCGACAAAGGCACTGCGGGCAGCGTCCATGAACCGGCCGGCAAGGCCCTGTTCAAGCGTCAAAGCATAGGCTGCGGTCAGGCCGAAGGACTGCGCCGTTCCAGGCGGCGCACCGACTGGAACAAGCCCGGCCATTTCCAGGCGATAGAGACCTGCGGCGAGGCTTCCGATCACGGCAAGCCCCATCGCCATGCCGAGTTCGCCACTCATTCCCGACAAGGCGGAGGCTTCTCCCGAGCGGGAATCAGGCGCCGCACTCAGGATCAGGGTGACGAGCAAGGGCATCGCCCCGCCGACCCCGACCGAGGTCAGCCCGAGCCCGGCAAGCAGCAGCGCAGGATTCGTCTCCGGCGTCACCATAGCCAGGATGAGGAAGCCGGTCGCGGCGACCAGCATCTGGCCGGCGATGGTCCGGTCCGGCCTTGCCCGGCGCGCGATGGCAGGGGCAAGGAGCGACGCTGCGATCCCCGCCAGGCTCGGCGGCAGCAGGGCGAGCCCCGCCGCGAGCGGCGACAGGCCGGCGATGATCTGCAGATATTGCGTGGCGAGAAAGAACGGCGCGGCGACGGCGAAGATCGCGCCAAACTGGGTCAGGAGCCCGATTCCGACCCGACGACTGGCGAACAGCCTGAGATCCAGCATCGGATCCGGCAGCCGGCGCTGGCGGCGGATGAAGAGCAACCCCAACCCTGCCGAGATGGCGACTGCGATCAGGGCCGTTGCGTCAGGCCCCGCTGCTGCGAACTGCTTGATCGCAAGAATCCCCGCCAGGATCGCGGGCAGGAACAGGGCCGCGCTGACGATCTCAAGCCGCCCGGCCGCGTCGTTGCGGCTTTCCGGCAGCAGGAATGGCCCGGCGATCAGGAGGAGCAGCATCACCGGGAGATTGATCAGGAAGACCGCTCCCCACCAGAAATGCTCGAGCAGGGCTCCACCGAGCAAGGGGCCGATCGCGGTTCCGCCGACGAACATCGCGCTCCAGACCGCAATGGCGAAGGCGCGCTGCGCCTCCACGCGGAACATGGTGGTGAGAAGCGCGAGCGTCGAGGGCATCAGCGCGGCCGCGGAAAGCCCCAGCATGGCGCGGGCGCCGATCAGCATGGCCGGGCTTTGCGCAAAAGCGGCCAGGACGGAGGCGGCCCCGAATGCGGCTGCGCCCAGCAGCAACAGCCGGCGCCGGCCGATCCGGTCGCCGAGCGTGCCCATCACCACGAGCCCGCCTGCGATCATGAAGCCGTAGATATCGATGATCCATAAAAGCGCGGTCGCGCCGGGCAGCAGCTCGCGCGTCAGATGCGGCACCGCCAGATGCAGCACGGTCATGTCGACGGAAAGCAGGAGGGTGGGAAGGGAAAGGACGGCGAGGCCGAGCCAGTCGCGCAGACGCGCGCGTTCGGGCAGGTCCCGCGATGGGGCGGCGTTTGCGACAGTGCTCATCAGGGCTCCTTGCGGCTGTGTCGCCATGCTTGTAAAAGTTCAAGTGAGCTTGAAGTAAAGGCCCGAAATGCAAGCCCTTCGCCCACCTGCCGCGATGCTGACGATCAACCAGGTGTCGCGACGCAGCGGCGTCGCCTCCTCCGCCCTGCGCTATTACGAGGAGCGCAAGCTGATCGTCTCGGAGCGGGCGGGATCAGGCCACAGGCGCTTTCACCGTTCGGTGCTGCGCCGCGTCGCCTTCATCGTGTTTGCGCAACGCGTCGGGCTGTCCCTCGACGAGATCGGCGAGGAACTCGCCAAACTGCCGACCGACCATGTTCCAGGCGGAGCGGATTGGTCGCGCCTTTCCGAAAGCTGGCAGCGGCGCATCGATGCGCGCATTGCCGAGCTCGAACGGCTGAAACAGGGGCTGTCCAGCTGCATCTCCTGCGGCTGCCTCTCGCTCGAGAGCTGCCGCATGACGAACCCCGCGGACCGGGCCTCGCGGCTAGGCCCCGGTCCGCGCTACTGGGTAGGACAGGCGGGCGGTCGTTGAAGCTCCCGGAAGCGAGGCGACGCCTCCACGGATGCTTCTCCCCGGCAGAAAGCGCCCAAGACGGCTTGCCCCCAAGAGACCGCAACCGAGGTTGCCGCTCCGCACCGCCCGGGCCGCGCCCTGGCGACGGGAACGAATGGCACTCACCCGGCGGTCGGCTTCAGACCGGGGAGCTGCACCCGGACCTCGAGGCCATCCGCCTGCCCCGGGGCGGGCGAGCAGAAGATGACCTCGCCGCCGACACCCCGCATGATCGTCTGCACGATCGAGAGGCCGAGCCCGGAGCCATCGGCCATGGTCGTGCCGCGCGCGAAGCGGTGCGTCATGCCGGCGAGGACTTCCTGCGACAGCACCGGCCCGTGGCTGGTCACGCTGAAGCGCCCGTCCTGCGTCAAGGTCACCCGTACCGGCCCGGTGCGAGCGCCATGTTTCAGTGCATTCTCGATCAGGTTGCGCGCGAGGATCGCAAAGGCGTCGATGTCCAGCGTCGAGACGAACCGCTCCCCAGCCGGCAGCGAGAGCTCGATCCTGCCCTGGGCCTCGAGATCATGCAGGACGATGGCGAGAACCGGCACGAGGTCCTCCGGCGCGCCGGACAGCAAACCGGCGCCTTCCGCCTTGGCGAGCTGAAGCAGCTTCTCGGTCAGGCGCGCCAGCCGTTGCAGCGCCGTCTCGATTTCCCTGGTACGGGCGCGGGCCGGCCCCTCGGGAAGCTCGGCCCTGAGGCGCTGGGTCTGCGCGAGGGCGGCAGCGACCGGCGTGCGCAATTCATGCGCGCTGTTGGCGGTGAAGCTGCGCTCGGCATCCAGCGCCCGCCGCATCCGCACCATCAGCGCATTCACAGCCTCTGCCACCGGCGCGATTTCAGAGGGCAGCGCCGCAATGGCGACCGGCGCCAGATGAGCATCGCCGCGCGCCTCGATCTCGTGCCTGAAGGCCACGACCGGCCGTAGGGTGAAGGCGACCAGCGCCCAGGTTCCGGCGATGCCGAGCGGCAAGAGCAGCAGCAGCGGCCAGGCGAGCACCTTGATGGCGTCGCGCACCGCATTCTGGCGATGGCCCGGTCGCTCGGCGGCCGTGACGATCAATGTGCCGCTGACGGCGACCTCCGTGTAGAGCCGCGAACTCGGCCCGTCGCTGAAGCCATGCGCGGGGTTTGGGGGAAATTGCGCCGGGTCTGCGTCATGCGACTGGAGCAGGCTGCGCCCAGCCGCATCGCGCACGACATAGGTGATGTATTCGCGATGTGCGCCGACCGATGCGATCTGCTGGGGCCCGGGTTCTGCATCCGCATCGCGATTGAGAACCTCGGTATAGGCCAGCGGCAGCACGCGCTGGACCACCTCCTGCAAGGCACTGTCGAAGACCTCGTCGATCTCATGGCGCAGGAGCAAGCCCGCGCCCAGCGTTGCCAGCAGCCACAGCGCCATGACGCCGCCGGTCAGGGACAAGGCTAGCCGGCGCTGCAGGCTGCCCCTGGGCGGCAGCGCGAATATCGTCATGGCCTCGCCTTGCCCGATCCCGCCGCGGGTGTGGCACCAAGACGATAGCCCATGCCGCGCACGGTCTCGATCACATGGGCGCCGAGCTTCTTGCGCAGGCGCCCGACATAGACCTCGATCGTGTTGCTCTCGACCTCGGAATCGAAGGCGTAGAGCCGCTCTTCGAGCAGCGCCTTGGAGCAAAGCATGGCCGGGCGCTGGATGAAGGCGTCGAACAGGGCCCATTCGCGCGCGGTCAGGGCGATGCTGCGGCCATCCCTGGTGATGGTGCGCGCCGCAAGATCGAGCGTCAGATCTCCGACCCGCAGCAGGGGATTGGGATTGCCGCCGTAGCGGCGCGCCACGGCGCTCAGGCGTGCGGAAAGCTCCGCCAGATCGAACGGCTTGACGAGATAATCGTCGGCCCCGGCGTTCAACCCCGCGATCCGGTCCGAGACCTGGTCGCGTGCGGTCAGGACGATCACCGGGGTCGCATCGCCGGCCTGCCGTCTGGCGCGCAGCAGGTCGAGCCCTCGGCCATCCGGCAGCATCAGGTCGAGCAGGATCAGGTCGTAGCTCGCAAGCCGGATGAACTCCCTGGCATCCGCAATCCGGCTTGCCCAATCCACGCCATGTCCGTCGGCGGCAACCTGGTCGCGCACCGCTGGACCCAGGATCGGATCGTCCTCGACGAGAAGCACACGCATGCCGGGTTCCGCAGCCTCCGGGGGACCATTCGCCCGTCTATGGCACAAAGCTGACAGCGGGCTGAACGCAATCGCATCCGCCGTTCAGGTGGGTGTCAGCTTGGCGTGATGGAAGGGGCCATCGCCGCACCCTGTGGAGGACAGGTTTCATGAACCGCACCCTGCCAGCCGCCGCACTTGCACTCCTTGTAGGCGTGGCGCCCCCCGCATTCGCCGGCCAGCGCTGCCTTGCTCCGATGACGGAGTGGAAGCCGCGCGAGGCACTGGTCGAAAAGCTCCGTGCCGAAGGCTGGACCATCATGCGGATCAAGACAGACCATGGCTGTTACAAGGTCCGTGCGGCCGATGACGCCGGGCACCGCGTCAAGGCGAAATTCGACCCCGCAACGCTCGAACGTCTCGCGCGGGATGACGACGACGACTGACCAGCCGTCAGGCCCCGCCCCAGCTCTCAGCTCCCGCCATGAGGACTTCATCATGCCGACACGCCGATATGACAGGTTCACCATCAGCCTTCACTGGGCCATCGCGCTCGCCGTCATCGCCGCCTATGGGATAGGGCTCGTACGCGACGAATTCCCGAAGGGCGACCGCGCCTGGCTGCTCACGCTGCATATGTCGCTTGGTCTTCTCGTGATCGCATTGACGGTCGTGCGCATCGGCTGGCGCAGCATGACGCCCGCGCCCGAGGCGCTACCGGCCGCGCCGATGGTGGAGCTGGCTGCGAAGATCGCGCATCTCGGCCTCTACGCGGCGATGCTGGCGATTCCCCTGATCGGACTCTTCGCGGCCTGGATCAGGGGCCGTCCCGTCGACTTCTTCTGGCTCGCCACCATTCCTTCGCCGGTCGCGCTCGACACCGCTCTGGCAAAGACCGTCAAGGACGCGCATGTCGTGGCCGCCCATCTCTTCATGGTGCTGGCCGGCGTCCATGCGCTGGCCGCGATTGCCCATCACCTCGTCCTGAAGGATGCAACGCTCTCGCGTATGCTGCCCCTGGTCACGCCCCGCGGTTCGCGCTTCGACTGAGCGGCCCGGCCAACCGCAGGGATCGACGCCATGTATCCGCGCCACCGCGAAAATCATCTTGTCGAGCGGATCGGCTGGCTTCGCGCCGCCGTGCTCGGTGCCAATGACGGCATCATCTCGACGGCAAGCCTCGTCGTGGGCGTCGCGGCGGCGGCCAAGAGCGCCGACGAGGTGCTGGTCGCGGGCGTGGCCGGGCTCGTCGCCGGCGCCATGTCGATGGCGGCCGGTGAATATGTTTCCGTCAGCTCCCAGTCCGACACCGAGAAGGCGGACATGGCGCGCGAGAGCCGCGAACTCGCCGAACAGCCCGAGGCGGAACTGGCCGAACTGACGCAGATCTACGTGGAGCGCGGCGTCGAACCGACGCTTGCCCGCCGGGTCGCGGAGCAGATGACCGCGAAAGATGCCTTCGAAGCGCATTCACGCGACGAGCTTGGCCTCGCCGGGCACATGATCGCGCGGCCTGTCCAGGCGGCCCTGACCTCGGCCGTCACCTTTGCGGCTGGCGCGGCCGTCCCCTTGCTGCTCGCCCTCGTCGTGCCCGCGGGATCGATCGGCTGGGCGGTCTCGGGCGGTTCGCTCGTCTGCCTTGCCCTGCTCGGCTCGATCGGCGCCGTTGTCGGCGGAGCCGGCATCGTCAAGCCGACCCTGCGCGTGACATTCTGGGGCGCCATCGCGATGGCCGCGACCTGGGCGATCGGCGCGCTCGTCGGACATCAGGTCTAGGCTCCTGCCCCACAGGATCCGCGGCTGGCGCCGGTCTGTTACCTATGACTCTCTCCCGGCTGCTGCCTTCACCCGCTTTTCGCCGGCCGGCAGCAGCCGCGCGGAGTTCGAGATGAAGATCAGCTCGGACGAGACGTGGATGAACGCGGCCAGCAACGGATTCAGGAAGCCGAAGGCCGCCATGGCGATGCCGAGGGCATCCACCGCGATCGTGCCTGAAAAGTTCTGCCAGATGACGCCGCGCGTGCGCTGGGCGATGCGAACCGTCTCGACCAGGCGCTCCAGGTCGTTGGCCAGCAGCACGATATCCGCGCTCTCCTTGGCGACGTCGGTCCCGGACCCCATCGCGATGCCCACGCTTGCAGCCGTCAGCGCCGGCGCGTCGTTGATGCCGTCGCCCAGCATGGCGACCTTGGCACCGGAGGCGACCAGGGCCCGCACGCGCTCCAGCTTCTGCTCGGGCAGCATGCCGGCCTCGACCGTGTCGATGCCCAGACTGGCGCCAACGCTGTTGGCAACCCGGGCATTGTCGCCGGTCAGCAGGATGGTGCGGATCTTCAAGGCATGCAGGGCGCGAATGGCAGCGGCCGCCTCCGGCCTGACCTCGTCGGCGACTGCGAAGGAACCCGCATAGAGGCCGTTGACCGCGACGCAGATTTCGGACGAGACGGCGTTGCCGGCCCGGTCCGGGGGAAGCTCGATCCCATCAGCCTGCAGCAGCTTGACGCTGCCGATCAGGATACGATCCTCGCCGAGCTGCGCCGTGACGCCGCGCCCGAGCGTATAGTCGAAGCGATCGGGCTCCGGCACCGCGATCTCGCGCGCCCGTGCCTCCGCGACGATCGCCTTGGCCAGCGGATGTTCGGAGCGCAGTTCGGCAGACGCCGCCAGCCTCAGCAGCTCCTGTTCGTTGCGGCCGCGCGCCGGATGGATCTCCAGAACCCGCGGCTCGCCGAAGGTCAGCGTCCCCGTCTTGTCGAGCACGATCGTGTCGATGCGCCCAAGCGTCTCAAGGTGCATGCCGCCCTTGATGATCGCGCCGTTGCGCGCGGCGCGGCCGATGCCGCCCAGCACCGCCAGGGGCGTGCCGGCTGCGACGCCGCAGGCGCCGGCGACGATGATGACCGAGATCGTGTCGCGGATATTTCCGGTGAGCAGGTAGGTGACGATCGCCGCTGCGAAGGAGAAGTAGACGAGATAGCCGGCGAGCTGGTCGGCGAGGCGCTGGACCGGCGCGCGGGACTGTTCCGCATTCTCGATCGCGTCGATGATGCGCCCGAAGCTGGTATCGCGTCCGACACGGTCGACCTGGATGTCGAGCGCGCCGAACTGGTTGATCGAGCCCGCGAAGACGGCATCGCCTTCCCCGCGCTTGATCGGCATCGACTCGCCGGTGATCCGCGCCTGATCGACATAGGACAGGCCCGACCTGACGACCCCGTCGACGGGAATATTCTCGCCGGGCGCAACCAGGACGCGGTCGCCGATCACGATGCTGTCGATGGGAATGACCGAGATCACGCCGTCGCGGCGCACGGTCGCCTCATGCGGCATCACGTCGATCAGGTCGGCGATCGCAGCCCGCCCACGGTCGACCGTCAGATGCTCCAGCTCCTCGGCCACGAGCACGAAGAAGGTGACGACCAGCGCGGTGAAGAATTCAGAGATCGCGGCGGCCGCCACAATGGCGATCGACATGGAGAGTTCCATGGTCATTCGCCGCTCTTTGATGTTCTCGATCGCCTCGCGGACGATCGGCCAGGCTCCGAACAGCAAGCCGCCGACGCCGACGAGATCCCAGCCTGCCACGGGACGAACGACCTGAAACCAGACCAGCACCGCCGAGAGGGCGACAACGGCGATCCGCAGAACTTCGATGGTCTCGAGGTCGTGACCGAACAGGGTCAGCGCGCGCGGCACGCGGCCGCCAAACCAGCCCGGAATGCGCCTGGCCTGCTCGGCCGCGCTCGCCGGGCAGGAGCGCTCGAACGGGCGGAAGCAGGTGCAGGGCTGCGCGCTGGCAGGACAGAGCGGCGCGGAACCGGTGATGGTCGTCATGGCGGAATCATCCCGATCGGGTCGATGTGAGGAATGCCCCGTCTAGTTTAGAATTATTCCAACTACAATCTGCCTTCACTTTGACCCGACCTTCCCTCATTGTGGCGCCGCCTGGGGCGCACCGATCCTCTTCAGCGCCCGGTCATCACGGAGGAAGCGCCCATGCATCGGGTTTGCTTGGCTTTGGCAGCCGCCGCGGCCGTGACGGTTGGGGCGATGAACCCCGCCCTCGCCGATGCGATCGATGGCGCCTGGTGTTCCGGACATGGGCTACGCTTCGCCATCGAAGGCCCCTCCGTGACGACCACCAAGGGCCTGACCCTGTCGGGGGCCTACACGCGGCACAGGTTCAGCTTCACCATGCCTGCCGGAGAGGCGGATGCCGGCGCGCCCGTCGATATGGTGCTTCAGGACGAGACCCAGGTGCGGGTGACGATCGGTTCGGCCAGCCCCCAGATATGGCGCCGGTGTCCGCCAGGCATCAGTTGACCCAAGGTGGCCGTGATTGCGCAGCCGATCGATCGGGACGACTCCGATTGAACGATTGGTTCATTGAAACACCTGCTGCGGCTTCATCGCTGGATCAACCAGCAGCACGCAGCCTTGATCAAGCAAACGGACCGAGATGGCGGATCAGCGGCCAGCGTGCCGTTCGCCGGCCGGAAAGCGCGCCAGGATCGAAACGACCTCTTCATCGGAGACTTGCCCGAACTCCCGGTAGAAGCTGCTGATCGCGACGAAAGGCTCCGGACTGTCGAGACAAACGAGATCGTCGACCTCGGAGCG
This sequence comes from Allobosea sp. 2KB_26, assembly GCF_052115715.1. Taxonomy (NCBI): domain Bacteria; kingdom Pseudomonadati; phylum Pseudomonadota; class Alphaproteobacteria; order Hyphomicrobiales; family Alloboseaceae; genus Allobosea; species Allobosea sp. 2KB_26. The sequence continues at coordinate 267,304 of NZ_JBFRHE010000003.1, forward strand.
CAGCTCCGCGACGACGTCCGCAGGGGCGACGGGAACGGCCAGAACGAGCCTTCCAGGCCCGCGCTGGCGTATGGCCCTCAGCGCGGCCCTCATTGTTGCTCCGGTCGCGATGCCGTCGTCGACGACGATCACGGTCCGGCCGGTGAGCAGCGCACGGGCGCGCGCGCCGAGATAGCGAGCCCTCCTGCGGTCGATCTCGGCGAGTTCGCGACCGCAGATGCGCTGGAGCTCGTCCGCCCCGATGGCCGCACGCCTGATGATCGCCTCGTTGCGCACCATGATCGGCTCCCCGCCCTCCACCACGGCACCAAGGGCGAGCTCCGGCTGCCAGGGAAGGCCGATCTTGCGAACGAGAATGAGGTCGAGCGGCGCTGCCAGGGCCTGCGCGATCTCGGCTGCGACCGGCACGCCCCCGCGGGGCAGCGCCAGTACGACAGGATGCTGTCCGCGATAATGCAGGAGCGGCGAAGCCAGCCTGCGCCCGGCATCGGTTCGGCTCGAGAAGCGCATCGGAACTCTCCCTTCAATCGAACGCGTCGCGCATCAGTCCAGTCGATATGGTGGACCCAAGGGGCAATCGAGTATTCTTGGCTCCCCCCTTGCCTTTGAAATCTCGAATATCTTCGTCGCCCCATTCAAGAAAACGATCTTTCTCTGAGCTTGCCTATGCGATGGCTCTGGCTATAAATAATTCCGCGTCTGGGGGGACCGTGATGCTTAGACGATTTTATATTTGCACTGCAGCAATATTTAGCCTGACGGTTGTATTTCCGTTGCTTTTCGCGGATTCCGCGCAGGCATCTTGCACAATGTAGCGGCAATGTGTGCTGAATCAGCGGATCGAATACAGAACGCAATACCAAAGAAGCTGCGAGACTGTGCGACGATATGAGGGGCGCATGTTTGTGCCCCGCACTTACTGCACAAATCGACCCGTCAGATCGCCATACCCCGTCAGCTATCGAGATTGCTCGCAGGTCCGGAAGGTCTGCAACAGCCTCGGGTCGCTGATCTCCAACGGCAAGAAGCGACGTTAGGTTGCGGGCGGCTCGGATCGCCCTCTTGGCCGTGATGAAGGCCGATGCTCTTTGCGCATGACAAGGCGTTTTCCCGCGGGGCCGTCGGCAAGCTCAGTTGCTGGGGATGAGCGAGGCGGAGCGGGCAATGACCTGGCCCCGGCTCGTGTGTAGCCTCGTCCGATCGCTCATCCGCCTGGATTGCGCGGTCATCAGTTGGGCTTCGTGGTCCCCCCGGTGGGGTTGCTTTGGTGCATCGGCTGGCCGGCCGGGCTCGTATCCCGTCCATAATCGCGGTTCTGCTGGCTGTCGGCAGCAGAGGGCGGCCCGTTCGGCTCGGGGCGATTGGCACCCGGCGCATGCTGTGTCGCGCCGCTGCCGGTGCCCTGCTGCGGCGCCATCCCGGAGGATCCCGAGCCGGTCCCGGTTCCCTCCTTGTGTTCCGGCCCGGTCATCGAAGGAGATGGTGCCGGCTGGGCCTGGGCGGCGGCGCACAGCAAGGCGAATAGTGCCGTCCCGAAAAGGAACGCTCGCATGGGGTTTGCACTCATCGGATTCCTCCAGCGCGATTTCGCCTCACACGGAGGACCACAATCAGCTAACGTCGGCGCCGCGAGCAGGGTTCCAGCGGCCCGGGACCCGACAGCGAGGCATGCAGAGGGCCGGAGGTTCAGCCAATGCCTGAGAACGCGTCCAAGCAGGATCTCGACGACCAGATTGCGATCGCCCGACGGAATATCGCGGATCTGATGGAGCAAGCCACCGCGACCTCGGGATCGGGCGCGGAAGAGGCCATCGCGAACCGGATCAACGAACAACAGGACCGGCTCAACGCACTGTTGAAGCGGCGCGAGGCGATGGGGTAGCGCAGTATTCCAGACCGAAAACCCGGAAACGCGGGTCTGTCGAGGTCTCTCTTCGCATCAAGGTGCAACCTGGACCCAACCGCACCTGACGAGGAGATCTGAGCGGGGGAACGATGGGACAGTGGGAGCGGATGAAACAAGCCAACATCCGCAACCGAGAGCGGCGCGCGACAATGCCGCCTTGGCGACGCCGACTCGTCGAAGGAGTTCTGTACTTCGCGGGCTATGTCGCGGGGATGATCTTCGCAGTTTGGTATATATTTGGCTGAGCCTTCATCAGAAGTCGCCAACAGGCACGACGACCATCATTGAGCGGCAGGAATGGCTCGGACGTTTCCACGGCCGCAGGCATCGCTGTGAACTGATCCGGGCGCCTGCCTTCGCCGAGCCAACCGCATCATCCGGACCGCGCCCAGAACCGGAACCTGCCTCCGACCGGCTGACGTTGCGGCCTGCGCCGCCTGGGGATAGCGCCTATGCGACATCTGCAGGGCGGGCGCGGCCGTTTTCGGTCAGTCTACAGGCGTCGCCTGCCGGTTGGCTCGCACGTCACTCATGGTATCTCCTGATGAATATGCACACGCCCTCAGCGGAGCTTTCGACGATGCAATTCGAGGTCGGCCAGCCCGTCCCGCGCAACGAGGATCCCGCCCTCGTGCGTGGCGAGGGGCGCTATACCGATGATGTCTCGCTGGAGGGGCAGCTCTACGCCGCCTTCGTCCGCAGCCCGCACGCGCATGGCGTCATCCGCGGCATCGATGTCTCGCAGGCCGAAGCGATGAAGGGCGTCGTCGCGATCTATCGGGGTGAGGATCTCGCGGGCCAAGGCTACGGCTTGCTGAAATGCGTTGTCGAGCATCCCAATCGGGACGGCAGCCCGATCAGGAAGCCCGCCCGCAACGCCTTGGCGGCCGACAAGGTCCGCTTCGTCGGCGACCCCATCGCGATGGTCGTGGCCCGCACCGCCGTTCAGGCGCGCGATGCCGCCGAGGCCGTGCTGCTCGATATCGAGATCCTGCCCGCGGTCACGGCCGGCGAGGATGCGCTCAAGCCGGATGCCCCGCAGCTCTATGACGACGTGCCCGGCAATGTGGTGCTCGACTATCATTTCGGCGATGCCGACAAGGTCGCCGCGGCCTTTGCCAGCGCCGCCCATGTCACGAAGCTGCGCATCGTCAACAGCCGCATCGTCGTGAACCCGATCGAGCCGCGTGCGGCGGTCGGAACTTTTGACCGCAAGACCAAGCGCTACACGCTGCATGCGCCGAGCCAGGGCGCGTTCGGGATGCGCAACAACCTGGCCGCGGCGATGGGCGTGCCGGCGGAGCGGATGCGGCTGATCACGGGGCATGTCGGCGGCTCCTTCGGGATGAAATCCTCGGTCTTCCCCGAATATGTCGTGCTGCTGCATGCGGCCCGCCTCCTGAAGAAGCCGGTCAAATGGACCGATCAGCGCTCCGAGAGTTTCGTCTCGGACTATCATGGCCGCGACATGGTCTTCGAGGCCGAGCTGGCGCTCGATGCGCGCGGCCGGTTCCTGGCGACGCGCTTCAGCGGCATCGGCAACATGGGTGGCTATCTCTCGCCTGTCGGGCCGATGATGGCGACGACGAATATCGGCAAGAACAGCATCGGCATGTACCGCACGCCGCTCGTCGAGGTGCAGACCAAATGCGTCGTCACCAACACGGCGCCGATCGGCGCCTATCGCGGCGCCGGCCGGCCCGAAGGCAATTACTTCATGGAGCGGTTGATCGATGCTGCCGCCGTGGAAATGGGGATCGACAAGACCGTCCTGCGGCGGCGCAACCTGGTCGCTCCGCAGCAGCTGCCCTGGGCGACGCCGGTCGGGACGCTCTATGACAGCGGCGATTTCCCCGCCCTATTCGCGGAGGCGCTCAAGGCGGCCGACTGGAAGGGGTATAGGGCGCGGCAGCGCCAGAGCCGCAAGGCCGGCAAGCTCCGCGGCCGCGGCATCGGCTGTTACCTCGAAGTCACCGCGCCTCCGACCAACGAAATGGGCGGTCTGCATTTCGAGGCGGACGGCAGCGTGACCATCGTCACCGGCACGCTCGATTACGGACAGGGCCACTGGACACCCTTCGCCCAGGTGCTGACGAGCAAGCTCGGCGTGCCCTTCGACAAGATCCGCCTCGTCCAGGGCGACAGCGATCGGCTGATCGCGGGCGGCGGCACCGGCGGCTCCAAGTCGATCATGGCGAGCGGCTCGGCCATCATGGAGGCGGGCGATCGCGTCATCGAGAAGGGCAAGCTCCTGGCCGCCCATTTTCTGGAAGCCGGCGTCGCCGATATCGAATTCGGCCGTGGCCAGTTCACGATCGCCGGGACCGACCGCGCGATCGGCGTCATGGAGCTCGCGGAACGGGTGCGGACAACAGCCGGCCTGCCCAAGGATCTGCCCCAGAGCCTGGATGTCGACCATGTCTTCAAGGCGGCGCCATCGGCCTATCCCAATGGCTGTCACGTCGCCGAGGTCGAGATCGATCCTGAGACCGGAGAGGTCGCGGTGGTCAGCTATGTCATGGTCAATGATTTCGGCACGATCGTGAACCCGTTGATCGTGGCCGGGCAGCTGCATGGCGGCGTCGCGCAGGGCATCGGCCAGGCGCTCTACGAGATGACGGCCTATGACGAGGCCGGCCAGCTCATGACAGGGTCCTATATGGACTACGCGATGCCGCGCGCAGCCGACCTGCCCTTCTTCTCATTCGCCAGCCAGGGCAGCCCGACCGCGACCAATCCCGTCGGCGCGAAGGGCTGCGGCGAGGCCGGATGCGCGGGCTCGCTGCCCTCGGTGATGAACGCGCTCGTCGATGCGCTCTCGCCCTATGGCGTGCGGCATGTCGACATGCCGGCAACCCCACAGGCGATCTGGCGGATGATTCACCAGGGGAAGTGAGAGATTATTTCGGCAGGAGGCCCGCCCCGAGCTGCTGCGCATATTTATCGAAATGAACCTGCACATGCTGGAGGCGCTGATCGGCGAAGGGGCGTGCAGCTGCTGCGTCACGGGCTTCACCCGGGGCCATTCCGAAGCGCGCCCGAAAGGCACGGTGAAACTGGGCGCTGTTGGAGAAGCCCTGCTCATGCGCGATCTGCGTGATCGAGCGTGATGGTCCGGCGGGGCTGGCCAGCTCCCGAAACGACGCGTCCAGCCGCCTCTCGCGGATAACCGTGGCGACACCGCCATCGCCGGAGAACATCCGGTAGAGATGAGCGCGCGAAACCCGGAAGCGAGAGGTCAGCACGGCCGGGCTGAGGCCGGGGTCCGAGAGATTGGCATCGATGAAGGCCAGCATGCGCTGACGCAGGACGTTTCCGAGCGCGGGATCCTGTAGAGCGATCCCCGGCGCGTGACGCGCGAGGCCCGAGGCGATGAGGAAGATCGCCGACTCCTCGATCGCCCGCAGGTCGTCGTCGCTCATCGCGGGCGAGACATGGGACAGGCTGACGATGAAGTCGCTCAGGAGGCGCGTGATCGGATCTCCGGTCCTGAGCACCAGGCCATGCAGGTTGCGGCCGCCCGCCACCCGGTCGACCCGCTCCCGCGGCAGGACCAGCGACAGCGTGGAGCCGGTCCGGACTCTGCTCCTGAAGGTCCGGGCGAGGTCAAACACGCAGATATCGCCGGGGCCGACCGATATCGCCTCCCCCTCGCAATCGGCATCGAGCGTGCCGGCGACGAAGAGCTGGACGAAATACTGATCCAGTCCGCCTTGCAGGATGCTGCGCCGGTCCCGGCTATATTGCTGCTGGTTGAAGCTGGTCGGACCGATCAGCAGCGCGCCAAGCGCCCGCGAGCGGATCGAGCCCTCGAGCACAGCTCCGCGATCGTCTGGATGCGCCGTCGTCTCGAAGAACGGGCGGGAGATCTCGCGCCAGAGATCGCTGCGCAGGTCAGGCTCGACCATGTCGGTCGACAGGACGAGCTCTTCCGCCGCCACCGGAGCAGTCGCCCCCCGGGCCTGCCGCATCGCTCGCTCTCCCCCGCCAAGATCGGAACTTGCCCCGCACGTTCGGAACCTGCCCATCACTCCTAGGGTGATTTGCCTGGTGGGACCAATGCCGCCGACGCAGGGACATAGGCCGTCCCAGGACGGGCGACGGCGGGACGATTGAGACGCAGCGTCATCACAAATGAGACACGGCGCTACAGGCGGGTGCTCGCGAATATGCGATCCTGGCAGCGCGGCGGCACTGCTGGGGGGCATGTTGCGCAGCCTTTTCGGCTGCGTGCGCCGCCTTCGGCACCTTACGGCATGGCCTCTCATATCGCAGCGCGCTCCGGGGGATGAGGCCTCCGGTTCTGGAGTGGCCTATGCCTATCGATTCGACCCGTCTTTCGACGAGACGCCCGCCTTCATCCAGGTCTCGTACGCTCAGCACAGGCGTCTCGGCGTTGTCGCTCGCGATCGCCTGCCTGGCGTCGGCGCAGGTGCAGGCCCAGAGCTACACCTATGCCGATGGAGAGGTGCGCGGCACTGGCGTCACGGCTCCCTCGACACTGACCGTGGGCGCGGGAGCAAGCGCAACGCAGGCGGGCGCCATCACCGGGGGCGGCGGCGTCGTCAAGGCGGGCGACGGCACGCTGACCCTGACGGGCACGAGCAGCTATGCGGGCACGACAATTTCCGGAGGCACGCTGCACATCCGTGACGGCGGCACGGTCACGAACAGCGGCGCGCTGTCCCTGACCGGCGCCAATGCCGGCCTGACCATCAGCGGGCCCGGATCGAGGCTCACGACGGCGAACACCGCCGGCGTCATCGGTTCGGTGGCCGGCGTCACGATGACGGTTAAAAAGGGTGGCATATTCCAGAACACCACCGGAAACATCGGCGTCGCGAACGTGGCGGGCACACAGGCGACGGTGAACATCATCGGCGCGGGGTCGGAGTTCAGAACCCAATCCGCCATCAGCTCGCTCCATGGCAACGCCACCTACAATATCCTCGACGGCGGCGCGATCATCCATGGCGGGCAGATTGCCATGGGCGCCGGCATTTCCGGCCCCGGCTCGGGAAGCGCCACGATCCTGATCTCCGGCGCCGGGTCACGCTGGCAAAGCACAGTCGGTTATTTCGGGGATGTCTCGCTCACGATCCTCGATGGCGGCGTGATGCAGAACGGCAACATGTCGATCGGCCATCTCAGCGGAAAGACCGCCAATATCCTGATCTCGGGCGCCGGTTCGGAGCATCGCGTCAACGCGCTGACCTTCGGCACCAACGGAACCGGCATCATCACCGTTGCCGAGGGCGGCACCTTTGGCTTTGTCGCAGTCGCGCCTTCACGCGTCCTAACCATCAACAAGGGTGGGACGATCAATATCGGCGGTGCGGTCGGCGGACCGGCTGTGGCCGCCGGCACGCTCGATGTCGCCTCCATCGCCTTCGCCGGCGGCACGGGCGCTCTGAACTTCAACCACAACAACAGCAACTACGTCTTCGAGCTGCCATTCACCGGCAATGGCACCATCAACCAGAGCGGCCCGGGCACGACGCGCCTGAATGGCGACAACTCGACCTTCAGCGGCGTGACGACGGTCCAGGCCGGCGCGCTCTCGGTGAATGGTGTCCTCGGCGGCACGCTCGCGGCGCAGGGCGGCCGGCTGCAGGGCATCGGCACGGTCGGCTCCACGACCAACGCGGCCGGTGGGACCATCGCGCCGGGCAACTCGATCGGCACGCTGACGATCAACGGCAACTATGTCGGCAATGGCGGCCGGCTCGAGATCGAGACGGTGCTCGGCGGCGATGCCTCGCCCGCCGACAGGCTGGTCATCACCGGCAGCAGCGCGGGCACGACGCGGGTCACCGTGCTGAACCAGGGCGGCAGCGGCGCCCCGACCGTCGAGGGCATCAGAATCGTCGATGTCGGCGGCGCCTCGAATGGCAGCTTCACCCTGGCCAATGGCGATTATGCCTTCCAGGGTCAGCCGGCCCTGATCGCCGGCGCCTATGCCTATACGCTGCAGCAGAACGGCGTCAGCACGCCGAATGACGGCGATTGGTATCTGCGCTCGGCCTATGTCCCGCCGGCAGCCGCGGCGGCGCCAGTTGGCAGCCCGGCGCGCACCGTGCCGATCCTGCAGCCCGGCGTGCCGGTCTACGAGTCCTATGGCCAGGTGCTGCAAAGCCTGAACAGCCTGCCGACGCTGCGCCAGCGCGTCGGCGACCGCATGCACAGCGACGGTACAGCCCCGGCAGGCACGCCCGAGAGCCAGGCGATCTGGGCCCGGATCGAGGGCGCCCATAGCCGGATCACGCCCAGGCTCTCGACCAGCGGCACCTCCTACGAGATCGACAGCTGGCGGCTCCAGGCCGGGCTCGAAGGACAGCTTCTGGCCAACGGCGCCGGCACGCTGGTCGGCGGCCTGACCGCGCATCACGGCGGGGCCACGGCCGATATCGCCTCGGTCTTCGGCCGCGGCAAGATCGCGACCAGCGGCACCGGCTTTGGCGGCACGCTGACCTGGTATGGCCAGAGCGGGCTCTATGCCGACGCCCAGGCCCAGGCGAGCTGGTTCGACAGCGACCTCAGCTCGACGACGCTCGGGCGCCGGCTCGCCGACGGCACCGGCGGGTTCGGCTATGCCTTCGGCCTGGAGCTCGGCCAGCGGATCGCGCTGAACGGCGCCTGGTCGCTGATCCCGCAGGCCCAGCTGACCTATTCCAGGGTCACTGCCGACAGTTTCACCGACCCGTTCGGCGCCCGCGTCTCGCTGGGTGACGGCGACAGCCTGAAGGGCCGTCTCGGGCTCGCCGCGGACTACCGCAACAGCTGGCGCGACAGCGCCGGCCAGCTCGTCAGCACCACGCTCTACGGCATCGCCAATCTCTCCTACGAATTCCTCGACGGCACCACGGCCAGCGTCTCCGGCGCGCGCTTCAGCAGCGCCGAGGAGCGGCTCTGGGGCGGGCTCGGCCTCGGCGCCAAATACGATTGGGGCCGCTACTCGCTCTATGGCGAGGCCTCGGTCAGGACGAGCCTCGCCCAGTTCGCCGACAGCTACGAGCTCAGCGGACGCGCCGGCTTCCGCATGAGCTGGTGAGCCCTCTCCTGAACCCAACGAACCCGAGAGGAGGACCCATGCGTCTTCGAGCATCGTCCCCATGGCGCCACGTCAAGCGCGCCGCTATCGCCTCGCTGGTCGCTGCGATGCTGGCGACACCCCAATCCGTGCTCGCCTGCACGAGTTTCCTGATCCGGACGACCGATGACGGCGCCGTCTATGGCCGCACCATGGAGTTCGCCTTCCAGCTCGAGTCGCGCGCGATGGTGATCCCGCGCAACTACAAGCTGGCCTCGACCGGCCCGGGTGGAAAACCGGCCATCAGCTGGACCGGCAAATATGCGGCCGTCGGGCTCAATGCGCTCGGCGTCTCCGCCCTGGTCGACGGCATGAACGAGAAAGGCCTTTCCGGCGGCATTCTCTATTTCCCGGATTTTGCCGGCTATGCCGACCCCGCCAAGACGGATCCCGCAAAGTCGCTTGCTCCCTGGGACGTGCTGACCTGGGCGCTGACCAATTTCGCCACCGTTGCCGAGGTCAAGGCGGCGATCAAGGACATCGCCGTCATCCATGTCGTGCAGGACGCGATGAAGATAGCGCCGCCGGTGCATTACACCTTACATGACGCATCCGGCGCCTCGCTGGTGGTCGAGCCGGTCGACGGCGTGCTCAAGGTCTATGACAACCCGCTCGGCGTGATGACCAACGCGCCATCCTTCGACTGGCACCTCACCAATCTCAGGAATTATGTGAAGCTGTCGCCGGTCAACGCGCCGCCGCTCAAGGTCGGCGGGCAGTCTTTCGCACCGCTCGGCCAGGGCTCGGGCATGCTCGGCATTCCCGGAGATCCGACGCCGCCATCGCGCTTCCTGCGGGCGCTCGGCTATACGCTGTCCGTCGAACGCAAGCCGAGCGGCCCGGAAAGCGTCCGGCTGGCGGAGCATATCGTCAATAATTTCGATATCCCGAAGGGCTGGATCAGACTGGAAGACCAGGGCCAGGGAGACAAGCCCAAGGAGCCGCTGGAATACACGCAGTGGTCAACGGTGGCCGACCTCGTGAACCGGGTCTACTACGTCAAGACCTATGAGGACCCGGTCCTGCGCGGCATCGACCTGAAGAGCTTCGACCTCGACGCGAAGACGATCGTCAGTGCGGCGCTGGAGCCGGCAATGACGCCTCCGGCCCTGCCCTTCGCCAAACCCTGATCAGGGCTGATCGCGCCCGGGCAGGCGCCGGCGGCCATGGTCGCCCGGCGGCGTTGCCGGGGCATACAGCCTTCATCCGCATCTCATCGATATCGCCACGGCCGGGGGGCCATAGCACCATGACGTCAACGACATTCGGCAAGCGGCATCGCTCCCGCCGGGCCAGAGCCATGATCGGCGCGGCGGCCCTGTTCGCGGCAGCGGCGCCTGCTGCGGCAGCCGATCTCACCCCCGTCCACACTGCGCAGGCAGGCGCCCCCCTCGCCCAGAGCGACTGGTCGGTCACCCTCAGCCCCTATCTCTGGGCGGCCTCGCTGAACGGCGACGCTGCCGTGCTCGGCATTCACCGGCATGTCGACGTTCCGTTCCGCGACACCCTGACGAATCTCGACCTCGGGCTGATGGGCAATCTCGAAATCCGCCGCGGCGCCTTCGGCGCCTATGTCAATGGCGAGTATGTCGATGTCTCCAGCGACGAGAAGATCGCCTCGTTCAGTATCGGCACCGGCATGAAGTCCTATCTGGTCAGCGCCGGCGTCTTCTATCGCGTCTATCAGTCCGAGCTTGGCGGCAACACGGTGTTCGGCACACCCCGCGTCTTTGCCCTTGAGCCGACGGCAGGCGCCCGCTGGACGCGCCTGACGGGCCGGATCCGGGTCGCCGGGCTGCATGTCTCCGACAGCGAGAGCTGGCTCGACCCGTTCGTGGGCGCGCGAGTGAATCTCGATCTGACCGACCGCTGGAATCTCTTCATGGAAGGCGATGTCGGCGGCTTCGGCGCCGGCTCGCGGCTAAGCCTCAACGGCCAGGCGCTTCTCGGCTACCGCACCACGCTCGTGGGTTACAAGACGATGGTTCGCGCCGGCTATCGCGTCCTGCACCAGGACTACCGGGACGGCGGCTTCCAGTGGAAGGTCACCCAGCACGGGCCGATCATTGGCGCGTCGATCGAGTTCTGAGCCCGCAAGGAGCGCACCAAGCGCGCTATCGCGAGCGGGCCTGGCATGCAGCGTTCGAGGCAGAAGCGGTCCGGAAGATATCGATGAACAGGCTGTGAAACTGGCGTGGGGCGACGACGAGGCTTCGGCAATGCAGCGGGTCGCCCTCGCCATCGATTTCGGTTGCGATGCAGCCGGCTTCGCGGGCGATGATCACGCCGGCAGCGAGGTCCCAGAGATCGAGCTTGGCTCCCGAGGTCCAGAACCCGTCGAAGCGCCCTTCCGCGACATAGGCGATCTCGAGGGCAGCGGAGCCCGGGCTCCTGATCCCTGAAACCTGCGGCATGATGGCCGCCATCTCACGGGCGGCTTTCTCCGTGTCGCCCTTGCCATGATAGGGGAAACAGGTGCCGACGACGGCATGAGCGAGCGAGCTTCGCTTCGAGCCCGTGAGGCGCTGGTCGCCGAGAAAGGCGCCCTCGCCTTTCGCGGCCCAGAACATGTCGTGGCTGAGCGGATGATAGGTAACCCCCGCCGTCACCTCGTCGCCCTCCATCAGGGCGAGCGACACGGAAAACTGCGGGATGCCGTGCAGGAAATTATTGGTGCCGTCGAGGGGGTCGATGACGATCCTGCGACCGTCGCTGGCGCCTGGGGATGCGCCGCTCTCTTCGCCGAGCACCGCGATATCGGGCAGCGTGTCCCCGAGATGCGCGATGATGAGCCGCTCGGATTCGATATCCGCGGCGGAGACGAAATCCGAGGGCCCCTTCTCCAAGATCGGCAGGGCAGCGAGGCGGGCAAAATTCCCGGCCAGCGAAGCGCCGCCGATCCGGGCAGCCTCCTTCATGCACGCGACAATATGGCTCCTGGAACACGTGCGGTCATGCATGGCGAAGTCTCGACTGGGGATTGTGAGTGCTGCGCCCGGCGCGGCTGCGTGAGGCCTGGCCGAACACCGGTTTGGAATGCGGCATCGCTCGCCGCGTCAGGCGGCCGGCAGGGTTCGGTGCGAGGGCGCGATCCTGCCCAGCGCGGCAGCGTGGAGAGTGGGGTTTGCCGCGGCCAGGCAATGCCCGCCTGAGCGGATCGTCAGCGGCGCGCCGTGCCAATCCGTCATGACGCCGCCGGCATGGGTGATGACGGCGACATGCGCGAGATAGTCATGCGGGTTCTCGAAGCGGTCGATGGCGATGTCGATCGCCCCGGAGGCCAGCCGCCCGTAGGAATAGCAACTGCCGCCATAGACGCACCAATGGACGGAGGAGCGCAGGGCCTTGAATGTCGGCAGGCTGCCCTCGTCATAGAGCTCGATATTGCTCGTCGACATCACCGCTTCCGACAGAACGCGTCGACCCGAGGTCGTGACGCGCGCACCGTTGAGCGTCGTCGGAAAGCCCTCCGCTCCGATCCAGCGCTCCCGCGTCATCGGCTGGTCGATGACGCCGAGGATCGGGACGCCACGATGGGTCAGCGCGATGAGCGTGCCGAAGACCGGGATACCGGCAACGAAGGCCTTGGTCCCGTCGATCGGGTCGATGACCCAGACATAGTCCTCGTCCATTCCCTGCGAACCGAACTCCTCGCCCAGGATGCCGTGGCCGGGATAGGCCGCTTCGATGCGGCGGCGGATCTCGGTCTCGGCGCGCCGGTCGATCTCGGTGACCGGGCTGTCGTCGCCCTTGGAGATGAAGGCGTTGTTGTGCCTTGCCGCCTCTCGGATGATCTCGCCGCTCGCCTCGACCAGGTCCTGGGCGAAGGCGATGAAATTCCTGATGTCGCTAGTCGGCATGTCTGACCTGTCCGGGGATCGCTGCGCTGCTCTTGAGCGGGCGTTGGTGTTTGCTGAGGCTGTATTCGGCGAATTTGAAGCAACGCGTGATGACGAGCGTGATCGAGAGATAGATCAGCGCAGCCATGATGAAGATCTCATAGGGCGAGAACGTATCGGCCACGATGGTATTGGCCACGCCGGTCAGTTCCATCAGCGTGATCGTGCTGGCGAGCGACGTGCCCTTGAGCATGCCAATGGCCTGGTTGCTATAGGCCGGCAGCATCAGCCGCAGCGCAATCGGCAGCACGATCAGCCGCTGGACCTGGAAGGCCGACATGCCGCAGGCGCGCGCCGCCTCGATCTCGCCGGCCGGCACGGCCTGGATCGCCCCGCGCAGGATATTGGCGGTATAGGCGGCGGAATGCAGGGCACAGGCCAGCAGGGCGCAGATGAAGGGCTTGCGCAGATACGGCCAGAGAAAGCTTTCACGCACGAACTCGAACTGCGCGAGCCCGTAGTAGACGATGAAGATCTGGACGAGCAGCGGCGTGCCGCGAAAGAAATAGACGAAGCAGTAGATCGGCGCCCGCACGCCCCTGCTGCCATTCGCGTAGAGAATGCCGAGCGGCAGGGCGAAGACGAAGCCGATGATCTCGGTCAGCAGCAGGAGCTGCAGGGTGACGACCGCGCCTTCGAGCAGGCGCGGGATGCTCTCGATCATGAGCGAGATATCCACGATCAAACCCTCCGCACGCCGCGGTTCGCGCGGGTCTCGAGCCATTCGATGATGAGGGAATTGATGATGGTCAGCGTGAGATAGATGACCGCCGCGAGCAGGTAGAAATGGAACGGGCTGCGCGTCACCGAGGTGGCGAGATAGCTGACACGCATCAGCTCCTCGAGGCCGACGACCGAGATCAGCGAGGTGTTCTTGATCAGCGAGATCCAGATATTGCCGAGGCTCGGCAGGGCATAGCGCCACATCAGCGGCATCCGGATATGGACGAACAGCGTCAGCGGCGACATTCCGAAGGCCTTCGCCGCTTCGATCTGCCCCGGCGGGATGGCGAGAAAGGCGCCCCGGAAGATCTCGGCCGCGTAAGCACCGAAGACGAGGCTGAGCGCGAACACGCCGGCTGCCATCGCCGGGATCTCGACATAGACTTCCGGTCCCGCGATCCAGCGCAGCATCGCCGAGAGCGCAACCGTGCTGCCGAAATAGACCAGCAGGATGATGAGCAGTTCGGGCGTCCCGCGCACGCAGGTCGTGTAGAAATCACCCGCCGCGCGCAGGAACCGCGACGAGGAGAGCTTGGCGAGCGCAACCGCCAAGCCGATCGCGAGGCCCGCCAGCAGCGACAGGAACGCAACCTGGAGCGTAACCATCGTGCCCCAGAAGAGCTGCGTTCCCCAGCCCTGGAAGAGGTCTGCCGTCATGGATCGGTCCTGTCGGGGCTGAGGTCGCGCGGGGCCCTATCAGCCGCGCGGGCGGTGCCGGGCGACGGCGGGCGCCGCCCGGAGGAGGTCATTGGGTCCAGACGCTGGGGAGCACCGTGAACTTCCAGTATTTCTGGTTGATCGCCTTGAAGGTGCCGTCGGCGAACATGCCCTTCAGCGCATTGTTGACCTTGTCGAGCAATTCAGGCTCGTTCTTGCGCAGGCCGACGCCGACACCGGGCCCGAAATACTTGATGTTCTCGAGTTCGGGGCCGATATACTTGAAATTTTTGCCCTGGGCGTCCTCGAAGAAGCCCTCCATCTTGATCGGCCCGGCCATGATCAGGTCGACGCGGCCGGAGACTAGATCTAGGAGCAGGGTCTCGTAGTTCTCGTAGCGCGAGATCTGCACGCCGGGGAACAGTTCGGTGAAATAGCGGTCATAGGTGCTCGAGCGGATCAGACCCACGACCTTGCCGTCGAGGGCTTTGGGATTGGGCTGCCCCTCGGCGGTGACCGGCGCCAGCGTGGACGATTTCGGGCCGACGAACCGGCCGGTCGACGAGCGGTAGGGAATGCTGAAATCGATGCTCTTCTGGCGCGCCTCGGTGATCGAAAGGCTCGCCAGGATGAGATCGAACTTGCGCGCTGTCAGCGCCGGGAGCGCGCCATCGAGCGACTGGCAGACGAATTTGAGGTCGAAACCTTCGCGCTTGCCGATCTCACGGGCGATATCGACGTCAAAACCTGCCAGTTCGCCGCTGGCGGTGCGGTAGTTGAAGGGTGGATTGGTGCAGTCGGTGCCGATCTTCACCTCGCGGGCGAAGGCGGACCCGGCCAGCAGCAGCGCTGCGCCCGACAGGAGGGCGAGAGCGGTCTTTCTCATGGTTCTTCTCCTCAAAGAACGCGCTGCAGAAAGCGCCTGCACCGTTCCGACGTCGGGTTGCCGAAGATCTGATCCGGGCTGTTGCGCTCTTCGATCTTGCCCTCGTGAAGGAAGAGCACCTCGTTCGAGACCTCGCGGGCGAACGCCATTTCATGGGTCACGACGATCATGGTCCGCCCCTCTTCCGCGAGAACGCGCATGACGCGCAGCACCTCGCCGACGAGCTCGGGGTCGAGCGCCGAGGTCGGCTCGTCGAAGAGCAGCAGCTTGGGCTCCATCGCCAGGGCGCGGGCGATGGCGCAGCGCTGCTGCTGGCCGCCGGAAATATGGGCGGGGTAGTGATAGCGCTTGTCGAACAGCCCGACCTTCGCCAGCAGGGCCTCGGCACGTTCGATCGCCTCGGCCTTCGCAACGCCCAGAACCTTGATCGGCGCGATGGTGACATTCTCAAGCACGGTCAGGTGGCTCCACAGGTTGAAGCTCTGGAACACCATGCCCATCCGGCTGCGGATCCGGCTGATCTGCCTGGCGTTCAGGACCGGCGGGCGGTCTCCGCTGCGCTGGAGCTTGATCTCCTCGCCCTCGAAGGAAATCGTGCCGGATTCCGGCGTTTCCAGCAGGTTGATGCAGCGCAGGAAGGTGCTCTTGCCCGAACCGCTGGCGCCGATCATGCAGATCACGTCCCGTTCGCGGGCCGCGAGGCTGACGCCCTTGAGAACGGGAAAGTCGCCATAGCTCTTGTGGATGACGTCCGCGGTGAGGACGGTCTTCGCCTCCGGTCGAGACACGTGATCCTCCCCTGTTTCACTGCTGGATCGGCTCTGTCCGACCTCGATTGACAGGGACGGTATCGGCCGCTCCTGGCCGTCTCAAGTACCAATTTTTCCAAATGGCGCAGACCAATTGCGAGGAGGCGCTTGACCCTGCCGCATGCGGGCGGCTCAATTCGATCCGGTGAAGGGTGAGGTGGCGACGCGCACGCTTTCGGCCTCGCGAAGGGTGCAGCAGGACATGAATTCGGCCTTCAACTATCCCTTCTGGAATGCCATCGCGCTGGAACGGGACGGGCCGGAACCGCTCTACGACCAGATTGCGGGACAGCTGCGCGCGATGGTCGTGGCTGGCGCAATCCCCCGCGGCGCACGCCTACCGCCGCAGCGAAAACTCTCGGACGAGCTCGATGTCTCCCGCTCGACGATCGTGCTCGCCTATGCGCGCCTGAAGAACGAGGGCTATGCGCATGGCCGCACCGGCGCGGGCACCTATATCGAGACCGACCTGCCGGAGGATCTGCACCGCCGCCTGGACGCCCCAACCCCGGCCGGGCCGCCGCGGCTGCCGCGCATCCTGGCCCGGCGCGGCAGCGCACTGATGGGCCTGCCGCTCCCGAGCGAACGTGAACTCGGCTACGATCTCAGCCCCCTGCTCCCGGCGCTCGACGAATTGCCGTTCAGCGACATCAGGCGCAGCACCGCCGAATACTGGGGTTCGGAGCCCTGGCCCCAGTTCAGCTTCAGCGAGCGCCTCGGCCTGCCGGCCCTGCGCCAGCAGATCGCGAAATATCTCGGCGAATACGAGGGCGTGCCCTGCGCGGCCGAGCAGATTGCCGTCGTCGCCAGCACGACGCAGGCCTTCATCCTTCTCGCGCAGCTTCTGCTCGACCCCGGCGACGGCGTCATCGTCGAGGATCCCGGCTATCCCACCCGCGTTGCGGCGCTTGTGGCGAATGGTGCCCGCGTCCTGCCGCATCCGGTGGATCATGACGGGCTCTGCGTCGATCGATTCAGCGCGGAGACTGAGACCGCCCGGATGGTGATCGCCTCGCCGACCAATCAGTTTCCCTATGGCTCGACGATGCCGATGGCACGCCGGCTTTCGCTGCTGGCCTGGGCCCGCGCCAGAGATGCCTGGGTGATCGAATATGATTACAGCAGCCCGATCGGCATCAACCGCCAGCCCCTGGCTTCCCTGCTGTCGCTCGATACCGATCAGCGCGTCATCTTCATCGGCAACATCAACCGGATCTTCTCCCCGTCGCTTGGCCTGACCTATCTGGTCCTGCCCCCCGATCTGGTCGAGCTGTTCTACCGGGCCAAGCTGGTCTTCTCCTGCTATCTGCCGCCGCCGCTGCAGCAGATGGTGGCCGATATCATGGGCCGGGGCGTGCTGGCCCGGCATGTCAGGCGGATGCGGCTTCTGTATCGCGAGCGGGCCGCCATCCTCGTCGGAGCCCTGCGCGAGACGCTTGGCGATCGGCTGGTCATTCCCGAGGTGACGGCGGGGCTGCATCTGACCGCGCATGCGCGCGGCCCGCTTGACGATCGCGCGATCACCGATGCGGCCCGGCAGCGCGGCATCGATGTGCCGGCCCTCTCCCGCTACCGGCTGCAGAGCCAGGATGCGACGGGCTTCATCTTCGGCTTCGGCAATACCGCGCCCGAGCGCATATCACCGGCGGTGCGGCGCTTTGCCGAGATCGTGGCTGCGGCCTAGAGCATGCTGCGAAAAAGTGGCAACGGTTTTTCGCACCAAGCATGCTCTAAGCTATTAGAGTCGATCACGTTTTCTGCGTTTGGACGAATTCGTCCAAACGCAGCGTGATCTAGCAGGGCCGTGGCGAAGAACTGGGAATCTGACGCCGGGGCTCGAAGAACCACCGGCCTGGGGGGAGAACGAGATGATCGATGAGAATGGATTGGCGCAGCGCTTGATGCGCGAGCACGAGGAACAGGTGCGCTTCCGCCCCTTCGCCGCGGCGAACGGCATCGCTTCGCTGGACGACGCCTACAGGGTGCAGGATCGCTATGTCTCGCTGCTGCAGACCCGCTTCGGCGAAGGCATCGGCTACAAGATCGGCCTGACCTCGCAGCGCATGCAGAGGATGTGCGGCATCGACCAGCCGATCGCCGGGGTCGTCCTCGCCGACCGGCTGCACCACTCCGGCGCGAAGGTCGCAATCTCCGGCTATGGGCGGATCGGTCTCGAATTCGAGATCGCCGTGCGCCTGGCAAACGATCTTCCCGTCGGCAGTCCCGCTTTCACGCCCGAAACGATCGCGGCCCATGTCGGCGGCGTCTCAGCCGCAATCGAGATCGTCGATGACCGCGCCGCCGACTATGCCGAGCTCGACGTGCTCTCGCTCGTCGCCGACAATTCCTGGAACGGCGGCATCGTCCTCTCCGAGTTCCGCAGTGCATGGCCCGCGCTGGATGCGGTCAGCGGCGTGGTTCACCGCAATGGCGTCGAGATCGACCGCGGCCACGGACGGGACGTGCTCGGCCACCCCTTCTCGCCGCTGGCCTGGCTTGCCAACGCGCTCGCAGCGAAGGGCCGGAGCCTGCGTGCCGGCGATGTCGTCATGACCGGCAGCCTGGTCACCACCCGCTTCCCGACCGAGACGGAAACCTACAGTTTCGAACTGGAAGGCATCGGAGCCGTCGAACTCACCGTCGAAGCCGGCAAGCCCGGCTGAAACAGGTTTGCTCCCGCCCCCCTCTCCTTGCAGGCATTTGTACCGTCGCGGCGGACTGGAAAGCCCCTGGTGCAGACGGTAAGCAAGAGCCATGGCGCAGCAGGACCATAAGCTCTGTATCCCCATCGATGCGGGACTTGTTCGACGATTGATCGCCGCGCAATTCCCCGCATGGGCTGACCTCCCCATTGAGCCGATCGAGCCGGGCGGCTGGGACAATCGGACCTTTCGCCTGGGTGATGAGATGTCGGTTCGCCTGCCGAGTGGGGCTGCCTATGCGCCTCAGGTCGAGAAGGAGCACCGCTGGTTGCCAAAGCTGGCGCCTCACCTGCCATTGCCGATCCCCGTGCCGCTTGCCCTGGGCGCACCGGCGGAGGCCTATCCGTGGTCGTGGTCCGTCTATCGCTGGCTTGGCGGCGAGCCAGCCGCGACCAACCGGATTGCCGATCTGCCCCAGTTCGCCCATGCGCTTGCCGGCTTTCTCGTCGCCCTTCAGCGCATCGACGCCACTGGCGGGCCGGTGGCAGGGCAGCATAATTTTCATCGCGGCGGCAGCCTGGCGGTCTACGATGCCGAGACCCGGGCCGCGCTTTCAGCGCTTGGGTGCACCCGCGATATCGCTGCGGCTGAGAGCGTCTGGGCAACCGCACTCAGTTCGCAGTGGCGCGGCCCGCCTGTCTGGGTCCATGGCGATATCGCCCTTGGCAACCTGCTCATCAGGAACGGCACGCTCGCTGCCGTGATCGATTTCGGGAGCTCTGCCGTCGGCGACCCGGCCTGCGACCTCGCGATTGCGTGGACGGAGTTCTCCGGAGCGAGCCGCGACATGTTCCGCGCCGCGCTTTCTCTCGACGACGACACCTGGGCCCGCGCCCGAGGCTGGGCCCTGTGGAAAGCGCTGATCACGGTTGCCGGCCATAATCGGAACCAACGCGATGCGGGGAAATCATGGCAGGTGATCGAGCGCGTATTGGCGGACCACCGACAGTTCAACGGCAAAGGGACGAACCCCTCAAACGAGCGTCCCCGTCGGCCGCATTCCGGTCCGCCGCTCGGAGGCTGACGCCGCTGCGGGGATCGGGAGTCCCCGGCCTTATCCCGGTCGGCGGGTTGCGCCGTGGGATCCGCCGCTGTCCAGGCCGTCCAGGCAATCTTCGAGCTGCCGAAGCAGGCTTTGCAATTCGGCAAGACGCTCGCTGCCGTAACGTCCCGTGATCTCGCGATAGATCGCCTCGGACTCGACGCCGGCCCGCTCGATCAACTCAAGACCCAGCGGCGAAATCGAGACGAGCCCACGGCGCAGATCGGCCTGCGAGGTACGGCGCAGGATGAGCCCGCGCTCGTCGAGGTCCTTCAGGATGCGCGAAAGACTGGGGGGCAGCAGGAACGTGTCCTCCGCTAGCGCCGTGACCTCGATCGTGTTCACGGCCGTCAGGGCGCGCAGAACGCGCCACTGTTGCTCCGTCATGCCGAAATGCCGAAGGCTGGCACGGAAATGGCGCATCACCGCTTCCCGTGCCCGCAGAAGGGACATCGGCAGGGATTTCGAGAAATGGCGCAGGCGCACGCGCGCTGCCGGCTGCCCGGTCTCGGCAGGCAGGTCCAGGCCCTCGGCGGGCGTCGCGTCGCTCATCAATCCTCCCACTGCCAGGAATGGCCCGGTCAACCCCATCGGCAGACCGGCCTAGATCACGCTGCGTTTGGACGAAATCGTCCAAACGCAGCGTGATCGACTCTCATAGTTTGGAGCATGCTTGGTGCGAGAAACCGTTGCCACTTTTTCGCAGCATGCTCTCGTCGCCTGTTTCAGGCCGAGATCTTCTCTGGAATACCGCGCTGCTTCAAATACTCGCGGTAATTGCTCGTCTTGAAATTGACCGTCTCGTCGGCCTCTTCCATCTGCACGGAAATGCCGAGGGGCCGCGATGCGCTGACCGGGGCGAGCAGCGCTTTGACCGCCTCGAACACCCGGCTGCCCGCCGTCTTCCGGTCGGCCTCGGAGCGCCCGGCAGCGATCCGCAGCAGCACATGCACGAAGGCATTGTCGGGGTGACCGTCCACGATGAGATGGTTCGCGACGGGCACGCCGCGGGTGCGTGCCCCGGCGAAGGGGAAGATGCTACCGTCGCCGATCAGGGCATCCTGCACGGTCTTCAGCAGCACGGGCACGTCGACGCTGGCTTCGAGATTGGTCGAATACTCGACCCAGATATGAGGCATGGGGACGATCCGTTGCTGGATTAGCGGAGGGCGGCAGCGGCGGCAGTGATGCCGGCACCGACTGAGGGGACGGGGTGACCGAGCGCAACAAGCGTGCGTTCGAGATAATGCAGGTCGGTCAGGATGTCGGCTTCGCTGATCTGGCCCATCGTGCCGATGCGGATGACCTTGCCGCTCAGCCTGTTGCGCGCGCCGGCGATCATCGTGTTGTAGGTCTCGTTGAGATGCTTGACGATCGCCCCGCCCGTCAGGGGCTCGGGCACCGACGCGACGACAACGGTCTGGGAGGCCACGGCAGGATCGCCGAAAGCCGGCAGACCGAGCGCGACGCAGCCGGCGCGGAGCGCGCTCGACAGCCGCGCGTGCCGCGCGAAGACCTCCGGCAGTCCCTCCTCGTGAATCATCTTCAGCGCCTCGTGCAGGCCGAAGAGCAGCGAGACCGGACAGGTGAAGGCGGTCTCCTGGTTGTCGACGACGGCGAGCGCCTTGCGCATGTCCCAGTAGAAGCGCGGGCAGCGATCGGCCCGCTCGATGACCTTGCGGGCCTTGTCGCTGACGCTGGCGAGACCGAGGCCGGGCGGGCACATCAACGCCTTCTGCGAGCCGGTGACGACGATGTCGACGCCCCACTCGTCCTGCCGCAGTTCCATGCCGCCGAGCCCGCTGATCGAGTCGACCAGGAACAGCGTCTCGCGCTCGCGCAGGAGCGCGCCGATGCCGGCAAGATCGGTCACCGCGCCGGTCGAGCTCTCGTTATGGACTGCGATCACGGCACGATAATCGGCTTTGTCGAGCTCGGCTGCGACCCGCGCCGGGGTCGGCGCATGCCCCCATTCACTCTCGATCACGTCGACCTCTGCACCAAGCGCCCGCGCGATCTGCGCATAGCGCTCGCTGAACTGGCCGTGGACCAGAGCCAGCACTTTCTCGCCGGGAGCGAGAATATTGACGAGGCTCGCCTCCATCACGCCGGTTCCGGAGCTGCCGAAGACCAGGACCGGCGCCTGCGTGCCGAAGAGCGGCTTGATCAGGCTCTGGATCTCGCCCAGCACGACGCGCATCTGAGCGCCGCGATGGTTGACGATCGGCAGCGCGGTGGCACTGCGCACGCGCTCGGGGATCGAGATCGGCCCGGGAATGCGGAGGCGATAGGGATAGGCGGCAGAAGGCGTCGTGCTCACGGGATCAGGCTCCGGACTGGAATGATGGCTGCGGCTGGGCCGGCCGGTTAGTGAATGACCTGCTGGATGAACTGGCGGGCGCGCTCGGTTCGCGGCGCGGAGAAGAAGGCGTCCGGCGTCCCGACCTCGGCGATAGCGCCGTTGTCCATGAAGACGACGCGATCGGCGACGGCGCGCGCGAAACCCATTTCATGGGTGACGCAGATCATCGTCATGCCGGTGCCGGCGAGCTCGATCATCACATCCAGAACCTCCTTGACCATCTCGGGGTCGAGCGCCGAGGTCGGCTCGTCGAAGAGCATGACGTCCGGCTCCATGGCGAGCGCCCTGGCGATGGCGACGCGCTGCTGCTGGCCGCCCGAGAGCTGGTTCGGGAACTTGCGGGCCTGATGGCCGATATGGACGCGTTCGAGCAGCTCCATGGCCTGGGCCTCTGCCGCCGCGCGTGGCAGGCGCCTGAGCTTGATCGGGCCGAGCGTCAGGTTGTCGAGGATCGACAGATGCGGGAACAGGTTGAACGACTGGAAGACCATGCCGACGCGCTGCCGGATCTTCTCGATATTGTCGTCGCCCTGAGACACGAGCTCGCCGCCGACGGTGATCCTGCCGCCTTCATAGTGTTCGAGGCCATTGATGCAGCGGATCATCGTCGACTTGCCCGAGCCCGACGGGCCGCAGACCACGATGCGTTCGCCCTGCTTCACCGCAAAATCGATGCCGCGCAGGACATGGAACTGCGAGAACCATTTATCGACGTTCTCGAGCCGGATGATGGGATTTTCCATGATTGCGATATCCGATGCGATCAGGCCCGGTCGGCCCGTGCGAAGCCGCCCTCGATGGCGCGGCTGTAGCAGGACAGCCCGAAGCTCATGAGCCAGAAGACCAGCCCGACGACGAAGTAACCCTCGGCCTGCGAGCCGACCCAGAGCGGGTCCGCAACGCCGGCGGAGACGATGTTGAGCAGGTCGAACAGTCCGACGACCATCACGAGCGTCGTGTTCTTGAGCAGCGAGATGGTGGTATTGACGATGCCGGGCACGACCTTCCGGATCGCCTGGGGCAGGATGATGTAGAGCATCGTGCGCCAGTAGCCGAAGCCGAGCGCCATGGCCGCCTCGTACTGCCCCTTGGGCAGCGCCTGCAGGCCCCCGCGCACCACCTCGGCCATGTAGGCGGCCTCGTAGAAGATGATGCCGACCACGGCGAGCGCGAGCGGATCGGGCTTCATGCCCGAAGGCAGGAAGAAGGGCAGCATCACGATGGCCATGAACAGCACCGTGATGAAGGGAACGCCGCGGCAGAATTCGATGAAGCCGATGCAGAGCCAGCGGACCAGCGGCATCCGGCTGCGCCGCCCGAGCGCGAAGAGCGCGCCGAAGGGCAAAGAGAAGCTGATGCCCGAGACGGCAAGGATCAGCGTGAGCAGGAGCCCGCCCCATTTGTCGCTGGGCACCACTGGCAAGCCGGCGACCCCGCCATGCAGCAGGACGAAGGTGACGACCGGCAGGACCACCATCATGAACAGGCCGGCATAGCCCTTGCCGGGAATGCGGGGCACCATCAGCCAGGTCAGGCCGGCGATCAGCAGGGCAAAGACGGTATCCGGGCGCCAGCGTTCCGCCGGCGGATAGAAGCCGTAGATCAACTGCGAGGCCTTGGCGGCAACGAAGCCCCAGCAGGCACCGCCCGGCGCGCAATCGGCCCGGCTCGCAGCGCTCCAGGTCGCCTTGAACAGCGCCCAGGGCAGGATGGTCCAGGCGATCGCCCCGAGGATGAGGACGACCACGAGCGACAGCAACGCGTCGCGCCAGGAGGCGAAGATGCGCCGGCGAAGCCAGAGCGCGATCCGGGCAGGCGCGCTGGCCATGGCGGTCGGGCGGCGCGGTGTATCGGAGATGAGGGCGGCTTCGGTCACCGTTCGACGATCCTGGTCATGTGGTTGAACAGGTTGATCAGCGCGCCGATCAGCAGGCTGATCGCGAGATAGACGGCCATGGTCATGCCGACGATCTCGATGGCGCGGCCGGTCTGGTTGATGCTGATGCCGGTGAAGACGCCGACCAGGTCGGGATAGCCGATCGCAACCGCGAGCGAGGAGCCCTTGAGGATGTTGAGATACTGGTTCGACAGGGGCGGCAGCAGGACGCGCACCGCCTGCGGGATCACGATGAGGCGCAGCGTCCACCACCAGCCGAAGCCAAGCGCAGCCGCTGCTTCGCGCTGGCCCTTGCTCACGGCCTCGATGCTGGCGCGCACCAGCTCGCCGATGAAGGCGGCATTGTAGATCGCCATGGCGAAGACGAGTGCCGTCAGCTCCGGCACCAGGGCCCAGCCACCGATGAAGTTGAATCCTTTCAGCTGCGGCAGGGAAACCGAGACCTGCGTGCCTGTCAGCACAACAGCGAGGACCGGCAGGAGCACGAGGACGGCCAGCGACGGCAGCCAGGCGTTCACCGCGCGCCCCGTGCGCTCGGCATAGGAGGTCAGGCTGCGGAACAGGGCGAGCGCGGCAATAACAGCGATGAGGATGGCGATGACCAGGAGTCCCGGGCGATCGCTCGTCAGTGCCGGCAGGAAAACGCCGCGGTTCGAGAGATAGACCATGTCGCCGATACCGACGGCGACACGCGGGGCCGGCAAGGCGCGGAGCGCGACATTGTACCAGATCAGGATATGCAGCAGCTGCGGCAGGTTGCGGACGATCTCGACATAGATGCGCGCGGCGCGCGACACGGCCCAGTTGCCCGAGAGCTGCGCAATGCCGATCGTGAAGCCCAGGATCGTCGAGAACACGATGGCAACCGCCGTCACCAGCAGCGTGTTGGTGATGCCGACCAGGAAGACCCGCCAGTAATTGTCGCTCGACGTATAGGGGACCAGGTGGAACGCGATCTCGAAGCCCGCTTCCTGCCAGAGGAAGTCGAAGCCGAGCTTGAGCCCGCGGGCCGCGAGATTGTCGTAGAGGTTTCCGATGGCGACATGGGCCACCCAGGCCAGCGCGACCACGAGCAGCGCCTGGAAGACCCAGCCCATGACGCGGCGGCGTCCCGGCAACGCAATACGCTGAGATGATCGGACGGCAGGAATGGTGGTCATTATCCGGCTAGCCTGCTTGTGGACGGGGGATCGAGGCCGGCGGCTGGCGCCGGCCTCGTGCCTTTCGCTCAGCGGAGCAGCGGCGACGACATCAGGCCCTTGTTGTTCCAAAGGTTGTTGAGGCCGCGCTCAAGCTTGATCGGGCTCTTGTTACCGAGATTGCGCTCGAACATCTCGCCGTAATTGCCGACGGCCTTGATCGCGTTGAGCGCCCAGTCATTGCCCAGCCCGAGCTTGACGCCGAAATCACCGGTCACGCCGAGCAGACGCTGGACCTCCGGCGAGGTCGAGCTCGCCTTCAGCTTCTCGACATTGGCCTGGGTGATCTCCAGCTCCTCGGCGGCGATGAGCGCGTTGAGCGTCCAGCCGACGATATCGCGGAAGCGGCTGTCGTCCTTGCGCACGACGGGACCGATCGGCTCCATCGAGATCAGTTCGGGCAGGACGACCCAGTCATCCGGCTTTCCGAGCTTCGACACGGCTCCGGCCAGGGCGCTCAGAACATTCGCATAGACGTCGCAGCGCCCGGTCTCGAGGTTCTTCTCGTTCTGGTCGCGCGAATTGGCGGCGACCGGGGTGAATTTCAGGCCGTTCTTGCGGAAATAATCGGCGAGGTTCAGCTCGTAATTGGAGCCGGCGGAGACGCAGATCGAGGCGCCATCCAATTCCTTGGCGCTTTTGACGCCAAGCGACTTCTTCGCCAGGAAGCCCTGGCTGTCATAGAGATAGGCGCCGGGCCAGGCGACGTTCAGCTCGATATCGCGGACAAAGGTGTGCGTGGCGGTGCGCGCCAGCAGATCGATGCCGCCGGACTGGAGCGTCGCGAAAGCCGTCTTGATCTCGAGCGGCACGAACTTGATCTTCTCGGCATCGCCGAGCACGGCGGCGGCGACGGCACGGCAGAAATCGACCTCGAAACCGTTCCATTTCGCGGCGCTGTCGAGCGTGCTCATGCCGGTCTGCACGCCGCTGGACACGCCGCAATTGAGCAGCCCGCGTGCCTTGATCGACTTCTGCGTGTCGCCATTCTCGGCAGAAGCCACCGTCACGGCAGCCAGCACGCAGCCTGCAGCCAAGGTCCATTTGTTACGCAGATATCCGAGCATTCCAATTCTCCCAGCAATTCCTACGGAGCGGTCATCGCGATCAGGGCCACTCCGCAAACCCGGCCCCGATGTCACATAACAAGTTAATTATCAAGTTAATCATATCGAGTCGACTGATCGGAGAACCCGCATCACCGACTCGATTTCATCTTTCATGCCAGCGACTTGAGGGAGGTTCAGCGCAGCTTCCGCGATGACGGGAACTGCATGGGGAGCCGACCGCTCCCCTGCCGAACGCATGCGGCACAGCGCACCCTTCGATATTCCACCGCTAGAACCGAAGGCGGCAACCCAGTGCCGGCGCGACACCGCGCCGCGGCAGGCCCTGGCCGGCGTCGCCTGCCCTGCCTCGATGCCAGCCGGCTGCCGCCGGGGGCGCCTATTCGAAGAAGCAGCTGACGCTGCCGAGAGGGCCGTAATCGCCGGTGATGGTGTCGCCGTGCCGTGCTTCCACCGGGCGGATGAAGGAGCCCGCCAGGACGATCTGGCCGGCCTCGATATGGTCGCCATAGGCGGCGAGCCGGTTCGCAAGCCAGGCGACGCCTCGGGCAGGATGGTTCAGCACGCCGGCTCCGAGACCGGTCTCCTCGACCTGGCCGTTGCGCGAGACGATCGCGCCGACCCAGCGCAGATCGACCTGATCCGGCCGCATGGCGCGGCCGCCGACGACGATGCCGGCATTCGCGGCATTATCGGCGATCGTGTCGACGATGGTACGGGCCT
This sequence comes from Allobosea sp. 2KB_26, assembly GCF_052115715.1. Taxonomy (NCBI): domain Bacteria; kingdom Pseudomonadati; phylum Pseudomonadota; class Alphaproteobacteria; order Hyphomicrobiales; family Alloboseaceae; genus Allobosea; species Allobosea sp. 2KB_26. Next base: position 294,266 of record NZ_JBFRHE010000003.1, read on the forward strand.
TCCCGCTCTGCGGGTCGACGCGCAGAATGCGGGTGTCGAGGATCTCGAGCGCCGGAGTGATGTAGTCAGTGGCGTTGAGCACGTCGAAGATCCCGATATTGGGGCCCTTCAACGGCGCCTTCATCACGAACGCGATCTCGGCCTCGATCCGCGGCTGGATGAAGCGGTCCTTCGGCACGCTGTCGCCATCGGCGAACATCATGTCGTCGAACAGCACACCGGAATCCGGGATGTCGATATTCAGCGCGTATTGCATCGCCTTCGAGGTCAGGCCGATCTTCCAGCCAATCACCTTTCGGCCAGCGGCGATCTTGTGCTTCACCCAGGCTCCCTGGATGGAATAGGCGTCGTCCATCGTCATCTGGGGGTGCCGGAGCGACATCAGTCCGGTCTGGCGGCGCGTCCGTTCGGCCTCGTCGAGGCTCAACGCCGCAGCGGCGATTTCATTGGCGGTCAGCATCGGTCAGGCCTCGTCGGCGATGGTGTTGCGGAGCAGGCCGATCCCCTCGGCCTCGACCTCGACGACGTCACCGGGCTTCAGCCAGACCGGCGGCTCCAGGCGAGCCCCTGCCCCGGTCGGGGTGCCGGTGACGAGGATGTCGCCCGGCACGAGCGTGGTAAAGGTCGAGATGTAGCTGATGATCCGGCGGAAGGAGAAGACCATCCGACTGGTCCGGTCCTCCTGGCGCAGCTCGCCGTTGACGCGGGTCGTCAGCGCGATATCGGCGATCTGGGCCTCATCGCTGAAGGGAACCAGCCATGGCCCGATCGAGCCCGAGCGGTCGAAATTCTTGCCCTGCGTGACGTTGAACTTGGCGTGCCGAACCCAATCCCGGATGGTGCCTTCATTGCAAAGCGACAGGGCCGCAACGTGATTCAGCGCGTCACGTTCGGCAATCCGGCGCCCCGCCTTGCCGATGACAATGACGATCTCGCCCTCATAATCGAGCTGCATGCTTTCAGGCGGGCGGATCAGCGGCTGGTCATGACCGGTGAAGGAGCGGGGAAAGCGCGGGAACAGGGAGGGATTGGCCGGAGCGGCCTGGCCATCCTTGTATTCGGCGTTGCGGTCGGGAAAATTGACGCCGACGCAGATGATCTTTTCGGGCGCGGCAATCGGAAGCTCATAACGGATCGCCTGGAACGGCAGATCCGGAGAAAGCCCGGCCGCCGCCTCGACGAGCCGCGCGAAGGCGCCCTCAGCAACCACTTCCTTCAGGCTCGGCCACTGCCCCGAGAAGCGGCTGGAGAGGTCAATGACGCCCCCTTCCACGGCCAGGCCGTATCCGGCGCGGTTTTCAGCGGAGAAGCTGACGAATCTGGGGGCAAGCATGAATCCGGTCCTTCTGTCGCCTCGTGCCTTTGGCCGAGATCGACGTCTTCGAGAGTTGATTGCCAGGGGGATGGCGACGCGGCGGGCTGGCTTCAGCAACGGCGCAGGACCACACCGCCAGGCAGGATGCGGGGGTTTATGGTCGCGACGCGCGCCGTGGAGCGATGTGCGGGAGGCTGCCGGCGGGCGAGGCCTGCGAGGGAATAGGAACGATTGCCACCATCGGAGCCCAGGAGCGTGGAGAGATCATTGATTATCATGTTAATTAGATAAGCATGACGGATCAAGAGGCGATCTGGCCTTGTCCCCCTCCCTCCGCCCTGCCCCACACGAGGTTGCAGCGATCAGGTCGGCATTACGTGGGGCCGGCCCCGGAAATCGGCCTCTTTCCCACATGGGGGCGTCGGCGGGGCGGTGGGCAGTGCCCATCGTCGCCCCATTGCGGCCAATCGCGGCTGGCTTATCCTCAAGCCCTAGTCGTGCCCACAATCATCAGCTGGCGGTCGAACATGGCTCGCATCCCTCCGCATCATTTGACAACGGATCGCCTGGTTCTGCGCCCAACGAGCGCAGCGGATGCTAATCGCGCCTTTGAAATACAGTCGGACTGGGAGGTGACGCGCATGTTGCGAATGGCGTCCTTTCCGCCCGATCGAGCAGACATCGCGCTCTGGTTCGCCGACCATCCGCGCGAATGGGCAGCAGGCGAAGCGTATCGTTTTGCAGTCGAGTTCCAGGGCAGAGCCATCGGAGTCATCGACGTCGACGAGATATCTCAAGGCGAGGGCGAACTTGGCTATTGGTTCGAGCAGGCCAGTTGGGGGCGAGGCTATGCATCGGAAGCGGCGCAAGCCGTCGTGAATTTCGCATTTCGAACAGTTGGCCTGTCACAGCTCCTCTCCGGACATGCCGTCGACAACGCAGCGTCCGGGCAGGTGCTTCTCAAACTCGGCTTTCGCCCGTTGGACATCGTTCAGCGAACCTCCCGCTCAAGAGGCGAGACAATCCTGCAGCGCCGCTACGTCCTGCCCGCCTCCGTGGCGCCTGAGTGAGCGAAGGACCGCTCTCTGCCCATCTTGGCTGCCGGGGCTCTGCACTGCCCCGGTCAGCCTTGCTCCGATACGCTGCCGTTGAAAACGAGAACACTGGACGACAGCCATAGGGTCGGGAAATCCCATGACTGCCTCGATGCGGACCGGGCGCCACGGACCTGCGCGAGACCGGCCACACGGCAGAGGGGGAACTGCCCGATTGTTCCCCACACCGCCTCAGATCTGCGGCGTCGCGTAGAGCACTTTGCCGTTCACCTTGATCTCGACATCCTGCAGGTACTGGCGGATGCCGTCCTCGTCGATCTCCAGGCCCAATCCGGGCGCGTCGGGCACGCTGATATCGCCGTTCCCGTCCCTTTCCAGGTGGTTGCGGGTGAAGGCGAGCGCAACGGGTTTCGGCATGGCCGGATATTCGCAGATGACGTGGTCCTTCAGGCCGGCATAGGGCTGGATCGAGGCCGAGAGCGCCAGATGCGAGGTGAAGCTGTGATTGACGAAGGTCACGCCCTTGGCGACCGCGTAATCCGCCACCTCCTTGGAGGGGCCGACGCCGCCGATCCGGCCGCAATCGATCTGGATATAGCCGACGCCGCCATGATCGATCAGTTGCTTCGCCATATGGACGTTATGCGCGCCCTCCCCGCCCGCCAGGCGCACGGTCGAACTGCGCTTCGCCAGGGCCGCATAGGCGTCGACGGCGCTCGCCTGGAACGGTTCCTCGAACCAGAGCGCGCCTGCCTTCTCCAGCGCGGGCAGCCGTGCGGCGGCGCGCTCGACATCCTCAATGAAGATCTGGCCGGTATCGACGAGCAGGATGCCGTCCGAGCCAAGCCCTTCGCGCGCGGCGACGAAGTGCTCGGCATCCGCGGCAACGCTGCCCCGCCCGATCGGCCCCCAGCCGAACTTGGCGGCGCGGAAGTTGCGCGCCCTCGCATCGCGGGCGCGCGCCAGCGTCTCCTGCGGGGTTTCGCCGAACAGCACCGAGGCATAAGGCGTCTTGGCATGGCTGCGCTCATAGCCGAGCAGGCGCCAGACCGGCTCGCCGCGCAGCTTGCCGAGCACATCCCACAACGCCATTTCGACACCGGAAAGGGTATGGGGCGCCTGCAGCAGGTCCATGGAGTTATAGGCGACGTCGGCCGAGATCTGCGCGATATCGGCCGGGCTTTCGAGCGGCTTGCCGAGCACGGAATCGGCGACGGGGCGGCAGACGCCATGCGACATCGGGCAGATGAAGGCTGCGATCGAGGGCAGCGGGGCTGCCTCGCATTCGCCCCATCCGATCTGCCCGCCGGCAGCCACCCGCACCAGCAGGGCGTCCTGGCTGCCATCGGCCTCGTCCGTCACCACGGGCATGGACAGGTAGAAGAAATCGACTGCATCGATCGTCGGCACGGGTTTGTCCTTCACAGCGTGTAGATGACGGGGTTCGGCGCGAAGGCCGCATCGGCCTCGAGCGGATACATCGGCCGGGCGCAAATGGTGTGCCCGAGACTCTTGAGATTGGCCGAGGTCGCGCCGGGCGCATCGATGTTGAAATTATGCTCGCACCATTGCTCGAACATGTGGTGCTCGGTATGGGGCGACTTAACCACGACCAGGTTGAAATCCTGCGGGTTCAGGCCATTGGCGTAATACATCGCCCGGTCGAACAGGCTGACCGAATGGGTCATGACCACGATCGTGAACGGGCCGAAGGTCAGCACCGCGGTCGGACCGGCCGCAAGCGGCGCCTTCATGGTTTCGAGCAGCGCCTCGCCATCCGAGAGCAGCTTGACCTTGGCTTCGACCTGCATCGGCGTGAAGCGGGCCGGGTCGATGCTGCCGCCGAGCGCGACTTTGATCGTCGCGCCGACGCCGGCCTTGTGCGCGGCTGCAGCCGCAGCGGCATCGACCAGCGGGGCCAGAACCCTGCCGCCATAACCGGCAGCATGCAAAGCCGCGAAGATGGCGTTGCTGTCGCCGGACGCGCCCGAGGAGGTGGCGTCGGCCGCGTCGGTGAAGATCAGCGGCCCGGCCATCGTCAGGGACTGGGCGATGGCGCGCTCGAGCCCGATGAGCTTGCCCTGCATCCGGAAGCGCTGCGGCCAGAATTCCTCGGCGAGGCGCAGCGCTTCGCGTTCGGCCGTGGCTTGGTCGCCATCGGTCAGGACGAGGACCTGCGAGCACAGCTCCGGCACATCGGTGAAGGGGTTGCCGATCATGATGCCGGCAGCCAACGCCCGGCCCTCCTCCTCGAGGCGACGGCAGTCGCGCAGGAGATCGCCATAGCAACCGGTCTTGGTGATGAGTTCGTCGCCCCGGACCAGTGTCGGCATGACGACGCGTGCGGCGACCGGACGAATTCCACCTTCCATCAGGCGCAGCAGCAAGGCGGCGGCGCGGCGTCCGGTATCGGCGAAATCGACATGCGGATAGGTCCAATAGATCGCGAACCCATTGACCTGCCGCAGCATGCGATCGGTCAGGATGCCATGCAGGTCGAGCGAGATGACGATCGGCATGTCCGGCCCGACGCGCTTGCGCAGCGCCTCGAGCAGGTAGCCCTCAGGATCGAGCTCGCCCTCGGCCGCCATTGCGCCGTGCAGGCAGACATAGATGCCGTCGATCCCGTCGAGGCGCGCGAAGACGGCGTCGAGGAATTCCTGTGACAGGCGCTTCCAGCCGTCGGCGGAGAGCAGACCGGCGCTGCCGGCCCGCGCGCTGATCGTCGGCACCACACTGATATCACCGCGCCCTTCGAACACGGCGAGCGCGCCACCGATCTCCTGGTTGGTGCCGCGCTGCTCATAGAGGGTGTCACCCCGCCTGATGTGGAAATTGCCGTAGCCCGACGGAAGCGGATTGAACGACGAGATCTCCTGCTTGCATTCGGCGATGAGGATGCGTTTCACGTCTGGTCTCCGGTTTATCGCTCGGGCGCGGCTCTCCGCGCCCGCCTTCGGGATGGCGGCGGCTACATGGTGGAGCGGGGATCGAGCGCGTCGCGCAGGCCGTCGCCGAGCAGGTTGAGGCCGAGCACGGACAGGACGATCGCAAGCCCCGGGAAGATCGTGATCCACGGCGCCTCGCGCATGAAATCGCGGCCCTGGGCGATGATCGCGCCGAAGGAAGGCGCGGGCGGCGGCGGCCCGGCGCCGACGAAGGAAAGCGCGGCCTCGGCGAGAATGGCGACGGCGAAGACATAGGTCAGCCGGACGATCAGCGGCCCCATGGCGTTGACCAGCACATGCCGGAACAGGATCGACAATTCGCCCGCTCCCAGCGAGCGGGCGGCCTCGACATAGTCGAGCTCGCGCGCAACCAGCACCGAAGCGCGGACGATGCGGGCGGTGTGTGGCATCGTGGCGATCGACAGGGCGATCACGACATTGGTCAGCGACGCGCCTAGCACGGCACTGACCACCATGGCGAGCACGATCGAGGGGAACGCCATCAGCGCATCCATCAGCCGCATGATCGGGTTGTCGAAGCGCGGGAAGAAACCCGCGATCGCGCCGATGACAGTGCCGAAGAGGCCGGTGAGAATGACGGTCGCCGCACCGATGCTGAGCGAGATGCGGGCCCCGACTATGACGCGGGAGAGGATGTCGCGGCCGAAATGGTCGGTGCCGAACCAGTGGGTGGCGTTGGGCGGCGTCAGGCGCATGCGGGCGTTGCTGCGCAACGGATCGAAGGGCGCGAGCAGATCGGCCAGCAGCGCGACCAGGACGATGGCGAGCACGATCGCGGCCCCGATCTGGAAGGAGCGGCTGCGGGCGAGCCGGCGAAGGCTTGCCTGCCGCGGGCTCAGGGCCGGTTTGTGAAAGGCGATCGTCATGGTCAGGACAGCCTCACCCGCGGGTCGACGACTGCGTAGAGGAGATCGACGATCAGATTGATCAGGAGATAGACCACCGCCAGGAAGAGCAGGCCGCCCTGGAGCACGGGAAAGTCGCGGGAGGCGATGGCGCCGACGATCAGCCGGCCGATGCCGGGAATCGAGAAGACCTGCTCGATGATGACGGTGCCGCCGAGCAGCGCGCCGGCGACGATGCCGATCACGGTCAGGATCGGGATCATGGCGTTGGGCAGGCCGTGGCGCAGCACGATGTAGACGCGCGACAGGCCCTTGGCGTTGGCCGTGCGGACGAAATCCTGGTTCAGCGTTTCCAGCATCGAGGCGCGCGCCATGCGGGCGATGAAGCCGACCTGCACAAGCCCCAGTGTGAAGGCCGGCAGGATCACCGTCTTGAGCCAGCCCAGCGGGTCGCTGCCGAAGGCGGTGAAGCCGCCGCTTGGCAGCCAGCCGAGCGAGACGGCGAAGACCAGCACCATCACCAGTCCGAGCCAGAAATCGGGGACGGAAAGGCCGAGCAGCGCCGTCGTCATGAAGAGTTGGTCCGGCCAGCGATTATGGAAGACGGCGGCCGCGACACCGGCGGGCACGCCGAGCGCGATGGCGATGGCGAGCGCAAAACTGGCAAGCGAGAGCGTCACGGGCAGCCGCTCCAGCAAGGCGCCGGCGACCGAGCGGTTCAGCAGCACGGATTGCCCGAGATCACCGCTGAGGACGCGCCCGTACCATTCCGCCATCTGCAGCGGCAGCGCCTTGTCCAGCCCGAGCGCCGTGCGCAGCGCCGCGACCTGCTCGGGCGTCGCCGAGGCGTCGAGGAAGGCCGCGGCGGTATCGCCCGGAACCAGCCAGATCAGGGCGAAGGACATCAGCGAGACCAGCGCGAGCACCAGGATCGCGCTGGCGATCCGCCGGATCATAAAGCTTGCCATCAGTTGTTCCGCTAGGAGAAAGCGCAGTCGCGCAGCCCGCCAGCGGCGGGCGGCCGATCGGGCGCGCTGCCTGACGCGCCCGCAGGCGGCCTCAGCGCTCGAGCCAGACGCCCCACATGCGCGGGATGCGGTAGGGCTTGAAGTTCTTCAGCTTGGCGGTGCTGATCTGGAAGACGCCGTAATTGCCGGCCTTCATGGCCACCGCATTGTCATACATATGGGTCTGGAAGCGGTCGAACAGCGCCTTGCGCTTCGCCTCGTCCATCTCGCTGCCGAGCGCTGCCGCCAGCTCGTCGATGACGGGGTCCTTGGCCTGCTGCGAGAGGCCGTTGACCCAGGGCGCCATGACGGAAGCCGGCCCCTCGAAGGGCTCGATGCCAAAGCCATGGGTCCAGAAGGTCCAGCCCTGCGGGGTGAAGCCGATCTTCGAGACCGTCGGCCAGTCAGCGATCGAGATATCGACATTGATGCCGATCTCCTTCAGCCGTTCCTGCAGCACGGTGGCGGTGTCGACATTGGCCCGCAGGTTATCGACGATGAAGGTGGTCTTGCCGCCCTTGTAGGACGACTTCGCCAGGAGCGCCTTGGCCTCCGCCAGATCGGCCTTGTTGTACTTGGCGCTGCCGGCCGTGCTGTAGAAAGGCGCGCCGGGATAGAGCCAGCTCGGATCGATCTGGTTGATGTCGGAATAGGCGATGCTCATGATGTCGTCCATGTTCAACGCAGCCTGGACGGCGAGCCGGAAATTCTTGTCGTTGCCCGGCGCCTCGGCATGGTTGAACTTGATCACCTGCAGGCCGAAGGGCACCACCTTGTGGATCGCGAAGCGCGGATCGCTGCCCAGGCGCTTGGCGGTCGGCCCATCCGCCGTCTCGTTGAACTGGATCTGACCGGATTCGAGCGCAGCGGTGCGGGCGCCGCCCTCCGGCATGAAGCGGAAGGTCACGGTGTCGAGAAAGGCCTCCTTCTTGCCGGCAAAACCATCGCGGCCCGTACCGTTGGGATTGGGCACATAGCCGTCGAAGCGGGCGAGCTTCACGTGGCTGTCGGGCTTGTACTCGACGAATTTATAGGGGCCGGTGCCGATGATCTCGATCTTGCCGGCCTCTTTCGCCGCTTCGCTCGCCGGATAGATCGCCAGCGGCGCCCGCGGCGAGGACAGGTTGTCGAGGAATGTCGCCTGCACCTGTTTCAGCGTGATGGTGACTTCATGCGGGCCTGTCGCCTTGATGCTGTCGATCGCCGAGACCAGCGCCAGCGAGGCGCCGATCTTGCGGTAGCGCTCGAGCGAGGCGACGACGTCATTGGCGTCGAGCTCCTTGCCGTTATGGAACTTCACGCCCTTGCGGATCGGGAAGACATAGGTCTTGCCGTCGGGCGAGATGGTGACGCCTTCGGCCAGTTCCGGCACCGGCTTGGCGTTCTCGTCGCGGGCATAGAGCGTCTCGAAGATATGCAGGGTGACATTGCGCGAGGCCTGCGCCGAGGTGATCTGCGCATCGAGCGAAGGCGGCGCCTGGCTGATGCCGATGACGACGTCCCCGCCCTTCTGCTGGGCGGAGGCTCCGGCCTGCATCGACAGGAGCATGGTTGCTGCAAGCGCCTGGCCGAGAATGCTGTGCTTTTTCATGCCTGATCTCCCCTCTTTGATTATTCAGGACGTCACTGGGCAGCGCGGGTCTCGTCGTAATCCTCCATCACCACGGCCACGGCGTCGCCGCGCTGGACGCGGCCCGGACCGGCCGACATCCACAGGACGCCGTCGAGTTGGTAGCGAATTTCGATCGGTGGCCGGTCGACATCCTCGACGAAATGCAGCAGCCCGGCGAGTTCGCCGGCCCGGCAGATATCGCCGACGACATTCTTCGGCTCGAACAGGCCGCCCGACGGCGCAAAGCTGTATCCGGCGGAGTTGCGGACCATCATGTGGCGGGTGCCCGCCGCACCATCGCGCTGGCGCGTATCCGGGCTGCCCTCCATCAGTTTGAAATGCTTGAGAATGTTGAGCAGCGCACGGTCGGCGATGCGCACGCCCTCGACATTGACGCGCCCCCAACCGCCGAGCTCGGTTCCAAGCGAGAGAATGCCCCGGCGTTCGACCGAGGATGTCAGCGTCGCGCCCTCGTCGACGCCCCAGAACACGACATTATAGGGCGCGCCGAAGGCCGCGGCCGCCGCCATGGTGCGCTCCCGGAGCCCGGCATCGGCGACGTAATGCATGTTGGTCGACAAGGCTGAATCGCCGGAATGGCCGGCCGTGTGAAGGTCGACGGAGATGTCGACATGGGGCAGCAGCACCGCATCGACGAAATGCGCCAGCATCTCCGAGAAGGTCCCGCGCGGATTGCCGGGAAAGCAGCGGTTCATGTCGCGGTTATCGACCGGCGACAGCCGCGTGTCGTTCATTACCGCCGGGATGTTCAACGCCGGTATCATGATGACGCGTCCCTGGATCGAGGCCGCATCCAGGCTGCGCGCGAGCCGGGAGATGGCGATCGGACCCTCATACTCGTCGCCATGGACGCCGCCTGTAAACAGCACGGTCGGCCCAGTGCCGTTGCGCACGGAGATGATCGGGATCTCGACCGTGCCCCAGCCGGAGGTGTTTCGCGAGAGCGGCGCCTTCAGGTAGCCGGCCTGGCGGCCTGGCGCATCGAGATCGATTTCGCAGCGAATGCGGCTCTCGGCAACGGTGACCATCCCTACCCCTCCTTGCTCTTGTGATCGTATGATCGTATACGATTCTACGATTAGTCAAGTGAGGCCGCCACCGGGCGAGGCAGGATGCAGCAGACGAAAACCAATGCGAAGGCGGAGCCACCGAAGCCGGTATCGCGCGGCACGGGCTGGCTGCCGCTGCAGCCGCAGACCCTGGTCGACCAGGCGATCGAGGCCATCATCGCCGGCGCAGCCGCCGGCCTGATCCTGCCCGGGGACCGGATCGTCGAGGCCGAACTCGCCCGCAAGCTCGGTGTCAGCCGCGTGCCCGTGCGCGAGGCGCTGCGGCTGCTCGAGAGCCAGGGCGTCGTCGTCAACGAGCCCTACAAGGGCATCCGGCTGCGTCCGGTGACGAATGACCGCGTTGCCGATCTCATCGAAACCCGCATCGCGCTCGAAGCCAGCGCCATGGGGCGGGCGACCGCGGCCGGACGCAATCGCGGCCATCATCTCGACCCGCTGCGCAAGGCGGTTGCGGAAATGGAGCTGATGGCGGCCCGCCACGATGCCTATGGCGTCGCCGCAGCCGACACGCTGTTCCACCGGGCGCTCTGCGAACTCGGCGGCAACAGCGTGACGCTTGATCTCTGGGAGACGCTGTCGCGGCAATTCACCATCATTTTCGGACTGGCGACCTTCGGCAAGCCGATGCTCGGCGTCGTCGAGGAGCACCAGGATCTCCTCGTGGTGTTCGAGGCCGGCGACATCGCGGCGATCCGCGCCGCGCTGGACGAGCACATCACCGTGATGAACCAGGCCATGGACTACGAAGCCATCATTGCCCGCCGCCGCGCAGAAAGGGACGAAGCGTGACTGTTTCCGAGATGAGCCCAGCCAGGACGACCCCGCGCCCCGCCAGCCTGCCCCCCTTCAAGATCACTCGGATCGAGGCCGCGCCGCTCTTCGGCGAGAGCCCCAAGGGCGGCTGGTCGGCGGAGATTCGGCCGGACGACTCGATCCATGCGCTGATCGCGGTCCATACCGACCAGGGGCTGATCGGCTATGGCAGCTCGTTCACGGATGGGCGCCTGGTGCAGGCCGGGCTCAAGGTGCTGGAGCCGCTCTTCCTTGGCGAGGATGCGCTCTCCCCCGATCATCTCAGCGAGCGGCTGCACCAGAACACGTTCTGGATGGGCCGCGGCGGCACGCTCACCCATACGATCAGCGGCATCGACATCGCGCTCTGGGACATTCTCGGCCAGGCGACCGGGCTCAGCGTGGGGCGGCTGCTCGGCGGCAGTTACCGTCGCCGCGTCCAGCCCTATTGCTCGCTGCTGATGGAGGAGCCGGCGCTGATGCGCGAGGTGATCGCGACCTATCGCGACAAGGGCTTCACCGCCTTCAAGATCGGCTGGGGTCCGTTCGGCCGGGCGCTGGACACTAGGCTCGACGAAGCGATCGTGCGGGCGGCGCGGGAGGCCGCCGGCGACAAGGCAAAACTCTTCGTCGATGCCGGCGCGAGCGATGCGCTCTGGCCGCATGGCTTCAAATGGGCCAAGCGCACTGCGGAAATGCTGGCGGATTTCGATGTCGGCTGGTTCGAGGAGCCGGTGCGCCCCGACGCGATCGAGGAATATCGCGAACTGCGGCTGTGTTCGCCGGTGCCGATCGCCGGCTGCGAGGTGCTGACGCGGCGGCAGGCCTTCCTGCCCTGGCTGGCGCGCGGCGCCGTCGATATCGTGCAGCCCGACGTCACCAAAGTCGGCGGCCTCTCGGAGCAGCGCCGCATCGCCTGGATGGCCGATGATTTCGGCGTGAAATATATCGGCCACGGCTGGAATACGGCGCTCGGCCTCGCAGCGGACCTGCAGATGGCGGCGGCTTTCCCGAGCGCGGATCTGGTCGAGTTCATCGGCGGCAGCCCCTATGTCGACGGCATCCTCGCCGAGCCCTTCGTGCTCGACGGCGAAGGCTGGCTGACGATCCCCGACCGGCCGGGCCTCGGCGTCACGATCGACCAGGACAAGCTCGCCCGCTACACGCCGAACCCGGAGCTGCTCTTCGCCTGAGCCAGGCCTTGGGGCAAGGCCCTCAACATGCGAAGCCCCGCCGGATCATGTGAAACGGCGGGGCCGATGCGAGCGCGACACAAGAGCTGGGGGGCTGAAGATGTGCCGCGCTCAGATCAGCTTACGCCCAGCAAGCTGACATTTAGCTGACAGCCCCCCCCCCGGCCCGCTCCTGCAACGCGGCGACCTGCGCCAAAAGCGCGGCTCATGCGGCCTCCCCCTGCGTTCGCAATGGAGATTCCAGGTAGCCACTCGGAGTTCGCGCCTCCCGCTTCATGGCGCGCTAGTCTGGATGCGACCCTTGAGAGATTCGCCATGTGGCCGAAGTCGCGAACCGGGCAGACCGTACTCCTCGCCACCTCGCCTATTGCGGCCTTTGGGCGCTCTACCTGCTCTTCCCCGACTTCAAGTCCGCTCTGCAGACAACACCCTATCTCGGCGGGGCCATAGAGCTGTTCACCCGGCTCTATGTTGCGGCGGTGATCATCTGGCTCGCGCGTCAGCTGGTCTTCAATGGCTGAGCGGCCGCTTTGTCAGAAGGCGCGAAGCTTGATCCGGAAGGATCACGGAGCTAGATGACGCTGGTTATCAGTTCCCACAGGATGTCTCAGCAATGGATTTCACCCCGACCGCAAAGCCAGTCCGCCTTGCCCCTGGGGAGATCCGTATTCATGCCTGCCTCCATCATCCTGTCCCATCTGACGCTGTCGGCGCCTGACGGCCGCTTCCTCCTCCCTGACCTCGACCTGAGTTTCGGCCCGGAACGCGTTGGTCTTGTCGGCCGCAACGGCATCGGAAAGACCTCGCTTCTCCGGTTGATCTCCGGCGAACTCTCCCCCCAGTCCGGGCGCGTTTCGGTGAGCGGGACGCTCGGCGTTCTGCGCCAGGCCGTCCAGATCGCCCCGGACGAAACGGTCGCAGAGCTGTTTGGAGCGACTGAGGCGCTGGCGCTCTTGCACCGTGCCGCGGCCGGGGACGCTGGCATCGACGAACTGGGCGAGGCAGACTGGACGCTTGAAGCGCGCCTGTCTGCGGCTCTTGCTCAGGTCGGGCTCGATGCGCAACCGGACACGCGCCTGACCGCGCTTTCCGGCGGGCAGCGCACGCGGGCCAGCCTCGCTGCGCTCATCTTCGCGGAACCCGATGTCCTCCTGCTGGACGAACCCACGAACAATCTCGACCGGGAAGGCCGCAGCGCCGTGATCGATCTCCTCGCCAACTGGCGCTCTGGTGCCATCGTCGTGAGCCATGATCGCGAACTGCTGGAGACGATGGACGCCATCGTCGAGCTGACCTCGCTCGGCGCGACGCGCTATGGCGGGAATTGGAGCGCCTATCGCGAGCGCAAGGCGCTCGAGCTCGCAGCCGCACGGCACGATCTAGCAGACGCCGACAAACATGTTGCCGAACTGGCCCGCAAGGCTCAGGCGACAGCCGAGCGCAAGGCCCGCAAGGACGGGGCCGGCCGCAGAACGGGGGCGAAGGGCGGCATGCCACGGATCGCTCTGGGCCTGCTGAAGGATCGCAGCGAAGACAGCGGCGGGGAGAGGGCCCGCCTCACCGAGGCGAGGCGCGCGCAGGCCCTGGAGGCGGCCGCGACCGCGCGCGAGCAGATCGAGATCCTGCAGCCGCTCTCCGTGGTGCTTCCCTCGACTGGGCTGCCGCCCAACAGGACTGTGCTGACGATCGATCGCGTCACCGCGGGCCATCAGCGGGAGCGGCCGATTCTCCGCGATCTCTCCCTGATGGTGACCGGCCCGGAGCGCCTGGCCGTCACCGGCCCCAATGGTTCGGGAAAGACGACTCTGCTTGCGCTGATCGCCGGAGACCTGCGGCCCTTCGCGGGAAGCGTGCGCGTCCTGGCCGGTTTCGCCATGCTGGACCAGCGCGTCAGCCTGCTCGATCCGGCAGTCTCGATCAGGGATAATTTCCGACGGATCAATCCGCAGGCCGACGAGAATGCCTGCCGGGCCGCGCTCGCCCGCTTCATGTTCAGGGCCGATGCCGCGCTTCAGCGCGTCTCGTCCCTCAGCGGTGGACAGTTGCTGCGTGCCGGCCTCGCCTGCGTTCTCGGTGGAAAGACCCCTCCTCCGCTGCTCCTGCTCGACGAGCCGACGAACCATCTCGATATCGGCTCCATCGAAGCCGTCGAGGCCGGACTGCGCGCCTATGACGGCGCGCTCGTCGTCGTCAGCCACGATGAGGCTTTCCTGGAGGCGTCGCAGATCTCCCGGCGGCTGGAACTGCCGTTGGGGCGCGCGACCGCCCTGTCGTATCGATTGGAAGCAAGGTGACCGGCGCCGCATCGGAGCATGAGCGAGGAGGCGATCGTCGCCGCGGGCAGCGAAGCCTGTCTCGCATGATCGACGATGCAGCCGTCAGGCCGCCGCTGCTGGCGAGGGTCGGCGGGCGGCGCTCGATCAGTCAGCTTGGCACCCCACTGTTGGAGCTCACGCAACGGGCGCTAGATTGCCTTGGCGACCCAGACGATCAACTGCGCTGCAGGGACCAGAATGGCCTGAGCCGCGATGGTTCCCGCCAAACGCCCGGCAATCATCCAGACCACGACCTTTCGGAAGAAGCCATCATCCGAGGCTCCGCTGACGGTGTCGTCCGTAAGGGCCGCAAGATAGGGATCGATCAGGATGAACATCATGATCGTCGCGACGCCGTTGATCACCGAGGACAGCGTGCTCGCAGTCACGCGCAAGTCCGGGTCGATCGTTCCGGCATAGATCGCCGCAAGCACGCCAACGGTCCAAAGCGCACTGGCTGCGAAATTCATCAGGATGACCGACACGGGGACATCGGTCGGGAGCTTGAGAAGATAGAGATTCCGGTAGCTGGGGATCTTGGCCGATGCCCCGATGAGGGAAACGCCGCGCAGCGTCAGTGAACGGGCCAACAGGCGCGGCATCGAACGATTTCGTTTGAAGCTCGACACCGCGATCGTCGAGTAGCGTTGAAAGGTCGGGATCAGCAGGCCACCGATCAAGGTGGCGGCCGAGGCACTGGCGATGATCAGCGCGAAATCGAAATGAAGATCGTGGAGTACAGGACTGTTGATGGCGTTCTCGACGCGTTTGGCCAGGAATGGCCCCTGAAATGAGTTTGAAGTCCGCGATATCAGGACGAGAACGTTGAAGAGGGAGAACGCAATGGCGATGTGGCCGGTGCGGATGCCCGCAATCCTGAAGGCATAAGCCAGCGTGCCGACCAGGTGGATCACGAAGGTCAGCCCAATGATGAGCGCCAACTGAAAATCCATGGTTCCCTCCCCAGCGCGCCCGTGGTCCCCCCGGGCCCAGCGCTATCATGGCGGCCGAGGCTCAGCCATGGCCCTGAGCGTTGCCTCCTCTCTTCAGAGGTGACCGCCTCCAGGCAGCGTCACGGAGGCGAGGTCGTTTCGTCGAAGCGGCTCCAGCCTGCCCGCTCATAGTCGCCGCGGCGCGCCTTCGCATCGATCGGACCGGCTCCATCCAGGATCTTCTCGATGACCGCGGCATGGGAATCGGAGCTGCGGACAGAGACCACCGTGCTGCCGCGCCGGAGCGTCTCTGCGTAGAAATGGGCCTCGTCCTCGCTCAGTCCGGCGCCGGTCAGCGCCCCGATCAGGCTTCCGGCTGCGGCGCCGGCCGTGGTGCCGACGGCCAAGGTGCCGAGCAGCCACCCGGCCGCCAGAACCGGCCCGACGCCAGGCAGGGGGAGCGCTGCCACCCCGGCCAGAAGGCCCGCGCCCGCGCCGACCGCGCCGCCGAGCTCGGCTCCCCGGGAGGCATCATTCCCGATGGTCGCGCCGGGGGAGCGAATGATGCTGATGTCATCTGGCGGCAGGCCTGCTGCCTCAAGTCTCGTGATGGCAGTCTCGGCATCGGCTTGGTCGTCGAATGAGCGGATGATCGTGCGTGTCATCAGATCCGTCCTCGCTTGATGCGCCCTGGGCTGAACCAGGATTGCGCCCGGCCGGTTCCCGGCAGGCGCCTTCGCCCCGTGCAATCGAAACGCCGTCCTGAGCCGAAGGTTCGCGCGACGGGCCCAGCCATGTCTGGCGGCGTTCTTGCTGGGTATGTGGTGCGGGCGTGAGGTGTTCCCGGAATGGAACAGTTCAATGCCGTGAAGACAGCCCCATGGGCACCAGAAATGAGGATCACACCATGCCGGACATGCCTCGCCTGGTCGAAAATCCCTCCCTGTTTCAGCGGCTTGGCCTTGAGCCCGAGCCAGCTCCAGCCAGTGTCAATATGGCACAATTGCTGGCCATCCTCGAAGACATGTGCCGCATTCAGAAGCAGCACGGCATCCGGCTGATGCTTCTCGAGCGCCAGTTGCGCACGCTTCGGCACAGGGCCTGAAACGCTTCTGAGCCCCACTGCGGCCGCCGGGCCCAACGCACAGGAGCGCCCCACCGCCATGAACGGGGCAGCGCCAGGTGCCTGCGTTTCGGCGGTGGCAGCCGATGCCGCTGTTTGAGTGTCATAGGCTCCCATTCGGGCGCGCCACGTCCTTGTCACCATACCGACAAGCGGCCTCCCCGCCCTAGACGGTGCGGGCTCGGAACTGTTCCGCCATCCAGTCGATGACGACGCGCACGCGCGGCGAAAGCTGGCGCGTGTGCGGATAGAGGACATGGACGGGCAGCGGGGTCGGAGGATAGTCCGCCAGGATCTCGACGAGCGCGCCGCTGGCCAGTTCGGGCGCGACGCGGTAGCGCGGGACCTGGATGATCCCGAGTCCGAGGCAGGCGCAGGCGACATTCGTCTCGGGGCCGGTCACGGTCACCACGGAAGGCGGCGTGACCTGCCGTTCCCGGCCGCGCTCGGTGAAAACAAGCGGACTGATGCTCGCCGCGTCGGGAGCAAACAAGCCGATGATGCGATGGCTCTGCAGATCGTCCGGCGTCCGCGGCTCGCCGAAGCGTTCGAGATAGGAGGGGCTTGCGAAGGTGCCGCGGCCGAGCTCCGCGAGCTTGCGCCGGATCAGGGGGCTGTCGGCAAGCGGTCCCGCCCGCAGGATGCAGTCGAACCCTTCCCGGACGAGGTCGAGAGCCTGGTGCGCCTCGCCGATATGCAGTCGGATGCCGGGATAGGCCTCGAGGAAACGGCCGAGCCCCGGCAGCAGAAAATGGCGGGCCTGGGTGCCGTGGACATCGATGCGCACCAGGCCGCTCGGCTTGGCACCGGCAAAGGCGCCTTCCGCATCCTCGAGATCGGCGATCAGCGCCAGGCAGCGCCGGTAATAGGCCTCACCGTCGAGCGTCGGGCTGACCTGCCGCGTCGTCCGCTGCAGCAGGCGCACGCCCAGCCTCGCCTCCAGCCCCTTGACCGCATCGGTGACCGATGAGCGCGGCAGGCCGAGATCCGCGGCGGCCTGCGTGAAGCTTCGACGCTCCACGATCCGGGTGAAGACCCGCATGGCATCGAAGCGGTCCATTATTCGCCTACTCGAACAGTGATGCCGAATAATGGCCGATTATCTCGCGCAATGGAACGTCCATTCTCTCCTCACAGCCGCCGCGCATCAGCGGAGAACCAAGGAGAGAGATCATGACGAATACGAGCAGCAAGGTCGCGATCGTGACGGGCGCCTCAGGCGGCATCGGCGCCGCGGTTGCCAAGCGTCTCGCCAAGGACGGCTTCACCGTGGTGGTGAACTATGCCGGCAATGCCGCCTCAGCCGAGGCGCTCGTCGCCCGGGTCGAGGCCGCGGGGGGCCGCGCCGTCACCGCCCAGGCCGATATCGCCAATGTCGAGGCGGTCCGGCGCATGTTCGACAGCACCGAGACCGCCTTCGGCGGCGTCGATGTGCTGATCAACAATGCCGGCATCATGAGCCTGGCGAACATCGCCGACAGCGACGACGCCCTGTTCGAGCGCCAGATCGCGGTCAATCTGAAGGGCACCTTCAACACCCTGCGCGAAGCGGCACGGCGGCTGCGCGATGGCGGCCGGATCGTGAATTTCTCGTCCAGCGTCGTTGGCCTGCTGCAACCGGGCTACGGCGTCTATGCCGCAACCAAGGCCGCAGTCGAGGCGATGACCAGCATCCTCGCCAAGGAGCTGCGCGGCCGCAACATCACCGTCAACGCGATCGCGCCCGGCCCGACCGCGACGAAACTCTTCCTCGATGGCAAGCCGCCGGAGGTCATCGAGCGCCTCGCGAAGCTCGCCCCGCTCGAACGCCTCGGTCAGCCCAGGGACATCGCGGATGCCGTCGCCTTCCTCGTGGGGCCGGACGGCGCCTGGATCAACGGCCAGACGCTGCGAGCCAATGGCGGGATCATCTGATCCCGCCCGCCAGGGAGAGTCCGAAACCACTCTGCCTCATCTCACGCCCAGCAAGGGACCATCGTCATGTCCAGGCAAACCATCCTCGTCACCGGCGCCTCCTCGGGCTTTGGCCTGATGACCGCCAAGGCCCTGGCCCAGGCCGGCCACAGCGTCTACGCCTCGATGCGCGAGACGGAAGGACGAAACGCGCCGCAGGTCGCGGCTGCGGCGCAATGGGCGAGCGCGGAAGGAGCCGATCTGCGCACGGTCGAACTCGACGTTCAGTCGGACAATTCCGCTGAGGCGGGCGTCGCCCGCATCATCAGTGAGGCCGGCCGGCTCGACGTCATCGTCCACAATGCCGGCCACATGGTTTTCGGACCGGCAGAGGCCTTCCCCCCCGACCAGTTCATCCAGCAATATGACGTCAACGTGCTTGGCGCCCAGCGCGTCAACCGTGCGGCGCTTCCCCGGCTGAGAGCCCAGGGCAAGGGCCTGCTGGTCTGGGTCGGCTCGAGCTCGACACGTGGCGGCACGCCACCATTCCTGGCGCCCTATTTCGCCGCCAAGGCGGCGATGGATGCGCTGGCCGTCTCCTATTCCACCGAACTCGCGCTCTTTGGCATCGAGACCACTATCATGGTGCCGGGCGCCTTCACCCGGGGCACCAACCATTTCGCCCATTCCGGCAGACCCGCGGACGAGGCGCGCGCGGCGGAATATGCGGCCGGCCCCTATGCGGGCATCGCAGACAAGGCGCTCCAGGGCCTCGCCAGTCTCGAACCAGCCGATGCCGATCCCGCCGAGGTGGCCCGCGCGATCGTCCGTGTCGTCGATGCGCCTTTCGGAAAACGCCCGTTCCGCGTCCATGTCGACCCGTTGCAAGACGGCGCGGAGATCGTCAACGGCGTCGCCGACCGCATGCGCCGCGAGATCTACCGCAATATCGGCCTGGAAAACCTGCTCCATCCCGCGATCAACGCCTGAACCGGTTCGGGTGTAGGCCGGGGCCCGCCGTTCAGCCGGGCCCCGGCTCGTGATCTGCCCCGATCAGCCCATCACCGCCTTGGGTTCGAGATAGGCCTCGAGCCCGAACACGCCGTTCTCACGCCCGATACCGGATTGCTTGAAGCCGCCGAACGGTGCCAGCGGCTCCATCGGAGCGCCGTTGATGACGACGCGCCCGGCGACCAATTGGTCTGCCACGGCCTGCGCGCGAGCGGGATCGGAGCCGGCGACATAGGCATGGAGGCCATAGTCGGTGTCGTTTGCGATCGCGATCGCGTCAGCCTCTGTTTCATAGGGGATGATCGACAGGACCGGCCCAAAAATCTCGTCGCGCGCGATGGTCATGTCGTTATGGACATCGGTGAAGACCGTCGGCCGCACGAACCAGCCATCGTTCGTCCCTTCGGGCCGTCCTTCGCCTCCGATCAGGAGCGTTGCCCCTTCCTCGCTTCCCTTGCGAATATAGGACTGGACGCGGTCCCATTGCCGTTGGCTGACCATCGGACCGATCGTCGTCTCCGGATCGCGCGGGGCGCCCGACCTGACAGCGCCGACGGCCGCCTTGATCGCCGCCTCGAACTCCGCGAGCCTCGCCCGTGGCACCAGGATGCGGGTGCCGGCGATGCAGGCCTGGCCGCTGTTCATGAAGCCGGCCATCAACGCGAAGGGCACGGCTTCAGCGAAATCGGCATCGTCGAGAATGACCATCGGGGACTTCCCGCCGAGTTCGAGCGTCACGCGCTTCATCGTTTCGGCTCCGGCACGCAGGATTGCGCGGCCGGTCGCGGTCGATCCCGTGAAGGAGACCTTGGCGATATCGCGATGTGCGCTGATCTCGGCCCCAACGACCTCGCCGCGACCGGTGACGATGTTGAACACACCGGCGGGAACACCGGCCTCGTGCAGGGCCTCGGTCACGATCTGGGTCTGGATCGCACTCATCTCGCTCGGCTTGATCACGGCGGTCGAGCCCGAGGCGATCACCATGGCGAGCTTGTTGCAGATGAAGCCGGCATTGGCGTTCCAGGGCGTGATCAGCCCGACGACGCCGAGCGGCTCCATCGTCACCTTCGCCGAGCCGATCCGGCGGGTGAACTCATAAGTTTCCAGCGTCTGCGCCGCGAGCCGGAAGCCGCCGACCGCATAGTCCGACATCCACTCCGCCCGGGATATGGGCGCCCCATATTCCTCGATCACGGCCTCGGTCAGCTCGGCACTGCGCGCTTGCATCGCGTCGGCCAACCGATTGAGCAAGGCGATGCGCTCCTGCCTCGAGCTCCGTGAAAACGCGGGAAAGGCGCGCTTGGCGGCTGCGACCGCGGTGCGGGTGTCGATCTCGTCGCCGAGGCGGACCTGGCCGATCACGCGGCCGGTCGCCGGGTTGTGGAGGTCGAAGAGTTCGGTTCCGTGCGGTGTGACGAACGCCCCGTCGATATAGATTTTGTCGATGGTCTTCATGGCTGGCCTCCGGTGCCTCGGGTTTGATGAAGCCGAGATAGGCCGCTAGGATCGATTGGATAATCAGGATAAAGCGGCATGAAGTGATGCAGAATTCGGGACAATGAAGACAGGCCTCGGCGAATACGACGCGATCGCCGCCGTTGCGCGGCTCGGCAGCTTCCGGGCAGCCGCAACCGAACTCGGCATGTCCTCCTCGGCGCTGAGCCATGCTGTGGCTGCGCTGGAGGCGCGACTGGGCGTAAGGCTGTTCAACCGAACGACGCGAAGCGTTGCGATGACCGATGCCGGCGAGCAGTTCATCGCCCGGATCGCTCCGGCGCTCGCCGAGATCAGCGGCGCGATCGAGGGCATCAACAGCCATCGGCAAACCCCGGCCGGCACGCTGAGGATCAACACATCGGCCGGCGCGGCACGAATGATCCTGACGCCGCTGATCCTCGAATATCTCAGGCGCTACCCGGACATGAACGTCGTTCTCGTCACCGAAGGACGCCTGGTCGACATCGTCGGACAGGGTTTCGACGCCGGTATCCGGCTGGCGGAGACCGTCCCGCAGGACATGATCGCGGTTCCGATCGGCCCCGCCTTGCGACAGGTCGTGGTGGGATCGCCCGGCTATTTCCAGGGGCGCACCAGGCCTGCCGTGCCGGGCGACCTGCTCCAGCACCGATGCATTCGCGCGCGGATGGCGAGCGGCGCGATCTATCACTGGGAATTCGAGCAGCGCGGCGAGCAGGTCGAGATCGATGTGCCGGGATCACTCACCCTCGACGAAATGACCCTGATGCTGGAGGCGACGCTCGCCGGGACCGGTCTTGCCTATCTCAGCGAATGGTCGGTCGCACCGCATATCGCCTCAGGGGCGTTGATCCCGGTGCTGGAGGACTGGAGCCCGCCCTTTCCCGGCCTCTGTCTCTACTATCCCGGCCGCCGGCACGTCCCGGCCGGCCTGCGCGCGCTGATCGCTCTGATCCGTGAAACGAATGAAAGGAGCCGCCCCTCCGGTCTCAGGCAGCCACAGCGATCCGTTGCACCTTGATGTCGTCTTCATGGGCCCTGGCCTCGGCGAGATCATGCGCCGCCTGCATCCGCAGCATCGTATCGGCGCGGACGCCGAACGCCTTCTCGAAGCGGATCGCCATCTCGGCCGACAAGCCGGCCTTGCCGTTCAGAAGATTGCTCATGGCCTGACGGGTCACGCCCAACTTCTCCGCGGTGACGGTTACGCTCAGCCCATGCGGCAGGACGAACTCGGTCTTGAGCCACGCCCCAGGATGGACGGCGAAGCTCGGGTGAAGCTTGATGACCATCAGTGATAATCCTCCAGATCGATATCCTCGATTGCGCCGGCCTCGTTGACACGAAAGGTCATGCGCCAGTTCTTCGTGACCGTGAGCGACCAAACGCCAGAGCGATCGCCAGTCAGAAGGTGAGCGCCGAAATTGGGCGGGATGTTCAGCTCTTCGACTGACTCGATCACGGCCAGATAGGCCAGCATATTCCGGAGTCGCCCGACGAGATTGCCAGGCAAGCCCTTGGCTCTGCCTGTCTCCGCGAACGTCCAGAGCGCCTTATGCCTGATGCTCTCGATGTCCACATCGACGATGTAGGCCCGCAGCCGTCGCGCGTCAAGTGTCGCTTTACATCCAAAGCACAAGCCGCGGCTGGCTTGCATTGCCCTGCGCCGGAAGCTTCGCCCGGGTGCGATTGACGTGGCGCCGATCTGGTCCAACCGCGTCCGTCCCGTTGGCAGCCGCGGGCCGGGACTGTCTACCGTGGTGTCTGGCGGCGCGACGCCTCTCGCAATGCGTGTGGCGGCCACCGCGTTGCGCCCTCGTGGATACAACGCCAGCCCGGTCACGGACCCCGTCATCGCCCCTTCCTCACAACGAGCCTGAATGGGATTGCGACATCACGGATCGATCACATGGTCGCGCGGTGAGCGCTATGCCCATGGAAGAATAGCGACCTCGTCGCTAGCTTGTTCCGGGAATCTGGAATCATCCCGGAGCGGGAGACCGGCGCCATGATGACGAGACGACATATCCTGCTGAGAAGCGCAGGCCTTGCGGCGGCATCATCGCCCTTGCTGGCGCTCATCGCGCGCTCCGAAGTGACCTTCCCGGTCACCCATACCGACGCCGAATGGCGCCGCCTGCTCAAGCCCGAGCAATATGCCGTCCTGCGGCAGAGCGGCACGGAGCGCCCCTATACGAGCCCGCTGCTGAACGAGAAGCGCCGGGGCGACTTCGCCTGCGCCGGCTGCGACCAGCCGCTGTTTTCCTCGACCACGAAATATGACAGCGGCACCGGCTGGCCGAGCTTCTGGGCGCCTCTGGACAAGGCGGTCGGCACCGAGACGGACAACACGCTCGGGATGCAGCGCACGAGCGTGCATTGCAGCCGCTGCGGCGGCCACCAGGGCCATGTCTTCAACGATGGTCCGAGGCCGACCGGCCTGCGCTACTGCATGAACGGCGTTTCCATGACCTTCAAGCCTGCGGCGGCCTGAAAGCGGCAGCGATGACCCTGTTCCTGCTCGCCTATCTCGGCGGTGTGCTGACGATCGTCAGCCCGTGCATCCTGCCGGTCCTGCCCTTCGTCTTCGCCCGTGCGGGCCAGCCCTTCCTGCGCAGCGGGCTGCCGATGCTCGTCGGCATGGCAGCGAGCTTCGCCGGCATCGCGACGCTGGCGGCCGTCGGCGGCAGCTGGGCCGTCGAGGCCAACCAATATGGCCGGCTGATCGCGATCGGCCTGCTCGCCCTGTTCGGGCTCGCGCTGCTGTTCCCCTCCCTCTCGGACTGGGCGACGCGCCCGCTGGTCGCGCTCGGCGGCCGCCTCTCGGAACAGGCGGAACAGGGCAAGGGCGCGGTCGGGGCTTCACTGCTGCTTGGTGTCGCCACCGGCCTGCTCTGGGCGCCCTGCGCCGGGCCGGTTCTCGGACTGATCCTGACGGGCGCAGCCCTGCAAGGGGCGAATGCCGGTACTTCGCTTTTGCTGCTCTCCTATGCCGCCGGAGCTGCAACCTCGCTCGCGCTGGCGCTTCTGGTCGGCGGCCGGGTCTTTTCCGCCATGAAGCGCTCGCTCGGCGCCGGCGAGTGGCTCCGCCGGGGCATGGGTGTTGCCGTTCTGGTTGCGGTCGCGGCGATCGCGCTCGGGCTCGACACCGGCTTCCTCACACGCGTCTCGCTGGCGAGCACGGCGACGCTCGAGCAGGGATTGATCGACCGGCTCCGGCCGGAAACGGAGGCGCCCGGGCAGTCCCCGGTGGCCATGCAGGCCGCTCCGGCGATGACGGGAGCCAATCCAGCCATGATGGCCGCAAACCCGGCCATGACGGGCGGCAACGCCATGATGATGCAGGGCAAGCCTGCGCAGGCGAGCGACGAACTGCCCGTCGAGGGCACCATGCCGACGCTGGCGGGGGCGGTCGAATGGTTGAACTCGCCGCCACTGACCGCTGAGCAGCTCCAGGGCAAGGTCGTCCTGATCGATTTCTGGACCTATTCCTGCATCAACTGCCTGCGGACAATCCCCTATATCCGCGCCTGGGCCGAGAAGTACAAGGATCAGGGTCTCGTCGTAATCGGCGTGCATACGCCGGAATTCGCCTTCGAGAAGGCCATCGGCAACGTCAAGAAGGCGGTGAACGATCTTCAGATCGGCTACCCCGTCGCGATTGACAATGATTTTGCGATCTGGCGCGCCTTCAAGAACCGCTATTGGCCCGCCCATTACTTCATCGACGCGCAGGGCCGGGTCCGCCACCATCAGTTCGGCGAGGGCGACTATGACGCCTCCGAACGGGTGATCCAGACGCTTCTGGCCGAGGCGGGCCAGAAGGGGGCGCCGACAGAACTCGTCACGGTCAAGGCCATGGGCGCGGAAGCTGCCTCCGATCTCGGCAATGTGCGCTCGCCGGAAACCTATCTGGGCTATGAACGCGCAGAGAATTTCGTCTCGCCGGGCGGCATCGTCCAGGACAAGCGCCAAGCCTACGCATTGGGCCAGCCCCGGCTCAATGAATGGGGGCTCTCAGGCAATTGGACGATCGGTGCCGAACACGCCGCGTTGGACGACAAGGATGGCAGCATCGCCTTCCGCTTCCATGCGCGCGATCTGCATCTCGTTCTCGGTCCGGGAGCGGATGGCAAGCCGGTGCGCTTTCGCGTCACCATCGACGGCGCCCCGCCCGGCGGCGATCACGGTATGGACAGCGATGCCGACGGCCAGGGGATTGTGAACGAGCAGCGGCTCTACCAGCTCATACGCCAGAAGGGCGAGGTCGGCGATCGCCTGTTCGAGATCCGCTTTCTCGACCCGGGCGTACAGGCCTATGCCTTCACCTTCGGCTGAACAGGGAGATCGGACATGAAACACCCACTCGACAAGACCGCCGGATCGCCCGTCGCGCGCTATGGCCGGCCGGCCCTCGCCGCGCTCGCGCTGATCGGGCTCGTCGGTCTCGGCTTGAGGATTTCGCCATCGGCCGCCGAGAACGCACCCCGCGCGATCCCTGCCCTGTCGGCTGCTGAACCGGCCCCGCAGGCCACGTCCGAAGTCGCAGTCCTGGCCGGCGGCTGCTTCTGGGGCGTACAGGGCGTCTTTCAACATGTCGACGGCGTCAGCAACGCGGTCTCCGGCTATGCCGGCGGCGAGAAGGCGACCGCCCGCTACGAGCAGGTCGGCTCGGGGCGCACGGGCCATGCCGAAGCGGTCCAGATCACCTATGATCCGCGCAAGATCAGCTATGCGCGCATTCTGCAGATCTATTTCTCGGCGGCGCATGATCCGACCGAGCTCAACCGCCAGGGCCCCGATATCGGCACCCAGTACCGCTCGGCGATCTTCCCGGCCAATGCAGACCAGGCCAGGATCGCCAAGGCCTATATTGCGCAGCTCAACCAGGCGAAGGCCTTTAACGCGGCGATCGTGACCAAGATCGAGCCGGACCGGCCCTTCTACCCAGCCGAGGCCTATCACCAGGATTTCCTGACGAAGAACCCGAGCCACCCCTATATCGTGATCAACGACCTGCCGAAGATCGAAAGCCTGAAGCGCCTGTATCCCGCGCTCTATCGCCCCGACCCGGCGCTCGTCGCCAGGACCGGTCTCTCCAACTGAAGGAACTGACCAATCGACCTGCCGGACAGATGCCTTTGAGCGCCCCGCCGACGATCAGGATCGCGGCCGCCCTGCTCACCGACCAACAGGTCCGGCTGATCCTCGTGCGCAAGCGCGGCACCAGCGCCTTCATGCAGCCCGGAGGCAAGATCCAGCCCGACGAGACGCCGCTGGCGGCGCTGGTCCGGGAGCTGCACGAGGAACTCGGTCTGGTCGTCGCGCCCTCGTCGCCGCGTTATCTCGGCCGTTTCGCGGCACCCGCAGCACATGAGCAGGGCTTCACGGTGGAAGCGGAGCTGTTCAGCCTGTCGACCGAGCGGACGCTCGCCCCCGCCGCGGAGATCGCAGAACTGATCCGGTTCGATCCGGCTCGCGCGCCCCATCCCGAACTCGCCCCGCTGACGCGCGATGCCATCCTCCCGCTCCATCGGGCACGCGCCGGTTCCTGACGCGCCGTCTCCCGCGATCTCGGCGACAGGCGAAGGCTCAGGGAGCGGCAGCTTCGGCGGCGAATTCTTCGACGATCCAGGCGAGGAAGGCGCGTGTAGCCGGTGAAACGCCATGATCCCTGGCGGGGATGGCGGCCAGGCCATCGGCGAACGGAACGAACCCGCAAGGCGCGACCAGCCTGCCGGCCGCAAGGTCGTCCCTGACCATGCGCTGCTCGACCAGCGCCACGCCCAGGCCCGCCAGCGCGGCCTCGATGCAGAGATGCGTGTGCGGAAAGAAGATCTCCGCCTCGTGGGTCGCCGTCAGGCCCGTATTGACCTGCCAGGTCTCCCAGGCGCTGGCGCTATGCTCATGGGCAATCCGGGTCGAGCAGACCAGGCGCTCGCCATCCCGCGTGATCGCATGCCCGGGAGCGCAGACGGGGCCGAAGGCGATATCGGTCAGGCGGATCGCGCGCTCCCGGTCGCGCGCGGGATAGGAGCGGCGATCCCAGACCAGCACCAGATCGGCACCCTGGTGCCTGATCTCCTGGGCGGAGGTCATCGAGAGACGGAGCCGGATCTCGGGATGGCGACGATAGAAGCCCTGCAGATGCGGCACGAGCCAGCGCATGGCGAAGGTGGCGCTGCAGGCCACATGCACGCTCGGCCCACGCGCCTCCTCCAGCACGCGCAGCCAGCCCTGCTCGAGCGCATCGAGCGATCCGGCGACGACCTGCCGCAAGGCCTCGCCGCGCTCGTTCAGCCGCAGGCCGGTCCCGGCCTTCTCGAAAAGCTCCATACCCGCATGATCCTGCAGGCTGCGAAGCTGGCGGCTGACCGCGCCATGGGTCCGGCCGAGCTCCTCGCCCGCACGCGTCACCGAGCCGAGACGCGCCGTCGCCTCAAAGGCCCTGAGGGCGGAAAGCGGCGGAAGCTTGCGCGGCATGACAGGCCATCCGTGAGTTCAGCTCACCATGATCGGATTTTAACTCGATAGCATGGTGAGCCGATCATCTCTAGGAAAGCCTTGATAGTTGGCCAATTCTGAGCTGATCCGGCCCTTTTGCCGGCCAGCCGAGAACGGCCTCCGGCCGTGCATTAAACGAACGGAGCGCGCGCCGCGTGATGCAAACCTGCACGCGTCGGCCAGCCCTTTTGACGCAACAGGGAGATCCTGATGACGATCGGTTCAGTGAATCCACGACAAGCGGATGGGAGCGCCGGGGACGCGAATTACGGCGTCATCGGCGCCGGCTATACCGCCTATCGGCAGCCCGAGCCGGCAATTGCCGCCCAGATCGAGCAGGCCCTCGGCACCGCGCGGTCCGTGCTGAATGTCGGGGCCGGCGCGGGCTCCTACGAACCGCGGGATCGCGACGTCACGGCCGTCGAGCCCTCGGCCTCGATGCGCGCCCAGCGCCCCTCCGATCTCGCCCTTGCCGTCGATGCGGTCGCCGAGGCGCTGCCCTTCCCCGACGGGCATTTCGACGCCAGCATGACGACCTTCTCCATCCATCAATGGAAGAACCTGGAGGCCGGGCTTGCCGAGATGCGGCGCGTGACGCGCGGACGGGTCATCATCCTGAGCTGCGATCCCGATCTGGTGCAACGCTTCTGGCTGAACGATTACGCGCCCGAGGTTCTCGCCACCGAGGCCCGCCGCTACCCCGCACTTGGCCGCATCCGCACAGTGCTCGGCGGCCAGACGCATGTCGACCCGGTCGCCATTCCCTTCGACTGCCGGGACGGCTTCAACGAGGCCTATTATGGGCGCCCGGAACGCCTGCTCGAAGCCGGCGCCCGCGCTGCGAATTCGGCCTGGAGCTTCGTCGGCGAGCCGGTCCGCGCGGACTATGTCGCGCATCTCCAGCGCGCGCTCGAAGACGGCAGCTGGGACAGGCGTCACGGGGCATTGCGCCGGCAAGCGGCTTTCGATGGCTCCTTGCGGCTGATCACCGCCGCGCCTTGAGACCGGACGGACCTGTAGCTCAGCCGGCGGAGCTGATTTTTCCGCCGTCGAGCCGGCACATCTCCTCGCCGGAAAAGGCGCGCGAGCGCGTGAGGAAGCGCTGCTCCGTGCCGTTCTCCAGCGAGAACATCCCGCCCCGCCCGGGGACGACGTCGATGATCAGCTGGGTATGGCGCCAGAGGGCGAATTGCGCGCCGCTGATATAGACCGGAGCGCCGCCAACCTCGCCCAGCTTCACGTCGTGGTCCGAGACCATGAAGTCGCCCTGCGGATAGCACATCGGCGAGGAGCCATCGCAGCAGCCTCCCGACTGGTGAAACAGAATGGCTCCGTGCTCGGCCTGCAGCCGCGCGATCAGGCTGAGGGCGGCCGGCGTGGCCATGACCTGCTCGACAATATCGACCTGCTCGATGACTTGCTCGCTCATGCCGGAACTCCCCGTGGCGTGGGACGACAAAGATGTGCCGCTCCCCGATGCTCAACACCGGGCAATGCGGCCTACGGGATATCCCGGCACGCCAACAACGTCTTAGCTGCGGGCGTGCCGGGCCTATGCCCGTGGAGGGGCGGGCAAGCGCCTGAAGAAGCCAGCGTCTTCAGGGAGAAGTCAGCTTCTTCAGAAGAAACCGAGCTTCTTCGGGGAATAGCTCACCAGCATGTTCTTGGTCTGCTGGTAATGGTCGAGCATCATCTTGTGGTTCTCGCGACCGATGCCGGACTGCTTGTAGCCGCCGAAGGCCGCATGCGCGGGATAGGCGTGGTAGCAATTGGTCCAGACCCGGCCCGCCTGGATCGCGCGGCCGAAGCGGTAGGCGCGGTTGCCGTCACGGGTCCAGATGCCGGCACCGAGGCCATAGAGTGTATCATTGGCGATCGAGAGCGCCTCTTCGTCGTCCTTGAATGTCGTGACGGAGACGACCGGCCCAAAGATCTCCTCCTGGAAGACCCGCATCTTGTTGTGTCCCTTGAGGACGGTCGGCTTGACGTAATAGCCGCCCGCCAGATCGCCCGGCAGCTCGTTTCGCGCCCCGCCGATCAGCACCTCGGCGCCCTCCTGCCGGCCGATGTCGAAATAGCTCAGGATCTTCTCGAGCTGCTCGGAGGAGGCCTGCGCACCGATCATCGTCGCGGCATCCAGCGGGTCGCCCTGCTTGATCGCCGCGACGCGCTTCAGCGCCTTTTCCATGAAGCGGTCATAGATGCTCTCATGGATCAGGGCGCGGCTCGGACAGGTGCAGACTTCGCCCTGATTGAGCGCGAACATGACGAAGCCTTCGATCGCCTTGTCGAAGAAATCGTCATCCTCGAGCGTCACATCCTTGAAGAAGATGTTCGGCGACTTGCCGCCGAGCTCCAGCGTCACCGGGATCAGGTTATGGCTGGCATATTGCATGATCAGCCGGCCGGTCGTGGTCTCGCCGGTGAAGGCGATCTTGGCGATGCGGTTGCTCGAGGCGAGCGGCTTGCCGGCCTCCAGGCCGAAGCCGTTGACGATGTTCAGGACGCCCGGCGGCAGGATGTCGGCGATCAGCTCGGCGAGGACGAGGATCGAGGCGGGCGTCTGTTCGGCCGGCTTCAGCACGACGCAATTGCCGGCGGCGAGCGCCGGTGCCAGCTTCCAGACGGCCATCAGGATCGGGAAGTTCCAGGGAATGATCTGGCCGACGACGCCGAGCGGCTCGTGGAAGTGATAGGCGACCGTATCATGGTCGATTTCGGAGATGCCGCCTTCCTGCGCGCGTACCGCGCCGGCGAAATAACGGAAATGGTCGATCGCCAGCGGCATGTCGGCAGCGGTCGTCTCCCGGATCGGCTTGCCGTTGTCCCAGGTCTCGGCCAGCGCGAGGAGCGCGAGATTGTCCTCCATCACGTCGGCGATCTTGTTCAGGAGCAGCGCCCGCTCGGCGGCGCTGGTGCGGCCCCAGGCGTCCTTGGCGGCATGGGCGGCGTCGAGCGCCGCCTCGACGTCCTCAGCGTCGGAGCGCGCGACCTCGCAGAGCAGCCGGCCATTCACCGGAGAGGTGTTCTCGAAATAGCGCCCTGACTTGGGCTCGGCCCATTTGCCGTTGATGAAATTGCCATAGCGCGCCTTGAACGGCGTCGCGGATGTACGGTTGAATTCGGGCTTGTTCATCTCTTCCTCCATCGCAGCGCTGTGAGGCCGCGCCCTGAAGGGCAGGATCGACCGCAATGCTTGGCGTTGTCAGGAGGCGTGCGACGCTTTCAGGCGCCCGACTGTCTCAGCTTTGCGACAGGTTTCGGAAGAGATTGCATGCTCGGCCACGCCGCCGTCAGCGGCCGCGTTCGAGGCCGAGCCGTGTCAGCTTCCGGTGCATCGTCGCGCGGCTGACACCGAGCATGCGCGCCGCCGCCGAGACATTGCCATTGGCCCGCGCCAGAGCCCGCTGCACGACGCCGCGTTCGGCGGCGCTCAGTTCCTCTGCGGGCCTCGCCTCGTCTCCGGCCAGCAGATCATCGGCGGGAAACGGGTGCGCCAAGCGCTCGTCCGTCAGTCCATAGGCCAGCCGCGCGGCCCGGCTCGCCCCGATGACGAGATCCTCCTTGTCGACGGCCAGCAGACCTCCGCCGCCACCGAAGCGGTCCTGGGCGACGACGATACGCGCCCTGGGAAAGGCCATCCGGAAATGATGAGCCTCGATCCGGTGTGCCGCCTCGACCGTCGCGCTGGCGACAAGCTTCAGCATGGCCGGCGTCAGGTCGGCGCGACAGGTCGAGACATCCAGCGTCGCGATCAGCCGCCCCTGCGCGTCCCAGATCGGGGCGACGCTGCAGCTCAGGCCGATATTGCGCGTCAGGAAATGCTGGTCGCGGTGGATCGTCAGCGGGCGCCCTTCGGCAAGGCAGGTCCCGACGCCGTTGGTGCCTTCGCTGGCCTCGCTCCAGACCATTCCGGTCCAGAGCCCGATATTGCGGAAATCGACGTCGTCGCCGGGCACGCCTCGTCGATCGAGAGGCACGCCCTCGCGATCGGTGAACAGCACGCAGCAGCCGGCATCGCCGACGGACTGAAAGAGCCGATCCAGGGTCGATTGTGCCACTCGGATCAGAGGATCCAGGCGCTCGAAGGCAGCATCGAATTCATGCTGGCTGAGCCGCCAGGGCGGCCGGGCGTGATTGGGATCAAGGCCGTATTTGACGACGGACCGCGACCAGGACGCCGCCACGGCGGATTGCGCCACGGCCGCCGCGTTATTCAATGTCGAATATATCCGATCAGCGTGCAGGCCTCGCGCAGTCTCGACCATGCTCGGCATCCATTTCCACCCGTTTCGCATATTCAGTCCGAGCCGAGGGCAATTTCGCCATCGGCATCCGTGCGATTTTCGGCATGTTCCAGCCGTTCAGGCGCCGGTGTCAACAGTCAGATCGGCGATTGCCGGGAAAGCGGGGCCTTCCGATGGAATCGGCATCGGACGATGCAAGAGAGCGCCCTGCCGAGATGCGCCCGAATTGTCATCGGCGCGCATCCCTTGAGGATGGCCATCGCTATATTCCAATTGATATAATGAAAAATCTGATCAGAGCCGCTTTGACGTAACCCGGCCCTGTGGCCGCGAGCCACCTCCGACAGATCGCACCTGCCCGTGGCGGCGTTCAGTAACTGTGCTCCGGACCTGGAAATTCCTGGCTCTTCACCGCGGCGACATAGGCCTGGACCGCCTCCTGGATCGAGCCCGCGCCGACCATGAAGTCCTTGGAGAAGCGTGGCCTCTTGCCGGGATAGACGCCGATCGCGTCGTGGAGGACGAGCACCTGGCCATCGCAATGGACACCGGCGCCGATCCCGATCGTCAGCATGTCGTGGCTGGCTGCGCCAATCTCTTCGGCCAGTGTCGACGGCACCATTTCCAGCACGAGGAAGCGCGCGCCCGCCTGCTCCAGCGCGGCAGAATCCGCTTTCAGCTTGCTCGCCGCATCCGCCGTTTTGCCCTGGACCCTGTAACCGCCGAGCTGATGCACGGATTGCGGCGTCAGCCCGAGATGGCCACAGACCGGGACGCCGCGCTCGACGAGATAGCGAACGGTCTCGACGACATAGTCCGAGCCTTCGAGCTTCACCATATGAGCGCCGGCAGCCATCAGCTTGGCTGCATTGTGCATGGCTTGCGCAGGACCTTCCTGATACGACCCGAACGGCATGTCAGCCATGATGAAGGCACGCCTGGCGCCGCGCGCCACGCAAGCCGTGTGATAGGCCATTTGCTCCATGGTCACCGGCAGCGTCGTGGAGTGCCCCTGCAGCACATTCCCCATGGAATCGCCGATGAGCAGGATCTCGACCCCGCAGTTCTCGAGCAGGCTGGCGAAGCTCGAATCGTAGCAGGTCATCATCGCGACCTTCTCACCCGCCGCTTTCATCCGGGCGAAATCGGCCAGCGTGAGGGCGCGGGCATCGGACAGATAGGCCATAGGCATGACTCCCGGCGAGACTGATCGCCGCGCAAGCTATACGGGCCGCGCTCGCAATTGCGAAGCGGTCGCCCGCCTCAGCCCCGGGTCACCCGGAATGGGCCAGTCCGGTCGTGCCTCGGCTGTAGAAGATGTGGCGGCCGATCACATCCATCTTCTTCAGCCTCTTCGCCCAGGAGGGCTGGACATAATCGGCGTGATAATGCGTGGAATCGCCGACCTCCACCAGATAGGTCCGGCCCTCGTAAACCTCCCGCGCGATGCGCAGGGCCACCTGCCATTGCTCGGGCTCCTTGATGCGCAGCGACTTGCCCTCGCAGGCGAAGGTGAACTGGCAGGCGAGCCTGCGGTGGCGGTTCTGATAGACGACGCCACAGACGGAACCCGGATAATACCCACTCTTGACCCGGTTGAGCACCACCTGGGCGACGGCGACGCGCCCGTCTTCCGCTTCGGAGCGTGCCTCGAAATAGATCGCCTCGGCGAGGCAGCGCTGCTCGCTCGCCAGCGTGTCGCCGTCGATGACGACGGGCACGCCGGTGAGGATGAGCTGCGTGGTCGCCATGGTCGTGGCGGGCGGCTCGACAAAGGCCGCAAGCGAAAGCAACGCCAGTGGGGCGATGCGCTTCATGGATATACTCCGGGGGTAAGGGTCAAGCCGTGCGTTCGCGGCCCGGATCCATCGTCGGCAGGATCAGCGGCCCTTGTGGCTTGTTGTGTTTGCTGGGATTGGGCGCGCCGGCCTGACCGGGGACGAGCACATCATGGCTGTCACGGGGGCGGCGGCGGAAGGGAACTCGTTTTGATTGCGCCCGGCCTGAAGCATCGCGAAGGCTCTGCGCAGTGCAGTGTCTCCACGCGCCGAAGGCGACAAGGCGGTTTGACTATCGGGGGTGAGCTGGCGCTACGGACTTTGCGATGATGAGGGCGGCTGGGCGCAGTGCCGCAGCGTGACGCCGGACAGGATGAGCACATCGCGATCGGCAATATGCGCCGCACCCTCGCAAGCCTGCATCGGATGCAACAAAGAAGAGGCTGCGCTCGCACGCACATAGTCCGCAGCCATGCGAAGTTTTACGTTCGTGACCGATCGCCCTCGACGACGCAGATCGGATATCTCCGACATTTGTTGCCGTGACGTCAGCCTCTCATTACTTTCAACCAAAGATCTATTCGCTCCGAAATTAAGATTGCATTAACCATCATTCAGCGCGCCATATGGACACGGAGTTCGGCATCTTTGTGGCCTGATTCGGCAGCCCGTGCCTTGTTGGCGCCCCACCACGGCCCCAAACGCCCATTCGAGCGGGCGTTGGCCGGTCGCAGCGGACCCCCTGGCCTCTCAGGCCGTGATCCGCTCGGTGCCGGCGCGCAGCATGGTGTCGACCAGGAGATTGCCGGTCGCGCCCTGTTCCAGCGTGATGTCGACGCCATACACATCCGACGCCGCCGGATGCGAGAGGACATCCCTGGGGCGGCCATCGGCGACGACGGTCTTGCGGTCGATCAGCAGGAAGCGATCCGCGCAGCGGCTGGCCAGCGCCAGGTCGTGCAATGCGACGAGCGTGACCTGGCCGCGCCGCCGCGTCGTCTCGCGGATGACATTGGTCACCTGCAACTGCCGGCGCAGGTCGAGCGCGCTTGTCGGCTCGTCGAGCAGGAGCACGCTGGGCGCGCGCACCAGGGCCTGGGCCACGGAGACGAGCTGCTGCTGGCCGCCCGAAAGGTCCGATACCGGAACCTCCGAGAGATGGTCGATATGCAGCGTCCCGAGCGCCTCCTCCACCGCCCGCAGATCCTCGCGCGTGGCGCGACCACCATGGGCTTTCCGGGCGAGCAGCACATAATCGAAGACGCAGAGCGCGGCGCGCATCGCGACATGCTGCGACAGGAAGAAGATCGCATCATGCCGCTGTCGCGATGACATTCCGGCAAGGTCGGCCCCGTCGAGCCGCATGGTGCCGGCGCGCGGGCGCAGCAGCCCGGCGACGAGGCGAAACAGCGTGGACTTCCCGACCCCGTTGGGGCCGACCACGGCGGTGACGGTGCCACGTTCGAGCCCAAGAGCGCTGAGCCCGTCGAAGACGTCGCCGCGGCCGCGATAAGCGAAACCGATCGACTCGATCGAGAGGCTCATTGCCAGCGCTCCCGGCGGATCGACATCACGAGGCTGAGGAAGAACGGCACGCCGACGAGGGCGGTGATGATGCCGATGGGATAGATGATCCCCGGGGTAATGCCCTTCGACAGCGTGGACGCGACGGACAGGATGAGGCCGCCGGCAATCGCCGCGACCGGTACGAAATAGCGCTGATCCTCGCCGACCAGCAGCCGTGCGATATGCGGCCCCACCAGGCCGATGAAGCCGATCGCGCCGACGAAGGCGACGGCGGTCGAGGCCAGCAGCGAGATGCAGACCAGCATTTCCAGGCGCAGCCGCGCGACGCGCACGCCAAGTGCGGCCGCGCGCTCGTCGCCCATGGTGAGCGCGGTCAGCATCCAGCTGCGATGCAGGCAGAACGGCAGGATGACCCCAAGCAGGCCGGCGCAGATCCCGAGCTTCGTCCAGGTGGCGCGCGACAGGCTGCCCATCATCCAGAAGATGATCTGCTGCAGCTGCGTTTCGGAGGAGTGGAACTGGATGAAGGCGAGAAGCGCGTTGAAGGTGAAGAACAACGCGATGCCGACGAGCACGAAGGTCTCGACGGTGACGCCGCGCAGCCGCGTGAACAGGAACAGGATCGCCGAGGTCGCGAGCGCGAACAGGAAGGCGTTCGCCGTCACCAGAAAGGCCCCCGCGAAGGGCACGAGCGAGACGCCGGTCGCAATCGCAAGCGCCGCGCCGAAGCTCGCCGCCGACGAGATGCCGAGCGTGAACGGATCGGCGAGAGGATTGCCGAGGATGGTCTGCATCTGCGCCCCGGCAGTGCCCAGCATGGCACCGATGAGAATGGCCATCACCGCGACGGGCAGGCGCACATCCCAGACGATCACGTCGAGCTTCGGGCCCATCGATCCCGGTTCGAGGATGACGCGCGCCACATCCATCAAGGGGAAATTGCCGGGACCCACCGAGACATCGACCACGAGCGCCAGCGTGAGCAGCGCAAGCGCCCCGACAGCGAGCAGGAGCTTGCGCAGCACCCGCCGCCGATAGCGCTCGCTGGCCGTATCGGCAGGCGGCTCGAAAGCCGGTGTATCGGACAGGGCCATGGCGGTCAGTTCATCTCGATCCAGAACTTGCCGGTCAGCTTGATCGGCAGAAAGCGGTCATGCAGCTCCTGGAAGGTCGCCCAGGCGTCGAGATCCTTGAACTCGTTGGGGTGCAGCCACCTGGCGAGCGCCTGGATGGCCACGAAATGATAGGGGCTCTGGTAGAACTGGTGATAGATCGCCATCACCTTCCTGTTCTTCACGGCCGTCAGCCCCGGAAATCCGGTCCGGGCGACGAGGCCCTTGAGCTGTGCGGCGGCGCGTTCAGGCCGGGTTTCGTAGCCGAGCCAGACGGCGATATTGCCGGGGTTGCTGTTCGACCAGTTGGCGCCGGTCATCAGCAGGAATTGCGGATCATCGACGATGATCTTCTCCGGATTGACCATGCCGCCGGCACCGGAAAAATATTTCGATCCCCAGTTCATGCCGCCGGCTTCGGAGACGAACTCACCGAAGTTGAAATTGCCGAAGGACTGGCAGCAGGCGGACGGGTTGAGGCCGGCAGCCTGCTCGGCGAAGACCAGCGGCCGCTGATCCTGCTTCAGCCGCGTCGTGACGTTGTAAACCCGCCGCAACTGCTGCGAGTAATAGTCGATGAAGCTATTGGCCGCGTCCATGCGGTCGAAGACCCGGCCGAGCAGGAGCATGCTCGGCACGGTGT
The DNA here is from genome assembly GCF_052115715.1 of Allobosea sp. 2KB_26. Classification (NCBI taxonomy): domain Bacteria; kingdom Pseudomonadati; phylum Pseudomonadota; class Alphaproteobacteria; order Hyphomicrobiales; family Alloboseaceae; genus Allobosea; species Allobosea sp. 2KB_26. The sequence goes on from NZ_JBFRHE010000003.1 coordinate 330,709, forward strand.
TCTGCGTCGGGCGCTCGCGGAAATCGATGAAGATCGTCGGGATGCCGGCCTTGGCCAGGTTGTCGACGACGCCGGACTGCATCGCCTTGTCCAGGAAGCCGAGCGACAGGATGACGAGGTCCGCATCGAGCGTGATCGCCTTCTCCACGCTGAAATCGCTCGAGGCGAGCGCGCTTACCAAAGTCATCGACTTGGCGGCAGGAACATCCGCCAGATAGCGGTTCCAGGTATCGGGGTCGAATTTCGGCAGGTCGTCGCCGATGGCGGCGAGCTGCGCGAAGGGCTTGTCCTTGCCCATCAGCACGACCGTCGCAGAGAATAGCCGGCCCTCGCCGAGGATGGCCCGTTGCACGCCCTTCTTGACCTTGACGGTGCGGCCGGCAAGGTCCGTCACCTCGATCATGGTGTCGGCAGCCTGTGCGCTGCGGATGCCCGGTGCGGCAAGCAGGGCCAGGGCGGCCATGAGCGCCACGCGCCGGGTCAGCCGGGCAAACCAGCCCGGCACGGATTGTGAATGCCTGTCCATCATGATCCTCGCTCTATCGATTGGCGTTTGCGCATGGGGATGGCGCAGCGGTCCTGGCCCAGCCGCCAGTGTTCAACCGGCGGCCTCCCCCCGCCTGACCGCCCTTCATCTGCTCACGCTCCAGGAAGACGGCTCTCGTGCGGATCGGTTCAAGCAATCGCTGGCTATCGCGCGCGCCGAGATGCGCAGCCCCGATGGCCAAGAAGATCTCGTGATTCCGCAATACATCGGACTTGGCCGGCGGGCGCATCCAGTCACGCCGGATATTATCATTGATCGATCGCGCGTTCAGAAGATCCACCGCTTCTGTCCTCGTGCAGAATAGCGACCAGTACAGACCGCGCGGCGATTTGTCACGATACTTCAATAATTTAGAAATACTCAAATCTATAATTAGTAGATTTACAAACTAGGCGCCTGGCGAGATGGGCCGGCGCCAGACCTGACGGGGATGGACAGTCCTGACGACTGCGCTGAACGAGATTGCTACCGATGGTCTCAGCCGGTCCGGACGACCGCCGCGAAGGCGCCAGAATGCCCTCCCGCCTGTCGCCAACCACAACCGGAGGCGCAGAAAACGGAATTCATCCACCTAAGGTTTAGTAAGACAGGTTTGTCGACCAGATTGGATCGAGATTGTTCTCATTTTGAGAGGATTTACAAAAAGCGTTGACTACGCAACCATCGGACTCGGCCTGGGGAGGTAAAATACAGAGGTCAGCTATGCCGGACCTTTCGATTGCGATCGTCGATGATCACCCGATGCTGATGGAGGGGATCGCCGCTCTGCTGAAACGCTGGGGCGGTTTCATGCTCGCTGCGACGGGAAATGTCGCAGATCACATCGTGTCGATCGCCAGGACGCATCGCCCTGATGAAATGATCGTCGATCTCAGCATGACCGGAGATGTCTTCCAGGCGATTGCGGACGCCTTGAAGATCGCTCCCGAGACGAAGATCGTGGTGTTCACGGCCTCGGCCAGCACGGAGGATGCGATCAGGGCCCTGGATGCCGGGGCCAAGGGCTATGTCCTGAAAGGCAGCCCCGGAGAAGACCTCTTCCAGGCTCTTCAGGCGGCACAGCGGGGCGATGTCTATGTCACGCCCGCCTTCGCGACCAAGCTGATCTGTGCGTTGAAGGAAAAGACCCTCGAAAGGCAGAAGGCGATCAACAACAGGCTCAGCGTCCGCGAGCAGCAGATCGTCAATCTGCTGCTGCTCGGGAAGATGAACAACGAAATCGCTCGCGAGCTTTCGCTCAGCGCCAAGACCGTCAAGGGCTACATGACCAACCTGATGGCCAAGCTGAACGCGCGCAATCGCCTGGAGGTGGTGCTTGCTGCACAAAAGCTGGCTGCTGGGACGAACACCCCTGCCGTGATCAGGCGCCCGTGAACGACCGGTCCTGCCGGCCCCCTTGAGAGAGCCGCAGTTGCTGGGCTCAAGACAGTAGCCGGGCTTAAGGCAGCGGGAGCCCGGGAGGCTGGCGGCCGTGGACACTCTTAGGCCGGGCACTCCGGTCCAGCAGGTTTCCTGGATACTCCCGCGGCATCGGGACATGGGCAGGTCCATGCAGTGCCGGATCGCAGCGGCCTGCCTGTGCTGTATCCTTGCCGCGCTCGCCTGCACTTCCGCCCGCGCTGCCGAGTCCGACTTTCTCGAACGCTTCCGGGGCGACTGGTCCGGTTCCGGCAAGGTCCAGCGCGACGGCGGCAGCCAGCCGCGGCACGTGACCTGCTCGGTCATCGGGCGCCTCACCGAGAACCGGATCAGCGCGCAAGGCAGTTGTCGCGCCTATCTGATCTTCGTGCGGCCGGTCGCGATTGATGTCACCTATGATCCGCGCTCCGGCATCTATCGCGGCACCTATACCGGCGCCCGGATCGGCCCCGCCCGGCTCAGCGGCACGCGCAGCGGCGACGCCTTGAACCTCAGGATCGAATGGCCGCGACCGGTCAATGGCGACACGCAGGCCGCGATGGTCATCCAGAATGACGGCCGCGGCATCCTGCGGATTACCGTCGCGGACAACCTCACGCCCGGCGGCCCGATCCTGCAGACCTCCGAGATCATCCTCCTGCGTCAATAGGTGGAGGCTGATCGGAACCGGCATCATGGGATGAGCGCGGGCGTAAGGGGGCAGTTCCGGCCCGATTGCGAATGATGCGCGCATCAGCCCACGGGCCGGCCGATGGACAGAACCTTTGCTCGCTCCGGAGAGATGATGCCTGGCGGGGACGCGCGCCCTGGCTGACCTGCGCCCTCGAATCGGAGTGCCGTTGGACTAAAGCATCGGCCCGAAAAGTGGATTGCGGCTTTTCCGGAAAGCGATGCAAGTACAAATGGTTAGATCATCTGACCGGATACGATATCCGGTCAGATGATCTAAGGGCTACCCGCTTCTTCCGACCCTCTCGTTCTCAATCGCGGTCTCGGGGTTGCGATTGGCGTGAACGGGCCTCACTCTAAGGCATGAGCAGTATCGTCTCACGAATCAGCATGGTCATGCATGCGTGAAGAGCGACCCGACCGCCGGCGCAACCGCGCGCCAGGCTACCCGGCCCGGCGCAGCGTGGTACTGAGCTCGGAGGCGGACTATATCCGCGCCTGCGCCAGGGCGCGCGATCTCCACGCCGCCGCCCGTCACCCGATGGCCGAGGTCGAGCTTGAGAACCTGGCTCTCGCGATTCTGACCTGGGAACTCAAATGCGGCGGGCCGGACGGCACGTGAGGCCGCCCCCCATCGCCGCGCCCCTCTCCTCCCCATGCGGCGCCGGCTGCGCCTCTAGGCCGTGAGACGATCCGCCCAGGCGGCGACCCTGCTCGACAGGGTCTTCAGATGGTCGTCGACGGAAAAGCCCGAGACCGCCTTGCGCGGCTTCAGGTCGTGGTCGCCATCTTCGAGCCAGAGAATCTCGATGGCGCTGGAGAGTGTGTAAGCCGAGACCTCCTCGCGCGTGCCGAACAGGTCCCTCGTCCCCTGCGCGATCAGCGTCGGCGTCTTCATGGTCGCGAGATGCGCCGTCCGCAGCTGCTCGGGCTTACCGATCGGGTGGAAGGGATAGCCAAGGCAGAGCAGGCCGGCGATCCGGCCCAATGCGTGCCACTCGTCAGCCATCATGCTGGCGACACGTCCACCCATCGATTTGCCGCCGATGATGAGAGGCCCCGTGCAGTCGAGCGCGCCGATGGCGGCGGCATATTCCGAGATCAGGGTCTCGGCGCGTGGCGGTGGCTTTCGACTGGCCGATGTCCGGCGATCCGCCATGTAGCCGAACTCGAACCGGGCCACGCGAAGACCGGCCGCAGCCAGAGCGCCGGCATTGGCCGTCATCGAAGCGGAATCCATGGGCGCCCCGGCACCATGTGCCAGGAGGATCGTTGCCCTCGCCTCTTCCGGGCCATCCATCAGAAATGCCACCATCGCCGCCTTCGCCTTGCCGGAATTGCCGGCTTCTCGCCGCTGGCCAACCTTCAGGTCGACTAAGATTAGGCGGAAGCTGCCGCTATCAACAGCGTCGCCTACTCGCGGCGTCAAGTCCGCCAGGAGCATGTCAGGCTTCGACCCGCTGGCGATAGTGCTCCAGAACGGTCGCGACGCCCTCGGCCGACACCGCACCAGCCAGTCCTTCGGCCGCACCTTCGGCGGCAGGTTTTGCCCGCCGCATCATCGCGGCTTCGTAAGTGGTAACCGCGCCCCATCCATCCCCACTCGTCAGCGCGTCTGCGACGTCGACGGCATCGGCGAGCGCCAGATTCACGCCCTCGCCGCCGAAGGGCGACATCAGATGGGCTGCGTCACCAAGCAAGGTCAGACCCACCCGACCTTGCCAGGAATGATCGATCGGCAACGCATAGAGCGGGCGGACGGCGATAAGGTCGCCACTGTCGATGAGATGGACGAGAGACGGCGCCCAACCTGCGAAACGATCGCGCAGCATTGCCCGGATGCGATCGTCGCCGAGCGACATCCAATCGTGCGCCTCCGCTTCGGGAAGACGCAAGCCCGCAGCGAATTTGGCGATGCCCGTTGCGCTGCGCGATCAACACCCGATTGTCGCCGACCGCGAACATCTTACCGCTGCCGACCACCCCATCGACGCCCGAATGGCGTTCGGCATCGAAACCGAACTCGACCAGCGTTACCCCCTCGTAAAGCGGCCGGGCGTCCGAGAGCAGAGGGCGGACGCGCGACCATGCGCCGTCCGCACCGATGACGATATCGAAGCGTTCGGAGCTTCCGTCGACGGCGACATCAAACCCACCCGCCGCGGTCGGTGTCACCGCCTCGACCTTGCTCGCCCAACGCACCGTCCTGGGCGCAAGCGAGCCGAGCAGGATCTGGCGCAAGGCGGTGCGGTCGACCTCCGGCCGATTGTCGCCGGCGCCGTCGCGGTCGAACAACAACACGCCGTTCGGGTCATAGAGCCGGTCGCCCTGATCCTCGGGCCGCGCCACGGCGCGGAACTCGGCTTCGAGCCCAGCCAGGGAGATAGCCTGCTGCCCGGTCTCGGCATGGAGATCGAGCGAACCACCTTGCGGCCGGTCAGTGGCATGGCGATCCCGTTCAAAGACCGCTGGCTCGAGCCCCCGCAACAGGAGGAGCCGGGCGAGCATCAACCCGCCGGGCCCGCCGCCGATGATCGCGATTTTCGGGTTGGTTGTCATGACATGATCCTCGATATACATAGGAACCTATACAATAACATAGGAACCTATGCAATGACATCCAAGGACTGGGACCCGATGGCCTATCCCGGCCACTATTTCAGCCGGATCGCGCGCAGTCTGGCCCGGATCGGTGATGTTCGCCTGGGTAAGATCGGGTTCGCCACCGCGCAGCTTCCGGTGCTGGCCGCCCTGAAGGACGGAGACGGCCGATCGCAAACGGAGCTCGCGCGCTGGGCAAAGGTCGAACAGCCGACGATGGCGCAGCTTCTCGCCCGCATGGAGCGCGACGGCATCATCCGCCGGGAGCCCGATCCGGCCGATCGCCGCAGCAGCCTGATCTCCCTGACGCGGGAGGCACGGGAGCGCCTGCCGGCGGGACGGGCGATCCTCCAGCAGAGCAATGAAGAGATGACGCGCGGCCTCTCTGCGGAAGACGTAGAGACGCTCGTGACCTTGCTCCGGCGCGTGCTCGGGAATCTCGAGGCGATGGAGCGATAGCGCCAGTCCACGAGCCTGCGCCAGTGGTGCCCCGGCCCGTCAGCCTGCTCGGGTCAGCCAACCGCGGACGGCCTCACCCGGATTGCGGCGAATTTCATCTCCACCCTGCTCGTGAATCGCTGATCTCATCCGCCATCGATCACGGCTTCGGCCTCAGCAGATCGTTCGGGAAACCGCCCCGCGGTCGCACGGTCATTCCGCGCCGCCCGCCCCGTCTGCCTGGCCGCCCCCGGTCGCGTCGCGCATGCCCTGGCGCAGGGCCTGGACGCGGCTGTTGAGCTCGATCATCTCGGGCACGGCAAAACCGGAATGGCGCAGGAGCGCATCGGTCAGGCAGCCCGTCTTCGGATGCAGGCTCCTGCCCTTCTCCGTGAGATGGACCTCGACCAGGCGCTCGTCGATGGTGCTGCGGCGACGGGCGAGAAAGCCGGCCGCCTCGAGCCGCTTGACCGCCGGCGTGATCGTGCTCGGCTCGAGCGCGAGGCGCTCGCCGATCGCCCCGATCGTCAGCCCGTCCCGCTCCCAGAGCGCGCTGAGCACGAGATATTGCGTATAGGTCACGCCGAGCGCGTCCAGCATCGGCTTGTAGACGCGCTGGATCGCCAGCGAGGCGGAATAGATCGAAAAGCAGAGCTGGCCGTCGAGCGGCAGCGTCGGGGCATCGGTCATCGGTATCCTCCAGCGGCAGGCCTTCCAGGCCCGCATCTCGAAAAACAATATCGCGATAAAGAAATCGCTTTACAAGGTCGGGCGACCTTTGTATTGAATTACATATCGCGATAATGATTATCGCAGAAACAGGAAGGAGCCACCATCATGACCAAGTCCCTGATCGCTGCCGCCGCCCTCTCCGCTACTGTTGCCCTCTCCGCCATCGTCGCCGGCACCAATGCCGAGGCCGCCCCTGCCGTGAAGAACGTCGTCCTCGTCCATGGTGGCTTCGTCGACGGCTCGGGCTGGCAGGGCGTCTACAACCTCCTTCGGAAGAAGGGTTACAGCGTCACTATCGTCCAGAACCCTACAACCTCGCTGGCCGATGATGTTGCCTTCACCAAGCGGGCGATCGCCCAGCAGGATGGCCCGGTCATCCTGGTCGGCCATTCCTATGGCGGTGTCGTCGTCAGCGAAGCCGGCACCGATCCGAAGGTCAAGGCCGTGGTCTACATCGCCGCCTTCGCGCCGGATCAGGGCGAGTCGGTCTCTTCGCTGATCGCCAACCCGCCTCCCGGCGCTGCCGTCCCGCCGATCCTGCCGCCCGTCGACGGCTTCCTCGCTCTCGACAAGGCCAAGTTCGCGGCCTCCTTCGCCGCCGATGTCGATGCCGACACCGCCGCCCTGATGGCGGACTCGCAGGTGCCCTGGGGCGTCGCGGCGCTCGCCGGCGCGGTCACCCATCCGGCCTGGAAGGTCAAGCCGAGCTTCTACCTCGTCGCCAGCGACGACCACATGATCCCGCCGCCCGCCCAGCGCCAGATGGCCACGCGCGCCGGATCCACCGTCGTCGAGACCAAGGGCAGCCATGCCGTCTATGTCTCGAAGCCCGCTGCCGTCGCCGAGATCATCGAAAAGGCCGCTGCGGCGCAGTGACGGGGGGCTGGACGGTCGCGCGGATCCGTCCCCATCGCCAACGACACGCAGGGCGGGCCCAGAGCGGGCCCGCCCATCGCGCTTTGGCCCTGCGCAGGGAGATGCGCTCCGTCGCGTGCGACAACGGCCCTTCGAAGCGATTGATCCGCCATGGCGCCGCCAGTATCCTTCTTGTCGACAAGAGGATCTGCCGATGAAGACGACGAAGCAATCTGCCGCCGCTCCCGAGCGCAAGCGCGGCTCGGGCGTCAAGGTCGTCTATGATCTGCTGCGGGACGAGATCCTCGACCTGGTGCTGCCGCCGGGCAGCCCGATCGACGAAGTCCAGCTCGCCGAGCGGTTCAAGATGTCGCGCACGCCCATTCGCGAGGCCCTGGTGCGGCTCGCGGGCGAAGGGCTGATCGATACGCTGCCCAACCGCTCGACGATGGTGTCGAACCTCGATTTCCTCAACATGTCGCCCTTCTTCGACGCCCTCGTGCTGATGTACCGGGTGACGACGCAGCTCGCGGCCCAGCATCATCGCCCGCAGGATCTGGTCACGATCCGCGCCCGGCAGAAGGAATTCGCCGCCGCCGTGCAGGCGCAGGACGCGCTCGCCATGATCGCGACGAATGCGGCGTTTCATTCCGCGATCGCCGAGGCCGGCCGCAACCCGTATTTCAACAGCCTGTTCAGCCGCCTGCTCGATGAAGGGCGGCGCTTCCTCAGGCTCTATTACCAGTCCTACGAGGACCGGCTGCCGCAGCGTTTCGTCGAGGAGCATGAAGCGATGATCGCCGCCATCGTCGCCCGGGACGTCGTCGCTGCCGAGCGCCTCGGCAAGGCCCATGCCGATCAGATCGTCCAGCAGATCCAGAAGCTTATGGTCGGCGACGAGCGCCTGGAGATTGCCCTTTAGGAAGCTCGCCTAATTCTTGTCGACAAATAATATGCAAACAGATATATCAGGACGCAGAGACGAGCGTCGTCGCCCTTGCGGCGCTGCGAACTCCACCATTCGGCAAGCCAGAAGGAGATCGACATGAAGGCCAAGATTTTCTCCGGTGTGATCCCCGCGCTGATGACCCCATGCAAGGCGGATCGGACCCCCGACTTCGATGCCCTGGTCCGCAAGGGCAAGGAGCTGATCGCTGAAGGCATGTCGGCGGTGGTCTATTGCGGCTCGATGGGCGACTGGCCGCTGCTCACCGACGCCCAGCGCATGGAAGGCGTCGAGCGCCTGGTGAAGGCGGGCATTCCGGTGATCGTCGGCACCGGTGCGGTCAACACCGCCTCAGCGGTGGCTCACGCGGCCCATGCGCAGAAGGTCGGCGCCCAGGGCCTGATGGTGATCCCGCGCGTCCTCTCCCGCGGCACCGTCCTTCTCGCCCAGAAGGCGCATTTCAAGGCGATCCTCTCGGCTGCTCCGGATCTGCCGGCAGTGATCTATAACAGCCCCTATTATGGCTTCGCGACGCGGGCCGACCTGTTCTTCGCCCTGCGGGCCGAGCACAAGAATCTCGTCGGCTTCAAGGAATTCGGCGGCCCGGCCGACATGCGCTATGCGGCCGAGACCATCACCAGCGGCGATGACGACGTCTCGCTGATGATCGGCGTCGATACCGCCGTCGTCCATGGCTATGTGAATTGCGGCGCAACGGGCGCGATCACCGGCATCGGCAATGTGCTGCCGAAGGAAGTGATCCATCTCTGCAAGCTCTCCCAGGCGGCGGCGGCCGGCGATGCCGAGGCGCGCCAGCGCGCGCTGGAGCTGGAACAGGCGCTCGGCGTGCTCTCCTCCTTCGACGAGGGTCCCGATCTCGTGCTCTATTTCAAGCATATGATGGTGCTGAAGGGGGCCAAGGAATACACCCTGCACTTCAACGAGACGGATGCCCTGACCGCGAGCCAGCGCGGCTATGCCGAGGCGCAGCTTGCGCTCTTCGACAGCTGGTATGCGGCCTGGAACACGCTTCCCGGCGCCGTCCAGAAATATGCCGCCTGAGGGCGGGTCTAAGGTCGGGCGTGGCGGCGGAACTGTCCGCGGCCACGCTGCGTCCGCTCGCCGATTGAGCCAAGCAGGTCTTCGTTGATGGCCGATCCCGATGTCATCGTCATAGGCGCCGGCGTCGTCGGCCTCTCCGCAGCGATCGCGGCGCAGGGGCGCGGCCTGTCGGTCATCGTGCTTGATCGCGAAGGACCCGCGGCCGGCGCGTCAGCCGGCAATGCCGGCGCCTTCGCCTTCACCGATATCCTGCCGCTCGCATCGCCCGGCATTCTCCGGAAGGCGCCGCACTGGCTTGCCGACCCGCTCGGGCCGCTCTCGGTGCCGCCGCGCTATGCCCTGCAGATCGCGCCCTGGATGTATCGGTTCTGGCGGGCCTGCTCGCCTGCGCGTGTCGCGCAATCCACGGCCGCGCAGACGGCCCTGATGGACCTGTCGAAAGCCGAGCTCGAGCCGCTGCTGCAGGCCACCGGCACCAGCTTCATGCTGCGCAAGGAGGGCAACCTCCAGGTCTATGAGAGCGAAGCCGAGCTGAAAGCCTCGCTTCCCGGCTGGCAGGCGCGGGAGAAGCATGGCGTCGCATTCCGCCATCTCGATGCCGCTGACATGGCCGAGATCCAGCCCGGGCTGGCGCCGCGCTTCACGCATGGCACCTTCACGCCTGGCTGGTACTCGATTGCCGATCCGAAGCTCTACACCCTGGCCCTCGCGGAGGCGTTTCGCAGCAAGGGCGGCGTGATCGAGCGTCTCGACGTCGCCGGCCTCACACCACTCGGCGACACCGTCGGGATCCATTCGCGCGACGGCGGCACACGCTGCGCGGCGCAGGTCGTGATCGCGGCGGGCGCCTTCTCGCATCTGATCGCCCGCAGCCTCGCCGAGCACATTCCGCTCGAAACCGAGCGCGGCTACAACACCACCCTCCCCTCCGATGCCTTCGATCTGCGCACGCAGATCACTTTTGGCGGGCACGGCTTCGTCGCCACCCGGCTCTCGACCGGCATCCGCGTCGGCGGCGCCGTCGAGCTCGGCGGCCTGAAGCTGCCACCGAACTTTGCCCGGTCCGACGCGATGCTGAAGAAGGCGCGCCTCTTCCTGCCGGGTCTCAAACCCGAAGGCGGCGTGCAGTGGATGGGCTTTCGCCCCTCGCTGCCGGACAGCCTGCCGGCGATCGGACGGGCGCGGGCCACGCCGCGCGTGATCCACGCCTTCGGCCACGGGCATCTCGGCCTGACCCAATCGGCAGGGACCGCCCGGCTCGTTGCCGATCTCTTGACCGGGCGCGAGCCCGCGATCGACCTTGCCCCCTTTTCCCCGCAGCGCTTCTGAAGGGCCCGGACCATGGCCAGCTACACCTTCTCCTGCATCGACGGACATACCTGCGGCAATCCGGTCCGCCTCGTCTCGGGCGGCGGCCCGCGGCTGGAAGGCGCCGACATGCTGGAGAAGCGCGCGCATTTCCTGCGTGAGTTCGACTGGATCCGCACCGGCCTGATGTTCGAGCCGCGCGGGCACGACATGATGTCGGGCTCGATCCTCTATCCGCCGACCCGGCCGGATTGCGACGTCGCCGTGCTCTTCATCGAGACCTCCGGCTGCCTGCCGATGTGCGGCCACGGCACCATCGGCACGATCACCATGGGCATCGAGAACGGCCTGATCACCCCGCGCGAGCCGGGCAAGCTCTCGATCGATGCGCCCGCCGGCAAGGTCGACATCACCTATCGCCAGGAGGGTCGCTTCGTCGAGGAGGTGCGGCTGACCAATGTGCCCGGCTTCCTCGCGGCCGAGGGCCTGACGGCGGAGGTCGAAGGGCTCGGCGAGATCGTCGTCGACGTCGCCTATGGCGGCAATTTCTATGCGATCGTCGAGCCGCAGAAGAACTTTCGGGATATGGCCGACCATACCGCCGGCGAGCTCGTCGGCTGGTCGCCAAAACTGCGCGCCGCACTGAATGCCAAATACGAGTTCGTCCACCCCGAGCATCCGCAGATCAGGGGCCTGAGCCATATCCAGTGGACGGGCAAGGCGACGAAGCCGGAAGCGCATGCGCGCAATGCCGTGTTCTATGGTGAGAAGGCGATCGACCGCTCGCCCTGCGGCACCGGCACCTCGGCGCGCATGGCGCAGCTCGCGGCCAAGGGCCAGCTCAAGGTCGGCGACGAGTTCGTGCACGAATCGATCATCGGCTCGCTGTTCAAGGGCAGTGTCGAGGCGGCGACCACCGTCGCCGGCAAGCCTGCCATCATCCCCTCCATCGCCGGCTGGGCCCGGATGACCGGCATCAACACGATCTTCATCGACGATCGCGACCCCTTCGCCCACGGCTTCGTCGTCACATAAGGTCCGAAACGACTGAGCGCGGCCTCGGGTGAAAGCCGCGCTGGCCGCGCGCCTGCTTCCCGGCTAACAAGTTTTCGCGGGGTGACGGGCTGCCGCGCGACGCCGAATCGCCCCTTCCAAGGGTCGCAGCGCGCGGCATGGCCGCTTTTGGCGGAGCATGCCCCACTCCCAAGCGTTCGCGCCGCCCAATTCCATAGTCGGCGAAACAAAATACTTATTGTATTTTTCTTGTATCATGACATTCTGATGACATCTCGAACCGGTGGTGAGGCGGGGATGCGCTCCAAGGAAGAGGAAGACAGCTGGCTCGCCTTCGCCTGGCAATTGGCGCAGGAGAGCGGCAGCATCCTGCGGGAGGCGGCAACCGTCCGGCCCGATGTCGAGGTCAAGCCCGACCGCAGCTTCGTCACCGCGCTCGATGCGCGCATCGAACGGCGCCTGCGCGAGCGCATCGCCGATCGCTTTCCCAGCCATGGCATCATCGGCGAGGAGGAAGCCTCTGCCAATTCCGATGCCGACCTGGTCTGGGTGCTCGATCCGATCGACGGCACCGCTGCCTTCATCGCCGGACTGCCGGTCTATGGCACGCTGATCGCGCTGATGCGCGAGGGCGAGCCGATCATCGGCATCATCGACCATCCCGTCACCGGCGACCGCTGGATCGGCGTCAAGGGCCGGCCGACCCTGCATAATGGCACCCCCTGCCGCACCCGCGCCTGCGGCGCGCTGGATGAGGCCATCCTCTCCGCCAGCAATCCCGATTTCTTCGATGATGAGGAGCGCCCGGCGCTCGACGCCATGCGCGCCGCGACCGCCTGGCGCATCTGGGGCGGCGCCTGCATGAGTTTTGGCCTGCTGGCGAGCGGGCGAACCGATGCCGCCTTCGACACCCGAATGAAGCTCTGGGACTTCGCGCCCTTCCGCCCGATCATCGAGGGTGCCGGCGGCGTCATTACCGACTGGGAGGGCCAGCCGCTCACCCACAAGACGGGCAAGCGCATCATGGCGGCGGGCGATCCCGAGCGCCACCGCGAGATGCTGCGGCTCGTCGAGACCAGCATGAAACACTGAGCCAACCCGCTCCGAGACGGCGCCGATCCGCCGGAGTTCCAGCACTGAGGGGGAGACATGGGTATCGCGATCGAGAATCTGGCCGTCGCCTATGGCGGCCAGCGCGTCATCGACGGGCTCGAACTGACGATCGAGCCGGGCTCATTCTTCACCCTGCTCGGCCCCAGCGGCTGCGGCAAGACCACCCTGCTGCGCACGATTGCCGGCTTCGTCCCGGCCGAGCGCGGGCATCTGCGCTTCGGCGGCACCGAGGTGACGCATCTGCCGCCGCATAAGCGCGATATCGGCATGGTCTTTCAGGACTACGCACTGTTCCCCGACAAGACCGTGTTCGACAATGTCGCCTATGGCCTGCGCGCCCGCAAACAGGCGGAGGGCGTGATCAAGAGCAAGGTCCAGGCCGCACTGGAGCGCGTCGGCCTCGGCCATCTCGGCCAGCGCCATCCGGCCGCGCTGTCAGGCGGCCAGCGCCAGCGCGTCGCGCTGGCGCGTGCCCTCGTCATCCAGCCGCAGGTGCTGCTGATGGACGAGCCGCTCTCCAATCTCGATGCCAAGCTGCGCCTGCAGGTGCGCGAGACCATTGTCGAGCTGCAGCGCGAGGCGAAGATCACCACGGTCTTCGTCACCCATGACCGGGAGGAGGCGCTGGCCATGTCCGACCGCATCGGCGTGATGAACCAGGGCCGGCTGGAACAGGTCGGCACCGCCGCCCAGATCTATCGCGAGCCCCGCACCAGCTATGTCGCGGACTTCGTCGGCGGCGCCAATCTGGTCGAGGTCGAGACGATGGCGCGCCAGGCCGGCGAGACCGGCCCGGTCGTGCTCGACGGCACGGCGATCGCGGCCCGTGCGCCTGCGGCGCTTGCAGCCGGCCGCGCGACGCTGGTGGCGCGTCCGGAGGACATCCTGCTCGCCGAGCCTGGCACTGCGGGCACCCTGCCCGGCCGCATCGCCCACCGGCAATATCTCGGCGGCAAGACGAGCTACAAGGTCGTGCTCGATAGCGGGCGGGTGCTGGCGGTCGATCTCCAGAGCGGCGCCCATGACCGGTTCGAGCCCGGCGCCAAGGTCGGCCTCGGCTTCGATCCGGCCCGGACGCTGGTGCTCGCATCATGAGCCGGCAGTTCCGCTCGGTCTGGTTCTGGTTCTCGGCGCTCGCGCTCGGGATCCTGGCCGTGTTCCTGCTCTATCCCCTGCTCAGGGTGCTGACCGGCAGCCTGGGCAGCGGCAGCCATAGCGGCTGGGCGCTGCTCGCAGCCGACCCGAAATATTTCGCCGCCATCCTCAACACCATCGTGCTCGGCGTCGCCGTCACCCTGACGACGACGCTGATCGGCGTGCCGCTCGCCTATTTCACGGCGCGCTTCGAATTCCCGGGCAAGTCGATCGTCGCGGTGCTGCCGCTGATCACGCTGGTCATCCCGGAGGTCATCGCGGCCCAGACCTGGCTGATGATGCTCGGCAATAACGGCTTCATCACCCGCTATCTCGGCGCGCGCGGCATCGACATCCCGAGCTTCTACGGCTGGCCCGGCCTGATCACGGTGATGACCTTCACCTACTACACCTACATCTATATCGGCACGCTCGCCGCCATCCGCGGCTTCGATGTCCAGCTCGAGGAAGCGGCCCAGAGCCTCGGCACCTCGCCGGCGCGCTCGCGGCTGCGCGTGATGCTGCCCGTGGTCCTGCCCTCAGTGCTGGCGAGCGCGCTTCTCGTCTTCACCCTCGTCGTCGGCAATTTCGCGACCGCGACCATTCTGGGCAGCCGCGTGCCGCTGCTCTCGGTGCTGACCTACCAGGCGGCGGTCGCCGAGGGCGGCTCCGACCCCGTGATGCAGTCGACGCTGGCGACCGTTTCGATCGCGCTCGTGATGATCGTGCTCTTTGTGCAGCGCTGGATCGTCTCGCGCGGCCGCCACGAGGTCACGCAGGGGCGCGGCGCCAGGGCGGAGCGGCTGCGCGGCCTGCCCGGTCTCTTCATCGGCCTGCTCGCCGGACTGCTCGTCGTCGTCTCGCTGCTGCCGCTCGGCTCGATCGTGATCGGCGCCTTCACCGTCTCGCGCGGCCCGGTGATGCGCTGGGGCGAATGGACGACGGCGCATGTCGAGCGGCTGGTGCGGATCGCGCCCGATCCGGTGCTGAACACACTGGCCTATTCCGCGGTCGCCACCGTGATCGGCATCACCTTCAGCGCGCTCGTCAGCTATCTCATCGTCAAGAAGCGCAACATCCTGACGCCGGCGCTGGATTACCTGACGGCGCTGCCGCTGGCGCTGTCGGGCACGATCATCGGCCTTGGCCTGGTCATGTCCTTCAACACCGGCTTCCTGCCGCTGACCGGGACCGCCAGCATCATCGTGCTCGCCTATGTCGTGCGCCGCCTGCCCTTCGGCATCCGCAACTCCTCCTCGACGCTCTACAATATCCCGAACTCGATCGAGGAGGCCTCGGTCAGCCTCGGCGTGCCGCCGGTCGCGACCTTCTTCAAGGTCGTGCTGCCGCTGATGCTGCCGGCCGTTGCGGCGGCAGCCGTGCTGACCTGGACGACCACCGTCGCCGAGCTCTCGGCCTCGATCATCGTCTATTCCGGCGGGCGCGAGACCATGCCGATCCAGATCTACAAGCTGATCGATTCCAATCTGATGGCCTCGGCCTCGGCCTATGGCCTCGTGCTGGTCGCAGTGATCCTGATCCCGATCATCGTCGCGACCCGCGTCTTCAAGATCGACCTGTTCTCGTCGAAGGCCTGAACGGTTCCAGCACACGACAAAGCCGGGCCGGCTCCGCCTCGCCGCCCGGATATCCCAAGGGGAAGGCGGAGAGAAAGGAACGACCATGACAAACCTGATCGACCGCCGCACCGTGCTGGCCGGGCTCGCCGGCCTTGCGGCCGCGCCGGCCGTACCGGCCCTGGCTCAGGGTGCTGCGGGCACCGTCGTGCTCTACACCTCGAACAATGCCCAGGCCGTGGACGCGGTGCTCGGCGTCGCCAAGGACAAGCAGGCAAAACTCAAGATCAGCACGATCACCGGCGGCTCCGGCCAGTTGCTGCGCCGGATCGAGGCCGAGGCCGCCAAGCCCCAGGCTGATCTGTTCTGGAGCTCGAGCGCCAATACGCTCGGCGCCTTCAAGCCGCTCTTCGAGCCCTATGCCTCGCCGGAAGCAGCCGCCATTCCGGCCGCGCTGCGCCAGCCGGAAAATCTCTGGACGGCCTCGAACGTCCATCTCGTCGTGGCCATGGTCAACAAGAACCAGCTCGGCGGCAAGCCGGCGCCGAAGACCTGGAAAGAGCTGCTCGACCCGGCCTTCAAGGGCAAGATCATCATCGCCGATCCCGCCAACAGCTCGACCGCCTATACGATCCTCTGGGGCGTCGAGAAGCTGCTGGGACCGGACGGGCTGAAGGCGCTCGCCGCGACCCTGACCGTCTCCAGCGCCGCCTCGACGGTGCTGCGCAGCGTCGGCCAGGGCGAATACCCGATCGGCCTGACCTTCGAGTCGAATGCCTATGCCTATGTCGCCGGCGGCCAGCGCGAGATCTCGCTGGTCTATCCCAGTGAGGGCACTTTCAGCACGCCGGAATTCCAGGTGCTGATCAAGGGCGCACCGGGCGGCGCCACGGCAAAGGCCGCCTATGACCTGATGCTGTCGAAGGAGGCCCAGATCGCGCTGCTGGAGAACGCCTTCCGCCGGCCGAGCCGCAGCGACATCGACGTCTCCAAACATGTCGAGCTGCCGGCGATGGACAGCGTCAAGGTCTTCGGCATCGACGAGGACGAAGCCGCCGCCAAGCGCGACGAGTTCCTGAAGCGCTGGCAGTCCTTCGCGAGCGCCGCGAAGTAGGGGTAAAAGCTCCCCTCTCTTGAAAACGCCCGGCCACGGTTTCCGCGGCCGGGCGTTTTCGTGCCTCGCGTTCAGTTCCTGGCGCCGAGCGCGAGACGGCAGGCGAGCCCCGCGAACACGCTCGCGAGCAGATACTGGGGCAACCTGGGAAAGCGGAGCCGGCCAGCCAGCAGGCTACGGAGCCGGGTGCCGAGCAGGATCACCGCGCCGTTCACGAGAAAGCCGATGCCGTTGATGATGGTGGCGAGCACCAGCATCTGCGCCACCATCGAGCCGCCTTCGGGCGTCACGAATTGCGGAAACAGCGCCAGGACGAAGAGCGCCATTTTTGGATTGAGCAGATTGGTCGCCAAGCCCTCGCCAAGAATCCGCCGCCCCGAGAGCCGTTTCAGCGTCGCTGTCGGGGAAAAGCCCGTCCCGTCCGCGCGCAAGGTCTTCCAGGCGAGAGAGAGCAGATAGGCGCAGCCGGCCCAGCGCAGGATCTCATAGGCGACGGGCACGGTCAGGAAGAGCTGGGAGAGCCCGAGAGCGGCGGCCAGCGCGTGGCAATAGGTGCCGAGCGCAATGCCGGCATAGGTCAAAAACCCGGCGCTTCGCCCCTGGCTGATGCTGCGCGACGCAATCAGCAGCATGTCGGGGCCGGGCGTGGCGGTGAGCACCAGGCAGGCGGCGGCAAAGAGCATGAGGGTGGAAAGGTCCGGCATCGCAAAATCCTTAAAAAGGGAGCCGGAATTCCGCTCTATCAGGATTCGGCGATCGGGCAAGGCGCCCTCCCCGGTGCGACCGGCGCCAGCGGCAGATCGAACGCGCGCGGCGATATCGGGCTCACCGTCAGCGCGCTCATGACCACGCTCGAGCTGACGCGCGGTGCGCGCGATGGCCCCTTTCAGCGAACACTGACACTTCGCGGAGACCGCCCCCGAACGCGGCGAGCGCCGGGACGGCCCAGCGGAAGGCCACGCCTCGACGATAATCAGATGACGAACAACGTGTGACGAATATTGACATTCGTCAGATGTTAGCCGATGATCTTCGCGCTAACGGTGTTCCCGAAGGTGCGATCGGCGCGTCAAACCCGCGATCCAAACCCTCCGCAGCACCCTGTCCGGCCTCACAACAGTTCGAGGGCGCCATGCGCGGATCACCACTGCTTTCCACCGTCTTTCGCGCCACCTCCATTGCGGGGCTCGCCGCGGTGCTCGCCGGTTGCGGGCCTTCGGACGGCGCAGAGCGCGCCGAAACTCACGACCAAGCCCGCCCCGTCCTGGCTCCGGCCGTCGCCTTCGAGCCAAGGACCGGCGAGCGCAGCCTCGTCGGCGTCATTCGTGCCCGCGTCGAAAGCGATCTTGGCTTCCGCGTGCAGGGGAAGGTCGCCAAGCGGCTCGTGACTGTCGGGGACGTGGTCCGGGACGGAGACGTGCTCGCCACGCTCGACGAGGCCGATTTCGGGCTCCAGGTCGCGCAGGCCGAGGCGGAACGCGCGGCAGCGGCCGCCAGCCGGGCGCAGGCCGAGGCCGATTTCGATCGCGCCAGGTCGCTGATCAAGCAGGGGTGGACGACGGCCGCCACGCTCGACGCCAGGCGCGCCGCTTCGGAAGAGGCGCGGAGCCGCCTCGCCCGCGCCGAGCGTGCGCTCGACCTCGCGAAGAACGCCTCGTCCTACGCCGTCCTGCGCGCCGACGCGAACGGTGTCATCACGGCGACTGCGGTCGAGCCCGGCCAGGTCGTCCAGCCGGGATACGCAGCGATCCGGCTTGCCCGCACAGCAGAAAAGGAAGCCGTCGTGGCGATCCCGGAGGCCTCGGTCGAACGCGCGCGACAGGCGAAAGCCGTCGTAACGCTTTGGTCGAATGCCGGGGTCCGCTATGGCGCGACCTTGCGGGAACTGTCGCCTGCCGCCGACGCCGCGACGCGGACCTATCTCGCGCGCTTTCCGGTCGCTGCAGCAGGCCCGGAAGTGCAACTCGGCATGACGGCGACCGTAACCCTGACCGATTCCGATCCCGAGCGCATCGTTCGCCTGCCGCTGACAGCGCTCGTCAACCAGGGTGCTGGGCCGTCGGTGTGGACCGTCGGTCCGGACGGAAAGCTCGCAGCCAAGCCGGTCACCGTCGCCGTCTACGAAGCGAAGGACGTGATCGTCTCTGCCGGGCTCGCGGAAGGCGACCGCGTGGTCCTGCTTGGCGCGCAGAAGCTTGACGCCGGTCTGACGGTTCGCGCCGTCGATCAATTCTCATTCTGAGAAGGCCAGGACGCCATGAAGGAATTCAACCTTTCGCGCTGGGCTGTCGAGCACCGCGCGCTCGTCCTCTTCCTGATCATCGTGATCGCGGTAGCGGGAACGTTGTCTTTCATGCGGCTCGGGCGTTCGGAGGATCCGAACTTCACGATCAAGGACGCCGTGCTGACGGCGGTGTGGCCAGGCGCCACCGCGCGCGAGATGCAGGACCAGGTCGCCGACCCCATCGAAAAGAAGCTCCAGGAGCTGGCCTATTTCGACAAGGTGCAGACCTATGTGAAGCCGTCCTTTGCGGCCATGCAGATCTCGTTCAAGGACAGCACTCCGCCGGCCGAGGTCGCGGGCCTGTTCTATCAGCTCCGCAAGAAGATGGACGATGTCCGGCCCTCCCTGCCGGCGGGCGTGATCGGCCCCAACGTCAATGACGAGTACGGCGATGTCGACTCGATCCTCACGATGCTGACAGGCGACGGCGCAGACTACGCTCAGCTCAAGAAGGTCGCCGATGCGTTGCGGCAACGGCTGCTCCGGGTTCCCGGCGTCGCGAAAGTGAACATCTACGGCGTCCAGCAGGAGCGCATCTATGTCGAGTTCAGCCATGCCAAGCTGGCGACGCTCGGCGTGGCGCCGCAGGCGCTCTTCGACTCGCTTGCCCGCCAGAACGACGTGACGCCCGCCGGGACCGTCGAGACGAACGCGCAACGCATTCCGCTTCGCGTTACCGGAGCGCTCGACGGCGTCAAGGCGGTGGCCGAAACCCCGGTCGATGCAGGAGGACGCACCTTCAGGCTGGGCGATATCGCAACCGTGACGCGCGGCTTCGTCGACCCACCGACCTTTCTTGTCCGCCAACGCGGCGAACCCGCACTCGGCGTGGGCGTCGTCATGGCGCGCGGCGCCAATATCCTGAATTTCGGCAAGGACGTCGCCGCCGCGACCCGTGCGTTCCAGTTGGACGTGCCGCAGGGGGTCAAGTTCGAGCAGATTGCCGACCAGCCCGAGATCGTCGAGGAGTCGATCTTCGAGTTCGAGCGCTCCTTCGTGGAAGCGCTCGCCATCGTGCTCGGTGTCTCCTTCCTCTCGCTTGGCTGGCGCACGGGAATCGTGGTCGCGCTTTCGGTGCCGCTGGTGCTCGCCGCGACCTTCGTCGTCATGTACATGCTCGGCATGGACCTGCACCGGATCACGCTCGGTGCGCTGATCATCGCGCTCGGGCTGCTGGTCGACGATGCCATCATCGCGGTTGAGATGATGGTGGTGAAGATGGAGCAGGGCTACGACCGCATCCAGGCCGCAGCCTTTGCCTGGCGATCGACCGCCTTCCCGATGCTGACTGGCACCGCGGTCACCGTCGCGGGTTTCCTGCCCGTCGGCTTCGCGAAGTCAGGTGCGGGCGAGTATGCCGGAGGCATCTTCTGGGTCGTCGGTATCGCGCTCGCCCTGTCCTGGATCGTAGCGGTGGTCTTCACGCCCTATCTCGGGGTCCTGCTGCTGCCGTCGTCGCTGTCCAAGGGCGGCGCACATGCAGATCCCGACGCGATCTACGATACCCGCCTGTACCGCGCCCTGCGCCGGGCGATCCAGACCTGCGTGCGTTGGCGGCTGACGACGGTCGTCGTCACGGTCGGCATCTTCGCTGTTTCAGTCGTCGGCTTCGGCTTCGTCCAGCAGCAATTCTTTCCGTTGTCGGAGCGCAAGGAGCTGTTTCTTCAGCTCCGTCTTCCCGAGGGCTCGTCGATCGGAGCCACATCCGGCGTCGTCGCCGAGGCCGAGACGCTGATCGGTCAGTCCGATCCCGACATCCAGACCTTCACGGCCTATGTCGGCCAAGGCTCCCCGCGTTTCTGGCTCGGCCTGAATCCGACGTTGCCGAACGAGGCCTTCGCCGAGATCGTGATCCTGACGAAGTCGATCGAGGGCAGAGAGCGCGTCAAGTCGCGTCTCGATGCCGCGATCGGCGCCGGCGCCTTGACCCAGGCGCGCGCGCGCGTCGACCGCTTCTCCTTCGGACCGCCTGTCGGCTTTCCCGTCCAGTTCCGCGTGATCGGCCCGGACCCGATGAAGGTGCGCGAGATCTCCTACCAGGTCCGCGACGCCGTTCGCACCAACAAGAACGCGGTCAACCCGCATCTGGACTGGAACGAGATGTCGCCCTCGGTGAGGCTGGTGGTCGATCAGGAACGGGCCCGTGCCCTTGGGCTGAACGTGCAGGACGTCTCGCAGACGCTGCAGACCCTCGTCTCCGGGGCGACCGTTACGACCGTTCGCGACGGCGTCGAGCAGGTCGCGGTGGTCGCGCGGGCTGGCGAAAGCGAGAGGCTGGATCTCGGCCATATCGGCGACCTGACCATCGTCGCCCGTAACGGCGTCGCCGTTCCGCTCTCCCAGGTGGCGAGGCTCGACTATGTCCATGAGGATCCGATCCTGCGGCGGCGCAATCGCGACACCGTCATCACCGTGCGCGCCGACGTGGTGGACGGTGTCCAGCCGCCGGATGTGACGGGGCAGATCCTGCCGCGCCTGCAGTCGATCAAGAATGGCCTGGAGCCTGGCTACCGTATCGAGACAGGAGGCGCAGTCGAGGAGTCGGAGAAGGCGAACGCCGCGCTGTTCGTGCTCTTCCCCATCATGTTTCTCGCGATGCTGACCCTGTTGATGATCCAGCTGCAGAACTTCTCCCGCCTGGCCCTGGTCTTCATGACGGCTCCGCTTGGCCTGATCGGGACATCGGCAGGTCTCAATCTCGCCCACCAGCCCTTTGGCTTCACCGCGCTGCTGGGGCTGATCGCACTCGCCGGCATGATCATGCGCAATACGCTCATCCTCGTCGACCAGATCGAGAGCGACGTCGCATCGGGATCGCACAGCCGGCGCGAGGCGATCGTCGACGCGACGGTCAGGCGGGCGCGCCCCGTGGTGCTGACGGCGCTTGCGGCGATCCTGGCCATGATCCCGCTGTCGTCGAGCGCATTCTGGAGCCCGATGGCCGTCACCATCATGGGCGGGCTCTTCGTCGCGACCTTTCTCACGATCCTGTTCTTGCCGGCGCTCTACGCGCTATGGTTCCGCAAGTCGCTGGATGAGCGTGGCGCGCCGGCAGGGCCGGAGCCAGTCACGCTTGTGCCGAGTTTCGCGACCTCGGTTGCCCATCAGATCATCGGACCGGCATCGTATCCGGCTCGACGATCGAACCTCACGACTGTCTCGGAGTAGCCTTGGTGACACATCCATCCCGTTACACGGCGCGCGTGACTGCCCAGAGCGAGAACGCGAGCCGCCGGCAGGACAACATCGAGCCGCTGCAGGAGATTCTCGCGGTCGCCCGGCGGCTCTTCACGACCATTGGCTACCAGAAGACCACGGTCGCCGAGATCGCGGCCGAACTCGGCAAGAGCCCGGCCCATGTCTACCGCTTCTTTGACAGCAAGAGGGCCATCAACGAGGCCGTCGCCGAGCTTCTGCTGGGTCAGATTGGCGACGAGCTCGCGGTGATCGCCGCCGGACAATCGTCCCCTTCCGAGCGTCTTGCCGCCTTCCTGCTTGCGCTCTCCGAGCTCAGCGAGCGGCATTTCATGACCAATAGCCGCGTGAACGACATGGTCGAGGACGCGATGGCTGAAAGCTGGGGCGTCTGTCTTCGCTACATCCAGCGCGTCGAAGGCATGATCAGGACAATCGTCGAGGACGGCCAGGCTTCAGGCGATTTCAGCATCGAGGATGCGGCAGCCGGCGCAGCCTGTGTGAAGACGACCATGGTCTGCTTCATGCACCCGACGATGATGGCGCTGAGCGCGGAGCATGCGAGGCCCGAGATCGGACAGGTCATCGCCTATGCGCTGCGGGGGCTCGGAGCCAAGCCAACTCGCTGAGGACCGCTGCCCGCCTCGGCCTATACGCCCGGTTCGTCGCCCGCAGATTGCGCAGGCTCGGCCCCGAGCCCGCGCCTCATTCCGGCGAAACAGTCTAGATCACCGGACCGGATATCGTATCCAGTCCGATGATCTAACCTCCTGTGTTTGCATCGGCTTTCCCCGAAAACCGCAATCCACTTTTCGGGCCGATGCTCTAAGCCTTTCGCGACAGGGCGACCATCCCTGCACCCCGCTGACCGATCAGCGCAGCCGCCTTACCTCGTCCACTGTCACGGTCGGCTTCTGGCCGCCCCAGTTCGCCCGCAACCAGTTGGAGAGGTCGGCGACCTCCTGGTCGGTGAGCTGCGCGGCAAAGCCCGGCATGGGCTGCATCCGCTCGAGCCCGGGGAAGCGCTGGGCCGGGATGCCGGAGAGGATGACCCGGTTCAGGTTGCGCGCATCCGCCAGGCGCAGCGAGGCGTTGGTCGCCAGCGGCACCACGACATGCGGGATGCCTTCGCCATCGACGCCATGGCAGCTGGCGCAGACGGCGAGATAGGTAGAGCGGGCAGAAGCTGCGGTGGCGGCCGGAACCGCAACCGGCTGTGGCGGCGCCGGCGGGGTCGCGCGCTCCGGCAGTGTGTCGAGGTCGAACAGATAGGCCGACATCGCCGCAAGGTCATCAGTGCTCAGATATTGCGTCGAGAAATGCACGACCTCGAACATCTGGTTGGTCATGGCGCCCTGCGCCGAGATGCCCGATTTCATGAAGCTTGCGAAGACCAGCGGATCAAAACCCATGCGCGTCAGCCCGGCCTTGGTGATGTCGGGCGCGACCACGCCTTCCAGCTCCGCGCCCTGGAGATAGGCGCTCTCCTTCATGCCCATCGTCAGGTTGCGCGGCGTATGGCATTCGCCGCAATGGGCGAGCGCGTCGGTGAGGTAGCGGCCGCGGTTCCAGACCTCCGAACGCCCGGCCACCTCCGTCCTGGTGTCGCTCGACAGGTTGACGAGGTTCCAGAAGGTCAGCCCCCGGCGGATATTCGTGGGGAAAGGCAGATGGTTGACGCGGTTTACCACCTTCATCGGCTCGCGGCTCATCAGGTAGGCGTAGACCGCGTCGACATCCCCCGCCGTCAGCTTGCGATAGGAGGCGTAGGGCATCGCCGGATAGAGATGGCCGTTCTTGCCGACACCGTCACGCACCGCGCGGTGGAACTCTGCGCGCGTCCAGGCGCCGATGCCATGCTCCTTGTCGGGCGAGATATTGGTGGAGTAGATCGTCCCGAACGGCGTCTCGAAGGGCAGCCCGCCGGCCCAGGGCGCGCCGCCCTTGGTGACATGGCAGGCATAGCAATCGGCGGCGACGGCGACATAGGCGCCGCGCTTGACGAGCGCTTTCATCTGCTCAGGCGTCAGCGGCTGCTCGATCTCCCGGGACACGACGCTGCGCTCCAACAGGCCGAGGAAGACGGCTCCTGCTGCGAGCGCACCGATGAAGGCGACCGCCAGGACGGCCAGAAGCAGCTTCCTCGCCATGCGCGCTACGCCTTCACCAAGCCGGGTGTCCGGAGGACGAGATCGCGCACCGCCTCGAAATAGCGGACATAGCCGGTGCAGCGGCAGATATGCCGGTCGAGCGCCTCGCTGATCACCCCCTCCAGCGCCTCGCGCCGGACCGGGTTACGCTTCAGCTGGTCGAGCAGCACGGTGGCACCGGTGACGAAGCCGGGGGTGCAGTAGCCGCATTGGAAGGAGAAATGCTCGATGAAGGCCTGCTGGACCGGCGAGAGCTGCGTGATCGCGCCAGCGGCGTCGCGCCTGGCATGCCCCTCCACCGTCCTCACCTTGCGCCCGGCGAACCAGTGGGCGCCGGTGATGCAGGTGCGCATCTCCTCGAGTGAGCCGTCGCCCTTCTCGACGATCACGGTGCAGGCATGGCAGATGCCCTGGCCGCAGCCCATGCGCGAGCCGGTCAGGTTGAGATACTCGTAGAGGAAATCCTGCATCATCATCGTCTCCGGCACGTCGATGGGACCGACGGCCTCGTCGTTGATGGTCAGGGAGAGCGTGCGGGTCGCGATGCTCATGCCAGCGCCTCTCGGATCTTTTCGGGCGTGATCGGCAGGCTGTAGAAGCGCTTGCCGATGGCGTGGGCGACCGCGTTCACGATCGCCGGCACGACCGCGATCATCACCACCTCGGCCATGCCCTTGGGCGGATCGGTCTCCGAGAGCGGCGGCAGGATTTCGGCCGTCTGCGACCAGACCGCGACATCCCTGGAGGTCGGCAGCTCGTAGCGGTTCCAGTTCCAGGTGCCGTTGCCCGGCCCGTCCTCGTAGAGCGGCAGATACTCCTTCAGGGCGTGGCCGATGCCCATGGCGAGCCCGCCCTGGATCTGGCCGGAGACCAGTTCCGGCACGATCTGGTTGCCGCATTCGAGGATGGAGTGATGCGAGAGCAGGCGGACCTCGCCACTGCCGGTATCGACGGTGATCTCGGCGAGCGTCGCCATCGGCGCGTAATAGGTGACGCCGGCATTGTTGCGCTGCGTCGGCGGGTAGGAAACCGAGGCCCGCTCGACGAAATGCCAGCCCCCTTCCGTCATCATGGCCTTGCGCTCGGCCGGTGCTCCCTGGCCATATTGGACCGCCAGCGCATCGATGGCGAAGCGGCGGCGCCCGGCGCCCGGCAGTTCGAACTCCGCTTCGGCCCATTGCCAGCGGTTGAAGCTGTGCACGGTGACGCCGGTGACGAGGCCGAGCCGGTGCGCCTCGGCCGCGACCTCGGCAAAGGACAGGGGCTGCATCGCGGCCGCGTTGATCCTGCCGCCAACGATGCGCAGGTCCTCGCGACGCACCGCCTCCGGCGCCAGCTGGCCGCCGCCGATGCCGCGCGACCAGAGCGAGCGCGCGGCGGGCCAGATCGCGAGGTCGACAAGGGCGCGGGCCGCCTCGCGCGTCGCATGGCCGAGATAGTAGACGCTGTTGGAGGCGCTCATCGGCGAGGTGAAACTCGGCGTCCAGCGCGGGTTCACCATGCGCCGGTCCTCCTCCTCCTGGGAGAGCGTATAGGGCTCGTCGCTGGTCTCGAGCGGCATCTGCGGCCAGCGCACCTTGCCGAATTCGGTCTCGTCGGGTTGCCGGCCGAGGATGCCGGCGGCCATCACAGCCTGCGAGGTCGTGGCGCCGGTGCCGATCTCGTGGGCGACATGCGAGAGCTTAAGGCGGCCGCTGGAATCGAATGCCAGCGCACAGAGCGCCGCTTCGGCGCCGGTGCCGTAATCCTTGTGCACATGGCCGTAGCCGACGCCGTATTTCTTGCCGGGATTGGCGGCCTCGAAAGCGGCCTTGCGCTGCTGTCGCCCGGCCCAGAGCGGGTGCCTTTCCGCCCGCGCCAGGATCTCGTCATGCCGCAGCGCGCCTGAGGGGATCGCGCCCTGCGAGTTCTTCATGCCCGATTTCAGCGCATTGCGCCGCCGGAACTCCATGGCATTGAGGCCGAGCGCCTCGGCCGCCTCGTCGACCATCATCTCGGTCGCCGCCATGGTCTGCAAGGTGCCGTAGCCGCGCATCGAGCCGGCATCGACGGCGCGCGACGACAGGATCGTCGCGGAGAAATCGCTCTTCGGCAGGTAATAGATCGACTGCGCCGCCGTCGCGCCGACCGTGCCGACCGAGACCGAAAAATTCTCGCGCCCGCCGCCATCGTTGCGATAGCGCCCGGTCATCGCCCGGAATTGTCCGGTCTTGCGGTCGATGACCATGACCTTGTCCATCTCGAAGGCATGGCGCTTCAGCGCGGTCTGGAACTGCTCGTAACGGTCATTGGCGAGCCGCACCGGCCGCCCTTCAGCGTAAAGGCCGGCAAGCACGCAGTAGAACGGAAAGATCGCGTGGTCCTTGGTGCCGTAGCCGACGGTGTAGCCGATCTTGAGATCGATGCTGTTCAGCGGGAATCTCGACTTCGACACCATATGGGCCGCCATCTCGGCGACCTCGTGCGGGGATTGCGTGGCGATTAGGGCATGCAGGATGCCGGTCGCGCGCTCGTACCAGACATTGCCATTATCGGCCTCCATGGCCGAGGCATCGGCCGACTGGCTGGTAAAGGAGCGCCGCAGCACCAGCACGTCGTCACCGGCATTGGCGATCTCGCGCTCGATCTCGGCCGCGGCCGCCATGCCGCGCGCCATGGCGTCCCCGTCCCCGGCGGCGGGCCATTGCGGCTCATCGCCCTTGAAGCCGGTGCGAATCGTCGTGTCCTTGAGCGCGGAATAGCGGTCTTCGGCCTCGGGGCTTCCGCCGTCGATCCGGACATAGCGCGCCGCACCGTAAGGGCCGGGCGTGGTCGACGGGCCCTCCGCGCCGTAGCGCACGACTGTGTCGTTGAAGCGCAGCCTGCGCTTGGCCGCGTCATAGCGGGCAAAATCGTGATAGATCAGCAGCGCGACCGGCTGGCCGAGCAGGCGCGCGGTCTCACCCTTGGGGACGAAGAAGACATCGCCATAGAAGCCGGGCACCGGGATCGCGACGCCGTCGGCGACGAGGTCCTCGTGCAGCACCAGCCGATCCGGCTTGAGATCGTCGCCGAGCAGGCTGAGATCGACGCTGTCGAAGACGCGGTCGACCCGAGTCGCATGGAGCATGAAGGCATGCGCCTGCTCCTTCGGCCAGCCTGCGAGGTCGCGGGCGCGGTAATCGCGCGTAAAAGTCTTGCCGCCGGTGACCTTGGCGATGGCGTCGAGCCGGTATTTCGGCTTGCCGCCGGGGCCAAGCCAATCGGCTCCGGGATGCGGCGGCGTCTCGATCAGCTCCGCCCGGGTGGCAGACGACAGCAGCGAAATCCTGATGGCGACGCCGGCCGCGGCGGCCTGGAGGACGGTTCTGCGGGTAAGACCTGTCTTCACGCCGACACCCCGCTCGCTGACGAGCCGACTCTGCTCTCCCGCCGATACTATGAGCACAGCGCGGGCGCGTATATCGATATTCGAATTGGTCTGGTTTCAGGGATGGGGAGCGTTTCGCGGATCAGGAGTCTTGGGCCGGGATCTCGCCCGCGCGTTTGGCGAGATGGCCGCATGCGTCGGCGGAGACGTTGCTCCACCCCATCGCGCAGAAATTGTGCGGCGGGATGGGCAGGTCGGTCTCCAGCAGGCGCAGCGTCAGCTTCGCCCGACACATGGATCATCTTGCACGAGATCATCGCCGAGCCGGCACTCGCACGTCACCCACAACGGCAAGATCGAGGCCCGAAAGGGGCACGGAACCGACCTCCGCGGGCCATGGCAGGTCACACGGGGGCCGGCTTCAGGAAACCATCCACATTGCGCACAACGCATCTTCTCCATCGCCTTGCTCACCGCTGGCGGCGCGACCTATGGTGATTGAGCGATAATGGGGGGGGACGGCGTGCAGTTTGAAGCGAGAAAAGCGCTGGGGGCCTTCTACACCCCCGCAGATCTCGCCGCCCTCTTCACACAATGGGCTATTGATCAACCGGGCATGGAAATTTTAGAGCCGAGTGTCGGTTCTGGCGCGCTTGTTGACGCTGTACTCGCACGTTTTAAGCAGGTCGGTGACGGCACCGTTACCGGCTATGAGATCGATGAGGCGACTGTATGTCGGCTTGACCGCTTCAGGTCGGACCCGAGGGTGCATATAAGCCAGGCTGATTTCTTTGATGTCCCAGCCAAGCCTACTTACGATCTCGTCATTGCCAATCCGCCGTTCACAAGGAATCACCAGCTTTCTCAGAACGCGAAGCGGGGTCTGCGCAGCAGGAAGGAGATTCAGAGCGTCGTGCGCGGCGCCTCTGGGCTCTGGGTCTATTTTTTGCTCGCGTGCTTGCCACATTTGCGCCCGGGAGGACGGCTCGCGTTTATCGTGCCCGGTGCCGTTGAGTTCGCTGACTATGCTCAGTATGTGCTCGAATATCTTCGAACCACATTCGGGGTAGTTGAGATCGTTGCGATCGACGGAGCTATTGCGTGGGAGGGCGCGGCGCAGGAGAGAGCATGCGTCTTATTGGCTTCAGGATATCGTCGGGGTGAGGCAGCCACCGTTCTTCGTCGCTGCGCGACCACGCAAGGATTAATTGCTTCAAAGGGGGCGGGGTCAGGGGATGTTCTCCTAGCAGCGCATACAACCCTGGGCGATTTGGCAAAAATTGAAATCGGCTCCGTAACTGGGGCAAACGACGTATTCCTACTCCGTCAAACGGATATTGAAGAAGCAGGCCACAAGCCAACCGACTTTACACTCGCGGTGGCGCGCGCTCGCCACGTACGCGGCATTTCCGTCAGCGCCGATGATCTGCAGTCACTGGCCGATCGGGGCGAACGCACTTTACTTTTTAGCCCTGAAGAGCTGGGTGAGCGTGGCAACGCTGTCCGATCGCATCTCGCTCAAGTCGGAAAGGCGAGACGTCGCAGCACTGCGTGGTTCAACAAGCGGACACCATGGTGGAAAGTGCAGCTCGGTCCCGCGTTCGACGCTGTCCTCACCTACATGAACCACACGGGCCCTCGCTTGGCCTTAGTCGGACCGAAGATCGCCGCGACAAACACCCTTCACAAGGTGACTTTTTACTCTCGGAACATAGAAGAACACCGTACAGCATGTGTGTCTCTCCTAAGCACCTACAGCCAATTGCACGCAGAGACGATCGGACGAATTTACGGTGGCGGCGTCCTCAAGTTCGAGATCAAAGATGCCCGTCGGGTACAGTTACTGTTGCCCACGGCTCCGATTTCGGCTGCCGTTTTCGCGCGTATCGACACCGCATTGAAAGCCGGTGCCTTCGACACGGCCCGCGAATTGGCCGATGCCGCGATCCTTCCAGAGTTCTACGGTCCGGGTTGGCGTGAGGCGCAATCGCAAATGAAGGTTAGCTTGATGAGACGGCGCGAGATGCGCGGCTCCCACGCTGATAAGAGCAGAAGAGGCACGCGTGTCTGAGAGCCACAGCTTCAGTGCCGATGCAGGCGTCATCGCGCGCCTTGGCCGCGAACTGGTCGGACGGCAGGAAACCGCACTGACCGAACTCGTGAAAAATGCTTACGACGCCGATGCCACACAAGTAGACGTGTTGCTCGAGACGCAGGGATCTCGCGCAACCGCCTTGGTGATTACCGATAACGGCACCGGGATGTCGAAGGAGGAGCTCGTACGGGGGTTCCTGCGGATCGCGAGCAATGCAAAGGTCGAGCAACCTCGCTCTACAATCTTCGGGCGAAAACGTGCTGGTCGCAAGGGCATCGGGCGTTTTGCGACTGAACGGCTGGGCAGCTCTCTTGAGTTGGTCACCCAGGTCGAAGACGACGCTCCGGGTCTGAAGCTGGACATAAATTGGGACGACTTCGCCGCGGGCCGCGAGTTGAGCAGCGTTCAGGTAGCAGTGAGCGGCGCGCCGGCACGAGCACGAGGGACCTCACTTCGTATCGAAGGCCTGCGCGACGGCTGGACGGACGCGCAACTGCGCCGCTGCCTTATGAACCTGAGTGGAATCCTTCAACCATTTCCCGTCGCTCCAGTCGCCGGTGATCGACACGCAGATCCTGGATTCGACGTTCAATTCCGCCGTGGCGGAGAACTCCTGGAAGACACGGTCATTGCGGACCTTCAGTCACAAATCCAAGTTCACGCTACTGCGATTATCGATGCGCGTGTCGATGCAAAAGGTCTCGCCGAATGGCGTATTACCAAGAATAAATTCGGGCCCGACCGGGACTGGTCGGCGATTTATCATGCCTCAGGCCCGGTGCAGAGGTATGAACATCTCCGTAGCGCCCAAATGCGTGCGTACTATTTCGTTCTTTCAGCGGAGACGCTGCCAGCACTCGTCTTCTCGCGCATTCGGGCCCTGCTTGGTGAGTTTGGGGGCGTTCGCCTCTATAGAAACGGCTTTCGCGTAGCGCCGTACGGCGATCCAGACGACGATTGGTTAAATCTCAACAATCTATATGCGCGACGGAGTGAGACGTTAGCGCCAGTGGCCAACCGCAACTTCTTCGGTGTCGTAGAGATTCAGGACTCTGACGGCACACATTTTGAGGAACGGACTTCGCGAGAGGGACTAGTCGATACACCGGAGTTTGAGGAACTTCGCCGACTTCTGCCAACCGTCCTAATCTCTGCAGTCAATACCATAGCAGCTGATCGCGGGCGGATCGGCTCTCCCGCTTCCCGCCAGACCAAGTCAAAGCCGACTGCGGGCGGCATTGTCGAGCGCAGCATAGAGAAACTCGCCAGCTTGATCGTCAATGTAGAGGCGCGGCCCCATCCGCCATCGAAGGCAATCGTCGAGAGCCTGCGGGAAATTGAGCAGGACCTAGTCCAGGGCGAGCAGGCGCTCGTACAAGAAGCCGAAATGCTGAGATTTCTGGCGAGCATCGGCCTCGCCAGCTCCGAATTCACACACGAGATCAGAATGACGTTTCAGGCCTTCGGCTTGGACATGGACGCCATAATCGAGTTCGCCCGAAATGCATCTAAAGAGAATGAGGCAGTAGCGGAAGCTGCCGCACGTGCCGACAGCGCACGCGAACGGGTGGAGGCATTCACCGGTTACTTCAGCGAAGCGATGGCATCGCGGAACCTTCGCACTCGAACACCCGTAAGTCTTAAACTAGCCGTCCTGGATTTCGTGCGCGGCGTTAAGCCGATCACCGATCGGCAAGATATCATCGTCAGCTCCCGAGTTCCGGACTTAGACCCACTATTTACCGCCCCCATCCACGAAGCTGAACTGTCGTCAATTCTGCTGAATCTGCTGACCAACTCGATCAAGGCAATCAAGCGGAACGGTGGCAAGCGAGAGATACTCATTGAAGCGAAGCGAGAGTCCAACAAACGGCTGGCGCTTCGATTCTCGGACTCGGGCGATGGAGTAGCAGAGGAGCTTCGGGAGCAGATCTTCGAACCGTTCGTAACGACGCAAACGGCTGCTCCAGCAATTGCTTCTGAATTGCGACATGCCATCGGCACCGGGCTCGGCCTATGGATTCTAAGTCAGATCATCGAAAAGCTTGGCGGCGAGGTCGCGGTGGTCGATCCCGCTACCGGATTCGCGACCACATTTGAGATACTCCTTCCCGACGAAGAGGCTGAGAATGGCTGACGCCCGAGTCTGGATGATTGTCGATGATCAGCTCAGAGATGCTGAAACCTTTGCCGCTAGTTTCGAGCGTGCATTCCCAGTAGAGGGGTACGTTTGGAAAGCGGCGCAGGCCGCCGACGCCCAAAACGATCTTCTTCGAGGGAATAGACAAGATATCGCGGGCGTCTTCGTAGACGTTGATTTGTCGAGCGATGGCAAAGTTATCGGGACAGGGCTCGGACTGGCGCAGAATGTCAGAGCACGGCAAAAGAACAAAAAGGAAAAGGTACCAGATTACCCTATTTTTCGATTCGCGAACCCTGACCCTGTCCGCGAATACATTGGCGACGACCCCGCCAGCGACGATCTATTCGATTTGCTAGTGTCCAAGGATTATGCCCGCGGCAACCTACGGGCGGTCGCCGAACAGGCGACCGCGGTCCGTTCCGTCTACGACGGCTTGAGTGCCTCACCGCCTGCCGATTTGGCCCAGTTCGCTCAAGCCTGCGGCCTCGATTTCGATCAATTCGAAGTGTGGGGCGATGTACGCCTTTGGCAGAAACTAAGGCTCGGGCTGGCAGATACCTCCACGACACACGTCGCGGCGGGAACCTTCGTTCGCACGTTCTTGCTTCCTGAAGGATTGCTGGTTGGCGAGGAGGTCATGGCTGTCCGGATGGGCATTGATCGGGCTAATTCCCCAGGATGGCCTATCATTCGCGATTCCCTCGCTGGGGCCAAGTACAACGGCCTCGGCGCTAATGGCTTCACACGATGGTGGGCGCGCGGCATAAACGCCTATTGGCTGACGCATGATCAGGATGAGTATCTCCACCAACGGACGTCTCGTGAGCGCGTTGAGAAGCTTCGTGCCGCAACTGGCGCAGAACTAGTACATCTTGAGCCGTCAGCGGCATACTGGCGCTTGTGCGCTTTGTCTCGGCGCAGGGGGGAGTTGAGACCCATCGACCCGGCACGTGCGCTCACGCTCCTTCAACGCGTACCTCAGGATCCTTGGATCGATCCGGAGCAGGCCGCTCCCGACGTCGCAGCGATGATGCGAGGCGATGCTCGCGTCGACCCTGACGAACTAGCCAGAGTAATCAGATGAGCCTGCCTATTTGGTGGTCCAGTGCGTTTACCGAGCTCGAACGCCTTGCGATCAGATTGGAGGCCCGCTCGGAAACCGTACACACCGGCGCCGCGCTTCGGTCTGAAACGAGCGGCGCCAAGGCAGCGGCGACGCAGATGCTAACCGACCCGGATAACAATAGGCGCTACCGGCGCATGCGGTTGCGCAACATTCCGGTTCCCTGCCCTACGAATCAAGGCCTGCACCCAACCGGTGCAAAGCTGTCCGCCGCAACCGTCTCGATCGTTTACGAACTTTGGGAAGAGACCAACGGGTTCGTCCGCTTCAACAACGACCCGCTAGACCGCCTCCGTAAAGCAGACATGCAAGTTCGGGTTAGTGGCGTCGTAACATATGGTAGCAGGACCGTATCGGTTGAGGATCATTGGCGGGTTGATACTCACTACTTCGGACAGCCCTCTGCCGATCCACATCCTTGGATCCATTATCAGCGAGGCGGTCATGCGCAAGACGAGTTCGCAGCAATCGCTGGCTTTCTACCGGGCGAGTGCCTCACTGAATCACTCTTCGATCCGGATGTACCGCTGACGGGTTTGATGCAATCCCCTGCGCCACGGATCGCCACGCCTCCTCTTGACCCCATATGCGCGATTGATTTCGTTTTGGCGCAGCATCGTGGTTCGCTCTGGGCTAATTTATGGTCTGACGTTGACTATGCTGGATTGATAAAAAACGCCCAGAACCGCTTGTGGGAGCCTTGGTTTGCCGCCCTGAACGATAGGCAGCATCGCCGGCATCTCATGCCGTTTTATGGATCTCCAAATCCCGGAGCAGCAAGGTAATTGTTGGCTCGCTGCTCGAAGGGCTGCCTGTGGAGCAATGGCGCCGTGAGACCGGCTTAGCTTGAGATATGGAGCACTCCACAACTTCATCGCAGTGCACATTTTTGTCCGCTGGATGAGGTCACCTCCAGCAAACGGCCCAAACTTCAGCAAGAGACCAGCTTCTGTCGTCAGTTCCGCGCATTGCGGCCTAGATCGGCACTCCACGACAGGCTTTGTCGGAAGCCGTTGCGGCACGGAACGGGAAACACTTGGATTCCGTAGCCTCCACCGCTGACAGGAGATGGGCAGAGGAGCGCGAACCTCGGCTCCCCGCGCCCCTAACTCAGCCCCGCCCACCCCGGATCGAACGCCCCCATCACCGCCTTGATCTCCTGCATCCTCGCCGGCACCGGCGGCTTCTTCAGCCTGCCGTTGGCATCGTCGCCCACGGTTCCGCAGACCGGCAGGATGCTGATCTCGTCATCCATGGCGACTGCGGTGAGACCGAAGCTGTAATCGGGGAAGCGCGCCTTGAGATGAGCGAGCAAGCGTGGCTTGGCCGCGCCGAACTCCGCCTCCCGGCCGAGCGGAGGGAAGATGACGAACTGCGTGGTGTGCTCGAGCCCGTCGCTCCAATGGCGGTTCATGCGCTCCTCCTGACGGTCGGCACGAGGGTGGTGGTCGTGCCGAGCCCGCCGCGCTCGCGGCAGACCGAGCAGGAGAACCGGTTGTGCAGGCCCATCAGGGTGCGCGTCCCTTGCCCGATCACCTCCTGGATCGCGCCCGGCCACATCCGCTTCGTGCGCCCGCAATCCTCGCATGGGATCTCCAGCAACGCCCGCACCGCCGCCCTGATCTCCAGCAGCGAACGCGACCGGGGTCTGATCAATCGCAGGGCTGCTGCTGCATATGCTGCTGCATTGCCGGGGCATATGCCGGAGGACTATTATAATTCGGTGTCAGCATAAGCCATTGAGAACGCTAATGAAAAACCGCATTTCGGGGCGGTTTTTCTTTGGCAACATGAGGGTTGTGTGGCGTTCCTCAACCCTCTGATTTCGTTGAAGAACGCTCAGCAACGTTTCGCCTCGGCGGCGAGCGGACGCGACAAGGACGCAACATGGAAAGCGACAACGAGGCTGGCATCCTGCACGGCTACGATGCCATCGCTGCTCACATCGGGATCGGCACCGAGGCCGCTCGATATAGGGTGCGCACCGAAGGCATGCCTTTGGTCAAGAGCGGCCGCCGCGTGTGGATACGCAAGGTGACACTCGACGCCTGGCCCGCCGAGTGCGAGGCGAAGGCGCGACAGCCGCAGGAGCCGCCGCCCTTCGGCTGAGGGTGCTACTTCTTGGTCGGCGCGGACTTGGTCTGCTTGTCCCGCAACTCGCCGCCCTGGCTAGACAAGTATTGGCCGATCGCAAAGTGCGTGACGGCAAATCGTTGGCCATGGTCGGCCTTGATCTTGTCCCGGGCCGCAGCCACCGAGGCAACCGCGCTAGCCTGATCATTGTACTTCTGGCTCACAAAGGTCGTATTAGGAAGCCGGCGCTCTTCGCCGCTTGCGTTGGTATAGTGATCGTCCCATCCCTTCTCGGCGAGAGTGGTTGCGAACTCGGACTGGAAGCCGTTCGTGTCGTAGGTGATGAGGTAGTGGGCCATAGCGTTCCCCTTTGTTTAGACAGGCGGCCTCAGAGGTCCGCGTCACACCTCAGCTAGGGGGCACGTTTCATCTCCGCGAGGCCCATTCTCGCCGCCCTGACCTTGCGCAACTGTCGCTTGCATCGGAGCCGGGAAATCTGAATTCGCGCGCGCGAAAAGGCTTTGCACAAGCCACTTCGCTGACGACCCCAGGCCCCGGTTGCTCAATGCTCATTTGCTGTTCGCACCTCCTATCTCGATGCAGCGCCCGTGAGCCTGGCAAGAGCCTCGAGGGGGTCAGGGTCAGGCGCATCCGGCCACTGATCTTTGATCGCCTGAGGCAGCTCATAGGCGACGTGCAGGAAGAGCTTCAGGAACTCGACGAACTGCTTGGCCTCGTCAGGGTCCCCGTCAAGATCGTGGGTGGCGTCGGCGCCTAGCTTGCGAAGCTTGTGTGCCCATTCGCCGAGCGCGCCTGTCAGCAAGCCTAGCTCGGCCAGGGCGTTCACTCGGGTGAAGATGTCTTCCTTTGGCCGCTTGCCATTCGGCCGTTCGGGATCCGGATCGTCGGGCCGGTATTTTCGCAGAAGGTCCTTGGTAGCCACGTCGAGGATTGAGCGACATCCGGCGATGATCCGACCGGCCGTACGGCCGCGGACTACGTCTTCCTGGAGCTCAATGAAGGGAGCCTGGATCTTTTCGGGCCAGGACGGGTGTGCGTCGAACTGCACTGGTCGCGGGTAGCTGACCAGAACGTGAAACGCCTTCGCAGGAATCCGATCTTCGCGATGGCGCTCCAGGTTAAAATTCTGGAGCCGATAAACGAATTCGAGCGAATCCGTCAGCATCACGAACAGTACGGCATGGCCGCAGTTCGGGCAGCGAGACAGAGCAACAAACTCGGTGGCGCTTTCGCTTGGCCTTAGGCCACCGCGCGAAAGGCCCCCAGTCCTCCGAGTGAATTCAGTCCACAGCGGCGGCAGGTCGTCATTGATCGGGCGTTCTCGGTTCTCGCTTGCTTGCGAAATCACAAAATCCTTGAGCTCGCGGCAATGCGGGCAGCGATGTGAAACCTGGAGCAGAGCCATGCGGACCTCAGAGAGAGCGTCGCCGGACCAAGTCCGGGAATCGGTCGAGGCTATCTTCGACGCTCGCCTTACGGAAGCGGTGGCCGCGATCAGAGCCGATCTCATCGCCCTGGATGCTTGGATAGTCGCCTCCTAGTGGAGAACTTCAGCGGCCGATGGCTGGCTAAATTATCCCTTCCGATACAGCCGCTCGAAATTGCCCAACGGCCGCCCGACGCAATTGCAGGATCCTGGGACACACGCAGCAGAAGCGTCCTTATCGCTTAGCTCTATGGGATAGTAGCGTTGCGCTAGTTCTATTCCCACACCGCGACGATGCGAGACATCAAGAGCAACATGGGCAGATGACCAAACGCTCCTTGGCCGGATGTTCCTAACGATTATTTGATAGCCAGCCTTCTCCGATCGGCCGCGCTACAATTCGACAAGCACTATTCCGGCGCAAGCGCTTGGCGGCACGATCAAGTATCCGGCGGATTCATTGCCGGATCTCTGAGCTCGATCATTTTTAGATTGGGAACGTCCTCCCGAGTGAGCGGCAGCAGCGCATTTAGCATCGACTCCTCAAATTTCTTCTGAAGATCAGCATTTTGAATACCCTGATGAAGTTTAATTGCAGTCTTCAGGTTTTGTAGCTTTTTGGCCAGGGTATCCTGCTCTGCCGATGCGGCTTGCGCATGCTTTAATCGGCTAGTTGCCTCCCGGTGGAGCAGATAATCATGTGCCGACATGATTGTTTTAAGAGTCTTTTGAGATATAGCGGTTCCAAATTTTAATGCGACATCGATAGGGCTGTTAAATCGAAACGCTATTAGCTCAGTATCAAAACTTTTAGGAGATACGGCGCGAATGAATTCGGATATACCGCTTATCTTATTTTCCAGATCGCCTCTGAAATCTGTGGATTCTGCGAGCAGATTCCCATAATCGACATTGACATAAGAACCAACAGAAATTTGTGTCTGAATTTCCACTAAACGAATAGCAAAGGTCTGAATTTCTAGAAATAGCTTCGCCGCGTCGAGGGGCTTCCATCCCATTTCCGGCTTATCGAATGAAAAAATCACAACTTGGGAACGGCGCTCGTCAGACTCAGTCTGCATAAATCCAAAACCTCCAATTCGTCCCGCATTCCAGTCCAAAAAAACCTAATAAGATTTAAAGACTTCACTGCGCCAGCGCGATCGGCGGAGCTTAGATGCCCCACTCTCGATCGTTTTGCTGCTGGAATTGGAAGGGTGTTGATAGGTTCGCTTCGAATCCATCGCCGCGGATTGCCATCACGCTTGCACGCCATCATCGAGAAGCTTCGCGAAGCCGGCTGGCTCACTCGCTTCTCAGTTACCTGACTTGGCATCACGGCCTCCAGGTCCTCCCGAATGATCCAACGCAAGTGGAATTCAGCTAGCAGCAGCCGCAAGGCTCGCTACCGCCGGTGCCGTGCGCGATTTCCTTGGTCTGGACGCCATCTCGACGGCGCCGAGCCTGCCCAGCAAGCTTGCAGCGTTGAAATGGCCCATATGAGCGATGCGGAATGCCTTGCCGCTATAGTCGCCGATGCCCACCCTCTCGAACTGCATGCCGCGAGGCTATCAACGAGGCTTTCGATAGCTTGCCCCCCCAACAGGTCACATGCGCTTAATCTACCGGTTGCAACAGGTGTTCATCACGAAGATGCACGGTGGTCTGGTCGATGCTCGGATAAACCGTCGTGACGTTTATGTTGATCGCGTCGAGCTGGCCCAGAATGTGAGCCTTGTTTGTGACAGTGATCCGAGCAACCTCGATACCCTCATTGCCTCCTTCGGGCAGCGTGGCTTCATGTCCGAACAGGAGGAATGCGCCGGACTGCGACTTGATCCTGGAGTTCGTCCGTTTCGCTTTCACGCATACGACGGAGCCGAGATCGTCAGGCTTTATGCAATCCTCGAAATAGCTTTTCTCCGCCTTGATGTGGTGAAGGAGTTTGCGGACGGCATCCTGATCATTGAAGTCGGCAACGTCCTTGCTTAGGTCGATCTGGCTCTTTTGCCCGTGGGTCAGGTTCGAGAGGTTCGCAAGGCAGCTGACGGTATCGGAATCGAAGTATTTCACCTTACCTTGCTTGATCCGAAAAATGATGACCTCGCCATTTTTCTCCATCAGCTCCTTTTTGGAGTGACACGCGAAAAAGAGAGCGACGAGAGGATTTCCCGAGATATCCAGCAAGCGTGTGGGAAGGCCGTAGTGCTGCATGCGCACTAGTCGATCGAAGCAGTATTGATCGGCATGAAACTCCTCATGGTGGGCGATAAGCACTTCTTTGCAGAGGCGGTCCTCCGACGGCATGAACTTCCATGAGCCGTTCGGCCATTTTCTCAGCAGCGAAGGCGTCAGCTCGAATGTCGCGTCTTCATGACCTCGATAGAATGTCTCGGTCTCGGGCCTCTTTTCCTCATCGAACAGAATTTTGAGGAAGGCCTCGACGCTGCCGGCTTCGCCGATCTTGTTCTTTCGATGGGGTGGGGGCTCGGCGCCCTGACCTTGCGGACCGCGCAGCAACCGCTCGACCGCTTCCTGCTCTCGAGGAGCAAGCTTGGCCAGCCGAACAAGGATGTCCCGGTAGTCTCCCGGCCGGACTGCCCAATGAGTTCGATAGACCTGAGAGGTGACAATTCCGAACGCATCACGTGCGCCTTCGACGCTCGAAAACTCGACTTCGCCAAAATTCACCTGGGTGGTGAAGTCAGTCGAGACGGTTTTCTTCTCTGCGCGGGTGTTGCGGATGTAGCCGAACCGGACCAGCATCGTCGGCTTTTCCGGCCCGGTATCGATCTCACTGCAGAGAAATGTCGGCAGCTTTTCTAAAAAGGAGAGCGCCGTAGCATCCAGCACGGCCAAGCCCGGTTCAACATCCGTTGGCGTGTGCTCGAACATTCGGCCGCGGCCCATTTCGAGCACGGCTTGATCGTCCTCCAGCCACGCTCGATTTCCGAACGAGATGTAATTGAAGTTGTCGGCCATCATTCCTCGTCTAAGGTCCGGTGCCGCGCCCCCGTTAGCGCCTCACGTTGAGCGGCAAAGTCTTGAAAATTGCCTACCCCATCATCCGATAAACTAGCCCCAATCCATACTACAAGCGTGTAACGTCTAGGGCTGCGCATCCCGTAACCGGGCCTTCCGAGCGTTCGCAAAGGGCCAGCTCCGGCCTCGTCCCAAAGCCGCCAATTGGACTGCCCGAAAGCGGATCTTCCGCGAGTCAGGTTAGGGCCACTCTTGGCCCTGACTAGACTGCTCGAAAGTAGACTCCCTGGAGGTCCGGAACGGGCCAACTCCGGCCACCAGACACCGTTCCTCAAGAGTCTCAGATAAACCAGACCTCTCCACTGCCCGCCCCCCTTAACTCAGCCCCGCCCCCGCCGGATCAAACGCCCCCACCGCCGCCTTGATCTCCAGCATCCTCGCCATTGCCGGCGGCTTCTTCAGCCTGCCGTTGGCATCGTCACCGACGGTTCCGCAGACCGGCAGGATGCTGATCTCGTCGTCCATCGCGATCGCGGTGAGGCCGAAGCTGTAATCGGGGAAGCGCGCCTTGAGATGGGCGAGCAGGCGTGGCTTGGCGGCTCCGAATTCCGCCTCGCGGCCGAGCGGTGGGAAGATGACGAACTGCGTGGCTTGCTCGAGCCCGTCGGTCCAATGGCAGTTCATGCGCTCCTCCTGAAGGTCGGCACGAGATTGATGGTCTTGCCGAGCCCGCTGCGCTCGCGGCAGGAGCAGGAGAGCCGGTTGTCGGGACGCATCAGGATGCGCGTGCCCTGCCCGATCCCCTCCTGGATCGCGCCCGGCCATATCCGCTTCCTGCGCCCGCAATCCTCGCATGGGATGTCCAGCGACGCCCCCGCCGCCGCCCTGATCTCCAGCAGCCGCGCCAGTGCCGTCGGCGTCTTCAGCCCTCCGCTGGCATCCTCGCCCACGAGACTGAGGCTGTTCCGGATGCGCTCACGGATGGCGTTTCGCGCCTCGCCGGACACGCCCAGCGTCCCGAGCACGAAGCCCCGGAAGAACGGCGCAAACGCGAGGGGTGTCTGATCGATCGGCGGGATGCTGCAGCATAGCTGCGGCATATGCCGGGGCACATGCTGCGGCATGGCCGGGGCATGCCTCCGGCATATGCTCCAGGCATGCCAATCACAATCACAATCACATACAACAGTATCTAACGATCCTGTTGTAGGGCGCGCCGGGGCGCCGCCGGCCGTGGTCCGATCCTGGATGGCCTGCAGTCGGTTCGCTGGAATAGTCATGCGCTCCTCCTGAAAATCGGCACGAGGTTGATGTTCTTGCCGAGCCCGCCGCGCTCGCGGCAGACCGAGCAGGAGAGCCGGTTGTGGAGGCCCATCAGGGTGCGCGTCCCCTGCCCGATCACCTCCTGGATCGCGCCCGGCCACATCCGCTTCGTGCGCCCGCAATCCTCGCATTGGATGTCCAGCGACGCGACGTAAGACAGTTCGGGCCGCTCACCACTTCCCGAATAGGCCAGGCTCATCACACATCCCTTTCGTTCCTGTTTCGTTCTCATTTAAGCCAGAGGGCGGGGGACAAGTCGAGTCTCGATCGACGGCTCGCCCCGGGCGATTTCGATAACTTTCATTATTGACAGGACGATAATTTAAGTTATCGTTCCTGCATCGAACGGAGAGGCGCGCCACCCATCGGGTTGGCAGCGCCCTCCCCGGAGGAGAGCGGGATGACGGGGATGAGCGAAATCAGCTTCGCAAGCACGGAAGGCGCGGGGGCGCGCATCGGGCGGCCGGCGGAACATGCCTCCCCGTGCTGCACCGGGCGCGCAACCGCGCTGCCGGGGGCCTGAGATGGCCCGCAGCTTCCCCATCAGCATCGAGACGCTGGAGCTCGGCCATGACGACCGGTCGGAGGGATTTTACGAGCTGGTGATCGGCACCGACGCGGACGCCACCTTCTTCGATCTCCAGGCGATGACCAGCGACGGCAAGACCGTCCGCTCCGGGGAGTGGCGCTGGGGCATGGCGCAGGAATGGATCGCGATCCAGGCGCTGCGGAAATTCAGCCAGCTGCATGAGGCGATGATCGAGGCGACGAGCCCTGACGCCCGCGCCGCAGCCTATGCCGACTTCAGCCGCGCCCGGCGCCTTGAGGCCGCGGAGTGAGCGCCATGGCCATGACGAGCCTTTCC
Organism: Allobosea sp. 2KB_26; assembly: GCF_052115715.1. NCBI lineage: Bacteria > Pseudomonadati > Pseudomonadota > Alphaproteobacteria > Hyphomicrobiales > Alloboseaceae > Allobosea > Allobosea sp. 2KB_26. Next base: position 372,267 of record NZ_JBFRHE010000003.1, read on the forward strand.
AAACCCACCGCTTCCGAGGATTCGCAGATGACACCGATCGCCATCAGGGAGGCCTTGCGCAGCATCGCGGGGGAAGCCGGGCCGGCGGCCTGGGCCGATCTCTCGGTCAGCACCGAGCACCCGGATGAATCTGCCGTGCGCGGCGTGCTCTACCCCCAGGGCATCGCGGCCGGCCACTGCATCCATGGCCGCGGGCCGGGTTTTGCCGAGGCGCTGGACGATCTCCGCAGCAACTGGGCGCAGGCCCGTGCGCTCACGGACAAAAACAGCATCCGCAGGATGGCGCTCGCAATCATCGAGATCACCGGCGACCAGGGCGAATGCGCTGATGCGGCGCTGCGCGGCGCCGGCTTCGACCAGCAGCAGATCGCGCGCCTTGGCGCGCTGGCCTGCTCGGAGGCGACCCGGCTCGCCGCCGGCGGGCCGTTCCGGATCATCACGATCACGGGCGCGAATGCGCAAGCCGCCGGCCTGCTCGCGCCGTTGCGCGCCGACATCACCCACGACCTGCCGCTTGGAGGCTGAGCGATGGCTCCGACCATCCTGGAATATCTGATCGCCGCTTTTGTCGCCCTGATCCTTCTGGGTGCGCTGATGATGCTGTTCATCCGCGTGCTGTTCTGGAAGCCGATCCCGGACGAGGACTGGTCGCAGCACAGCGACGAGCGACGGTTCGAGCAGCGCTATCGCGACGCGGGCGAATGATGCCGCGGCGCGCAGAGCGGCACCCGGCGGAGCTTGCTATCCAATGGCGCATCGAAGCGTATGATGAGGGGCCGCCCGTGTCCGGCATATCCTTCGACGAGAGAGCCTCTTCTGCTCTGGGCTCGGACTGGCCGAGCGCGGCAGCGACAGGCCCTGTGGAGGGACCGATGAAGCCAAGCTGGCGTCTCGTCTTCAGCCCCATCCTCCTGGTCAGCCTTGTTCTGGTGATCAGTCTTGTTCTCTTCGGCAGCTCCGCTCAGGCGCAGCAGGCGGCGCGCAAGCCCGCCCGGATCGGCTGGGTCTCCGTGTTCCCGCTGGCTCAAGTGGCGAGCTATCTTGGCGCCTTCCGGAGCGGTCTTGCGGCCGAAGGCTATGTCGAAGGCCGGGATGTCGAAGTCCTCGCCCGCTCGGCCGACGGGAAGCCGGAACGGCTCTCGGCCGTCGTCGACGAGCTGGTTGGCCTCAAGCCCGATGTGATCATCTCCCAGGGCACGGCCATCTTCGGCCTGCTGGGGGTGACCGAGATCCCTGTCGTCTATGGCTTCAGCGGCGACCCCGTCGCGGCTGAACTCACCGACAGCCTGGCCCGCCCGAGCCGGAACCTGACCGGTGTCAGCTTCATGGCGATCGAGTTGAATGAGAAGCGGCTGGATCTGCTGCGGATGGCTGCGCCACAGGCCAGGAGGGTCGTGCTGATGGGCGACCCCGTCCATCCCGGTGCCGATCTTGAGATTGCCGCGTCCCAGGCCATGGCACGCCGGCTCGGGATGGAGCTCCGGTGGGTGCCGACCCGCAATGTCCAGGAGGTCAGCGAGCTTCTTGCGAGCCTTGCCAAGAATCCGCCGGACGCCCTCGTGGTGCTGCCTGACAGCGTCATGCTGGCGAGCCGGAATCAGGTTGCCGCGTTCGCCTCGGAGCACCGGATCCCGGCCCTATCCGGCTGGAGCATGTTTGCCCGAAGCGGCGGGCTCCTGACCTTTGGTCCCCGCCTCGAGGAGAGCTTCAAGAGGCTGGCCTATTATGCCGCTCGCATCCTCAAGGGCGCCAAGCCCTCCGAACTGCCGGTTGAACGATCCTCCGAGTTCGAACTCGTGCTCAACCTCAAGACGGCAAGGCAGATCGGTCTCACCCTGCCCGATTCCCTGATCGCCCTGGCTGACGAGGTCATCGAATGACGTCGCAGCGGGGCTGCCACGCGGTGAGGACGACCTGAAGCGGGCACGCACTGACGCTCCCGGCAGGGCTGCAAAGGCTCCGGCCGGATCAAGGGCCGCGTCGTGGATCCCCTGAAGCCGCTTTGAAAATCGACAGTTGCACCGGACTATGCTGAGCTTGTCGCTGTCGGGTCGCGGGGGCTTGAGTCGCCATGAGAAGTCAGGCCTTGCTCGCGCTGGCGCTGGGGGCGGCCCTGTCGGGCTGCGCCAATTCCGTGCTGATCGATATTCCCGACGGCATCAATGCCCCGACCGGGCCGATCAAGTACTCGGTCGAGAAACTCGGCCTCTACAGCTATCTCCTGAAGATCCACACCAAGCGCGAGTTTGACGAGCCGCGCGCCTCGGTGGTGCTGCGCATGGATTCCTTCGCGAACCGCTATGCGTCGACGATCTGTCCGTTCGGCTTCGACTTCAACGACAATTCCGATCCGCCGGGCGGGCTGACCGACCGCCTGCTGCAGACCCAGAAGACCTATTCCTTCACCTGCTTCTGAGGCCGGGCAGAAGGCGGCCAAAGCATCGGACCGGAAATCGTATCCGGTCCGATGCTTTGGCCATTTGTGTTTGCATCGGCATTCCCGAAAACCGCAATCCACTTTTCGGGCCGATGCTTTAGCGCCCCTGCCCCGCCGACAGAGCCTGCGCTCAGAGCGTGCGGGTGCTCTTCACCCCGAAATAGCAGATGCCTTCGCCGGGTTTTGCCGTGGCGCTGGGGAAGATGATGTAGCCGGCCTCCGGCGCCGTCACGGCTTCGCCATTGGCGCGGCGCGCGATGACCTGGCCCTTGGCGAGCGCGTCGCCGGTCTTCCAGTCGCCCTCGACCTTGTCGCCCTCTGCCTCGCAGATGATCACCTCAGTGATGTGGATGACGGTCCGGCCGGCGGTCGTCGGCGCCGGGGCATCGATCAGGCCGAGATGGGCGAGCGCGTTCAGGATCGCGGCATAGCCGATCTCGATCGAGGCCGGGTCGTCATGCGAGCCGCATTCGAGCGTCACGCCATAGCCGCCGGCAAAGCGCATATATTCGGTCGTGCCATAGCCCTCGGTCACCGAGAGGCGCGGCAGGTTCAGCTCCTCGCGCGCCGCGATCAGCCTGGCGTAATTGTCGAGCCAGCCATGGATCACCACGGGCACGCCGAGGCAGGCGGCAAAGGCGCCTTCGGCCTCAGCCTGGCTGAACGGCTCCAGCTCGCCCCGGTTGTCCTCGGGACCGAAGAAGACGAAGGGCTCGCCCTCGCCCCGGAAGGAATGGACATCGAGCAGAACCTCGTGCTGGCGCAGCAGCGCGCAGATGTGGTTGCCGATCCGGTCCTCGTAATTCGCCGGCAGCGGCTTCTCGCGCATGTCGCGGTTGAGGTTGCGGTCGCCTTCGCGGGTCTTCAGGCGGTAGGCCTTGGGGTTGGCGATCGGCAGGAAGGTGACCTCGCCGCGGCGAATGACCAGCTTGCCGGAGCGGCACTCCTCGATGACGCGGCGGATGGCGTTGGGGCCGCAAGTCTCGTTGCCATGGACGGCGCCGAGCACGATCAGTTTCGGGCCGGCGTTGAGGCCGGTGAAGCGGATGCTCTCCAGCGGCCCGTCATCGAGGCCGGCAGCGGCCTGAGCCGGGGCGGAATGGTTTGGCATGGGTTTCGCCATGGTTTCTTGTCCTTCGAATGATCAACAATGCCGTCGCGGTTGTTTGCATCGGCTTTGTCCCGAAAACCGCAATCCACTTTTCGGGCCGATGCTTGAGGGCCGCTCAGACGAGTTCGGCTGCCCTGATGCAGCGGACCTCGTGCGGGACTGCATGCCCCTGCCCGATCGAGGCCAGCGGCGGTGTCGGCAGGGCGCGGCAGCCCTCCCGCATCTCCGGGCAACGCGGGTGGAAGCGGCAGCCGGAGGGCGGCTCCAGCGGGTTCGGCACCTCGCCCGACATTTTTACCGCCAGCCCGTGGTTGAACGGGTCGGGGATCGCGGCGATCAGCGCGCGGGTATAGGGGTGGCGCGGCTGCGTGAAGATCGTGTGCCAGTCGCCGGTCTCGACGATCCGGCCGAGATACATCACCGCGACGCGGTCGCTCATATGCTCGACGACACCGAGATCATGGCTGATCATGATGTAGGAGAGCGAGAGCGTGTCCTTGAGCTCGAGCAGCAGGTTGATGATCTGCGCCCGGATCGAGACGTCGAGCGCCGAGACCGGCTCGTCCAGCACCACGATCTTCGGCTTCAGGATCAGCGCACGCGCAATGCCGATGCGCTGGCGCTGGCCGCCGGAGAATTCATGCGGATAACGCTCGGCCTGCTCCACCCGCAGGCCGACATGGCGCATGATCTCGGCGATACGGTCCTCGACCTCGCTCTTGGTCGTGACGCCATGCATGCGCAGCGGCGCTTCCAGCGTCCGGCGCACCGACTGGCGCGGGTTCAGCGAGGAATACGGGTCCTGGAACACCATTTGCGCGATGCGGGCCCGCGCCTTGCGGTCGACGCCGGGCGCGGCGATGTCCTGCCCGTCGAGGATGACGCGGCCGCGCGTCGGCGCCTGCAGGCCGAGGATCGAGAGCGCCAGCGTCGATTTCCCGCAGCCGGATTCCCCGACCAGCCCGAGGCATTCGCCCTTGCGCAGCACGAGATCGACACCGTCGACGGCATGGACCGTGCGGCGCTTGCCGCCGAACAGCCCGCCGCCGAGATCGAACTTCACCTCGAGGTCCTCGACCTTGAGGATGGTCTGGTCGCCCGTGTCACTCATGATGATGGCACCTCACCAGGCCGTCATGCGGCAACGCTGTCACTCCGGGATCCTGCGCCACGCAGATCTCGGTCCTGGCATAGCAGCGCGGATTGAAGCGGCACCCGTCCGGAAAAGCCGTCACCGCCGGCACGACACCGGTGATCTCCTTGAGCTTGTGGCGGCCATGGCGGGCGCGTGCGCCCAGCAGCGGCAAGGAGGCGACGAGGCCCTTGGTATAGGGGTGGCTCGGCGTCCGAAAGACCTCCTGCGCCGGGCGCTGCTCGACGAGGCGGCCGGCATACATCACGCCGACGCGGGCGCACATATTGGCGATCAGGCCAAGATCATGGCTGATCATCAGCACGGCCGTGCCCTGCGCCGCCGAGAGGTCGCGGATCAGGTCGAGGATTTCGGCCTGGACGGTGACGTCGAGCGCGGTCGTCGGCTCGTCGGCCAAGAGCAGGTCCGGCCGGCAGGCGAGCGCGATCGCGATCATCACGCGCTGACGCATGCCGCCGGAAAGCTGGTGCGGGAAATCCTTGACGCGCCGGTCCGGCGCCGGGACGCGGACATTGGCGAGCGCCTCGACGGCCTTGGCTTCAGCCTCGTGCCAGGTCGCGCCCTTGTGCAGCACGAACATCTCGGCGATCTGGCGGCCGACCGGCGAGAGCGGGTTCAGCGCCGTCATCGGTTCCTGGAAGATCATCGAGATGGCGTTGCCGCGCAGCTTGCGCATCTCGCCCGCCGACAGGTTCTGGATCTCGCGGCCCTTGAAGCGGATCGTGCCGCCACCGATCGCGAGCGGGTGCCTGAGCAGGCCGATCAGGGAGAGCGCGGTGATGCTCTTGCCGCAGCCGGACTCGCCGACGAGGCCGAGCGTTTCGCCGCGGCCGATGGTGAAGGAGACATCCTTCACCGCCGGAAAGCGCCTCGCACCGACGATCAGGTCGAGCCGCAGGTTCTCGACTTCGAGAAGTGCCTCGCCACTCATGCGCGTCGCGCCCGTGACTGCGGATCGAGGATGTCGCGCAGGCCGTCACCGAGCAGGTTCAGCCCGAGCACGGTGACGAAGATCGCCAAGCCGGGGAAGACCGAGATCCAGGGTGCCGTGGTGATCTGGTCGCGCGCGTCCGAGAGCATGCTGCCCCAGCTCGGGAAGGGCGGACGGATGCCGAGCCCGAGGAAGGAGAGCGCGGCTTCCGCCAGCACCGCGCCGCCCATGCCGAGCGTGCCGATGACGATGATCGGCCCCAGGATGTTGGGCAGGATCTGCGTCACCATGATGCGGATATCGCTGTAGCCCAGCACCTTGGCGGCCTGGACATAGCCCTGGTTCTTGAGCGAGAGCGTCGAGGCGCGCGAGAGCCGGCAGGTATAAGACCAGTTGGTCAGGCCGAGCGCGATCAGGAGGCTGGTCAGGCCGGGGCTGAGGATCGCCATGATCGCCAGCGCGAAGATCAGCGAGGGGATCGCCAGCATCATATTGGTCAGGCCGCTGACGAGATCGTCCCACCAGCCGCCCCAATAGCCGGCCGACAGGCCAAGCGCCACGCCGATCACCGTGTTGATCAGCTGCGAGACGATGCCGACCGTCAGCGAGATGCGGGCGCCGTGCAGCACGCGGCTGTAGATGTCACGGCCCTGCGCATCGGTGCCGAACCAGAATTCGCTGCCGGGCGGAATCTCGGCATTCATCAGGTTGGCGTCCATGACCGGGTCGGTATGGGCGAGGAAGGGGGCGAAGGTACCGGCGACCACGACGGCCGCGAACAGCACGCCCCCGATCACGAGATTGGCTCTGAATTTCATCGGCACCCTCAGGTGTATCTGATGCGGGGGTCGATGATCGCGGCGAGAACGTCCACGAGCATGTTGACCAGCAGGAAGAACAGCACGATCACTAGGATGCAGCCCTGCACCACCGGGATATCGCGCAGCGAGACGCTGTCGACGAGCAGCGAGCCAAGGCCCGGCCAGGCGAAGAGCTTTTCGACCACGACGGCCTGGCCGATCACCGAGCCGAATTGCAGGCCAACCGTGGTGAGCACGATGACGAGCGCGTTGCGCGCCAGATGCCACTGCACGACACGGCGCTCGCTCATGCCCTTGGACCGGGCGGTGCGGACGAAATCGGCATTCATGATCTCGAGCACGGAGGCCCGCGTGGTGCGCGCCAGCAGGGCGAGCGGCGCGACGCCAAGCGCGATCGAGGGCAGGATCAGGTTCTTCATCGCGCCGTCGCCATAGCCGAAGCTCGGCAGCCAGCCCAAGGTCAGCGCGAAGAGATACATCAGCATCAGGCCGAGCCAGAACTTCGGCAGGCTGAGGCCGGAGACGGCCGCCACCATCGAGACCATGTCGATCCAGCTGCCCGGCCGCAGCGCCGCCAGGAAGCCCAAGGGAACACCGATCGCGATCGCAAACAGCATCGAGGCGAAGGCGAGCTGCAGGGTCGGCCAGAGACGTTCGGCAATCAGGTGCCAGACCGGCTGGCGGGTGCGGAACGAGGTGCCGAGATCGAGCGTCACCAATTGCCCGATATATTTCACGAACCGCGTCGCGACGGGCTGGTCGAGCCCGAATTGCTGGTTCATGCGGGTGACGGCTTCCGCATCCATGACAGTGCGCCCGTCAGCCATCTGGCTGGAGGCGAAGCTGCCCGGGATGACGCTGAACAGCAGGAAGATCAGCGCCGCAACGGCAAGCAGAATCGGGATCGCCTGCAGCAGGCGCCGAAAAACATAAGACAGCATGCAGAACTCCTGGCCGCGAACTCTTGGCCGCGAACTCGTGGCCGCGAACGCCCGGCAGCGAAGGCCGCCGGGCGCCAGGCTCTTAGAGATTACTTCGCGGCCGGGGACGACGGGTCGACCCAGAGATCCTCGTAGTATTGCAGGGCGAGTTCCGTCGCGTTGGGCTGCAGGCCCTTCAGCCAGGGCTGATAGGCCATGACCGCCTTGTTGTAGTTGAAGAACCAGACCGGGGCGTCTTCATAGACGATGCCGTTGGCCTTCTTCAGCAGGTCGATGCGCTTGGCCGCATCGTCCGTCGCGGCAGCTTCGTCGATCAGCTTGTCGACGGCCGGGTTCTTGTAGGTGGTGTAGTTGCAGGCGCTCTGGGGCGTCTGCGAGTAGAAGCACTTCATCTGGGTCAGCGGATCGGGACCAGAGGTGTTCGACCAGATATAGGCCTGGAAGTCGCCCTTCGAGACGATGCCGCCCAAGGCCGAGCCTTCGACCGGCTTGATCTTCACCTTGACGCCGACCTTGGCCAGCATCGGAATCACGGCCTCGACGATCGGAACGCCCCAGCTCTCGTTCGGGGAAGCGGTCCATTCGAACTCGAAGCCATCGGGATAGCCGGCCTCGGTCAGGAGCTTCTTCGCCTTCTCGGGATTGAAGTCGTAGGGCTTCATGTCCTTGTCATAGGCCGGCGAGGAGAGCGGCAGCCAGCCGGTGGCGCGGTAGGCCTTGTCACGGACGAGGCGCTTGATGATCAGGTCGCTGTCGATCGCGTGGTTGATCGCCTGGCGCACGCGCTTGTCGGAGAAGGGCTTGAAGTTCGGGTTCATGCCCATGTTGCGGGTGAAGACTTCCGCGACTTCGAGGATGCCCTTCTTCAGGTTCGGATCGGCCTGATAGGCGACATATTGCGTCGGTCCCAGGATCGAGACGTCGATTTCCTTGTTGCGGAAGGCGATGTCGCGGGCAGCCGCCTCACCCATCGGCGAGATCACCAGCTTGTCGGCATAGGGCTTGCCGGCCTGGTAGAACTTCTCCCAGCGCTCCAGCACCATGCGCGAGCCCGGAACGTGCTCGACGAACTTGAACGGGCCAAGGCCGATCGGCTTGTTGAAGAAATCGGGTTCCTGCGCTTCCTTGGCCGGGAAGATCGAGGTCAGCGCGGTGCGGAACAGGAAGCCGGGATCGGCCTTCTCGATCAGCGTGATCTCGAGGGTGAAATCATCGATCTTCTTCAGGCCCGAGATTTCCTTGGCCTCGCCCTTCTGGAACTCCTGGGCGCCCTTGACCCGCCGGACAAAGGCCGCGCCGGGATAGTTCTTGGTGGGATCCATCAGCCGGGTGTAGGTCCAGATGATGTCGTCAGCCGTCATCTTGCGGCCGTTATGGAAGAGCGCGTCGTCACGCAGCTTGAAGGTATGCACGGTGCCATCGGCCGAGGCGGTCACGCTCTTGGCGAGTTCCAGCACCGGCTTGTTGTTGGTCGAGTCCCACTTGTAGAGCGCGCGATGCAGCGCATTGCCGTAGATCTCGTCCTGGATCTGGTTCGAGACATGGCTGTCATTGCTGACGAAGGATGCGGCATAGGGCGCCGTGAAGCGGATCGTGCCGCCGCGGCGCGGTTCCTGCGCCTGGGCCGAGAACGCCGTCGTCAGCGTCAGGGCAGTGGTCAAAGCCAGTCGTTTCAACACGTCAAATCCTCCCAAATTTACCGTTGATTTTTTGGTGGCGCCGCCCCTTTTCGGGCGACGCCGGTCAGTCCCGTGCGGAACCTTACTTGGTTTTTCCGGTCTGTCTCCGTCGTTTAGCCGGCTGTCCCCGAGCAATTATCCGGTCAGGCTTTCTGCGCGGCGCGGTCGAAGACGACCTTGCCGTTCAGGATGGTGAGATCGCAGCGCGTGTCCTTCAGGATCTCTTCGGGCGCTGCGGTCAAAAGGTTGCGTGAGAACACGGCAACGTCGGCGAGATAGCCCGGCACGAGCCGACCCTTCACCGCCTCCTGCTTCTGCGAGAAGGCACCGAATTCGGTATAGGCCTGCAGCGCCTCGTCGATCGAGACGCACTGGGCCTCGTCCATCACCGTGCCGCGCCAGGTCTTGCGGGTCAGCATGGTGTAGAAGTTCGGGAACGGATTGGGGTCGCAGACCGGTGCGTCGCTTCCGGTCGCCGGCTTCAGGCCGAGATCGAACCAGGTCCGCAAGGGATAGCTCGACAGCGCCCGCTCCGGCCCGAGCACCTTCACATAGGCATCGCCGAAATCGTAGATGAAGACCTGCTGCGGGCAGGGATAGATGCCGGCCGCGACCATGCGCTCATGCTGCTCGGGCGTCGAGAAGCCGCAATGCTCGATGCGGTGGCGGCGGTCCGGATCGGGATGGGCGGCGAGTGCCTTCTCATAGGCGGTGATCAGCTGTTCGATCGCGGCATCGCCAATCGCGTGGCAGGCGAGCTGGTAGCCCTTCACATGGGCGTCCATGACCTGGCGCTCGACATCCTCGTTCGAGCACATCTGCACGCCGGTGGTCTTGTCCTCGCCGAGATAGGGCGCGTTCATCCAGGCGGTGCGGCCGCCGGCCGAGCCGTCGAGGAAGAGTTTCACCGCGCCGACCATCAGCATGTCGTCGCCGGTGCCGGAAATCAGCCCGGCCTCATAGCATTGCGGTACGACCGAGCGCCCCTCGTCGCCGAGCAGGGTCAGCCAGGTGCGCACCGGCAGGCGTCCGTCGCGCTTGGCGCGGTGATAGGCGGAAATCTCGCCGAAGGCGCCGCGCTGGCCGACCGCCGCATCCATGCAGCTGGTGATGCCGAGCGAGAGCAGATATTGGCCGCCGCGCTCGATGCCGGCGACGAGATCTTCCTCGGTCGGGCGCGGAATCGCGGCCCAGACCGGAGCGCGGGCATTCTCGGCCAGCATGCCGGTGAGCCGGCCGTTCTGCTGCTCGATCAGGCCGCCGGGCGGGGTCGGCGAGGCCTCGTCGATGCCGGCGAGCTCCAGTGCCATCGAGTTGCAGATCGAGACATGGCCGCAGGTCCGGATCAGCATGACCGGGTTGTTCGGCGCGGCGCGGTCGAGTTCCTCGCGATAGGGATGCCGGCCGGTGTCGAGCTTGGTCTGGTCGTAGCCGCGCGACAGGATCCAGTCGCCGGGCTTGGTGCCGGCGGCGCGCTTGGCGATGGCATCGAGCAGAGAGGCGAGATCGGGCGCGACCGCCGGGCGCGCGTCGACCCAGTCCATGGTCATGCCGAGCGAGACGAGATGCAGGTGGGAATCGTTCAGGCCGGGCGTGGCGAGCCGGCCCTCGAGATCGATCACCTTGGTCCCGGGGCCGATCAGGCCGGCGATCTCGGCATCGCTGCCGGCGGCGAGCACCCGGCCCTGCCAGATCGCCAGGGCCTCGACGACCCCGTCCTCGCGGCCGCACCAGATCGGGCCGTTCCTGAGGACGAGATCGGCCTGCGGCCGGGCGCGGTTGGCCGGGGTTTGAGCGGAGAGCGTCATGGAAACTCCGAATTCCTGTCAGGGCTTTAGTCCGAACGTCACGCCGGAGGCCAAGCCCCCGGCCGGGCGCTAGATGTCGTCGAGCGGGAAGATCGGCCGTCGCACGCTCTTGTAGGGGCGCTCCTTGAAATTGCGCGTCGCCAGCGCGCCGGTATCGACCTCGACCACCTCGCGGGCGATCGGCTCGAAGGCGGCCCGAAAATGCTGCATCGACTTGACGATCACCGTCGATTTCCGCGTCGGGTCGACGCCGAGCGAGGTGAACTGCGCGAGGTCGGTGGCCTGGCCGTTATGGGTGATGATGATGAGCTCGACGCCGCCGATACGCAGCATGGCGCTGAGCCCGTAGCTGCGCCATGCACCGCCGCCCATCGGGCCATAGGCGATGAAATGGCCGTCGGTGATCGAGACGACGCGACCGGTGACTTGGAGCGGGCCGCCGCCCATGCTCGGGTCGACCTTGCCGCCGAGCATCAGCGTCACGGTGTTGCCGACGCCGGCAGCCTGCGCCTGGAGGGCGGCCTCGCCATCGCAGATCGCGTGGAAGGCGACATTCTCCAGGCCCGACGCCAGGACTGCGCGCAGCAGGTTCGTGGCATCGCCATAGGCGCCGGCACCGGGATTGTCGGAATAATCGGAGATCACCAGCGGCTTGCCGCCTTTACCCTCGCCATTCTTCGCCTTCACCATGGCTTCGGCCACAGGCGTGAAATGGATCGAGGAGAAATGCCGCTGCTCCCAGGCATAATCCATCAGCTCTTCGGCGATGGCCTGGGCCTTTTCCCGGTCATTGGCGGTGACGACGATGGAAGGGCCGATATCGTGGACGTCGGCCGAGGAAAAGCCGGCCTGGACGCTGACCACCAGCGCCTCGCCCTTCGCCTCGATTTCGTCGCCGCGGCGCAGCAGCTCCTTGAACGGCGGCGAGGTCGTGCGCCCGCCATCGAGAGCGTAGAGGATCGGTCGGCGGGCGACGGCGGCGGTCGGCGTGATCTCGCCATCCATCGCCTTCTGCAGCAGCTCGGCCGCCTGCCAGGTCCGCTCATACTGGTCGATATGCGGATAGGTCCGGTAGGAGATCAGCGCATTGGCGCTGTCGGCCATCAGCTGGGTGAGCGTGGCGTGCAGATCGAGCACCGCGACGACCGGCACGGAGGGGCCGACCTTGGCCCGGATGCGCGAGAACAGCTCGCCCTCGCCGTCATCGGAACTTTCCGTCGCCATGGCGCCGTGGAGATGCAGCAGCACGCCGTCGACGCCGGCGCAGGCCGCGACGATCTTGCCCGCACACAGCTCGAAGGCCGCATCGGTGACGCGGCCTGAGGGATTGGCATGGGCGACGATGGGGTGGGTCAGGCTCCAGCCGAACTTCTCGGCCGCCTCGAAGGCTGCGCCTAGCGATGTCCGCGTGCCTGTGAAAGCCGGGGGAATCTCGTTGTCGAGATAGAGGCCGGCGTTGCGAAAGACCTCTTCCCCGGTGAGCTGAACACTGAATGTGTTCGTCTCATGCATGAACTCTGCGACCAGAACGCGTCGTGCCATAATCCTCGTGTCCCTCCCGGACCCTTTTCGACTCTTTTTAACGGTCGTTCGGGTCTATGCCAGATGTGTATACAGCATGCGCTCCCTGCGTGGAGCGCCTGCCGTTCGTCGCAAGCGCGGCCTCAGGCCGCGCTGCGTCTGGGCGAAATCGCCCAGACGCAGAAAACGTGATCGACTCTCATAGTCATGCGAAAAACCGGTGCCGCTTCTTCGCAGGATGCTCTAGGCCGCGCGGCTGCGCTCGATTTCGCCCTTGCCCGGGGTGCCGTCCTCGGCCCGCGCATAGGCCCGGCCGAAGCGGTTGGCGAGGAAGGAATCAAGCGTGATCTCTTCCTGGCGGACAAAGCCCTGCTGCGGCAGCTTGCCCTGCGCCAGCATGTCGAGCACCGCGCAGATGCCCGAGGCGGTGGTGATCTGGATGGCGCTACGCGTCACGCCGCCGACATTGGCGCTGTAGACCTTGTTGGCATAGGTCTGCTGCAGCAGGCGGCCATCCTTCATGCCGCTGACGGTGACGAAGATCACCACGACGTCCTGCAGGGTGCTCGGCAGGGCGTTCTCGAAGATGTCCTTCAGCACGTCGCGACGATCGGCCAGGCGCAGGTCCTGGAGCAGCGCCTTCATGATCGCGCAATGGCCGGGATAGCGGATCGTGCGGTAGTTCAGCGTCCGGACCTTGCCCGCCAGCGTCTCGCAGAGCGTGCCGAGGCCGCCAGAGGTGTTGAACGCCTCATAGGTGACGCCGTCGAGCGAGAATTCCTCGCGCTCTTCCATCGCCGGGACGAGGGTCAGCTCGCCGTTGACCACCGCTTCGCAGGGTTCGCAATACTCGTTGATGACCCCGTCCGTGCTCCAGGTCAGGTTGTAGTTGAGCGCGTTGGAGGGGTATTGCGGCAGGGCGCCGACGCGCAGCCTGAGGCTGTCGAGCGTGTCGAAATCGCGCGCCAGATCGGCGGCGACGATCGAGATGAAGCCGGGCGCCAGGCCGCATTGCGGGATGAGAGCGGCCTTCGCCGTCTTGGCGAGCTCCTTGACGCGACGCGTGCTGGCGACGTCCTCGGTCAGGTCGAGATAATGCACGCCGAGCGGGGCCGCCACTTCGGCGATCCGCGTCGTCAGATCGTAGGGGGCGGCGCTCAGCACGGCGAAACGGCCTTCGAGCAACGCGGTCAGCGCTTCCTTGTCGGCGATGTCGACCTTGCGGGTCGAAACCGTGGCGCTGGTGCGGATGCCGGCGAGCTGCGTCTCGGAGCGGTCGGCGACGGTGACGCGGTAATCCCCGGTGCTGCCGAGCATGTCGGCGATGGTCTGGCCGATCTTACCCGCGCCAATAACGACGATTTCCTTCATTGTGGCGCTCCGTGCGTTCGTTGATGCCTTATGCTGGCTGACGATTTCGTCGAATAGAAGCGGCCATCACGACGATTCATATGGGATTTTACGGCGATCTGCCGTAAGTACTCTGCATTATGCCGATCGACCGCACAGACAGACAGCTCCTCATCCTGCTGACCGAGAACGCCCGGGCGCCGGTGGCCGAGCTCGGCCGCCAGCTCGGCCTCTCGCGCACCACCGTGCAAAGCCGGATCGAACGGCTGGAACGCCGCGGCGTCATCACCGGCTACACGGCGCGGCTCTCCGACGAGCATGAGCGCGGCCAGGTCAAGGCCCATGTCCTGATCACCGCGCTGACCAAGCTCGCTCCCAAGGTCGAGGCGGAACTGCGCCGCATTCCGGAGGTCCGGACCCTGCACTCGGTCAGCGGCCATTTCGACATGATCGCGATCGTGATCGCGCCGTCGATCGGCGAACTCGACGAGCTGATCGACCGGATCGGTGCGCTCGACGGCGTCGAGCGGACGATGTCGTCGATCATTCTCTCGACCCGCGTCGAACGCTGAGCCCTCGCCTGCTCCCGGCAATCGCGCGCTCGTATCCCGCCACAATCAAGCGTACACTCACCGGCTGGGGAAAACTGCGGTGGGAGAAGAAGATGGCAGGTGACGACCGTCGGCCACGCGTCTGGCATGACGTACACAGCGTGCAGGAGGCGCCGCGCGAGAGGCAGAAGGCCAGCGGACGAATCGCAGCGGAAGAGGCTGCCGCGCGCAAGAAGATCGAGGCCTTGCGGGCGCAGCGGCTGGCGAAGGAAGCAGCCGAACCTCCGCCCGAGCCCAAGCCGGCAGCGCGCGGCAAGCCGAAGGCGACGGCGCCCTAGGACTGGTCCGAACGGCAGCAGGGCCGGCTTGTGGACGCCCTGGATTGACGAGATTCGACCCCGGATCCATCGAACGCCGCAGGTGTTGCGATGGATCCGGGGTTTTTGTCTGTGCGCGAACGGCGCCCCAAGTGCGGAACGCCGATTCGCCGAGGCGTTCAGGCCTGGTCGAGCCAGGCACTGAGCAGCCCGATATCGGCCTGCGAGAGGCCATGGCCCGCCGGCAGGATGCGGTGCTCGACCGTCGCACCATTCCCCGTCAGGGTCGCGGCAAGCCGTGCGGCATCGGTGGCCGGAATGATCGGGTCCTGCGCTCCAGACAGCATCAGCACGCGCTTGCCGGCGAGATCGGCTTGCGGCGGCTCCTTGAAGGGCGACATCGCCCTCAGCAAGGCCGCACCGGCCAGCACCTCGGGGCGCAGCAACAGCAGGCTCGCCGCGATATTCGCCCCGTTCGAGAAGCCGACGGCGATCGGCGCGGCAAGATCATAGCGCCGGCGCGCATCGCCGATGAAATCCGCCAGTTCGTGGGTGCGGCGGCGCAGGTCTGCCGCGTCGAAGACGCCTTCGGCGAGCCTGCGGAAGAAGCGCGGCATGGTGCCTTCCAGCACCTGGCCGCGCGGCGAGAGCAAGGCGGCGCCGGGCGCGACCATGCGGCCGAGCGGCAGCAGGTCATGCTCGTTGCCGCCGGTGCCATGGAGCAGCAGCAGGGGCTTGCGGGCGGAATCAGTGCCCGGCTCGAAGGCATGGATGAAGGCTGTGGTCGCGACGGCGTCCAGCATGGTTATCTCCTCGATGACAATAAGGAACGGCCCTGCCCCGTCAGCGCGGCGAGGCAAGGCGTCTTGTTTGGTCAGGTCTCGTCAGGCGAGTTCCGGCAGCACGGCCTCGATACGGCTGCGCTGCGCCTCATATTGCGGCGGCAGCTTCAGCGCCTGGCCGAGGCTGTCGCTCGCCTCGTCGATGCCGAAGCCCGGCACCTCGGTGGCGATCTCGAAGAGAACCCGGCCGGGCTCGCGGAAATAGACGGAGCGGAAATAGTTCCGGTCCCGCTGCTCCGTGGCGCGGATGCCATGGTTCTCCTTCAGGCGGTGCACCATCGCAGCCTGCTCGGCATCACCCGCCGCCCGGAAGGCGATATGGTGCACCGAGCCCGCGCCCTGGCGCGCCGGCAGGAAGCCCCCCGCGGTGCGCAGGTCGACAATCCCGCCGAACGCCGCGCCCTCAGCCCGGAAACGGGTCACGCTGCCTTCCCTGGCGACCTCGGCAAAGCCGAAGATATCGCCGAGGATCGCGCCGGTCGCCGCCGCCTCCTCGAGCAGCAGGCTGACGGAGTGAAAGCCGCGGAGCGCATGCTCGGCCGGGATATCACCGCCCGTCCAGGCCGGCTCGGCGGCAATGCCGGGCAGGCCGACCAAAGCGAGCCGCATCCCGTCCGGGTCCCGGAAGGGCAGAACGGTTTCGCCGAAACGCTTCTGCGGCGCCTCATGGGCGACGCCAAGCGCGACGAAGCGATGCGTCCAGTAGCCGATCGCCCCCTCCGGCACGCGGAAGGCGGTTTCCTGGGTCTCGCCGACGCCGAGCCTGCCCGGAGCCGCATGCTCCCAGGGGAAGAAGGTCAGGATCGTGCCGGGCGAGCCGCCCTCGTCGCCATAATAGAGATGATAGCTGCTCGGATCGTCGAAATTGACGGTCTTCTTGACCAGGCGCAGCCCGAGCACGCGTCCGTAGAAATCAAGGTTGCGGCGCGCGGGGCCGGAAATGGCGGTGACGTGGTGGATGCCGCTGATCTGCATGGCCGGTCCTCCGAAATGGCTTGAGGCGGGGCGCCTCGTTCCGGCCAAAGATCGGAGTGCGGCAGGCAAAGCGCCAGCCCGACATCATTGCATGGAAGCAATGAATATCTTGGCATCTAACAATTTGCATTGCAGACAGGAGACGGCATTTTCAGGGCCAAGACCAACCCGGTCCCCAAACCCGGTCCCCCTGCCCTGGAGATGCAATCATGATCGACAATCGCCTCGCCCCCTACGGCGCCCTCGGCCTGCGTGTCGCGCTCGGCCTGATGTTCATCGCCCATGCCTATCTCAAGCTTGCCGTATTCACCCCCGCAGGTTTCGCCGGCTTTCTGGGCCAGGTCGGCTTGCCCGGTTTCCTCGCCTGGCCGATCATCCTGGCCGAGTTCATTGGCGGCGTCGCCATCCTGACTGGCTTCTACGGCCGTCTCGTCTCGCTGGCGCTGCTGCCGGTCCTGCTGGGCGCCCTGATGGTGCATGCTCCGAATGGCTGGCTGTTCACCGCTGCCAATGGCGGCTGGGAATATCCCGCCTTCCTGGCGCTGACGGCGCTGGCCCACGGCCTGATCGGCGACGGCGCGCTGGCTCTGCGCCCGGTGCGGTTCAGCCCCCGCGCTGCGGTCGCCACCGCCTGAGTGGCGGTGAGACTATCGGTGAGCGCGGCCAGAAGGCTCGCGCCACGTCTTCCCGATCGCCACCGCATGGCTTACAGCATCCGACCGGGCATCCGGCCGGATGCTGTAGCGCATTGTTCTTGCATCGGCTTTTTCCAAAAACCGGTATCCACTTTCCGGGCCGATGCTCTGGCGCCATCACGGCGGCGGACGCATGAAAGGACGAAAAGCGGATGAGCGGCACGAGCAAGACCCTCGCCTGGGACGATTTCCGGTTGATCAAGGCGATCGCCGAAGCCCGCGCGCTGCCGGCTGCCGCCAGCCTGATCGGACTGAATCATTCCACGGTGTTCCGGCGCCTCGGCCAGATCGAGGACGGGCTCGGCCTGAAACTGTTCGAGCGGCATCGCAGCGGCTATGTGCCGACGCCCGCCGGAGAGGAGATGGTGCAGCTCGCCGGGCGGCTGGACGAGGACATCACCGCCTTCACCCGCAAGCTCGCCGGGCAGGAAATCCAGCCCGCCGGCGAATTGCGCGTCACCACCAACGACACCCTGCTGGTCGACCTGCTGACCCCGGTCTTCGCGGCCTTCCTCAAGCAATGTCCCGAAATCCGCCTCGACATCCTGCTCAGCAACCAGGCGCTCAACCTCTCCAAGCGCGACGCCGATGTCGCGATCAGGGCGACCGATAATCCACCCGAGACCCTGGTCGGCCGGCGCGGCGCCCGCATCGCCTGGGCGCTCTATGGGCTGGCGAGCCACTTCCCGCCCGATGCCGATACCAGCATGGACGCGCTCCGGAATCAGAACTGGATTTCGCTCGGCGACCAGTTCGCCTGGCTGAAGGCCGTCCGCTTCCTGCAGGATTACGTGCCGCCCGAGCGCATCGTCTACAAGGTCAACACGGTGCTCGGCCTGGCCGAGGCCGTCGAGGCCGGCATCGGCATCGGCTTCCTGCCCTGCTTCATTGCCGACACCAAGCCGGCCCTCGTCCGCCTGGCGGCGCCCGATCCCGAATTTGCGGCCGATCTCTGGCTCCTGACCCATCCCGATCTCAGGCACGCGCCACGCGTGCGGCTGTTCCTCGATTTCATGGCCGCCGAGATCGGCCGGATGAAACCCCTGATCGAGGGCGACCGGGCGGTCGCGGCGCGCGGCGGCTGAGCCGGGAGCAGTCGGGTTCCCTTACGGCGCAGCCGGCGCTAGTCTCTGGTCATGGAGATGCTTATCCCCCTCGCGATCGGGCTCAGCCTGATCTGGCTGATCGGCCGCGGCGCGCCCTGGAACGCCAAGCTGATCACATTGGCGATCACGCTCGCCGTGGTCCTGCTGATCGTGCTGCTCGAACGAAGCGGCAACTGGCCTGACGCGTTCCGCAGATGACACCAGTCAGAAGGTGACGCCGGTCAGGAGACCAGCTTCAGCCCGACGATTCCCGCCACGATGAGCGAGATGCAGGCGAGCCGCAGCGCGCCGGCCGGCTCGCCGAGCAGCACGATGCCGAGCGCCGCCGTGCCGATCGTGCCGATTCCCGTCCAGACCGCATAGGCAGTGCCGACCGGCAGCGTCTTCAGCGCCAGCCCGAGCAGGCCGAGGCTGACGACCATGCTGGCAAGCGTCAGCAGGGTCGGAACCAGGCGGGTGAAGCCCTGCGTGTATTTGAGACCAATCGCCCAACCGACCTCGAACAGGCCTGCGACGAAGAGATAGAGCCAGGCCATGGCAGCGCGCTCCGCGTGAGAAGGGGCCAGTTGGGACAGGGCAAGCGCGTCCGCGCCCCGGGACGCGGCAGAAGACGCCGCCCTTCGCCCAAACTAGGCCGCGCCTCTGCCGGTTGGGAAGGAGGGCGTCGCCGCCGCCCCCCGCGCGGCTCTCATGACCAACTCCCTTGGCGCCCCCTGCCAACCCACCCCTACGTAAGTCTTGTGCATAAGGCGCTTGCCGACCCCAGGAGTTCGGCCTGCGGCGTGGCGCCGTGCACAGGCGCTGACTACGGGCATTGCACCGGCATTGCCGGTGGGGGCAACAAGGGGCCAAGCAAAGATGAATCTGGGGACATGGGTGGGTTTGATCGCAGGCGCCGCGCTGCTCGGCGGCTGCGCCACCGTCACACGGGGTACGACAAGCCAGGTTACGATCGACAGCATTCCGCCGGGCGCGGACGCGCGCACCTCGACGGGGCATAGCTGCCCCTCGACGCCCTGCACGATCGAGGTCAGCCGCAAGTCGGAATTCACGGTCAGCTACAGCAAGCGCGGCTTCCAAGATGCCCAGATCCCGGTCTCGACCCGGATCGCCGGGGCAGGAGCTGCCGGCTTCGCCGGAAACGTCATCGTCGGGGGCGTCGTCGGAATGGGCGTCGATGCCGTGACCGGCTCGACGCTGGAGCACTATCCGAATCCGGTCGTGGCCACGCTGGTGCCGACCGCCAGGATCGAATCCCGCACGCGCAGCTCGCGCTTCAGCCGCCGCCTGCGTGCGGCAAGGGCCACGCCCGTTTCCTGATTCCAGTGTTTCCTGATCTCTGGGAAGACAGCCAATCGCGATGCGGGCCTCTCAGCCCGCGTCGCCACCGAGTTCCGGCTGCAGCACGCCGCGCAGGACGCGCTGGCATTCCGTCATTTCGACGAGCGCGGCTCTCAGCAGGATCAGATCGTCGCCGAACTCGGCCCGGTGATCGGGCTCCTCCGGCTGCGCCGGTTCCCTATCGAGCTGCCAGGGCAATTCGTCATCGGCGCCGTCTGCGGCGTTCTCCGGCATGGGCCGACGCGGCGCCGGCACGGGCGCGGCAGCCGCAGCAGGAGCCTGCCCGCCGATCGGCCCGCCCCGGCCAATGGCCTGGACATGGCGGGGCCCCTGGTCCTTCAGGATCCGCTGCAAGCCCTTGATCGTATAGCCCTCGCCGTAAAGCAGTCGGCGAATGCCCTTCAGGAGGGCGACATCGTCCGGCCGGTAATAGCGCCGGCCGCCACCGCGCTTGAGCGGCTTGATCTGGGTAAAGCGCGTTTCCCAGAAACGCAGGACGTGCTGGGGGATGTCGAGGTCGTCTGCGACCTCGCTGATTGTCCGGAAGGCATCTGGGCTCTTGGTGTCCAATTCGGCCTCTACATTGCCGGTGTGGAACTCCAGACTCACTCCTCGTCGCCCTCGCCCGTTTGCCCGTTGATGCGCGCCTTCATCACATTCGAAGGCTTGAACACCATCACGCGACGCGGCTCGATGGGGACCTCAACGCCCGTTTTCGGATTACGCCCGATTCGCTCGCCTTTGTCTCGCACGACGAACGAGCCAAAGGACGATAATTTCACATTCTCGCCGCGCGCAACGGCGTCGCAGATCTCGTCGAGCACCGCTTCGACAAGTTTCGACGACTCTGTCCGCGACAGACCGATCTTCTGATACACAGCCTCGCACAAATCGGCGCGAGTGACCGTTTGCCCCGCCATTCATAGCCTCCAAGGCGTTCATGGGCCGGCGACCTCGTCACCAGCCTTGCGCCATTACGGACGCCGGACGCTATGCGTCCCGGACGGTCCGGTCAATCCTCGAGCGCCGTTTAGTGGCGCGCTTGGTCGAAATGGCAAAAAAAGGGAAGAGAAACTGTCCTAAGTGCCAGCGTTCTCAGCCGAAATGCTCACCAGCGGATCAAGGCCGACCCCCAGGTGAAGCCGCCGCCCATCGCCTCGATCAGGACGAGCTGGCCGGGCTGGATTCGCCCGTCGCGATGGGCCTCCGCCAGAGCCAACGGAATCGAGGCGGCCGAGGTGTTGCCGTGCCTGTCGACGGTCACCACGACGCGGTCATGCGCGATGCCGAGCTTGTCGGCCGTGGCATCGATGATGCGCCGGTTGGCCTGATGCGGCACGAACCAGTCGATATCGTTTCCGCTGAGCCCGGTCGCGGCAAAGGTGTGGCGGACGGTCTCGGCCAGGTTCTGCACCGCGTGGCGGAAGACCTCCTTGCCTTCCATGCGCAGGAAGCCGACCGTCTTGGTCGAGCCTGCGCCGCCGTCGACATAGAGCTTGTTCTTGTAGCGCCCGTCGGAGCGGATATGCGTCGCGAGAACACCGCGGTCGGCGAGCGTGCCCTCTCCCTGCTCCGCCTTGAGCACGACGGCACCGGCGCCATCGCCGAACAGGACGCAGGTGGTGCGGTCTTCCCAGTCGAGAATCCGGGAGAAGGTCTCGGCACCGATCACGAGCGCGGCGCGGGCGCCCCCGGCCTTGATGAAATTATCGGCGGTCGCGAGGGCGAAGACGAAGCCGGAGCAGACCGCCTGCAGGTCGAAGGCCGCGCCTTCGGTGATGCCCAGCGCAGCCTGGATCTGGGTCGCGGTTGCCGGAAAGGTATGGTCCGGCGTGGCGGTGGCGACGATGATCAGGTCGATCTCGGACGCATCCATGCCGGCATCGGCCAGGGCCGCCTGCGCCGCCTTGAGGCCGACCACCGAGGTCGGTTCGTCATCGGCCGCAATATGGCGCTGATGGATGCCGGTGCGCTGGACGATCCACTCGTCGGTCGTGTCGACGCGCTCGGCAAGCTCGGCATTGGTGACGATGCGCTCCGGCAGATAGGAGCCGCATCCGCAAACCACAGATCGCAGAATGGACAAGTCAGGGATCCCTATTCGACGGCAGCGGCCTGAGGCGCCGTCTCCGGCTGCACCGAGGCAGCCACCATCTCGCGCAGCTTGGCCATCAGGTCATCGCGCGCCATCTCATAGGCCAGTTCGGTCGCGCTGGCGAAACCGATCGCGTCCGTCCCGCCATGGCTCTTGATGACGATGCCTTCGAGCCCGAGGAAAACGCCGCCATTGACCTTGCGCGGATCCATCTTGTCCTTCAACGCGGCAAATGCGCCACGTGCGAAGAGATAGCCGATCTTGGCCATCAGCGACCGGCTCATCGCGGCGCGCAGATACTCGCCGATCTGCCGGGCGGTGCCCTCGGCCGTCTTCAGGGCGATGTTGCCGGTGAAGCCCTCGGTCACCACGACGTCGACCGTGCCCTTGCCGAGGTCGTCGCCCTCGACGAAGCCGCGATAGTCGAGATGCGGCAGGTTGCCCTCGCGCAGGATGCGCCCGGCCTCCTTGACGGCCTCGACGCCCTTGATCTCCTCGACGCCGACATTGAGCAGGCCGACGGTCGGCCGGTCGAGATCGAAGACGACGCGGGCCATGGCAGCGCCCATCACCGCGAGATCGACGAGATGGCGCGCATCGGCGCCGATCGTCGCGCCGACATCCAACACGACGCTCTCGCCGCGGACCGTCGGCCAGAGCGCCGCGATCGCCGGGCGGTCGACCTGCGGCATCGACTTCAGGCAGAATTTCGACATCGCCATCAGGGCGCCGGTATTGCCGGCCGAGACGGTCACGTCGGCCTCACCGGTCTTGGTCGCGTCGATCGCGCGCCACATCGAGGACTTGTAGCGGCCATAGCGCAGGGCTTGGCTCGGCTTGTCGTCCATCTTCACCGACACTTCCGTGTGGTGGAAGGTCGTCACCGCCTTGAGCTTCGGGTGAGCCTCCAGAAGCGGCAGGACCTGGGCCTGATCGCCGAAGATGACGAAGCGCGCGTCAGGCCGCCGCTCGAGGGTCAGCGCCGCGCCGGGCACGACGACGGCGGGGCCATGGTCCCCGCCCATCGCATCGAGCGCGATTGTAACTGGTCGTTTCATTGGGTGCTGATTGTTCCCGAGGGGCTCGGCCGCTGTGGCGCAAAATAGGGCGGCGGCGGACAATAGCGACTTGGCGAGCCGCCGCAAGCCACTGCGCGTGGCGGCAAAGCCGTCATTCGCCGCGTTTCAGTTTGGCCAGGGCCGCGAAGGGCGATGCAAGCGCCGGGTCGTCGACCTGCGCTTCGAAACTCGCCCCGGGCTTGCGCGGATAGGGATCGAGCCCGAGTGCCAGGAACTCGAGGGTGATCGCGCCAAGGTCGATCATGCCGTCGATGATCGGCTCCGGCGGGTCTTCCTCGTTGAGCATGACCTCGATGTCGATCTCGCCCTTCTCCGCCTCCTCTTCCTCGCGGCGGGCGGCGGCGAGCGCCTCGGCCTCCGGCGCGAAATCGAGTTTCACGGGCAGCTTGATGCTGACGGGGAAGGCCTCGAGCGTGATGATGCAGGTTTGATGCAGCTGCGCCGCGATCTCGCCCTCCAGCTTCACGCGCTCGCCATTGCGCGCGAGCTCATAGCGCGCCTCGAGCGCTTCGATCGAAGGCAGGTCGAGCGCACGGGCGAGCCCGGCGAGCGCCGAGCCCTCGGGCCTGACCACGACATGGGTGCCGCGCGGCTTGATCGTTTCGACGCGGACGGGCTGGCTCAGCGGCAAGGCACGAGCGGAATCAGACACTGGGGGTACTTTCGTGAACCGGGAATGCAGGAAAGAGAGTCTCCTGCCCCAAAATTGCGTCAAGATCGAGCTGCGACAGGCGCTGCTGTGCCTGGCCGACATAATCGGCCAGGGCTGTCGCCCCCTCGCCCGGGCTGACATTGCGGCGCAGAGCCTCGGCCAGCGCGCCTGGCTCAGGCGCAGCAAGCGCGCTCTCATAGGCCTTGATGCGTCCGTAGAAGCTCTGCCCGATCTTCTTCATGCGCTTGGGCACGGCGATGTCGCTGATCCCGCCCTGGCGAAAGCCGAGCTCGAGATAGGCGAAGCAGGCATCGACGAAATCCTGTGCCAGATCGCCGGCCGGCGCCGGAAGTTCGCGCAGGCGGCGCAGAATCAGGAAGGCATGCAGCGTCAGCGATTCGAAGCGCCCTTCGAATGTGTCGGGGATGCCGCCGCCGATATAGAGGCCCGGCTGGCGCGACGCGTCAGCCACGCGGGCCAGCAGCGCCTCGACCGGCGCGAGCCGTTTTGCGCGTTTTCCGAACAAGCCGAAGATCACCAGCGCATCTCCGCTCGCCGCCACTGCCTTGCCAAAGCCATTCTCGGGCGTTACGCCAACCTCTACCCGTTTGACAAGCGGCTTCGGATACCTCCTTGCCCACTCTGCTCCTGGATTCTCCCGCATGATCGACATGACCCGCCGCGCGGCCCTCCTCGGCCTTCTCGCGACCTCGTCACTCGCTCTAGCCGGATGCGGAGCAGATCGGGGCGGCTTCGTGCTGCCGACATCGGCGGGGCTGAACGAACAATACACCCGCGGCTTCGTCATGGACGAGCGTCTGGTCTCGCAGGTGAAGACCGGCATGGATGTGCAGCAGGTGCTGACCATACTGGGCACGCCCTCGACGACCTCGACCGTCGGGAACCGGACTTTCTACTATATCAGCCAGACGGTGCGCCGCCGCTTCCAGTTCCAGGAACCCAGCGTCATCGACCAGAAGGTGCTGGTGATCTATTTCAACAAGTCCTTCAAGGTCGAGCGCATCGCCCAGTACGGCCTCCAGGACGGCGTGATCTTCGACTTCATCAGCCGCACCACCGTCACCGGCGGCGAGGAGCAGAGCTTCCTGCGCAACCTCTTCCGCGGCGTCACCAAGTTCTCGCCGCTCGGCGGCCTGGGCGGCCCCAGCAACTGAGCGGCACCCGACCGTATCGACCGAATACGAAAAACCCCTGCGGCCCACGCCGCAGGGGTTTTTGTTTGGGACGAGAATTTGCCTAGGCCGGCTGCTCCGGCTTGCGCCCGGGCAGCGTCATCGCGATCACGCCAGGGATGACCAGGGTGAGCCCCGCCCAGGCCGTCGGGCTCAGGCGCTCGCCGAGGAAGACGATGCCGATCGCGACGCCGATCGGCACGCGCAGATAGGACACCGCCGTGGTGCCGACGGGACCGAGCGTGCGGATCAGGCGGAAATAGATGGCGAAGGCGAGCGCGGTCGAGACCGCCGCCAGCGCCAGGAGCGCGTAGAGCGAATCCTGCGAGGGGCTCAGCGTCCAGGGCCGGTCGACGACCAACGCGACCGGCGTGAGCAGCGCCGCGCCACAGATCAGCGAGCCGGCGGCAGGGATGAGCGGATCAAAGCCGGTGAAGTTGCGGCCGAACAGGGCGGCGCAGGCATAGCAGACCGTGGCGAGCACGATGGCGAGCTGCGCGACCAGCTCGCTGCCGACCCCGCCCAGCGCCTGCATCCCGACCACCAGGGTGATGCCGGCGAGCCCGGCCGCAACGCCGAAGGCCTTGCGCAGGTCGACCTCGCGGCTCCGGGTCAGCGCCAGCGTGATCAGGAAGACGAAGACCGGGGTCGTCGCATTCAGGATCGCGGCAAGGCCGGCATCGACGCTGCGCTCAGCCCAGGCGATCAGGGTGAAGGGAACGGCGCTGTTCAGGCAGGCCTGGAACAGGAACTTGCGCCAGCTGTCGAGGTCGCGCGGCAGCCTCAGGCCGCGCCAGCGGATGACGGCCAGCAGGATCGCGCCCGCGATCAGGGTACGCCCGGCGATCAGGGTCAGCGGCGGAATCGTCTCCACGCCGATCTTGATGAAAGTGTAGGAGCCGCCCCAGAGGGTGGCGAGCAGGAGCAGCAGGGCAAGCTCGACGGCATGCCCGGACCTGACCTGCCCGGACCTGACCTCGGCGGGTGCGGCAGCGGCTGGGGTCGTCATGGTGGCTCTCCTTCTGTTGGAGAGACCATGCCATCGCGGACCGCCCGGAGCTTGCAGGAACGCTACGGTCCCGGCCGCAGCTTCACATCCTGATTCAAGTCGCCGCCAGCTTGATTCAAGTTGGCACGCCAAGCCGTTGCGGCATCGAGGAAAACCCGCATCAAAGAAGAACCCCGCGGATCGCTCCGCGGGGCCATGTCGGCGTACCGTGCGAACCGGCTCAGGAATGGGCCAGGATCGCCAGCAGCAGCAGCGCGATGATGTTGGTGATCTTGATCGCGGGGTTCACCGCCGGGCCGGCGGTGTCCTTGTAGGGGTCGCCGACGGTGTCGCCGGTGACTGAGGCCTTATGCGCCTCGGAGCCCTTCATGTGGCGCACGCCGTCCTTGTCGACGAAGCCGTCCTCGAAGCTCTTCTTGGCGTTGTCCCAGGCGCCGCCGCCCGAGGTCATCGAGATGGCGACGAAGATGCCGGTGACGATGACGCCCATCAGCATGGCGCCGACCGAGGCGAAGGCCTGGTTGCGGCCGGCAATGGCGTTGATGGCGAAGAAGGTGACGATCGGCGCCAGGACCGGCAGCAGCGAGGGCACGAT
Organism: Allobosea sp. 2KB_26; assembly: GCF_052115715.1. Classification (NCBI taxonomy): domain Bacteria; kingdom Pseudomonadati; phylum Pseudomonadota; class Alphaproteobacteria; order Hyphomicrobiales; family Alloboseaceae; genus Allobosea; species Allobosea sp. 2KB_26. The sequence continues at coordinate 398,469 of NZ_JBFRHE010000003.1, forward strand.
CATCTCCTTGATCGCGGCCTTGGTCAGCATGTCGACGGCGCGGCCGTAATCCGGCCGGTCCGTACCCAGCATGATGCCGGGCTTCTCCTTGAACTGGCGACGCACCTCCTCGACGACCGAGCCGGCGGCGCGGCCGACCGCGGTCATGCCCATGCCGCCAAAGAGGAAGGGGATGAGGCCGCCGAGCAGCAGGCCGACGACGACGAAGGGGTTGGACAGGCTGAAATCGACCGTGACGCCCTTGAAGTACTGGAAGCTGGTCGAGCCTGCCTTGTTGGCCTCGGCGATGAAGAAGTTCAGGTCCGAGGTATAGGCCGCGAAGAGCACCAGGGCGCCGAGGCCGGCGGAGCCGATCGCATAGCCCTTGGTGACGGCCTTGGTGGTGTTGCCGACCGCATCGAGCGCATCGGTGGAGTGGCGCACCTCCTTGGGCAGGCCCGCCATCTCGGCGATGCCGCCGGCATTGTCGGTGACCGGACCGAAGGCATCGAGCGCGACGACGACGCCGGCCAGCGCCAGCATGGCGGTGGTGGCGATGGCGATGCCGAACAGGCCGGCCAGCGTGTAGGAGACGATGATGCCGGCGATGATCACGATGGTCGGCGCCGCGGTCGATTCCAGCGAGACCGCGAGGCCCTGGATGACGTTGGTGCCATGGCCGGTCACCGAGGCCTGGGCGATCGAGACCACCGGGCGCTTGCCGGTGCCGGTATAGTATTCGGTGATGACGACGATGAAGAGCGTCACGGTCAGGCCGACCAGCGCGCAACCGAACAGGTTGGCGGAGGTGAAGCTGACGCCCTGCCCCGTCGTGAACGCGGTGGAGAAGCTGCCGAACATCAGCCAGTTGACGATGGCGATCGCGCCGACCGAGAGCACCCCGGCGGCGATGAAGCCCTTGTAGAGCGCACCCATGATCGACTGGTTGGCGCCGAGCTTGACGAAGAAGGTGCCGATGATCGAGGTCACGATGCAGGCTGCGCCGATCGCCATCGGATAGAGCATCATCGTGCCGAGCACCGGCTGGCCGGCGAAGAAGATCGCCGAGAGCACCATGGTGGCGACGAGCGTCACGGCATAGGTCTCGAACAGGTCGGCGGCCATGCCGGCGCAGTCGCCGACATTGTCACCGACATTGTCGGCGATGGTCGCAGGGTTGCGCGGATCATCTTCGGGAATGCCGGCTTCGACCTTGCCGACGAGATCGGCGCCAACGTCTGCGCCCTTGGTGAAGATGCCGCCGCCGAGACGGGCGAAGATCGAGATCAGCGAGGCGCCGAAGCCCAGCGCCACGAGCGAGTCGATGACGGTGCGGCTCGACGGGGAGAAGCCGAGGAACGAGGTCAGGACGCCGTAATAGACGGCGACGCCAAGCAGGGCGAGGCCGGCGACCAGCATGCCGGTGACCGCGCCCGCCTTGAAGGCGACGTCGAGCCCGTCACCGAGCGACTTCATCGCCGCCTGCGCGGTGCGGACATTGGCACGGACCGAGACGTTCATTCCGATGAAGCCGGCCGCGCCGGAAAGGACGGCGCCGATCAGGAAGCCGATGCCGACCCATTGGCCAAGCAGATAGGTCAGGACCACGAAAAGCACCGCGCCGACCATGGCAATCGTAACATATTGACGCTTCAGATAGGCCTGCGCGCCCTCGGCCACCGCGCCGGAGATTTCCTGCATGCGCTGGTTGCCGGCGTCGCGCTTCATGACATCGCCATAGGCCCAGATGCCGTAGGCTATCGATAGCGCACTCAAAACTATGATGATGAGCAAGGCTGACATTCGGGATTCCTGACCTCGAGCTTCCGTCCAACGGGGCTTCAGACCCCGAATTCATTCGGTTTCTTGGGTCCGGAGACGAAGAATACGGGTCGAGGGAATCGCGCCCGCGTCGCGCATCGCCAGTACCGGCCAACTTTCTGCCAAGCTTTCGACAGAATCGCAAACGCGGAGGCTGACAATTTTACGCAGATGTCAGGGTGTGCCGGCCCGCCTTGAGGCGCGGCCGGCCGTTCGGGAGCTCTATGCGGGCGTCAGAGCGCCACGTCCCGGTTGACGTTCTTGTAGAGCAGATAGGCCGCGTCGGCAAAGCCGGTCGGGTAGAATTGCTGCGGGCAGTAGCCGCCCATCCAGATGAAATCGCCGGCCCAGATCTCGTGCCATTCGGTGCCGAGGAAATAGAGCCCCTGCCCTTCCAGCATATAGAGCCCGTGTTCCATGACATGGGTCTCGACATCGGGGAAATGTGCGCCGGGCTTGAACCACATCAGGTTCATCTCGAAATCGAAGCGCATGTCGCCCCAGGGCAGCAGGAACTGGAAGCCGCGTCCCTCGGCCCCGGTATGGTTGGTGACCGGGATCTCGTCGCGATGGGACAGGATCGGCTCGGGCGCCGGCAGGCCAATCGCCTCGAAGCGCTTGCGCAGCCCGAGCACGCGCAAGGGCTCGGAACCGGTATTGCTCAGCGTGAAGGCGGTGCCGGGGGGGACATAGGCGAAGTGGCCCGGTCGCAGGTCAAGCGCCGGCGCATCCGCCATGACGAACCGGCCCTGGCCGGAGAGCACATAATAGAAATGCTGGATGCCCTCCTCGCGAAAGGCCTCGGGCGTGCCGCCGCCGGGCGCAATCTCGAGCAGGTACTGCGCGAATTTCGCACCCAGGACGGGCGCGGCCAGAATCCGCACGACCGTCCCGCTGAAATGCGGCAGCCGGCTGATCAGCACGCCTTCCGGCGGCATGAACGCATAGTTCGGCCGCACCACACCGCGATTATGGCCGATGGCGCCGGGCGGAAACCGGCCTGTCGTGACGGGCAACTGGTGCGGGCGCATCGTATCTCCTGCCGGGTCCTTGGGGGGTGAAGCTTGTTTGCGGAGCCTATCGGTCGGCTACGCGCCGGGCCGCCCCTCAGGCCAGCTGAACGCGCTTCTGCGTGGCCTGCCAGGCGACCAGCGCCAGCGCGACCGCCACCGGCGGGAAGACCAGCCAGTTGACGCTATTCCAGCCGCCGGTGTTCAGCAGCCCGCCGGCCGAGAAGGAGGCGATGGCGACCGAGCCGAAGACGAGGAAGTCGTTGGCGGCCTGGACCTTGACGCGCTCCTCCGGGCGATAGCAGTCGGTGACGAGCGCGGTCGCGCCAATGAAGCCGAAATTCCAGCCAATGCCGAGCAGGACCAGCGCGATCCAGAAATGCGCGACGCTGAGCCCGTTCAGACCGACAACGGCGGCGCAGGCGAGCAGCAGCAGGCCTGCGGCCGTGACCTTTTCCTTGCCGAATCGGGCGATCAGCCGGCCGGTGAAGAAGCTCGGCCCGAACATCGAGAGCACGTGCCACTGAATGCCGAGCGCGGCATCGCCGATGCTGTGACCGCAGCCGACCATGGCCAATGGCGCAGCCGTCATCACGAAGCTCATCAGGCCATAGGAGACGAGCGCGGCGGTGACCGAGGCGATGAATTTGGGCTGGCGCATGATCTCCGAGAGCGGCCGGCCGCCGCTCGAACGCACGGCCGCGACCGGCGGAGCACGCAGCATCATGACGACGCCGATCGCCAGCAGCGCCAGCACCCCCTGCGCCATGAAGCTGGCGGCGAAGGGCGCGGCCGGCGTCAGGTCGCGGGTCCAGTAGACCGATTGCGGGCCAATGACGCCCGCGGCGAGCCCGCCGATCATCACCCAGGAGATGGCGCGCGGCTTGAAGCTCTCGCTCGCGGTGTCGGCCGCCGCGAAGCGATAGCTCTGCACGAAGGCGCCGTAGAGGCCGCACATGAAGGTGCCCAGGCAGAACAGCCAGAAGATCCGGCTCCCCGTGCCGGCAGCCGCGATGCTGGAGGCGATGACGCCGGTCAGCGCCCCGATGAGATAGCCGTTGCGGCGGCCGAGCCGGCGCATCAGCATCGCAGCGGGGATGACGCCGCAGGCGATGCCGAGCTGCATCAGGCTGACCGGCACGGTGGCGAAGGTCTTGTCGGCGACGAGCTGCGAGCCGACGATGCCGCCGAGCGAGACCACGATCGCCGGGTTCGCGCCGCCAAACGCCTGGGCGCAGGCGAGGACGAGGGCATTGCGTTTCGCCAGGGCATCGCCCTCGGCCACGGAAACATGCTGGTTCATCGCTGGGGCCGTCGTTCACATACCGGGCGGCCTGAGCGGGCGGCCCTCAGAAATGGGCGAAGGAGCCTTGCGCGAAGCTGCGCGCCCTGCCCCGTTCGAGAAAACGCACCACGCCCAGCTCGGACGTGACCCGGCCGATGCAGGCGAGTCCAAGACCCGCCGCCTCGGCCGCAGCAGCCATAGCAGGAAATTCCCTTTCCGAGGCCGTGCAGAGAATTTCGTAGTCGTCTCCGCCGGTCCAGGCCAGTTCCGTCAGAGCAGGGTCAGCCATGATCGCGGCGCGGGCCGCAGCCGAGAGCGGAACGGTATCGAGGTCGATCTCGGCCCCGATTCCAGACGCCGCAACCAGCTTGGCGAGATCGCCGACGAGCCCGTCGGAGACATCCATAGCGGCCGAGGCATGGGCTTGCAGGGCAGCCGCAAGCGCCAGGCGCGGACGCGGATGCAGGTAGCGGTCGGCGAGATGGGCGCGATCGGCCTCGGAGAGGCCTGCGACCCAGTCCGGCTTGCCCGGCGCATGGACCTTGAGGCCGAGCGCACCGTCGCCGATCGTACCGGAGACGAGGACGAGATCACCTGGCTTTGCGCCCGAGCGCAGCACCATGCGTCCGGCCGGAACGCTGCCGAAGGCGGTGATGGAGAGCGTGAGCGGCCCCGGCGTCGAAACGGTATCGCCGCCGACGAGCGGACAGGCGCTCTCGGCCGCGATCTCGCCTAGCCCCTGGGCGAAGCCGGCGAGCCACGCTTCTGTCCAGCCCTTGGGCAGGACCAGCGAGAGCACGAAGCCCAAGGGAGATGCCCCCTTGGCCGCCAGGTCCGACAGGTTGACCGCGAGCGCCTTGCGGGCAATTGAGGCCGGCGGATCGTCGGGCAGGAAATGCACCCCTGCGACCAGCGCATCCGTCGTGACCACAAGCTCGAAGCCGCGCGCCGGGCGCAGCAGCCCGGCATCGTCGCGCAGGCCGAGGCCGCCCGCACCGGCGATCGGCGCGAAATAACGCGCAATTAGCTCGAACTCGCCGGGTCGTTGGGGAGCGCCGGCCATCAGCGTGTCAGGCGGCCGGCGTGTCGAATTCGTCGGCGCGGAAGTCGCGGGCCATCTTGTCGAGCACGGCGTTGATCATGCCGATCTCCTCGCCCTCGTAGAAGGCACGGGCGACCGCGACATATTCCGAGATCACGGCGCGCGCCGGCACATCCTTGCGGAAGGCGAGTTCATAGGCGCCGCCGCGCAGGATGGCGCGCACCACGGCCTCGACGCGCTTGAGCGGCCAGCCGGCGGCAAGAACATCATCGACCGAGCGGTCGATCAGGCGCTGTTCGCGGACGACGCCGCCGAGCAGGTCCCGGAAGAAGGCGATCTCGGCCTTGGGAAGCTCGATATCCTCGACCTCCTTGCCGATCCAGAACGCCTCGAACTCGGCCATCGCCTCGATGACGCCGCGCCCGCCGATCTCCATCTCATAGAGCGCCTGCACGACAGAAAGTCGTGCACCGCGACGCAGTTCCGCGCGGCTCATGAGGATTTGTCCGCGAGCGAACGCTTGTAACGCAGGACGGCGAGCGCCGCTTCCGCCGCGCCGCCGCCCTTGTCCATATCGGCGCGATTGGCGCGGGCCCAGGCCTGGGCATCGTTCTCGACGGTCAGGATGCCGTTGCCGAGCGGCATGGCATAGGCAACCGAGACGTCCATCAGCGCGCGCGAGCTTTCGCCGGCGACGATATCGTAATGGCCGGTCTCGCCACGAATGACGGTGCCGAGCGCGACGACGGCCTCATAGGGGTCGACCGCCTCGTCGGCGGCCCGCAGGCCGATGACGATCGCTGCTGGGATTTCGAGCGCGCCGGGCACGGTCACGACGTCGACACGGCACTCGGCCTTGTCGAGCACCGCGAGCGCGCCTTCCAGCAGCTCGTCCGCCAGCTTGTCATAGAAGCGCGCCTCGACGACGAGCACGCGTGCGCCGTCCAGGGGAGCGGCGGGAGTTGCGGCCTTGTCGGCCGAGATCTGCCGGGGTCCGGCCATCGTTCTTATCCTTGTTGGATTTCAAGTCGGCTGGTTACCCCCCCGGGCTCGCCTCCGCAAGCCGCGCGGCATACCGCGCCATCAGATCGACCTCGACATGAATGCGGTCCCCCTGCTTGCGCTCGCCCCAGGTGGTGACGCTGAAGGAGTGCGGAATCAGCAGGACGGTGAAGACATCGTCCTCGACGCTGTTGACCGTGAGCGAGGTGCCGTCGAGGCAAATCGAGCCCTTGGTCGCGATGAAACGCGGCAGGCCCTGCGGCGCGCGGATATGGAAGCGCGCGGTTGCGCCCCAGGGTTCGTCGGGATCGGCCGCGATCGGCTCGATCTTCAGGATCGTGCCGACGCCGTCGACATGGCCGGTCACCAGATGGCCGCCCAGCTCGTCGCCCATTTTCAGCGAGCGTTCGAGATTGACCTTCGTGCCCGGCTCCCACGCCCCGGCGAGGGTCTTGGACAGGGTCTCGGCAGCGGCCTCGACCTGGAAGATGCAGCCGGCCTCACCGTCTTCGCGAGGCTTCAGAGCCGTCACCGTCAGGCAGATGCCGGCGCAGCAGATCGATGCGCCGATCTCGATTCCCTGAGCCTCGAACGGGCTCGCTATTGCTAGCCGCTTCAGGCTCGGCCCCTTGTTCTGGGCCTCCACGATCGTGCCAATGGCGGTGACGATGCCGGTGAACATCAGGCAATCCTCTCATAGCGCTCGAAACGGTCGTGGCCGATCAGGCCGCTCTCCGCAAGCCGGTACAGATCGGGGTCGGCCAGCAATCCGGCAAGGGCCGGACGGACGGCGACGACGCCGGGGCAACCCAGCAAACGCGGCGAGGTCGAAACGATGACCTCATCAGCCAGGCCCGCCAAAGCCAGCTTCTCGCCGATCGTCGGGCCGCCTTCGGAAAAGACCCGGTTGATGCCGCGCGCGCCGAGCAGCTGCAATGCCTCACGGAGATCGAGATGACCGTCCGATCCGGCGGAGACGCGCATGACCTCGACACCTGCCGCAACCAGCTCGGCCTCGTTGGCAACGGGCGCGGATTCCGCCGCGATCACCCAGACAGGAACCTCCCCGGCCGACTGCACGAGGCGGGAGCCCGGCGGCAGGCGCAGATGCGAATCGAGGACGACCCTGATCGGCGAGCGTGCCGCCATTCCCGGCAGACGGACCGTCAGCATCGGATCGTCGGCGAGCACCGAACCGATGCCGAGCATGATCGCATCATGATGCGCCCGCTGGAGATGGACCCAGCCATTCGCAGCCGGGCAGGAAACCGCGATGGGACCGCCCGCGGCCGTGCCCGCATAGCCATCGGCCGTGCGCGCCACCTTGAAGGTCACCATCGGCCGCCCCTCGGTGATGCGCAGGACATAGCCGCGATGGGTCCGCCTGGCTTCCTCTTCCAGAACGCCGGTGGTGACGCTGATGCCGGCGCTGCGGAGCAGCGCGAAGCCCAGTCCGCGAAAGCGCGGATTCGGATCGGCCATCGCCACCACGACCCGCTTCACCCCGGCCCGAATGGTGCGCTCGACGCAAGGCGTCGCGGCGCGGATGGTGCGGTGGGAGCAGGGTTCGAGCGTGACATAGAGCGTGCCGCCTGTCGCGGCAGCGCCCGCCCGGTCGAAGGCATGGGCCTCGCCATGCGGCCGGCCACCGATCTGGGTGTGGCCACGTGCGATCACGACGGGGCCGTCCGGCGTGTCCTGCGTGATCAGCGCGCCGACGCAAGGGTTGGTGCCGGTGGTACCCAGCCCGCGCGCGCCATAGGCGAGGGTCTGCTGCATGAAGGCGCGGTCGAGCGCGCTCTGCTCAGTCATCGCCACGAATCGGGGGAACCACGCCGGCAGCCTCGATCTCGTCGCTGCTGAGCTGGCCGAGCAGCTCCTCGAAATCGCGGGCCTCGCGAAAATTCTTGTAGACCGAAGCGAAGCGGACATAGGCGACATCGTCGAGGGATTTCAGCCCCTCCATCACCAGTTCGCCGATGGTGGAGCTCGAGACCTCGCCCTCGCCCGAACTCTCGAGCTGGCGGACGATGCCGTTGACCATGCGCTCGACGCGTTCCGGCGCGACCGGGCGCTTGCGCAATGCGATCTCGATCGAGGTCTGCAGCTTGTCGCGATCGAAGAGAGTGCGCCGGCCGGAGCGCTTCACCACGGTGAGCTCGCGCAGCTGCACGCGCTCGAAGGTGGTGAAGCGGCCGCCGCAGTCAGGGCAGACGCGGCGGCGGCGGATCGAGGCGTGATCGTCGGTGGGACGCGAGTCCTTCACCTGGGTCTCGAGGGAGCCGCAATAGGGACAGCGCATCGCGGCTCTTCTCCTTCAGGCGACCGGGTCGCGTTGCCTTCAATAGATCGGGAAACGTGCCGTCAGCTCGTGGGCCTTGGCCTTCACCGCCTGCTCGACAGCGGCATTGCCCTCCTCGCCATGCGCGGCGAGCCCGTCCAGCACCTCGGCGATCAGCTCGCCGACACGCTGGAACTCGGCGACACCGAAGCCGCGCGAGGTCGCAGCCGGCGTGCCCAGGCGGATGCCGGAGGTGACCATCGGCTTCTCCGGATCGAAGGGGATGCCGTTCTTGTTGCAGGTGATGTGGGCACGGCCGAGGGCTGCTTCCGCAGCCTTGCCGGTAATCTTCTTAGAGCGCAGATCGACCAGCATCAGGTGATTGTCGGTGCCGCCGGTGACGAGGTCGAAGCCCTTGGTCTTCAGCGTCTCGGCCAGCGCCTTGGCGTTCTCGACGACGGCGCGGGCGTAGATCTTGAACTCCGGCTGCAGCGCCTCGTGGAATGAGACCGCCTTGGCGGCGATGACATGCATCAGCGGGCCGCCCTGGATGCCGGGGAAGATCGCCGAGTTGATCTTCTTCGCCAGCGCCTCGTCATTGGTCAGGATCATGCCGCCGCGCGGACCGCGCAGGGTCTTATGCGTGGTGGTGGTGACGACATGGGCGTGCGGGAATGGCGAGGGATGCGCGCCGCCCGCCACCAGGCCGGCGAAATGCGCGATATCGACCATGAAATAGGCGCCGACCTTGTCGGCGATCTCGCGGAAGCGGGCGAAATCCCAGTGCCGGGCATAGGCCGAGCCACCGGCGACGATGACCTTGGGCTTGTTCTCGACGGCGAGGCGCTCCATCGCGTCATAGTCGATGGTCTGGTCGACGACGCAGACGCCGTAAGGCACGACCTTGAACCACTTGCCGGACTGGTTGACCGGGGCGCCATGGGTAAGATGGCCGCCGGCGGCGAGATCGAGGCCCATGAAGGTGTCGCCGGGCTGCATCAGCGCCATGAACACGGCCTGATTGGCCTGGCTGCCGGAATTCGGCTGGACATTGGCGAACTGGCAGTCGAACAGGCGGCAGGCGCGCTCGATCGCGAGCTTCTCGGCGATGTCGACGAACTGGCAGCCGCCATAATAGCGGCGGCCAGGATAGCCTTCCGCGTATTTATTGGTCATCACCGAGCCCTGCGCCTCGAGCACGGCGCGCGACACGATGTTCTCCGAGGCGATCAGCTCGATCTCGTCGCGCTGGCGACCGAGTTCGAGACCGATGGCACGCGAGATCTCCGGATCGGAATCGGCGAGCGAAGCACCGAAGAAGGAGTTCGAGAGGTGCTTCTCAGCGGCGGCGTCACGGCTCATGGGATGCTCCATCGGCGCTTCGGATTGCCGCAGGGGGCCGGCAAAGGCCATGCGGCAGCCACGCAGTTCTGGCTGTTGCGGAATCTCGCGGCCGAGCCCGCTATCGCGCGCTCCGTAGCACGGTGGGGGGCGCCATTCCAAGGGCTGATGCGGGGTGACATGAGCGCGCGCCGCCTGCACAAAGGGCAGTGACAGCAGCCAGCAAGGAGTTGAACGTGACGCAAGACATCGCCGGGAATGCTCCACCTGCCCGGCGCTCGCCGTTGAAGGCCTTGCTGGCGAGTGAAGCGGCCGGCGGCCTCCTGCTCATGGGCGTGGCTGCGATAGCCCTGCTGATCGCCAATTCGCCGGCAGCGCCCGCCTATTTCAAGCTGCTCGGCAGCTATGTCGGCGGCCTCAGCGTCCTGCACTGGGTCAATGACGGGCTGATGGCGATCTTCTTCCTGCTCGTCGGGCTGGAGATCAAACGCGAATTCATCGAGGGGCAGCTCTCGACCTGGTCGCGACGCGCCCTGCCCGGCATTGCCGCGCTCGGCGGCATGATCGCGCCCGCCCTGATCTATCTGGCGCTGACGCGCGGCGACCCGGTCGCGATGCGCGGCTGGGCGATCCCGGCGGCAACCGACATCGCCTTCGCGCTCGGCGTGCTCGCCCTGCTCGGGCCGCGCGTGCCGGTTTCGCTCAAGGTCTTCCTGACCGCGCTTGCGATTCTCGACGATCTCGGCGCCGTCCTGATCATCGCCCTGTTCTATACAAGCGAGATCTCGCTGCCGATGCTCGGCATGGCGGGCTTGTGCCTTGCCATCCTGATCGTTCTCAACCGGATGAACGTGACGCGACTCTGGCTCTACCTCGCCATCGGAGCGCTGCTCTGGTTCTTCCAGCTGAAATCGGGGGTGCACGCGACGCTCGCGGGCGTCATCCTGGCGCTGACGATCCCGATCGGCGACGGCAGCGACAGCGACGAGCCGGAGCATTCCCCGCTGCACATGCTCGAGCACAAACTGCACCCTTGGGTGTCCTTCCTGATCGTGCCGATCTTCGGCTTCGCCAATGCGGGCGTGTCCTTTGCAGGCATGTCGCCGTCGAGCCTGCTCGCGCCGATTCCGCTCGGCATCGCGCTCGGCCTGTTCATCGGCAAGCAGGTCGGCGTCTTCGGCTTCGCCTGGGTGGCGGTGAAGACCGGGCTCGGCACCATGCCGGCCAAGGCGAATTACCTGCAGCTCTATGGCGTCGCACTGCTCTGCGGCATCGGCTTCACGATGAGCCTGTTCATCGGAGCGCTGGCCTTTCCACAGAATCCCGAGCTCGGCGACGCCACCAAGATCGGTGTGCTGATGGGCTCGCTGCTCTCGGCGCTCGCCGGAGCGCTTGTGCTGAAGCTGGCTTCGGCGGGCCCGAGCGGCAAGAAGCCCGTTCCCTGAGCGCGCTCCCCTTCCGGGGGAAGCCGTCTACTCGCCGGTCACCAGCCGCCGCAGCCGCTCGCGCTGGGCCGAGCGGATATGGCTGCGCGCGGCTGCATCGGCCGCGACCGGGTCGCGGCGCTCGACAGCCACGACCAGGGCCTCGTGCTCGGCATGGGCCTGCGCGGCGCGGACGGGGTCCAGCAGGGTCGAGGGGCCGAGCAGCGCGCGGGCGTCACGCAAGGCATTCAGGGTCTTGAGCAGATAGCGATTATGCGCAGCGCCGTAGAGCGCGGAATGGAAGCGCTCGTTGTGGCGCGCGAGATCCTGCGGCTGCGCCAGCAAGCCGACCTCCAGCGTATGGAGATCGCGCAGCGCCTCGATTTCGACCTCGGCGGCATGGCGCGCGGCGAAGGCGGCCGCCGTGCCCTCGAGCACCTCGCGCATCGCATAGAGTTCCGAGACCGCCTGATGATCGAGCGAGGCGACGACGAGACTGCGCGATTCGCGCGTGAAGAAGCCTTCCGCCTCGAGCCGGCGCACCGCCTCGCGCAGCGGCGTGCGGCTCATCTGCATATGCTTCGCCAGGTCCTCCTCGCGCAGCCTAGCTCCGGGCCGAAGCTCGCCGCTGGCGATCGCGTCGCGCAAGCGCGCATAGGCCTGGCCTGCCAGCGAGGGCGCGGGCTGCATGTCGGCAAAATCACTCAAGGCCATTTCCTCGCTTCGCCCGGCGCGCGCTCCGCCTGTCCCGCGTGATCGCGTGAGCCAGCGCTGAAATCAACGCTTGCCTCGCATCAATCTGCTTCAGTATAATTCGGTATACCAAAATAAGACATCGTCGGCGAAAGACCGACGAGAAACAATCGATGGGAGGAGTTGCGATGCGCAGATTTGCAGGACGACGGCTGGGCGCCATGCTCGGGGCGATGCTGGGCATGACCGGCGTTGCCACGGCCCAGGACTGGCCCAGCCGGCCGATCACCATGGTGGTGCCCTATGCCGCGGGCGGCGGCACGGACGTGATCGCGCGGGCCGTGGCCGAGAAGCTGCAGTCGCGCCTTGGCGTCGGCGTCGTGGTCGAGAACCGCGCCGGCGCGGGCGGCAATCTCGGCACGACGACAGCGGCGCAGGCGCCGGCCGATGGCTATACCGTGCTGATCAGCAATATCGGCCCGATGGCCGTGAATCCGAGCCTGTTCAAGAATCTCAAATACGACCCGGCCGAGGTGCTCGAGCCCGTTACCCTGATCGCCAAGGCGCCGCTGCTCCTCTTGGTGCACCCGTCGGTCAAGGCGAACTCGGTCGCGGAGCTGATCGCGCTGTCGAAGGCGCAGCCCGAGGGCCTGACCTATGGCACGGCCGGCCACGGCTCGGCCAACCATATCGCGACCGCGCTGTTCGAGCTGATGGCGCAGACGAATCTGAAGCATGCCGCCTATCGCGGCGCCGGCCCCGCCCTCAACGACCTGATCGGCGGCCATATCCCGATGATGTTTGCGACCCTGCCCTCGGCGATCGGCCATGTGCATGGCGGCACATTGCGGGCGCTGGCCGTTACGACCTCCGAGCGCGCGCCTGCCCTGCCGGCGGTCCCGACGCTCACTGAGGCCGGTGTGCCCGGCTACGAGGCCAGCGGCTGGTATGGCGTCTTCGTGCGCAAGGGCACGCCGCAGCCGATCATCGACCGGCTGCGCAGCGAGGTCGCGACCATCATCAACCTGCCCGACGTGCGCCGAAATCTCGAACTGGAAGGCGCGCAGCCGATCGGCAACACGCCGCAGGAGTTCGCCGCCTTCGTCAAGGCGGAGCGCGAGAAATGGGCGAAGGTGGTGGCGCAAGCCAACATCAAGGTCGAATGATCCCTGCCGCCCGCCCGCGCGGCGACGCGTAGGGCGGGCCACTCCAACCCTGTCCCGGACGAAGCCCCTGTAATGACCGACACATCACCGAAAAGCGCTGCCCTGCAGCTTCTCGTCCTGGACGGAGACGGCATCGGCCCCGAGATCAGCGCCGCCACCCGTCGCGTGCTCGACGAGGCGAGCCAGCTATTCGGCTTCGCACTGGCCTATGAGCATGCCGAGATCGGCTTCACTGCGCTGGGCAAGGTCGGTTCGACCTTCCCGGAGAGCGTCTTCGAGGCCGCGCGTCAGGCCGACGGCGTCATCCTGGGGCCCGTATCCCATAACGACTATCCGCCGGCCGAGAAGGGCGGGCTCAACCCCTCCGGCCAGCTGCGCAAGCGGCTCGACCTCTACGCCAATATCCGCCCTGCCCGTTCGCGCGAGGGTTTCGAGCCGCGCTGCGGCAAGCCGCTCGACCTCGTCGTGGTGCGCGAGAACACCGAGGGGTTCTATTCCGACCGCTCGATGCATCTCGGCCCCGGCGAGATGATGCCGACGCCGGACCTGGCCCTCTCCTTCCGGAAAGTGACGCGGCAGGCCTCGCTGCGCATCGCCGAGAGCGCCTTTGTCCTTGCCCGCCAGCGCCGGCGCAAGGTCACGGCCGTGCACAAGGCAAACGTGCTGCGGATCTCCGACGGGCTGTTCCTGGAATGCGTGCGTTCGGTCGCCGAACGCTATCCCGACGTCGCCTATGAGGAGAAGATCATCGACGCGATGGCGGCGCTGCTCGTCCGCGATGCCGGCGTGTTCGACGTCATCGTGACGACGAACATGTTCGGGGACATCCTCTCCGACCAGGCCTCGGAGATTTCGGGCAGCCTCGGCCTTGCCGCCTCGCTCAATGCGGGACAGGACCATGCGGTCGCCCAGGCGCAGCATGGCTCGGCTCCCGACATCGCCGGCCGCGACCTCGCCAATCCCTGTTCGCTGATCGGCTCGGCCGCGATGCTGCTGACCTGGCTGGGCGAGCGCAGGCAGGACCCCGCCCTGCTGCGCGCCGGCCAGGCGATCGAAGCCGCGCTCGACCGCACGATCCGCCTGCCGGAGCAGCGCACGCGTGATCTCGGCGGAACGCTCGGGACCAAGGCTTTCACCGAGCGCGTCGTTGCCGTGCTCCGGGAGGCCGCGACGGCGGTCTGAGGGCAGCGCCCGACCACAGCCCATCGAAGACCAAATGAAAACGGCCCGCCAGAATCGGCGAGCCGTTTTCATTGTGAGTGAGAGAGCGTTTGGAGCTGAAAGAGTTTGCGCTCAGATGTTCTGGTCTTCCTGCAACGCCGCAACCGGCGCCGGGCCGAGGCCGTCCTTGTTGTAGATGTCGTCGCGGAACTGGACGCCGCCATCGGGCGTCGCCCAGGCGGTGATGTAGACCCAGTAGCACGGCACCGGATTGCTGATCCGGGCGTTGATGCGCTCGCCGGACTGGATCACCTCGTCGATCTTGGCGCGATCCCAGCCGGGCGTCTCCTTGAGCAGCCAGGCGATATAGTCGCGCACGTTCTGGACGCGGATGCAGCCCGAGGAGACGAAGCGGAAATCATCGCCGAAAATGCCCTTGGCCGGCGTGTCATGCATGTAGACGCCGTGCGGGCTGGGGATGTTGATGCGCACGAAGCCGAGCGAGTTGAACTCGCCGCCGGGATCCTGGCGGAAGGTGTAGCGGGTCGCCTCGTCCGAATTCCAGTTGACGCGCTCGGGCGCGATCTCACCGGCAGGGCCGATGATGCGGATCTTGTTCTCGGTGAGGTAGTTCGGCTCCTTGCGCATCTTCGGGATCAGATCCTTGCGGATGATCGAAGCCGGCACGGTCCAGGTCGGGTTGAAATTGACCTCGGGGATCTTGGTCTGCAGCAGCGGCGACTGCCGGTCGGCCTTGCCGACGCCGGCAGCATGGCGGGTCGCGACATGGCCGTTCTCGACCGTCTCGACCGAGGCCGCCGGGATATTGGCGACGACATAGCGGTTGCCGAGATTGCCCGACCAGGAGCGCAGGCGCACCACATTGGTCTCGAGCTGGCGGATACGCCGCTCGATCGGCACGTTCAGGGCGGTCAGGGTGGCGCGGTTGATGGCGCCCGTCGTCGACAGCCCGACGCGCGACTGGAAGCGGCGCACTCCGGCTTCGACATAGGAGTCATAGATATTGCTGGTGCCGGCAGCGGAATCGAGATCGCCGGTGATGATCAGGCGCTGGCGCAGCGCGACCACGCCGGGACCGCGCGAGCCGACGCCAAGCTTGTCAGTCAGCTGGATCGGGGTCCAGCCGCCGCGGGCGGCAAGGTCGCGATAGGCGACGATCGCCTGCTCCGTCGCCTGCAGCGTTTCGGCAGACAAGGTCGGGGTCGAGGAACGGGCAACAGCATTGCGAGCGCCTGAATCATAGCTCTGGCGCCACTCCGCCTGCTGAGCCCAGGCTGGCGCGGTCGCGGCCGTTGCTGCACCCGAGAGCAGTGCCAGCACGGTTTCGCGGCGGGTCAGGCTGAAATTCGACATCGTATCCCTCTTCCCTCGTCCTCAAGGTGCAAGACCGCGCATCAGCGCCGCAAACAACAACTCCGGCTCCGCCATGGACGGCGGCCCGGTTGCGAGCGACGATCCAATACCACAGTTAACGTCTCGTGATGAGCGCGGCGTTTTTAGGGCATTGGCGACGAAGGGGAAGCAGGGAATGCAGCATGGGCGCCCTGCGTCGCCCAACTGCAACAGCAGCGGACCGGAGAGCAAGAGCGGCCCGAAAGACTCCCGCAGCGAGGGCGGGAGTTTGCAAGTTCAGGTCAGGTCAGCGCCGATTGTCTGGCGGTTCAGGCCGGAAATCAGAGCTTGTAGCGGATCTGGTCGGTCCAGAAGCGCTCGAGACGCAGCAGCGCGTTGTTCATACGCTCGAAGTCATCGGCCGCAATGCCACCGATCTGCTCGACCGTCTGGACATGCTTGTCGTAGACGCCCTTCACGAGATTGTGCACCTCATGGCCCTTCTCGGTCAGACTGATGCGGACCGAGCGGCGGTCGATGCGCGAACGGGCATGGTGCAGGTAGCCGAGCTCGACCAGCTTCTTGACATTGTAGGACACGTTCGAGCCGAGATAGTAACCGCGTGTCCGGAGCTCGCTGGCGCTGAGCTCGGCATCGCCGATATTGTAGAGCAACAGCGCCTGGACGCTGTTGACGTCGTCACGGTTGCGGCGCTCGAATTCATCCTTGATGACATCGAGCAGGCGGCGATGCAGCCGCTCAACCAGGGTAAGGGACTCAAGGTAAAGGGGCTTCACCTTGAGTTGAACTTCTTCCGACTTCACAGGAGCCAAAGTCTTCATGCTCGTTGCCATTGTATATCCCGCCTGTTGCATGCCGGCCAGGATTTATCTCCCGGTCCGCTTCTGAAAACACCATAGGCCGGACCGATGAAAACGAGTTTAAATATCAGGATGAATCGGAGATTTACCCCTTTGGGTGAATCGTAAGTGAAGCCAGAAACGCTTAAGCTAAAGCGTTTGTTACCATGAC
This sequence comes from Allobosea sp. 2KB_26, assembly GCF_052115715.1. Lineage (NCBI taxonomy): Bacteria > Pseudomonadati > Pseudomonadota > Alphaproteobacteria > Hyphomicrobiales > Alloboseaceae > Allobosea > Allobosea sp. 2KB_26. The sequence goes on from NZ_JBFRHE010000003.1 coordinate 415,059, forward strand.
TCGACGCAATCGAGGCGCTTTCGGGCGAAACGGGGCTCTCCGCGCCACAGCCCGAGCGCCCGCCTGAGCAGCGCCATTGCCAGGGCCTGGGCCGCGAGCCGCGCGCATGGCAGGCCCGCATCGGCCCATCTCAGGTCTCCTCGTTTTCCGCCGCCCAGGTGGCCAGGAAATAGGCGGCCATCAACCCGACATAGGTCGCGATCAGATAGGGCGTCACCGGCAGCAGCCGCGGGAAGAAGAAGCCGAGCAGCAGTTGGCTGACCGCGGCCAGGAGCCAGAGCACTCCGCCCCAGGTGCTGGTCAGCCAGAGCCCGACCGCGGCGACGAGATCGATCACCGCGAAATAGACGGTGATTGCCTGGTAGCTCAGCAACTGCGACTCGAATGGCGTCTGCCCCTCCATGCCGATACCGAAGATCACCGCCCAGGCCATCAGCCCCTTGGCCATCCAGGCGAGCGACAGCAGGCGGAGCAGCCAGACCAGCACGCGCCGCCAGCGGGTCAGCTTGCTCTTCTTCTCCTCGGGGCCAGCCGAACCGATGACGCGCTGCCCGCGCAGGGGCTCGGCATCTCCCCTCCCCATTCCCATCGCTCAATGCTCCAGGACGAGTTCGTTCGCGCCGAGCGAAGCGAAGTAGCGTGCGATCACCTGCGGATCGACCTCATCCAGCGTGGCCGGTTGCCAGTGCGGGGCATGATCCTTGTCGATCACCACCGCCCGCACGCCCTCATAGAAGTCATGGCCCTCGGCAATCCGCGAGACGATGCGGTACTCGGTGCGCATCGCTTCCGCGAAATCGAGCCGTGCCCCACGACGCATCTGCTCGAAGGCGATGGCAATGCTGGTCGGAGATTTGACGGCAAGCGTCTGTAGGGTCTTGCCGGCGAAGGCGTCGCCGGATTCGGCCTTCAGCTTCAGCCGCTCCCTGATGCCGTCCAGCTCTGCGGCACCAAAGCACTCGGCGATGGTTGCGCGCTCGGCTGCGAGCTTTTGCGGGCCGGGATCCTGCGTGTATCCGGCCAGAATCTCATCGACGGCACCGCGGCCCGTCAGGGCGTCGGCGAGTTCGGCCATCCGGCTGCTCGGTACGGCATGGGACGCAAGCCCCAGCGCAAGGGCGTCCGCTGCCCCGACGCGGTCTCCCGTCAGCGCGAGATAGATGCCGGCCGCACCATGCAGGCGCGGCAGGGCATAGGTTGCGCCGACATCCGGGAAGAAGCCGATCCCGACCTCGGGCATGGCGAAGAGGTAGCGCTCGCCAGCGATGCGATGGCTGCCATGCAGCGAAATGCCGACGCCGCCGCCCATGACGATGCCGTCGATCAGCGCGATATAGGGCTTGGGATAGTGCTTGATACGGTGATTGAGGATGTATTCCTCACCCCAGAAGGCGAGCATCTCGCCCTGGCGGCCGGCGCGGCCAAGATCATGCAGCGACCGGATATCGCCGCCCGCGCAAAAGGCCTTCTCGCCCGCGCCCATCACCACGATGCGCGTCACCTGCGGGTCATGCTCCCAGGCATCGAGCGCGCGCGCCAGTTCGCGGACCATGGCCAGGCTCAGCGCATTCAGCGCCTTGGGACGGTTGAGGATGACGACACCCGCCGCGCCCCGGATTTCGCAAATGATCTCTGGTTCCTGCGACATGCCGTGCTGATCCCTGACAACAGGGTCCGGTTCTGGGCCGGGGCTCGGGCGATTGTCAACGCGCGGTGCTGCGCGGGCCCACCGCCACAGTTGCGACCATCCACCTCTGTTTTGGAATGGTTCCGATGTGCTAAGCATCCGGCAAAGGACAAGCCCACGCGCCCAGGCGGCGGAGGATTTTATGGCATATCGGGTTGTAAGGCCGTTTCCGGCGCCCGTGGCGCGGCAGGATGACCTGCCGTCGGCGGCCCTGCGCAGCAAGGATTCGCTCGACCTGACCCGCCGGATGCGGCGCAACCGCAAGGCCGAGTGGTCGCGCCGGCTCGTGCGCGAGGCGGTCCTGACCGCGAACGACCTGATCTGGCCGATATTCCTGGTGGATTCGAGCGAGGCCCGCTCCGCCGTCGAGTGGATGCCGGGCGTCGACCGGCTGAATATCGAGGAGGCGGTGCGCCAGAGCGCCCATGCCGCCAGCCTCGGCATCCCGGCGATCGCGCCCTTTCCCTATGTCGAGAAGTCGCTGCGCGACGCAACGGCGTCCGAGGCGCTGAACACGCACAACCTGATGTGCCGCGCCGTGCGCGCCATCAAGGCCGAGGTGCCCGAGATCGGCATCATCTGCGACGCCGCGCTCGACCCCTACACCTCGCACGGCCATGACGGCGTCATGGCGGGCGAGCGCATCCTGAACGATGCGAGCGTGCGCATCCTGACGCAGCAGGCGCTGGCGCTGGCCGATGCCGGCGCCGATGTCATCGCCCCCTCCGACATGATGGACGGCCGTGTCGGCGCCATCCGGGTCGAGCTCGACGAGGCCGGTTTCGAGGATGTCCAGATCATGGCCTATGCGGCGAAATACGCCTCGGCCTTCTATGGTCCGTTCCGGGATGCGATCGGCACCAATGCGACGCTGATCGGCGACAAGCGCACCTATCAGATGGACCCTGCCAATTCGGACGAGGCCATTGCAGAGGTGGCGCTCGATCTCGAAGAGGGCGCCGACATGGTGATGATCAAGCCCGGCATGCCCTATCTCGACGTGATCGCGCGCGTGAAGGACCATTTCCGGGTGCCGACCTTCGCCTATCAGGTCTCCGGCGAGTACGCGATGATCCAGGCCGCCGCCCTGAATGGCTGGATCGATGGCGACAAGGCCATGATGGAGAGCCTGATCGCCTTCAAACGCGCCGGCGCCGACGGGGTGCTGAGCTATTTCGCGCCGCGCGTCGCCGAAAAGCTGAAGGTTTGCGGCTGAAGCCACAGGCGCCCGCCAAAGCGATGGATTGCGCGTCGCAGCGAGTATCAACGCGTCGCAACTGGCGCTAGCCTTCGCGCAATGCGCGCGCTCCTCCCGATTCTCATGGCCTTGCTGCTGACCGGCTGCAGCGAACGCTTCGATACGGACCAGACGCGGCTTTGCCGCCAGGCCATCCCGGCACTCAACACGCAGGACGCGCGGATCACCGTCGACCGCGCAACCAATGGCCCGCGCGCCAATACCCTGCGCATCCTCTACCATGTCGAGACAGGCAGCGGCCCGGCGCGCCAACGCATGATCGATTGCCTCTTCGCCGGCGAGGGCGCGGGTCTGCAGCGCGGCGCGTTGCTCGGCGTCGCGGTCGATGGACGGCCGATGAACGATGCCAGTTTCTACCTGCTGCGGCGCTTCTATTTGGAGAATCGCGAGGAACCGCCGGTCGATCCGGGCTCAGCCCGCATCGATGGCCTGCCGCAGCTCTCCCCCGGCTTCGCCTATGCCCTGCAGCAAGGCTTGAGCGCCCTGCCCTCGGCCGCGGTCTACGCGCTGCTCGCCTCGGCCTATGCGCTGATCTATGGCCTGACCGGGCGCATCATCCTGAGCTTTGGCGAATTCGCGGCGCTCGGCGCGCTCTCGGCCGTCATCGGCGTGGCGCTGCTTGTCTCGACGGCGATCTCGACGCCGGTCTCGGGGCTCCTGGTCGCCTTCGTCGTGGCCATGCTGGTCGCGGCCTTTCACGGCTTCGCCATGGGGCGTTTCGTGCTGCGCCATCTCGAGCGCGCCAGCGGCCAGCAGATGCTGATCGCGACGATCGGGCTCGCGATTGCGCTGTCTGAATATCTGCGGCTGGCGCAGGGGCCCGATCTGCGCTGGCTGCCGCCGGTCTACAACGAGCCCTGGCCGCTGGCGCGCTCCGGCAGCTTCATCCTCACCGCAACCCCCGTCGGGCTGGCGCTCGCGGCCGGCGGCCTCAGCGCCGCGCTCGGGCTCGTGCTGCTGATCCGCTACTCCGCCTTCGGCCGGGCCTGGCGCGCGGTCTCGGACGATGCCGGCACCGCGGCGCTTTTCGGCGTCAACGCGCGTGCCGTGCATGACCGGGCGCTGATCCTCGCCTGCGCGGCCTGCGGCGCGGCCGGCGTCATCGTCACCGCGATCTATGGCGGCATGGGCTTTGCCGGCGGCTTCACGCTCGGGCTGAAGGCGCTCGTCGCCGCGATCCTGGGCGGCATCGGCTCGGTCGCCGGCGCCTGCCTCGGCGGCCTCAGCATTGCGCTCTTCGAGGTCATCTGGTCATCAACCATGCCTATCGAACAGCGCGACATCGCCGTCTATAGCTTGCTCGCCGTGGTGCTGATCCTGCGCCCCGGCGGTTTCTTCGGCGAGGGCGCGCTTTCGCCTCGTCAGGTCTGAACGGAACTTCACGCATGAGCGAGCCTTTCTCGATCACTCCCGCCGATATCGAAGCGGCCGCACAGCGTATCGAGGGGCATGTGCTGCGCACGCCGCTGGTGCCGGCGCCGCGCCTGTCCGAGCTCACCGGCGCGACCGTGCTGGTCAAGCACGAGAACATGCAGGCGACGGCCTCCTTCAAGGAGCGCGGCGCGGTCAACAAGCTGCTCACCCTGACTGAAGCCGAGCGGGCCCGCGGCGTCATCGCCATGTCGGCCGGCAACCATGCACAGGCCGTCGCCTATCACGCCCGCCGCTTCGGCATCCCGGCGACGATCGTGATGCCGGAGACGACGCCGCTGGTGAAGGTCGAGAACACCAGGGCCCATGGCGCCCGCGTCGTGCTCTATGGCGAGACGCTCTACGAATCGGCCGTGCGCGCCCGCGAGCTGGCGCAGGCCGAGACCCTGGTCTTCGTGCATCCCTATGACGACGCCGTGGTGATGGCCGGCCAGGGCACGGTCGCACGCGAGATGCTGGCCGATGCGCCTGATCTCGACGTGCTGATCATCCCGCTTGGCGGCGGCGGGCTGATGGCGGGCAATGCCATCGCGGCCAAGGCCCTGAAGCCGGAAATCGAGCTGATCGGCGTCGAGGCCGAGCTCTATCCCTCCTTCTACAATGCCGTGAATGCCGAGGACCGGCCGATCGGCGGCGCGACCCTGGCCGAGGGCATCGCCGTGAAGACCGTCGGCGAACTGACCTTGCCGATCGTCTCCAGCCTGGTCTCCGATATCGTCCTTGTCGGGGAGGACCTGATCGAGCGCGCGGTCAACGCCTATGCCAGCCTGCAGCATTCGCTGGCCGAGGGCGCCGGCGCCGCGGGGCTGGCCGCGATGCTGAAGGAGCCGGAGCGCTATCGCGGCCGCAAGGTCGGCCTCGTGCTCTGCGGCGGCAATATCGACACCAGGCTGCTCGCCGCGATCATGGTGCGCGAGCTGGAGCGCGAGGACCGGATCGCCGCCTTCCGCCTCACCGCCAGCGACCGGCCGGGCCTGCTCGGCAAGGTCGCGAGCCTGCTCGGCGACCATGGCGCCAACATCCTCGAGGTCAGCCATGGCAGGCTCTTCCTCGACGTGCCGGCCAAGGGCGTGACGCTCGACGTCACCGTCGAGACGCGCGGCGAGAGCCATACACGCGCCATCGAGGAGGCGCTGCGGGCCAATGGCTTCCAGCCGCGCCGTATCTTTCCGCGTGGCCTTGCGGAACAGGACCGCTGATCAAACATTATGGCGGCGGAGCGCACCACCACCGGACGCGCCCGCGAAACAAGGGGTCTCGACTTTCGATGAGCGAACGCAGCTATCAGCAACCCGCGATCACGCCGATCGAGCAGCGCCCGCTGCAGAATGTCAGCGGCGTGCTGGGGTCGCGCCTGTTCGCCTGGATCGGCGACATCATCGCCCTGTTCATCCTGGGCTGGCTCGTGGTCGCGCTCCTGATCTTCCTCGGCCTCGTCACCTTCGGCGCGACCTGGCTGCTCCTGCCGATCGCGACGGTCGCGACCGCGCTCGGCTATGCGGCGCTGACCATCGGCGGTCGGAAGCAGGCGACCTGGGGCATGCGCATGGCGGGTCTCAGGGTCGAGACCGTCAATGGCGGCCGTCCGGACGGGCTCGCAGCCGCCGTCCATGCCCTGCTGTTCTATGTCGCGGCAGGCACGGTCGCGCTCTGGGTGCTCGATATCCTCTGCGGATTGGTGCGCGATGACCGCAGGCTCGGCCATGACATCCTGACCGGACTGGTCGTCGTCCGCACCTGATCCGCATCGCCACTCTTGTTGCCGGCTGCGCTGCTGCTACACTCGCGGTTCAGGTCGTTTCCGGAGCGATACGAACGTGACGCGCCCGTTGCGGGATGCCCCGCAATTCTATCTGACGTCACCGACCTCCTGCCCGTATCTGCCCGGGCGGGAGGAACGCAAGGTGTTCACCCACCTTGTCGGCGGACGGGCGCGCGACCTCAACGACGTGCTCTCGCAAGGCGGCTTCCGGCGTTCGCAGAGCATCGCCTATCGGCCCGCCTGCGAGACCTGCCGCTCCTGCGTCTCCGTCCGCGTCTGCGTCGACGACTTCCGACCGTCTCGTGGGTTCCGGCGCGTGCTCACGCGCAATTGCGACCTGATCGGCGAGGAGCTGCCGCCGGAGCCGCGCTCCGAGCATTACTCGCTGTTCCGCAGCTATCTCGACGAACGCCACCCCGATGGCGGCATGGCCTCGATGTCGGCCCTCGATTTCGCGATGATGATCGAGGACACGCATGTCGAGACCAACCTGATCGAGTATCGCCGGCGCGGTCCCGATAGCGGCTTCACCGGGCGCGGTGTCGGCGATCTCTTCGCGATGGCGCTGACCGACCGGCTGAATGACGGGCTTTCCATGGTCTATTCGGTGTTCGACCCGATGCTGGAGCAGCGCTCGCTCGGCACCTTCATGGTGCTCGACCATATCGAGCGGGCCCGCAAGCTCGGCCTGCCCTATGTCTATCTCGGCTATTGGGTCGATGGCTCGCCCAAGATGGCCTACAAGTCCCGCTTCCTGCCGCAGGAGCGCCTCTCGCCCCAGGGCTGGGAACGGGTCGACTCGAACACTTAAACCGTTTGAAACGCATCGTCGAGGCGCGCAAAACGCGCTTGCGGCCCATGCTCCCTGCCGGCACCCTGCCCGCAATGGCAGGGTGCCCGGGTGTCAGTGGTAGGCCCCCCGGCACAGCGACGTGCCACTATGGAGGAAGCCTTGAGCGATCAACTGACCGAGCGGCTGGAACGCTGCTATACCGGCATCATCCACGATGTCATGCGCGCCATGGGGCTGAAGGATTTCACGCTCCCGCCCGATCTGAGGCCGCTCCTGCCCGGCCAGAAGCTCGCCGGCCCAGCCTTCACCGTCGAGGGCAAGACCGATCCGGATTTCGATGCGCATGAGACCCTGCTCGGCTGGACCGGCCTGCTCTCGCGCGCCAAGCCCGGCCATGTCTGGGTCTGCCAGCCGAATACCGACGAGGTCGCGCTGATGGGCGAGCTTTCCGCCGAGACGCTGAAGAACAAGGGCGTGCGCGGCTGCGTCATCGACGGCCTGTCGCGTGATACCGAGTTCATGGTGGATATGGGCTTCCAGGCCTATTTCCGCGCCTATACGCCACGCGACATCGTCGGCTTCTGGATGCCGAAGACGATCGACGAGCCGATCAAGATCGGCGCGGTCTGGATCCGCCCCGGCGACTACATCCTAGGCGACCGCGACGGCATCGTGCGCATTCCCGTCGAGGTGATCGAGGAGGTGCTGGAGAAGGCGGAAACCGCGATCTCGGCCGAGAACAAAGTCCGCACCGCGATCCTTGCCGGCACGGACCCGCAGGAAGCCTATCTCCAGTTCGGCAAGTTCTGAACGCCTGCGGCCGGCCTCTCCCGGTCAGCCCGACCGATCCGGCCAGTTCCTCGAGGAGTGACGCCCATGGCTCAGCACGATCCCCGGCTCATCCTGCTCGACCCGCGCGACAACGTCTTTGTCGCGCGGATGCGGCTCGCCGCCGGCGAGACCGTCGAAACCGGTTCAGGCCCGGCCGTGCTCGACCGTGATATCGCGCTCGCCCACAAGGTCGCGCGAAAGCCGATCGTCACCGGCGAAAAAATCCTGAAATACGGGGCGCCGATCGGCGTGGCGACCGAAGCGATCGCGGCCGGCCAGCATGTCCATGTTCAGAACATGAAGAGCGACTACACCCCGACCTATCATCTCGAAGACGAGCGCAAGGCGGGAGCCGCCCAATGAACGACATGCGCGGCTATCTCCGGTCCGACGGGCGCAAGGGCATCCGCAACACGATCGCCGTCGCCTATCTCGTCGAATGCGCGCATCACGTCGCGCGCGAGATCGCCCTGCCCTGGCGCGAGAACGGCGTCCATGTCATCGGCTTTCCCGGCTGCTATCCCAATGGCTATGCCGAGAAGATGATGGAGCGGCTCTGCACCCACCCCAATGTCGGGGCCGTGCTGCTGATCTCGCTCGGCTGCGAGAGCTTCAACAAATATGCGCTCGAGCGGGTGGTGCGCGCCTCGGGCCGGCCGGTAAAGACCATCATCATCCAGGGCACGGGCGGCACGCGCAGCTCGATCAAGGAGGGCCGCGCCTGGGTCGAGGCCGAGCGCGCGCGTCTCGACGAGCAGGAGACCGTGCCGATGGCGCTCAGTGAGCTCGTCGTCGGCACCGTCTGCGGCGGCTCGGACGGCACCTCCGGCATCACCGGGAACCCTGCGGCGGGGCGCGCCTTCGACCTGCTGATTTCCGAAGGCGCCGCCTGCATCTTCGAGGAAACCGGCGAGCTGATCGGCTGCGAGCACATCATGGCGGCGCGCGCCGTGACGCCGCAACTGGGCGAGGAACTGGAGAAATCGGTCGCCAAGGCCGCCCGCTATTACGCGACGCTCGGCTATGGCTCGTTTGCCGCCGGCAATGCCGAGGGCGGCTTGTCGACCATCGAGGAAAAGTCGATGGGCGCCTATGCCAAATCCGGGGCGTCGCCGATCTCGGGCCTGATCAAGCCCGGCGATATCCCGCCCCATGGTGGTCTCTATCTGCTCGATGTCGTGCCGGATGGCGAAGTGCGCTTCGGCTTCCCCAATATCAACGACAATGCCGAGATCGCGGAGCTGATCGCCTGCGGCGCCCATTGCGTGCTCTTCGTGACCGGCCGTGGCTCGGTCGTCGGCTCGGCGATCTCGCCCGTGGTCAAGATCTGCGCGAACCCGGAAACCTATCGCCGGATGGCAGACGACATGGATGTCGATGCCGGGCGGATCCTCGAGGGCCGCGCCGGGCTCGACGAGGTCGGCCGCGAAATCCGCGACCTCGTCGTCTCGCTCGCCAAGGGCGGCAGCACCAAATCAGAGGAGCTCGGCCACCAGGAGTTCATCCTGACCTATAAGAGCTTCGAACCGCTCGGCCCCGCCTGCCTGCCGGCGGCGTGACGAGAGAACGCAGGGGCTTCGTCGCCCCGGGGAGCGCCATTGTCGGCTTAGGCTGCGGTGGCAGCCGCGTTTCGCTGGTCTCTGCGGCCCCTTCGCTCAAGACGGAACTTGTCGCGGGCAGGTTTAATGTCGTTCTGCAGATTCTGTTTCAATGGAACTAGGTACGTCGACTAGGACGTGATCCTAATGACTCCGGTATTGGTGCTCGGGATGAACGCGCGTACGAGCCCTAGGGAAGGAGGCAGACCTAGAGGCACAGCTACGGCACCTTAACTATTTGGAATACGATAGGATTTTCCGAGGTCGGGCCAGCTCGATCGTGCAGAGAGCGAAGCTAGAAGTAGCACCTAAGCTAGTACGCGAGGGCAACACGGCGGTCGTCACAATGCTTAGCCGATTAGCTCGCTCCATTACTCACCTCGGCGAGATCATTGCGGTACATGCGCGAGCCCACCTCGCGAGGGCTTCTCCCGCGAATTGCTAAGCCTGCGAGGGTTTGGCAGAACGCAATAGGTGCGACTCTCGTCGATGGGGCTCAATTTGTCGGACGAACTGACTAACACACTGACTGAAGCCTTTCAGGAAGCTCGTCCCGTCGTACTTTTCGCGGGCCAAAATTTCGACATGCTGGCTGCCAGTCGCGACCCCGTATTAGAATCACTGCTTTCGCGGCTTAAAGTTAAAGCGGACCATCAAAGCTGGTCTGCCGCGCTCGATGCAAAGCTGAGCCAGTCCGATATGGATTGGCTTTCCGAGCGTTTTAGCCGTAGCGTTTCATCAGAAGCCGCGCAGATGGCCTATGATTTACCCTGGAGCGCGGTATTTACCTCCTCCATAGATCCTAACTTCGCTCGCAAGTTCGAAACGCGAGGGCGTCAGCCTGAAGCGGTTTTGGCGGGAGGGACATACGCACGCGTTTCCCGTAGCCGCTCAAGGCCGCCTATTTACTATTTGCTTGGGCGAGCGGGGGACACGGCACCGGACGCGAGCGCGCCCAAGAGCCGGGCCGATTTGAAACGACGGACTTCGCTTCACACAACGGAGTTGCTTAACCGTGTGGCGGAAACAGCTACGGCTCGGGGCGTAATCGTAATTGCGGGATACGATCCAGCCTCCGACTGGCTGCCGCTGGACGAGTTATTAGCCCCCCTTTCGGACGCGCCTGGCATCAAAATTCTGTTGTTCGGGGGAATTGATTTGGAGAAGTCGGCCTTCGCCACCGAGATGGTGGCTGCCGGATCTCTAATCCCCGAATCGAATAGCTTCGCAAACGCCCTTGCAAGCGCTGGGGCCATTGGCTGGGCGGAGTTTAGCGCATCGGCAGCACCAGATGAACCGAGTGTCGTCTCCGTAACGGGAGGGTTACTCGATGTAACGCCAGCGTTGAGGCTTAGAGTCGAGGCCTCGGCTGCGGTCGTGGACGATGGCTGGACGGCAGAGCCTGACCCACTCGATACGTCCGCCAATGAGGAAGCATTTCGAAGATTCCACGGAGACTTAGGTGGATTCCGCACCCGAGTAGAGGGCATCGCCCGTGGTTACGCGATGCAGCGCGATTTTGAAGCGGATCTGCTGCGGGTTGTCGAGCTAACGCTCCGGCGATTGGCTCAGACAGACGGCGTGGTTTTGGTGCATGGACAATCTGGCACCGGCAAGAGCATTGCGCTCGCCCGCCTCGCCCGTGAAATTCGAGAACGGCTCCAACTGCCCGTTCTCGTGGCGACGACGCGCATCCCTACTCACGCAGATATTGACGGCTTCTGCGTCGAAGCTGAACGCATGGGGGCGACGGCGACCGTGCTGCTATGCGATACAAACCATCCCCTCTATCGATATAGAGAACTTGCCTCGGCACTTCAGAGCCGAGGACGCAAATTGTTAATCGTCGGTACTAGCTACAGGGTCGAGCCACGCCTCCAGGGCGGCTCGCGTCAATATGTTGAGGCTCCCTCGACGATATCAACGAAAGAGATTGCCGAGCTTAAGAACATTCTTGGGCGGTACGAGCCGCGGTTCGTTGTTTCGAGTGCCTCACCTGGAGAGGGCCCGAGTGCGCTTGCGATGCTATACCGCTCTATATCGCATGGGCGTGAACACATTAGGGCGCGCATGAATGCTGAGGCGCGATCCGCAGAAGGAGCGGTACGCGAGCGCGCAGCGAAGGTGCCGACGCCAGCAAAGCGGTCGCATTTGGCCGATCAGCTAATAGCCGCAGGCATTGCTGATGAAAATTCACAGATCTTTGCATCTGACAGCAATGGAGCCACACTAGGCCTCGATGCAGCCGGCCGTCTAATAGATTTTGTTATGGTCGCAGGGCGATTAAATTGCCCAGTTCCATTGAATTTAATCATAAGAATTCTTAGTCAAAACTCAGGATCAATTGAAATAGACCAAGCAATTCATTTATTTTCTGGATTAGACATTTTCCGTTGGCATACCGCAAATGCAGAAGGCACCGAATTGCTGATCTCTCCCCGTCTTCAGCTCGAGGCAGAACTAATCTGCCGGAGCCGTTTTGGGGACAGAAGGCATGAGATCGAGCGCCTGATCGAACTCATCAGCGCCGTTCGAAGTGGCGGTGTCGATCGGCAGATTGAACGCAGCTTCCTGCTCGACCTTCTGCAAAAAATAGACCGAGATGGCCCGCGCGGAGATGAGTACCGCGAAGGCTATCTCGCCTTCGGCGAAGCACTCACAACCTTGCGGCAACGCCACGGTGTAATCGATGGCCCTCTAATGGTGCGCGAGTGCGTTTTTAGGCGGCAAGCAGTTTGGTCTCAAGATGGCGCAAACACGACTGTCACCCTTGGCGAGGACAAGAGACTTGCAATCTTGGATGCTGCGCGGTCGATCGTTGAGGAGGCTTTTCGCCTTATCGATGCAGGGGAATTGCACGCCAGCAAACGTACTCGGCAAAGCTTAGCGTCCGAGCGAGCATCCATTTACGGTTACCTCGCGGTGCAGCGTAGCCGGCTGGATGACGAAGACGGCTCATGGTCGGACTATCTGGCAGCAAAGGCCGCGAGCGCCCGAGCTATGGCTATGACCGATGAATACTATCCCATTGATATCGCTCTTTGGACCTCAAGCGATATGCTTAAAGGCTCCGATTTACCCGACGACAAGCGCGCGGACGTCATTGCAGATTTGTACGCCACTTTGGACCTGGTAGATCCAAATCTACTAGGCGCCGATCAGCAAGTCCGGTACTTTGATCGCCAAGCGAGAATTGGTGTTGCTATCGGAAACAGCGAACTTTCGGCCGCAGCACTGGCTAATCTTGAGAGCGTAGCTCCTGCGGCAGCGACCTTTCTAGTGGCCCGGCAACTTGCCTCCCCTCTCGAAAAGGTCGACCCACCATACACTAGCGATCAGCGGAAGCTCGCAGCATCGGCCGCCGATTACATAGCCAGCCGAAAAGCGGCTGACGTATCAGATGACGCGCGTTGCCAACGTCTACTGTTACGCCTTCGCTGGGCTCAAGCTACTGGCGAGCGCCTGCTCCGCAGCGAGCGAGGCATCACCCCCGCCGATCCAGCCCAGATCAGCGATATTCTCTCGATTGTATCCGGAATTAATGATCGATCTGGCTTGGCCAGTCGAAATACCGAGCGCTATCTTGAGGCGGTTCTAGCTTGGCTGGCAAAGGACACCGGCCGGGCGATAGATATGTGGAAGTCGCTTTCGCGCGACAGTGAATTTGAGGACCGATCTCGCGTGATCCGACGGCTGTTGGCATCTGATGCTGCGGGAGCTCCTATAAAGTACAGAGGCCGAGTGGAAGGCGTGAAGGGGAAGAATGATTGGAAAATTCGCGTTGAGGGCCTCAATATCTCCATCAATCTGTTGGGCCACGAGTTTTCGGAGCATGATCTCGCCCATGGACGTGAACTCCGGGATTTTGGAATCGCGTTCAACTACGTGGGGCCAGTCGCGGATCCCCTCACTCGGCCAGTGAGTCGTCGATGACTCCGGTCGACTTGGCCAACCGCTATACACGGCTCCGCCAGCGCGTCTCGATGCACGTCCCGAACGCATGCGGCGAGGTGTCAGTCCTCTTGCCAGCCAATCTCGAAGACGAGATGGCATTCTATCGTCTCGTGAACTGGGCCTACATTGTTCTCAATGAAGCTGCGAAAGTGCCGCTCGCGTTCCTGATGGCGCTGCCGCCACTCCAAGCTGGAAACGGCCTGCGAACGGAGGTTGGGAGAATGCGCACCTTTGTGGCGCACAATCTCGACGTAACGAGTCCGCACGATCGAAAGACCTATGCTTTCGCACACAGCTGGTTCCGGGAGGCGTGCGGCGTAGGAACTCCGACAGAAAACTCGCAATTCTCAAAATGCAGTGAATACTTAGGCAAGAAAATCGATGAAGCCCTCCAAGGTGCAATAGCTGCATGCGACGTATTGGATCATCTTGAAGATGGTCCATCACTGGTGACCGACCTTCAAAGTCGAATAAATCTGCAGTGGGACGCGCATCTTTTTGACCCTATATTGACAGAAATCGCCGCAGAATTCGGAAATCCCGGCCTTGATTTACTTTCAATCCGCTCCAAGAACCTTGACGCTTGGCGCAAAACGTTAGCCACAGCGAACGAGGCTGATCGCGAACGAGCGCTTAGATTAAAGATCGAAGCAACCGTTATCGCTGCAATTGCCGACACACTGCCGTTGACGACCAAAGAGATATCGGAACGGCTTGTTTTGGCAGGCCAGGAGGTAGTTATAGCTGCCATGGTGATCTTACGCGACGTTCGCCGATTTGCGCCAGCAACTGTGAGCGAAATAATAGATCGTGTCGGTAGTGAGGTACTAGGTTCAAAAACGTAACCGGAGCCGCACCGAACGTTGGGTGCATTAAATTAAAACTGGATAGGCCGCAGCATCCGTGCAGTCGAAGTCGTGAGCCGGGGGACCCAGGCTCACCGCCGATAAACCACCAGTACGCACTGGCAATGCCATGGTGCGCGCGCAATTTCGCTGGCACGATATCTTCAACCGCTCGTCGGCGCCTCGCTGATCGTCATGCTGGTTGTCGACCGCTGCCTCTGGCCCGGCGCCGCGCGATAGCAGCGCCACGGGCCAGCAGCATGCCGGCGCGTTGAGCGCACAGAAGAAAAGGCAATACTGAGTTCTTTGACAGGGATGTCCTCGGAGCACGCCGGCAGCTGCTCAATGCCGCCACAGACCTGTTCCTGCTCGACCAGGACCCGACTAAGCCCTCCAACGCGCATTACGGCGACATCGCGCTGCGTTCGGCGCCGCATCTCGAGGACAAAGTACGAAAGGTCTGTGCGGGTCGGTCGCGGCCATGCCAAGCCTGCCGCATGAGGGCGCGGTCACGCTTAGGGGCGAGACCGATTCAGAAGTCGCCCGCCTCGTGCGTGCTGAAGCTCTCCCCGGTGCCGACTGACACAGACCTCGCCGCGATCCCACTGAGCCAGTCGCAGCACCATCTTGCGGCAATCGCCGAACGTGCTGCCTCTCGGAAAGCGTCACCGCAATTCTCGCCCAACGAGGCGACCGCACTGTACTGCACGCGGTCAGCGCCCATGAAGGCGCACATCTATCCGACAAAAGCTTCGAACCGCTCGGCCCCGCCTGCCTGCCGGCGGCGTGACGAGAGAGCGCAGGCGCTTCGTGTCCTTGGGTCATTGACCGGCGGCCTGCCGCGCCGTAGCGCGGAAACCATGGGCGCGACGGCGACAGGGGCGAGATGGGGGCGCGGCATCGTTGCCGTGCTCTGCGCCTATGCGCTGATCCTCAGCGCAGTCCTGCTCTCGATCGGGGCCGGCCTCTCGGCTGGCCCCTCGCCCTTTCCGCGGCATGTCCTCTGCGCGCCCGGCGGCTCGTCCGAACCGACGGCGCCGGCGAGCCCGGAGCAATCCAAGACCTGCTGCGCGCTCGGCTGCCTTGCGAGCGCCAGCGGCGCCCCTCCTGTCGCAGCTGCGGCCCTTCCGCTCCAGCGCAGCATCAGTGTTGCGAGAGGCGTCATCGCCCCGCCCGCAGCACGCGTCGCGACCAGCCGCAGCCTCTACCCGCTTGGAGCGCGCGCCCCGCCTGCCCTGACCTGAAGCCAGACTTTTCCCCTTCAGGACAGGACATTTCCATGACCATCGTTGCATCGACGCAGGCCGCGCCTGCGCGCGCGGATACACGCGCCGCCTCCCTCTACCGCGCCGTCTGGCGCTGGCATTTCTATGCCGGGCTCCTGACGCTGCCCTTCCTCATCCTGCTCGCGGTCACCGGCGGGCTCTATCTCTTTCGCACCGAGATCGACGGGCTCATTCATCGCGATCTCAAGCGGGTGGAGATGCGATCGACCGCCCCAGCCGCTGCGACGACACTGGTCGCCAACGCGCTCGCAGCCTTTCCCGGCAAGGCCGTGAAATTCGTACCGCCGGCGACAGCGTCATCGGCTGTGGAGGTCACCGTCCGGGACGCCACTGGTGCGCGCAAGGTCGTGCATGTCGATCCCTATGACGGGCGTGTGCTTGGCCAGATTCCCGACAAGGGCACGGTGATGTGGGTGGTGCGGCAGATCCACAGCCTCGCCTATTTCGGGCCGGTCGCGAATGGCGTGATCGAGATCGCCGGCGGCTGGTCGATCCTGCTGGTCGGGACCGGGCTCTATCTGTGGTGGCCGCGCGGTCGCAGGGGCGGCGTGGTCTCGCTGCGTGGCGATGCCGGCAAGCGCGTCTTCTGGCGCGACCTGCATGCCGTCACCGGCGCTTTCGCCGGCGTCTTCATCGTCTTCCTGGCGATCACCGGCATGCCTTGGTCCGTGCTCTGGGGTGACCAGGTCAATCGCTGGGCGAACGGGCATAATTTCGGCTATCCCGCAGGCATCCGCGTCAACCTGCCGATGTCGGATGAGCATCTGCACCATGCCGGGCCGACCTCATGGTCGCTGGAACAGGCGCGCGTGCCGGAATCCATCGCGACAGCGGCAGCACCGGTCAGCCTCGACACGGCGGTGGCGCGGTTCGATGCGCTTGGCCTGGCCCGCGGCTACGCCATCAACCTGCCGGCCGGCCCCAACGGCGTCTTCACGGGTTCGGTCTATCCGAACGACCTGTCGCAGCAGCGCGTCATCCATCTCGACCAGTATAGCGGCGAGCCCTTGCTCGACATGTCCTTCGCGGATTACGGCCCGCTCGGGAAATGGCTGGAATGGGGCATCAACGTCCATATGGGGCAGGAATTCGGCCTGACGAACCAGCTCTTCATGCTGGCCGTCTGCCTGGCGATCATCCTGCTCGCGGTCTCCGCCGGGGTGATGTGGTGGAAGCGACGCCCGGCCGGATCGCTCGGGGTGCCGCCGCTGCCGCCGGAGCGCCGGACGCTCTACGGCGTCTTCGCCATCCTGGCGATCGGCGGGCTGGTCTTTCCGCTCGTCGGTGCGTCGCTGATCGTCATGCTGGTCGTCGACCGCTGCCTCTGGCCGAAGACCGCGCGCTAGCGGCATGCCCGGGCCGGCATGCATCCGGGGCATGCCGGCCCGTTGATCGCACAGAAGAAAATTCTTCGTTTCCCGGGAAAATCGGCGACGGATTTAAGACTAAATCAAACGGAGCCGGCGCAGGTTGCCGGTTCTTGCCTGACGCCTATCTGGGGGGCCAATGCTGAGTTCCTTGACACGGATGCCCTCCGAGATGTCCTCGGAGGCACGCCGGCAGCTGCTCAATGCGGTCACGGACCTGTTCCTGCTCGACCAGGATCCGACCGAGCCCTCCAAGGCCCATTACGGCGAGATCGCGCTGCGTTCGCTGCCGCATCTCGAGGACGAGGCCCGCAAGGCTTATGCCGGCCACGTCGCGGCGGTGCCGAGCCTGCCGCATGAGGTCGCGGTCACGCTTGCCGGCGATGCCGATTCCGAGGTCGCACGCCTCGTGCTGAAACTCTCTCCGGTACTGACCGACACCGACCTCGCCGCCATCGCGGTGAGCCAGTCGCAGCACCATCTCGCGGCGATTGCCGAACGCGCCCGCCTCTCGGAAAGCGTCACCGACATTCTCGTCCAGCGCGGCGATCGCACCGTGCTGCACACGGTCAGCGCCAACGAGGGCGCGCATTTCTCCGACAAGGGTTTTGACACGCTGCTGGAACGCGGCGGCAAGGATGCCGAGATCGGTGGCGCGCTGGCCAGGCGCTCCGACCTGACGCCGAACCGGGCCAGCCGCGTCCTGGAGATCGTCGAGGGGCTCAGCGGCGGTGCCTGGTCCAAGCCTGCCGACGAAGCCGCGACGCTCGCCCGCCGTGCACGCCAGCAGCGGCTGGAGGTGAAGCTCCTGCTCGCCGATCTCGGCGCCGGCAAGCGCGAGCTCGACGAGATCGTGACCATGCTGGCCGAGGAGGACCGGGCCTATCACCTTGCCGAGGTGATCGCACAGGCCTCGGGCATCACCAATGAGCAGGCGCTGCGCGTCCTGCTGCAGCGCGATGTCAGCGGCATCGCCGTGACCTGCCGCTCGCTGAATCTCGGCACCGAGGCCTTCAAACCCGTGCTGGAGCTGCGCTCGCGGCGGCTGCTCTTCGGCGCGCGCGATGCCGAGGGCGACCTGAAGAACTATGCCAGCCTCGACATCGCCACCGCCGAGCGCACGCTGCGTTTCCTCAAGCTGAAGACGAAGATCGGCTGAAGCATCGGCCCGAAAACTGAATTGCGGTTTTCGGGGCAAAGCCGATGCAAAGATAGAAGGCTGGATCATCGGACGGGATACGATATCCGGCCCGAAGATCCAGGGATGGGCGGCCTGGGGCCACTCCCGCCACAAATCCGCGACATTCACGCGACCTTCTGCTAGGCTTACGCACAGGGGTTTGGCCGAGAGGATGCCTTCGACGTGAGACTACCGATCCTTTCCGGCGCGCTCTGCGCGCTTGCGCTCAGCGCTGGCGCCTCGCAGGCCCAGGCCTATTTGCCCTTCACGGGGTTTGCCGCCGTGCCGTCCTTCGCCTGGTCAGAGCCGACTTTGGCGCCCGGCGGCGTGAAGTGGGAAGGCTCCTATGCCCGCATCTCCTCCGGCTTCCAGGTGACCAGCGCCAAGGGACTGGGCACGTCGGCCGGCCCGACGATCGGGCTCGAAGGCGGCAAGATGTGGCGCGACGGCGACTTCCTCTACGGCGTCATCGGCGCGCTCGAATACGCCCCTGCGATCGGCGGCTACGGCACGCCGAGCTTCAACACGGCGGCCTGGACGCGCGATGTCGTCGGCGCCTTCCAGCTCAAGGCCGGCGTGTTCGCAACCGAGAACGTGCTGCTCTACACCAAGGTCGGGCTCGCTGCCGCGAACGAGACCTGGCGCTATGGTCCGACGCCCTTCAGTTCGCCGTTCAACCGCAGCGACATCGCGGTCAGGCCAGAGGCGCGCGCCGGTGTCGAATGGGCCGTGACCAACAACCTGACGCTCGGCCTCGAGGTCGGCGTGGTCGGCCAGTCGATCAGGTAGAGCCGAGCCTCTCAGGTCGCCACGCCTCGAGACACGATCACTCCCAGCCTGTGATGCCGACATCGACGGCGCCCTGCCGTGCGACCACCCGGTGTCAGCCGCGACCGCGAGATCATCGGACCGGATATCCGATCCGATGATCTGACCAACTGTGATTGCATCGGCTTTCCCCGAAAACCGCAATCCACTGTTCGGGCCGATGCTTTAAGCCTTCTTCGATCCCACGGTGCTCGGCAGCGCGAGCCCATCTGCGCATGCGCTCAATGTCGGTTCAGCCTGGGCGCGCGGCGCAGCGCCGCGGATCCCGTTCCACCGCGCAGGACCGAGTGATTGCGCCCGTAGAAGAAATAGATCGCAAGCCCTATGACCAGCCATACGATCAGCCGCAACCACGTGTCGAACGGCAGGCCGGCCATCAGAAGCAGGCAGAACAGGATGCCGAGGACAGGCACGACCGGAACGCCCGGCGTGCGGAACGGTCGCGTCACCTCCGCGTCGCTCTTCCTGAGATAGATGACTGCGCCACAGACGAGCACGAAGGCGAACAGCGTGCCGATGCTCACCATTTCACCCAGAATGCCGATCGGGGTCAGTGCGGAGACGATGGCGACGATCGTCCCGATCATCATCTGGCTCTTCCACGGCGTCTTTCGCACGGGATGGACCTGCGCGAACACCGGCGGCAACAGGCCATCATGTGCGATGGTGAAGAAGATGCGGCTCTGACCGTAGAGAAGCACCAGTATGACCGTCGTCAAGCCGGCCAGCGCGCCGATTTTGATCAGCACGGAGAACCATGTCAGTCCGATCACATCGACGGCTCTGGCGATCGGGTCAGCGACGTTCAACTGCGCATAGGGAACGATGCCCGTCAGCACCGCCGCGACAGCGATGTAGAGCAGCGTGCAGAGGATGAGGGAGCCCAGGATACCGATCGGCATGTCGCGCTGGGGGTTCTTCGCCTCCTGCGCCGCGGTCGAAACCGCGTCAAAGCCGATAAAGGCGAAGAACACCACTGCCGAACCGCGCAGTATGCCGCTCCAGCCGAAATGGCCAAACTCCCCGGTATTGGCGGGAATGAGCGGATGCCAATTGGCCCTCGTTACGTAGGCTGCGCCGATGAGTATGAAGGCCAGCACAACCGTCAGTTTCACCGCGACCATTATGTTGTTGAGACGCGCTGATTCCTTGGTTCCCATGATCAGGAGAAAAGTCAGCAAACCAACGATGAACGCCGCCGGCAAGTTGACGATACCGTAGACCACCGTGCCGTTGGCCAGGGTTTCGGCGACGGTTCCCGGCGCTGCCGCAAAGGCTGGTGGAATGACGATGCCCAGATTTTTCAGCAGGCTCGCGAAGTAGCCTGACCACCCGACGGAGACCGTTGCGGCGCCCATGGCATATTCAAGCACGAGATCCCAGCCGATGATCCAGGCAACCAGTTCGCCGAGGGTGGCGTAGGTGTAGGTATAGGTGCTGCCCGAAACGGGAAGCAGCGCCGCCAGTTCAGCATAACACAGGCCTACGAAAGCGCAGGCGACGCCGCCCAGCACAAAGGAAAGCATGATGCCCGGCCCGGCATATTGGGCCGCAGCCGTTCCTGTCAGGACGAAGATGCCGGCCCCGATGATGCAGCCTATGCCGAGGGCGGTGATACTCAATGCACCCAGGCTGGGTGCGAGCACGTGTTCTTCCGCGCCGCGAATGATGTCGGCTAACGGCTTCCTTTGCATATAATCGGTCATTGACATGGCCGGTGCCTCCCCGAGGTAGGCTGCGCATGCACAAACAATCATGCTCACCCGTTCAGGCGCGGTCGCCGATTGCAATCGCCCTTCGAACAGCCTGCCCTGGAAGATGCCGGTCTCCCAGTTCGGGCCATTCGATACCCGGGTCGCTCTCGAAAATAACGGGTTGCCGGCTCGGGCAGTGATAGATCTTGGCGGACCCGCGTCACATATTGCGCATCTTCGCCCATCAACTCGCCCTAATCATGGAAATTTCGCGCGTCCGGTCGCGATCGCGAAGTCGTGTTGAGGTGACCTGCGGGCGAGGTCTTGAGATATCTTACGTCAGGCGGCTGGACCAATAACTCCCCTTCCTGCGCACGGCCTTGATCCAGTAGGGGGCCGCTGCGCCTCGCCGCCCCCGTGGCGGTCGCCGGTTTTCCAAAGTTGTGTCCTAGTCACGCCGATCTCCGACGTCGAGCCACTGGTCCGTCCCCGTCGAGAGGTCCGACGCCCCGGGCTCGATCGACGGCGGCCTGACATGCCCGGGCTCGGACCCGGGCATTATGCAGCCTCAGCCGCCGAACCTGTTGTTCTTTGGGAAGCCCTTGGGCGGCAGGCGGCCCGATTCCGCACGATGGCCGAGCCATTCGATCAGCTCGGCAGCCCCGACCGTCCAGGTCCGGTTCGAGGTGTCGAGCCAGGTCAGGCCCTCGGCCAGCTTGAAGGTCTTGGCGTCGGAGACGCCGCCATCCTTGTAGCGCTGCAGGCGCACGCCCTTGCCGCGCCCCATCTCCGCGACCTCGGAGAGCGGGAAGCAGAGCAGCTTGCGGTTCTCGCCGATGATCGCGACATGGTCGCCCTCGGCGGGAACGGCGAGCAGGGCCTTGACCGGCTCGGTGACATTGAGCACCTGGCGACCCTTGCGGGTATTGGCCACGACATCGTCGCTGGGGGCGACGAAGCCGCGCCCATCTGTCGTCACCATCAGGAGCTTGAGGCCCGGCCGATAAGGGAAGGCGGAGACAATGTCGGCCGTCTCCTCCAGCTCGATCATCAGGCGGATGGGATCGCCGAAGCCCCGGCCGCCCGGCAGCTTGGACGCCTCCAGCGTGAAGACCTTGCCGTTCGAGGCCAGCACCAGGAGCTTCGCCGTGGTCTCGGTGTGGAAGCCGAGCTGCAGCGCGTCATCACCCTTGAAGGACAGCGTCGAGAGGTCCTGAACATGGCCCTTCAGCGCCCTGATCCAGCCCTTCTTGGAGACGACGACCGTGATCGGCTCGCGCTCGACCATGGCCTGCGTCAGGTCGATATCGGTCGTCTCCGGCATGTCGGCGAAATCGGTGCGGCGCTTGCCGATCGCGGTTTCCGGGCCGAAGAGCTTCTTCACCTCGCGGATGTCCCAGGAGATGGTCTTCCACTGCGTCGCCTCGGAGGCCAGCAGCCCCTCGATCTGGCCCTTCTCGGTGGTGAGCTCGTCGAGCTCGGTCTTGAGCTGCATCTCCTCGAGCTTGCGCAGGGCGCGCAGGCGCGTGTCGAGGATCGCATTGGCCTGGACCTCGCTGAGCTCGAAATAGCGCATCAGCTCGACCTTCGGCTCGTCCTCCTCGCGGATGATCTTGATGACGCGATCGAGGTCGAGATAGACGATCAGCAGGCCGCGCAGGATCTCGAGCCGCTTCTCGATCTGGCCGAGGCGGAAGCGCGAGCGGCGCAGCAGCACTTCGCGGCGATGGTCGAGCCAGGCGCGCAGAGCCTCGTTGAGGCCGAGCACCCGCGGCACCAGCCCGCCGGTCAGCACGTTCATGTTCATCGAAATGCGCGATTCGAGCTCGGTGAGCTTGAACAGCGATTCCATCATCAGATTGGCATCGACGGCGCGGCTGCGCGGCTCGATGACGACGCGGATGTCTTCCGCCGACTCGTCGCGCAGGTCCCCGACCAGCGGCAGTTTCCGATCGTTCAGCAGCTCGGCGATCTTCTCGATCAGCCGGCCCTTCGAGACCATGTAGGGGATCTCGGTGACCACTGCGAGCCAGGTGCCGCGGCCCTGGTCCTCGACATGCCAGCGCGCCCGGGTGCGGAAGGCGCCGCGCCCGGTGCGATAGGTCTCGGCCATCGAGGCCCGGGTCTCGACGATGATGCCGCCGGTCGGGAAATCCGGCCCGGGCACAAAGGTCATGAGCTGCTCGGAGGTGGTCTCCGGATGCTGGATCAGATAGAGCGCGGCATCGCAGAGTTCGGCCGCGTTATGCGGCGGGATCGAGGTCGCCATGCCGACCGCGATGCCCTGCGAGCCATTGGCCAGCAGGTTGGGGAACGCCGCCGGCAGGACGATCGGCTCTTCGTCCTCGCCGTTATAGGTCTCGCGGAAATCGACCGCGTCCTCCTCGATCCCGTCGAGCAGGAGGCGCGCGACCTCGGTCATGCGCGCTTCGGTATAGCGGTAGGCAGCGGCGTTATCGCCGTCGATATTGCCAAAGTTGCCCTGGCCGTCGACGAGCGGGTAACGCTGCGCGAAATCCTGGGCGAGGCGCACCAGCGCGTCATAGACCGACTGGTCGCCGTGCGGGTGGAACTTACCGATGACGTCGCCGACGATGCGGGCGCATTTCTTGTGCACCTGGCCGGGGTCGAGGCGCAGCAGCCGCATCGCATGCAGGATGCGGCGATGGACGGGCTTCAGGCCGTCACGCGCATCCGGCAGGGCACGGTGCATGATGGTGGACAGCGCATAGGCGAGATAGCGCTCTTCGAGCGCCGATTTCAGATCGATGCGCTCGGTCTCGTCCTCCGGTGGCGGCTCGACCGGCTTTCCCATGTGTCACTCAACCTCGATCTACGTTGCGGCCGCCGGGAAACGCCGGCCGCGAATCACTTCCTATGACGATGCCGGCCCGATGCAAGCCGCGCAAAGCGTCATACCCGCAAACGCGCCAGAAATCAGTGAATTCGTGCGACCAGCTCCAGCAGCCGCGCCCGCTCCGGCGACTCGAGCAATCCGCGCGGCTCAAGCAGATGGCGGCGCAGGAAGAAGCCGGTCAGGGCGAAGCCCGCCGCGATATCGGCCGCCGAGGGTTGCCGCGCGCCCTGCCCTTCGCTGAGGAAGCGCGGCAGCGCCAGCAGACGATCCTGATAGGGCTCGGCGACCTTGCGGCTGACCGCCTTGCCCGATTTCGGCGAGACATGGGTGAGATCATCGGGCGAGCCGGTAACGGCACAGCGCGTCAGATCAAGTCCGAAGCCGAGCTCGGACAGCATGGCGACCTCGAACCGCACGATCAGAGCCGGCGCCAGCGTCTGCTCGTCGAGATGCTCGATCAGCACCGCCAGCCCCTCATGCAGGGCGGGATGGGGATCGCGCTCCGGCAGCAGGCGCAGCAGGGCCGAGATCACCGCGAGCCCATAGAGGGCGACGGGCGCCGCGATCAGCCGCGCCGCATGCGAGGTGATGAGCTCGACCTTGTATTCGCCGAGATGCTCGTCGAGTCGGGCCCGCCAGGTCAGCGAGACCGCATTGCCGGGCTGCAGCACCGGCTGCGCCCGGGCCGAGCGCCCTCCGCGCACGAGCCCGAAATGGCGGCCATGCAGGCGCGTCAGCACCTCCAGGATCACGGCATTCTCGCCGTGATGCCGGACGCCGATGATGGTGCCGTCATCGCTCCACTCCATGGCTAGGAGTTAGGCGGCGCACCCGGCCGGGTCAATTTCCGCAGGCGCGCCCTCCCGACAGCTCGCGTCAGCGGCCGATGCGTGAGGGCGGGCAGCTGATCTCAGACATACTGGGCGATGCCGCCGCCGAAGGACCAGTTCTCACGCGCTGTCTCGATCAGGTTGATGAAGATGTCGTCGGGCTTCAGCCCCGGCTCCCGGCGCAGGTTCTCGGCGATCTTGGCAAAGAGCGCCTTCTTCTGGGTGACGCCGCGGCTGCTGTTGCAGGTGATCTGGATCATGACGAGACCCGCCGTGCGCTCGAAACCGAAATAACGGGCGTTGAAGATGAACTCGTCGGGGTCGTGCTGGTGGATCACGGCGAAGAGATCGTCCTCCGGCACCTCGAAGGTCTCGCGCATCGCCCGATAGACGCCGTCGACAATGGCGGCCGGCTCGGAGGCGGGACGGCCGCGCCTCATGGAAATGCGGATCAGGGGCATGGTTGGATCTCCGGTTTGCGAGGGCATTGGCCTCGCTGTCCAGATCAAGCTAGCGCCGCTCGAAACATCGTTGTAGTGTATGATTGTAGATATCAATCATATGGATTTTTGATTCATGTTGGCTACGACGCTCGATATCGATGCGGTCGCCGCCTTTCTCAGTGCGGCCGATCTGCGCAGCTTCACGCGCGCCGCCGAGGCGCTGGGCACGACCCAGTCGCTGGTCAGCACCCGGGTCAAGCGGCTCGAGGAGGTTCTCGGCCGGGCCCTGCTCCAGCGCCACCCGCGTCTCGTCAAGCTCACCGCCGAGGGCGAGCGTTTCGTACCGGCGGCGCGCGAGCTGCTCGCCGCACATGAACGGGCGTGGGCCGCCTTCACCGAGGCACCGGAGCGCATCTCAGTCGGGATCAGCGAGCAGGCGGTCGGCGCCGATGCCCCGGCCCTGCTGGCGCGTCTCTTTGGCCATGACCCGACGCTGGTGATCAGCCTGCGGATCGAACGCTCGAGCCTGCTCGAGACGGCCTTCGAACGCGGCGAGATCGATGTCGCCGTGATGCTACGGATTGGACAAGGGCGAACGGGCGAAACGCTGCGCCGCGACGCCTTTGGCTGGTTCGCCGCGCCAACGCTGACGCGCGATCCGTCTGAGCCGCTGCCGCTCGTCAGCCTGATGACGGAATGCGCGCTCAGGCGTCACGCCATCGAGGCGCTGGGCGAAGGCGGGCTCAGTTGGCGCGAGGCCTTTGTCGGCGGCGGCATGGCTGCGGTCGTGGCGGCCGTCCAGGGCGGGCTCGGCGTCACGCCGCTCGCCGCGCGCATCGCCCCACCCGGAACCGTCGAGGTCGGCACGGATTGGGGCCTCCCAGTGCTGGGCTCATCCGAGGTCGTGCTGCGCAGCAATGTCGCGACCCCGCGCGCCAACGCCTTCGTCAGGGAGCTGGCAGCAGCGTTTCGCGGACCGGTTCAGCCCTTACGGATTTAGCCCTTGGGGAATTCCAGCCCCATCTCGCGATAGCGCTCCGGATCGTCGCTCCAGTTCTCGCGAACCTTGACGAAGAGGAAGAGATGGACCTTGGCTTCGGCCGCCTCGGCAATCTCGACGCGGGCCTTCTGACCGATCGCCTTGATGGTCTGGCCACCCTCGCCAAGCACGATCTTCCGCTGGCCCTCGCGCTCGACATAGATCGTCTGCTCGATGCGCACCGAGCCATCGGGCCGCTGCTGCCATTGTTCGGTCTCGACGGTCGAGCGATAGGGCAATTCGTCGTGCAGGCGCTCGAAGATCTTCTCCCGCGTGATCTCGGCGGCGAGGAAGCGCAGCGGCGCATCCGAGATCTGATCCTCCGGGTAGAGCCAGGGGCTGAACGGCAGACGCGTCTCGAGCCAGTCGAGGATGTCCTTGACGCCATAGCCGGTCAGTGCCGCGACCATGAAGGTGGTCTCGAACTTGCCCCGCTCGTTCAGCTGCGTCGTGATGGCGAGCAGCTTCTCCTTCTCGATCGTGTCGATCTTGTTGAGGATCAGGAACTTGGGCTGCTTCAGCTCGGCGAGCTTTTCCAGCAGCCTTGTGTTCTCCTCATTGTCGAAGCGCTCGACATCGATCAGCACGCCGATCAGGTCGGCATCGGTCGCGCCGCCCCAGGCGCTCGTCACCATGGCGCGGTCGAGCCGGCGCTTGGGTGCGAAGATGCCGGGCGTGTCGACGAAGATGACCTGCGCCGTGCCGGCGAGCGCGATGCCGCGCACCTGGGTCCGCGTCGTCTGCACCTTGCGCGAGACGATCGAGATCTTGGCGCCGACGAGCTTGTTCAGCAGCGTCGACTTGCCGGCATTGGGCGCGCCGATCAGCGCAACGAAGCCGCAGCGTGTGGGCTTGTCGGCCTCAGCCATTGTCATCTCCCATGGTTTCGTTCCAGAGCCCCTCGCGGCGCAGGAACGCCTCGGCAGCAGCTTGTTCGGCGAGGCGCTTGGAGCGCCCTTCGGCTTCGGCGTCGATCAATCCCGCGATCCGGGCCGCAACCCGGAAGAGCGGGGCATGGTCCGGGCCCGAGCGGCCGCGCTCGGTATAAGTCGGCGTCTGGTAGCCCTTGCCCTGCGCCCATTCCTGCAACGCGGTCTTCGCATCGCGCAACGGGCGCACCGGCTTCAGCAGGCGTTCGCCAAAGGCGCGCTCGACCAGTCCTCTTGCTGCAGCATAGCCGCCATCGATGAAGACCGCACCGATGATCGACTCGCAGGCATCGGCCAGGATCGCCTTGTTCTTGCGGGCGCCGCCCAGGATCTCGCCATCGCCGAGCTTCAGGAAGCTGCCGATGTCCCAGCCCAGAGCGACTTCGGCGCAGGTCTCCTTGCGCACGAGATCGGCCAGACGGCGCGACATGTCGCCTTCCTCGGCCTGCGGATAGCGCTCGAAGAGCATGTCGGCGACACTCAATCCCAGGACGCGATCGCCCAGGAATTCAAGCCGCTGATAGCTGCCGAGCCGCGAACTCTCGGCGCTCATGTGGGTCAGGGCGGTGTCAAGCAGGGAGCGATTGGCGAAGACATGGCCAAGCTTCGCCTCAAGCCGAGCGAGATCGGGCGTCTTACGCCCGCTGTCTCCCGGCTTCGTCACTTGATCGTGCTGAACAGGCGGTTCCAACGCACGGTCCAGGGCCATTCCCAGACACGCCAGGCGGAGGCACCGTCGTCGATGGAGAAGAAGATGATCTCGGCGCGGCCGACGAAGTTCTCGAAAGGCACGTAGCCGACGCTGCGGTCGCGCGAGTCCAGCGAGTTGTCGCGGTTGTCGCCCATCATGAAGAAATGGCCCTCGGGCACGTGGAAGACCGGCGTGTTGTCGAAGGTGCCGGTGTCGCCCTCGCGCTCGATGATGTTGTGGCTGACGCCCTCAGGCAGCGTCTCGCGATACTGGATGACCTTGGTGCTGCGGCCCCAGTTGTCGGTGGTTTCGAAGTCGGCGATGCGCTCGCGCTTCACCGGCTGGTTGTTGATGTGGAGGATGCCGTCGATCATCTGGATGCGGTCGCCCGGCAGGCCGATGACGCGCTTGATGTAATCGGTGGAATTGTCGCTCGGCAGCTTGAAGACGGCGATGTCGCCACGCTTCGGCTCGGCAGCCCAAACCCGCCCCTTGAACAGCGGCGGGCTGAACGGGATCGAGTGCTTGGAATAGCCGTAGGTGTATTTGGAGACGAAGAGATAGTCGCCGATCAGCAATGTCGGGATCAGCGAGCCCGACGGAATGTTGAAGGGCTGGAACAACAGCGTGCGGATGACGAGCGCGATGAGAAGCGCCTGGACGACGACCTTGATCGTCTCAAGGATGCCGCCCTCGTCCTTGGCCGTCTTGCTCTTGATTTCGGCGTCGTTGGCCACCCGGGGCGCTCCTTCATCGGTTCCGAGGCGCGGCATAGCGGAATGTACGGCCGGGGACAACGCGATATCCTCGCACAAGATGGCGCGAACAGGGCCGCCCGGCCTCGCAATGCAACATTGGTTCTGCCATCGCGAATTTCCCCGGCTGCTTGCAGTCCGGACCTGCCGCAACTGCGGCGACGCAATCCGGCCGGCCCGACATTGCCCCAGGCGGCGCGCCAGCCGGTGAAGATTGACCCCTGCCGCTGGTGAAGGGCAGCCCCGCAGTAGCGTAATTGACGCATTCCGAGCCCAGGTTCACTGATAGTTGGTCACAACCTCTGGGGGAATCAGTATGAGCTCGAAGAAATATGCGGCTGAAGCCATCGGCACATTCTGGCTAACCTTCGCCGGCTGCGGCAGCGCGGTCATCGCCGCAGGTTTCCCGCAGGTCGGTATCGGGCTGCTCGGCGTCTCACTTGCGTTCGGCCTGACGGTCGTCACCATGGCCTATGCGATCGGCCATATTTCCGGCTGCCATCTCAATCCGGCAGTCACCGTCGGACTCGCGGCCGGCGGGCGTTTCCCCTCCGGAGAGGTGATCCCCTATATCATTGCGCAGGTGATCGGTGCCGTCGCCGGCGCCTTCATCCTCTATCTGATCGCCAAGGGCGCCCCCGGCTTCGATCTCGCCAAGGGCTTTGCCTCGAACGGCTATGGCGAACATTCGCCGGGCCAGTACAGCCTGCTTTCCGGCTTCCTGATGGAAGTCGTCATGACGATGATGTTCCTCTTCATCATCATGGGCGCGACCCATGGCAAGGCACCGGCCGGCTTCGCACCGCTCGCCATCGGCCTTGGCCTCGCCCTCATCCACCTGGTCAGCATTCCCGTGACGAATACCTCGGTCAATCCGGCGCGCAGCACCGGCCCGGCGCTGTTCGTCGGCGGCTGGGCGCTGCAGCAGCTCTGGCTGTTCTGGGTCGCACCGCTGATCGGCGGCGCTCTCGGCGGCGTGCTCTATCGCTGGCTGAAGTCCGACAAGCCTGCGTAAGCGGTCAAGACGGCGCCGGCTCGGTCCGGCGTCTCGTATCTCTCTGATCGAACGGGCCGGCGCACGCAGCGCCGGCCCGTTTTCCATCGTCGGCTAACCCGCCTCAGTGCCACTCGACCCAGCGGCCGTGATAATCGGCGCGCCCGAGCTCACGCTCCACGCCTCCCGGCCATTGCGTCAGGGTCACCGCTGCATGGCCCGGCTTGCCGTCCGGCTCCATGCGGAGCCAAGCCAGCGGGCGCTCGACGGTCGCCGCGGCGCCGGCTGCGGCCATGGCCGCAATAATGCGCTGTTTGGTCGGCTCCGGCAGATATTGCCACATGATGGTGTGCATCAGCATGCGGGCGCTGCCCGGCACTGCCGCCTCGGCCAGCCGTGCCTCGACCCAGACGGCGGCATCGGCTCGTTCGACGCGCCATGGGGCAGCAGACGCGGCATCGAAGGCAGCTTCCGTCGTGTGCAGGCGGTCGGCCTGATCCGGCCAGATATAGGAGAGGACGCGAGCGCGATCGGCCGGCCGCGATGGGTCGAGCGGATTCAGGTCGCAGGCACGCCGTGCCGCCACGCGAAGCGCGACATCGAGCCGGGGCAGTAGCCCGCGCCATTCGCTGCGGATCGTGACCGGCGCATCATCGCGTCCCCAGCTGGCGGCACTGAGTGCGTAGCGATAGCGCTCGAAACCGAGATTGAGCCCGGCACTGGCGCCGATCTCCAGAAGATCGAGCGGCAGGCCGGTATCATGGGCAACGATCAGGGCCCCACCGAGCAGCGCGGCGCAGCGCTTCACCTCATTGGTCTGCGGGGCGCTGTCGAGATAAGCGGCAAGATCCGCGTCATGGGCGTCGATGGCCGCGGCAAGGCCGCGCCACAATGCATCCGCGCTGGCAAGAGCCGGCGGGTAGAGCGCCTGCAGTGACGGCATTTTTCCGGAACGCGCCAGGGCGTTGAAGGCGCCGGCTGCCCGCAAGGGCAGCGCATCGGCAACCGGGTCGCCCGGCCAGCCAAGGGCGCGCCGGCCAAAACCGCTGGTTTGATCGAGCCCTCTTGCCATCACCTCGCAGAACAGCGCCGTGAAGGGCGAGCCAAGCCTGCGGCAGGCCTCCGCCTGGCCCCGGAAACTCGCACGAATACGCTCCTCGCGTTCCGCGCCGACGACACCTGCCATGCCCATACTCCCTGTCAGGGAAGAAGCGGCCGCGCCTCGATCACGACGAAAGCCTGCGCCATTGGCGGATCATCGGTCAGCGAGACATGGACGAAGGCTTCGTGCCCTGGCGGCAGCATCACCGCGAGGCGCTCGGCGGCGCCGCCGGTCAACCGCATGGTCGGCTGGCCGCCGGGCAGGTTCACCACCTCCATGTCGCGCCAGAACACGCCGCGGCTCAGACCGGTGCCAAGCGCCTTCGAGCAGGCCTCCTTGGCAGCGAAGCGGCGGGCATAGGAGGCCGCACGGGTGGCACGGCGGTCCGACTTGGCACGCTCGCCTTCGGTAAAGATGCGATGGGTGAAGCGCTCGCCGAATCGCTCCAGCGATTGCTCGATGCGGCGGATATCGCAGAGGTCGGAGCCGATGCCGAGGATCATGCAGCCGGTCTACTTGGCGGCGCGCCCTTCGTCCATGGCTGCACGCATCTGCACGATCGCCTGCTCGAGGCCGATGAAGAGCGCTTCGCCGACCAGGAAGTGGCCAATATTGAACTCGACGAAATCGGGAACGACCGCCAGTTCGCGCGCGGTGTCGTAATCGAGCCCATGGCCGGCATGAACTTCGAGGCCAAGCGAGGCCGCAAGCGCAGCCCCTTCGGCAAGACGGCGAAACTCGGCATCGGCCTTGTCCCGCTTGCCGTCGATGACGGCATGGCACCAGGTCCCGGTATGCAGCTCGACCACCGGCGCGCCGAGCTTGGCCGCCATCCTGATCGGAGCAGCATCCGGCTCGATGAAGAGCGACACCCTGGAGCCCGCCGCGTTGAGCTGCGCGATCGCTGGCGCCAAAGCACGCTCCTGTCCGACGACATCGAGCCCGCCTTCGGTCGTGCGCTCCTCACGCTTCTCGGGCACGAGGCAGGCCGCATGCGGCTTCAGGCGCTCAGCCAGCGCGATCATCTCCGCCGTGGCTGCCATCTCGAAATTCAGGGGCACGGTGAGTTCGGCCATCAGCCGCTCGATGTCGGCATCGCGGATGTGGCGCCGGTCTTCGCGCAGATGCGCCGTGATGCCGTCGGCTCCGGCCTCGACCGCAAGATGCGCGGCGCGGATCGGATCGGGCAGGGCTCCGCCGCGCGCATTGCGCACCGTAGCAACGTGATCGATGTTCACGCCCAGTCGCAACCGGCCATTTGTCATCTCAAGTCCCCTCGCCCGTTGCCAGCGTGCATACCGCCTGGCCCGGTCCGGCTCAAGGCACGGAAATTGATCGGCAAGACCACGTTCGCTGATGGATATCGCGAGAGCCTTCCCGGATTTCTTCGTGATTTGCTAACCGCGCCGACAAGCTAACGCAGCCTGGAAACCAATCTTAAGCGCGCACGCCCTTTCATTCCTGAGCCAGATCAGATCGAGAGGCCCAGGGCCGTGCAAATTTCCGTCAATCAGGGCCAGTTCGAGAACGACATCGTGCCGGACCGTCGCACGGCCGGCCAGGTTGCCGACCGGTCGATCGGCCGCGTTCTGTCATGCACTGGCGCGCGCGCGACGATCGGCACCATCATGCCACGCGGCGGCACGGCAACGCCCGAGGTCTGGACGGTCGGGCGGATGATCTCGATCAATCTCGGGCGCAACCGGATCGTCGGCATGGTCTATGAGATCAAGGCCGTCAGGGAATTCTGGGACGAACTGGCCGACAATCCCGTCCATATCGAGGTGGAGCTGCTCGGCGAAGTGCTGGAGGCCGAAGGCGGCCGCGCCTATTTCCAGACCGGCATCACCACCTATCCGCCGGTCGGAGCGATCGCGCACCGCATCCGGGCCCATGATCTTGCCCTGGTGCATGACCTCGGCGCCAGGGCCGGCGTCGCCATCGGCCACCTGACGCAGGATGCCGCCATTCCGGCGACGGTCTGCATCGACGATCTGCTGTCGCGCCATTTCGCGCTGGTCGGCACGACCGGTGTCGGCAAATCCAGTGCCGTCTCGCTGCTGCTGCGCAAGGCGATTGCCGCGAAACCGCATCTGCGGGTGCTGATCCTCGATCCGCACAACGAATACGCCCACGCCTTTCCCGACAAGGCCGTGGTCACCGATGCGCAGAGCCTCGACCTGCCCTTCTGGATGTTCCGCCT
The DNA here is from genome assembly GCF_052115715.1 of Allobosea sp. 2KB_26. Taxonomy (NCBI): domain Bacteria; kingdom Pseudomonadati; phylum Pseudomonadota; class Alphaproteobacteria; order Hyphomicrobiales; family Alloboseaceae; genus Allobosea; species Allobosea sp. 2KB_26. The sequence goes on from NZ_JBFRHE010000003.1 coordinate 447,416, forward strand.
CGAAGAGTTTGCCGATGTCGTCTTTCGCGGCCGCCCCGATCTCGACGAGATCGACATCCTGCGCGAGGTCATCGCCGCGGCCCGCGCCCGCTATCGCAAGCCCGCAGCCCAGGATTTCGCCCGCGACCTCGGCTCCTCGCTGTTGAAGCGGCCGCTCGATCCGACGGCGCGGCGGTCGTTGGCCGGTGGCGCAGCCTCCAGCGGCGACGCCCCCCTGCCCTACAGAATGGTCGACGCGATTGCGGTCCTGGACGAGTTGATGGGACTCCATGAGATCCGTTATCCGCGGGCCGCGCTGCGATCGCTGAAGGTCCGCCTCGAAGCCCTCTACGGCGACCCGAGCTACCAGTTCATGTTCGCACGCGCGAACATGATCGACGGCATGGGCCAGGTGATCGGCCAGATCTTCCGGATTCCGCAGCATGGCCGGCCGATCTGCGTGTTCCAGCTCGCAGGCCTGCCGGCCGATGTCGTCAACTCTGTCGCCTCCGTGCTGTCGCGCATCGCCTTCGACCTCGCCATGTTCAGCCATGGCGGCTACGAGGTGCTGCTGCTCTGCGAGGAAGCCCATCGTTATGTGCCGGCGGATCAGTCGCTCGGTTTCGCGCCGACCCGGCAGGCCATCGCCCGCATCGCCAAGGAAGGCCGCAAATACGGCGCCTATCTCGGCGTCGTGACCCAGCGCCCGGGCGAACTCGACCCCACGATCCTTTCGCAATGCTCGACCATCTTTGCGATGCGGCTCGCCAATGACCGCGACCAGCAGATCATCCGCTCGGCCATTGCCGATGCCTCGGCGAGCACGATCGGCTTCCTCTCGGCCATCGGCAATCGCGAGGCGATCGCCTTCGGCGAGGGCGTGGCGACGCCGATGCGCATGCGCTTTGCCGAGCTTGCGCCGCATGAGCTGCCCGCGATGGCCGGGGGATCGATCCTCGACGGCCTGGCCCATCGTGAGCCTAGGCTCGACGAACTGGTCAGCCGGATGCAGGGCGAGGGCTGGTAAGGCCTGAGCCTGGAGCGCTCAGCAAAATCTTGCATCCGCCCGGCTTTGCCTGTATGGCCGGCTCACATCAATCTTTCCCTGCATCGCCAAGATCAGAAGGAGCCGTTCAATGGCTCGCGTTACCGTTGAGGACTGCATCGACAAGGTCGAGAACCGCTTCGAGCTGGTTCTGCTGGCCAGCCACCGCGCCCGCATGATCGCTTCGGGCACGCAGATTCTCGTTCCCCGCGACAACGACAAGAACCCCGTCGTGGCGCTGCGCGAAATCGCCGAAGAGAAGCTCACTCCCGAAGATTTGAAGGAAGAGCTGATCCACTCGCTGCAGAAGCATGTCGAGGTCGACGAGCCTGAGGCCGAGACCGTGCCGCTCCTGACCAGCGGCCCGTCCAGCGCAGCGACGCCCGATTCGGAAGTCCAGTTCGACCGCATGAGCGAGGAAGATCTGCTGCGCGGCCTCGACGGCCTCGTCCCGCCGACCGAGAGCGCCGACGACGAAGACTGATCAAAGCGTTCACCAGTCCACGCTAAAGCCCGGCATTGCCGGGCTTTTTCATGCCTACCCTGCATAGATTCGCCTTGCTCCGCCGGAACGCCGTGCCGATATTGAAACTTTGCAATTCTTGGCAGGCGTTACAGGGGCCCGCATGGGCATGATGCGGCAATACGAGCTTGTTGACCGGGTCCGGAGCTATAATCCGAACACCGACGAAGACCTGCTCAACCGGGCTTATGTCTATGCCATGCGCGCGCATGGCACACAGAAGCGCGCCTCGGGCGACCCCTTCTTCGCACATCCCCTCGAAGTCGCGGCGATCCTCACCGATCTCAAGCTGGACGATGCGACCATCGTCGCCGCCGTGCTGCACGACACCGTCGAGGACACGGCCGCCACTCTCGAAGAGATCGAGAGCATGTTCGGGCCGGATATCCGCCGGCTCGTCGACGGGCTGACCAAGATCAAGAAGCTCGACCTCGTCTCGAAGAAGGCGGCGCAGGGCGAGAATTTCCGCAAGCTGCTGCTGGCCATCGCCGAAGATGTCCGGGTGCTCCTGGTCAAGCTCGCCGACCGGCTGCACAACATGCGCACCCTGCATTTCGTCCCACCCGAGAAGCGGCTGCGCGTCGCCGAGGAGACGGCCGAGATCTATGCCCCGCTCGCCGGGCGCATGGGCATGCAGGAGCTGCGCGAGGAGCTGGAGGAACTGGCTTTCCGCCATATCAAGCCGGAAGCCCATTCCACCATCACCAAGCGCCTGGAAGAGGTGACCGAGCGCGAAGGCTCCGTGATCAGCGCGATCGAGATCGATCTCAAGGAGAAGCTGGCGGCGCGCGGCATCCAGGCCGAGGTCGCCGGGCGCCGCAAGCGTCCCTATTCGATCTGGCGCAAGATGGAGCGCAAATCGGTCTCCTTCGAGCAGCTTTCGGATATTTTCGGCTTCCGGGTCATCGTCGACCAGCTGGAGGATTGCTACCGGGTGCTCGGGATCGTCCACACGACCTGGCCGATGGTTCCCGGGCGCTACAAGGACTACATCTCGACGCCGAAGCAGAACGACTATCGCTCGATCCACACCACGGTGGTCGGCCCCGGCCATAGCCGCGTCGAACTGCAGATCCGCACCGACAAGATGGACCGCATCGCCGAATACGGCATCGCGGCCCATGCCCATTACAAGGACGGACGGACCACGGAACTCTCCGGCGCAGCCGATGAAAGCCGGGCCTATCAATGGCTGCGGCGCACCGTCGACCTGCTCGCCGAAGGCGACAATCCCGAAGAGTTCCTGGAGCACACCAAGCTCGAGCTCTTCCACGACCAGGTTTTCTGCTTCACGCCCAAGGGCCGCCTGATCGCCCTGCCACGCGGGGCGACCCCGATCGACTTCGCCTATGCGGTCCATACCGATGTCGGCAACACCGCAGTCGGCGCCAAGATCAATGGCCGCATCGCGCCGCTGCTCACCGAGCTGCAGAATGGCGACGAGGTCGAGATCACCCGCGCCGACGGGCAGGTGCCTCCCGCAGCCTGGGAATCGCTCGTCGTTACCGGCAAGGCGCGCGCCGCGATCCGCAGGGCGACGCGCGCGGCGGTGCGCAAGCAATATGCCGGCCTTGGCCGCCAGATCCTCGAACGCGCCTTCATGCGCGCCGAGCGTGTCTTCACAGACGAAAAGCTCAAGGCGGCGCTGAAGCGGCTGGCCCGCACCGCCGTCGACGACGTGTTCGCTGCTGTCGGGCGCGGCGAGATGTTCTCGGGCGACGTCGTCAAGGCGGTCTATCCCGATCTCGAGCCGGAGAAGCGGTCCACGCCCGAAGCCCGTGGCGAAAGCAACGGCAAGGGCTGGTTCGAGCTGCGCAAGGGCGACAACCTCAAGTTCAAGCTGCCCGGCGAGACGCCGGGCGCCAATGCCATCCCGATCCGCGGCCTCGGCGGCGATCTGCCGGTGCGCTTCGCGCCGAATGGCGGTGCCGTGCCGGGCGATCGCATCGTCGGAATCCTGACGCCGGGCGAAGGTGTGACGATCTACCCGATCCAGTCGCCTTCCCTGGCGGCCTTCGACAACGAGCCCGATCGCTGGCTCGATGTGCGCTGGGACCTCGACGACAAGACGCCCCAGCGCTTTCCGGCGCGCATCGCGCTCAACTCGATCAACGAGCCCGGTTCGCTGGCGCAGATCACCACCACGATCGCCGAGCATGACGGCAATATCGATGCGGTGACGATGGTGCGGCCGACGCCGGACTTCACCGATGTCACCATCGATCTCACGGTCTGGGACCTGAAGCATCTCAGCGCCATCATCAGCGAGCTGCGCGAGAAACGGGTGATCAGCCGGGTCGAGCGCGTCGTCGGCTAAGGCATCGGCCTGAACGCTGGATTGCGGTTTTCGGGAAAGCCGATGCCATCACGGAAGGTGAGATCACCGGGCCGGATGGGAGATCCCGGCCGAGGAGCGAGCAGCCTTCCACAGCTCCGCTTGGGACCGCGCTTGAAACGCGGGCCGTTCCGGCGCAAAAGCACTCGCCTGTGCCCGTCGCAGGCAATGGGATCACACCATCTGCGAGGCGCACCGATGACCGACGACGAGGTCCTGGCCGAATTCCGCGATGCCGGCGCATTGCTCGAGGGTCATTTCATCCTGTCTTCCGGACTGCGCAGCCCGGTTTTCCTGCAGAAGATGTTCATCTTCCAGGATCCGGTTCGCACCGAGCGGCTCTGCAAGGCGCTTGCCGCCAAGATCGAAGCCACATTCGGCAAGGTCGACTATGTCGTCTCACCCGCGGTGGGCGGCATCGTGCCGGGCTACGAAACGGCACGGCACCTCAAGGCCAAGGCGGTGTTCGTCGAACGCGAGGATGGGCAGTTCAAGCTGCGCCGCGGCTTTGCCATCCCCGCCGGCGCGCGCGTGGTGATGGTCGAGGACATCGTCACCACCGGCCTCTCCTCGCGGGAATGCCTTGCCTCGATCGCCGGTGAGCCGGGCCAGATTCTCGGCGCCGCCTGCCTGGTCGACCGTTCAGCCGGCAAGGCCGATCTTGGCGTCAGACTGGTCAGCCTCGTCGCACTCGACATCCCGGCCTATGCCCCCGACGCGCTACCGCCCGAGCTTGCCGCCATCCCAGCAGTCAAGCCGGGCAGCCGGGGGCTCGCCAGTTGAAGCACCCTGGCCAGCTGAAGGACCCTGGCCAGCTGAAGGAAACCAGCCTGAGCAGGCGCACTTGCAAGACTCCAGCAAGTGGCCACATAATTAGTGCTTGGCTGATCAGAATTCGCCGATCTTTCGACATTGCCTGACCGCTATCCTTTCGATCTGACGTATTTGAGTCGTTTTTTACTGGAGTCGTTCCCATGGCGGAGCCGCGCATCGCGCTTTTTATCGATGGGGCCAACCTGTATGCCACATCGAAGCAGCTTGGCTTCGACATGGATTACCGTCGACTGTTGAAGGAATTCCAGGCACGAGGCAACCTCATCCGGGCCTTCTACTTCACCACGCTGGTCGAGAGCGAAGAGTACTCGTCGATCAGACCCCTGGTCGACTGGCTCGATTACAATGGCTACCGAGTCATCACCAAGGCGGCCAAGGAATTCACCGACGCGACTGGCCGCCGCCGGGTCAAGGGCAATATGGACATCGAGCTCGCCATCGAAATGCTCGAACTTGCTCCCCATCTTGACCAGATCTACTTGTTCTCGGGCGATGGTGACTTTCGCCCGCTGGTTGAAGCGGTGCAACGCAAGGGTGTGAAGGTCTCGGTGGTCTCGACCATCACGACCAATCCTCCCATGGTCTCAGACGAGTTGCGCCGCCAATGCGACGAGTTCCTCGATCTTTCGCATCTCATGGCGAAAATCGGGCGCGACCCCTCGGAGCGCGCTCCGCGCGGTGCCGCGGCCGGCACGCCCGGCCATCCCGGACTGGAACGCCGCTATGGCATCCGCCAGGGCGACGAACCGGTCGAAGGCTGATTCCGGCACGCCACTGACGCGTGGTCAGGGGCTGTGATACGACCGTTGGAGCGAGGCCCCAGGCCGCCATGTGATTCGGCCGGGCCGGGCTATGGCAGCAACGGGACTGGGAGGCTTCATCATGCATCGCCGTCATTTTCTCGCGGGGCTCGCGGGGGGCTCCGCGGGCGTTTTCATCATCGCCAAGCCCGCTCTCGTCCTGGCGCAGGCTGCGCCTGCCCCCGCCGCGCCGGCGGCTGCACCCGCCTTCACGCTGCCGCCGCTGGGCTATGCCTATGAGGCGCTGGAGCCCAATATCGACGCGGCCACCATGCGTATCCATCACACCGCCCATCATCAGGCCTATGTGAACAACGCCAACGCGCTGGCCATTCAATGGGCAGACCTGAGGACGACGCCGATCGAGACCGTGCTGGCCGATCTCGGCGCGGTTCCCGAAAACGTTCGCACCGGCGTCCGCAACAATGTCGGCGGCCACTGGAACCACACGTTCTTCTGGGAGCTGATGACTCCGGGCGGCGCGGAGCAGCCTTCGCCCGAACTCAAGAGCGCAATCGAGGCCTCGCTCGGCTCCGTCAGTGATATGGCGACCAAGCTCAACGCCGCCGCCCTGGGCCGCTTCGGCTCGGGCTGGGCCTGGCTGGTCGTCGGCAAGGACAAGAAGCTCGCGATCGTCAGCACCGCCAATCAGGACACCCCGCTCGAACTCGGCGCCAAGGCTGTCGTCGGCGTCGATGTCTGGGAACACGCCTATTATCTCAAGCACCAGAGCCGCCGCGCCGACTATCTGGCGGCGTGGTGGAAGACGGTGAACTGGGACAAGGCCAACGCCAATTTCAAGAAGGCGATGGTCTAACCTTCTGTTCTTGCATCGGCTTTCCCGAAAACCGCAGTCCACTTTTCGGGCCGATGCAGCCTTCCCTGATTGCATCGGCCTTTCCGAAAACCGCAGTCCACTTTTCGGGCCGATGCTCTGGCAGCAGGCTTCCCCAGACGTCCTGTCAAAGGAAAAGGGCCGCGCGAGCGGCCCTTTTCCGTGACGGTCGCCTTGCGGAAAGGCCTGTCGGTTCAGCCGCCCGTCTTCATGATCCGCGCCTTGTCGCGGTTCCAGTCACGGGTCTTTTCGGTCTCGCGCTTGTCATGCAGCTTCTTGCCGCGGCCAAGCCCAAGCTCGACCTTCGCGCGGCCCTTGTCGTTGAAATAGACCTTGAGCGGGATCACCGTGAAGCCGTCGCGCTGGATCGCCCCCATCAGCTTGTTGATCTGCCGGCGATGCAGCAGCAGCTTCCGCGGCCGGCGGACATCGTGGTTGAAGCGGTTGGCTTCGAGATATTCCGGGATATGGGCGTTGAACAGGAAGAGCTCGGTCCCCATCGGCCCGGCATAGCTCTCCCCGATCGTCGCCTTGCCACCGCGCAGCGATTTGATCTCGGTGCCCTGCAACGCGATGCCGGCCTCGAGTGTCTCGATGATCTCGTAATTGTAACGCGCCTTGCGGTTATCGGCCGCGAGGCGATAGCGCTCGGGATCAGGCTTGCTCATGCCGGGTGACCAAATCCATAGGTCTTCACGAGACCCGCCATGGCCTGCGACTCCGTTTCGGGGTCAGCACTCAGGCCGTTGAGAACTCCCAGCCTGTCGGCGTCCTGCCGGTTCTGGCTGAGCTTGAACTTGCCGATGATCGAGGCGATCTCGATCTCGATGCCGACAATGCCGCGGGCCTGCGCCGCAATGAAGGGCTCGGGCGCATCGGAGACCGACCATGGCTCGGAGCGCGGCGCTTCCTGCTGCCGCGTCAAGGACTCGAGCTGATCGCGCAGCCACGCACCATCCTCGATGGCGCGGGCCGGGCCGCGCACCTGCACGGTGACATAGTTCCAGGTCGGCACGACCTTGCCGTGTTCCTGCTTCGAGGCATACCAGGCCGGTGTGACATAGCGCTCCACTCCGGTGAAGACGACCAGCGTCTCGGCTCCGGCGGCAATGGCGCGCCATTGCGGATTCGGGCGCGCCAGATGCGCGCGCAGCAGCCCCTGCTCGCCGAGTTCCGGATGCAGCACGAAAGGCACGGGGTTGGCGAGAAGGCCGTCGACGCCGGCCGTCACCAATATGGCGAGCGGATTTGCGCGAATGACGCCGTGCAACGCGTCCCGGTCTTCAACCTTGAAATGGCTCGGTTCGTACATCAGCGGCTCCGGGGCGGTTCGCCGAGCACCCCGGACGAACGCAACTCTCTATCTAGGCATTCAACAGCCCGGCGTGAACCATGGCCTCGCGGATAACCTTGCCGGTCGGGGGCGTCACCGGCAGCAGCGGCAGGCGAAGCTCCTCCTCGATCCGGCCAAGCAGCTTGAGCCCATGCTTGGCGCCGGCAAGGCCCGGCTCCTTGAACACCGCGTCGTGCAATGGCACGAGCCGATCCTGGACCTTGAGGGCACCAGCGAAATCGCCCTTCAGCGCGGCGACCATCAGTTCGGAGCAGAGTCTCGGCGCCACATTGGCGACGACCGAGATGCAGCCGTGGCCTCCAGCCGCCATATAGGCCAGCGCCGTCATGTCCTCGCCCGAGAGCTGGATGAAATCCGGCCCCATGGCGTGGCGCTGCTGCGAAACGCGCGCGAGATTGGCGGTCGCATCCTTGACGCCAGCGATGTTCTTCAGCTCGTAGAGCCGCGCCATGGTCTCGACCGACATGTCGACCACCGAGCGTGGCGGAATGTTGTAGATGATGATCGGGATGCCGACGGCGTCGTTCACTGCCTTGAAGTGCTGGTACATGCCCTCTTGCGTGGGCTTGTTGTAATAGGGCGTGACGACCAGCAGCGCCGGCGCTCCGGCCTTTTCGGCGTGGATCGCGAGGTCGATCGCCTCGGCCGTATTGTTCGAGCCGGCTCCGGCGATGACGGGGACGCGACCCTTTACCGCATCGATGCAGATCTCGATGACCCGCTTGTGCTCGTCATGGCTGAGCGTCGGGCTCTCGCCGGTGGTGCCCACGGGGACGAAGCCGTGGCTGCCGCTTTCGATCTGCCAGGCGATCAGCGCGCGCAGGCCATCTTCGTCGATCTTCCCGCCTTTGAACGGCGTCACCAAGGCTGTGAGCGAGCCGGTGATGGGCGCATGCTTGGTCATGATCGAGCCGTCCTAAGAACAAAATCCGTGTGTAGCGGGCGACAGACATACCGCCTCCCACCGCATGCGCAAAGGCGAAAGCCCGTCAAAAATCGCTTGCACCTCAGTTAACGGTCCATCAAGACCCTTCGCCGACCATCGAAGTCCAAGCGCCATCCCGGGGAAATCCACCATGGTACGGCTGCCTGCCTCTCGACGGCTCCTTTCATGGGCCGTGCCTGCGCTCCTTGTGACTGCGAGCGCCCAAGCGACCAACGACGCCGACCACGTCCAGCAACGGGACCGTGTTGCGGCCATTGCCGATCCTGCGACGACGGCGACGCTCCTGCGCTCGCCCGACGAGCAGTTACGCGCCGGCGCGCCGACCAATCAGGACGCTCTCAAGACTGCCGTCGAGGCCTACCGCCGCGGTGCGGTGGCCGAGGGCGATACCCTCGCCTCGGCCTTCGACGACCGCGGGACGCGCGCCATGCTCGAATGGGCCGCCATCCGTTTCGGCGGCAGCACGGTGGGCTTTTCCCGCATCAACGCCTTTCTCGAGGCCTATCCGAACTATCCGGCAACGACATTGTTCCGCCGCCGCGCCGAGGCCGCGCTGATCGCCGAGAAGAAGAGCGTGACCGTGATCCGGGCCTTCTTCCATGCGCAGCGGCCGGTCAGCCCGGTCGGCCGCGTGGCGCTGGCCATGGCCCTGAAGGCTGATGGCAAGCCCGACGATGCGATGGCTCTGATCCGAGAGACTTGGCAGCGCGACCATCTCGGCCAGCCGCTGGAGGCGATCGTCCTGAACAGCTTCGGCGACCGGCTCACAGTGACCGACCATCGCCTGCGCACGGAACGCTATCTCTTTCAGGAGAACAATGCGGCGGCACTGCGCAATGCCGCGCGCGTCTCTGCCGACTATGTCCTGCTCGCCAAGGCGCGGCTCGCGAGCGCGCAATCCAAGGGCACGATCGCGCCCGCACTGGTGGCGGCCGTGCCGGCGTCGCTCCGCAACGACCTTTCCTTCGCCTTTCTGCAGGCCCAGCAGGCCCGGCGCGCCAACAAGGCCGGCGAAGCCGCCCAGATTCTCGCCAAGGTGCCGCGCGACCCCGCCCTGCTCGGCGATGGCGACGAATGGTGGACGGAGCGTCGCCTGATCGCGCGCAAGCTTCTCGACGAAGGCGATGCCGCCAAGGCCTACGAGGTCGCAGCCGGTCACGGCGCCGAAGGCGCCGCCGAGCGTATCGACGCGGAATGGCACGCAGGCTGGATCGCACTGCGGTTCCGGGATCAGCCTGGCCTGGCTCTCGCCCATTTCGACGAGGCAGCCAAATGGGCGGAAACGCCGGTCTCGGTCTCGCGCGTCGCCTATTGGCAAGGCCGCGCAGCCGAGGCGATCGGGCTGACCGAGCGCGCGCAGGAAGCCTATGAACGCGCGGCGGTTCATTCCGTCGCCTATTACGGCCAGCTCGCCCGGGCCAAGCTCGGCCTGCCGGACCTGCCGATCCGGACGACGGAGTCGGCAGCACTCGAACATCTGCCCGGCCACCAGGGCGTGCGCCTGCTCTACCAGATCGGCGCGCGCGACCTTGCCGCAACCATGCTGGTCGACCTGTCGCAGCGCCTGCATACGACGACCGCGTTGGAAGCCGTGGCCGCGATCGCCAGCCGTGAAGGGGATGTCAGGACCCTGCTGACGATCGGCAAGACCGCCCTGCAGCGCGGCTTCCCCCTCGACACGGCCGCATTCCCCACCTCCGGCGTGCCGGACTTCCCCGTGCTGGGCGACCCGATGGAGCGGGCGATCGTCCATGCCATCGCCCGGCAGGAGAGCGCATTCGATCCCAATGCGGTCTCGCATGCCGGCGCGCGCGGACTGATGCAGATGATGCCCGCAACAGCCCGGGAGACGGCACGGCGCGCCAATATGCCGTTCGACCTGCCGCGGCTCGGCAGCGATGCGCTCTACTCGGCCCAGATGGGCGCGGCCCATCTCAACGACCTGATCCGCGAATGGCGCGGCTCCTACATCCTGAGTTTCGCGGCCTATAATGCCGGCTCCGGCAATGTGAAGCGCTGGATCGACGCCTATGGCGACCCCCGCAAACCGGGTATCGACGCGGTCGACTGGGTCGAGCGCATCTCGATCTATGAGACCCGCAACTACGTCCAGCGCGTGATGGAGAACCTGCAGGTCTATCGGCAGCGGTTGAACCAGCGCACCGCCTATCTGATCGACTACGACCTGAAGCGGACCTGGACGCGGGATTAGGCGGCGCTTTCCGACCCCGAGAGGTCGGAAAGCCCCTCGCCCCTTCTGTTCCGGTCCATTTTCTTCACTGGGACCAGTGCTCCTTTCGCCTGAAGATGCTTTAGTCCAGCCTCCTGCAGTGCCGCCGGAGGGCGAATGGATTCTGACAGCGGTTTCCGCTCCTTCTTCATCAGTGCCCGCGACGGCCTGAAACTCCACGCCCGCGATTACGGCCCCCTCGCCTCCCACGCCCTGCCGGTGGTCTGCCTGCCGGGGTTGGCGCGCACGGCTGCCGACTTCCACGAACTGGCAACGGCGCTCGCCCAGGACGAGGGCAGGCCACGGCGGGTCCTGGCGCTCGATTACCGTGGGCGCGGACGCTCCGCCTATGACAAGAACTGGGCCAATTACGATATCCGCGTCGAGCTGGACGACATGATGCAGCTGCTGACGGCGGCCGGCATCGAAGCCGCTGTGTTCGTCGGAACCTCGCGCGGGGGCCTGTTGACGATGGCGCTGGCGGCGGCGCGACCGGCCATGATCAAGGGCGTCGTGCTGAACGATGTCGGCCCGGTGATCGATGCGCGCGGATTGCTGCGGATCCGCGGCTATGTCGGCAAGCTGCCAAGCCCGCGCAGCTTTGTCGAAGGCGCCGAAATCCTCAAGCGCCTGTCTGACCAGCAATTCCCGGCTTTCGGCGAACGGGAGTGGGAGACCATGGCGCGACGGACCTGGACCGAGCGCGACGGACATCTCGTCACCGATTACGACCCCAATCTGATGAAGATCCTGGAGGAGCTTGACCTCGAAGCCCCTCTGCCCGTGCTCTGGACCTATTTCGCCGGCCTGAATGCCGTGCCGATCCTGGCAATCCGCGGCGCCAATTCCGATCTTCTCTCGGAGGAGACGCTGCGTGAGATGGGTGCGCGCCATCCCGATTGTGAGATCTTCGTCGCACCGGGACAGGGCCATGCGCCCCTGCTCGGATCGAAGGATATGGTGCGGCGCATCGGCAAGCTGATCGGCAAGGCGGAAAAGCGCGCCGCCTGAGCCTTGGGCCGGTCCATTCCCGGCCAGCGCCCGGCGGTCGCAACACGCCGGGGCCGACTGAAATCGAGGATTTACCGCCGCTTGCCGTCGGTTCCTCCTTCGGAGATGCCGGCGACATTGCCCTGCCCCTGCGTACCATCGTCACGCGAGGTCGCGACCTCGCCGGCACGGGCCCGTGTCGAAAATTCCGTCTCGATGCCGGCTGCGAGCGAACGGGCCTGGGCAACCCAGTCCTCACGCTCGATCCGGCCGGGAAAGGCGAGATAATGGCCGACCCATTCGATGTTCTCGGACGTCCAGGCTGCGATCTGCTCGAAATGCCAGATCCCGAGGCCATGCAGCCTGCCTTCGTTCTGCTGGCCGATACCCCGGATCAATTTGAGATCGTCAGCCTTCCCGCTGCGGGCTGCGACAAGGCCGGATGGCCGCCTGCCGGGGATCAAATCCTCGCCCTCGACCTTGTCCAGCAGTGGGGCCGACTGCGTCGAAACCGGCTTCACCGCAGCGACGGCAGGCGCAGCCGGGGCCTCAGGGATCGAGCCGACATTGGCGCCGGCAATGGCGAGGACCGAATCGCGATGGGCGAAGAGCGTGCGGACAAAGCAGGCGAGACAGCAGCCTGCCAGATAGGCCGCGACATAGAGCAGCGCGGTTTCCAGCCAGAGCGCGGCAACGCCGTTCACCACCTGCAACCAGGTGAGCGCGGCGACCGCGGCCCAGGCGCCGACCAGCAGGGGAATCGGACCGGTCCAGAAACGGACCTTCCCGCCTGTGCAGGTGATCCAGCCCATGGCGAGGCCGATGCCAAAGGCCGCGAGCAGGAACCAGGCGAACTGGGTGGCCAGATAGAGCATGCCAGCGTTCCCTACTTCTCGACCGTGAACTGGACGCGACGGTTCATCGCCTTCGCCTCCGGCTCGTCATGGGGAACGAGCGGTCGCTGCGCGCCAAAGCCCTTCGGTTCGAGCCGGGCAGCGCTGATGCCGCGAATGACCAGCTCATCAAGCACGCGCCGGGCACGCCGGTTCGAAAGATCGAGATTATCGAACCCGCGCCGCTCGCCATCGAGATTGGCATGCCCCTCGATCGTGACGCGCACATCCGGGCATTGCTTGAGGATCGCGGAGGCTTCCGCCATGGCCCGTTCCGTCGTCGCATCGAGCACGACCGCTGCGGTGCCCTGGCCGAACAGCACGGACTGGCGCTTGGTCAGGGCATCAAGGTCGTTCTGACAGGTATTGGGCGGTTCAGTGACGCAACCTGTCTGGCGCAAGCCGATCTCGGCCCGGCCTGCAAAACCGGCCGGCAGACCGCTCGCGGCGCTGGTCTCGACCTCGCCCTTGATCAGCTCGCGGCAGGTCAGCCCCTGGAGTTCGACCTTGCCATCGACCAGGCGCGCTGTGCCGAGATCCAGCCTGAGCAGATCGGTCACGGCGATGCGCGCCGCGCCGCCGAAACCGGCAGGCGCTCCGGGCACGATACGCGTCTCGTCCACGACCTTGCCCTGCAAGGGCGAGCCGTCCAGCAATCCTAGAAGCGCCGAGCGCGTCTGCTCATCGGGAAGATATCCGGACAGGCCGACGCCAGACCGATCCGACGATATCGTAAGCCCAAAGGGGCGCAGGCCAAGGCCAGCCAGGTCTGGCGTGCCGGTGAGGCCTCCCGGCAAAGGCTGTTGCCGGAGTGCGGCCTCGATCGCGCGCCAGGCCTCTTCGTCGGCAACGGCACCGGACAGCGAAGCCTGCGTCCCTTCGATGGACACCACGCCGCTGCTCATTTTGCCGAGCAGGTCCAGCAGGAAGCTGGTGGCCGTGCCGAAATCCGGAGCTTCACGCAGCTTCGGTTCGCCGGTCATGCGATCGGTGACCCGAATCGCAGCCGCCCCGCGGTCGACAGATTGCAGCACTCCCTGTCTCGCCCCCTCGTCGGGAACAAGGCCGCTCAGCACGACGCCCTGCTCGGTCTTCTCCGCCCGCCATTGCAGCGGAACCGTACGCTCGGGCACTGCGAGTACCGGGATCGCCGCCTTCATCTCGCCAGCGCTGGCGTGGGAGTTGCCGGGCGATGGCAACTCACCGCGCTGAGGTGCAGGAGGCGTTGAAGGCTCCGAAGGCGCTGGAGGCTCGGCCGGAACGAAGAGCGGCGGAATCTCCGGCAGCGGTGGCATGGGAGGGGGCGCGGGCGGGCAGATGATATTGGCCTGCGCAACCGAATCCGGCCCGTCCGTCTGTGCGATCAGCAGTTGCAAGGCCTGGCAGGATTCGAAATCCTCGGGCCCGTCGCCGGACAGCCTGTAGGTGCCGGCATCGAGCTCGGCCTTGCCGCTGCGAAGCCGGGCAAGATCGCCGATGGCGCGCGTAACCTTGGCCAGGAAAGCGCCCGGCTCGCCAAGGGCCGGCTTGCTTTGATCATCGATCCGAGCGGGCTCGGGAAAGCTCCGCCGCAAGGCTGCCGAAATCTGCTGCCTGGCCTCATCCGACGGGTAGAAGCCGGTGACGCTCAGCCCACCATCTGCGCCCTTCTCCACAGCCCAGCGATAAGGTGCGATCGTCGGCGGCTCGAGGCTGCACTCGACTGCGGTGAACCCACCCTGCCCCAGGGATGCAGTGCTCTCGCGTAGCGCAAGGAAGCGCTCCGGCGTCGTTGCCTTGCCCTCGATGCAGAAGCGCGTGTCGTCCAGCGCCACCTTGCCGCTCGAGAGACCAGCCAGCTCACCCAGCATTTTCTGCGTCACGGCAGCAAAACCGGCAGGCGCGCCGAAAGCAAGCATCTGGCGATCGTCGACGCGCAGTCCCGGTACCGCCGCACTCGCCGCGGCAACATTGGCGGTCGCCGTCGCCTCGTCGGGAACGAAGCCGGTCAGCGTCACCGCATCGCGCTCGCGCGTCGCCGACCAGCTATAGGGTTTCTGCGCGACGACTTGGGACAGGCCGCCGAGCGCCCGGCGTATGCCGAATTCACCGCGCAACTGCACCATGGCCTTGGCAGCGCCATCGGCCGAGAGCGCCTCACCTACGATCAGCACATCGCGTCCGGCAACGAGCGCCATGACGGGCCTTGCGCCTGGTGCCTCGCCGGCGACCTGCGTCGCCACCGCGATGGCACGGCGGCTGACATCGTCCTGAATCGGCTCATCGAGATAGAAGTTGCCGGCGCTCCAGAGCAGCGCCAGCGGCACGAGCCCCCATAACCAGTTTGCCGGCTGCGCCATTCCCGCTCCCCGCGTCGGCACAGACTTGTCAGGCCCTTACCGATCACCGTCCCCAGGCTGCCAAGTCAGGACGGTTCGGCTGCCCCTGTCAAGTGAGTGAACAGGCCTAACCCACGATATCCAAACGAAAAAAGCCCCGGGTTTCCCCGGGGCTTCCGACTAGGATCGGAGAACCGATCAGAAGTCGCGCTGGATGCGCAGACGGCCGGTGAGGGCGTCGTCGCTCTTGATCAGCAGGTTGTTGTTGCGGTTGCCGAAGTTGTCGACCTGACCGATGCGGTTCTTCAGCTCAACCTTGGAGTAGAGAACTTCCACGCCGATATCGAGACCCGAAACCGGGGTCCAGACGAGGTTGGTGCCGATGATGAACTCCTTCGGGTTCAGCTTGACCGGAACCGCGGTGCCATTGAGCGTGCCATTGACCGCGCCGAGGCCGTTCTGGATCGCAGCGCCGATGTCGAGCTGGGAGTACGAACCATAGACTTCCGAACGGATGGTCGGGGTCCAGTAGTGCTTCAGGCCAGCGGTGATGGCGAAGCCCTTGGTCAGCTTCGTGCGACCGGTGGTCTGGTCGACGACGATGTCGGCAGCGGTGAGCGCACCGAGACGGCCGTAGCCATAGATGCTGCCGTAGCCGAGGTAGGAGTTCATGCCCTCAGCGTAAGCGGCCTGCAACCACAGGACGTCGCCAGCGGCGAGCATCGGCAGGTTGAACTTCAGACCGCCCTGGATGGCCCAAGCAGTCTCGTCACCACCACGGATGATGGCGGGATTGCCGATAACACCAACCGGGAAGCTGGCGATGTTACGCTGACCGATGGCACCCGACAGCTGAGCAGAGCCCCAGCCCTGGGTCACGTTCAACGCACCGACGACGTCCGGAGCCTGGCTGCCCTCGAGGGCGACAGAACCGGTGTTGAAGGCGAGGGCGTTGCGAGCGATCGCGTTACGGCCGGCCAGGCGGTCTTCAAGCGAGATCGTGGCCGAGAAGCCCGAGCCGAAGGTCGCGGTGTAGGCCAACAGGTTCGGGCTGTTGTCCGAGCCGCGGAGCGAGCTGAAGCCGAGGTCGTTGGCGTAGAAGTCGAAGAACGACTGCGCGCGACCAGCGGTGATCGGTCCGAACTGGATGAAGCCCTTGTCGAGCGAAATGCCCGTCGAGTTGCTGTTGGCGCCGGCCGCGCCGTTGGCGAAGATCGCGCCGCCGTTCAGCGCGCCGTAGCCGTACGGGCCGGTCGAAACCGTCACGTCATAACGGATGAAGGTGCGCAGGGTGCCGTAAGCGGTGGCGGTGCGCAGGTCGATGTTCAGACGACCACGAGCGCGGGTGCCGTACGAGTCCTGCAGGTCACCCCAACGCTCGCCGAAGGTGTACTCAGCGCGGAGACGGCCGCCGATGCGCAGGCAGCTATCGGTGCCCGGGATGTAGAAGAAGCCGCTGCCATAGGCGGTGCAGACGCGAACGTATTCGACCGGAGCGGCCTTCCGCGAGGGAAGATCGGCGGCCTGAGCCCCGGCGACCGCGGCGAAGCCGGCGGCAGAACCGAGGAGGAGGCTCTTAACGAGCTTCATTGGTAACCTCCAAAAGAGTTTCGAGACCCTCGGGCTTCAGCGTGTTCTTGACGATCGGCCCCAGGAGACCAAACCGGCGAACCCGCCTATCCCGGTCTTTCGCCCACGTCCCTGAACCATTCAGAGGCGAAGACGAAAAACAGCGACCGGGAACGTCCCGACGCATCTTCACCATACGAATGCCGGGTGGCCGATCAACCGAGATCACGCCGCCGCGAGGTCCGAGGGGGTGCTTTGAAACCCGGTGTTGCAGGCGCGCCACGCTTTGAGGGTCGAAATTTACCAGCGGTTAACCGCGTGCCCCGGCTGGGCACGTCCTGCAGGCAAAAGACGGCAGAATCACGGCCTGTTCGAATCGGAATGACCGACTCAAGCCGCAGCATCCGGAAGGGAGCACGCCGGCGCCGTCAGTATTCCCATTCGGCGCCGACGCCGACGGCGGCGCTGCCATCCGCACCGGTCTCGGCCTGGATGCGAAGCCGCTTCGTCACGTCGATGCCGATGGAGACGCCGCTATCCTCGGGCTTGGCGCCGGCCTTGATCCCGATCGAGACGTTGTCGCCGATGTAGCGGGAGACACCGACCGTCGGGCCGCCGGCGCCCATCTGGATGTCGAGATTGTCGACGCCGAGCGATTTGCGCAGCTTCTCGAAGGCATCGTCGCCGCCGGTCCCCGCGAACTGCGCGGCCGTCTGTGCCAGCTGCAGGGCCTGGAACGGCGAGAGCGAGCCGGAGGCGCGGGCGAAGAGCAGGCGCGACAGCACCTCGTCCTGCGGCAACTCGGGCTGGGAGGTGAAGGCAAAGGCCGGCTGGTCCGCCGGCCCGGTGACGAGGATTCGCGCGGTCACGTCCGAGGCGCGGGTCTCGGCGACGAAATCGAGTTCGGGAATCACGCCGCCCGTGAAGGTCAGGCGGCCGCGGCTGAAATCGAGCCGCTGGCTCGCGACCGACAAGCGGCCGCGCCTGAGATCGAACCCGCCATCAAGCACGGGAGCAGAGAGCGTGCCGCCGACGCGCAGCTCGCCCCCAAGTTCGGCATCGATTCCGCGACCACGGATGAAGACGCGGTTCGGCGCGGAGATGGTGACGGCGAGTGCGGCATCGAAGGCAGGCGCCGCTCGTCCGCCTTTGCCGGCGCTGCGCGCCGCCTTGCGTTGCGCGGCAAGCCGCACCGCCGCAGCGCCCTTCGCATTGACGTGGCGAATCCCGTCGACGGGGCGCAAGGAAGCCGGCAACCGATCCGGCACGGCGACATCGAGCGAGATGATATCGACACGCCCATCGACGCGCGGGCGCTGCGCCAGGGGGCCGGCGATCGCGAGATTGAGGTCGGCAACCGATGTCACGATGCCGTTCGAGACGAGTTGGGCCCGGCGCCCCTCGATCTTGATCTCGCCCGGGAAACCGGCGGCGGGATCGACGCGGACCTGGCCTGACGCCGACAGCGTGCCGCCATTGGCGGTGCGGGCAACCGCGCGCTCGATGCGCAGATTGTCGCCATTGGCCGCGATGCGCGCTTCGATCCCGGTCAGCCGCACGCCCTGGAGCGCGTCGGTGAAGCTGCCATTGGCAAGCGTCGCGGCGCCGTTCAGTTCGGGTGCTGCCGCAGTGCCGCCAGCCCGAAGGTCGAGCGTCACAGCGCCGGTCAGCCGTTGCCCCTGCGCCGCGAGCAGCGCATTGGCGAGAGCCGCGTCGAGCTTGCCCTGAATGGTGAGAGCAAGCGCGCCGCTTGCGCTCAGGGGCGCCGTGCCACGAACCGCGAGATTGGCGCCGCGACCGGCCGTCAGCGTCGCCTCGACGCTGGTCTGCCGGCCGGAGAATTGACCGTTGCCGCTGATCTCGACCGGAGGCAGGCCGGCGCTGCGGGTTTCGGGCGTCACCAGCCGCGCGACCCGGATCTGCCAGGGGCCGGCGAGAGCATCCGGCTTGCCGGAAATCTGCGCCTCGGCGTTCAGCGTGCCGGAAAGCTCGAGCTTCGGGGCCACCAGCTTGACTGCCGAAAGCGGGATGTCCTTTGCATTCACGCGCAGATCGAGCGTCTCACCCGCTCGGCCGTCCAGGCTGAGCCGGCCGGAATCGATCGCAAGCGCCAGCTTCGAGATCTCGACGCCGCCGGCCGGAAAGCCCAGCGAGGCCGGGTTGGCGAGCGTGATGCGCTTGCCCTCGCGCCGGGCATCGAAGGAGGCGATGTCGAGCCGCAGCGGATCACCGGGAACGAGCTGGCCGGCGCCATTGAGCGTGAAGCCCCGGGCATTGGCGCTGAGGGTGAAGGCGCTCGCATCCGGCCCGCCCTTCGAATCGAAGCGGATCGCATTGATCGCCTCGCCGGAGATCACCGCGCGATCGATGGCGATGGCGGCATCGATCGCCGGGCGACCATGGAGATCCGTGGCAGCGACGCTGGCATCGAGCTTGTCGAGCGAGACCCCGGCGGCACTGATGCGCGTGCCCTTGGCTTTCAGGTCCAGGTTCTGCCGCCCCTCGACAAGAGCGAGCATGATATCCGCATCGAGCTGTCCGCCGAGCTTGGTGAGGGCCAGCGCCGAGAGATCGTCGAGATTGCGTGCAGCGAGCGTCAGCCGGCCGGCGGCTCGCCTGGCCTGGTCGAGCGTCACAGCTCCGGTCAGCTTGACCGAGCCGATGGCGAGATCGAGCTTCGACAGATCCCAGGCATCATCGGGCAGTCGCGCGAATTGCAGCGTGCCGGTCGCGGGCTTGCCCTCGACCTCACCGGCAAGCGTCGCCCGCGTCTCGAGCGCGCCCTGCAGGTCGCGGATCACGGCATCGATCGACAGGCGCGGGATCGGGCGACCGAGCGCGCTCGCATTCGTCACCGCGATCCGTGCCGAGGCATCGAGCTTGTTCTGCGGTCCGGTAAGCTGTGCCGTGACCTCGCCCTTGCCGGAGAGGCGTGGATCGGCCCGCTTCAGATCAGGCAGGGTGATCGCGGCCCGCAGATCCGAGCGCTCGCGGCCGATGCCGCCATCGGCAGTGAGGGCGACATGCTGCCCGGCGAGACGAAGACCACTGACATTCACACCGCCGTCAGCGAGTGTCCCTACGCGCCCGGCCAGCGTCAGATTGCCGGCGAGCAGCCGGTCGAGCGCCGCCTCCCCGGTCCCGATCTGATCGCCACGGCCATCGAGGGTCGCGGAATAGATGTTCTGGCGCGGCACGGCATCGATATCGGCGCCGAGCTGCGCCTTGCCTGAAAGCTTGCGACCGGCAAGACCGCTGAGCCGCGAGAGATCGGGCAGGACCGCGCGCGCCTGCCCCAGGATGCGGGCTTTGCCGAGCTCCCCCTTGTAGTCGAGCTCCACGCCGGACATCGCGAGCCGCAGGGTCTCGAAATCGGCACTCCCCTCGCCCCGCCCTGTCCCGCGCAGCGTGAAGACGATGCGGTCGCCAACCACGCGGGCGAGCTTGGGATCGGCCAGCGCCACGCCCGTCGCCTCCCCATCCGAGACAAGCGCGATGCGCGTGTCGGCATTGCCGATCGATCCGTTCGGCGTCGCGGTGAAGCGCGCCACGAGTTTGCCAAGGCGACCGGTCGGCAGGCGCAGATCCCGCGCGTCGAGCGTGGCGACGACGCGCGGCCCGTTCACCGGGCCGTTGATGGTGGCATCCAGGGCGAGTTTGCCGATCTCGCTGCCCGCGGCAACAGTGCGGCCGTTGGCATTGGGCACGGCCGCAGCGGTGACGCGGATATCGAGGGTCTTGTCGGCTCCGTAGCGCCCAGTGACATCGAGACGCGCCAGTGCCGAGACAAGCGCGATGTTGCGCAGGTCGACGGCACCGTCATCGACGAAGCCGACCGTGCCGTCGAGACGGGTCGAGCCCGCAAAGATCGGTGCGGCCGGCGCCGGCATCAGCCCCTCGATGCGGGCATCGAGGGCCAGGACCAGGTCACGGCCAGTGCCGACGCGTGAGAGATTGGCCGAGCCCTGCGCCCCGATGGTCGGGCCGGCCGTGAATGTCAGGGTCGAGCGGAAGGCGTCGAGCGGGCCATCGCCATTGAGGTCGAGCTTGACCGGCGGCTGGTCCGGGAGATTGGCGACACGCGCGATCAGGCCGCCCTGAGGCTCGTCGACCTTGCCGGCGATCTGCAGGCGCGTGGTCTGCGGCACGAAACCGAGCCTGAGCGTGAACTCGCCCGGCGCATCGAGCCGGCGCGCCTCGAGACGCAGCGAAAGCCCCTCGGACGGAGCGCCCAGCGACGCGGCGCCGGTCGCGCCCAACCGCGCCGGCACGCCGACGATCGGGGCGCCCAGCGACAACTCATTGAGCTGGAAGGCGGTGATGTTCACCTTGACCGGCAGCTCCGGCAGAAGCGGCTGGTCGCTGGTCGGCGCGGCGCCCGGGTCGGCAATCGGCTTGCGCAGGATCTCGAGCTTGCCGATCTCGAGCCGGTCGACCTCGAGCCTGCCGAGCAGCAGGGCCGTGCGGGTCCAGATCAGCCGCACGCGGTCGACCCTCAGCCAGGCGCCATCGCGATCGGAGAGAACCACATCACGGATCGTCGCGTCGGAGGATAGCGCGCCATCGACCGCGCCGATCGAGACCTGGCTGTTCGGTGTCGACAGGGCGCGCGAGATCAGGTCGGCCAGAACCCCGCGATCATTCTGCGCGTTCTGGGCGAAACCGCCGAAGCGCGCCGAGACGACCAGACCCGCCACCAGTAGCAGGGCCAGAAGCGCCAGGCGCGGAAGGGTGAGCCGGTTGCGCATCAGAAGGCCTGCCCGATGCTGATATAGACCGCGACCGGCTTGTCGCCCTTGCGCGGATTGAGCGGGGCGGCGACGTCGAACCGGATCGGGCCGATCGGCGTATAGTAGCGCAACCCGAGACCGGCCGACATCCGCAGCGTCTGGTCGAAGGTCGGGAAACTCTCCTCGAATGCCGTACCGACATCGAAGAACGGCACGATGCCGATGGTGTTGGTGATCTTGATCCGCGCCTCGACCGAGGCTTCGAACAGGCTGCGTCCGCCGATCAACTGGTTGTACGGGCCAAGCGGCGACAGCGTGCGATAGCCGTAGCCGCGCACCGAACCGCCGCCGCCGGCATAGAAGCGCCGCGTCGACGGGATCTCGTCGAGCGCCGCGCCGGCCACGGAGCCGAAGCCGATGCGCCCGGCCAGCACATAGCGGGCCTCCTCATCAAGCGCGTAATAGCCGGAGATCGCGCCCTTGGTCTGGACGATGCCGACCGTCGATCCCATGAAGGTCGGGTATGGCGCCACGGAGGCCGTGAGGCGGACACCGCGCGTCGGATCGAGCAGGCTGTCGGTCGTGTCGTATCGGACCGAAAGCGGGATGCCGACAAGGGTGTAGGTGACCTGGCCGAGCACGTCGCTGGTCTGACCGCGCTCGACCTCGAGGCCGGCCTGGACCGAGAAGGTATCGCTGAAACGCCGGCGGATGCTGGTGGTGACATTGGCGTAGCGAGCGGTATAGCCGCCATAACGGTTGGTACCGACACGCTCGCGCGTCGCAAAGCCGTCGACCAGCAGGTCGTAGCGGGTTCCGTTCAGCGCCGGCTTCATGAAGCTGAACCCAAAGCGCCCGCCAATGTCGGATTGCTCGAAATCGCCGAATCTCTGGATCGTGGTGCCGTCGATCCGCGGGGCGAGAAAGAGATCGCCTTCCAGCCTGAGCCGCTCGGCACCGCCAAGCAGATTGCGATGTTCCCAATAGGTCCTGACCGCCGGACCATCGATGGTGGAATAGCGGCTGGAAAAGCCGATCAGCCGCTTCGGCCGCTCGGTGATGTCGACGAAGATCGGCAGGTTGCCATTGGCGTCGAGCCGGTCGGCCTCACGGATGCGGGCGGAACCGATCGCGGGAATCGAGGCGATCGATTTGCGCGTGTCGGCCAGTGCCTTGGGCGAATAGGGGTCGCCCGGCTCCAGATAGATGAAGGAGCGAACGACATGCGGCGGGACGTCGACCGTGCCCTCGATCCCGACGTCGCCGAAACCGGCGACCGGCCCGGGCTCGACGACATAGGTCACATCCATGATCTTCGCCGCGTGATCGACGACCGGGCGCAGCGCAACCACCCTGGCGAGCGGGCGCGACTGGTTGCGCAGATGATCGACCAGAGACGACTGCGCCGAACGCAATGCGGCCGAGGTCGCGGGATCGCCCGTTTTCAGGCGCGCGACCTTGTGGGGATCGGCAATGGCACCGCCCCCACCCTTGCCCTGCTCGACGACCTCGACATTGCGCAGACTGAAGAGCGGGCCGGTCACAACCCGCACGGAGATCGGCACCGGTGCCCGGTTGCGATAGGCTTCAAGCGCGCGCACCAGCGCCGGGCCAGGCTCGCTGCCGAGGCGCAGACCGTTGCCGTCGACCGCGATCGTCACATCCGCGTTGAAATAGCCGAGTGACCAAAGGGCATCGATCAGCGGATTGAGATCGGCGACCATGCGCCGGGCCAGGGTTTCGCCATCGGGCGGCGCATCCTGCCTGAGCCGATAAAGCAGGGAGGCGTCACGCAGCGTCTGCGTCAGGGCCTTGGCATCGTCGGTCCCGCTCACCTCGAATGCGAGCTGATAGGGCAGCGTCGTGCTGCTGACCGCCGGCGGCTTCTCCGTGGAGCCGAACAAGCCGAATATGTCGAGCGAGGAGAGGTCGAAAGCCTCGGCGGGCGCAGGCTGGATTGCAAGCATAGCGGCGAAAGCGTAACCGCCTCCGCCTGCAACCCTGCGCACCCTACGCCGCAAACCCCGCATCAATCCTCCAACGCAACACTATCAAGACCAATAGAATGAGATGATTTTGTGGTCACGCCTCTGCATGACCACAATTCTGCTCGTCAAAGCTGTCCCGGGCGCTCCTGCAACCCGCAACAATTGCCTCGGAATGCGCGGCGAAATCGAGCTCGATTGCAAGCTGACTCGGCCTGCAATGCCGGTCCCGATATCAGGCCAGCGCGAAGGAAATCGCGGCCAGCGGATCGAGCCTGACGATGACCGGACCGAGATTCGGCGCGAGCACGCCGCCGCAAAGGCTGCCCGTGGTGATGATCTGGCCGGCGACGAGGCCGCCAAGCGCGCTCTCGGTCTCACGATTGGCCCAGGCCAGCACCGGGGTGAGCGGATCGCCATTGGCGTGATGAGCGGGCTTGTCATAGAGCACGTCGCCGTCGAGCTCGACCGTGCAGGTGAGATCGGCGACCTCGTCGAAAACCTCGAAGGGAACGTCCTGGCCGATCAGATAACCGCCATGGCCCATAGAATCCGCCAGCCAGAGCGGGAACGGCACATGGGTCCAGTCGGCGATGCGGCTTTCGATGATCTCGATGCCGACGAAGGCACTGTGGCAATGCTCGAGCAGTTCGGCCCGGCTATAGGGCTTGCCGGGCCGGCGCGGCATGTCGCGACCGAGGCGGATGGCGAGCTCGACCTCGAGCCGCAGCTCGGCTCCGGGCACCGAGCGATAGGTATCGCCCGGCTTCAGGAACGGCCCGGGCATCAGGCCGACGAGGCCGCGTCCATCGGTGATCGAGACCTTCCAGCCGAGATGCGCATAGCCCATGTCGCTACTGACATCGGCCTGAACCGCCAGAGCCGTTTCGAGATCGGCCGGAACGGGAAGCGTCTCGATGTCGACGAGGCTGCGGCTGCGGCGCGCCTGGACAAAGGCTTCGCGCAAGGAGGTTTCGGTCGTCGTCGGCATGCGTCTTGCCCCTGTCAGTCTGAGCCTGTGGATGTGCATCGTGCACAGGAGGCCCGGTGATTGCCAAGCTGCTACAGCAGCACGGCGCCCTTGAACAAGATGCGCGTTAGCAGCGCCCCTGATCCTTCGCCTCCTGCCGGATCATGACCGAAGGCTGCTCCATGAAATCAGATGAACATGAATCGAAGGAGAACGTCATGAGCCCATCGCCCAATGACAGGCGCATCGACTATGTCGAATTCGTCGTTGCCGATCTCGGCCGGGCGCGCGCCTTCTACGAAAAGGCCTTCGGTTGGACGATGACCGCGTACGGCCCCGAATACTGCGCCTTCGCCGACGGCCGTCTCGAAGGCGGATTCACCACCCAGGGCACGCCGCAGCCCGGCGGGCCGCTGATCATCCTCTATGCCGATGATCTTCCCGCGTCACAGGCGCAGGTCGAGGCCGCCGGCGGGCGCATCGTCAAGCCGGCCTTCGATTTCCCCGGTGGGCGGCGTTTCCACTTCGCCGATCCGGACGGCTACGAGCTTGCGGTCTGGACGAAGGCATAGACGCCCTCGTCCGAAATCCCGGGCAAGACGCCACGTTTCATGCTAGGGTTGCCTCTGCAAATGTGGAGGCAACCCATGCGTGCCATCGAGCAGTTGCTGTCGGCCTATATCACCTGGCTGTCCCGGGCGTTCCAGGTGACGCCGGAATTCATCACGAGAGACCGTCGCGGCAACCTGCCGCCGCCTTCCGGCGGCATCGGGTCCTATTGAGCCGACGCTGATCGTCTCTCAGGCGGGCGCCGCAGCGGCGCGCCGCGTCATTTCCCCCAGCGCAGCGCCAGCGGGTCGAGTTCGCGCGCCAGCTCGATCAGGCCCTCGCGGGTCTTCGGGTGCAGTGGCGTCAGAGGGTGGCGGACGGCGTCGCTCCTGATCACCCCGCCCTCCTTCATCACTGCCTTGGCCGAGCGCAGGCCGCACTGGCGGTTCTCGTAGTTGATGATCGGCAGCACGTCGCGATAGAGCGCCGCCGCCGTCTTGCGATCGCCCGAGGCATGCGCGGCCAGGATCGGCTTGATCAGGTCGGGGATCATGGCGCTGGTCATCGTGCCGGACGCACCGGCATCGAGATCGGCCATCAGCGTGATCGCCTCCTCGCCATCGAACGGGCCGACGACGGCCTCGCCCCCCGCCTCGATCAGGGCGCGCAGCTTGTTCGCCGTGCCGGGGACCTCGATCTTGAAATAACGGACGAGCGGGACCTCCTTCGCCAGCCGCACCATGAAGGGCACCGTCATGGTGACGCCGGAGAGCGGCGCGTCCTGCAGGATGACCGGAAGGCCACAGGCATCGGTGACATGCTTGAAATGCTCGATCATGCCCTGCTCGTCGGCCTTGAGCAGCGCGCCGTGATAGGGCGGCATCATCATCAGCATCTTCGCGCCGGCATCCGCCGCCGCCTTGGCGCGCTGCGCCGCGATCCGGGTCGAGAAATGCGAGGTCGTGACGATCACCGGCACGCGGCCGGCGACCTGCTCGATCGAGAGGCGCATGACCTGGTCGCGCTCCTCGTCGGTCAGCAGGAACTGCTCGGAGAAATTGGCCAGGATGCAGATGCCGTCGACGCCCTGATCGACCATCAGGTCCATGACGCGCCGGTTGCCCTCGATGTCGAGGTCGCCATTGTCGTGGAAGATCGTCGGAGCGATCGGCAGAATGCCCTTGTAGGGTTCGGTCATGGTCGGTCTCTGTTTTGCCGGTTGAGACGGAGGGTCGAAGCAACGGTCAGGCGGGGCGCGTGGCGCGGCCGCCCTTGAGTCGGCGCAAGCCTGAGCCGAGCAGCGGCATGACCAGCAGCAGGACACCGATCGACATCAGGGTCGAGACCAACGGGTTCGACCAGAAGATCGAGAGCGCCCCTTGCGAGAAGATCATCGATTGCCGGAAGGCATCCTCGGCCTTGTCGCCAATGACCATGGCGAGCACCAGCGGCGCGATCGGATAATCGAGCTTCTTGAAGAGGTAGCCGACGATCCCGAAGATCAGCGCCAGCCAGATGTCGAATTCCTTGCTGGCGACGGTGAAGGCACCGATGAAGCAGATGATCACAATCAGCGGCCCGACGATCGAGAACGGGATGCGCAGGATCGAGGCGAAGAGCGGCACGGTCGCCAGCACGACGATGACCGCGACGACATTGCCGAGATACATCGAGGCAATCAGGCCCCAGACGAAATCCGGCCGTTCGACGAAGAGCATCGGGCCGGGATTGAGCCCCCAGATCATCAAGCCACCCATCATCACGGCGGCGGTCGCCGAACCGGGAATGCCGAGCGCCAGCATCGGCAGCATCGCGGCCGAACCGGCTGCGTGGTCGGCGGTCTCGGGCGCGATCACGCCTTCCGGCTCGCCCTTGCCGAACTTCTCGGGATTGCGCGACGAACGCTTGGCCATGGCATAGCTCATGAAGGAGGCCGCGGTCGGGCCTCCGGGCGTGATGCCCATCCAGATGCCGATGACGCTGGAGCGCAGCAGTGCCAGCCAGTAGCGCGGCAGCTTGGCCGCGGTCTTCAGAACATCGCTGATCCTGACCTTGGCGTGGACCCCGTCGAATTTCAGGCCCTCCTCCATGGTCAGCAGCAACTCGCCGATGCCGAACAGGCCGATGACCGCGATGAGGAAGCTGACGCCTGCGAGCAGCACGTCGAGATCATAGGTCAGCCGGACGCTGCCTGAGACCGAGTCCATGCCCACCGAGGCGAGCGCAAAGCCGACGCCCATCGAGACGATCGCCTTCAGGGGCGTGGCACCGCCCAGGCCGATGAAGCTCGCGAAGGTCATGAAATAGACCGCGAAATACTCGGGCGAGGAGAATTTCAACGCGAATTTGGCGACCCAGCCGGAGAGCAGCGTGATCAGGATGACGCCCGCCATCGCGCCGAAGCCGGCGGAGAGGAACGCGAAGGACAAGGCTTCGGTCGCCCTGCCCTGTTTCGCCATCGGGTGTCCGTCGAATGTGGTCGCGACTGAGGATGGTTCGCCCGGGATGTTGAACAGGATCGAGGTGGTCGAGCCGCCGAAGAGCGCACCCCAATAGAGCGAGGTCAGCAGGATGATCGCGGAGACCGGGTCCATCGAGAAGGTCAGCGGCAGCATCAGCGAGACGCCGTTGGGCGCGCCGAGGCCGGGCAGGACACCGACCAGGATGCCGAGCAGGACGCCCGCCATCATCAGCAGGATGTGGTGAGTGGTGAGCGCGACCGAGAAGCCGTGCATCAGGGAGGCGACATTATCCATGAGGCGGCACCGATCCGGAAAGGGAGATGGTCACAGGCCGAGGAAAGACTCGACCGGCCCCTTGAGCAGGCCGATCTGGAAGAACTTTTCGAGCGCGAGATAGAACAGCACGGCCGTCACGAAGGCGGTGCCGAGCGAGGCGAACCAGCTGTAGCGACCCTGAAAGCGCATGGTGAAGACGAGGTAGAGGATCGTCGCGACATACATGCCGAGCGTCACGCTCAGCACGGCGAAGGCCAGCATCGGCAGGAAGAAGGCGGCAACGCGCTTGCCCTGCTCGCGATCGAGAAAGACGTCCTGAAGATTGCCGGTTCCGGCAAAGCGCTTGCCGAGCGTGAGCACCAAGGTGCCAAGGCTCGCGGCCGCGACAAGCAGACCGGTATAAAAGGGGAAGGCGCCCGGCTGCGGCCCGGACGAATCCCAGCCGACGCCGAAGTCGAGCGCACCATAGACGATGCCGAGCCCGAAGATCATCGTCACCACGGCCATGGCGGATTCAGCCCAGAAGCGGGTGATCATGGCAGCCTCCTCCAGCGAACGGCTTCAGGCCGTCTCTTCGCGTTCATCACGCCTGCCCCGGTCCTGTTGAAGGCGCCGGGGCAAGGCCAATCAGGAAACGACCTGCCGCCGGCCGGCCCGTAGGCCAGCCGGCGGCAGGGAACCGTCTTACTTGACGACCCAGCCTTCGGCTTCGAAGGTCTTCTTGTTCGCGGCCTCGTCCTTGGCGACGAAGTCGGCGAATTCCTTGCCCTTCATGAAGCGGCCCGTCTGCGAAGTGCGGGTGATGAATTCCTGCCACTCCGGGGTCTTGCTGACCTTCTCCATGATGTCGGCGTAGTAAGCGACCGCATCGGCGGGGACTTCGGCCGGCAGCCAGACGGTGCGCGGCATCTGGAAGGTCTCGAGCGGGAGGCCAGCTTCCTTGCAGGTCGGGATATCGCCCCAGCCCTTGCCCTCGAAGACCGCCTCACCCTTGGCGAGACGCACCGGGCTGAAGACGCAAAGCGGCTTCACCTGGCCGGCCTTCCACTGGCCGATATTCTCGTTCGGGTTGTTGACGTTGGAGTCGATGTGACCACCGGCGAGCTGCACGGCGGCCGCGCTGCCGCCCTGGAACGGCACGTAGATCCACTTCACGCCAGCGGCTTCCTGGATCATCGAGGTCAGCGTCTGGTCAGTGTCCTTCGACTGGCTGCCGCCCATCTTCAGCGAACCGGGCTTGGCCTTGACCGCGTCGATATAGCTCTTGGCATCGGCATAGGGAGCCTGACCGTTGACCCAGAGGATGAACTCGTCCAGCGCCAGCGCCGAAACCGGCGTCAGATCCGAGAGCTTGTAGCCGAGCTTGGCGACGTAGGGCAGCAGATAGGCGTTATTGGTGCCGAAGATGACGCGGTGGGCGTCGCCCTTGCCGGCGCGGCCATGGATATAGCCTTCGGCGCCGCTGCCGCCGCCCTTGTTGACCACCACGATCGGCTGGTCGAAGAGCTTGTGCTTGGTGATGATCGACTGGATGACGCGGGCAAAATTGTCGGTGCCGCCGCCGGCGCCCGAGGTGACCACGAATTCCACCGGCTTGGTGGGCTGCCAGGCCTGCGCAGCGGTTGCACCGGCCAGGCTGAACGCGACTGCCATACCAGCCGCAATGCTCGTCTTCTTCATTCGTCTCTCCCTTCGTGATTAGATGCCGGACGGCTCATGAAACGGCTGCCCGGCCGCGCTAAACTCAGGCCGCCTTGCGTGCGGCCCTTCCTTCATTCGCCATCTTGATGGCGAGGCTGAGCGCCGCACGGGTCGCGCCGAGATTGGCGATGCCCTTGCCGGCGATCTCATAGGCGGTGCCGTGCGCCGGCGTGCAGATCGGGAACGGGAAGCCGCCAATCAGCGTGACGCCACGGTCGAAGCCGATCAGCTTCATCGCGATCTGGCCCTGGTCGTGATACATCGTCAGCACGGCATCGAAATCGCCGTTCCTGGCGCGCAGGAAGACGGTGTCGGAGGGGAACGGCCCCTCGACGGTGAAGCCCCGGGCCTTGGCCTGCTTCACCGCGGGCTCGATCGTCTCGATCTCGTCGCGGCCGAAATTGCCGCCATCGCCAGCATGCGGGTTGATACCGGCAACAGCAATGCGCGGCGGGTTGAAACCGGCAGCACGCAGGTTGCCGTCGGCCAGCGTCAGCGCCTTGAGGATGCGCTCCTGGCTGATCGCAGCCGCAACCTCGGACAGCGGGATATGCGAGGTGACACGGGCGTTCCACAGCCCGTCGAGAATGTTGAACTCGCTGGCATCACCCTCATAGCCGATGGCGTCGCGCACGAAGCGGATCTCGTCGTCATAGCCGGGATAAGCGAAGCGCATCGCAGCCTTGTTGAAGGGCGTGAAGAACACGGCATCGGCCTTGCCTTCCGCAGCGAAGCGGAGCGCGCGTCGGAAATTGTCGGTCGCCGCCTGGCCGCCGGCCAGCGTCGCCTTGCCACGCTCGAGCGCGGCCGGATCATGATTGGCGAGGTCGATGAAGACCGGCTTCGCCGACTGCGCCGGGATCTCATCGCCCTCGCGAATGACCAGCACATCCGGGTCGACCTTGGCGTCCGCAGCTCCGAGATCGAGCAGGCGCTTGTCGCCGAAGACGACGTAGCGGGCAGACGAGCGCAGATCGGGCTCGATCAGGATGCGCGCCAGCAATTCGGGGCTGATGCCGGACGGATCTCCCATCGCGACCGCGATCGTCGGCAGTGCTCCGTTTGCGCGCATATTCATCGCTCTCATTCTCCCACATGGCCGGATGTGATCAGGGCCAGACTTGGCCATCGACCTAGCATAGCGCTCCAAACGCTACAAGTATGCTGTATGCAGCATATCCATCGTGCTATAGGCTGAGCGCAAAGTGGCGGCCGGTTCAGAGTCGCGACGCGGCGCCCCGGAGGATCTGCCCATGAATTTTCATTCGCTCTACAGCGGCATCAAAACCCCGATCGAGAGCTGTCTGGTCGGCAGCGGCGGCTTCGGTCAGAGCTTCCTGGGCCAGGCAAGGCGGATCAGGCTGGTCAATGCGCGCATCGCGGTGGACATGACGCCCGAGGGCGCGGCCCGTGCCATGGCGGCCGCCGGCATCCCCGCCTCCGAAATCGCCGCCTGCGAAACGCCGGCGGAGGCCAAGGCGGCCTGGGCGGCCGGGCGCCATATTGCTGCCGGACGGCTTGAGACCGTCATCGACCTGCCCTTCCACCTGCTGATCGAGGCAACCGGCAGCCCGGAAGCCGCCACCCGCCACAGCCTGGCGGCGATCGAGGCCGGGCGCCATGTCGCGCTCGTGTCCAAGGAAGCAGACAGCGTCGTCGGCCCCGGCCTCGCCCGCATGGCGCAGGACAAGGGCGTCGTCGTCACGCCGGTGGACGGCGACCAGCCGAGCCTGCTGATCGCTCTCGTCACCTGGGCCGAGGTGCTCGGGCTGGAGGTCATCGCCGCCGGCAAGTCGAGCGAATATGATTTCGTTCTCGATGCGGCGACCGGTGCGGTGACCTGCAACGGGGTGACGCATTCGCTCCCTGAACTGCGCGAGCACTGGCTGCCCGGTTCGCGTTCGATCGTCGGCAATGCCGCCGAGCGTGCCCGCATCCTGGGCAGCGCCTTTCCGCTCCGGGCCGTGCCCGATCTCTGCGAAATGACGCTTGTCGCCAATGCGACCGGGCTTGGCCCCGATACGCCCGGCTTCCATGCCCCACCGGCCCGCATCCCCGAAATCGCCGACCTGTTCGCCGAGCGCCGCCAGGGTGGCCTGAGCGCCGGCACGCGCCGTGTTGATGTCTTCCATCATCTCCGCCTGGCGGAGGAAGCGAGCTTCGCCGGCGGCGTCTTCATCGTCGTGCGCTGCGAGGACGATGCCACCTGGGACATGCTTGCCGGCAAGGGCCATGTGGCCAGCCGCAGCGCCAAGACCGCGATGCTGTACCTGCCGCGCCATCTCCTCGGCGTCGAGGCCGCGACCAGTATCCTCGACGCGGCGGGGCTCGGCCGGTCCGGCTATGGCGAGGATTATCGTCCGCGCTGGGACCTGGTTGCTGTTGCGGAGCGGGACCTGCCGGCCGGCACGGTGCTGACCATGGGCGGCCATCACCACAGCATCGAGAGCGTCGGCGCCGAAATGCGCCCAGCCGCCGCACTCGCCGATGACCGCCCTGCCCCGTTCTACCTGGTTGCCAACCGCAAGCTGGTTCGCGCCGTAGCGGCCGGAGCCGCGATCAAACTCGGCGATGTCGAGATCGATCAGGGCTCGGTCCTGCTCCAGACCCGGCGCAGGCAGGACGAGATCTTCGCCGAAAGCCCGGTGGAGCGCGCAGCTGCGGCGCGTTGACAGGCTGACGACCCCATGCCGTAACGATGAAAACGAGGGACGGCGATGACAAACGAAGCCGACATCACCCGGGCCACGCCGGAAATCTATCCACGGATCACCCGGCGCACCTTGCATGACGAGGTCCTGGAGCGCCTGCGCGACATGATCATCGAAGGCCGGCTGGCCCCCGGCCAGCGGATCAATGAAGGGCAGGTCGGCGCCCAGCTCGGCGTCTCGCGCACACCCCTGCGCGAGGCGATCAAGACGCTGGCGAGCGAGGGCCTGGTCGAGATCCTGCCCGCCAAGGGCGCGATCGTGCGCCGCTTCACCGACACGGATCTCGCCCAGATCCTGCAGGTGTTGAAGACGCTCGAGCAGCTGGGAGGCCGGATGGCCTGCCAGCTCGCCAGCGACGAGACGATCGAGGCGATCCACGCACTGCACAGGCAGATGCTGGAGCTCTATGAGACCAAGAACCGGCTCGAATATTTCAAGCTCAACCAGGCGATCCACAGCGCCATCGTGGCCGCTTCCGGAAATGCCGTGCTGATGGAGATGCACGAGACCCTGCAGGCGCGGATCAAGCGGCTGCGCTTCATCGGCAATGAGGGCCCGGTGAAATGGGCCGGGGCCGTGGCGGAGCATGAGGAGATGATCGTCGCGCTGAAGAAGCGCGACGCGGACGCACTGGCGGACGTCATTGGCCGGCACATGGACTCGACACGGCTGCGTGTCAGCGACGTCCTCTAACCCCGATATTCGGAACCTCGGCGGGGATTGCAGGTTATCCCTCATTGGGGGGCCGCATACCTGCGAGGAATTGATGAGAGCAGTCCTGCTTGCCCTGGTGGCACTGGTGTTTTGCGTTTCCCATGCTCCGGCACAGGAGCCGCTGCAGGCCGATGAATTCGTCAAAAAGGCCGCGATCTCGAATATGATGGCCGTCGAGCTCGGCACGTTGGCCTTGCAGAAGAGTTCCTCTCCCGAGATCAAGGCCTTTGCGCATCAGGCCGTGAACGACCGCACGACCGCAGGCACCGGCCTGCGCCAGATCGTGGCGAAGCGCTCGGGCATCGCCCTGCCCGAGCGACCCGACCAGGCACATCAGGACATCCTGCGCGAACTCGGCGAGAAGCAAGGGGCCGAGTTCGACCGCGCCTATGTCGCCGCGCAGAAGCAAGCCCAGGACGAGGCGATGGCGCTCTTCTCCAGCTATGCCCAGGCTGGCTCGGATGCCGAACTGAAGGGTTTTGCCGGCAAGACCTTGCCGATCCTGCAAACGCAGGGTGAGCTCACGCAAAAGCTGCCGGGCGCGAACTGAGGGGCTATCCCCGGCACGCCGTCGTCTCGAACATCTTCGTCCGCCCCCCAAGAGCGATTGCCACCCCTGCGCGCGTTTTCGCAGAAGAGCCGGCCGCTAGCGCCGGAGCCCGGTGTCGAGCTCGCGGAGGAAATCTCCCATGCGGCCTCGACCGGCGGGCACGTTCGGCATGCGCCGCAAGACGTCGCGAACAGCCGGAGGCGCGTGTTTCAGAGCCCAGCGAAGCTGCTCATTGCCGACGGTCTTGTCATCTCCCGCTGCGCTTTCCAGGGCCCGGGCCTGATGAGCCGCCGCGCCGAGGATGTGCCTGACCTGGTGCGCGGTGGCCTTGGGGTGCAGATATGCGGCCGCGGCCGCGAGACTTGCGGCCCGGGCGGCATCGGCCGCGGCAGGATCCTGCGTATCGCGAGCGGCGGCATGCGCCGCCCAGGCCTGCGAGCGCAACAGAGCGGTCCGCCTGCCTCCAAGCCCGAACGCCTCCGCTCCCTCGATCGCTTCCCGCGGACGGTGATCGGCGGGGTGACTGGATTCGAAGAGCGACAGCACCTGCCTGGCGCAGCTTGCAGCATAGAGCGCGATCTCGCGCAGCTCGTCCTCGCCGAGTTTCATCGCAGTCGCGTCGTCATCCATCCGTCGCCCCTTGCTGTCGCCCCCTTGGCGATGCGCGCGAACGTTGACGCCGCACCCGCCATATTTCGCCAGAGCCAGATCCTGACCCCAGGGTCAGGCCCCATCGATCGGACGGATGTCACGATCACTTGAAGCCCTTGCCGTCTCGCGCGGCGATCGGTTGACCCGTATCAGCGCAGTGCCTAGGGGATTTCCATGAAGCGCACGATGATCATCGCCAAACTTTGGTGGCTGGCCTGCTGACAGGGCGGCCAGGCGTTTCGTTCGATCTGGGGCCGCCGCAAGGGCGGCCCTTCGTTTTGATGATCCCCCCATGCGGTATCCCCCTCATTCCCAGAGGATACCGATGACCAAGCCAACCATCCTGACAGGCGACCGAACCACCGGCCCTTTGCATATCGGGCACTACGCCGGATCGCTGCACAACCGTCTGCGGTTTCAAGACAGCCACGAGCAGTTCCTGCTTCTCGCCGATTCCCAGGCACTCACCGACAACGCCCATGACCCGGACAAGGTGCGGCGTAGCGTCATCGAAGTGACGCTGGACTACCTGGCGGTCGGGATCGACCCCGCGAAGACCACGATCTGCCTGCAGTCGCACCTTCCCGCCCTGGCCGAGCTTTCGATGCTCTATTTGAATTTCGTGACCGTCGCCCGGCTGGAGCGGAACCCAACGATCAAGGACGAGATCCGTGCGCGCGGCTTTGGGCGCGACATTCCCGCAGGCTTCCTGTGCTACCCGGCGGCGCAGGCCGCGGACATCACTGCCTTCAAGGCAACCATCGTGCCGGTGGGTGAGGATCAGGCTCCGCTGATCGAGCAGACCAACGAGATCGTTCGCCGCATCAACGCGACTGCCGGAAGGCCCATCCTGCCGGAAGCACAGGCCGTCATTCCGCAATCCGGCCGTCTGCCGGGCGTGGACGGCAAGGCGAAGATGTCGAAATCCGGCGGCAACGCCATTGCGCTCTCAGCCTCGCCCGATGCCATTTCGGCAGCAGTAAGGGCGATGTTCACCGACCCGAACCATCTGCGGGTAGAGGATCCCGGCAAGGTGCAGGGCAATGTCGTCTTTACCTATCTCGACGCGTTCGACGAAGATCGCGCGGGGCTGGAAAGCCTGAAGGCGCAGTATCGGCGCGGAGGGCTGGGGGATGGCCGGATCAAGCGGCGCCTTGAAGGCATTCTGCAAGCGCTGATCGCCCCGATCCGGGAGCGGCGGGCGCAATTGGCCGAAGATCCGGCTTATGTGGTCGACGTGATCCGCCGCGGCACGGAAAAGGCGCGGAACCGGACCGAAGCAACGAAACGCGAGGTTGTCCAAGGTCTCGGACTGTTCATGTTGTAGCCCGAAGTTGGAGTGGGCCGCCGCTATCGGGCGGCCCAGCCGGCCTCGCCCCACGCCCGCTCGATCCAAGCGTCGATCAGCCTAGAGCAGACTGGCATACATGACGAAGACGCCGCCCGGTCCGAATGGCCGTTCGTAGAGCGCGCGCGCCGGCTCGTTCTCCAGTTCGGTTCCGACCCAAACCTCCTCGCAACCGAGCTCGCGCCCCCAGGCGAACATGTCGGCGAGCATCCGCCGCGCCAGCCCCTGGCGCTGCAGCGCGGGGGCAACGGCGACCTCATCGATATAGAGTTCCGTCTTCTTGTCGGGATGGCGATGGATCACGGCAGCGACCTGCGCCACCACCACGCCCTGGCGAAGCCCGACAAGCATGAGATGTCCCGGCGAGGTGAGATAGGCGCTGAGCCTTGCCGGATCGACCGGCTCATCGAAGACATCCTCGTCGACGCGACCGAACAGGGCCATATCCGCCGCGGTTACCCGCCTGATCTCGACGTCCACGATCTGCTCCCCGTCCGGCCCGCTTGACAGTCACCCGGCCCTCGCCTCCGCTTGTCGCAAAACAGAATGGGGAAGGATACGCCGGTCATGCTGACCTTGCGCCAGATCGAGGTGATCCGCGCCATCATGATCACCGGCACGATTGCCGGAGCGGCCAAGCTGCTCAGCGTCTCGGCGCCGGGCATCAGCCGCCTGATGAAGCATACCGAACGCACGCTGCGGCTGAAACTGTTCGAGCGCCGGCACGGACGCTACATTCCGACTCCTGAGGCCAATGATATCTTCGAGCAGATCAACGGGGTCTACAAGAAGGTCGACGATCTGCATTACACGCTCGCCCGCATCGAGCGCGGCGGCGAGATCGAACTCAAGCTCGGCTCCGTGCCGAGCATCTGCCATGTCATGGTGCCGCGTGCGATCGAGCGGCTGCGGCGCAAGCATCCGGACCTGCGCATCGACATCAACATCCTGAAGATCGAGGAAGCGCTCGACTATCTCCTGCTCGGCAAGGGCGAGATCGCCGCGATGAGCTACAAGCTCGACCATCCCGGCATCGATTTCATCCCGCTTGCGATGGGCGAACTGCTCTGCATCGTCCCCGACAGCCACGAGCTTGTCGGCCGCACTTCGCTGTCGGCGCGCGAAATCGTGCGGCACGAACTGATCGGCATCGATCCCAACGATCCCTATGGCCGGGTCATGAGCGAGATCTTCAGCCGGCAGGGCCTGGCTTATGACATGCGGATCAAGGCCCGCTTCGGCACCACCGTCTGCTCGCTCGTGCGGGCCGGGCTCGGCATCGCCATCATCGACCAGTTCACCGTCGCGCATGGCTCGATGCAGGGCATCACGGCGATCCCGATCGAGGAGCCGACCCGCTTCCAGACCTATGTTGCGATCAAGAACGACAAGGCGCCCTCGCTCTATGCCGAAACCTTCGTCACCCTGCTGCGCGAAGAGATGAACGCGGTGGTTTCGCCACGCCTTCGCGCCCCGGCAAAGGCGGTGGAAAAGATAACATCAGGTTAGGGAATGCGATTGAATTGGTTATCGCGTTACTAGCCTAAATCGGTTTATGTGACGTATGGCAACGCCTGCGACCATGATGGGCGAGCCAAGAGGGATCGGACATGCCGGCAATCGCCGTCGCCAACGGGACCAAGCGTGTGCTGCTCGGGCTGCTCGGCTCGCCGATCGCGCATTCCGCGTCACTGGCGATGCACGAGGCGGCCGCAGGGGCCGCCAGGTCCGAAGCGCAGTGCCGGCTGATCGAGATCACCGGCGCAGAGCCTTCGGACAATGCAATGACCGAGGCCTTCGACAGGATCATGGCGGCGCGCACGACGATCGATCGCGCTGCCTGAGCGACGCCCCGGCGAGACCGGGCGGAGACAAGAAACCGGACAACTGGAGGAGACATCATGAAATCCAAATGGATCATCGCCGCAGCGCTCGGCGCCGGGCTCGCAGCTCCCGCGCTGGCGCAGGACAAGGTCAAGCTCGTCGACGTCGTCGAGCTCTCGGGTGCGGGCGCGACCGCCGGCACCAACTGGAAGAATGGCATCGACCTCGCCGTCGCCGATATCAATGCCAAGGGCGGCATCCTCGGCCGGCAGATCGAGATCGTCCATTACGACACGCAGACCAATCCGGGCAACACCCGCGCCGCGGTGCAGCGCGCCATCGACGAGGGCACCTATGCCGTGCTCGGCCCGGTCTTCTCCGGCCCGATCGGCGCCTCGATGCAGATCTCCCAGCGCGCAGAGATCGCCCAGTTCGTCGGCGGCGAGGCGGCAGGTCTGACCAAACAGGGCAACCAGTACCTGTTCCGCACCTCGCTCAGCCAGGCCGCGGCGATGCCGAAGATCGCGAACTATCTGAAGAACACGGTCAAGGCGGGCTCGGTCGCGGTCGTCTGGGTCAATAACGACTTCGGCAAGGGCGGGCGCGACGCCATCATTCCCGAGCTCGAGAAAGCCGGCATCAAGGTGGCGGCCGATGTCGCGACCGAACAGGGCCAGGCCGATTTCGCCGCCGACGCCATCAAGATCAAGAACTCGAATGCCGACGCGATCTTCGTCTATCTCAACGAGGAAGAGAGCGCCCGCTTCCTGCGTGCCGCCAAGCAGCAGGGCATCAACAAGCCGATGGTCGGCGAGACGACGCTGCTCGGCGCCAAGGTGATCGAGCTCGCGGGCGACGCCGCCAACGGCGTCAAGGGCCATGTCGGCCTCTCGATCGACGCGCCGATCCCGGCCTTCCAGGAGTTCGGCAAGAAGTACCAGGCCAAGTACAACTACGCCTCCGACCATAACGGCCTGAAGGGCTACATGGCCGTCTACATGATCAAGTGGGCGACCGAGAAACAGAAGAAATTCGACAGTAAGGGCGTCGCCGATACGCTGCGCGGCGCGACGATCAAGCCTTCGGACGAGCCGGGAATCCTGATGGAGACCACGATCGAAAGCAATGGCGACCTCGACCGCGAGAGCTTCCTCGCTGAGGTGATCAACGGCAAGCAGGTGATCAACGCGACCCTGCCCAAGATCAAGCCGTAAGACCAAGCCGCAAGGCAAAGGCGTAAGACGAAGACACCTCGCCACGTCATCCTCGGGCAGCCGAACGGAAGCCCGGGGTCCAGAAGCGGACGCCACGCGCTCGGGCCCTGGTTTGCGGCTCCGCGCGGCCAGTGGCCACCCGGGCCGCGATGACGACGGCAGGTCGGAACACAGGCAGCGCCAACAGCACGAGGACGCGCCATGGCTGAATTCATCGCCTATCTCATTGCCGGCATCGCCACGGGTGCGATCTATGCGCTGGCCGCGATCGGCTTCACGCTCGTCTGGCAGACCTCGCAGACGATCAATTTCGCCCAGGGCGAGTTCGTCATGCTGCCGGCGGTGCTGGTCCTGCTCGCCATCAAGCTGTTCGGCGCGCCGATCTGGCTGGGCGCTCTGATCGGCATCGCCGCCTTCATCCTGATCTTCGGCGTCGGCTTCAAGGTCGCGGTGGTCGATCCGATGATCCGGCACGGCGTCCTGCCGCTTGCCATCGCCACGATGGCGCTCTCGATCATCATGAAGGAAGGCGCCAAGGACGGCTTCTCGGCCGAGGCCCAGAACTTCCCCTCCTTCGTGCCGACCCAGACCATTTCGGTCTTCGGCGCCTCGATCTCGCTGCAGCACATCGCCATCATCGTCGTCGCCTTCGCGGTGATCGGCCTGCTGCAATGGTTCGTCGGCGGCACCCGGCTGGGCCGGCAGATGCAGGCCACGGCCCAGAACCCCACCGTCGCCCGCATTCTCGGCATCCCGGTCGAGCGCATGGTGCTGCTGACCTTCGTGATCAACGCCGCGCTTGCCGTCGTCGCCTCGGTGCTGATCTCGCCGATCTATCTGGCGAAATTCTCGAATGGCGAGGTCATCGGCCTGTTCGCTTTCATCGCCGCCATCGTCGGCGGCTTCAACCAGGTGCGCGGCGCGCTGGTCGGCGGGCTCGTGGTCGGCATCGTCGACAGCATGGCGGCGGCCTATATCTCATCCTCCTATCGCTTGGCCGTGCCGCTCGTCCTGCTCGTCGTCATCATCCTGCTCAAGCCGGAAGGCCTGATGGGCCGCAAAGAGGAGCGCCGCGTATGACCGCGCCTGCGACCCAGGGAAGCCTGCCGCAGCAGCGCGGCCGCCTCGCAAGAGTGCCGTCCCTTGCCGCCTTCGCCGACGGCACTCTGATCACGCTGATGCTCGGCGCCGTCATCCTCTGGTTCGCCCCGGCCGGCATGGGCCGCTACGGCACCTATGTGCTCTCGCTCTGGCTGGTGATGAGCATCGCTGTGATGGGCCTGAACCTGACGCTCGGCTATGCCGGCCTGAAGTCATTGGCGCAGGCCGCCTTCATGGGGCTCGGCGCGTACACGACGGCGCTGCTGACCACCAAGGTCGGACTGAACTGGTACGCCTCCTTCGCACTCTCCGGCCTGCTGACCTTCGCCGTCGGGCTGGTGCTCGGTTTCCCGGCGCTGCGGGTCAAGGCGCATTACCTTGCCTTCGTCACGCTCGCCTTCTCGACACTGATCTGGCTGATCCTGCGCAACGAGCAATGGCTGACCGGCGGCGTCTTCGGCCTCTCGAACATCCCGCGCCCCAGCTTTTTCGGGCTCAAGCTCGACGGCGCGCTCGCCTTCCACCGTTTCGTCGTCATCGTCACCCTGATCCTGGCGGTCGCCCTGTGGTGGATGATCCGTTCTCCCTGGGGCCGGGCCTTCACGGCGCTGCGCGAGAACCCGATCCGGGCCGCCAGCCTCGGCATCGACACGCGCATGTACACGTTGCTCGCCTTCGCCATCGGCTCGGCCTATGCCGGCTTTGCAGGCGCGCTCTACGCTCCGCTGGTCGAGTTCATCGACCCCTCGCCCTTCTCGCTGTCGCAGAGTTTCTTCCTGCTGCTGATGGTGGTGGCGGGCGGCGCCGGCTACCTGCTCGGCCCGTTCATCGGCGCGCTGCTCGGCGTGGTGCTGCCGGAATGGCTGCGCGTCGTCGGATCGCTCTACCTGATCATCTTCGCGACCATCGTCATGCTGCTGCTGATCGCCTGCCCGCAGGGCGTGAGCGGCCTGCTCGAGCGCGGCTGGGCGAAGCTCACCGGCAAGGGCAAGATCGGCAAGACCGTGGCCGGCAAGAGCGTGGCCGCCAACACGGGAGGCCGCTCATGAGCCCGGTCCTCGAAGTCTCGAACATCCACAAGGCCTTCGGCGGCATCAAGGCGGTGAACGGCGTCTCCTTCTCCGTCAAGGAGGGCGAGATCCTCGGCATCATCGGGCCGAATGGCTGCGGCAAGTCGACCCTGTTCAACTGCATCCTGGGCCAGCTCGACCCGACCGAGGGCACGGTGAAGCTCGACGGCAAGGAGGTCACGGGCATGCGCCCCTCCGACCTCAACCGCCTCGGCGTCAGCCGCACCTTCCAGCTGCTCCAGGTCTTCCCCGAGCTCTCGGTGCGCGAGAACCTGATCCTCGCCGGGCAGGAACATGAGGGCACGATGCTCTCGCGCTTCTTCGGGCGGCGCGATGCCGGGCTGACCGAGAAGGCCGACCGGATGATCGGTTTCTTCAAGCTCGGCCATCTCGTCGACGCCAAGGCGGGCGGGCTCTCCTATGGCCAGCAGAAGCTGCTCGATGCCGCGATGGCCTTCATGGCCGGGCCCCGCCTCGTGCTGCTCGACGAGCCGGCAGGTGGCGTCAACCTGACCATGCTTGGCGACCTGAAGGAGCGCCTGCGCGCCATCAATGCCGAGCAGGGCGCGACCTTCGTGGTGATCGAACACAACATGGATTTCGTCATGTCGCTCTGCACCCGCGTGCTCGTGCTGGCGGAAGGCAAGGTCCTGGCCGAGGGAACGCCTGCCGAAGTCAGGGCCAACCGCCAAGTCATCGAAGCCTATCTCGGCCATTGAGGAGCGACTGGAATGGACGCCCATATCCTCGAACTCGACGGCGTGGTCGGCGGCTATGGCGCCATGACCATCCTGAACGGCACGACCTTCAAAATCCGGCGCGCCGCCATCACCACGGTGATCGGCCCCAACGGCGCCGGCAAGTCGACCGTGTTCAAGGCGATCTTCGGCCTGCTCAAGGTCCGTGAGGGCCATATCCGGTTGGACGGCACCGAGATCACCCACTGGAACCAGCGCAAGCTGCTGGAGGCCGGCATCTGCTATGTGCCGCAGGGACGCAACATCTTCCCGGAGCTCTCCGTGCGCCACAATATCGAGCTCGGCGCCGTCGCGGCAGGCTCGCGCATCACCGATATGCCGAAGCGGCTCGAAGCCGCGCTCGATCGCTTTCCGGCGCTGCGCCGCAAGGCCGACCAGCAGGCGTCCACCCTCTCGGGCGGCGAGCAGAAGCAGCTGGAGATCGTGCGCGGACTTCTGCTCGACCCCAAGCTCGTGCTGATCGACGAACCCTCGATCGGGCTTTCGCCGATGATGGTGCAGGAGACCTTCGGCATCCTGCAGGACCTGCGCACGCGCGGCGTCACGATCCTGATGGTCGAGCAGAATGCGCGCTCGGCGCTGGAGATCTCCGATGAAGGGCTTGTGCTGGAGCTGGGCCAGACCAGGATGCAGGGACCAGCCGCCGACATCCTCGCCGATCCGCGCGTCGGCCAGCTCTTCCTCGGCGGCGCCATGACGGAGGCCGCATGAGCAAACCTCTCCAAATCGCGCTCGTCGGCGCCGGCCTGATCGGCCGCGCCCATCTCCTGCGCATCGAGGCCTCGGCGGAATGCGTGCTGGCCGCCATCTGCGACCCGACCGAGGCGGCGAAGGCGATCGCGGCCGAGCGGAATCTGCGTTGGTTCCCGTCGCAGCATGAGATGCTGGCTGCGATGAAGCCGGACGGCGCCATCATCGCGACGCCGAATGCGCTGCATGTTCCGGGCGCGATCGATTGCCTCGAGGCCGGCGTGCCGGTTCTGGTCGAGAAGCCGCTGGCCGAGAGCGTCGCTGCGGCGCAAAGGCTCGTCGATGCACAGGCGCGCACGGGTGTCGCCGTGCTCGCCGGTCATCACCGCCGTCACAACCCGATCGTCAAATCGGCGCGAAGGATCGTCAGCGAAGGCGGCATCGGCCGGCTTGTTGCCGTCAATGCGCTGTTCCTCATCAAGAAGCCGGACGACTATTTCGACGTCGCCTGGCGGCGCGAGCCGGGCGGTGGGCCGGTGCTGATCAACCTGATCCACGACATCGACAATCTCCGCTTCATCTGCGGCGAGATCGAGAGCGTGCAGGCCATCACCTCCAACGCGACACGCGGCTTTGCCGTCGAGGACAGCGCCGCCCTGATCTTCCGCTTCAGCAATGGCGCGCTCGGCACCGCAACCGTCTCGGACGCAACGCCCTCGCCCTGGAGCTGGGAGCTCAGCTCCGGCGAAAACAAGGCCTATCCGCAGCGCGAGGGCCATTGCTACCTGATCGCCGGCAGCGAAGGCTCGCTGGCCTTGCCCAAGCTCGATTTCTGGCACTACCAGGACAAGGCCGGCTGGTGGGAGCCGCTCCAGCACGAGAACCGCGGCGTCGCGCCAGTCGAGCCGCTGGCCGAGCAGCTCCGGCATTTCTGCGCCGTCATTCGCGGGAGCGAAGCACCGCTGACCGGCGCAGCCGATGCCGCCCGAACGCTGGCCGTCGTCGAGGCCGTTGCGGAGGCGGCCCGAACCGGCGCAACCGTCAAGCCCGCTCCGCTCAGGGCTCTGTCCGGGACAGACGCAGCATGAAACCGACCTCGATCGCCACCGTCTCGCTCAGCGGCGATCTTGCCGAGAAACTGCAAGCCATTGCGGCGGCCGGTTTCGATGCAGTCGAGGTTTTCGAGAACGACTTCCTGACCTTCGACGGCAGCCCGCGCGATGTCGGCCGGATGATCGCCGATCTCGGCCTGGGCATTGCCGCCTTCCAGCCCTTCCGCGATTTCGAGGGCATGCCGGAGCCGCAGCGCGCTCGCGCCTTCGCTCGGGCCGAGCGCAAATTCGCGATCATGAACGAGCTCGGCGCCGAGCTGATGCTGATCTGCTCCAATGTCTCGCCGCAGGCCGAGGGCGGCATCGACCGTGCGGCGGCCGATCTGCGCGAGCTCGGTGCGCTGGCGGAGAAGCATGGCGTCAAGGTCGGGTTCGAGGCGCTGGCCTGGGGCCGACATATCAATGACTACCGTGACGCCTGGGAGATCGTGCGCCGGGCCGACCATCCGCGCATCGGCCTGATCCTCGACTCGTTCCACACGCTTGCGCGGCGCTCGCCCCTGGGGCCGATCACGACGATCCCCGGAGATCGGATCTTCCTGGTCCAGCTCGCCGATGCGCCTGCGCTGGACATGGATGTGCTGAGCTGGAGCCGGCATTTCCGCTGTTTCCCCGGACAGGGCGATCTGCCGGTCGCGGATTTCGTCAGGGCCGTCGAGGCGACGGGCTATTCCGGGCCGCTCTCGCTCGAGGTCTTCAACGATCAGTTTCGCGCCGGTTCGGCCCGGCGGCTTGCGAGCGACGGCATACGCTCCCTCATCCAGCTCGCCGACCAGGTGGCGCCGGAGCTGCCGCCGCGCGCGCGCTGCCTCGCCGTTGAGTTCATCGAGTTCGCGCTCGACGAGGAGACCGCCCACAGCCTGGCGGAACTCTTCGCCGCACTCGGCTTCCGGCAGACCGGGCACCATGTCAGCAAGGCGGTGACCCGCTGGAGCCAGGGCGCCATCAATCTCGTGCTCAACACCGAGAAGGACGGTTTTGCCCAGTCGCATGCGATCATGCACGGCCCCGGCGTCTGCGCGATCGGGCTGCGGGTGGCGGATGTGGCGCAGGCCATGGCGCGGGCAAAGCAGCTCAGGATCGCAGCCTTTGAGCAGCCGGTTGCACCCGGCGAGATGCATATTCCGGCGATCCGCGGCGTCGGCGGCGCGCTGTTCTACTTCACCGAGCCCAAGGGCGAACTCGGCCATGTCTGGGAAAAGGAGTTCATCGCAGCCGCAGATGCGTCAGCGCCCTCTCCCGCCCTCCTGGCCAGCGTCGACCACATCTCGCAGTCGAT
Organism: Allobosea sp. 2KB_26; assembly: GCF_052115715.1. Classification (NCBI taxonomy): domain Bacteria; kingdom Pseudomonadati; phylum Pseudomonadota; class Alphaproteobacteria; order Hyphomicrobiales; family Alloboseaceae; genus Allobosea; species Allobosea sp. 2KB_26. The sequence continues at coordinate 491,762 of NZ_JBFRHE010000003.1, forward strand.
GGACTACGAGGAGATGCTGTCCTGGCTGCTGTTCTATACCTCGCTCTTCGCATTGGAGCGCATCCAGCAGACCGACGTCGCCGATCCCGCCGGACTGGTCTCGAGCCGGCCGATCATCAGCGGTGACGGTGCGGTCCGTTTCGTGCTCAACGGTTCGCAGTCGACGCGGACGCTCTCCTCACGCTTCGTTTCCGAGCATTTCGGCTCGGGCGTGCAGCATATCGCCTTCAGCGCGCCCGACATCTTTGCCGCGGTCACGGCGATGCGGGCCGCAGGATTGTCCTTCCTCGACATCCCCGAGAACTACTACGACGACCTGGAAGCCAGGCATGGGCTTGAGCCCGCCTTCATCGACAGGCTGCGCGAGCACCACATTCTCTACGACCGCGACGGCGAGGCCGAGTTCCTGCAGGTCTACACCCATGTCTTCGCCCAGCGCTTCTTCTTCGAGATCGTCGAGCGCCGCGGCGGCTATTCCGGTTTTGGCGCGGTCAATGCGCCGATGCGCCTTGCCGCCCAGGCCCGCGAGGCACGCCCGGTGACGGTGCCCCGCCCCCTGCGGGACTGAAGGGCCCGGCCGCAAGGGAAGGCCGGAGCCTGCGCGAAGGCCGAAGCATTCGTGCAGACCCCGGCCCCGGTGAGGCGCCGCAGCGGGGAGGAGCACCGCAGCGCAGCTCACTCACCCACGCAGCATGTCCATCGGTGCGGCGAAATAACGGTAGCCATCGCCTGCCTTGGCCAGATTACCGAAACCCGGCCACGCAAAGTGATAGGACATGACGGGTGTCTTGTTGGCCGCCAGCATGCCGAGCAGCTTCACGCGCGACTGCGCGGCCTGCTTTGGGTCGCTGTCATAGGCGAATTCCATCAGCGGCTTCTCGAGCAGCAGCACCGCGTGGTGGGTCAGATCGCCGAGGAACGCGAAGGTCTTTCCGCCTGAGGACACCATGAAGATGTGGTGCCCGGCGGTGTGCCCCGGCGCCGCGATGGCCTGGATGCCCGGCAGGAACTCCTGCCCATCCCTGAAGAAGACGATGCGATCGCGCACCGGCAGAAGATTGGCGCGCGCGTGTTCGACGAAGGCCTTGAGAGGCGAGCCGAGCTTGCCCTCGTCCGTCCAGAAATCGAAATCGATCTGGCTGATATAAATCTGCGCATTGGGGAAATTGGCCTTGCCGTCTGCCGTACAGATGCCGCCGATATGGTCGATATGGGCGTGGCTGCAGACGATGGCGTCGATATCCGCGGGCTTGATGCCGGCTTCCTGCAGGCTCTTCTGCAGACGCCCGGTCGTCGGACCGAAGGCCTTCGAGAAGCCCATGCCGGTGTCGAACATCACCAGCCGGTCGCCGAAATTCACCACCGGGACATTCTGCTCGAGGACGACATTGTCCTTCGGCAGGAAATTCGTCTCCAGCATCCTGTAGACTTCGTCCTTCGACACGCCGACGAAGTTGGTGCCGGGGTCCCCGAGCGGCAGCGGCCCGTCGGAGATGACCGTCACCTCGGACGAGCCAAGCATGAAACGGTAGAAATAGGGCGCCTGATTGTTGGAGAGCGGCGCCTTGGCGAAGGACGTGGCGCCCATCGGCAGTGTCGCCCCCGCAGCCAGCGCGGCAGCGCCGCCTAGAAAACCGCGGCGGCTGGCAAGGCTCGGCAAGATCAGATCCCTGGACATGGCATTCCTCCTGAACGTGACCATCCGGCGTCTGGCGCCGGTTGCTGCTGGGCGTTCCGGATGAGGCGTCCTTGAAGAAAGCCTCCAGCCCACGCCACACCGGGAGGATGCACGTGCCGTTGCGTGACGGCCAATAAGGCTTCGCTCTGGCGCGCATAACCGAAAGCTTGGGCGCCCCCGGCGAGAGTGTTTCAGGGACTGCACGACAAGGCGCTGATTTCATGGAACTTCGCTGCGCATCGCGGCGCGGCTTGGCCGTTGCATCGCCCTGCCAGCTCTGGCCTTCGCGCGCCGCGGACGCTACCACCATGCGGCGCTCATTCATGGGTCGCCGGGAGAGATGAAGCCGCGATGGATCTGCGCCAGCTCCGCTATTTCACCGCGATCGTCGAACAGGGCTCGTTCTCGAAGGCTGCGACCAAGCTGCGCGTTGCCCAGCCGGCGCTCAGCCAGCATCTGCGCCATATGGAAGACGAGCTCGGCGTGCCGCTCCTGCATCGCGGCACGCGCGGTGTCATTCCGACCGAAGCGGGCGAGCGCCTGCTGGCGCGGGCCCGCTCCATCCTCGCTGAATTCGCAGAGCTGCGCGACAGCGTGCGCGGCGTTTCAGCCGCGCCGGGCGGCGAGGTCCGCATCGGCCTGCCAGGCACCGTCAGCGAACAGTTCAGCGTGCCGCTCATCGAGGCGGCGCGGGAGCGCTACCCAGCCGTGCGCATCCGCATCGCCGAGGCGATGAGCGGCTTCGTGCTCGACTGGCTGCGCCGTGGCGAGGTCGACCTGGCCGTGATCTACTCGACCTCCGACCCCAAGGGGCTCGGCATCCACCATGTCCTGACCGAAGAGCTCTGCCTGTTCGGAGCGCCATCGCTGAATGCTGTCGCGGCACCAGCCGGCGGCACCGTCAGCCTGACCGAGGCCGCCGGGCTCGATCTCATCCTTCCAGGCCAGGGGCACGGGCTGCGCGACCAGATCGACGAGGCCGCGCTTGGCGTCCACGCCACGATCAACCCGGCGATCGAGATCGAATCCTACTCGCAGATCAAGCGGCTGGCGGAGCGCGGGCTGGGCTACGGCATCCTGCCCCGCATGGCGGTCAGCGCTCAGGCGAGGGCCGGCATCTTCCAGACCTGGGGGATCGACCGGCCTGCCCTCCATCGCAAGGTCTATCTCGCCTACTCGACCGAGCGCCCGATGCCGGCTGCGGCGCGCGCCATCGGCCAGCTCTCCTGGGAGATCCTGCGCGGGCTTGTGGCCGACGAAACCTGGACGGCGACGCTGGGGGAGGACGGTGATCGCCCGGCCTTATACGGCTGATCGCGATTTCCTCTTTGACAGGGGTCGCATCGCGCCCGACCTTCACACCGGCCATAGAACTCAGCCTGCCCGAGGAAACGCCCGTGAAGATCCGCGCCGCCGTCCTGAATGCCAGCCCCGTCGCCGCGCCCTATGCACGCTCCAGGCCGCTTGCGATCGAGGAGATCGAGCTCGCGCCACCCGGCCCGGGCGAGGTCCTGGTCCGCGTGCGGGCCGCCGGGCTCTGCCATTCCGACCTCTCGGTGATCGACGGCAACCGGCCGCGCCCAGTGCCGATGGTGCTCGGCCATGAGGCGGCCGGCGAGGTCGTCGAGCCCGGCCCCGGCGTGCAGGACCTGAAGGCGGGCGACCGCGTCATCATGGTCTTCGTGCCGTCCTGCGGCCACTGCGCGCCCTGCAGCGAGGGCCGCCCTGCCCTGTGCGAGCCCGGCAATGCGGCCAATGGCGCAGGCGAGCTGCTCGGCAGCGGGCGCAGGCTCTCGGCCAATGGCCGGGCGGTGAACCATCATGTCGGCGTCTCGGCCTTTGCCGAACATGCGGTGATCTCGCGCTACTCCCTGGTGAAGATCGAGGCCGATATCCCGCACGAGATCGCGGCGCTGTTCGGCTGCGCGGTGCTGACCGGGGTCGGCGCCGCCGTGAATACGGCGAAGATCCGCGCCGGCGAGACAGTCGCCGTCGTCGGCCTTGGCGGCGTCGGGCTGAGCGCGCTGCTGGGGGCAGTCGCCTGCGGCGCGTCCCGCGTGATCGCGGTCGACCTCTCCGAGGACAAGCTCCGGATCGCCCGCGAGCTTGGCGCGACCGACACGTTCAATGCCGGCGATCCCGGCGTCGTCGAGGCGATCCGGGCGGCGACCAAGGGCGGCGTCGACCACGGGCTGGAGATGGCCGGCTCGGTCAAGGCACTCGACCTCGCCTATCAGATCACCCGGCGCGGCGGCACGACGACCACGGCTGGCCTCGCAAACCCGGCCCACACGCTCGCGCTCGCTCCGGTCAAGCTGGTCGGCGAGGAGCGGACCCTGAAGGGATCCTATGTCGGGAGCTGCATCCCCGGCCGCGACATCCCGCGCTTCATCGACCTCTACCAGCGCGGCAAGCTGCCGGTCGACAAGCTGTTGACCAGCACGAGCAGTCTCGACGAGATCAACGAGGGTTTTGACGCGCTGGCCGAGGGCCGCACGATCCGCCATGTGATCCTGATGTAGGCATCCACCTCGAGGCTCATGCTTTGGGGGGCGCCGACGCGCGCCGCGCCAGCGCGGCAGCGAGCGTCGCCCCAAGCATCAGGGCGGCAGCCGCCACTGCCAGCGCCGCGAACCCGGCATGATCGTAGAGCGGCCCAAATGCGGCCGTGCCGGCGAAAAGCGAAAGATAGGTCACGCCGCTGTTGAGGCCCATGATCGCCCCGCGCCGGGTCGGATCGAGCGAGCCGAGGCTGACGATCAGCGCGTTCAACGCCACGTGATTGGCCAGCCCCCAGACGAAGGCGATGCCGAACAGGCCGTAGCGCGTGCTGGATGCCGCGGCCATCGCAAGGTAGATGGCGCCGACCGCCAGAAAGAGCGCCGGCAGCAGCCGACCGGGACCGAAACGGTCGATCAGCCGGTCCAGAAAGGCCGCCGCGCCGAAGCCAAGGCCATAGCTGAGCGCCAGAAGGCCATTGGCGCCGAGCGGCAGGCCGAGGCCTCGGTGCAGGTGATCGCCGATATAGGCATAGACACCGTAGAACGAGATCATGAAGGCGACGCAAGCCACGAGCCGTGGCGCAATGCCCGGCACTTGCAGCGCCGAGAGGGGCGACTGCACCGAGGCCGAGCGCCGCGGAGCAAGCGCCATCGGCCCGGCCGCCGCAGCGAAGGACAGAAGCGTCGCGACGAAGACAGCGGCATAGACGACGCGCCAGCCCGCTGCATCGGCGAGGACAGCGGAGAGCGACACGCCTGCCACCATGCTCAAGGTCCAACCGGAGAGGACGACGCCGAGCGTATCGCTCTCCCGGCCTGGCGGTGCCGCGACCGCAGCCAGCGTATAGATCGCGGGCAAGGCGAGCCCCGCGGCGATCCCGGCGACGAACTGCGCGCCGACGAAGATGGCGAGCCCCGGCGCGGCAGCGCAGCCGGCGAGCGCAAGTGCAAAGAGCAGCAATGCACCCCGCAACGTCCGGCCGGCTCCGAAACGGTCGATCGCCCCGGCCAGGAACAGGGCGCTCGCGGCGGTGCCGATCCCGAACACGGCCGAGGCCGACATCACGGCGGGTACCGACACCATGAAGCTCTCCGCGACACGCGGCGCGATCGGCCCCAGAGCCAAAGAGTTCGCGCCGACAATGCCGATGCACAGGCATAAGACGTAGGCCGCGAGCGGAATGCGTGCCGGATGATCGGTTGCAGGCAGGCCAATTTGATCAAGGTTCGACATTCCTTCAGAATGACCGAACAGAATTCGGCTTCAACCCATGAGGGGCGAATGAACGAAAAAACAGATGCCATTCGGCGTGGCAGGGCAGAAGGGCGCGATCTCGATGCCATGGACCGAAAGCTGTTAGGCGTTCTCGTCGAGGACGCGACGACGAGCTACGCGGAATTGGGCGAGCGCGTCGGTCTCTCTCCGCCGGCAGCGCATGAGCGGGTGAAGCGGCTGCGCCGGTCCGGCGCGATCCGGCGGGTCGCGGCGCTGATCGAACCGGAGGCCACGGGCAAGACGCTTCTCGCCTTCGTTCATGTCGACACCACCGGCTGGGGCAAGACGACAGCGCTTCTGGCAATCGAGTCCCATCCGGAAGTGGAGGAAATCCACTCCGTCGCGGGCGATACCTGCATGCTGTTGAAGGTACGGACCGAGAGCACGCATGCGCTGGAAGGTCTGCTCGCCCGGCTCTACGACACGCCAGGCGTGAAGGCGACGCGCAGCTATGTCGTGCTGTCGACCTATCTGGAACGCCCCGTCCAGCCAGGCGTCACCCGGGAGTGGCCGAACCGCGTCAAGCACGCCTGAGGGGAGGATGACGGCGCGGCGGCAAGGCGCGAAGAACCCCGTTCCTGGAAGGAGAGGAGAGAGGGACGAGGTGTCCGCCGCTTCGAGGCGGAGCCTGCCCCTCGTGTTGAAACGCCTGCGCAATAGCGCGAGGCGGGATTCGGCGCGACCTGCCCCCCTCTCCCCTTGCGGGAGAGGGTTGGGGTGAGGGGTCGCGCGACGTTGGAAGGTTTGAGGCTTGCGGGGCAATAACCGGCAAGGACGCCGCGCCCCCTCATCCGGCCCTTCGGGCCACCTTCTCCCGCAAGGGGAGAAGGTGGGGCGCGAGTCCCCTCCCTATCACTATCGGAGAGGATTTTTGGCGAGGTTCCGGCGCTTCACCGTGAAAGAGTCAGCCGTGCTTGTGGACGATCGTCTTAGTCACCGCGAACTCTTCCAGCGCCATGAAGCCCTTCTCGCGGCCATGACCGCTCTTGCCGGTGCCGCCGAAGGGCAGCTCGATGCCGCCGCCGGCACCATAGCCGTTGATGAAGACCTGTCCGGCGCGCACGCTCTTGGCGACGCGCTGCTGGCGCCCGCCATTGCCGGTCCAGATGCCGGCCACGAGGCCATAGGCGGTCGCATTGGCAAGGCGGATGGCGTCGCTCTCGTCCTCGAACGGGAACGCCGAGAGCACCGGCCCGAAGACCTCCTCCTGCTCCAGGCGGTTGCCGCGAGGCACCGGGCCGAACAGGGTCGGCGTGACGTAGAAGCCGCCATTCGGCACGCCCTGCGCGATCTGCCCTTCGGCGAGGACCGGGATGCCCTGCTCGCGGGCCTGGTCGATGAAGCTCTGCACCCGGCCCTGCTGCCTGGCGTTGATCACCGGCCCGCAATCGAGATCCATCTCCGGCGTTCCGGCACGCAGCGTGGAGAACTGCCTGGCAACCGCGCCGACGAATGCGTCATAGGCGTTCTTCTGGACCAGCACGCGGCTGCCGGCGGAGCAGGTCTGCCCGGTATTCTGCACGATGGCCTTGCAGACGATCGGGACCGCCGCGTCGAAATCGGCATCATCGAAGACGATCTGCGGGGATTTGCCCCCGAGTTCCAGCGTGCAGCCGATCAGGTTCTCGGCGCAGGCCTTCTGCACCATCTTGCCGACCTCGGGCGAGCCGGTGAAGGACATGAAGCCGATGCCGGGATGGGCCGAGAGCGCAGCGCCCGCCTCATGGCCGCGCCCGGTGACGATATTGATCGCGCCATCGGGAAAGCCAACCTCGGAGGCGAGGACGGCCAGCCTGAGCGCCGTCTGGCAGGCCTCCTCGGCGGGCTTGAGCACCACCGCATTGCCCATGGCGAGTGACGCCGTCAGCGAGCGGCCAAACATCTGCGCCGGATAGTTCCAGGGCAGGATATGGCCGGTGACGCCATGCGGCTCGTGCACGACGCTGACGCTGTACCCGTTCATGAAGGGGATGACATGGCCATGCACCTTGTCCGCCGCGCCGCCATAGAATTCGAAATAGCGGGCCGTCGCCTCGATATCGGCCCTGGCCTGCGCCATCGGCTTGCCGGTATCCTCAGCCTCGATCCTGGCCAGCTCGTCGAAATGGTCCTGCACCTTGATCGCAAGCTTCGCGATCAGCCGGCCCCGCTCGGCCGCCGTCAGCTTACCCCAGGCACCCTCATAGGCGGCTTGTGCCGCCTTCACCGCATCGTCGATATCGTCGGCCGTGCCGCAGGCGATGCGGGTGAATTCCTCGCCGGTCGCAGGCGCGAGCACCGCCATGGTTTCGCCGGTGCGGCCGGCAACATGGCGGCCATTGATGAAATGCTGCGTCATAGAGTGTCCTTCCGAAGTCAGTGCAGGCCTGCGGCTTCCAGCGAACTCGCCGCCAGACCGCCGGCAATCTCGGTCACCTCGCCGCGCTCGATCGCATAGCTGCGTTCGGCGAAGGTCCGGAGCAGGCTGGGATTGGATTCGGTGATGAGCAAGGCGATGTCGGGATGGCTGTCGCGCAGGGCGCGCAAGGCAGCGGCATAACGATTGGCAAGCACGGGGGCGAGCCCCTGGAACGGCTCATCCAGCAGAATGATGCGCGTGCCGACCATCAGCGCGCGCGCCAGCGCAGCCATCTTGCCCTGCCCGCCGGAGAGGCCGGCGGCCGGCCGGTGGCGCAGATCTGCGAGTTCCGGCAGCACCTGGTAGACACCCTCCAGCCGCCTGGCGATCTCGGCCTCGCGCACCTTCATCACCTCGGCCGGCAGGCGGATATTCTCCTCGATGGTGAAGGTCGAGAACAGGCGGCGGTCTTCCGGGGCGTAGCCGATGCCGAGGCGCGGGCGCTCATGCGGCTTGACCTGCAGCAACGGCCTGCCGTCGAAGGAGATCTCGCCTGCCGTCACCTTCATGAAGCCCATGACGGCCCGCAGCAGGCTGGTCTTGCCCGCGCCATTGCGGCCGATCAGCGCCACCGTCGCGCCCTCGGCCAGGGACAGATCGACCTTGCGCAGCACCTGCACGCCCTCGATCTCGGCAGTCAGGCCCTTGATCTCCAGCATGATCAGACTCCCACGCCGATGACGGTCTCGCGGACCTCGGGATGGTTCAGGATCTCGTCGGGCGTCCCCTCATGGGCGATGCGCCCGCCGGCCCAGACCGCGACGCGGCTGGCGTAGCGCGCGACCACATCCATGTCGTGCTCGACGAAGATGGCGGTGGTGGCGCGGGCATCGAGGGCGCGGGTGAGCGTATCCATGACCTGGAACTTCTCATGGCTGGAAACGCCGCTGGTCGGCTCGTCCATGAAGATCAGCTTCGGCTCGAGCGCGAGCGCGACTGCGATGTCGATGAGCTTGCGCATGCCCTCGGGCAGCTCGCGCACGATGCGGCGGCCGGCATCCTTCAGCCCGACGATGTCGAGCAGCGCCCACATCTCCTCGGTCTTCGGATGACGGTCGAGCCTGAGGAAGGGCGACCATGTTCCCTCCCGGGCGCTGAGCGCGAGCAAAAGGTTCTCGATCACCGTATTCTCGAGGAAGAGCTGCGGGATCTGGAAGGAGCGGCCGACCCCGAGCCGCGTGATGGCGCGCGGCGAGAGCGCCGTGATGTCGCTGCCCCCGAAGAACACCCGCCCCGCCTGCGGCTTGAGATAGCCGGTGCAGAGATTGATGAAGGTGGTCTTGCCGGCGCCGTTGGGGCCGATGATCGCGATCCGCTCATTGGCGTGGACCTTGAGGCTCGCGCCATTCGCGGCCTGCACCCCGCCGAAGCGCAGTTCGAGGTCCCGGGCTTCGAGGATGAGTGCGCTCATTGGCCCGTCCCCGCCGGCTTGCGGCCGGTCATCAGGCCATGGAGCCCGTTCGGCGCGAAGAAGATGATGACGAGAAGCATCACGCCGAGCACCGCATGCCAGGTCTCGGGCGCATAGACCGCCGCATAGCCCCGAATGATCTGGAACATCAACGCCCCGAGGAAGGGGCCGACGACGCCGCCGACCCCACCCAGGATGGCGATGAAGACGAACTCGCCCGAACGGACCCAATAGGCCAGTTCCGGCGTGACATGGCCGGAGACGAGCGCAATGACCGCCCCGCCGAGCCCCGCCAGCAGGCCCGACAGCACATAGGCGCCGAAGAGCACCTTGCGGCTGGAGACGCCGAGATATTCGAGCCGCGTCTCGTTCGACTTGATCGCCTCCAGCGCCTTGCCGCCGGGCGAAAGGAGGTAGCGTGCGACACCGAGCGCCGCGAGAACCGCCAGGCCCAGCGTGATGTAGAAGATCCAGAGCTCGAACTCGGCACGCTCGAGGCTGATGCCGGCGAGCGTGGGGCGCGGGACGCGCTTGCCGTCGGCACCGCCCGTGATCGAGAACAGCTTCTCCAGCAGCGAGAAGAACACCATCGAGATGGCGAGGTTCAGCATGCCGAAGAAGATCGCCCGGTAGCGCACGACGAAGAGCCCGACCAGGGCCGCGAGCAGCCCGGAGGCGGCGGTTGCGACCGGCACGAGGATCAGCACCTCATGGCCGAAGCGCGCCGCCGCCATGAAGGCGACGACATAGGCGCTGAAGGCGAAATAGAGCCCATGGCCGAAGGAGACCTGCCCGGCCCGCAGCAGCACGAGGATGCCGAGCGCCGCCAGCCCCTCGCAAACCGCGACGGTGAGGATGACCGTCGACCAGGGCGAGAGCAGCGGGAAGATGATGAGCGCCGCGAGCAGGCCCGCGCCGATGATGAGCTGGCGGGCCATCACACCTTCCTCGTCTGTACGGTGGTGAACAGGCCCTCGGGCTTGATCAGCAGCACCGCGACCATGATCAGATAGGGGATCAGCACGTCGAATTCGGGCGCGAAATAGACGGCGACCGAGCGGCCGAGCCCGATCAGCAAGGCCGCGACCGCCGCGCCCTCGATGCGACCGAGCCCGGCGGTGGCCGCCACGGCGAAGGAGAGCACGATCATGCCCGAGCCGATTCCGGGGGTGAGCGAGGTCGTGGCCGAGGAGAGTGCGCCGCCAAGCGCGGCAAGCGAGGCGCCGATGATGAAGGTGATCAGGTAGACCCGCGTCGCGTCGATCCCCATCGCGGTTGCCGCCTCGCGGTCCTGCGTCACCGCTACGATGGCGCGCCCAAAGGCTGTGCGGCGCAGGAAGAGGCGCAAGCCCACCAGCACGAGAAGCGCCACGGTCGGGATCAGGATGAGCTGGTACTGGGTGTAGAAGATGCCGAAGACCTCAATGGTGCCGAGCCAGTTCATCGGCGCATTGGCGAAATAGGGCTGCACCCCGAAGACGACCTTCTGCGCATCCTCGAGGATCATGAAGACGGCGAAGGTGACGAGGAGCTGCAGCACCTCCTCCTTGCCGTAGATCCGCCGGAGCAGCAGGGTTTCGACCAGCCCGCCGACGATGACGCCGACCAGCACAGCTGCGACGATGAAGAAGGGAAAGGCTAGCCAGGGCGGCAAGCCCATGCCGGTCAAGGCGAGCACACCGGCGGCCGCGACATAGGCGCCGATCGCATAGAAGCTGCCATGCGCCACGTTGAGCACGCCGAGCACGCCGAAGATCAGCGACAGGCCCACCGCGACCAGGAAGATCAGCGAGCCGTAGGCGAGGCCGTCGAGCGCGGCGAGAAGGAGCATTTCAGGAGGCATGAACCCGCTTTTCGTGCTTAGGCCCAGAGGTGAAGCGTCATCTCGGCTGCGGCGAAGCGCAAGGCCGGGATCGATGATGGCTTCCGGGCCGCCCGCAAGGACGGCCACGATTTGAAGGGGTGAACGGGCTGATCCGGCTCGAACCGGGACAGCCCGCCATCCGCCTCATTTCGCGTAGTCGAAGGTCTCGATCGACTTGTCGGTCACCAGCTCCGGCTTGACCTTGGCGAACCATTCCAGCGACTTCTCGCCGAGCGGCGTCGTCACCAGCTTGCCGGGATAGAGCGCCATCTTGTCGTAGACCGCGAAGGGATAGTCCGGCACACGCTTGGTGGTGCCGAGCAACTGGTCCTCGAGCCCCTGATGGTCCGAGCGGATCGAGATCGTCCCGGTCAGGCTCTTGAACTCGAGCCCTTCGAAGGCCGCGATCACCTGCTCCTTGCTCGGCCATTTTCCGCCCGTGGCCTGGCCCGCCTTCTCATAGGCCTTGGCGAGCCCGATCACGGCCTGCGCCATGTGGAAGGTCGGATAGATCGGGTAGACGCCGGTCTTGTCCTTGTACTTCTTCACGAAGGACAGCATCTCCGGCGAGTTCTTGTGCTTGGGGTGGAGCCAGTAATGGTCGCCGCGCCCGCCGATGATCACGCCCTCGGGCAGGACGTTGCCGAGGCGCTCCAGCGAGCTCTCCGCGAGAGGCAGCACGAAGGTCGACTGCTTCAGCAGGCCGCGCGCCGCCGCCTGCTGGACGAAGGTGTCGAGATCGCCGCCCCAGGAGGTCGAGAGCACGACATCGGGCCGCAGGGCGGAGAGGCGCGTGATCTCGGTCGAGAAGTCGGGAGCACCGAATTTCGGGAAGAGCTCGGCCACGACCTTCACATCCGGCTTCAGCGCCTTCAGCCCGGCCTGGAACAGGGCCCAGGATTCACGCCCCCAGGCATAGTCCTGGTTGACCACCGCAATCGTCTTGAAGTCCGGCTTGGCCTTCATCAGGTAGAGCAGGGTCGACATCATCTCGGCGCCGGCATGGGCCTGGGTGCGCACCGAGTATTTCCACTTGCCCTCCTCGAAGATGGTCTGCGTGCCGCAATCCCACATCACGTTGACGACCTTGAGATCCTCTGCGACGGGGGCAAGCGCATTGCAGCTGCCGCTCGAAATCGCGCCGAACATCACCTGCGCGCCCTGCTCCTGCGCGACGCGGCGGTATTCCGAGAGGAGTTGGTTCGTGCCCGCGCCCTCGTCGACATAGACCGGCTTCACCGGCACGCCCAGAACGCCGCCCTTGGCGTTGAGCTCCTCGATCAAGAGATCGGCCGCGTTCTTTCCCGGCACGCCGAAGACGGAGGCCGGGCCGGAGAGGAAGGTCGCGATGCCGACCACGAGTTCCTTCGGCTTGTCCTGCGCCAGCGCCGGCGCGCCGAGCATCGCAGCAGCGGCAAGCGCCGCCGCCCATTTCATCCTCACCATGGTGCGTCTCCCTCATTGCGCTGGGGCGCGCTCTTGCGGCGGCGCGTCTCCCGGGGCCGAAAGGGGCGCATAGGCGAAAGAGGCCGACAAGAAGAATAAAGCGATGAAGGCCATAGCGATTTTCTATAGTCCGTCCGCCGGACGCGCTCTGTTCGCCGCGCTATGGATGCCATCGCAAAACTCTATTTGACTTGCGTGGCTCGAAAGGTCCGTTTCGCCCGCAGGACAAGACCAACTGGCTCAACGTGATGACGCATGCTCTCGAAGGAATCCTGGTCGTGGCGCTGGAACAGGCCGTCGCCGTGCCGGTGGCGACCTGCCGGCTGGCCGATGCGGGGGCGCGCGTCATCAAGCTCGAACGGGCGGAGGGCGACTTCTCGCGCGGCTATGACGACTACGCCAATGGCCTGTCCTCCTATTTCGTCTGGATCAACCGCGGCAAAGAATCCTGCCGCGTCGACCTGAAGCAGCCCGACGACCTCGCCATGGTCGAGGCGATGCTGGCCAAGGCCGATGTCTTCATCCAGAATCTCGCTCCCGGCGCGACCGGCCGCCTCGGCATCGGCAGCGCCGAGCTGCGCAAGCGCCACCCGCGCCTGATCACCTGCGACGTCTCGGGCTATGCGCCCGGCACGCCGCATTACACCCGCAAGGCCTATGATTTGCTGATCCAGGCGGAGGCCGGCCTGTCCTCGATCACCGGCAACGAAAGCTCCGGGCCGACGCGGATCGGCGTCTCCATCGCCGATATCGCCACCGGGAATGCCGCCTACGCCGCGATTCTCGAGGCTCTGCTCCGGCGTGCCCGCACCGGCGAAGGCTCGCAGATCGCGCTCTCGCTGTTCGACACCATCGCCGACCTGATGAACGTGCCCTATCTGACCCGCCGCTATGGCGGGATCGAGCCGCCCCGCCTCGGCCTCGCCCATCCCTCCATCGCACCCTATGGCGTCTTCGAGCTCGCCGATGGCAATGTGCTTCTGGCAGTGCAGAGCGAGCGCGAATGGCAGGTCCTGGCGCGCGAGGTGCTTCGGGACGAGGCCCTGGCCAATGATCCGCGTTTCGCCAGCAATGTCCTGCGCGTCCGGGAACGGGCAGCCCTCGATGCCGCGATCCAGGCTATCCTGATCGCAAGGCCCTTTGCAGCGGTCACCGCAGCCCTCGATCAGGCCGCGATCGCCTATGGCACGGTCTCGAGCGTCGGCGACCTGATCACCCATCCGGCCGCGACGACGCTGACGGTCGAGACGCCGGCGGGCTCGATCGAGGTTTTGGCCCCTCCCGCCATCGTCGACGGGAAGCGCGCGGAGATGCGGCGCGTGCCGGAGCTCGGCGAGCATGAAGCCGCTCTGCGCGCCGAATTCGCCGTGACGGCCGCCGCCCAATCCGCCTGAGACAAGCAGCACGCCATGCAAGACCTAGATCACACCGAGATCCGCGACGCCGTCGCAAAACTCTGCGCCGATTTCCCCGGCGAATACTGGCGCAAGCTCGACCGCGAGATGGCCTATCCCGCCGAGTTCGTCACCGCGCTGACCGAAAGCGGCTTCCTCTCAGCGCTGATCCCGGAGGAATATGGTGGGGCCGGCCTGCCGCTCTCGGCCGCGACCGTGATCATGGAGGAAATCCAGCGGCAGGGCTGCAATGGCGGCGCCTGCCACGCCCAGATGTACATCATGGGCACGCTGCTCCGGCATGGTTCGGCCGAACAGAAGCGCAACTATCTCCCCAGGATCGCGTCCGGCGCCCTGCGGCTGCAGGCCTTTGGCGTCACCGAGCCGACGAGCGGCACCGACACCACATCGCTGCGCACCTTCGCCCGGCGCGAGGGCGACCACTATGTCGTCAACGGGCAGAAGATCTGGACGAGCCGGGCAGCACAGTCCGACCTGATGCTGCTTCTGGCGCGTACGACACCGCGCGAGCAGGTCGCCAAGCGCACCGATGGGCTCTCGGTCTTCATCCTCGACATGCGCGAAGCGCTGAAAGCCGGCCTCACCATCCGGCCGATCCGCACGATGATGAACCATGCCACGACCGAGGTGTTCTTCGACAATGTCCGCGTGCCTGCCGAGAACCTGATCGGCGAGGAGGGCAAGGGCTTTCGCTACATCCTGTCCGGCATGAATGCCGAGCGCATCCTGATCGCCGCCGAATGCGTCGGCGATGCGAAATGGTTCATCGAGAAAGCCTCGAACTATGCCAGGGAGCGGCAGGTCTTCGGCCGGCCGATCGGCCAGAACCAGGGGGTCCAGTTCCCGATCGCGAAGGCCTACGCCAACATGCGCGCCGCCGAGCTGATGGTGCGCGAGGCAGTGCGGCTTTACGAGCAGGGCAAGGATTGCGGGGCCGAAGCGAATATGGCGAAGATGCTGGCGGCCGACGCCTCGTTCGAGGCGGCCAATGCCTGCGTGCAGACGCATGGCGGCTTCGGCTTTGCCGAGGAATACGACATCGAGCGCAAGTTCAGGGAGACACGGCTCTACCAGGTCGCGCCGATCTCGACGAACCTGATCCTGTCCTATCTCGCCGAACATGTGTTGGGCATGCCGAGGTCCTACTGAGATGAGCATCGATCTTGACGCCCTCAAGCGCTGGACCGGCAGGACCGAAGCAGCCACCGACCTGGTCACACCGCGTCTGGTGCGGAGCTTCGAGGCGACCTTCGCGCCGCATCTGGCGCCCTATGCCGAGGGCGAGGCGCCGCTTGCCCTGCACTGGTGCCTGGCCCCGCCGATCGCAGCGATGGGCGCAATCGGCACCGATGGCCATGCGGCGAAGGGCGAATTCCTGCCGCCCGTGCCGCTGCCGCGCCGGATGTGGGCTGGCGGAACGATCGAGACCCTTGCGCCGCTGCGCACGGGCGACGAGGTCACGCGCCGCTCGGCGATCGGCGACATCTCCTACAAGCAGGGTCGCACGGGGCCGCTCTGCTTCGTCGCCGTCGACCACGAACTCGTTACGCCGCGCGGCATCGCGCTTCGCGAGCGCCACAACATCGTCTACCGCGAGGCCGCAAGGCCGGGCGCGCCGGCCTCCCCCGCGCCGGCACCGGAGGACCCGCGACCGGCCGATCTGGTCTGGCAGGTCGCGAGTTCACCGGTCTTCCTGTTCCGCTACTCCGCGATCACCTTCAACAGCCATCGCATCCATTACGACTATCCCTATGTGACGGGTGAGGAAGGCTATGACGGCCTCGTCGTCCATGGGCCGATCCAGGCGACGCTGCTGCTCAACATCATCGCCACGCTGTCGGGCGGCGAACCGATCAAGCTGGATTACCGCGGCATCGCGCCACTGATCGCAGGCGACGACTTCCTGGTGAAGGCCAGGCGCCTGCCCGATGGCGGCATCGCGGCATGGACCGAAGGGTCCGATGGCCGGGTGCGCATGGAAGGCATCAGCCGCGCTGCGTAGCGGTCAGGCCGGGGGAATGAAGGGCTGCGCGATCGCCTGAAAGACCGGCAGCGCTTCCAGCCTTGCGGCCTCGTCGGCAAGTGTCGGGTAGTCGCTGGGCGAGGCCATACCGGGATGGGCCTCCATCAGGAAGCGCCAGGCAACCGCAAGCGCGATATCGGCGTGCCCGACACGCCCGGCGAACGCACCGCTTGCACTGTGCTGGCTGCGCTCTGTCTCCAGGACGGACAGCGCCGCGAGGATCTGGGCACGGCAGCGCTCGGCCCAGACCTGCGACACCTCCCGATGCAGCTTCAACTCGTAGAACAGGCTGACGGCCTTCTCGGCGAAGCCCATCGCCAGACCGGCCGTGCGCACCGCCCGGTGCCGGGCCGGTTCCGTGACCGGGAACAGTCGGCGCTCGGCGGCGACGAGACCGTCGAGATAGTCGAGGATGCCGTGGCTTTCGACCAGCGCGAGACCGTCATCCAGCACGAGCGTCGGCACGCGCGTCAGCGGGTTGTAGGGCCGGATCTTCTCGGCATCGCCGAAGACCGACCAGGGCCGATGCTCGAAGGGCAGTCCGTACAGCCTCAATGCGATGCCGACGCGCCGCACGAAGGGGGAATCATACTGGCCGATCAGGATCATGCGCGCGCCTCCTGTCGAAGCCTGCCATCGGCCGACGCGTCCAGGCAAGCAAGGCGGAAGAGCTGCAAGCAGCCCCGCATCTTTGGCGTGCCATGCGACCGGCACGATGCTCGCCCAAGCTGCGTTTGGACGAAATCATCCAAACGCAGGAAACGCGATCGACTCTAATAGTTTAGAGCATGCTTTATGCGAAAAACCGTTGCCACTTTTTCGCAGCATGCTCTAGCCTCGCGACATTCAGAACAGATATCCAGAGGCTGGGTCCGATGTTACGCGCAACCGAATTCAGCCGCCGTGAAACCCTGAAGGCCGGAGCAGCCATGGCCGCCGCAGCGACGCTGCCTTCCGGCCTCGCCGCCCAGAGCCCCGTGAAGCTCAAGTTGCGCGTGCTGGAGACCACCGATCTCCATGTCAACGTCGTGCCCTACGACTATTTTCGGGATGCCGCCGACGACACCGTCGGCCTCGCCAAGACGGCGAGCCTGATCAAGCTGGCGCAGGCGGAGGCCAGGAACAGCATCCTGTTCGACAATGGCGACTTCCTGCAGGGCTCCTCGCTCGGCGATTTCATCGCCTACAAGAAGGGGCTGAAGCCCGGCGAGATGCACCCGATGCTCGCTGCCATGAACGCCCTGCCCTATGCCTGCGGTACGCTCGGCAATCACGAGTTCAATTACGGCCTCCCGTTCCTCGAGACCGGCCTCGCCAAGGCGGAATTCCCGCTGGTCTGCGCCAATGTCACGCGCCCCGAAGGCACACCGCTGATCGACCCCTGGATCATGCTCGACCAGAGCTTCGAGGACGAGGCCGGCCAGAAGCAGCTGCTCAAGATCGGGGTGATCGGCTTCGTGCCGCCGCAGATCATGCAGTGGGACAAGGGCAATCTCGACGGCAAGCTGGTCGCGACCGACATCGTCGATGCCGCCCGCAAGCACCTGCCCGACCTGCTCAGGGCCGGCCCCGACCTCGTCGTCGCGCTCTGTCATTCCGGCATCGCAGGCGGCGTTCGCAAGGGCATGGAGGAGAATGCGGCGCTGCATCTCGCCAGGCTCGACGGCATCGACGTGATCCTGACCGGCCACCAGCACCTCGTCTTCCCCGGCGGCAAGGCCTTTGACGGCATCGAGGGTGTCGACAACAAGCTGGGCTCTCTGCATGGCAAGCCCGCCTGCCAACCCGGCTTCTGGGGTTCGCATCTCGGACTGATCGATCTCGAACTGGAAAAGCGCGACGGGCGCTGGAAAGTTGCCGGCTTCAAGGTCGAGCCGCGCCCGATCTTCGAGCGCACGCCGGACCGCAAGATCGTGTCGAAGGCGGCCACCGAACAATCGGTGCTCGCAACCGTGAAGGCCGATCACGAGGCGACGCTGATCTATATGCGCGAGCCGGTCGGCACGACGGCAAGCCCGATCAACAGCTATTTCGCGCTTGTCGCCGACGATCCCTCGGTCCAGATCGTGGCTGAGGCCCAGACCGCCTATGTGGAAGGCCTGATGGCGCAGACGCAGTGGAAGGGGCTGCCCGTGCTCTCTGCGGCCGCGCCCTTCAAGTCCGGCGGGCGCGCGGGGCCGAGCTTCTACACCGATATCCCGGCCGGCCCGATCGCGATCAAGAACGTCGCCGACATCTACCTGTACCCGAACTCGGTGCAGGTGGTGAAGGTCACCGGCGCCGAGGTCCGCGAATGGCTGGAGCGCTCGGCCGGCATTTTCAACCGCATTGACCCGGCCAAGACCGAGGAGCAGCCGCTGATCGACCCGGGCTTCCCTCCCTTCAATTTCGATGTGATCGACGGCGTGACCTATCGGATCGATGTGACACAGCCCTCGCGCTATGACGGCAATGGCGCACTGGTCGCGCGCGACGCCCACCGCATCGTCGACCTCGCCTATGCCGGCAAGCCGATCGACGACCAGGCCGAGTTCATCATCGCGACCAATAACTACCGCGCCTCCGGCGGCGGGAACTTTCCCGGCACCAGGACAACCGTGGTGCTGGAGGCGCCCGATCTCAACCGCGACGTGATCATACGCTACATCATCGAGAAGAAGACGATCGAACCCAAGGCCGATGGCAACTGGTCGCTGGTAGCACTGCCGGCCGGCGTGAACGTCACCTTCCTGACTTCGCCAACTGCAGCCAGAAAACTGCCAGCTGATTTGAAGGCGCAACCGGCCGGCGATGGTGGTGACGGATTCGTGAAGTACCGCCTTCTGTAAGATAACCTTACGACATCACGCACAGCAAGCAGTCGTTAATACAGAGAGCAAGCTGTCGGTAAATCACCTTACCTTCCCAAACCTCAGTTTAGACGAATTCTAATGACTGTCATCTTCGTTGACAGCGATATTTTTGATGCCAATACGTATTCGCGCGACATCAACTGTCGCGCCGATAGATTTCAACCCAGAGACGCGCCATGGCTTTCTCCTTCCGACATCTGGCGTCCGCCCTGATGCTGGGCATCCTCTCGTCCGGGGTTTCGAGCTTTGCGCTCGCCCAGGCGGCGCCGGCCCCCAGCCCCGAGGGAATCGTCGTCTACAACGCCCAGCATGAGAGCCTGACGCGCGCCTGGTCAGACGCCTTCACCAAGGAAACCGGGATCAAGGTGACGCTCCGCAAGGGCAGCGATACCGAACTCGGCAACCAGATCGTCCAGGAAGGCGCGGCCTCGCCGGCCGATGTCTTCATCACCGAGAACTCGCCCGCGATGGTGCTGGTCGACAATGCCGGCCTGTTCGCCCCACTCTCGCCCGCCACGCTGGACCTCGTCCCCGAGGCGCTGCGTCCGGCCAATGGAAAATGGCTCGGCGTTGCGGCCCGCTCGACCGTCTTCGCCTATGACAAGACGAAGCTGAGCGAGGACAAGCTGCCGAAGTCGATCATGGATCTGGCCTCGCCGGCCTGGAAGGATCGCTGGGGCGCCTCGCCGTCCGGCGCCGATTTCCAGGCGATCGTGGGCGCCATGCTCGTCCTCAAGGGCGAGGCGGAGACTGCGACCTGGCTCACGGCGATGAAGGCAGGCTCCAAGCCCTATCGCGGCAACAGCGTCGCGATGAAGGCCGTGAATACGGGCGAAGTCGAAGGCGCCGTGATCTACCACTATTACTTCTTCGGCGATCAGGCGAAGACCGCCGAGAACAGCGGCAATGTCGCACTGCACTATTTCCGGCATCAGGATCCGGGCGCCTTCGTCAGCGTCTCCGGCGCCGGCGTGCTGGCGTCCAGCAAGCACAAGCCGGAGGCCGAGGCCTTCGTGAAATGGGTCGCCGGCAAGGGTGGCCAGGACATCCTGAGGACCGGGGATTCCTTTGAGTATGCCGTTTCCAAGGGCGCGGAATCCCACCCCAAGCTCGTGCCCCTGCCGCAGCTCGAAGCGCCGAAGGTCGAACCGTCCAAGCTTGACAGCAAGGCGGTCACCGAACTCATGACCAAGGCCGGGCTGCTCTGACAGCCCTCTGCCGGGCAGCGAGCCGCCATCGCTGCCCGTGCAAATCGAGAATCTCATGAGCACGGTATCCGAGCCCGCTGTCAGCACGTCGCTGCAGAGACACCCCGCCCTGCGGCCGCTGCACGGGCGCCTGAACGAGGCCGTGACGGTTGCAGCCGCGCTTGTCGCCCTGCTCTGCCTGGCGCCGCTCGCATTCCTGATCGCAATCACGATCCAGACCGGCGCAGACACCGTCGTCGCGCTGGTTTTCCGCGCGCGCGTCGGCGAACTCCTGCTGAACACGCTGCTGCTCGAACTCTGCGTCGTTCCGGCTGCGGCTGTGCTCGGCATCCTGCTCGCCTGGCTCACCGAGAGGACGACGATCCCCGGGGCACGCGCCTGGTCATGGCTTGCCGTCGCGCCCCTGGCGGTACCGGCCTTCGTCCAGGGCTATGCCTGGGCGAGCTTTGCCCCGCACCTCCATGGCCTGCCCGGCGCGACCCTGATCTCCGTGCTGGCCTATACGCCCTTCATTTATCTGCCCGTGGTCGCGCAGCTGCGCCGGCTCGACCCGGCGCTGGAAGAGATTGCGACCTCCCTCGGACGCTCGCCCCGCCAGGTCTTCACCCAGGTCGTGCTGCCGCAGCTGCGTCTCCCGGTTTCCGGCGGAGCACTTCTGATCGGCCTGCACCTGCTGGCGGAATACGGGCTGTTCGCGATGATCCGCTTCGACACCTTCGCGACGGCGATCATCGACCAGTTCCAGTCGAGCTATAACGGCCCTGCGGCCAACATGCTGGCCGGCGTTCTGGTGCTGTGCTGTCTCGGCCTGCTGGTGCTCGACCGTGCATTGCGCGGCCGCGAGCGTCAGGCCCGCGTCGGCAGTGGGGCGCCGCGTACGGCTCCCCGGCTGAAGCCCGGCCGAATCTGGACGCTGCCGTGCCTCGGCCTGCTTCTCACCTATGCACTGCTCTCGCTCGGCGTCCCCAGCCTGACGCTCGGACGCTGGCTCGTTCTCGGCGGAGCGGACGCCTGGCGGATCTCCGATCTCGCCGGCGCCTTTGGCACGACCGTCTTCTATGCCCTGGCCGGTGCCGCCCTCACGAGTGCTGCCGCCATCCCGATCGCCTGGCTGTGCGTGCGGCGGCCGGGGCTCTGGCAGCGCCGGATCGAAGCCTGCCATGTCTATGTCGGCTCGCTGCCGGGCATCGTCGTCGCGCTGGCGCTGGTCACGATTACCGTCCGCGTCGCGCTGCCATTGTACCAGAGCTGGTTCATGCTGCTCGTCGCCTATGCACTGATCTTCCTGCCGCGCGCGCTGATCGGCCTGCGCGGCAGTCTCGCGCAGGTACCGGTCGAGCTCGAATGGGCTGCCTCGGCTCTCGGGCGGCCTCCCTTGCTGGCGGTCCTGCAGGTCACGCTGCGCCTGGCCGCCCCTGGCCTGGCGGCGGCGATGGCGCTGGTCGGACTTGGAATCACCACCGAGCTGACCGCGACGCTCCTGCTCTCGCCCAACGGGACGCGGACGCTGGCGACGGAGTTCTGGTCGTTGACCGGCGAGATCGACTATGTCGCGGCGACGCCCTATGCGGTCCTGATGATCATCCTGTCCATCCCGATGGCTGCGATGCTGCATCGGCAGTCGCGAAAGGCGAACGGCCTGTGAGCGTCCTGACCGTTTCCGGCCTGAGCAAGCAGTACGGTGCGACGCTCGCGCTCGACGATATCAGCTTCTCGGTCGCCCCCGGCGTGCGCGCCGCGATCGTCGGTCCCTCGGGATCGGGCAAGACGACCCTGCTGCGCATCATCGCAGGCTTCGAGACGGCAGATTCCGGAACCGTGACCCTCGGCAACGAGATCATCGTCGATGGCGGTTTGGGCGTCCCCGCCCATCTGCGCGGGATCGGGGTCGTGACGCAGGACGGCTCCCTGTTCCCGCATCTCAGCATTGCCGAGAATATCGGCTTCGGACTGACGCGGAACCAGAGCGACCGCGACGCCCGAATTGCAGAGCTGATGGACACAGTCGAACTGCCGCGGAGCATGGCAGAGAGGCGCCCGCACCAATTGTCGGGCGGCCAGCAGCAGCGCGTCGCGCTGGCCCGTGCGCTCGCCCGGCGGCCGCGACTGATGCTTCTGGACGAGCCCTTCTCTGCCCTCGATACCGGGCTGCGCGAGACCATGCGCCGCAAGGTGGCTGAGGTCTTGCGGGAATTCGCGGTGACCGCGATCCTCGTCACGCATGACCAGGGCGAAGCGCTCGGCTTCGCCGACCAACTCGTCGTGCTGAAGGAGGGCCGCCTGGTCCAGGCCGGGCCTCCGCGGTTGCTCTACCTGCAACCGCGCGACCCCGCGATCGCAAGGTTCCTCGGCGACGCGATCCTGCTGCAGGCCGAGCTCGCCGACGGCGCGGCGCGCTGCGCACTCGGGCAGATTTCGATCGCCGACCGAACCCGGCGCGGCCCGGCGACGATCCTGCTGCGCCCCGAACAGCTTCGCCTGCGGCCGGACAACCCCGAGCACGCTGGCGGCACCGGGGGGCGGATCGTCGAAGTCGAGTTCGGTGGCGCCAGCAGCCTCGTCACGATCGCGCTCGATGCGGACACGAGCACCCTGCTGCAGTTGCGCTCATCCGACCCGGCACCGCCGGAACCGGGAACGCATGTGGCGATCGAGGTTTCCGGCGCGGCCTACCCGTTCGATGGCACAACCGCCCTGGAGCCTGTCGGCAAGGCGAAGCGATAGCCAGCCCGGGGCGCTCTCAGCCCTCGACCAGCCGTCGCGCGATCACCTGCGCCTGAATCTCCGCCGCCCCCTCGAAGATGTTCAGGATGCGGGCGTCACAGAGGACGCGGCTGATCGGGTATTCCAGCGCAAAACCATTGCCGCCATGGATCTGCAGCGCGTTATCGGCTGCGGCCCAGGCAACACGGGCGCCGAGCAGCTTGGCCATGCCGGCCTCGAGATCGCAGCGGCGCTCGGCATCCTTCTCGCGGGCGGCGAAATAGGTGAGCTGGCGGGCGATCAGGATTTCGGCCGCCATCATCGCGAGCTTGTCGGCGACGCGCGGGAAGGCGATCAGCGGCTTGCCGAACTGGATGCGTTCCTGGGCATAGCGCAGCCCCAGATCGAAGGCCGATTGCGCCACGCCGATGGCGCGCGCCGCCGTCTGGATGCGGGCCGCTTCGAAGGTCTGCATGAGCTGCTTGAAGCCCTGGCCTTCGACACCACCGAGCAGGTTCCCGGCCTTGACCTCGAAACCATCGAAGGCGAGCTCGTATTCCTTCATCCCGCGATAGCCGAGCACCTCGATCTCGCCGCCGGTCAGGCCGGCAACCGGGAACGGGTCTTCGTCCGTGCCGCGCGGCTTTTCGGCAATCAGCATGGACAGGCCGCGATAACCCGGAGCGTCCGGGTCGGTGCGGACAAGCAGCGTCATGATGTCGGCGCGAACGGGATGGGTGATCCAGGTCTTGTTGCCATGGACCTTGAAGACTTCGCCATCCCGCACCGCCTTGGTGCGCAGCGAAGCGAGATCCGAGCCGGTATTGGGCTCGGTGAAGACGGCCGTCGGCAAGGTCTCGCCCGCGGCGATCTTCGGCAGCCAATGCGCCTTCTGCTCCGGCGTGCCTCCGCAGAGGATGAGCTCGGCCGCGATTTCGGAGCGGGTGCCGAGCGAGCCGACGCCGATATAGCCGCGCGAAAGCTCCTCCGAGACGACGCACATCGAGACCTTGCTGAGGCCCATGCCGCCGAATTCCTCGGGAATGGTCAGGCCGAAGACGCCAAGCTCGGCCATCTTCTCGACGACCGGCATCGGGATGTAATGGTTCTCCAGATGCCATTCATGCGCATACGGCGTCACCTCCGCCTCGCAGAAACGGCGCATCTCGGAGCGGATCGCTTCCAGGGTCTCGTCGAGGCCGGGATCGCCGACGCTGGCCAGCCCCTGCGACTGGCTGAACAGGGCGACGAGGCGCGAACGGTTTTCCGGCGTGTTGCCCTGCGCGATCAGGGCTTCCGCCGCTTCGCCGCGGGCAGTGGCGATCGCCTTCTGGCCCAGGCCGAGCGCCGAGAGCCTGATGATCTCGCCCTGGCTCATCGGGATGCCGCCAAAGATCTGGGCGGCATATTCACCGGCGCCGACGCGCAGCGCGTAATCCTCGGTGGCGCCGTAGCGATCCTCAGCCTGCAGGCGCTCGCCATAGGCCTTCATCTCGCGCAGCGCCATGACATAGGTCGCGAGCCAGGACAGGCCATGCGCCGCGTGCTGCTCGGCTTCGAGCCTCGAAGACGAGATCTTGCCGTCGACCAGCACCTTCTGGCGTACCGCGGCGATCGCCTGGTCCAGCAGCGTCTCGAATCCGGGCAGAGCGGCACCGATCAAGTCGACGGCGGAGCCAGGGGCTTCGGAGTTGCGGGCGACATTGGCGCTCATGATCTCTCTCCCTTTGTTGCGACGCAGCATAGGAGAGAATCCGGCGAATCCGAAATCCACCTTTCGGCTGGGGGCCAGACTATTTTCGACTGGCCAGCACGACGCCGAGCACCGCAACCGCCATGCCGACGAGCTGGAGCGGCGTCAGCGTCTCCCCGAAGAGCAGCCAGGCCTCGACCGCCACGGCCGGCGGCACGAGATAGAGGAAGGTCGCGGTGCGCGAGACCTCGCCGCGCCGGATCAGCCAGAGATAGAGCCCGATACCGCCGAGCGAGAGCGCCAGGACCGACCAGGCCAGCACCAGGGCCATGGTCAGGTTCCATTCGATCCGCATCGGTTCGAGCGCATAGGCGACGGGCAGCGTGACGAGGAAGGCCGCAGTGTACTGCCAGGCGGTCACGGTCCGCAGGTCGCCGGTGACGATGCGTTTCTTCTGATAGAAGGAGCCGAAGGTCACCGCGAACATCGCGACGATATTGACGCCGACCGGCAGCAGGATGCCGGCGAGCGCCTGCGGATCGACGCCGACCAGCTTGGGCTCGAGCACCAGGGCAATGCCGAGGAAACCGCAGAGAATCCCGGCCCAGCGCACGGGCGAGATGCGTTCGCCGACCAGAAGCGGGGAAAACAGCGCGGTCAGCACGGGCTGGAGGCCGGCAATCAGGCCGGAAACACCGGCCGGCAGGCCATGACGCACCGCCCACCAGACGCCGCCGAGATAGACGGCATGCAGCAGGATACCGGTGACGATGCAGTCGATGATCGCGCGGCGGCCCTTCGGCCAGGGCGCACCGACGGCGAGCGCCAGGCCGATGAGCAGCAGGCCGGCACAGGCATAGCGCACGGCCAGGAAGGTCAGCGGGTCGGCATAGCGCGCGGAATAGCCTGCAACGATCCAGCCGCTCGACCAGAGCAGCGTGAAGACGAGCGGGATGACGCGCAGGAACAGGGGCGATTCGAGCATGGGCACCGGCTTTCGCTGATCGTCCTGATAAGCCCGGCGCAAGCGCTTGTCGCCGTCCGACGACGCCGGGACGGCATGTCGAGGCGAGGGAACGGATGCGTCATGCGGGACCAGCAAGGGGGCCCGAGGGGATCAGGCACAGACCTGGATGACGCCGAAGCGGGTTGAGGTCACAATCGGCGACCGCCCGCCCGAGTCTCCGCATGTCGCTGCTGTCTGTCCCCGCCCTCGCCTTCGAGCGCTTCGTCGCCCATGATTCCTGGGCGATCGCCAGCCATATCGCGCTCTCCGTACTGATGTCGCTCTTCCCCTTCCTGATCCTGGTCACCGCGCTCGGCGGTGTCTTCGGCACGCAGAATGCAGCCGACGAAGCCACGGCGCTGCTCCTCGAAGCCTGGCCCAAGGAGATCGCCATCCCGATTGCGCGCGAGGTGCGCTCGGTGCTGACGGCAGTGCGCAGCGACGCGCTGACATTCGGCGCGCTCCTGGCGCTGTATTTCTCCTCGTCCGGCGTCGAGGCGCTGCGCATCGGCCTCAACCGCGCCTATGAGGCCTATGAATGGCGGGCCTGGTGGCATACGCGGCTGGAATCGATCCTCTACGTGATCGGCGGCGCCGTGTTCATGCTCTCCTTCGCGTTTCTCGTGGTGCTCGGGCCGCTTGTGCTGCGCTGGCTGATCGGCTTCGCGCCCTGGCTGGCGCCGCTTTCCATCCTGCTCAGCTTCCTGCGCGTTGCTGGTGCGACCCTGCTGATCGTCCTGGCGCTGATCGTCGCGCACAGCACGCTCCCGGCCCGCGCCCCGCATATCCGGACGCTCTGGCCGGGCATCCTCGTGACGCTGGCCTTCTGGCTCGTCGGCGGCCTCGGCTTCGGCTGGTATCTCGACGGCTTTGCCGGCGCCTATGTCACGACCTATGCCGGCCTTGCGACGGCGATGATCGCGCTCGTCTTCCTGTATTGGCTCGCAGCGATCTTCCTCTATGGCGCAGAGCTGAACGCCGCCTTCGCGATCGCGCGGGCGCCAAGGGCCGACCCCGGCGAAGCGATCGCAGGGCTGTAGGGCGTTCGCCTGCGTTGACGCCGAGTCGTGCTGCTGCTTTCTGTCCGCCCATGATCGAGACGCCACGCCTGCTCCTGCGCCCTCATGCGCTGGAGGATTTCGAACCCTGGTACGCGATGTTCTCGGACCGGGAGCTGTTCCGGTTCATTGCCGTGCCGCAATTGTCGCGGGAGGATGGCTGGAACAGGCTGCTGCGCTATGCCGGCCACTGGTCGCTGCTCGGCTACGGCATGTTCGCCGTCTTCGACAAGGCGAGCGGCGAACTGGTCGGAGATGTCGGCCTCGCCGATTTCCACCGCGGCCTGGGCGAGCGCTTCGACGGCGTCCCTGAAGCCTCCTGGATCATGGCGCGTTCGACGCATGGACGGGGCTTGGCAGCAGAAGCGGTCGCCGCGAGCCATGACTGGCTTACCCGCACGCACGCGCCTGCCCGCACCGTCTGCATCATCAACCCCGACAATGCCGCCTCGCTGCGCCTGGCTGAGAAGTTCGGTTACCGGCCCTTCGGAAGCTCCACCTACAAGGGCGGCCCCTACACGATGCTGGAGCGCCTGGCATCGTGACTGGCGAGCGCGGTCGCGCTGTTACCGGTCCGGAGGCAAGGAGGACGCGGCTGGCCCGATGCTGATCGAAACCTGCACCGCTGGGATGCTGGAGGACTGGGTCCGGCTGCGCCTGGCGCTGTGGCCGGATTCGACCGTGCAGGAGCATCGCGACGCCGCCGCGGGCATTCTCGAAAGCCTGAACGAGACCGCGTTCATCGCATGGGACGGTGCTGGCGCAGCAATCGGACTCGCCGAGGCAGCGCTGCGACATGACTACGTCAATGGCTGCGAGACCTCGCCCGTCGGCTTCCTCGAAGGGATCTATGTCGCGCCCGACTGGCGGCTTCACGGCGTCGCCCGCGCGCTTTGCGCAGCTGTCGAGGCCTGGGCAAGGGGCCATGGCTGTGTCGAACTCGCCTCAGACACGGGCCTGACCAATGCCGTCTCCCAGCAGGCGCATGAAGCGCTCGGCTTCGAAGAAACCGAGCGCGGGGTGTTTTATCGCAAGCGGCTACAGCCCGGCTGAGCCCTTGCCCGGCCTTTGTTGCGGTGGGCTGCCAGCCGGGCGCCGCCTCGCCAGGGTCACGTGCCGAGCAGCGACATCGCCCTGGTGATGTCGTTCTTCTCCAGCCGGCAGGCCACGCAATAGGCGGGGTTGAAGATGTTGGCGACGTCGTAGCGCACCAGCTGGCCGAGCAGATGGCTCGCCTCGACGGCATCGACACCGAGGTCGTCGACGATCCAGCGGAGCATCTCGGTTGTCGCGAACTGGAGCGGCTGGTCGAGCGGGCGGCCGCTGGCCAGGGTCATGATTTCGGTCGCGGTCTCGCAACGCGGCCACCGACCCGGCGCATTCTTGCGCAGATGCAGGGTGAACTCGATCTCGAAACTGGTTTCGATGCCGGTGCCGACGATCTCGCCATCGCCCTGGCAGGCATGCCCGTCCCCCAGGAAGAACAGCCCGCCCGTCTCGGAGACGGGGAAGGCGATGCTCGCGCCCGGCCCGAAGCGGCGATAGTCCATATTGCCGCCATAGGCCCCGCTCGTCGCAGTCGAGATCGCCTGACCGCCGGCCGGAGCCACGCCGAAGCAGCCGATCATCGGGGACAGCGGAAAGCTCCAGCCGGAGATGCGCTCCGAACCGCCGATCAGGCTGACCGTGCCCTTTTCCGCATCAATCGCCCATTCGAAGCGCTCGCTCTTCGGCAGATCGGCCACGGTGCGCGGATCGACCACTTGCTGCGAGAGGGGCGAATAGGTCCAGCCGGTCTTGCGGTTCGGGGTCATCCTGACGATCGTCACGACCAACGCATCGCCCGGCTCGGCTCCGGTAACGGCAAACGGACCGGTCATCGGGTTGCCCCGCGGGGCACGCTGGACGCCCTCATGGTCGATGCCGGCGGCATCGAGCGTCGTCGTCACGATCGTGTCGCCGCTGGCGACCGTGAGAACCGGAGGCAGCGTGGCCATGACATTGGAATAGGAATTCGGGACGAAACGATGAAGCGCCATGAATCTCACCTGCCAGTCTTGCGGGCGCTTCAGGGAGCAAGGGTTCAGCCGTCGCGAAGCGTCCCGGCCGAATCCGTTGTGGACCTAGCCTTGCGTCACCGTAGTCGAAACATTTGTTGGCGCGCTAGCCAGCTGGGCTGCACGCGACGCATCGGGCTCGGACGCGGAAGCGTTCCTCCCGATCAGGCCAGCGCAGTGGTCATGACGGAGCCGTTGCTGACACTGTGGCCTCAGCCGCCAAGCGCCTCCGCGACATCGTCGAAATTCCGCAGGCCGGTGCGGGGGGCATAGACCAGCACGGCCATGTTGCCCGGAGCGTGCTCGTTCTTCCACATTTTGTGGTGGGCGAGCGGGATCTTGTCCCAGGGAAAGACCTCGGACATGCAGGGGTCGATACGACGGTCGAGCACGAACTGGTTGGCGGCGCTCGCCTGCTTGAGATGGGCGAAATGCGAGCCCTGCACGCGCTTCTGCCGCATCCAGACATAGCGGGCGTCAAAGGTGATGTTGAAGCCCGAGGTGCCGGCGCAGAAGACGATCATCCCGCCGCGCTTGGCGACGAGGCAGGAGACCGGGAAGGTCGCCTCGCCGGGATGTTCGAAGACGATATCGACATCCTTCTTGCCGGTGATGTCCCAGATCGCCTTGCCGAACTTGCGCGCTTCCTTGGTCCATTCCCCATATTCGGGGGAGTTGACCTTGGGCATCTGGCCCCAGCAGTTGAACTCCTTGCGGTTGATCACGCCCTTGGCGCCAAGACCGAGCACGTAGTCGCGCTTGCTTTCGTCCGAGATCACACCGATCGCATTGGCGCCGGAGGCCGCGCAGAGCTGCACGCCGAAGACGCCAAGGCCGCCCGAGGCCCCCCAGATCAGCACGTTGTCGCCCGGCTTGATCGTGTGCGGGGCATGGCCGAAGAGCATCCGGTAGGCGGTGGCCAGGGTCAGCGTGTAGCAGGCCGATTCCTCCCAGGAGAGGTGCTTCGGCTTCAGCATCAGCTGGCGCGACTGCACCCGGCAGAACTGGGCGAAGGAGCCGTCCGGCGTCTCATAGCCCCAGATGCGCTGGGAGGACGAGAACATCGGGTCGCCGCCATTGCACTCCTCGTCGTCGCCATCGTCCTGATTGCAATGGACGATGACCTCGTCGCCGACCTTCCAGCGCTTCACCTTGGAGCCGACCGCCCAGACGATGCCGGACGCATCGGAGCCGGCGATATGAAGCGATGCCTTGTGGACGTCGAAGGGCGAGATCGGCTGGCCGAGACCGGCCCAGATGCCGTTATAGTTGACGCCGCCGGCCATCACGAGCAGCAGCACCTCCTCCTCGCCGATTGCCCAGGTCGGCACGACCTCGACCTGGAAGCTCTCTTGCGGCGGACCATGGCGCTCGCGCCGGATGGTCCAGGCATACATGGTGGCGGGGACATGACCGAGCGGCGGCAGCTCGTTCAGCTCGTAGAGATCCTTGAGCGGGCGGTGCGGAACAGGCTGCGGCTTGGACATGGCTCTCTCCCCTTCGTCTTCCTCGCCGCCTTGCGCCGCCAGAGGGCGGCCGACGGAGTTGAGGCGATCATGCGGCTCGATGCTGCGCTGCGCTATCCTCCTAAGGAATTATGTCGCACTGCAAAAAACAAGTCCGAATCCCGGCTTATGTTCCGACCGAACACGAAGATTGCGCCTGAGGCGATTGCTTCATCGCCGCCCAATAGGCCTCAGACGCCTGCCGATGCGCTGCAGCCGAAGATCTGCCCCCTCAACCTCACGTCTTTCGCCGTGAATTTTGAAACGATCTGCAGACGTTTTTTAACCTCATCAGCACGAGCCCGCATGATCGGCGGCACAGCCGTGCTAATTTCAGACCGCAAATACTTTGGAGCGATCGACCATGCGTCAATTGCTACTGCTGCTCGGCCTTCCTGACCTTCCACTTCCGGAATTCCTGGTTTTCCTTGGCTTCGCTGCCGGCTGCGCGCTGCTGCTGGGCTGGATCGCCGACGGGATCCTTGGGGAGCACGGCTTCGGAATCATTCCCAATGCGGTCGTCCTCGTCGGCGGCGCCATCATCGGCGCGATCCTGTGGCGAAGGTTTGGTTACGTGGTCATCGCCAACCGGCAGACGGCTACCGCCATTGCCGCCACTGCGGCCGGGATTCTCGCGCTCGTGGCCGGCGGCGTCGCCAAGCGGGTGATCTGATGCCGCTTGCGTTCCTGCCGCTGGGTCAAGACAATCGTCGGCATGGACAGATCGACCGTGATTCGCGGCCGGCGCGTGCTGATATGCGCCGAAGACGGCCCGTTGCTCGCCAGCGAGCGTGACATCGGCGATTTCCTGGGCGCGGCCTGGGCCGAAGATGCAGACATGGTCGTGATCCCGGTCGCGCGCCTGAGCAACGACTTCTTCAAGCTCAGCACGCGTCTTGCCGGCGAAGTCGCCCAGAAATTCGTCAATTACCGGATGCAGCTCGCGATCATCGGCGACATCTCGCGCTGGAGCGCCGAGAGTGCGGCGCTGCGCGACTTCGTCCGCGAGGCCAATCAGGGCCAGGCCCTGTGGTTTCTCGACGACATGAACGCCCTGGAACAGGCGATGCTGCGCGCGAAATGAAAGCGGATGAACGCGCAGGACAATCCAACACCGCTCTCCGCAACATCGTGAAGCACAAGCCTGTTTCAGAACCAAAAGCGCAGACAGAGGGGAACCCTACGGGGTCTGGCAAGCCATGATCCGGGACATCGTTCGCATCGCTGCCGCCGAAATGGGGGTGACTGATCCAACAGCGATAGCTGTTGCTGAAGGCTTCCTGTTGGCTAGCCTCATCATACTTGTGCTGAAACTACTGCTGGGGCTCGCCAGTCTTATTCTTAGTATAGCTAAAAACCACTGACCAGAGAAGTATACATTCACCACCGGGACGAGGTGAACGCCCTGGTTTTCTGTGTCAGCATCGGCCTTCCCGGAAACCGCAAGCCACTTTTAGGGCCAATGCTTCAGACCGGCCGCGCCGCTGCCAGCATGTAGTTCACATCCATGTCGCGCGACGCCGACCAGCGATCCGTGAAGGGATTGTAGGCCACGCCCGTGCTCTCGCCGAGCTCCAGCCCGTTGCGCGCGATCGCGGCCTCGAGTTCCGCCGGTGTGACGAATTTCTCCCAGTCATGCGTGCCGCGGGGCAGCCAGCGCAGGACATATTCTGCCCCGACGATCGCCAGTGCGTAGGATTTCAGCGTGCGGTTGAGCGTCGCCATCACCAGGAGCCCGCCGGGCTTCACTGCCGCGCAGCAGGCGCCGACGAAGGCTTCGACATCGGCGACATGCTCGACCACTTCCATGGCGAGCACGATGTCGAAGCGCCGGCCCTCGGCGACGAGGCTCTCGATCGTCGTCTCGCGATAGTCGATCGCAAGCCCGCTGCGTTCGGCATGGGTCCGGGCGACCGCGATATTGGTCGGAGCCGGATCGAGCCCCGTGACCTCGGCGCCGAGCCGCGCCAGGGGCTCCGACAGCACGCCGCCGCCGCAGCCGATATCGACCAGCGCCAGCCCTTCCAGGCTCTGCAGCGATTTCGGATCGCGCCCGAAACGTTCGCAGGCAAGAGCCTTGACGAAACCGAGCCGCACCGGATTGAACTTGTGCAGCACGGCCATGGGGCCCTTCGGGTCCCACCAGGTCCTGGCCATGGCATCGAAGCGCGCGACCTCGGCAGCATCGATCGTCGAGCCGGTTTGAGACGCTGCGAATGCCATGGGTGATTCCCCCTTTGTGCCAATAGGGCGCGGACCGCATTGACACTTGCGGTGCTGCCCGTCATCTACACCCGCCCTTCGCCCGGCGCGAGGGGGACCTTTCGTCCCGGCACGTCGCCGGGCGTTTCTAGAGAGCCCTTGGACCGCTATGGCCCGTCTGGTGTTGAAATTCGGCGGGACCTCCGTCGCCACTGTCGAGCGTATCAAGAATGCCGCCCGCCACGTCAAACGCGAGTTCGACGCCGGCAACGAGGTCGCAGTCGTTGTTTCCGCCATGTCGGGCAAGACCAACGAGCTCGTGGCCTGGTGCAAGGAGGCGGCACCGTTCTACGACCATGCGGAATATGACGCCGTGGTCGCATCGGGCGAGCAGGTCACCTCCGGCCTGATGGCGATCGTGCTGCAGTCCATGGGCCTGCCGGCGCGCTCCTGGCAGGGCTGGCAGATCCCGCTCTTCGGTTCTGACGCGCATGGCTCCGCCCGCATCGAGGGAGTCGACGGCGCCGGCATCCTCGCCGGATTCGACCGCAATCGTGAAATCGCGGTCTGCTCCGGCTTCCAGGGCGTGCACGCGACGACGAAACGCATCGTCACGCTCGGGCGCGGCGGCTCCGATACCAGCGCGGTCGCGCTTGCCGCCGGCCTCAAAGCCGATCGCTGCGACATCTACACCGATGTCGACGGAGTCTACACCACCGATCCACGCGTCGTGCCGAAGGCCCGGCGCATGGACAAGGTCTCCTTCGAGGAGATGCTGGAGATGGCCTCGCTCGGCTCGAAGGTGCTGCAAGTGCGCTCGGTCGAGATCGCCATGGTCCAGCGCGTGCCGACCTATGTGCGCTCCTCCTTCGACGACCCAGAAAACCCCAATCCAGGCACCCTCATCTGCGACGAGGACGACATCGTGGAACAGCAGATCGTCACCGGCATCGCGTTTTCGCGCGACGAAGCCCAGATCACGCTCCGGCGTGTCGCCGACAAGCCGGGCGTGGCCGCGGCCATTTTCGGTCCGCTCGCCGATGCGAACATCAATGTCGACATGATCATCCAGGTCGTCTCGGACGACCAGGCGACCACCGACATCACCTTCACGGTCCCGACCGCCGATTACGAGCGCGCCAAGACGCTGCTCGAGAGCCGCCACGACAGCATCGCCTATCAGAGCCTGCAGGGCGCCACCGACGTGGTGAAGATCTCGGCCATCGGCGTCGGTATGCGCAGCCATGCCGGTGTCGCGGCCCGCGCCTTCCACGCGCTCGCCGAGAAGGGCATCAACATCCGCGCGATCACGACCTCCGAGATCAAGTTCTCGGTGCTGATCGACGCCGCCTATACCGAGCTCGCGGTGCGGACGCTGCACTCGCTCTATGGGCTGGACGCAGCCTGAGGCGATCAGCGGGGAGTCCGGCTACGCCGCCTGCCTATAGGCGGCGGCGACCTCCCGCATCCAGGCGCAGAACGCGGCAACCCCGGGCCGCGCCCGGCTCGTCTCGGGGAAGACGAGAAAATAGGCGAAATCTTCCAGCAGCGCGACATTCGCGAGCTGGATGAGCCGCCCGTCCGCGATA
This sequence comes from Allobosea sp. 2KB_26, assembly GCF_052115715.1. Taxonomy (NCBI): domain Bacteria; kingdom Pseudomonadati; phylum Pseudomonadota; class Alphaproteobacteria; order Hyphomicrobiales; family Alloboseaceae; genus Allobosea; species Allobosea sp. 2KB_26. Next base: position 525,647 of record NZ_JBFRHE010000003.1, read on the forward strand.
TCGGTTTCGATCATCGCCGCCGGCAGCAATCCCGCGCCCTGCCCCGAGAGCACCGCTTTCAGCATCAGGCCTGAATCGTCGAAGGACGGCCCGCGCGGCGCACCGAATTCCTCGATGCCCTGCGCCTGAAACCAGCGCTGCCAGGCCTTGCGCTCGCTGTCATGGACATGCGGCCAATGCGCCAGGCCAGCCGCATCCCTTGGCCGGCCGAGGCTCGCGAGCAGGGCCGGAGCCGCGACGGGAACAACCTCGACCGCAACGAGATGCTCGCTGCGCAATCCCGGATAATGGCCGAAGCCATGGCGGATCGCGACATCGACCCCGTCGCGGCTGAAATCCACCAGTGCAGTACCGGTCACGACCCGCAGGTCGATATCGGGGTGAGCGTCGTGGAACTGCTTGAGGCGTGGCACCAGCCAGGCGCTTGCGAAGAATGGCGTCGTGCTGATCGTCAGCGGGCCCGTGCCGGGATCGGCCGCGATGCGCCTTGATGCCTCGGCGATCTGCCGGAAGGCGTTGCGCACCGGCGGCATCAGGCTCTGTCCGGCGGGCGTGAGGACCATGCCCCGATTGATCCGCAGGAAGAGCTGCGTGCCGAAATGAAGCTCCAGGGCCTTGAGCATCTGGCTGACCGCGCCCGGCGTCACGCAGAGCTCATCGGCAGCCTCCTTCACGGAGAGATGCCGAGCCGTCGCCTCGAAGGCGCGCAGGGCATTCAACGGTGGCAGCCGATAGATTTTCATTTAGTTTTTCTAACTTATTTTCGCAGGATTGCTAGTTTGCCTCCGGCCTAGTCACTCGTCAAATTGGTCAATACTGATCACTTCGCTGCAGCGGATCACCCACCGCCTTGAAATGATCGACAAGAGAAAAACTCAATCGTTAGCCTATCCATTCCGGCCGGAGCCCGTGCATGCCCAGTCTTCCCGATGCGACGCATTACCTCTCATTGTCGGAGCTCGCGGCGCGCATCCAGGCACGCGACATCTCGCCCGTGGCGGTGACGCGGTCGCAGCTCCAGCGCATCGAACGCCTGGATACGGAGCTTCACAGCTTTGCCGGCGTGATGGCCGATACCGCGCTGGCCGAGGCAGAGGCCGCGGAGGCAGAGATCGCGGCCGGGCGCTATCGCGGCCCCCTGCATGGCGTGCCGATCGCCGTGAAGGACCTGTTCTGGACGCAGGGTTTTCCGACGGCGGCAGGAACCACGATCCATAGGCGGCACCGGCCGCGGGAGGACGCCACGGTGGTGCGCCGCTTGCGCGAGGCGGGAGCCGTGCTGCTGGGCAAGCTGCAGATGACGGAAGGGGCTTATTCCGACCACCACCCCCTGGTGACGCCGCCGCGCAATCCGTGGAATGCCGCGTACTGGACCGGAATCTCGTCGAGCGGCTCGGCCGCGGCGACGGCGGCCGGCCTGTGCTACGGCTCGCTCGGTTCCGATACCGGAGGGTCGATCCGCTGGCCCTGCGCCGCGACCGGCCTGACGGGACTGAAACCGAGCTGGGGCCGGGTCAGCCGTCACGGAGCATTCGAACTGGCGGCGACGCTGGATCATGTCGGGCCGATGGCGCGCGATACCAGGGATGTCGCCGCGATCCTGCAGGTCATCGCCGGTGCCGATCCCGCTGATCCGACCGCGCTCGTTGCGGCCGTTCCCGACTATCTCGCAGCGACCCGGCACGGCATCGGCGGCGTGCGGATCGGCGTCGATCGCGCATGGAACAGCGAAGGTGTCGACGCGACGACGCAGGCGGTCCTGAACGAGGCCATCGCAGCCTATCGCACGCTCGGGGCCGAGATCATCGAGGTCCATGTCCCGGATGTGAAACAGATCGTCGCCGATTGGGCGCCGAACTGCGCGGTGGAAGCCGCTGTCGCCCATGATGCGACCTATCCCGCGCGGAAGGGCGAATACGGTCCGGTTCTCGCCTCGGTCATCGAGGCGGGGCGCGTGTTGTCGGGCCTGGACTATCAGCGCATCCTGCTGCGACGCATGGCCTTCCGCGGGCGCGTTGCCGCCCTGTTCGGTGATATCGATCTGCTGCTGACCCCGGTTCAGCCCGTGCCGCCGCTGACGTTGGCGACGATCAGCACATTAGGCGAGCAGCCCGGGCTGATCGCCGACCTGCAGCGCTATACCTGCCCGTTCAACATGACGGGCAACCCGACGCTCACGCTGCCCGGCGGCTTCTCCGAGGGAATGCCGATCGGGCTCCAGCTCGTTGCAGCAGAGCTGGGCGAAGCCATGCTGATCCGTGCCGGCGCAGCCTTCCAGGCAGCGACCACGTGGCACCGCCGCCATCCCGCCCTTTGAGAACCCGTCATGAGCATCCATCCGACGGGCCGAGTGTCCCCAATCTTCCATGGCTGGCTTGTCGTCGCGGCCGCCTTTGCGGTCACCTTTGTCGGCTTCGGCAGCGCCTACAGCTTCAGCGCCTTCGTCGAATCCCTGCAGAAGGATTTTTCCGCCTCCCGCGCCTCGGTTTCCCTGGTCTTTTCGCTCGCCGGCTTTCTCTATTTCGGCTTCGGACTGATCAGCGGCCCGCTTGCCGATCGCTGGGGAGCCCGCAGGCTCGTGTTCCTCGGCATGCTGCTCACCGGGCTTGGCATGGCGGCGGCCGGAGCGGCGCGGAGTCTGACCGAGATCTATCTGGCCTATGGGCTCGGCGTCGGACTCGGCATCGGCTGCTCCTATGTTCCGGCGCTGGGCGCAGTGCAGCACTGGTTCGTCAAGCGCCGCGGCTTCGCATCGGGTATCGCGGTCAGCGGCATCGGTGTCGGCACGCTGGTGATGCCGCCCCTCGCATCGCTGCTGATCGAACAGATCGGCTGGCGTAACGCCTATTTCGCGCTCGGCGCGCTTGCGGCCGTCATTGGTGCAGCCATGTCGCTCCTCATCGAAAGCGATCCGCGCCAGCGCGGCCTGCTGCCGGACGGAGACGCTTTGCCCCCGGGCGGCGTGACGGCCCAGGCATCCGGCCTATCGGTTCGCGAGGCCGTGAGATCTCAGCACTTCATCCGGCTCTACGCAGCCTGCCTGATCGGTTCGTTCGGAGCCTTCGTTCCCTTCGTTCACCTTGTGCCCTATGCGCTGGATCGTGGCGTCCCGCAGGGCCGGGCCGTCCTGCTGCTTGCGCTGATCGGTGTCGGCAGCACCGCCGGCCGTTTCTGCCTCGGCAATCTGGCGGACCGGATCGGCCGCAACACTGCACTTCTGGTCATGTTCATGGGCATGGCCGGCGCGCTCGGCATCTGGTGGCTCTCGAGCGGTTTTGCGATGCTGGCCGTCTTCGCGCTGCTCTATGGCGTCTTCTATGGCGGCTGGGTCGCTGTCCTGCCGGCGGTCGTGATGGATCATTTCGGCGGGCGCAATGTCAGCGGGATCATCGGCATTCTCTATACCAGCGTCGCGTTTGGAACCCTGATCGGACCGACCGCCGCCGGGCTCATCTTCGACCTGAACCAGAGCTATGCGATCGCGATCCTGGTCAGCGCCTGCGCGAACATCCTCGCGGCTCTGATCGTGGCGCGTTCCGCCAGGCCTTCACGCGCCCTGCCGCGTTGACCTCTTCTCATCCCGCCCCGATGATGCCGGCATGTCCTCCGGCTCCACCTCCGCCGCTCCCGAGTTCGACCCTGCCCGGCTCGAAGCCTTCCTGCGCTCCGCCCTGCCCGTCCGGGCGGCCGGCGCGATGGTGCTGGAGCGGATCAGCGGCGGGCAGTCGAATCCGACCTTCTTCCTGTCCTTTCCCGAAGCCGGCACGCGGCTGGTCATGCGCAAGAAGCCGCCCGGCCCCCTGCTGCCTTCGGCCCATGCGGTCGACCGCGAATACCGCATCCTCAAGGCGCTCGCGGGCTCGCAGGTGCCGGTGCCGCCGGTGCTCCTGTTCCACGCCCAGGACGATATCGTCGGCACGCCCTTCTATCTGATGGAACGGCTCGACGGCCGCGTCTTCCATGATGCGGCGCTGCCTAGCGTGGCGCCGGCCGAGCGGCAGCAGATGTATTTCGCCATGGCCGAGACCCTGGCTGCGCTGCATCGCTTCGACTGGCAGGCGGCCGGCCTCGGCGATTACGGCAAGCCGGGGAATTATTATGCCCGCCAGCTCGCGCGCTGGGGCCGGCAATGGCGCGAGACCCAAACTCGCGAGATTCCCGAGATCGATCGGCTGATCGACTGGCTGAGCGCCCATCTCGACGAAAGCGCGGAGACGACGATCGTCCATGGCGATTTCCGGATGGGCAACCTGATGTTTCACCCGGTCGAGCCGCGCATCGTCGCCGTGCTCGACTGGGAACTCTCGACGCTCGGCCATCCGCTCTCGGACGCCGCCTTTTCCTGCCTGCCCTGGCATTCCGGACCTGCGATGTATCAGGGCATCATGGGCCTCGACCAGGAGGCGCTCGGCATCCCGACGCAAGCCGAGTACCTCTCCCGCTATTGCGCGGCGGCGGGACGCACGGACGGTCCGGGACGCTTCCACCTCGCCTTCTCGCTCTTCCGTTTTGCCGTCATCCTCGATGGCATCGCGGCGCGCGCCAGGGCCGGCAATGCGGCGGCAGAGAATGCGGTCGCGGTCGGCGAGATGGCCGAGAGCTTTGCGCGGCAGGCTGCCGTTATCATCGACCAGAGTTGAACGGGGATCGCCATGGATTTCGCCTATTCCGCCAAGGTCGAAGAGCTGCGCTCGAGGCTTCAAGCGTTCATGGATGCCCATGTGCAACCGGCCGATGCCGCGTGGAAACATGAGGTCGAGGCCGGGCGCTATCCCCTGGCGCTGATCGACGGGCTGAAGGAGAAGGCCAAATCCGAGGGCCTGTGGAACCTGTTCCTGCCGGCGCTGAAGCCCGAGGAGCCCGGTACGCGGCTAAGCAACCTCGAATACGCCCCCCTGGCGGAGATCATGGGCCGGATCTTCTGGTCGTCGGAGGTGTTCAATTGCAACGCCCCGGACACCGGCAACATGGAAATCCTGCATATGTTCGCGACGCCGGCGCAGCGCGAACGCTTTCTCGTGCCGTTGATGAAGGGCGAGATCCGCTCCTGCGTCGGCATCACCGAACCCGGCGTCGCCTCCTCCGATCCCACCAACCTGCAGACCACGATCACCCGGGACGGCGACCACTATGTCATCAACGGCCGGAAATGGTGGACGACCGGCGCCCTGCACCCGAACGTCAAATTCTGCATCGTCATGGGTCTCTCGGACACGCGCCCGGAGGCCGATCCGCACAAACGTCATTCCATGGTGATCGTGCCGATGGATACGCCCGGTGTGACCGTGATGCGCAACCTGCCGCTCCTCAACCACCACTCGCCCGAAGGCCATACCGAAACGGATTTCGACACGGTCCGCGTCCCGGCCGCCAACATGCTCGGGGAGGAAGGCGCCGGCTTTGCGCTGGCCCAGGCGCGGCTCGGGCCCGGCCGCATCCACCACTGCATGCGCACGATCGGCCAATGCGAGGTCGCGCTCGAACTGATGGTCGAGCGCGCGCTGCAGCGAAAGGCCTTTGGCCGCCATCTCTCCGACTATGCCAATGTCCAGGACTGGATTGCCGAAGGGCGCATGGAGATCGACCAGGCTCGGCTGCTCTGCCTGCGCGCCGCCTGGATGATGGACAAGCACGGCAACAAGGCCGCGCGCACCGAGGTCTCCGCGATCAAGGTCGTGGCGACGCGACTGCAGACCAAGATCGCTGACCGGGCCATTCAGGTCTTCGGCGCCGCCGGCCTCTCCAACGATACGCCGCTCGCCTTCATCTATAGCTGGGGCCGGGCACTGCGCTTCATCGACGGGCCGGACGAGGTGCATCTGCGCACGGTCGCCCGTGCCGAGATCAAGAAGCGGCAGGCCAGCAATCGCAGCACGATGGCCGAACAGGGCGTAAAGATGCCCTATCTCAAGCCTGCGGGTTAAAGCATCGCCCCGAAGAGTGGATCGCGGTTTTCCCGCCGGAGATTCAGCAGGCCGCGCAGAAACCGGGTGGAAGCCCATGCCCGAGGCATGGGAGCCTTCCTCGACACGCACATGCCAGTCGAAGAAGGCTCCCGCCATGCCCGCCGCAGCAAGACCGACGGAAGTCCCCTCCCTCGCATCCCGCGTCGATGCGCTGCACTGGCGCCGCATCGAGGCGGAACTCGACTCGCATGGCGTCGGCCTGACCGGCCCCTTGCTCAGCCCGGAGGAGTGCCGCGCGCTGGCTGCGCTCTATGCCGATGAGAGCCATTTCCGCAGCCGCATCGTCATGGCGCGGCACGGCTTTGGCAGTGGCGAGTACCAGTACTTCGCCCATCCGTTGCCGGAGATGCTCGCGGCTCTGCGCCCAGTCATCTATGAGCGCCTCGCTCCCGTCGCCAATCGCTGGAACGAGACGCTGGGGATCGCGCAGCGCTATCCCGAGGCTCTCGACGCATTCCTCGCGCTCTGCCACGAGGCCGGGCAGACCCGGCCGACCCCGCTGCTGCTGAAGTACGGCGCGGGTGATTATAACTGCCTGCATCAGGACCTTTACGGCGACCTGTTCTTCCCGTTCCAGATGGTCATCCTGCTCTCGCAGCCAGGAGTCGATTTCACCGGTGGCGAGTTCACTCTGGTCGAGCAGCGGCCGCGCATGCAGTCGCGGCCCGAGGTCGTGCCGCTGGCTCAGGGAGAAGCCGCGATCTTCGCCGTGCAGCACCGGCCGATGCGGGGTTCCCGCGGCACCTACCGCGTCAATCTCCGCCACGGCGTCAGCCGGGTGCGCTCGGGCGAGCGCTACACCACCGGGCTGATCTTTCACGACGCGCGCTGAGTCTTACGCACTCGCCCAGGGGACAGCGCGTTTCGCGTTCAGCCCGGCGCCGAGGGCCGCGCCTCCTGCTCCATGCTGCTGCCGCGCAGTCCGCCGGGAACGCAAAGCTTCGGATAAAGCCGCGACATCTCGCGGATCAGGAACTTCACCGGCACATCGAAGAAGCTGCCGTGCTGGGCGACATAGTCCATAAAACTGCGGCCCTGCCCATCGAAGCTCTGCAGCAGCGCATCGCTCTTGCCGTCGAAGCCGAGCGTCGCAACGCCGAGCCTGTCGCAGAGGCGCGCGTTGAAGGTCGGAGAAGCCTTCAGCCAGCGCCCGTCGAGGAAAACCTCGGTATAGCCGTGATAGGCGAAGACATTGGTGCCGACGGCCTCCAGCAGGCGCGGCGTGGCGAGATGGTTCTTGACGTCGGCGAGCCCGAGGCGGGCGGGAATGCCGAGGGCCCGGCAATAGGCAGCGTAAAGCGCGGCCTTGCCGACGCAGTAGCCGATGCCGGCCGCCAGCACGGAGCTGGCGCGATAGGTCTCGGGATTGAGATAGTCGCCATAGGGGTCATAGCGGATGCCGTCGCGTACCGCCTGATAGAGAATACCAGCCTGCTCGGCGGGGTCGCTGATGCCCGAAGTCAGCAGGCGCGCCTCGGCGATCACCATCGGATGGTCGCTGTCGACGAACTCGGCCGGGCTCGTGAAGAGAACGCGATGGGAGTCCTGCATCTCAAATCCCCTAGCGGCCCGTGAAGTGAGTTGGCCGCTTCTCCAGGAAGGCCGCCACTCCCTCGCTGAAATCCGTCGTCCGGGTCGAGGCGTGGAAGGCGTCGCGCTCGGCGTCCAGCTGGTTGCCCAGGTTGTTGCCGAGCGAAGCACCGAGCAGCGCCTTGATCCGGCCATAGGCCTGCGTCGGCCCGGCAGCGAGCCTGCGCGCCAGCGCCATGGCCTCGGCATCGAGGATCTCGGCCGCCACCGTGCGATTGATCAGGCCGAGCCGCAGCGCCTCGCCGGCATCGATCGTCTCGGCCAGCAACGCCAGCTCCTTGGCCTTCTTCATGCCGACGATGCGCGGCAGATGATAGGTCCCGGACCCGTCCGGCGTCGCGCCGATGCGGGCATAGGCCAGCGTGAACTTTGCATTCTCGGCGGCGATCGCGAGATCGCAGGCGAGCGCCAGGCTGAAACCCGCTCCGGCCACCGCGCCATGCAGGCAGGCGATCGAAGGCTGCGGTAGTTCATCGAGCCGTCTTAGCCCGGCATGCAGCGGAGTGATGATCGCCTCGATCGCGGCCTCGGGGTCGCCGCCGGCGCTGAATTGCGAAACGTCGCCGCCAGCACAGAAGCCCCTGCCCGCGCCTTTCAGCAGGATGGCGCGGACATCCCGGCGTGCCGCGATCTCCTCGATCCGGGCCAGGAAGGTTTCCGCCATGGCCGCGTCGAAGGCATTCAGCACCTCAGGGCGGTTCAGCGTCAGCACCGCGACGCCGGCCTCGACGGTCAACAGGATGGACGAGGAAGGATCGGTCATCGGCGGGTTCCGGAGCGGCGACTGCCCGGTTCTACCATGGGCAATTCGGCCTGCGGCACTCCGAATCCTGCGCAGCGGAAGCGCAGAAATGCTCGCAAGGCGAGCGCGAAGCCCCGGGAGCCCTCTCGGTTCAGAGGGCCCCCGGGACTTCTCCCCTCGTCAGGCCACCGCAGCCTTTGGCGTATTGGCTTCTTCGCGGCCTTCGAGCGCGGCCATCGCCGCCTGCACGCCGCCACTGCGATGCGGCACGCCGGCGGCCGCCAGCCCCATCTCGACGCCGGACAGCGCGCCAAGCAGGGTCAGTTCATTGCATTCGCCGAGATGGCCGATCCGGAAGACCTTGCCGGCAACCTTGCCGAGGCCGGAGCCGAGCGAGATGTTGAACTTCTCGAGCGCCACCTTGCGGTAATGGTCGGCGTCGTGGCTCGGCGGCATCAGCACAGCGGTCAGCACCGGCGAATATTCCGCGGGGTTCTCGCAGAGGATCTCCAGCCCCCAGGCCTTCACCGCGGACCTCGTCGCCGCGGCAAGGCGCTCATGGCGGGCGAAGACGGCATCCAGCCCTTCCTCATGCAGCATCCTGACGGCTTCGCGCAGGCCGTAGAGCAGATTCGTCGCCGGCGTGTAGGGGAAGAAGCCGTTGGCGTTGATCTTCACCATCTCCTGCCAGTCCCAATAGGAGCGCGGCATTGTGTTCGCCCGCGAGGCGGCCATCGCCTTTTCCGAGATCGCGTTGAAGCTGAGGCCCGGCGGCAGCATCAGGCCCTTTTGCGAGCCCGAAACCGTGACGTCGACCTGCCACTCGTCGTGCCTGTAGTCGACCGAGGCGAGCGAGGAAATGGTGTCGACCATGAACAGCGCCGGGTGACCGGCCTTGTCGATCGCCTTGCGGATCTCGGCGATCCGACTGGTCGAACCGGTGGAGGTCTCGTTATGGACGACCATCACCGCCTTGATCTTGTGGCCGCGGTCCTCGGCCAACTTTGCCTCGATCGCGGCCGGATCGGCGCCACGGCGCCAGTCGCCCGGAATGAAATCGACCTCGATGCCGAAACGCCCGGCGATCTGGCGCCAGAGCGTGGCGAAATGGCCGGTCTCGGCCATCAGCACGGTGTCGCCGGGCGAGAGCGTATTGACGATCGCCGCTTCCCAGGCACCGGTCCCCGAGGACGGATAGATCACCACCGGTTGGCTGGTCTTGAACACCGACTTGGCGCCGGCGAGCACCTCGCGCCCGAGCTTCGCGAACTCGGCGCTGCGATGATCGATCACCGGCATGTCCATGGCCCGCAGGATGCGGTCGGGAACCGGGCTCGGGCCAGGAATCTGAAGGAAATGGCGGCCCTGCTGCGATGCCATGGCGATAACTCCCTATTCGGACGTGGCGGCACTTCCGGCTCGCCGCTCGTGATGGCCGATGTTTTGCATTCATTTTTGCCTTTGGCAACACCGCCCGCGCGTGCAATATTACGCCGATCGATCTCGACATGGGGCCGCCCACTCGCGTAGCAAACCAGCATGACGAACATCGCCCTCGACACTGAGACGACCGAAGGCCCGTCGCTGCGACGCGAGGACGGCGCCGGGCAGACATCGCTGCACGGCGAACTCCTGGCCGCGCTGCGCGACTATATCGTCGAAGGCAATCTCGCCGATGGCGCGCGCGTACCCGAGCGCCTGCTCTGCGACCGGTTCGGCATCTCACGCACACCGCTGCGCGAGGCGCTCAAGGTCCTGGCCGCGGAGGGGCTGATCGACCTCCTGCCCAATCGCGGCGCACGCGTGCGCGCCCTGAGCGCCGACGATCTACGCGAATTGTTCGACGTAATGGGTGGGCTTGAAGCCCTGGCGGGACGCCTGGCTTGCGAACGCATCAGCGACGAGGAAATCGCCGAGATCGAGCAAAGTCACCACGAAATGTACCGCTTCTACCTGCGGCGCGACATGCACGGCTATTTCCAGTGCAATCAGGACATCCACCGCATGATCGTCGCTGCCGCCGGCAATGCGACGCTCAGCGCGACCTATAACAGCATTGCCGGACGCATCCGGCGCGTGCGCTATTCCGCCAATCTCGACAAGGAGCGCGACCGCTGGGGCGAGGCGATGCGCGAGCACGAGGCCATCCTCGATGCCCTGCGCCGGCGCGCCGGCAGCGAACTCAGCGACATCATGTTCCTGCATCTGCGCAACAAGCGAAAGGCGGCGCAGCATCAGAGCGCCACGCAGACGGGCGAGCTGGACGAAGAGAGCCATTCGGCCTGAGTCAGCTGCGCGCTCAGACCTCATTGGCATTTGCGCCGAGCGCCGATCGGAGACCGCTCGTCGTCAATCCGGCCATCTTCATTTTTCAGATTGAATGCAAAATTTTTTGATTCTAGGCTCTCGCTACGGCGCCGACAGAGCGCGTTGCAGGGAGGTTGGAAGAGATGAAGCAGCATTGGCTTGCCGCTGGCGCGGCGCTCGCAGCCGTGACGACACCCGCACTGGCCTGGGAGCCGACCAAGGCCATCGAAATCGTCGTGCCCTTCTCGGCCGGCGGCGCCTCCGACCAGATGGCGCGGACGATGCAGGGCATCATCCAGAAGAATAACCTGACCTCGCAGCCGATCATCGTCGTCAACAAGCCGGCCGCCGGCGGCGCCGAGGGCATGCTCGACATCCAGAAAGCGGCGGGCGACCCGCACAAGCTGATCACCACGTCGAGCGGCATCTTCATGACGCCGATGGCGACCAAGCTGCCGCTGAACTGGACCGAATACACGCCGATCGCGATGATGGCGCAGGATTCCTTCGTGCTCTGGGTCAACGCCAAGGCGCCCTACCAGACCGCCGGCGACTTCATGACCGCGGCGAAGGCAGCCTCGCCCCCGCTCAAGATCGGCGGCACCTCGTCGAAGCGCGAGGACAACCTGATCGTCTTCGGCATGGAGAAGGCCGGCGGGGTCAAGTTCGCCTATATCCCGCATACCAGCGGCGGCCAGGCCTCGACCCAGCTGTCCGGCAATCACATCGATGCCAGCACCAACAACCCGGCCGAGGACGTCGCCAACTGGCGGGGCGGCGCGACACGGCCGATCTGTGTCTTCTCCGAGCAGAAGATGACCTACTCGACGCCGGTCGCCGACGGAAAATCCTGGGCCGACATCCCGACCTGCGCCTCGCAGGGGCTGAACGTCACCTACCAGATGCTGCGCGGCATGTTCATGCCCGGCAAGGTCACCAAGGAGCAGCAGGCCTTCTACGTGAACCTGTTCAAGAAGGTCTCCGAGACGCCGGAATGGAAGGACTACCTCGCCCGCAGCGCGCTGGTTCCGGATTATCGCGACGGCGAGGCTTTCGTCACTTTCCTCAAGGCCGATGAGGAGAAGCACGCCAAGCTGATGGGCGAGGCCGGCTTCACGGCGAAGTAGCCCTTGCATGATCGGACCGGAACCATATCCGATCCGATCATGCAGCCTTCTACGTTTGCATCGGCTTTTCCGAAAACCGCGCCCCTCTTTTCGGGCCGATGCTCCAGCCTTTCCGCGTTTGCATCGGCTTTCCCGAAAACCGCGATCCACTTTTCGGGCCGATGCTTTGGCCTGAGCTCGACCGGCCCGCCGTCACGGCGGGCCTCCTCCCTCTGCCGACGGAGATCCCGATGTCCGCTCATCCTGAAGGCGAAACGCCGCGCGGCCTCTCGCGCCGCCCCGTCGAACTCGTCACGGCCGCGATCCTGATCGGCCTCGCCTTCGTCGTGCTCTGGGATTCCTACGGCCGCGGAGCGGGCTGGGACAATGGTCCGCAGAACGGCTTCTTTCCGGCCCGCGTCGGCTGGCTGTTCCTGGCCGCCTCGCTGTTCATCCTGGTGCAGTCCTTTCGCACCGAGAACAGCGTCTTCGTCACCTTCGCGCAGCTCGGGCAGGTTTCGCGCGTGCTCGGCCCGCTCGTTCTCTTCGTCGCGCTGATCCAGCCGCTCGGGCTCTATGTCGCCGCGAGCATCTTCATCCTCGTCTTCATGGCCGTCGTCGCGACCTCGCGCTGGTGGAGCATCGTGCTCACCGCCATCCTCGTGCCGATCGTCTGTTTCTGGATCTTCGAACAGCAGTTCCGCGTGCCCCTGCCCAAGGGTCCGCTCGAAGCCATGCTCGGCTATTGAGGTTACGCTGATGGAAGACCTCTCCTCGCTGATCGCCGGCTTCCAGGTCGCGCTGTCTTGGCACAATGTCGGATTCATGGTGATGGGCGTGGTGCTCGGCATCATCGTCGGCGTGCTGCCGGGCCTCGGCGGTCCGAACGGGGTCGCGATCCTGCTGCCGCTGACCTTCGGCATGGACCCGACCTCGGCGATCATCCTGCTCTCCTCGATCTACTGGGGGGCGCTGTTCGGCGGCGCGATCACCTCGATCCTGTTCAATATCCCCGGCGAGGCCTGGTCGGTCGCGACCACCTTCGACGGCTATCCGATGGCGGTGCAGGGCAAGGCGGCCGAGGCGCTCACCGCCGCCTTCACGGCCTCGTTCATCGGAGCCTTGTCCGGCGTCATCCTGATCACCTTCGTCGCGCCCCTGGTCGCCTCCTTTGCGCTGCGCTTCGGGCCGGCCGAGTTCTTCGCCGTCTTCCTGCTGACCTTCTGCTCCTTCATCGGCATGGGCCGTGAGAACCGGGCCAAGATCCTGGCCTCGCTCTGCATCGGCTTCCTGCTGGCGGCAGTCGGGCTCGACTCGATCTCGGGCGATTTGCGCATGACTTTCGGCTCGACCGAGCTGATGCGCGGTTTCGACTTCCTGATCGTCGTGATCGGCCTGTTCGGCGTCAGCGAGATCCTGCTCACCGTCGAGGAGGGACTGGTCTTCAAGGGCAAGCAGGCGACGATCGATCTCAAGGTCGTGCTGCGGACCTGGGCCGGGCTGCCGCGCTACTGGGCGACGCTCGTCCGCTCCAGCCTCGTCGGCATGTGGATGGGCGTGACGCCGGGTGGCGCGATCGCCGCCTCCTTCATGGGCTATGGCCTTGCCAAGCGCTTCTCGCGACGCGGCGCCAATTTCGGAAAGGGCGAGATCGAGGGCGTGCTGGCGCCGGAGACCGCAGCGCATGCCGCCGGCACCAGCGCCTTGCTGCCGATGCTAGCGCTCGGCATTCCCGGCTCGGCCACGGCTGCCGTGCTGCTCGGCGGCCTGCTGGTCTGGGGGCTTCAGCCCGGCCCGATGCTCTTCGTCGAGCAGAAGGACTTCGTCTGGGGGCTGATCGCCTCGATGTATCTCGGCAATCTCGCCGGCCTGATCATCGTGCTGGCGACCGTACCGCTCTTTGCCGCGATCATGCGCATCCCCTTCTCCTTCGTCGCGCCGGTGATCCTGATCGTCTGCGCCATCGGCGCCTATACGATCTCCAACTCGATCTTCGACATCTGGCTGATGCTGATCTTCGGCATCATCGGCTATGTCTTCAAGAAGCTCGACTACCCGCTCGCGCCGCTGGTGCTGGCGCTCGTCCTGGGCGACCGGGCCGAGGACGCCTTCCGGCAGGCCCTGCTCGGCTCCGGCGGCAGTCTCGGGGTCTTCATTGCAAACGGCCTCGTCACGACGCTGGTTGCGCTGGCGATGATCCTGCTCTTCTGGGGGCCGGTGTCGGATCTGATCGGGGCGGTGCGGCGGAGAAGCGGCCGGGCCGGAAAAGCGGCAGAAGCAGCCGAATAGCGTGAGCGTTTCCACGGGAACGCGGGTCGTCCCGGCGCGAGCGACGCTCAGAGCCGGGTCGAGATGAACTGGAATGGATACGTGACGCGATGACCCATGCCGCCCCCCTCGCCAAACAGGGCTCGCGCAATCTCGGGCTGGAACGACGCCTGGCCCAAGCGCTCGAAGGCGAGGTCCGCTTCGACGCCTTCACACGCGGGCGCTATGCCACCGACGCCTCGATCTACCAGATCATCCCGCAGGGCGTCGCCTTCCCGAAGAGCGAGGCCGACATCGCGGCCGCGCTCCAGATCGCGGCCGAGCATGGCGTTCCGGTGATCGCGCGCGGCGGCGGCACGTCACAGAACGGGCAGCCGATCGGCGACGCGCTGATCCTCGACATGAGCCGGCATTTCAACGCGATCCGCGATTATGACCCGGCCTCGCGCACGGTCTCGGTCGCGCCTGGCATCGTGCTGGAGCAACTCAACAGCCATGTGAAGAAGGACGGCCTGTTCTTCCCGGTCGAGCCCTCGACCGCGAGCCGCTGCACCATTGGCGGCATGGCCGGCAACAACTCTTCCGGCGCGCGCTCCCTGCGCTACGGCAAGATGGTCGACAATGTCATCGCCCTGCGGGCGCAGTTCCATGACGGCGAGGCCTTTGCGCTGGGCGAGAGCCCGGTCGGCGACAATGCCTCGGTCAGGGCGCGAGACCTGATGACGCGGATGCTGTCGCTGGCCGACGGGCACCGCGACGCGATCGAGCGCATCTTCCCGAAGGTGCAGCGCCGGGTCGGCGGCTACAATCTCGACGAGCTGCTCCCGGCCCGGCCGAACCTGTCGCATCTGCTGGTCGGCTCGGAAGGCACGCTCGCCATCACCACCGAGGCGACGCTGAGGCTCTCGCCCCTGCCGACGCACCGCGTCATGGGCGTCTGCCATTTCCCGGATTTTCGCGCGGCGATGGAGACGACCCAGCATATCGTGGCTCTGGGCCCGGTCGCGGTCGAGCTCGTCGACAACAATGTGCTGGTGCTCGGCGCCGACATCCCGCTTTTCGTGCGGACGCTCGCCGACATCACCAGGGGCCAGCCGAACTGCCTGCTGCTGGTCGAATTCGCCGGCGACGATCTCTCGGCGCTGAAACGCGACCTGAAGCGGCTCGACCAGTGCATGGCCGATCACGGCTTTGCCGATGCGGTCGTCGAGGTCGTCGAGCCGGCGCGGCAAAAGCCGGTCTGGGAGGTGCGCGAGGCCTGCCTCAATATCATGATGTCGATGAAGGGCGACGGGAAGCCGGTCTCCTTCATCGAGGATTGCGCGGTCCCGCTCGAACATCTCGCCGACTACACCGACGCGGTGACCGAGCTCTTTGCCCGCCACGGCACGCGCGGCACCTGGTACGCCCATGCCTCAGTCGGCTGCCTGCATGTCCGCCCGATCCTGAACATGAAGGACGAGGCCGGCGTCAAGGCGATGCGCGGCATCGCCGAGGCCGCCTGCGATCTCGTGCGCCAGTTCAAGGGCTCCTATTCCGGCGAACATGGCGACGGCATTTCCCGTTCGGAATTCGTCGAACCGATGTTCGGTGGCCCGCTGACGCGCGCTTTCGAGGCGGTGAAGGACGGGTTCGACCCGGAAAACCGTCTGAACCCCGGCAAGATCGTGCGGCCGCTCAAGATGGACGATCGCAGCCTGATGCGCTTTCCGCCGGGGTATGCGACGCCCATCCCGGCCGCAACCGCGCTCGATTGGTCCGACTGGGGCGGGCTCGGCGGCGCCGTCGAGATGTGCAACAACAACGGCACCTGCCGGAAACTCTCCGGCGGCACGATGTGCCCGTCCTATCGCGCCACCAGGGACGAGACGCATCTGACGCGCGGGCGCGCCAACAGCCTGCGCCTCGCGATTTCCGGGCAGCTCGGACCCGACGCCTTCACCTCGCCGGAGATGAAGGAGACGCTCGATCTCTGCGTCTCCTGCAAGGGCTGCAAGCGCGACTGCCCAACCGGCGTCGACATGGCGCGGATGAAGATCGAGTTCCTCCACCACTATCACCAGCGCCATGGCCTGCCGCTGAAGGAGCGGCTGATCGCCTGGCTGCCGCGCTACGCGCCCTATGCCGCGAAACTGGCGCCGCTGATGAACTTGCGCGATCGCATCCCGGCTCTCGCCAAACTGAGCGAGCGCTGGCTCGGCTTCAGCGCGCGGCGTTCGCTGCCGGTCTGGCGCAAGCCCTGGGCGCAGGCCGGCAAGCCGGCGACGGCAAGCGATGTGAAGGGCGACGGGCGCGACATCGTGCTCTTCGGCGACACGTTCAACCGCTACTACGAGCGCGAGAACCTCGAGGCGGCGGAGCGCGTGCTCACCGCCGGCGGCTATCGCATCCACAAGGTCGAACCGGCTGACGGCGGCCGGCCGCTCTGCTGCGGCCGGACCTTCCTCTCGGCCGGGCTGGTCGACGAGGCGCGCACCGAGGCCAAGCGCACGCTCGATGCGCTCTCGCCCTATATCGCCGGGGGTGCGCGCATCGTCGGACTCGAGCCCTCCTGCCTGCTGACCTTCCGCGACGAGTTTGGCGCGATCCTGCCCAAGGAACTGGCGGAACCTGCGGCCAGCGCGGCTTTCCTGCTCGAAGAGCTGCTCGCAGCCGACATCAAGTCCGGGACGACCACTTTGCCGCTGAAGGACCAGGCGGGTCGCGTCGTTCATCTGCACGGGCATTGCCACCAGAAGGCCTTCGCGGCGATGGGCGCCGTCGAGGCGACGCTGCGTGCGATTCCGGGTCTCGACATCAGGCCGATCGAGTCGAGCTGCTGTGGCATGTCGGGCGCCTTCGGCTATGGCGCGGACACCATGGATGTCTCGCTGGCGATGGCCGAGCTCTCGCTGCTGCCGGCTGTGCGCAAGGCCGAAGCGCAAGACCTCGTCGTCGCCGACGGCACGAGCTGCCGCCACCAGATCCATGATGGTGCCGGCCGAGAGGCGCTGCATGTCGCCCGCGTGCTCGACATGGCGCTGGAGGGCTGACGCGAAAGGCCGGAGCGAGAGCAGGCATCCCAACCAAGGACCCGGACAAACGGGTTAAGCCGAAGGAGGACGGACGATGCTAAGGACGATGCTTCTGACTGGCGTAACGGCGCTGATCGCTGCCGGAGGAATACAGGCTGCCATGGCAAAGGACTATTTCCTCGCAAGCGGGCGGTGGGACAATGTCGTCCTGGTGATCGACCTGGAAAAGGCGATCGATCCGGCCAATGACGGCACGCCGAAAGCGGTGGTGAACCGCATCCGCGTCACGCCCGATATCGACGCGACTGGGGCCGGCAAGGCCGACACGATCTCCAGCGGCCAACCGATCACCATCACCATCTCGCCGGATTACCGGCGCGCCTATGTGGTCAATCATTCCGGCCGCACCAGACCGGCGGATGCCGCCGCCTTCCAGCATGGCCATGCCGGCACCGTCACCATCGTTGATCTCAAGAAGGCGCTCGATCCGGCGAGCAACGGCACGCTTGCTGCCGTCGAGGGCTATATCGAGACGGAAGGTTTTGGGCCGACCGGTTTCGCGATCGCGCCGGACGGCCGGCATGCCGCGCTCGCCCATGCTGAGCAGAAAGGCGACGAGGATGGCGGCCGCCATATCAGCATCGTCGACCTCGCCAGCAACAAGGTCATTCGTCGGGTCGAGCAGGCTTTCGGCAAGCCGGGCTTCCCCTGCCCTCCCGATCCGGTGCCGCACCGCGCACCCGATCCGAAATTCGGCTGTTTCCCCGACACCAACGGCGTGACGATCAGTCCGCTCGGCGGCGGCACGATCTTCGGCGCCAATGGCGGCACGGACGATATCTCGGTGATCAGCCTGCAGAAGGCGATAGCCGGAGAAGCCGGGGCGGAGATTGCGCGTATCCCGGTTCAGGCGGGTGGCTTCGGCATCTCGACCAGCCCGGACGGAAAGCTCGTGGCGCATGCCTCCCGCGAGAACGCGCAGACCGACATGCCCGGCAATACCGTCTCGATCATCGATGTCGAGAAGGCGCTATCGGACCCCGCCAAGGCCGAGGTCGCCCGCGTGTTGGTCGGCACCGACGACAAGTCCGTGCCGACGCGTCCCTTCGTGGCGGCGTTCCTGCCGGACGGAAAGCGCATCCTGTCGACGCATTTCCGCTCGAACAATATCGACATCATCGATGTCGCCAAGGCCATCGCCGGGCAGCCGGCAACGCTCAGGCGGGTCGAGCTCAAGACGCCCGGCGGCGAACCCTCCCGCCCACGCGGCATCGCAATCACGCCTGACGGCAAATATGCCGCGATCACCGGGGCGCCCAAGGGCAAGTCGAATTCCAGCGTGGTCTGGATCGTCGATCTCGCGAGCTACGAGGTGAAGGGTCGCGTCACCGAGATCGGCAACGAGAGCTACATGATCGGCGCCTTCCAGGCGAACTGATCACGGCGACGCCTGCGTTGGCGGCAGGCGGTCAGGCATCGGGCCGCATGGCCAATGCCGAACCCCGGCTGGTAGAGAGCGGGCGAATGCGCGTCATCCCGTTGCCGGGACAGGTCCAGCCGGGACGACGCGCGGGTTCTCCAGCCGTCAGCGCAATCGATGCTTCAATTCCTTGCCACCAGCACGCCGTTCTTCGCGGTGATCGCGCTCGGCGCGCTGGTTTCCGGCCGCACGCTGTTCGGCCCCGATTCCGTCAGGGTGCTCAACACCTTCGCCTTCATGATCGCGACGCCCGCGATGGTGCTGCGGGTGATGTCGCGGCAGCCGATCGCCGAGCTCTGGAACACGACCTTCTTCGTGGCGCTGGCAGCGATCGGCGTGACGATCATGGCGCTTGGCATCCTCATCGGCACGCGATTGCGCGCCCTGCCCTTCCCCAATGCGGTCTCGCGCGGGCAAAGCCTCGTCGGCGGCAATTTCGCCTTTCTCGGCATTCCCCTGATGCTGGCCTTCCTCGGCGATCGCGCCGCAGCGCCGATCGCCATCGGCCTGATCTGCGACACGGCGCTGGTCGTGCCCTTGTCGATCGGGCTGATCGAGGCCGGGCGCGGCGCCGGTTCGGCACCCGCCATTGCCGGCCGGCTCATTCGCGGCACGATCCTCAACCCCTTCATGCTGTCGATCGCAGGCGGCCTGACACTCTCGGTCAGCGGAGTTGCGATCCCCGAACCCGTCGACCGCTTCCTCTCCTTCCTCGGCAATGCGGCGGCGCCTGTGGGCGTTTTCGCGCTCGGCCTCGCGGCGCGACAATGGAGCGGTGGCGGCAGCAAGCTCCCGGCCCTCGGGATTGCCCCACTGGTCGTCGGCAAGCTCGTTCTGCACCCGCTGGTGACCTGGGTCGTGCTTGCGGTCGTGCTCAAGCTTGACGCGTTCTGGGTCACGGCCGGCGTGCTCTATTCGGCCCTGCCCATCGCGGCCAACGTCTTCGTCATCTCCGAGCGCTTCGAGACCGATAGCCGGCCGATCGCGGCTGCGATCGTGCTCTCCACGGCCCTGGCGGCGCTGACCTTCCCCGTCGCGATCTGGCTGGTCTCGGCTGCCACGGGAGCGCCGTAGCGCTTTCTTCGCAACTGCAACCGTGCCCTTGCGCCGTTGCCTGTAGTCAGCGGCCTCGCGAGACGGCTAGAAACAGCCGGTCGGCGGGTCCGTCCGCGCGGCGCGATGGAACCGCCGGAGGCATCATGACCAGCCAGCTCTTCACCCCGTACAAGCTCGGTGGCCTCGAACTCGCCAACCGCATTGTGATCGCGCCGATGTGCCAGTATTCGGCCGAGGATGGCCGGGCGACCGACTGGCATACGATCCATCTCGGCCATCTCGCCCTGTCGGGCGCCGCGCTGATGTTCATCGAGGCGACGGCCGTCGAGCCGGAGGGCCGGATCAGCCCGCTGGACCTCGGCCTGTGGTCGGACGAGACGGAAGCGGCCCTGGCCAGGACGCTCGCTGCAGTCCGCGCGTATTCCGACATGCCGATCGGCATCCAGCTCGGCCATGCCGGGCGCAAGGCCTCGGTGGCCGCGCCCTGGACAGGCGGCGGCCAGCTCGGGCTCGACCAAGGCGGCTGGCAGACGCTCGCCCCATCGGCGATCCCGTTCGGCGATCACCCGCGGGCGCCTCTGGCGCTTGATCTCGCAGGCATCGCGCGCATTCGCGAGAATTTTGCCGCATCCGCCAAGCGTGCGGTGCGGCTGGGCCTGCAGGCGATCGAGCTGCACGCCGCCCATGGCTATCTGCTGCACCAGTTCCTCTCGCCGCTCTCGAACCAGCGCGGGGATGAGTATGGCGGCTCGCTCGAAAACCGGATGCGCCTGCCGCTCGAAGTCTATGACGCCGTGCGGGCCGTGGTCCCTGCGGACATCCCGGTCGGCTTCCGCGTCTCCGGCACCGATTGGGTCCCCGGCGGCTGGGACGTCGAGCAGACCGTCGCCTTCGCCAAGGCCGCCGAAGCGCGCGGCTGCAGCTTCATGCATGTCTCCAGCGGCGGGCTCTCGGCCAAGCAGGCGATCCCGCTTGGCCCGAATTACCAGGTCCCCTTCGCGCGGGCCGTCAAGCAGGCGACCAACATGCCGAGTATCGCCGTCGGGCTGATCACCGAGCCGGATCAGGCCGAGGCGATCGTCGGCACCGGAGATGCCGATCTCGTCGCGCTGGCGCGCGGCATCCTCTACGATCCGCGCTGGCCCTGGCACGCTGCCGCCCATCTCGGTGCCAGCGTCCAGGCGCCGAACCAGTATCTGCGCTCCCAGCCGCGGCAGTTCCGCAACCTTTTCGGCTGAACGCAGGCCTGGGCCGGCCCAATCAGGTGCCCAGCTGGAAGCGCTCGAAGCGGTGCAGCGCCTCCTCGATGACCGCCTTGTGCCGCTCGGCGGAGCCCTTGCCGACCCAGTTCCATTGCTGGACAAGGAGTGTCCCGTTCGTGCGGTCGGCCTTGAGGTCGATCGCCGCGACGATCTCGTCGCCGACCAGCACCGGCAGGGCGAAATAGCCCATTGCCCGTTTCTCCTTCGGCACATAGGCCTCGAACAGGTGATCGTAGCCGAAGAACAGCTTCAGCCGCTTGCGCTGGATGATCAGCGGATCGAAGGGCGAGAGGATATGGACCAGTTCGGCATCCGGTGCCGGCATCGGCTCGAGCGTCGCCGGTTGCGCCCAATGCTCCTGCTTTCCCGCGCCTTCGATCGCGACGGGCAGGAGTGTCCGGCGGCGTAGCCTCGCCTCGATCAGTTCGCGGATCGCGGGCTTGCGCGGCGCGTCGAGATGGCAGATCGTGTCGAGGCTGACGATGCCCTGCGAGCGCAGGGCGCGGTCGAGGAGATAGTCGAGAACCTGCTTCTCGGTCGCCGGACGCGGCGCCCGTTCCCAGCCAAAATGCCGCTCCGGAAGCTCGTAGCTCTTCAGCATGCCGGCGCGTTCGCAGATCGTCAGCGCACCGCTGAAGAATGCGAGCTGCAGCGCGCGCCTCGAAGGTTTGCGGCTCGCCCAGGCATGATCCTTCTCGACCAGCACGTCGTCCTCGATGTCGCGGATCGAGAGTGCCCCGTCGCGCCGGACGAGGCCCATGACCTTGCGCAGGTCCTTCTTCGTCACCGAACTGAACCAGCTCGGAGGGTTCTCGCGGCGGCGCTTCATCTCGGGCAGGAAGAAGCGCAGATCCCGGGTGGGGACATAGGCCAGCGCATGCGTCCAATATTCGAAGATGCTCTTGTCGACGCTCTGGGCCTGGCGCAGATGCGCGCGCTCGTAGTCCGGGATACGCGTCCACAGGATGTGATGGTGGCAGCGCTCGACCACGTTGATCGTGTCGATCTGCACATAGCCGAGATGGTCCACCGCTGCCGGGGTGGCGGCGGGACCGTCGCCAAAGGGAGCGAGCGTGTCGAGCCGCTGGGCGCGCAGCCAGATCCGGCGGGCCTGCGACGGGCTGATCGAGAGGGGGGTTGGCGGACGCGTCGGCATGTCGGGTCTATAGTGGCGCGGCGTACGCCCTCCTGTCAGGAGCGATCATGACCCGGCCCTACTGGCGCACTCGGCCTGGACGACACCGGGATGGGTCGCGAGCCAGATCACATGCCTGGCGCCGCCGCGTTTGCCGTTGGCGCGGGCCTTCACCTCCTCGACCGCAAAGCCGCTCTTGCGCAGGCGCTGGGTAAAGCCATGGTCGGGACCGGACGACCAGACGGCGAGGACACCGCCAGGGCGCAGGGCCGCGCGTGCAACGGCGAGGCCAGCCATGTCGTAGAGATCGTCATTCGCCCGACGCGTCAGCCCCTCCGGGCCGTTGTCGACATCGAGCAGGATCGCATCGAACGCCGCGGGAGCGGCGCCGATCGTCCGAGCGACATCCTCCTCGCGGATGGCGACGCGCGGATCGACGAGGCAATCGCCGAAGACCTGAGCCATCGGACCGCGCGCCCAGGCGACGACGGCCGGCACGAGCTCCGAGACCACGATCTGCGCACCTTGCCCGAATGCCGCCAGCGCCGCGCGCAGGGTAAAGCCCATGCCGAGCCCGCCGATCAGGATGCGGGGCTCCGGCCGGCCGGCAAGACGCGCCGCGACCAGCGTTGCCAGCGCCTCCTCCGAACCGCTGAGGCGGCTGTTCATCAGCTCGATCGCGCCCAGCATGATCGAGAATTCCGTGCCGCGCCGCTTGAGGCGGATTTCGCCGCCGCCGCCCGGCATTGTCGCGGTATCGATGTGGATCCAGGGAATCACGGGCTCACTCGGCTTCTGGGGCGGCAGGGTTTCTGAGGTAGCAGCCGCCCGCAACAGCATAGCAGCGCCGGCTGCGCAATTCCCGCTCCGTGGATTCGCCAGGTTCAGGCCGGACTCCAGCGAATACCCGTTGCCCGGGAGGCGGCTGCCATCGCGCTCGCCTGATGCCGCGCGCACGCCTATAAGGCACGAAAACAACCACTGGAAGAATCGTCATGGAGCTTCAGGCCGCAGCGTCGCAAGTGCCTGCCATCGGTCCCTCCAGCGGCCTCGGCCGCGCCGTCGGCCTTCTCGACCGCAGCGTCGGCGGGCTGGTCGAACTGGTCGTGGCGCTGCTCGTCGTCATCGAGATCGGCCTTCTCGGCGCCGGCGTCACGGCGCGCTATGTCTTCCACGCACCGCTGGTCTGGTCGGACGAGCTAGCCTCGATCCTGTTCCTCTGGCTCTCCATGCTGGGCGCCGTGGTTGCGCTCCGGCGCGGCGAGCATATGCGCATGACGGGCCTGGTCAGCCGCGTCGGGCCGCAGACGCGGGCCTGCCTCGAAGCGCTGGCGATCACTGCCGGCATTGCCTTCCTGCTGCTGCTCCTGCCGCATGCGCTCGAATATGCCGAGGAGGAGGCGTTCATCGTCACTCCGGCGCTCGAGATCACCAATGCCTGGCGCGCAGCCGCAATTCCGGCCGGTATCGGCCTGATGCTGGTCGTCGCCTTCTGCCGGATGCTGCGCCTGCCTTCGTTCAAGCCGGCCCTGATCGCGATAGCCCTGACGGTTGCGCTCCTGCTGCTGTTCTGGCTCGCCGGCCCTGTCCTGAAGCCGCTCGGCAAGCTCAACCTGGTGATCTTCTTCGTGGGGGTCGTTGCGCTGAACGTCTTTTCCGGTGTGCCGATCGCGTTTTCTTTCGCGCTGGCAACGTTCGGCTACCTCGCGCTGACGACCTCGACGCCGTTGATCGTCATGGTCGGACGGCTCGATGAAGGCATGAGCCACATCATGCTGCTCGCCGTGCCGCTCTTCATCTTTCTCGGCGCGCTGATCGAAATGACCGGCATGGCGCGGGCTATGATCGAGTTCCTGGCCGGGCTGCTCGGGCATGTTCGCGGCGGCCTGTCCTATGTGCTGATCGGCGCGATGTATCTCGTCTCCGGCATCTCGGGCTCGAAGATCGCCGATATGGCCGCGATCGCGCCGGTGCTCTTCCCGGAGATGAAGGCGCGCGGCGCGGCGCCGGGGGATCTTGTCGCCCTGCTTTCGGCAACGGGCGCACAGACTGAAACGATCCCGCCCTCGATCGTGCTGATCACCATCGGCTCAGTCACCGGTGTCTCGATCGCGGCCCTGTTCACCGGCGGGCTGCTGCCGGCGATGGTGCTCGGCATCGCACTCTGCTGCGTGGTCAGGTGGCGCTACCGCCACGAGGACCTCGGCCATGTCGTGCGCCAGTCGCGCCGGCAGATCGGCAAGCTCGCGCTGATCGCGCTGCCCGCCATCGCGCTGCCCTTCGTCATCCGTGCTGCGGTCGTCGAAGGCGTCGCAACCGCGACCGAAGTCTCGACCATCGGCATCGCCTATTCCGTGCTCGCCGGCCTGCTGCTCTACCGTCAGTTCGATTGGCGGCGCCTGCCGAAGATGCTGGTCGATACCGCCTCGCTGACCGGCGCGATCATCTTCATCATCGGCTGCGCCACGGCGATGGCCTGGGGCCTGACGCAATCGGGCTTCTCGCAGGATCTCGCCCGCATGATGGCTGCAATTCCCGGCGGCACCTGGGGCTTCCTGGCGATCTCCATCCTCGCCTTCGTCATCCTCGGCAGCGTGCTCGAAGGCATCCCCGCGGTCGTGCTGTTTGGCCCTCTGCTCTTCCCGATCGCCAAGCAGGTCGGGGTGCACGAGGTCCATTATGCGATGGTGGTCGTTCTCGCGATGGGCATCGGGCTCTTCGCCCCGCCCTTCGGCGTCGGCTATTACGGCGCCTGCGCGATCAGCAAGGTCAATCCGGACGAGGGCCTGAAATATATCGGAGCCTATATGCTCGCCCTGCTCATCGGCCTCGCGATCGTCGCCGCCGTGCCGTGGATCTCGACGGGCTTCCTGTAGGGGTGTTTCGGCAGAACCTGGGCCAAGAAGTGCGGCTTAGGACGCGCTGCCTCGTCTTGCCTGCCAGGCCGCGGGAGCAGTGCAGGCCGCGACGGCCGATGCATCGTTGGCCGCCTTGGCCAGCGTCGCCGCCTCGAAGATGCCCGCCTCCTCGCGCAACCAGGCAACGAGCGCCTCGAAACCCGGCCGGTGCTCGGTATTCGGACTGAAGGTGAGCCAGCAGCCCGTCGCGCTCTCGAAGCCGAGACCGAGCGGGTTGATCAGGGCGCCCGAAGCCAGTTCCTCTGCCACATAGCAGCGTGGCGCGAGCGCGACGCCGAGCCCCGCCATCGCCGCACGGATGATCACGGAATAATAGCCGTAGCGCACGGTATGGGCCGGAACCGCGCCCCGCAGGCCATGCGTCTCGGTGAATTCGGCCCAGAAGGTCGGCATCTGGAAATGCTGGAGCAGGGTCATCTTCTGGATATCGGCCGGGCGCTGGAAACCGCCCATGCGCTCGATCAGCGAGGGGGCGGCCACGAGGGCGACCTGGCGTCCGAAGAGATAATGCGACTCGCGCCCCGGCAGTGGCCCGCTCTGGTGGCCGATGTCGATATCGGGCTCCTCCGTCTCCTCCTCGCTGACGAAATTGGTGAACTGCACGTCGATCTCGGGATGGGCCTGGGCAAAGACCGGAAAGCGCTCCATCAGCCAGCGCTCCCCGGCGATGGCGATCATGTGGAGGCGGATCGGCCGCCCCTGGGCGGCGCGTTCGCTCAGGCGCCGCGCGCCGCGCTCCATCTGCTCGATCGCAGCCTCGGCATAGGGGTTATAGATAGAGCCGGCTTCGGTCAGCTTCAGCCCCTGCGGCGTGCGCTCGAACAGCGTCGTTCCCAGATGCTCCTCGAGCGCCTGAATCTGCTTGGAGACGGCGCTCTGCGTCAGATTGACTGCGACAGCCGCCTTCGCAGTGGAGCCAAGCCGCGCGACCGCGAGGAAAACCCTCAATCCCGTCGTCGATGGCGGAAGGCGATTGCCGGCCACAGCAGCTATTCCTTTTTGGACTACCCTCCGGAGATCGTTTCGTTTGCTGGCTGCCGGGTCAAGAGGCAGTCTTTGCAAAAGACCAAAGGGGAGAGCGATGAACCAGACGACACGCCTGTGGGGCGGCCGCTTCCGCAAGCAGCCGGATCCGCGGCTGATGCGGCTTTCCAGCGCCGCCAGTGCCCATGCCCGTCTCGCCCCTCAGGATACCGCCGGCGGCAAGGCCCATGCGGCGGAATTGCTGCGGGCAGGACTGCTCACCGCCTCCGAAATGCAGGCGATCATCGCCGCGCTCGAAGCCATCTCGCAGGAGGTCCAGGCCGGGACCTTGAGCCCGAGCGCCGATGACGAGGATGTCCACACTTTCGTCGAGCGAGTCCTGATCGCCCGGATCGGCGACGCCGGGGCCAAGCTCCGTGCCGGCCGCTCACGCAACGACCAGGCCGCCAACAACCTGAAACTCTATCTGCGCGAGCAGGTTCGGCTGATCGGCGCCATGCTGGCCGAGTTGCTCGACGCCATCGCGACCCAGTCGGAAACCCACGCCGCCTCGGTCTGCCCGGGTTTCACGCATCTGCAGAGCGCCCAGCCCGTGACATTCGGCCATTGGCTGATGGCGCATGGCCAGGTTCTCGCCCGCGACGCCTCGCGCCTGCAGGATTGGGAGCGCCGCTCCGGCCAGTCGCCCCTCGGCGCGGCGGCGCTTGCCGGCTCGGCGATCGCGTTGACGCCCGAACTCAGCGCCAAGGCGCTGGGCTATGACGCGCCCTGCGAAAACTCGGTCGATGCCGTCGGCGCGCGCGACCATGTCGCGGAATTTCTGTTCGTAGCCGCCATGCTCGCGACCAATCTCTCGCGGCTGGCCGAGGAGGTCACGCTCTGGACCTCGCGCCAGTTCGGCTGGGTCACGCTCGACGACGCCTTCGCCACGGGCTCGTCGATCATGCCGCAGAAAAAGAACCCGGATATCGCCGAGATCTCGCGCGGCCGGGCGGCGCGGCTGACCGGCGACCTCGTCACCATGCTCGGCGCGCTCAAGGGCCTGCCGCTCGCCTATAACCGCGACCTCGCCGAGGACAAGCGCACCGCGTTCGATGCCGTCGACGTGCTGGGCGAGGTGTTGCCGGCCTTCGCTGGGCTGATCGCCAGCATGGAGGCGCATCCGCAGGTGATGCGGGCACAAGCCGGCACCGGCTTCGCGCTGGCGACCGAGGTCGCCGATTATCTCGCGCGCAAGGGCGTGCCCTTTGCCGAAGCTCACGAGATCACCGGCACGCTGGTCCGCTACTGCGAGGAAATGGGGCGCGAGCTCGAACAACTCGAGCCGATCGAGCTCCGCGCCATTGATCCGCGCCTTGGTGAGGATGTAAGGGCCTGTCTCACCCTTGATGCCGCGGTGGCCGCCCGCAGCGGCTTTGGCGGCACCGCACCAGCGCGCGTTGCCGAACAGATCACCCGGTTCCGCAGCTGGCTCGCGGATTTTGACATATGGACCCGCGGAGCGCAGCGATGACAAGCGCAGTCGGAATTGGAATAGGGCGTGACCTTGCCGGGATCGCCGGGCTGAAGCTCGTGCCGCGCCGCTATTACGGGCGCTGGGTCGCCGCCGCGCTGATCATCCTGGTCCTGGCCTGGGTGATGAAGGCCTTCGCCGAAGGCCAGATCGACTGGAAGGTCGTCGGCCAGTTCTTCACCGCGCCCGCCATCCTGAGCGGGCTCGTCAACACCATCATCATGACGGTCTGCGCCATGGCGCTTGGCGTCGCGCTCGGCGTCATATTCGCCATCATGTACATGTCGCCGAACCCGGTGCTGCGCGGCGTCGCGCTGTTCTACATTTGGTTCTTCCGCGGCACACCGCTGCTGCTGCAGCTCCTGCTCTGGTTCAACCTGGCGCTGGTCTTCCCGACGATCGGCATCCCCGGCCTGGTCGAATGGCGCACCATCGACGTCATCGGCCCGTTCATGGCGACATTGCTCGGCCTCGGCATGAACCAGGGCGCCTACACCGCCGAAGTGGTGCGCGGCGGTATTCTCTCCGTCGATGTCGGACAGACCGAAGCCGCCAAGTCGATCGGCATGACGCGGCTGACGACGCTTAGGCGCATCGTGCTGCCGCAGGCGATGCGTGTCATCATCCCGCCGGTCGGCAACGAGGTGATCAGCATGGTCAAGCTGACCTCGATCGCCAGCGTCATCCAGTTCTCCGAAATCCTGCGCAACGCGCAGACGATCTACTATGCCAATGCCCGCGTCATCGAGCTCCTGATCGTCGCTGCCGGCTGGTACCTGATCGTCGTCACACTGCTGCAGATCGGCCAGTTCTTCCTGGAGCGCTTCTTCTCCAAGGGGCGCGGAGACCGCCGGACCAAGCCGCGGATCGTCGAGGAGGCCGGAGCATGAATGCCTCCCCTGCAAACGCGATCGTCGCCGCCGCCAACGTCACCAAGCGCTTCGGCGACCTGCGCGCGCTGAACAATGTCTCGCTGACCATCGCGCCCGGCACCGTGCAGTGCATCATCGGGCCGTCGGGCTCCGGCAAGAGCACCCTGCTGCGCTGCATCAACCAGCTCGAGAAGATCGACCAGGGCGCGATCTGGGTCGATGGCCAGCTGATCGGCTATCGCATCAAGGGCGACGAGCTGCATGAGCTGAGCGACGCCGAGATCGCGCGCCAGCGCCTCTCGACCGGCATGGTCTTCCAGCGCTTCAACCTGTTCAACCACATGACGGTGCTCGAGAATATCATCGAGGGCCCGGTCACGGTGTTGAGGAGGCCACGCCAGGAGGCGATCGCCGAGGCCGAGAAGCTGCTCGCCCGCGTCGGTCTCTCCGAAAAGCGCAACGCCTACCCGATCGAGCTCTCCGGCGGCCAGCAGCAGCGCATCGCGATCGCCCGGGCGCTGGCGATGAAGCCGAAGCTGATGCTGTTCGACGAGCCGACCTCGGCGCTCGACCCCGAGCTCGTCGGCGAAGTGCTCGCCGTGATGCGCGATCTCGCCGCCAGCGGCATGACGATGATCGTCGTCACGCATGAGCTCGGCTTCGCCCGCGAGGTCGCGACCGACGTCGTCTTCATGGACAAGGGCGAGATCGTCGAACGCGGCCCACCCAATGCCGTTCTTGTGGCGCCGCAACAGGCCCGCACGCGCGACTTCATTGCCGCCGTTCTGAAATAATCGGTCAAAAAGGAGAACCCGATGCTTCGTTTCACCCTGGCAGCGACGCTGCTCGCCGCCACCGCGCTGTCCGCCCAGGCCCAGGCCCTGCCGGAGCGCATCAAGACCGCCGGCAAGATCATCATCGCGACCCAGCCGAACTATGCGCCGATCGTCTACAAGGACCCGGCCACCAACACGATGACCGGCTTCGACTACGAGCTCGGCGAGGCCATCGCCAAGGAACTCGGCGTCAAGGCCGAGTGGCAGGAGACCGCCTTCGCCCAGATGCTGCCGTCGCTGCATACCGGCCGCGTCGACATGGTCATGGCCGGCATGAGCGACCTGCCGGCCCGTCGCGAGACTGCCGACTTCATCGACTACATGGTCTCGGGCGCCCAGTTCTACACTGTCACCGCGCTTGCCGGCTCGATCAAGACGCCTGAGGACCTCTGCGGCAAGAGCGTCGGCGCCAGCCGCTCGACCAACTGGCCCCGCCAGATCGGCGAGTGGAGCGAGGCCAATTGCGTCGCCAAGGGCAAGCCGGCGATCAACGTCGTCGGCACCGAGGGTTCGGTCGATGCGCGCACGCAGCTCAAGACGCAGCGCCTGCAGGGCGGCGTCCAGGGCAGCGAGACGATGAGCCACAATCAGAAGCTCGAGCCCAACACCTATGTGCCGCTCGGCACGCCCTTCACCCGTTCGCTGACCGGCATCCCCTTCCCGAAGACCGCCGAGGGCACGCAGCTGCGCGATGCGGTCAAGGGTGCGCTCGATCGTCTCCAGGCGAACGGCACCTATGACGCGCTGATCGCCAAATACGGCCTGCCCAGCAACGTCCTGAAGCCGATCGTGATGAACCAGGGCGAGTAAGCCCCTTCAGCCCTTGTCCGAGGCCTGCATGGTCCGGCCGGAGAACAGTCCCAGATCGCCCCCGCGAACCCTGTTCGCGGGGGCGATCTGCTTTGATGGAGGAATGCCGGGTTCAGGTCTGTATTCGGCGCCGCGCGTGCAGGATCCGGATCGGCCTCTCCAGATATTCGACCGGCTCGGCCTGTGCGAAAATGCGCTGAATCGTGTCGCGCCCTGCGATCACCTTCCCAAAGGCCGCAAAACCCGCCATGTCCGGGTTGCGGCCGCCGCCTTCATCCAGTTCGGGCTGGTCGCCGATGCAGATGAAGAAGCCATGGCCGCCGGTGCCGGGCGCCAGCCGCGCCAGCGAGAGCGTGCCGTCGCGATGGCGCAGCCCGGTCACCGAGGTCGGCTCATGCGGCACGGGCGGAAGGGGCGGCTCGCGCTCGTCGGCGGGCGCCGGCCACCCCCATTGGATGACCTCGATCTTGTGCACCGTCGCTGGCGGCTGGTTGGCCAGCGTCACGATCCGATAGACCGACGCATTGTCGAGGAGCCCGCCATCGACATAGGCGAGGAAGTTCCGGGCGGTCAGCGGCGCACGCGCCGCGTCGATGGCGAGGAGGAACGCCCCCTCCGGCGTCTCGACCTCGACCTGAACGAGTGCCTCATCGGCCATCTGACCTGCCATTGCGTTCTGTCCCGCTGAACTCAGATCGAGTTGCATGGACGCGGCCAGACGACTCGATCGGGGCGCCAGTATCGCGCAGAGGCCTGTCCGCCGGAACCATCGGTCCCGCCTATTTGGGCAAGCGTTTCATCCGACGTTTCGAGGGAGCGTGCGGGCCAGCTCGTCAGACCAAGGTCCGTTCCAAACCGCTGGCGAGGAGGGATATAATCAGCGACCACGGAAGGGAGCGCTTAACGTGATACGGCGCCTGTTCCTCACGCATCGAATAGCCTCCGCCGGGCCTGGCTCCAGCGCGTCGAGGCGTTTCCCCGGCCCGTGCGCCAGGTTGGTCGTCGTGGCGGCGTTGCCGCCATAAACGCCCTCAGGCCTGGCTTCGACTGCGGGGGATGGCGTGACCAAGATGACAGACAGCATGCGTGCCACCATGCTCGCCAGTGCAGCGAAGCTGCGGTCTGGCTGGCTACCGGGGTCGCAATCGGCAAGCCCGCCGGCGGCGACGGTTGCGATTGCGGGACGAGGCGATCATCAGGAACCGCATCGCCTCAAGCCCCCGACTTCAGCAGGGCCGCTGCACCAACCGCCCCGCGGGATGGCTGCGGCGCCCCGCCATCAGCACAAGGGGCGAAGCCAGGCCGGCTTCACGCTCGTCGAAGTGCTCGTCGTCCTCAGCATCATCGGCCTGGTCGTCGGCCTGATCGGCCCGCGCGTCGTCGGCTATCTCACCGACGCCAAGGTCTCGACCGCGCGCATCCAGGCCACAACGCTCTCGAACGCGGTGGAACTGTTCTTCATCGACAACGGCCGCTACCCGCTGGAACAGGAGGGTCTCCAGGCGCTGGTCGCGGCACCGTCGAATCTGCGATCCTGGAACGGCCCCTATCTCAAGGGCTCGACTGTTCCCCGCGATCCATGGGGCCGGCCCTATGGCTATGCCGTGCAGAATGATGGGCGCGGCTTCGCGATCACCATTGCCGGCAATGACCGGCCGGGCGGGGGCGAGGATAGCCTGGCTCAAAGGCAGCTTTCCTCGCAGCGCGGAAACGTGACCCGATGAGCGGCTCCCGACGCTTGGGTTCCGGGATCGCCTCCGTCGCGGAATTCTGGGCCAAGGAGCTCCGCGCATCGCTTCCCGATGCGCTCCGCAGTTGGGCCAAGCCCGAACGCCTCCTGCGGCTCGTCATCCGCCCTGCCGAGGATCACGTCAGCATCACGCTCTTCGCTTGGGATAACCGGGAACTGTTCACCGAGCGGGCAAGTTGGGCTGAATACAGCCGCAGCGTGCTCAATCGCTGGAAGGACCGGGCAGCCTCGTTCGCGCCCAGCAGCCGCATTCGGTTCGTACTGTCGGCTCCCCAGGCCATCGCTCAGTCCCTCGTCATCCCACGGCGTGCTCAGGTCCGTGCCGAAGACATCGTTCGGGAAAACATCGCCCGGAAGACCCCGCTGAAGCCGGACGAGGTCTTTGTCGGCTATGATCTGAGAGGCGCAGCCGCCAGCAAGCTGGAGCTGCGTTATCTGCTGCTTCCCCGCGCGGTGCTCGATCAAATGCTGGCGCGCCTGGCTGTCGCTCCTTCCGAGATCGCGACGCTGGAGGGGCCCGCCTTCGAAGGCCTGCCTCCGGCATCGGTTCCGTTTGCGCAGAAGCCACACAGGCCGTCTCCCTGGTTCAAGCGGATCGCCATCGCGCTCGTGCTGCTCTCTGTGCTCGGCGCAGTGACAGGGTATCTCGCCCTCGCCTGGCGACAGGCCCAGCTCCTGAAGAGCATGGAGACGGAGATTGCCGAGATCTCCGGGCCCGCCCAGCAGTCAACGGAAAGCCTCAGGTCCGTCTTCGGGCTCGCCGACGACGTCTCGCGGCTGACCGCGCAGCGGAGCACTCCCGGCATCGTACAGGTCTGGGACGAGCTTTCCCGCATCCTTCCCGATTCAACCTTCCTGACGGAACTCGAGATCACCGGCACCACTCTGCGCGCGACCGGCTATTCCGACGCGGCTCCGGCCCTGATCAAGCTGCTGGAGGAATCGCCGATCCTGCACAATGCGACCCTTTCCGGCCCGTTAGTGTTCGACCGCAGCACGGGCAAGGAGAATTTCTCGCTCCGCGCCACCCTGCGCCAGGCCCGTCTCCCAGCCGAGGAGGGCAAATGAGATGTGGCGACAAATCAAGAGCTGGACCCGTTTCATCGCCTTCGTCGCCGCGAACGGATTGATCCTGGCGGGGATCTATCTGTTCATGATCGACCCCGCGCTCCAGATCCTGAGGGATCAGGAAACCCAGATCACCCAGAACGCCGTCATGATCGAGCATCTCGGTTCGGCTGTCGCGCGCAGGCAGTCGTTGTCAGCGCTGCGCCCTGAGGATGTCGATGGGGCCAGGCGGCGCTTTCTCCAGGGCGATACCGAGAGCCTTTCGACCGCCGACCTGCTGACCCGGCTTCGCGAAGTTGCCGATCAGCACGCGGTGAGCTTCAATTCGGTGGCAACCTTGCCGGCGCGCAACTGGTCCGGACACCGCATGATCGGAGCGAGGGTCGAGTTCACCGCTGCGACGCCACGTATCGCCGAAGTCCTGTCGAGTCTCGAAGACGGCTCTTCGTTCTTCTTCATCCGGAACGCCAAACTGACAGCGCCGAGCGAGGCAGAGGCCATCGACAACAAACTGGGCGTCACGATCGAGATCTATGGGGTGACGCGATGGTCAAAGGGCTGAGCGTCGGCAGGACTGGCCTCGCCAAGACGACAGGCTTCGCAGGCCTTGCCGCGATGACGGTCTTCGCCGGAAACTTCGCGTGGCGGAGCCTTGCGGGCCCAATCGATCCCCCGCC
The DNA here is from genome assembly GCF_052115715.1 of Allobosea sp. 2KB_26. Classification (NCBI taxonomy): domain Bacteria; kingdom Pseudomonadati; phylum Pseudomonadota; class Alphaproteobacteria; order Hyphomicrobiales; family Alloboseaceae; genus Allobosea; species Allobosea sp. 2KB_26. The sequence goes on from NZ_JBFRHE010000003.1 coordinate 559,001, forward strand.
CGCTTCCGCGGTGACGAAGGCCGCATCGATCACGAGCGATGCGCTCGCTCCGCCGGCCGAGTCGCCGCGCTATCAGCCCGGCATGTTGAATACGAGACCGCTGTTCTCACCCAGCAGGCGGCCGCCGGCACGTGTCGTCGCCCGGGCTCCCCTGCCAGAGCCGGTCGCAAGCCCGGTCTTCGAACCACCGCCGAACTATCTGATCGGGGGGGTCGTCGTCTCCTCCGGCTTGAGCAAGGCGCTGCTGCGCCGACAGTTGCGCGAAGCCGGGCGCTGGTTCGCCCTGGGCGAAGCGACCGATGAGGGGTGGGTCGTCGCATCGATCAATCCGGAGATGGTGACGCTGGCCCGTGGAGCACGGCAGGTGACGCTGCCTCTCCACGCCCGCGCGCAGGGCCAATCGGCGACGATGACGCGCTGAGCGCTCCGCTGGATCTTCGGACCGGACATTGTATCCGCTCTGATGCTCCAACCTTCATTGATCGCATCGACTGTCCTGAAAACCGCGCTCCACTTTTCGGGCCGATGCTCTAGCCGCCGTGAAACCGCCAGAGCCAGGCATCGATGATCTCGGCCATCGATGCACCGGTCAGGATTGCAAAGCCCGCGACCGACGCGACGCCCAGCCCCAGAAACGGACCGAAGGGCAGTGGCTGCCGGGCATCGAAACTCGAATCGAGGAAGCGGCGCGCCAGCAGGTAAAGCAAGGCCGAGAGCGAGGCCAGGACGAGGGCGAAGGGGAGGCCCTCCATGCCGGTCCAGGTCCCTGCTGCGGCCGCGAACTTGACGTCGCCGAGCCCGAGGCCGTCATAGCCGCGATAAGCCCGAAAGGCCCGTTGCACGAGCCAGAGACCACCACCTCCGAGCGCAGCCCCGGCGAACGCCGAGACCGGATCGGTCACACCGAGAAGGAAAGATGCCGCGATCCCCGATGCGAAGATCGCCAGGTTGACCGGATCGGGAATGATCATCTGCCGGAGATCGACCGCGGCCGCGTAGCAGATCAGCCCGGCGAGAACCGCGAGTGCCGCAAGGTGAGCGAGATCCGGCATCTCCCAGCCCCTAGAGACGATGCTTCAGCATGGCGACATTCGCCCGCCAGCGTCAGCATCCGAACGCGGCGCCCCTTCACGCCATTCGCGGATACGATAGCCCGTCGGCAGGTCCTGCGAGATCTCCACGACGGCGTGGCGCGCGACGCGCACACCGGAACCGGTCAACGCCTCGCTCCCGATCAGGAAAGCCCTGCCTGCCGTTTCAGAGATGTAGAGGGCCGGCAGGTCCCGTCGGGCCACCTCCCGCGACAGGGCGCCCCCCCCCGGCGCCAGGGCCACAAGCAGTTGAAGAGGGGCGACGGTGGGGTCGAACCCGGTGCTGCCGGAATTGACGGTGACCAAGGGGAGAAGCGCCTGAAACAGATCGCGGCCCACACCGGGAATTTGATTGAGCTCGAACACTGATTTCAGCGCCCGTACCGAGGAGGAGCTCCCGGATGCCGCGCTGCCCGTGTCCTGCGAGAGCTCGCGCAATCCCCTGATGTTCCGCACGATCAGGGCTGCCGCCTCGCCGTTCGCGCTCACACCTCGGATGAGGGCATCGACCAGTTCCATGTTGGCGGTGTTGAGATCGACCTTGCCGCCTTCGTCCGCGACGGAGATCGCCAATGTCCAGCCATCGCCCAGACTGCAGCCCAGCGGCGAACCGTCAGCACTGAAGCGGCCAGTGCGAGCCCGCCCCTGCGAAGTGCCGGAGAGGAGATCGAGGATCGCGATCTTGATGCCGATACTCGCCATCGCCTCGGCACGGGCATGCTGCGACAGGCTCGCGGCCTCGATGGCGCGATAGCGCGCCGCCACGATGTAGGTCATGAACAGCAGGCCAAGGAGCCCGGTCGCCCAGATCACGACGAGCAACGCAAAACCGCTATCGTTGCGGCTTTCCGCGCGGTCCGCTGCCCTTGGGTTTCCCGCAGGCAGACGATGGGGATAGCGGCTCGGCCGTGCTCTCATCATCTGCCGCCCGAATCCAAGGCAAGGACCCAGGAACTGTGGCGCTGCCCTCCGGAAATGTCATTCCCAAAGCGAGAGTGGTGGTTGCGGGCCATCGGCAGGCAACCACCGGCACGCAGGATGCAGGTCAGTGACGATGCCCCGCATGAGGGTCTTTCTTGTTGGACGCAGAGACATAGGACATGGCGTCGACATAGGCGATCAGATCCGCCGCATCATTCTTCGACAGGCCGAGCGTCGGCATGCGGATCTTGTACGCTCCCGACAGCTCGAGCGCGATCGGGTCCTTCTTGGCCCGCATCTGGTCGGGCTCGATGAGGTAGTTCACAATCCAGTCGCGATCCCGGCGAGCCGTGAGCGCCTGTAGGTCGGGGCCGACGCGCTTGCCGCTGCCGATGGTATGACAGGAAGCACAAGCCTTGATGAACAGGGCTTGGCCCGGCAAGCCGGTCGAGGTGGCCGCGATCGGGCGCTCGCCACGCGCGGCCGCGCCGCCTTCCGCAGCCGACTCGGCTTTCCCCAGCTGGTTGCGCCAGTCGGGATCCATCGACTTGATCGTCATGGCCAGCGTGTTCAGGTCACTGAAGGCCGAATCCTTGGCCCACTCGCCGGTCACGTCATTGCCCAGCATGATATCGCTGCGGTGTTCGAACACCTTGCGGCTTCTCTCGCCAAGCTTGTGCCGGAGCACGGTGATGTCGGCGGGATTGCCGGTCAGGAAGACCCAGCCCGGCCCCGTCTGGAACACCTCGGCATAGTTCTTGAGCTTGTCGGGAGTGTCGACTTCCGGTTCGATGCTGATCGAGACAAAGAAAATCCGACTGCCCACGAGGTCGCCGAGCTTGTCCTTCACCTGCGCCAGGCGCGCGGTCATCACAGGGCAGATGTCTCGACAGGTCGTATAGATGAAGCTGACGACGACGATCTTGCCCTTGATGACGTCATCGTAGAACTGCAGCGTCTTGCCGTCCTGCGTGATGACCGGGACGTTGGGCAGGTAGCCCGGACCCCAGGGTGAGCCGCCAGGGGCCGCAATGCTGCCACCGACACTTCCAAACAGTGCAAGAACGGCGCTGATCGCAAAAAGTCGCCTCAGCATGAACGGTCCCCTTATCGTAACGAAGGCGGTCTCGACTTCGGCCCGACCTTCGGGCGGTTGCGCCTACTCAGGTCTTGGAAGCCACTTTCACAGACCTCGGATCGCCTTCCGGCAGAATCTCGGGCTGTTTCCAGACCACGCCATTGGGTGTCGGGATCGGCGTCATCGTCGGCACATAGTGTGGCTGCCCCTTGTAGTTGGGGTCCCCGGGCGGCGGGGTGAGCAGCTGGTAGCGCAGCAGCATCGCGAAATCCTCGTGAACCGTGTTGTGGCAATGGTTCACATAGGCGCCGCCGAACTCACCGAAGCGCACCTGGAATTTCACCTTGCCCGAGGGCCGCAGGCGCCAGACATCCTTGCGCACGAGCCTTTCAGTATCCGGAATGGAGAGGCTGCCCCGGTCCATGGTGACGCCCTCCTCGAAGTGGAGGTGGATGGGATGGTCCCAGCCGCCGCCGCCATTGACGAGCGTCCAGTGTTCCACCTCTCCCGGCTTTGGAATGAGGGCGGAGATACGGTTGGCGTTGAGCGTGTGCGCCGCCTGACCATTGACCTTGATGCTCCAGGGGAAGGCCTTGATGTCTCCGCATTCGGGGATGCACTGCCCGTCCGCCCCGCGTGAATCGCCGTCCCCCGACCGGCCGAACTCGATCACCCGCTCGCGAACCGGCGCGACGATCGGAATCTGCGCGGTCAGTGTCTTGGTCCCCGCCCTCCACTCGGGATCGGCAAAGTTGGCGCTGCGATCCTTGTCGATCGGATTATTGGCGTTGTAGACCTTGCCGGGGTTGTCGACGCTCTGGACCTGGCTGACGACCCTGAATTCGAGGATCGGGCCGACGCAGGGGTCGTCATCCCGGCCCTTGAAGGCCTTGTCCATGGAGACGGCGCCCTTGGGCTTGCGTCCGTCGGTCTGCTCCAGCAGATTCACCAGAAAGACGCTGTCACCCGGCGCAAAGGCCGAGAAATCGACGACGATGTCGTAGCGCTCCGCAACGCCCTGCTCGTCCAGCTCGGTGAGCAGAATCGGGTTGACCACCAGGTTGCCGTCATTGGCGATGAAGTAGAACGGTACCTTCGTGCCTTGCGAGAACCGTGAGCTCTTGTTCACGCCCAGTGCGAGCTTGATGAAGCGCGACATGGACGCATTCAGGAAGCGGAAACGGTAGCGTCGCGGCAGCACCTCGAAATGCGGATAGTAGGTGCCGTTGACGCAAAGCATGTCGCCGAGGAAGCCGTCGGTGTCGAAGATGTCGAAACGGCACTGGCCATCGGCGTCAAAGGCAGGGTTCGAAATGACCATGTTGACGTCGAAGTCGAGATTGCCCCATTTCAACTGCGCGCCGCTCGGCAGCCGGAGGTTGATGCCGTCGTCGAGATCCTCCCGCCCGCGATCGGGCCCACTGTAGAAATTGCAGAGCGCGAACATGCCCTTGTGGACGTTCTCGGCCGTGAAGAAGAAGCGGTGGTCGTGGAACCAGAGGCTGCCCTGGATTTCCCGGAAATCTCCGGGAACGGGGACGAGCCCATCGCCGTCGTCGGGGCCGGAGCATTTGCGCACATAGTCGCGGTCGCCCGTCGGCCAGAGGCTCGGCATGTCGCGCCGCGCCATGGTGATTCCCCAGTGATAGTCATAAAAGGTCCCGGGGAAGTGGAAGGCGTTGCAGGCGCCATCGCTTTCGGCGCCATTATGGGCGTTGTGGAAATGGATCGAGATCTCGTTCCGGCCAAAGCCGCCATTGGCCGCCCTGTCGACCGGGAGATCATTGTACATCCGGGTCAGGACCGGCTCGCCATAACGCGCCTTGATCAGGATCGGCATGCCGAGACCGTTGCGCGTGCCCGCCATATTGCCGGCTTGTCCCGGCTGCCGTGAGCCAAAGCTCCACATCGCGTTCGGGTTCTGGTCGGGCATGCCGTCGCAGAACTTGTTGCCAGGCCTGGCCTGCCCGATCGACAGCAGATAGCCCTTTTGGGGATAGAGTTCCTCCCAGCGCTGATGCGCGAAGAACTCACCGGGCGGACGCCCTTCCATCGGTCCGACCCCGGTCACCGGATTGCGGTACACAGCGCCACGGGAATTGCTGAAATCGGTGTGATACGAGAAATTCCTGGCTGGCGGTTCCTGCCCTCCCCCCGCGAACTGCCAGGCGGCGTCGCCATTCGACATGCGCAGAAGCGGGACCGGCTTCTGGACTTCGGGCCGCCGCATGGCGTCGTGATACCTGACCGCGCCAAAGATGGGGCTTCGTGGCGCCCCTGTCGGCACCTGCGCATAGGCGCTCTTGGCGAAGGGACTGAGCCCATGTTTCGCGATCAGCAGCCCACCGGCGGTGAAAAAGCCCCATCGCAGCAGGTCGCGTTTGGTGATCTGGCCCACCGAGAGGGCCCTGACGATCTCGAGCCGGTTTTCGAGGGCCCGCCGAGCTTCTCTCAACCGGACGCCAGTGGTTTCGCGTGGAAGATACACAACCGCCTCCCTCCGTGCTGAAAACGAGCAAAATATCGGAGGAATTCTAGTTTTCAGGCGGAGGCGACTGAAGGGGCGAAGGTCGGTTCGCGCATGGAACCAAAGTCCGTGACCTTGGTCGTACGACCCTCTTGTCTTGCCTGAAAACGATTGCGGCTGGGGAGATTCTACGGAACGGCCAAGTCACTGAAACGGTTCAAAACACAGACTGAAATTCATACTCAAACCGAAAACTGCACAGCCAATACAGACCTTGCAACGAGATCTTCATGCCAATGAGCAAGAACAATCATATCACTCTGGAATAATAGGAAAATTGAGCTCAAAATCCTCCAACCTACGTTGGACAATAACCCTGACATGTAGATTGACGAGACGTGGGAGCCGCTCGGAATTTTTCCATTCATCATGCCAGCGCCCCGGCGCCCCCTCCTCCAGCGAGCCGAAATAGCTGAATGTGGCCGAAACCACGCCCCGTGCAAGGACCTCTCCCGTGTTCTGGACCGACAACGCGGCGGCACCAATCGACATCAGCGCTGAGCCGAAAACCAGGGCGCCGGCGCCCTGCGCCCCGGTGTTCTCACTCGCAATCGTGATCGCAAGTATTCCCCCTGCCTGCGCGTCTCCGTTGCTCAAGGTGACGAAAGACACCCTGTCGGCGAGACCTTCGAACATCACCAGCGGCCGCTCCGTCGCACGCGGTTGAACGAGTGGCAGCGCGCCGGCCAGCCAGCCGGAGATGGCGGCCGCCCCGACGGCGATCTCGGCGCCGCGGTCGCGCAGCCGCCCCGCCTCGGCGACCCTGCTCGCAAAGCTCAGCGTCAACGCGAAGAGCCCCAGCGTCAGGGAGAGCAGGACCAGCCCGACCAGCACCTCGAGAAGGACGAAGCCACTGGTCCGGTCGCCGGAATGCGAGCCTTCGGTCATGGCCCGGACCTCGGTGCAATTTCGAGGGACGACAAGGTCACGGAGCGAGTGCCATTGCTGACGGGATCGGAGACGGTAACGTCGACCCACAGGCTCTCGACCTGCCGGTTCTCGCCGAGCTTGACCGAGCCATAGCTGCGTACGACCGCACGCCATTCATAACCATTGTCGAACCTGGCGGCCGTCGTTCCCGGCCGCAGGGGGAAGTCCTGCCCGGCAGATGCCAGCTTGCTCCTGGCGAGCAGCGTCGCGAAGGTCAGGAAGCTGGCCTGACGGTCGCCGCGCATCGCCACGGCAAAGGCGGTCAGGAGCGAGGCCAGGACGACCACCAGGATCGCAAAGGCGACCAGGAACTCGAGCAGCGTATAGCCCGCCTGGGCTGCGTTGCTGACGCCCTCGCTCCGGGCCCTATTGATCGAGCGTGACATTGCCGGTGGCCCAGCTGACTCGAACGCGCGCTGCGACCTGGCTCAGCTGCAAATGGATGTCGCCGCCGGTCGAGCGCCCGCTCGGCAGAAACCGGATGCCGCCGACGCTGGCGGAGCGCCGCTCGGCCTCGGCCAGCGCCATATCGATGCTGGTACGGGGCGTCATTTGCGTTTCACCGATCACGGGTGAGGCGTAGGTACGCCGGTCCGCATCAATCAGGAAGAGCATGTCCCGGCTCTGCGCCATGGCTGCAGCGCGAGTAACGCGAAGCGCAGCCGCCAGGCGGGTCGCGTCGGCGGTCACCTGGGCCTGCGATGGCGTACGCCTGAGGAGAGGCGCAGCCATGGTCACGGCGAGGCTCAGGATGGCGAGGCCAATCAGCACCTCGATCAGCGTGAAGCCTGCATTGGCCGGTAGGACGCGTCCTGTGCCGGTCATCGCAACGCCAGTTCATTGATCGAGAGCACAGCCCCCATCACCGAGAAGATGATGACCGCGATCATGCCCGCAACGAAAATCGTGATGACCGGGGTCAGCGCCGCGAGCGCGCGAGAGGTCCGGACCTGTTCCTGGCGCTCGAGGATCACGGCTGCGCGCAGCAGCATGTCCTGCAAGCGCCCGCTTTCCTCGCCGACCGTGATCATCTGCTGAGCCACGGGAGGCAGCGCCTCGGCTGCCGACACCGCATCGCCGATGCTGACGCCCGCCCGGACATCCGTGACGGCCCGGTCAAGCCGCTCGCGGGTATGCTGGTTCTTGACCAGGGGACAGGAGGCCTGAAGCGCCTGCAGTGGCGGAACACCGGCCTTGACCAGGGTTGCGAGGGTGCGCGTGAAACGCCCCGCCTCGCGAAGTTCTGAAATGCGCCCGATGACGGGGAGAGACAGGTAGAGCCTGTCCAGCTTGATCCGAAGTGCGGTATTGCGCCGGGCCGCGATGATGCCCAACCCGCCAATGATCAGTACCGCAGCGGCAAGGCCCATGATCCACGCCCCGTTCTGCCGAACCGCTTCCATGGCTGCGAGCACCGTCGGCAGCTTCATGCCGTTTTCCAGAAAGAGCGGCGTCACGGCCGGGACCAGCAGTCCCAGAACGATTGAGATCGACACCGCAGCAAGGCAGACCAAGAGGGCCGGATAGGCCATGGCGGAACGAATCCGGCTCCTGATCTCGACACGCCGGTCGAGCAGCTCGGCCAGTTCCTGCATGGCGCCGCCGAGATCGGCGCCGACATCGCCCGCCTGAACGATGCGGATATATTCGGGCCGGAAGCGGCCAGGCATTCCCTCCATGATCTCGGCCAGCGTCGAGCCCTGCTGAACCCCCTCCATCAACTGAAGTGCAAGCGCGCGCATCCGCGGCTCTTCCGTGGTCGTCGAGGCGATGCGCAAGACGGTGTCAAGCGGCAGGCCCGCCTGCAGGAGCACGGCGAGATCGCGGGCGAGGCGCGCGAGCTGCGCGTCGTTGATCCGCCGCGAGCCGCGCTCCAGGCTGATCTCGCGAAACAGGAAATCCCCTCCTCCCGAGGCCCGGACCTCGTAGGGGGTGACGCCGCGAGCGCGAATGATGTCGCGCGCCTCGTCCGTCGACGCGGCTTCGACATCATCTTCGATGAGGTTTCCCGCTCCATCGAATGCCTCGAAGTGGAACCTCATGGCTGTTCCACCGTCAGCGCGGTCGTCACGCGCAGCACTTCCTCGACCGTCGTCAGGCCCCGCCAGGCCTTGGCGACGCCGTCCTCATACATCGATCCTCCGCCAGCCCTGCGCGCCATGCGCTCGATCTCGATCGCGGGCATGCGCTGCAGGATGGCCCGCTGCACGGTATCGTCGACGACCAGTAGCTCCGCGATCGACAGCTGGCCGCGGAACCCGCTGAAGCCGCATTTCTCGCAGCCGTGGGGCCGTAGCAGTTTCGGCGCGCCGAGTTGGCGAAGTGCCGGAACCGTTTCAGTTAGTTGCTCCGCGATCTCGTGCGCGACCTCGTGCGGCTCTGCGCAGGCGGTGCACAAGCGCCGCACCAGCCGCTGGGCCATGATCCCGCGCAAGGTCGAGCCGAGCAGGAAATGCTCGATCCCCATGTCGATCAGGCGCGTCACCGTCTCGGCGGCGCTGTTCGTATGCAAGGTCGAGAAGACGAGATGGCCGGTCAGCGACGCCTGCACGGCGATCCGGGCGGTCTCCGTGTCACGGATCTCGCCGATCATGATCATGTTGGGGTGATGCCGCAGGATGGCCCGCAGACAGGCCGGGAAATCGAGGTTGATGGTCTGCTGGACCTGCACCTGGCTGATGCCAGCGAGCTGATACTCGATCGGGTCCTCGACGGTGAAGATCTTCACTGTCGGGCGATTGACGTGTTTCAGCATGGTGTAGAGCGTCGTCGTCTTGCCGCTACCGGTCGGGCCCGTGAGGAGGATAATCCCGTTCGGCTGCTCCATGACCCGGTGCAGCACCGCGATCTGAGCGGGCTCGAAACCGAGACTGGAAAAATCGAGCTTCACCCGGCTGCGGTCGAGCACGCGCATAGTGACCGTCTCACCGTCGATGGTCGGGATCGTGGCGACGCGGAAATCGATGTCATTGCCGCGGATGGCCAGCTTGATGCGCCCGTCCTGCGGCAGGCGGCGTTCCGCGATGTCGAGCCTCGCCAGGATCTTGATGCGCGAGATGACGGCGGCCCGCAGCCGTGCAGGCACCTCCTCGGTGACGCGCAGCATGCCGTCGATCCGGTACCGGACGGAGAGCCCATTCCCAATCGGCTCGACATAGATATCCGAGGCGCGGGCATCGACGGCAGCGGAAATGATCTGGTTGACGAGGCGGATCACCGGCGCCTCGCTGGCGCTGTCGCGCAGCCGCTGCAGGTCGTGTTCGCTGGGATCCTCACCCGCGTGAACCGGCGCCGCCAGTGCCTCGGCCGAACTCATCTCGCCATAGAGCACCGCGGCGAGCCGCTCGAACTCCGCCAGCGTGATGACCTCGTGGCGGATCGCATGGTCGACGACGAAACGCACCGAATCCAGCGGCATCTGGTCAAGCGGGTCGACGACAGCGAGCGTCAGCGTGCCCGCCTCCAGCCGGATCGGCAGAATCCGGTTCTGAATCACGAAGGAGGGCGGCAGCCTGTCGGTAAGAAGCGGCTGCAGCCCCTCGTCGCCTGGCGCGTAGAGCGGAAGCCCGAGATACCGTGCGAGGCTGAGCGCGAGATCCGCCTCCGACATGATGCCGAGCTTGGCCAGAACGAGGTCGAAGCGATCTCCGGCGGTCGCCGCGGCGCGCTGGGCGCGGCCAATCGATGTCGCATCCAGAAGCCCCTGCGACAGCAGGAATGCTCCGAATTTCTCCGAAAACGATCGGCTATGCGGATCGTTTTCTGCCAGTGCGGTTCGAGCGTGCTCGGTCATGCTCCCTCCATGGGAAGCCCAGTGCCGGAGATCGCCCTGATGATCTCCGTATCATCGTAGCACGCGCTTCGCGTTCTGGATCACGACACGACCGGGATTGCGCGTCGGGGCAAAGGCCTCCACCTTGCGCCGGTATTCGTCGGTGACCGCCTTCGCCTCGTTCAGGTCCCGCACGACGCGCGGCGTCAGCATGATGACGAGCTCGGTCTTCTCGACCTGATCCCGCTTGTCCTTGAACGCATTGCCGAGCAGCGGGATATCGCCAAGGACCGGAACCTGCGTCGCCACCCGCGATGTCCTGTCCTGGATCAGGCCGCCCAGCGTAATGCCCTCGCCATCATTGACGACCACGGTGGTGCGCACCCGCCGGCGCCCGAATGTGGGCGAATCGATGCCGGAGGTCGTGGTTCTCTGCACGGTCGAGACCTCCTGCTCGATATCGAGCAGGACGCGGCCGGATTCATTGATCCGCGGCGTGATGTTGAGGATCACGCCCGTGTCCTTATAGGCGACCGAGTTCACGACCGGGGCGCCGGGCGTCAGCACGCTCACCGCCGACTGGGTCGTGATCGGCACCTGATCGCCGATCTGCAGGGTCGCGGTCTTCTTGTCGACGACCATCAGGCTCGGCGAAGCGAGCACGTTGACCCGCCCGACCTCGGCGAGCGCATTGATCGTAACATTGGCCTGGGCTGCCCTGAAAACGTAGGAGAAGCCCGGGAACGCGGCGCTGATGGCCCCGTCGATCGCATTGGTAAAGGTTCCCGTCTGATTGCCACGCTGGTTCTGGAGGAACCAGCGGACGCCGAATTTGAGGTCGTCGTTCAGCGTCACCTCGGCGATCGTCGCCTCGATCAGGACCTGATTGGGAACGATGTCGAGATTGGCGATGACCCGGGCCACCCGCTTATAGTCTTCCTGGGAGGCGAGGATCAGAAGCGCATTCTGCGCGGGGTCGGCCACGACCTTGATCCGCGGCTCGCCGCCGGGCCCGCCCGCCCCGAACCCTGTCGCGGCCGGTTCGGCGGCAGCACCATTCTCCTGACCTCCCGTGGCCAGGGTCGAACCGCCAATGGGCAGGCCCGAGAACATGTCGAAGCTGCGGCGCGGCGCACTGCCTCCGAAGGCGCCCGAGAATCGGTCACCGCCCGTGCCGCCGCCCCCTGAGAATCCGGTGGCCTGGACCACCTGGCCGCCCGCGCCAGCTGCGTCCGGTTCGGAGCTGCGCACCCTCTGCCCGCCGCGCCTGCCTGCATCGCCGCCGCCGGTGACCTCGCTGGCAAAGATCGAGTTCAGGACCTCCACGAGTTCCTTGGCTTGCCGGTTGCGGAGCACGTAGCTGTGGATTTCGCGATGCGGCCCGGCGGCCTGATCGTCGAGGCGGCGAACCCATTGCTGGGCCTCGCGCAGATATTGCGGCTGCCTCGCCATGATCAGGATGGACTTGAGCTTCGCGTTCGGCACCAGTTGGACCATGCCGCTCATCGCGCCTTCGGCATTCGATGCGAAGATGCGATTGACCCCGTCGACGATGGCATCGGGTTCGCCGCCACGGACCGGGACGAGCGCGAACGACATGCCCTTCATCGCGTTGACGTCGAAGACCGAAATGGCCTCCTCGATGGACGTCATCTCCTGGGCTGTGCCCGAGATCAGCAGTGCATTGCGGGATGTGTCGACCCGCACCACCCCGCCGAACGATACGATCGGCTCGAGGATGCGCTTCATTTCCGTCGCCGCGATGTACCTCATCGGCACGACCTTGACCGAGTTCCCGATCTGCTGGCCGCCATCCGAGCCCCCGAGCCTCGCCCCCATCGCCGCCTGATCGGCCGTCACGACCCGATAGATATTGCCGTTCTGGACGATCGCGGCGCCCACAGTCCTCAGGGAGGCCTCGAACAGTTCCGCGATGCCGGCGCTGTCGACCGGCCTGGTCGTCTGAATTGTGATCCGGCCCTCGATCTTCGGATCGACGGTGAAGCTCGCCTTGAAGATATCTCCCAATACGGCCTTCGCGCCTTCGGTGACCGAGGCGTCGACGAGATTGAGCGTATAGGTCTGCCCCCCGGATTCGTGCCGGAGTGGGCTTGGCATCCGCGACTGGTCGGGATTGCCCGTGAATTCTCCTCCTGAAAAGACCTTGCTGGCTTGCGCCGGCCCGGCGCCACTCGGATCGGGGAGGCTCGCATAGGGTCCGAAGGGGCGCTTCTTGCCGTCATCATCGACAGAACGCGTCGAGTGAGTGGCGTTGACCTGTTTCTCGAAGGAGACGAACCCGGTTTCCTGGCAGGCGCTCAGCAGCAGCGCCCCAAGCAAAGCCAACGCCATGCATCTGCGGCTTTCCGAGAGACGAGGCTTCCTGCCATCTACGGTTGTACGAGCCATGTCCTGCCAACTACTGACAATGAGGTAGGCAACGCTATGCTGGTACTCTCCGCGAGTTTGGCGAACGATTCGTTCGATTCCAATTAAATTCGATCAGACATCATCTTATTCTTTGGATAATCAGCGTTTATGCAACAGTGTCTCGGGCCGTATTCATGGGCTCTTCGAGCTTTTTCCCTGCAGGCAACGCACGCGAAAACAAATAGGGGACAGTAACCGGAAGCCCGCAGCAGAAGAGATGCCCGATGTTTCTCGGGCTCGCCAGCAACGAAGATCCTGGTTTTCACCACTTAGACGGATACCGAACTCACCATCGAACTTCTTGATGCCGGCATCAGCGGCTACGCGCTGAAATCCAGCGCGACGGAGGAACTGTGTACGGCGATCGATGCGCTACGCTGCGGCGAGCTGTTCGTTTCCCCTGCTTCGCAGCCCGGATCATCCGCGTCCTGAAGCACAAACCCTGCAACACGCGACCAGTGCCGATTCCGAACTCCAGGGCCCGGGAACATCAGATCGTCAGGCTGCTTTCCAGCGGCAAGCAAAACCGGGGATCGCAAGTGCCGGGTCGCTGAGCGAAAGGACCGTGAAAGGCTATATGACGCTGCTGATGCAAGAGCTCCACGCCCGCAATCGCCTGGAGGCCGTCATTGCCGTGCAAAGCCTCAGCCAGGCAACTCTGCGTGGCGACATCGAGAGTGATGGCCTGGCCGGGCTGTCCGGTTAGAAACGGGCCTGCTAAGGCGCCCTCGCCACCATGGAATCGTGGTCACGGGCCGCGCCTGTCTGAAGCGATGCCCCAGACAGCTCCTTCGTGTCGGCTCTGCTTCAGCGTTCCTTGAAGATCCTGTTGGCATGGTCTGCGAAGGGCTTTGTCAGGAATGACAGCGCGGTTCGCTCTTCGGTGGTGATGAAGACCTCGACCGGCATTCCGGGCTGGAGCTTGCGGTCGCCGAGCGCAGCGACGAGATCGCCGTCGATCTGGATCTCGCCGGTGTAGAAATTGACGCCGGTGGTGGGGTCACGGGTGGTGGCCGGGGAGAGATGGCTGACGCTGCCCGGCAGCTCCGGGGTCGCGTTCTTGGCGAAGGCGGAGAAGCGCAGGCGGGC
>NZ_JBFRHE010000004.1:0-520680 GCF_052115715.1 Allobosea sp. 2KB_26
GCGACAAGAAGGCCTCGACCTCCTATATCCAGCGCCGCCTGCAGATCGGCTACAACCGCGCCGCCTCGATCATGGAGCGCATGGAGAACGAGGGCATCGTCGGCCCCGCCAACCACGCCGGCAAGCGAGAGATCCTCGTCGAGGCCAGCCGCGCCAGGGAAGACGAGGATTGAGCGGACGGCAGAGAGACGACCGAGCAGGTCCTCAAATTGCCACGCTGAGGTGCAACTCATACGGTGGTTGATGCGTTTACCTGAGGCGGCGGGCGATTTCGCCCGCCTCCAGTCATTGCCCGCATCAGGCAATGACGCGAACATCCAGGCCGATATGGCCCCAGCATCGGAGCAGCTTTGCTCATGACACGCGTTTCGCCAATGCAGGCTTCGCTCGGCGCCCTTGTGGCGCTTGGGCTCGCCATTGCGTCTGGCCCGCTCGCGGCCCAGCCGCTTGATCTTCAGGCCAAACCCGCAGCACCGGCCGCCAAGCCGGCAGCTCCCCGCGCGATCCCGCTGCCGCCCATGCGACCGCCGGGCCTTGGCCTGCCGCGGACCGCAGAGGCAACCTCCGCTCCGGTCGTCACCACTGTCGCCGCCGAACAGCCCCGTCCGGCTGCCATCCCGGCCAAGTCGACCCACAGGCCTTCAGCCCCGCTCACGCAGCAGGAAGCTGTCGAGCGTCTCAATGCCTATTTCAACGGCTTCTCGACCTTGCAGGGCGACTTCATCCAGTTCGCCGCTGACGGCCGCCGCTTCGAAGGCAAGCTCTATATCCAGCGCCCGGGCAAGATGCGTTTCGAGTATCGGCCGCCTGTGACCATGGAGGTCATCGCCGACGGCACCTCGGTGGCGATCCGCGACAAGAAGCTCGCGACCCAGGATCTCTACTCGATCGGCCAGACGCCACTGAAGTTCCTCGTCAAGGAGCGCATGGACCTTGCCCGAGACTCGACCATCACCAAGGTCAGCACCAAGGGCGACATCCTCTCCGTCAGCGTCGAGGATCGTTCGACGCTGGGCGGCACGTCGAAGATCACGCTGAACTACGACATGGCGGCCAACGAGCTCAGGCAATGGGTGGTCATCGATCCCCAGGGCTATGAGACGTCCGTCTCGCTCTACAATCTCGACACGCAACGGCGCCCCGATCCGAAGAATTTCGTGATCAACTACGAGCGCATGCTCTGAGCATAAGCTGAAGCGCCAGCCCTCCGATCGAGACCGGGCGGCGTTTCCGATGACTTTTGGCGCGAGAACAGAGCCGCGGCGACTGCAACGCCGTCAGGCTTGGGGGCAGCTTGCTTTTTCGGCGGCCAGGACCCAGTTTCCGGCTCCCTTTCGATCCGGAAACACTGCGTGAATCTGACCGTTACGAGCTGGAACATCAATTCGGTGCGCCTGCGCATCGGCATGGTGACGGAATTCCTGACCACCACCGCACCGGACGTCCTGTGCCTGCAGGAGACCAAGACTCCTGACGAGCAGTTTCCCGCCAAGGCCTTCGAGAAGATCGGCTATGTCCATCAGGCCTTCATCGGCCAGAAGGGCTATAATGGCGTCGCGATCGTCTCACGGCTGCCCTTCAGCGAGAAGGACGCCATGGCGATGTGCGGACGCAATGATGCCCGCCACATGACGGTCGTGCTCGACAAGGGAGCTGGCGCGGCCGCGGGCGTCGCCATCCATAATTTCTACATCCCGGCCGGAGGCGACATCCCGGATCCGAACCTGAACGACAAGTTCGCCCATAAGCTCGCCTTTCTCGACGAACTCGGCGCCTGGGGAATCGCCAAACGACCAACCGATCGGCCAAGCATCCTGCTCGGCGATCTCAATATCGCGCCCTATGAGCACGATGTCTGGAGCCATAAGCAGCTTCTCGACGTGGTCAGCCACACACCCATCGAAACCACGACGCTGGAAAAGCTGCGCTCCGAGCTTGGCTGGACCGATGCCGCACGCACGCTGCGGCCCGAACCCGAGAAGCTCTATAGCTGGTGGAGCTACCGTGCCGCCGACTGGGCTGCCTCCAACAAGGGCCGCCGGCTCGACCATATCTGGCTCTCCGACGGATTGAAGCCGACCCTGCGCGACCTCACCTTCCTGCGTGAAGCACGCGGCTGGGAGCGGCCCTCGGACCACGTTCCCGTCACGGTGACACTGGAACTCTGATCGCGCCCTTCAGCTTCGGTCGATCGCGATCAGCGCATCGCGAACCTGTGACAATTCGCTCATGAAGCCTTGCAGTCTCTCTCCGATCGCAGCCGCGATCGCCTGAGCCGATTGCGGGGATTCGCCGAGCACCCGGCGCATCACGCTGCGCGAGAGCTTCATCAGCTGCGTGGGCTCGCGTGCAACCGCCGTCACCGGCCGCTTGATCGAGGCAAACAGCGCCAGTTCCCCGATCAACCCGCCTGGGCCGACCACCTCGTCGGCGGGTTGGCCGTCATCCCGGCTCATGAGCGCAATCGCACCCGAGACGACGAGATAGGCACCGTCCGAGCCGTCATTGCGCCGGAAGAGCACATCGCCGGCGCGCAGGATGCGGTTCTCGGCGGCAAAGGCCACGAGCCGCAGGGCGTCATGGTCCATGAGACCCAGCAGCGGCTGTTTGGCCAGGAACGCGATATCGTCGTTAAGCGCCATGAAATCTCAAGGATTCAGGCGATAGCCGCCCGCATCCGTCACCAGCAGTCGCGCATTGGCGGGATCGGGCTCGATCTTCTGGCGCAGACGATAGATATGGGTCTCCAGCGTGTGGGTGGTGACCTGTGAATTATAGCCCCAGACCTCCTGAAGCAGGATCTCGCGGGCAATCGGCTTGCGGCCGGCACGATAGAGAAAGCGCAGGATCGCGGTCTCTTTCTCGGTGAGCTTGGTCTTCGAGCCCTTCTCGCTGACAAGCAGCTTCGAGCCGGGGTGAAAGGTATAGGGCCCGACCTGGAAGACGGCATCCTCGCTCGCCTCGTACTGCCGCAGATGGGCACGGATACGCGCGAGCAGCACCGCGAACTTGAACGGCTTCACCACATAATCATTGGCGCCGGCTTCCAGCCCGAGCACGGTATCGGCGTCCGAGCCCTGCCCGGTCAGCATGATCACCGGGCTCTTGAAGCCATTGCGGCGCATCACCTTGACCGCCTCGCGACCATCCATGTCGGGAAGCCCGACATCCATGACGGCGAGATCGACCCGTTCGGCCTGAACGGCCTTCACGCCGGCGGACGCCGTCGCAGCCGTCGAGATCCGGAACTCGTCATAAAGCGCGAGCTGCTCCGCGAGCGCGTCACGCAACGTCTGGTCGTCGTCAACCAGAAGAATATGATGGACGGCGGGCATGGCAATCATTTGAACGGTTTGCGATTCCGGCACCATGAGCCCGCTGAATCGCGACTGCAAGTCAGGTGGGGTGGAATATCCGTGAGAAAATGTGATCAGGCCGGCGGTGCCGGTCCAGGTGAGGTCCGGCGCGGCCTTACCCGGTTGCGAGTCGTCCGCTCCGTGCATGATAGCCGCAAGGGTTTTCTGATCGCCGGCGGCGCTTGTTTTCCCTGTGCGCTTGGCCGCTCCGGCATCATTGTCGCCAAGCGCGAGGGCGATGGCGGCACCCCCCGCGCCACATTGCCGCTGCGCCGCATATTCTATCGCGCCGACCGCTTGCCCCGCCCCCAGACCAGCTTGCCTTTGCGCAGAATCGCACCTCGCGATGCCTGGTGCGACGATAGTGCCGACCGGCGCTACAATCGTCTGATCGAGCGCCCGCCCGGCGAAGCCGAGGAGCGGCTCACACGCGAGGACCATCTCTACGACGTCATCGTCGAAATGGGCTGGAACGACGCCCCGGTGATTCGCGGCCGCGGCAGCGCGATTTTCTGGCATCTGGCCCGGCCGGGCTTCACTCCGACGGCGGGTTGCGTCGCTGTCGAGCGCGATGTCTTTCAGAAGCTGCTGCCGCGCCTCGCCCGGCACTGCGTCATGGAAATCCGGTAGGATCCGCCGTCAGCCGGATCGGTAGCGCTTGGGACCGACTCGGCACTACCCGTCGCGTCGGACCGCTACCGACTTGGGGGCAGGGAGTTCTCTACGCCCTGGCCCCAAAGATCGCGCTACCGACACGAACATGGGTAGCACCGAGCTGGATCGCCGCCTCGTAATCGGCGCTCATTCCCATCGAGAGCCCGCGAAGCCCGTTGCGCGAGGCCATCTTGGCAAGCAGCGCGAAATGCGGCGAAGGCGGCTCCTCGGCCGGCGGAATGCACATCAACCCCTCGATCACTAAACCGTGATGCGTACGGCAGAGCGCGATGAACGCATCGGCCTCGCTCGGGCTGATGCCGCCCTTCTGCGGCTCCTCGCCGGTATTCACCTGCACAAAGAGTTTCGGTGCCCGACCGGCCCTCGCGATCTCGCGGGCAAGTTCCTTCGCCAGGCTCTCCCGGTCGAGCGTATGGATCGCATCGAACAGGGCCACCGCGTCCCGGGCCTTGTTCGACTGCAGCGGGCCGATCATGTGCAGTTCGACATCGGGAAAGCGCTCGCGCAGGCCCGGCCATTTCGCCTTGGCCTCCTGGACGTAGTTCTCACCGAAGACGCGCTGTCCTGCTTCCAGGGCAGGAAGGATCGCCTCCTCGGGCATGGTCTTCGAAACGGCGATCAGCGTCACATCCGCTGGGCGGCGCTCGAAATCACGCGCGGCGCGTGCAATCGCCGCTTGCGTGGCGGCCAGCCGCGTAACCGTATCGTTCATCGTGAAACCCTTCCATCTCGCGCGCGACGTTGACCGCGTGCGTGCAATGGTGTCCTAGAACAAGATGTGGAAAAGCCGGAACCGGTTTTCCGCCCGAATCCCGCTCTAACTGCGGAAACGGCCTTCTGTTTCCTCTGAAAGCGCCCAGCGATTTCGTAGGAAGCGGCCGGCAGGCTCCGCTTATCCAAGAATTGCCCGCGCATCATGGCCGTCGAACGTTACAATCCCAAGGAATCCGAGCCGAAATGGCGCCAGGTCTGGAATGAGCGCAAGCTCTTCGAGACCCGCAATGACGACACGCGCCCGAGCTACTACGTGCTCGAGATGTTCCCCTATCCGTCAGGGCGCATCCACATGGGCCATGTGCGCAACTATGCGATGGGCGACGTCGTTGCGCGCTACAAGCGGGCCAAGGGTTTTTCCGTTCTCCACCCGATGGGCTGGGATGCGTTCGGGCTGCCGGCCGAGAACGCTGCCAAGGCCAACAAGATCCATCCGCGCGAATGGACCTACGCCAATATCGCGACGATGCGCACGCAGTTGCAGTCGATGGGGCTGTCACTGGATTGGAGCCGCGAACTCGCCACCTGCGACCCGAGCTATTATCGCCACCAACAGAAGATGTTCCTGGACTTCCTCAAGTCCGGGCTGGTCGATCGCAAGACCGCCAAGGTCAACTGGGATCCAGTCGACGAGACCGTGCTCGCCAACGAACAGGTCATCGACGGGCGTGGCTGGCGCTCCGGCGCCCTCGTCGAGATCCGCGAGCTGACCCAGTGGTTCTTCAAGATCACCGATTACGGTCAGGAGCTGCATGACGCCCTGGAAGGGCTGACGCGCTGGCCCGAGAAAGTGCGGCTGATGCAGAAGAACTGGATCGGCCGCTCGGAAGGGCTGCTGATTCGTTTCGCGCTCGAATCGAATACCTTCGGCCAATCCGAGCTGGAGATCTATACGACGCGCCCGGACACGCTGTTCGGCGCGAAGTTCATGGCGATCGCGCCTGATCACCCGCTGGCCAAGGCCGCCGCAGCCAGGAGCCCGGAACTGCAGGCCTTCATCGAGGAGTGCAAGCGCACCGGCACCGCGCAGGAAGCGATCGACAAGGCCGAGAAACTCGGCTTCGACACCGGCCTGCGCGCGGTCCATCCCTTTGATCCGTCATGGACTTTGCCGGTGTATGTCGCGAATTTCATCCTGATGGAATATGGCACCGGTGCCATTTTCGGCTGCCCGGCCCATGACCAGCGCGATCTCGACTTCGTCAATAAATACGGGCTCGGCAACATCCCGGTCGTCTGCCCCGAAGGTGTCGACCCCGAGAGCTTCGTCATCACGGACACGGCCTATGTCGAGGATGGCCGCATGATCAATTCGCGTTTCCTGGATGGCATGACCATTCCGGAGGCGAAAGAAGAGGTGGCCCGCCGGCTGGAGAGCGAGACACGCGGCAATCAGCCCGTTGGCACGCGCAAGGTGAATTTCCGACTGCGCGATTGGGGCATCTCGCGCCAGCGCTACTGGGGCTGCCCGATCCCGATCATCCACTGTGCCGATTGCGGCACCGTCCCGGTCCCGGATGCCGACCTGCCGGTCAAGCTGCCGGACGACGTCTCCTTCGAGAAGCCCGGAAACCCGCTCGACCATCACCCGAGCTGGAAACATGTCGCCTGCCCCAGTTGCGGCAAGCCGGCCCGGCGCGAAACCGACACGATGGACACCTTCGTCGATTCCTCGTGGTATTTTGCCCGTTTCACCGATCCCTGGCGCACCGAGAGCCCGACGGATCGCAAGGTCGTCGACCGCTTCCTCCCTGTCGACCAGTATATCGGCGGCGTCGAGCACGCGATCCTGCACCTGCTCTATTCGCGCTTCTTCACCCGCGCCATGAAGGCGACCGGCCATGCCGGGCTGGACGAGCCTTTTGCCGGCCTCTTCACCCAGGGCATGGTGGTCCATGAGACCTACCGGGCCGAGGATGGGGCCTGGGTCGAGCCCGGCGACGTCCGCATCGAGGCCAATGGCAGCGAGCGTCGTGGCTTCCATGTCTCGACCGGCGCACCGATCGAGATCGGCTCCATCGAGAAGATGTCGAAGTCGAAGAAGAATGTGGTCGACCCCGACGACATCATCGCCTCCTACGGCGCCGACACCGCCCGCTGGTTCATGCTTTCGGACTCGCCGCCGGATCGCGATGTGATCTGGACGGATGAGGGGGTTCAGGGCGCAGCCCGCTTCGTGCAACGCCTGTGGCGGCTGATCGGCGAGATCGCCGAGCGGACCGGCAATTCAGTGGGTGCTGCCGCCGAATTCGGTGAGGCCGCCCTCACCTTGCGCAAGGCCAGCCATCGTGCCCTGCAGGCCGTCGGCGCCGATATCGAGCGCCTCGGCTTCAACCGGTGCGTCGCTCACATCTACACGCTGACGAACGCGATCGCGAAGGCGCTCGACGGAGCTGCCGAGGAAGCCGCGCTTTCCAGCGATATGGCTTTTGCGCTTCATGAGGCCGCCACCATCGTCACGCAGCTTGTCGCGCCGATGATGCCGCATCTTGCCGAGGAGTGCTGGCACGCGCTCGGCCAGCCCGGCCTCGTTGGCGAAGCCTCCTGGCCGGTTGCCGACGCCGAACTGCTCCGGGACGACAGCGTCACCCTGCCGGTCCAGATCAACGGCAAGAAGCGAGCAGAGGTGACCGTGCCAGCCGATGCGGATACGGTCTCCGTCGAAGCCATCGTTCGGTCATCCCAGGCCGTCATCAAGGCCCTGGACGATCGCCCGATCCGGAAGATCATCGTGGTGCCGGGGAGAATTGTGAATGTCGTCGTCTGATTCGCACCGCTGCCAGGCTGGTCGCGGTGTGCCTACCCGCCGCCTCATGCTGGCCGCCGCACTCGCTGCGGCCGCACTTGCCGGCGGCTGCCTGCGCCCGCTCTACGCGGAGAATACGACCAGCACTGTCGGCGGCAGTGTCAAAGCGGCGCTCAGGAATATCGAGGTCCCCGAGATCAAGGGCCTGGTCGGTCATTACCTGCGCAACGAGCTCGTTTTCGAACTCGACGGCGGCGGAGCCGGAGAGGCGACCGGCCCGAAGCGTCTGAAGCTCCAGGCCTCCGTCCAGGAATCGATCCAAGTCGTCACCGTCGACTACGTCAGTGGTCGCGCCGACTCCGCCGTTCTCGTCGCGACAGCCACCTGGTCGCTCGTCCGCGAAGGCACAGGAGAGGTCGTATCCTCCGGCACGACCATAACGCGGGCGCCCTATGAACGCTCGCAGCAGCGTTTTTCCACGGTCCGCGCAGCACGAGATGCCCAGGTTCGCGCCGGCAAGTCGTTGGCAACGCTGATCCAAGGGCAGATCGCCGCCGATCTCGTCGGCGGCTGAGCCGGACGACAGGCAATGGTCGCCATCAAGGCGCATGAGGCCGACCGGGCCCTGACCAAGCTGGACCCGGCCTGGCGCCTCATTCTGATCTATGGCCCCGATTCCGGCCTGGTCTCCGAGCGGGCGACAGCGCTCGCACGCGCCAGCGTCGACGATATCAATGACGCCTTCCAGCTCATTCGCATGGATGGCGATGATATCGCTGCCGATCCCCTCAAGCTGGTCGACGAAGCCAATACGATCGGCCTGTTCGGCGGCCGGCGTGCCATTCGCGTGTCACCGACATCGAAGCTGCTCCTCGCGGCGGTCGAGCCGCTGCTGTCGACGCCATCACAGGACGCGATCGTCATCGTCGAGGCGGGCGATCTCCAACGCACCAATCCCCTGCGCCAGGCCTGTGAGAAGGCACGAACGGCCCTCGCAGTGCCCTGCTACGGCGATGCGGCGCGCGATCTTGGTAGTATCATCGATGAAATGGTCCGGGCTGCCGGCAAATCCATCGACCGCACCACGCGTGAACAGCTGACCGGGCTATTGGGCGGCGATCGCCAGACGTCGCGCCGCGAGATCGAAAAGCTTCTGCTCTATGTTGGCGAAGATTCAGCCGTCACCGAAGCGCATATCGACGCAGTCGTCGGCGATACGGCACAACGCGAGCAGGCTGCGCTGGTCGATGCGGTCTTCGCCGGCCGTCTGGCCGTGCTCGATCTGGCGCTCGCAAAGCTGTCCAGCGAAGGCCTCGATTCCGGGGTGATGCTTGGTGGCTTGTTGCGCCACGCCCTGACGCTGCTGAAAGCCCGTCAGAGCGTCGATGGCGGCCGCAGCGCCCGGGACGCGGTCTCCAGCATGCGGCTGCCCTTTCCCCGCATGGCGGCCGCTGAAGCGGCGTTGAACGCATGGTCCGTGCAGAAGCTCACCGAAGCGGTCGGGATCCTGGGAACCGCAACACTTGCGGTCAGGCGCGATGGCGAACTCGCCCGCCCAACGGCTGCACGCACCCTTTGGACTCTCGCCCGGCTGGCGCAAAGCGGCGGGCGCGGTTCCTAGATTATCCGACCAGATATCGTATCCGGTTCGATAATCTAACCTCCTGTGTTCGCATCGGCTTTCCCGAAAACCGGCGGTCCACGGTTCGGGCCGACGCTTTAGCGCGTAAGCAGGTCTGATCAGGCCTTCAGGCGCCGGCACAGCGCGTCGAGCTGATCGAGCGTCTTGTAGCCGATCTTCATGTCGCCCCCACCGCTCGGGCGGTGCTGAATCGACACCGAAAGCCCCAGAACCTCCTCGAGCGCCTTTTCCAACGCGCGCGTGTCCGGATCCTTGTCGGGCTTCGGCTTGCCAGGGGCGCTCCTGCTCTCGCCCCGCGTCTCTTCCTGAACCAGTCGTTCAATGTCGCGAACGCTGAGGCCCTCGTCGACGATCTTGCGCGCCATCAGCTCCGGGTCCGCGACCGAGAGCAGGGCGCGCGCGTGGCCAGCCGAAACGGCGCCCTCAGCCACCATCCGCCGGACAGGCTCCGGCAGTTTTGACAGGCGCAACGTATTCGCGACATGGCTTCGGCTCTTGCCGATGACGCGGGCCAAATCGTTCTGCGTATAACTGAATTCGGCAATCAGGCGCTCGTAACCGGCTGCCTCTTCGATCGCGTTCAGGTCGCTGCGCTGGACGTTCTCGACGATGGCGATTTCCAGCGCCTCGCGGTCGTCTGCCTCGACCTGGATGACAGGAACCTCGTGCAGGCCGGCGCGCTGCGCGGCGCGCCAGCGCCGTTCTCCGGCAATGATCTCATAGGCGTCGGCCATGCCCTTGAGCGGCCGGACGATGATCGGCTGCAGGATCCCGCGCTCGCGAACGGAAGCCGTGAGATCCTCGAGCTCGTCATCCGCGAAACTGCGCCGCGGGTTGCGCGCGCTCGGCCGCAGGAACTCGACCGGAACCCGACGCTGGCCCCTGGCACGCTCGAGAGCTCCGATCTCGTCGCCGACATCGCCAATCAGAGCGGCGAGACCCCGGCCAAGACGTGAACGTCCCTGTTCCTCGGCCATAATTCAACCTCTTGATACCAAATACGAAATGAGTTCAGGCAGCGGCGCGCAGCGCACGCTCCCGCCTGATGACTTCGGATGCCAGCCGCAAATAGGCCTGCGAACCGGCACAGCGGAGATCGTAGAGCAGGGCGGGCTTGCCATAGGACGGGGCTTCGGAAACCCGGACATTGCGCGGGATCACGGTCTCATAGACCTTGTCGCCCAGAAACTCGCGAACATCGGCCATGACCTGACCGGAGAGATTGTTGCGCGGGTCGAACATGGTCAGCACCACGCCCTGAATGATCAGGCGCGGATTGAGGCCGTTGCGAACTTGTTCGACCGTCTTGAGCAGCTGGCTGAGGCCTTCCAGCGCGAAGAACTCGCATTGCAGCGGCACAAGCACGGCGTCGGCCGCCGTCATCGCATTGATGGTGATCAGGCTGAGCGAAGGTGGGCAGTCGATCAGGATATAGGTCAGGTCCGCACAGCGCTGATCGTCGGAGATCTCGTCGATCGCCTTCTTGAGGCGCTGGGTGCGATCCTTGGCGCTGGCGATCTCGAGCTCGACACCAAGCAGGTCGAGCGTCGACGGCGCGATGAACAAACCGGGTACGGCGGTTTCCTGCAGCGCCTGACCAAGGCCGATATCACCGCATAGCACGTCATAGGTCGAGGATTGCCGGCTCTTCCGGTCAACGCCGAGGCCGGTCGAGGCATTCCCCTGCGGATCGAGATCGACGATCAGCACCTTCTCACCGATCGCGGCGAGAGCCGTGCCGAGGTTGATGGCCGTCGTCGTCTTGCCGACGCCGCCCTTCTGGTTGGCGAGCACCAGCACACGTGGCCGGCGGGGAGGAAGGGTAATGGGAGTCAGATCGGTCATGTATCGGCCCGCTGCTCGGCCTCGCGAATCAACAGAATGCGAGCTGCCGGATCTGTCACGGAGACAACTGTCGAGGCCTGAATCTTCCAATATTTAGACGCTTCGGTCAATTCAGCATCTAGATATTGTCCCTTGGGAAAGAGCCCAAGTGTCCCGGTTCTCAACAACTCCTTGCACCACCCTAGCAGAATCGGGAGGGGTGCGAGCGCCCGGGCCGTCACGACGTCGACTTTTTCTGTGAACTCCCCAACGATATCCTCGATCCGCGAGGCATGAACCGTCACAGGCGCACCGGTCACCCGGGCCGCGTGGCGCAAAAAGGCGCATTTGCGAGCATTGCTCTCGACCAGATGGATCCGACCTTGCCCTTGCTCGGCAAGACAGATCCCGATCACAAGCCCGGGAAATCCACCGCCTGAGCCGAGATCGAGCCAAGCCCTGGCGTCAGGCGCCAATGCGAAGAGCTGGAGCGAATCAGCGATGTGCCGCGTCCAGACATCCGCAAGCGTTGCTGAAGAGACCAGGTTCTTCGCATTTTGCCATTTGACCAGCTCTGCGACCAGCAGCGCGAGCCGCTCCTGTGTTTCACGTGAAACAGGAGTCAAGCGCAGAGCGCGGGCGCGGTCATCGTTGTCAACAGACACGACTCAGGCCGCCGTCTCAGTCGCGCGCTTGCGATCCCGCCGCGCATGGGCCGCCAGCAAAGTCAGTGCAGCAGGAGTCATGCCTTCGATCCGTGATGCTTGCGCGAGATTGGCCGGGCGCTGCTGCGACAGCTTCGCCTTCAGTTCATTCGAGAGCCCGGAAATGCCATCAAGATCGAGATCCGCCGGAACCTCCAGCGCTTGATCGCGCTGATAGGCGCCGATCTCGGCAGCCTGCCGGTCGAGATAGACCGCATAGGTCGCATCGGCCGTAACCCGCGACGCCACAAAGGAAGGGTAGGCGCCGAGCTCGGGCCAGATCGCCGTCAGGTGCTCGAAGCTGATATCTGGATAGGATAGGAGCTGATAAGCGCTGCGCCGCACGCCATCCCTGTTCAACTGCAGGCCGGCCTGGTCGGCCTGTTGTGGCGATAGCCGGAGGTTCTTCAATTGCTCACGCAATCCGTCAATTTGCTCCGCCTTGGCCCGGAACCGGCGTTCACGCTCGCCACCGACCAAGCCAAGCGCGATACCCAAAGAGGTTAGCCGCTCATCGGCATTATCGACTCGCAGCGACAGCCTGAACTCCGCGCGCGAGGTGAACATGCGATAGGGCTCGGTCACGCCGCGGGTAACGAGGTCATCAACCAGCACGCCGATATAGGAGGTGGTCCGATCCATCGCGACCGGCTCTGCACCACTGGCACGCCGTGCCGCATTGAGGCCCGCAAAGAGCCCCTGGGCCGCCGCCTCCTCATAGCCGGTCGTTCCGTTGATCTGGCCCGCGAGAAACAGACCAGCGATCGCGCGCGTCTCAAGCGTGTTCTTCAAAGCGCGAGGATCGACGAAATCATACTCGATCGCATAGCCAGGACGCAGCATGGCTGCATCTTCAAGCCCAGGAATCGTCCTCAGCAAGTCGAGCTGTACATCTTCCGGCAAGGAGGTCGAGATACCGTTGGGATAGACGGTGGGATCATCGAGCCCCTCCGGCTCCAGAAAGATCTGGTGGCCGTCGCGATCCCCGAAGCGGCCGACCTTATCCTCGATCGATGGGCAATAGCGTGGCCCTCGGCCCTCGATCTGGCCCGAAAACATCGGCGCGCGATGGAGATTGGCGCGGATCAATTCGTGCGAGGCCAGCGTGGTGCGGGTGATGCCGCAGGAAATCTGCGGCGTCGTAATCAGGTCGGTCAGCGCAGAGAACGGCTCCGGCGGATCGTCACCGGCCTGCATCTCCAGCGCGGACCAGGCGATCGTGCGCCCATCCAGCCGTGGCGGCGTACCCGTCTTGAGGCGACCAAGCGGAAACGCATGACGCTCCAGCGTAGCCGATAGACCAAGCGACGGGGCTTCCCCAACACGTCCTGCCGGAATTGTCTTCTCGCCGATATGGATCAATCCACGCAGGAAAGTGCCAGTCGTCAGGACAACCGTTCCGCAGGCGAATCGACGGCCGTCCGACAGAATGACAGCTTGAACGGTGCCATTCGCAATATCGAGGTCGAAGGCCTCGCCGACAACGATCTCGAGATGATCGTGTTCGGCAAGAAGATTCTGGACCGCGCTCCGGTAGAGCTTGCGGTCGGCCTGTGCACGCGGGCCGCGAACGGCCGGGCCCTTGCGGCGGTTCAGCATTCGGAACTGAATGCCGGCACGGTCAGCTGCGCGGGCCATGATACCGTCGAGCGCATCGATCTCGCGCACGAGATGGCCCTTGCCCAACCCGCCGATCGCAGGATTGCAGGACATCACGCCAATCGTCTCGCGCTGATGGGTCAGCAGCGCCGTGCGCGCACCAAGACGCGCAGCCGCCGCCGCCGCTTCGGCGCCGGCATGGCCGCCACCTACGACGATGACGTCGTAGCGATCAGTGGCAATGGAATGGGACATGCGCATGTCGCTAGCCAACACCGTGCCAGGGGTCAAGATTCTTGTGATCTCTCAGCCGAGAGTTTCACGTGAAACGCCGCGCAGGGTTTCTCTACTTCCCGATGCAGAAGCCGGAAAACAGTCGGTCCAGCACATCCTCGACGTCGATCCGCCCCACGAGTCGTTCGAGCGCGCGCACGGCGATCCTGACATCCTCGGCCAGCAGTTCGACCTGGCCGTGCCCGGAAGCTGCGGCCCGCTGCAGCGCCGCGACCGCATCCGTAACCGCTACGCGCTGTCGCTCGCGGGTCAACAATGCGGGCTCGGGATTGGTCAGCGCACCGAGCCGCTCGGAGATGCTCCTCAAGAGCGCATCGAGACCGACACCGCTTTGCACGGACAGCGCCAGCTCGCCGACGCGGACTTGCCCGGGCAAATCGCACTTGGTGGCTACCATCAGGTCCTGCGGCTCAACGGCTCTTCGGTCCGGAAGCGAATCGACTGCGCGAAGTCTCAGCACCAGATCCGCCTTCTCGGCCAGGGCGTTCGCCCGGCGAACACCTTCTGCCTCGATCGGATCGACGCTCTCGCATAAACCCGCCGTATCGATCAACGTCACCGGGAAACCGGCCAAATCGAGCCTGACTTCAATCATGTCTCGGGTCGTGCCAGGCTGCGGCGAGACGATTGCCACGTCGCGGCGGGCGAGGGCGTTCAGCAGACTCGACTTGCCCGCATTGGGCGGCCCCGCCAGCACGACGACAAATCCCTCGCGAACACGCTCGCCCATCCGAAATGACCCCAGGGCGTCGCGCAGGCTCGCCAGTACTTGTTCGACGGCGGCAATCGCGTTATCGAGCAGCTCTCCGGAAACATCACCTTCATCCGAAAAATCGATCTCGGCCTCCAGCAGGGACATGGCGCCGATCAACTGGTCTCGCCACAGCGCAGCCGCATGACCGAGGGCCCCATCCATTTGCCGAAGCGCCTGTCGACGCTGCCATTCCGTCTCCGAATCGATCAGGTCTGCCAAGCCCTCGACCGCTGCAAGATCGAGCTTTCCGGCCTCAAAGGCCCGCCGGGTGAACTCTCCGGCCTCCGCCAAGCGAAGCCCTGGCAGGCTGGTCAGTGCCGAGAGCAGGGCCGCCATCACCGCACGCGAGCCATGGATATGGAACTCGGCGACATCCTCGCCAGTGAAGCTCGCTGGTCCGGGAAAGAACAGGACCAAAGCGGAATCGATCACCTCGCGGGAAACCGGGTGGCGCAGATGCCGAAGCACCGCATGCCTCGGGTTGGGGATAACGCCCGAAATTGTTTCGAGGACGAATCGAACTTGAGGCCCGGATACCCGCAGGACGGCCACTCCGGCACGACCATTGGCCGACGATAGCGCCACAATCGTTGGGTAATCCTGTCCGGTCGTCATAGGCAGACATCTTTCCGTAGCGACGCTGATCCGCCTGGGAGACCCGTCGATGAATCGTCTAGGAGCCGCGGCCAGCCCCTATCTCCTGCAGCACAAGGACAATCCCGTCCATTGGTGGGAATGGAGCGAAGAAGCTTTTGCCGAAGCAAAGTCAAGCGGCCGCCTGGTCCTGCTCTCGGTCGGCTATGCCGCCTGTCACTGGTGTCACGTCATGGCGCATGAGAGCTTCGAGGACCCGGCAGCCGCGGCGCTGATGAACGCGCTCTTCGTCAACATCAAGGTCGACCGGGAGGAGCGACCCGATATCGATCACGTCTACATGAGTGCGTTGCACAGCCTGGGCGAACAGGGGGGCTGGCCGCTGACCATGTTCCTCACGGCCGACGCTCAGCCCTTCTGGGGCGGCACCTATTTTCCGCCAACCGCGCGCAATGGACGGCCCTCCTTCATCCAGGTGCTGCAGCAGATCGCGGCCATCCATGCACAGGAGCCCGAGCGGATCGCGCGCAATGCCTCCGCGATCAAGGCTGCACTCCAGCAGAGTGAGACCGCGGCCAGGGCAGAAGCCCAATACGAACCTGGCCTCGACCCGATCGCCAGCGAGATCGCCCAATCCTTCGATCCGCATCATGGTGGGCTGCGCGGCGCACCGAAATTCCCCAACCCTGGCCTGACCGAGCTGCTTTGGCGTCACGGCAGCCGCACTGGGAATGCGACCACGCTCCTGCCGGCGACCCGCACCCTGGAACGCATGGCGCGTGGCGGCATTCACGATCACCTCGGCGGCGGCTTTGCCCGATACTCGGTCGACGAGCGCTGGCTCGTGCCGCATTTCGAGAAGATGCTTTATGACAATGCCCAGCTTCTCGGACTCTATGCGCTCGAGGCGAAGCGCAGCGGCGATCCACTGGCGCGCAGCGCGGCCCAGGGCATCGTCACCTGGCTTGAGCGGGATATGTTGCTGCGGGAGGGTGCCTTCGCCTCCAGCCTCGATGCCGATTCCGAGGGGGTCGAAGGCAAGTTCTATGTCTGGACCGCACCGGAACTGGCCAGCCATCTCGCGCCAGCGGACGCAGGGCTCTTCGCCCGACACTATGACGTCACCGCCCATGGCAACTGGGAAGGGGTCACGATCCTCAACCGGCTCGACACGCCCGATCCCGATCCGGCATCCGAGCAGCAATTGGCCAGCATTCGGCGCGAGCTCCTGGCGTTGCGAGCTCGCCGGGTCCCTCCCACCCGCGACGACAAGATCCTGGCCGACTGGAATGGGCTGGTGATCGCAGCGCTCGCCCGTGCCTCCAGGCTGCTCGCCGAGCCCACCTGGCTGGGCCTTGCCCGACGAACTTACCATTTCGTCACCGAATCAATGAGACATGGCGATGGTCTCGCTCACTCCTACCGCGCGGGCCGGCTGATCGCCCCGGGCTTTGCGCTCGATCACGCAGCGATGATCGATGCGGCCCTGGCGCTCCACGACGCCACATCGGAACCACATTTCCTAGACCACGCCCTGCGTTGGTCGGCCCATCTCTGGCGGCACTACCGCCACGCCGATACGAGTCTACTTGGTATGACTCTGGGTGACAGCATCGCTCTTCCGGTCGTACCGAGGCCGACTCATGATGATGCAGTTCCCAACGCCAATGGCCTGCATGCAGGGAACCTGCTTCGTCTGGCGACCAAGACGGGAGCCTCGACCGATAGGGCCCAGGCCGAACAGTTTCTCGCAGCAGTATTGGCCGCTGCCGAGCGCGCGCCCATCGCCCATGGCTCCATACTCAATGCCTATGATCTGGCGCGGCACGGCGTCGAGATCGTCCTGGCCGGACCCGAGCGTGAACGGCTTCGCGAAGCCGCGCTGGCGTTGCCCTACACGACGACGATGATCGTCGACTGCCCCGATGCCAGCGCGCTGGCATCGGATCACCCAGCCGCTTCCATGGCGCGTCTTGCAGGCAGCGGTGCCGCCTTCATCTGCTTCGCCGGGCGTTGCCTGCCTCCCGTAACGGATCCGAATCAATTGCAGGATGCCATTGCTGCTGGGCGGTGACCTCGGATCCAAACAAGAAAGGCGGGTTCGGCATGACTGCCGACCCGCCTCGCTGAATGTGTTGGACTCCGACGCTGCGCGCCTCATGCGGCGCGGCGATTCCCGATCCGATCAGGTGTTCATCGAGTCGAAGAATTCGGAGTTCTGCTTGGTCTGCCGCAGCTTGTCGATCAGGAACTCGATCGCGTCCTGCGGTCCCATCGGATTCAGGATGCGGCGCAGCACATAGGTCTTCTGCAGCACATCCTTCGGGGTGATCAGCTCTTCCTTGCGGGTGCCCGACTTGAGGATGTCGATCGCCGGGAAGATGCGCTTGTCGGCCACCTTGCGGTCAAGCACGATTTCCGAGTTACCGGTGCCCTTGAACTCTTCGAAGATGACTTCGTCCATGCGGCTGCCGGTATCGATCAGCGCGGTCGCGACGATGGTCAGCGAACCGCCTTCCTCGATATTGCGCGCCGCGCCGAAGAAACGCTTCGGCCGCTGCAGGGCGTTGGCATCGACACCACCCGTCAAGACCTTGCCGGAAGAGGGGACGACGGTGTTGTAGGCACGGCCGAGGCGCGTGATCGAGTCGAGCAGGATCACGACATCGCGGCCATGCTCTACCAGGCGCTTGGCCTTCTCGATGACCATCTCCGCGACCTGAACGTGGCGCGTGGCCGGCTCGTCGAAGGTCGAGGACACGACCTCACCCTTCACCGAACGCTGCATGTCGGTGACTTCCTCGGGCCGCTCGTCGATCAGCAGCACGATCAGATAGCACTCGGGATGATTGTTGGTGATCGACTGCGCGATGTTCTGCAGCAGCACCGTCTTACCGGTACGCGGCGGCGCCACGATCAAGGCGCGCTGGCCCTTGCCGATCGGAGCCACGATGTCGATGACGCGAGGCGAGAAGTCCTTCTTCGTCGGATCCTGGACTTCCAGCCGCAGACGCTCGTCCGGATAAAGCGGCGTCAGGTTGTCGAAATGGATCTTGTGCCGGATCTTCTCAGGGTCCTCGAAATTGATCGTGTTGACCTTGAGCAGCGCAAAATAGCGCTCGCCATCCTTGGGCCCTCGGATCGGCCCTTCAACCGTATCACCCGTGCGCAGGCCGAACTTGCGGATCTGCGAAGGCGAAACGTAGATGTCGTCCGGACCCGGCAAATAGTTCGAGTCGGAGGAGCGCAGGAAGCCGAATCCATCCTGCAGGACCTCGACCACGCCCTCGCCGAGAATCTCGGTTTCCTTGGCGGCCAACTGCTTGAGGATCGCGAACATCAGCTCCTGCTTGCGCATCGTGCTGGCGTTCTCGACCTCCATGCCTTCGGCGAAGGCAAGAAGCTCGGTCGGCGATTTGACCTTGAGTTCGTGAAGCTTGATTTCCCGCATGGGGCACCCGGATCGTAAACGCCCCCACACGAATGGCGGAGGTCAGGGACTCAGTGGAGGGCTCGACAGGGCCTGGAAGGGCCAGTGCGCAGGGGATGCGCATCATGAGCGTCTGCACCGGCAGCCAGCTCACAAACCATCGACAACAGGGAGGACGCAAAAAGTCGCGTCGCGCTTGATAGCTGGTTTCCGGTGGACTCTCAAGCCGGAAACGTCGGCATCGCTCAGAACGGCTTGACGATGACCAGGATCACGATTCCGACCATCAGCAGGGCCGGCACCTCGTTGATGATCCGGTAATAGCGCGCTGACTTGTCGTTGCGATCTTCGGCAAAGGCCCTGACCCGTCCGACCAGGATGCCATGGATGCCGGAGAGGATGACCACGAGCAGAATCTTGCCGTGCAACCAGCCACCCTTGAAGCCGTAGATCGCCCAGGCAAGGTACAGGCCCAGGACCCAGGTCGCGATCATCGCCGGATTGATGATGCCCTTGAGCAGCCGGCGCTCCATGATCTTGAAGGTCTCGGACTGCACGGAGCCGGTCTGCGCCTCCGCATGATAAACCATCAGCCGAGGCAAATAGAGCATGCCGGCCATCCAGGAGATGACCGCCATCACGTGAAATGCCTTGATCCATTCGATCAGCATCACTGCAACCTCATCATGACCTGACAGCCGCAACCAAACGCTCGACATGAGCGATCGGCGTATCCGGCAGGATGCCGTGCCCAAGATTGAAAACGAACGGACCAGCGCCGAAGGACGTACGGATCGCCTCGACCTCCCGCTCCAGATCGGCACCACCAGCCCGGAGAAGTTGCGGGTCAAGATGACCCTGGATCGGCGCAAGCGATTGGATCTGCGTCCGCGCAAATTCGCGATCGATATCCGTCTCGAGCCCGACAGCATCAACCCCGGTCGCCCTGACATAACTGGGGATCAGGCGGCCGGCGCCCCGGGGAAAGCCGATGATCTTTGCCTTGGGATGACGCGCCCGGACCCCGTCGACGATCCGCTTGGTCGGAGCAATGCACCAGCGCGCGAAATCAGCCTCGCCAAGCGAGCCCGCCCAGCTGTCGAAAATCTGCACCGCATCAACGCCGCCATCGATCTGAGCGTTGAGATGAGCGATGGACGCGATCACGATCCGATCGATCAGCCGAGCGAACAGCTCCGGGTCACGGGTGAAAAGTTCTTTGGCCGGACCCTGATCCGGCGTGCCCCGCCCCGCCACCATGTAGGTCGCGACTGTCCAAGGCGCCCCGCAGAAACCGATGAAGCCAGTCTTGTCGGGCAGGGCAGCCTTGACCTTGGCAACCGTTTCGTAGACCGGCGCCAGCACGTCCTGGTCGATCTCCTCATGGATCTCGCCAAGCCTCTTTGCGTCGCCCACTGGCTCCAACCGTGGGCCTTCTCCTTGGACGAACCAGAGCTTCTGGCCGAGCGCATGGGGCACGACAAGGATGTCGCAGAACAGGATCGCTGCGTCGAAATCGAAACGACGGATCGGCTGAAGGGTCACTTCGGTGGCAAAGGCCGGATTGTAGCAAAGCTCGAGAAAGCCACCTGCCTTGGCACGGACCTCGCGGTACTCCGGCAGATAGCGTCCAGCCTGGCGCATCAGCCAGATCGGCGGCGTTGCCATCACCTCGCCCGAAAGGCTCCGCAGGAAAGCCGGATCGTCGTTCGCCATGCCCACTCCGGTCAGCCCTTCAGGTCTGAATCTTAAAAGAATCTTAGAGAGAGATTCTTTTGTTTTGACTCTTGGTCAGGGGCAAATAGCCCGGCCCAACTTTGTCCACAACCGGTCCACAGGGCGAGCCGATGTCGCAGGCTGGAATCAACCGGGGGGTAGGGCGCCTTAACTGATTAGTAAGAAATCAGAATCGGCGTCGGGGCCGCCGATCGTTAAAATGATTCACGTGAAACATCGCCCCACGTGTCCCCAGGGGCCAGCCTGTTGATGGAAAGAGGGACTTATACAGTCGCGCTCCGGGGCGCCGGCCGGATGTTCGGTTGTCCACAGCAGTCCCCATGACCAGCGTGACCCCTCATCGCGGCTAGCGCTGGGGGGTCCCGGTCCAGGACGACGATTTGCATTGCCGATATGGCGCGCTAGAGGTTGCAACTTCGTTAAGCCCCGGGAGCCCACGTGGCGCGCAACTATTTTCATTTGCATCTGGTGTCAGATGCCACCGGCGAGACCCTGATTGCGGTCAGCCGGGCCGCCGCCGCCCAATATGAATCGGTCTCGGCCATCGAGCATGTCTATCCGCTGGTGCGCTCAGAGGCGCAGCTTGCGCGCGTCCTGGCGGAGATCGAATCCTCGCCAGGGGTCGTGCTC
The DNA here is from genome assembly GCF_052115715.1 of Allobosea sp. 2KB_26. Classification (NCBI taxonomy): domain Bacteria; kingdom Pseudomonadati; phylum Pseudomonadota; class Alphaproteobacteria; order Hyphomicrobiales; family Alloboseaceae; genus Allobosea; species Allobosea sp. 2KB_26. Next base: position 20,760 of record NZ_JBFRHE010000004.1, read on the forward strand.
TACACTCTCGTCGAAGCGGAGTGGGCGGAGCGGCTCGAGAAATTCTGCCAGGAGCTCGGCTGCCCCTGCCTGTCGGTGCTGAACCCGGTGTTGTCCTTGTTCCAGTCCTATCTCGGTCAGGCGGGGTCGCCGCGGCCGGGCGCGCAGCATGTCCTCAACGCTGAATATTTTCGCCGCATCGACGCGATGAACTACACGCTGATGCATGATGACGGTCAGCTCGGTGGCGACCTGGAAAGCGCGGACATCATTCTCGTCGGCATCAGCCGCACCTCGAAGACACCGACCAGCATCTATCTCGCCAATCGCGGTATCAAGACCGCCAATGTGCCGCTTGTCCCCCATGTGCCTTTGCCGGCCGAGCTCGAGCGGCTCCGAAAGCCGCTGATCGTCGGATTGGTCGCCAGTGCTGAGCGCATTGTGCAGATTCGGCAGAACCGGCTGCTCTCGATGAAGGCGGATGATGAGACACCCTATGTCGACCCGACAGCCGTTGCCGATGAGATCGCACAGTCGCGCAAGCTTTGTGCCCGCCGGGGCTGGCCGGTGATCGATGTCACCCGGCGCTCGATCGAGGAGACTGCGGCAGCCATCCTCGACCTGTTGCGCGACCATCGCATGAAGTTCATCGCGACATGACGAAGAGCCACTCTCTCTGGCGTGCGGCGGAGCCTCTGCTGCTTGCTTCCGGCAGTGCGACCCGGGCAGGCATGCTGCGTGCGGCCGGGATCCCTGTCGACACCCTGAAGCCGGATATCGACGAGCGAGCTGCCGAGGGGCCGCTGCTCGCACAGGGTGTCGAGGGCGAGGCGATCGCAGCGGCGCTTGCCTGCGCCAAGGCGTTGCATGTCTCGGTTATGAAGCCTGGCCGCTTCGTGCTCGGGGCCGACCAGACGTTGACCTGCGAGGGGCAGATCTTTCACAAACCAGAGAATCTCGCTGACGCCGCTGCGCAGATCGCCACTCTGGCCGGGCGTGCGCACGAGCTCCATTCCGCCTTTGTGCTGGCACGCGACGGCGAGATCCTGGCTGAAGGCGGGCAGACTGCACGGCTGACGATGCGGCGACTGGAGCTGGATTTCATCGCGACCTATGTCGAACTCGCTGGCCCGGCGATCCTGACCAGCGTTGGCGGCTATCAGCTCGAGGGCCTCGGCTCCCAGCTCTTCGCTACGATAGAGGGCGACCATTTCACCATTCTCGGCCTTCCGCTCCTTGCCGTACTCGAAGCCCTGCGCGAGCAGGGTGCTCTCATCGATTGATCCGGACATCTGAATTCCATGACCCGTCGCTGCTTCGTCATCGGTCACCCGATCGCCCATTCACGCTCGCCGCTCATTCACGGCAGCTGGATCGCCGAGCATGGGCTCGATGGATCCTATGAACGCATCGATGTCGCACCGGCTGCGCTCCCGTCATTCATTGCCCGGGTCAGGAGCGGAGAATTCGCGGGCGGCAACGTCACGGTTCCGCACAAGGAGGCGTCGCTGGTGCTGGTCGATGACCTCAGCCCCGTCGCCCGCGCGATGGGTGCGGTGAATACGATCTGGCGTGACGATGGTCGCCTATTCGGCGACAACACCGATGCAGCCGGCTTCCTCGCCCATCTCGACGGCAGCGTACCCGGCTGGAGCCAGCGGGTCCGGACAGCTCTCATTCTTGGCTCGGGCGGCGCAGCCCGCGCCATCGGCTTTGGACTGAAGGCACGCGGCCTCGGGCGGATCGTCCTCGTCAACCGCAGCGCGGAACGAGCCACGGAACTCGCCCGGGCGCTCGGAGCTCCGGTCGAGGCGCAAGACTGGTCAAGGCGTCATGACTTGGTCGAAGCGGCCGATCTGATCGTCAACACGACGGCGCTTGGCATGAACGGCAAGCCGCCGCTCGATCTCGATCTCACCAGGCTGCGCCCCGGAACGATCGTTGACGACATCGTCTACGTGCCGTTGCGGACGCCCCTGCTCGAAGAGGCGGAACGTCGCGGCGGTGTTCCGGTCGATGGCCTCGGCATGCTGCTGCATCAGGCCGTTCCCGGTTTCGCGCGCTGGTTCGGTGTGACCCCGAAGGTCACGCCTGCACTGCGGGCCCGGCTCGAAGCCGATATCCTGGGCGCCTGATTCGCTGGGTGCCGCATGACCTTCATCCTGGGACTGACCGGCTCGATCGGCATGGGAAAGTCGACCACCTCGGAGATGTTCCGGGCCCACGGCGTGCCTGTCCATGATGCCGATGCCACCGTCCATGCGCTCTACCGGGGCAGGGCGGTCGCACCGATCGCGGCGGCCTTTCCGCAGGCCGTGGTGAACGGGGCCGTCGATCGTGCCCGACTCTCCGCCATGGTTATGGGCAAGCCCGAAGCCCTGCGCGCGCTGGAAGCGATCATCCATCCTCTGGTGCGGGAGGAGGAGATCGCTTTCATCAAGAACTGCATTGCAGCGGGGAGCGATATCGCCGTCCTCGATGTTCCGCTCCTTCTAGAGGTTGGAGCCGGAAACCGCTGTGACGCCGTCGTCGTAATCACGGCATCAGCCGCAGTGCAGCGCGCCCGCGTCCTGGCGCGTCCGGAAATGACGGCGGAGAAGCTGGACGCGATCCTGGCGCGCCAGATGCCGGATGCCGAGAAGCGCCGGCACGCCCACTTCCTTGTGGACACCTCACATGGCTTGCTGGTGGCACGCAGGCAGGTCCGCTCTATCCTCCAGGCATTGGCCGGCCGTCCTGGCCGGAGCCGGCAAGAAAAGGCGTCCAGGCATGCGTGAGATCGTCCTCGATACCGAGACGACCGGCGTCGAAGCCAATGGCGGCGATCGCGTCGTTGAAATCGGTTGCGTCGAACTGGTCAATCACTGCCCATCTGGCCGGACCTTCCATCAATACATCAACCCCGAGCGGGCGATGGCGGAAGGCGCCTTCAAGGTCCACGGACTGTCCGATGCCTTCCTGGCGGACAAGCCCGTCTTCGCGGCCATTGCCGAGGAGTTTGCAGCCTTCATCGATGGCGCACGGCTCGTCATCCACAACGCGTCCTTCGACGTCGGCTTCCTGAACATGGAGATGAGGCGCGTCGGCCGGGGCCCGATCGAGCCTTCGCTGGTCGTCGATACGCTGGCGATGGCGCGGCGCAAGCATCCCGGAGCCTCGAACAGTCTCGATGCGCTTTGCCAGCGCTACGGCATCGACAATACCAGGCGTACCCAGCACGGCGCGCTGCTCGATTCCGAGATTCTCGCCGAGGTCTATATCGAACTGATCGGCGGCAAACAGGCCGATCTCGGACTTGGCGTGGTCACTGCTGCCGGTCCCGGCAATGGTCTCGCCGATCTTTCAGAGCGGCCGCAGCGCCAGCGCCCGCTCGCGTCTTGCCTCGACGAGGCGGCAATGGCCGCTCATGAGAGCTTCATCCTGACCCTGAAGACACCGCTCTGGAGCGGCTATCTCGGTCTGGCCAAGGAGAGCTGAGCCGCCTCACGCGGCTCAGCTTCGTCGGTCAGTCGCGGCGGCGATCGGCGCGACGCGACATCATGTTGAGGCCCTCGATCAGCGCCGAGAAGGCCATGGCGGCGTAGATATAGCCCTTCGGGATATGGGCGCCGAAACCCTCGCCGATCAGCGTGGCGCCGATCATCAGCAGGAAGCCGAGCGCCAGCATCACGATCGTCGGGTTCTTCTCGATGAACTTCGCCAGCGGGTCGGCGGCGAGCAGCATCACCAGCACGGCGACGATCACCGCAATCATCATCACCGGGACATGCTCGGTCATGCCGACGGCTGTGATGATGCTGTCGATCGAGAAGACGAGATCAAGCAGCAGGATCTGGAAGATCGCGGCGCCGAAGGTCACGGTTGCAGCCCGGCCGCCGTCGAAGACATCGGGTCCGTGATTGACGTCGACCTTGTGATGGATTTCCGTCGTCGCCTTCCAGACCAGGAAGAGGCCGCCGGCGATCAGGATGAAATCGCGCCAGGAGAAGGCCTTGCCGAAGAGCGAAACGATCGGCTCCGTCAATTGCACGATGAAGGCGACGGTGCCGAGCAGCGCGAGACGCATGAACAGGGCGAGCCCGATGCCGATCTTGCGGCCGAGCGAGCGTTGCTCCTCGGGCAGTTTGTTGGTCAGGATCGAGATGAAGATCAGATTGTCGATGCCGAGGACAACCTCCATGGCGATCAGTGCCCCGAGAGCCGCCCAGACGGCGGGGTCGGCAGCAAGCGTCATCAGATGGTCCATCGGGTCTCCACATAGCAAAAGGCGGGCGCCGGATTGGCGCCCGCTTCAATGAACGTGGGAGATGGAGGCTGCCTTGCCGATGCGCAAGGCGTTGCGAAATGCGCGCGATTATTGATTGAAATGCAAGAAAGGGCCCGTGAGGGCCCTTTCGATATCGTTGGCTTGCAGAGGCAGCAGGCTGGCTCAGGCGTTGGGTGCCTGCGGCTGCTGGGCCTGAAGCTCCTGCATGCGCTGCTGATACAGCATCGCGAAATCGATCTGCGGAACATAGAAGGGCGGGAAGCCGCCGGTCTGGACCGCATCCGCGATGATCTGGCGCGCGAACGGGAACAGCAGCCGCGCACAATCGATCACGAGAACGGGATGAATGTGCTCCTGCGGGATGTTCAGCAGCCGGAACACACCGGCATAGCTGAGATCGAACGCAAACAGCGTCTCGTTGTTCAGGACGGCCTTGCCCTCGAGCTGGAGCACGGTCTCGTAATCGGTCTCCGACAGCGCGGTGGTCGAGACATTGACCTGCAGGGACATCTGCGGGCCCTGCTCGTTCTGCTGGCCGAGCGCGCGGGGCGCCTTCGGATTCTCGAAGGAGAAGTCCTTGGTGTACTGGATCAGCGCATTCATGCTCGGCTGAGCGTTTGCCTCGCTCGCGCCGTTGCCGTTGGGGATGTCGTTGGCCATCGGTCCCATCATCGTCTGGCAGGCTTTAATCGGGAAATCCCACGCCTTGCCGGCGCCCGGGACTGCGCACCGCTCCCCGGTGCAATGCCTGCGTCGGCTATCATGGAGCTTCCTCAGGCACAAGAAGCCGCCTTCACAAGCTCGGGGGTGGATGTTACGAGCCTTGATCACCATATCGCATGCGGCGGCCGGCCGACCGCCGCCGTTGATGCGAGGCGGTCACTGGGGTTCCGGATCAGCGTTCGATGCAAAATTCCTTCGACATGACGACTTTGGTCTTCCTGGCTCTGGCCGTTTTCGTCGCCTGGAAGCTTCGCTCCGTGCTTGGCCAGAAGACCGGCAGCGAGCAGCCGCCAAAGGATCCCTTCGCCCGGCGTGAGACACCGCCGATGCGTCCTGATCAGCCCGGCGCTCCCGAAGCCAAGCGCGACAACGTCATTCGCCTGCCGGGCGCAGCCAATGATCCCGCCGCGACGGTCGTTCCGGCGGCCGAGCGCTGGAAGGATATTGCGCCTGCGGATTCGCCGATCATTGCCGGCATCGAGGCCATCGTTCGCCAGGAGCAGGATTTCGACCCGAAGGGTTTCCTGCAGGGTGCGAAATCCGCTTATGAGACCATCGTCACCGCTTTCGCCCGCGGTGACCGCAAGGTCCTGAAGGGCCTCCTCGCCAAGGAGGTCTATGATGGCTTCGAGCAGGCGATCACCGATCGTGAGAAGCGCGGCGAGAAAGCGGAATCCTCCTTCGTTTCGATCGACAAGGCCGAAATCACGGCCGTCGACGTCAAGGGCAAGACGGCTCAGGTGACGATCGCTTTCGTCTCGCAGCTGATCAGTGTTGTCCGTGATGCGCAGGGCGTCGTGGTGGATGGCAGCGCCGAGGCGGTCTCGGAGGTCAACGATATCTGGACCTTCTCGCGCCAGCTCGGCAGCCGCGACCCGAATTGGCTTTTGGTCGCGACCGAAGCCGGCGCGTGACGCGTGGCCTCGGGCGCATTGCGCTGGTGGCCGCCATGTTGTCCGCTGCAATGACACAGGCGCCCGCCGGTCCGAGCTTGCCGCCTGGCGCCCGTGCAGATTCCGTCTCTCCCGGCGCCATTCCAGGATGGCGCGATGACGATCACCGCATTGCGCTTGCGATTTTCGCAGCTGGCTGCGCCGCCGATCCGCCGCTTCGGCAAGGCGCGCCGATCCCCGCCGCCCTCGCCGGTATCTGCGCCGAAGCCGGCAGGCTGACGGCGCGCGGGCCGATCGACCGGACGGCGGCGCGGCGCTTCTTCGAGGAGCGTTTCAGTTTCTGGCGCATTCGGCCGAGCGGCGCCGAGCGCGGCTTCATGACCGGCTATTTCGAGCCGGAGTTCGAGGGCTCGCTCACCCGCTCCGCCCAGTTCCCGACGCCGCTTTATGCCCGCCCTGCGGATCTGGTGACGCGACTTGCAGGCGACGCCTGGCCTGGGCTGGAACCTGACTTGTCGGCCGCCCGCCGTACCTCCAGGGGCCTCGAACCTTATCCCGATCGGGCGGCGATCGAGAGCGGCGCGCTCGATGGGCAGGGCCTGGAAATCGCGTGGCTGCGCGATCCGGTCGACCGCTTCGTCTTGCAGGTGCAAGGCTCCGGCCGGGTTCGGTTGCAGGACGGCAGGGTCGTGCGGCTGGTCTATTCCGGTCGCAACGGCCACGCCTATACCTCGCTCGGCCGGGTGCTCAGCGAGCGCGAGAACATCCCGCCGGCCGAGATGACCATGGACAAGCTGGTCGCCCGGTTGAAGGCCGATGCGGGTTTTGCCCGCGATCTGATCCGGCTGAACCGTTCCTTCGTCTTCTTTGCCCGCAAGGACGACTTGCCGGCCGCGTCGGGGCCGATTGGCGGCGCGGGTCTGGCTCTGACGCCGCTGCGTAGCATCGCCGTCGACCGCGCTATCTGGCCCTACGGATTGCCGGCCTGGATCGATGCGACAATTCCCACGGGCATCGGCGACATGGAGCGGCTGTCACGCCTGATGATTGCGCAGGATACGGGATCGGCCATTGTCGGACCGTCGCGGGTCGACCTGTTTGTTGGTTCGGGCCAGGCGGCAGGTCATCGCGCCGGGCTGGTCCGCCATTCCTTTGACTTCACGGTGCTCTGGCCGCGGGCGGAGGCGCGCTGAGCGATGCGCCGCCGTCGCGAGAAGACCTTGTCGGAGGCCGACATTGCCCTGTGGCGGCAGGTTGCGCGTTCGGTGACGCCACTGCCGGGGCGTGCCGCGCCGCCCCCTGAGGAGCCCACAGCGGCCCCAGTGCCACCTCCTACTGAGGCTGCCGCCCCTGTCCTGATCGTCGCCGTCAAACCGGCCAGGACCACCCCGCCGCCACTGGCGCCGCTCGAGCGCCGCCTGCGCACCCAGTTGCGTCGTGGAACCCAATCCGTCGAGGCGGTGATTGACCTGCATGGCCTGCGGCAGGATGCTGCTCATGCAGCTTTATGTGCCTTTTTGCGCCGCGAGCAGGCGCGCGGCACCAGGCTGGCTCTGGTCGTCACGGGCAAGGGCGCCGCGGGCGACGCGATCTTCGGCGAAGAGCGTGGCGTCCTGCGCCGCAGCGTGCCGCACTGGTTGCGGCTACCGGATCTGCGCCCTTTCGTCGTCGGCTTCGAGGAGGCAGAGCAGCGCCATGGCGGCGCCGGCGCGCTTTATATCCGTCTGCGCCGGCACCGTGAGAGCGGCGCGTGACACCCTTTGGCCAGCGCGTTCGGGAGCTGCGCGCAGCGCGCGGCGTGACGCTGGCCGGAATGGCGGCGGCGCTGGGGGTCACTCCGGCCTATCTCTCGGCCCTTGAGCATGGCAAGCGCGGCCAGCCGACCTTTGCGCTGATCCAGGGCGTGATCCATCTGCTCGGCGTGATCTGGGACGAGGCTGACGAACTCGTTCGTCTCGCCGAGCTCTCCCACCCCCGCATCACGGTCGATACTGCGGGACTCGCACCGGAGGCGACGCTGGTCGCCAACCGGCTTGCCCTTGAGATCGCCGAACTCGGTCCCGACGAACTTGCCGCGCTGCGCGCCGTGCTTGACCAAGCCAGCCGCCGGCGCGGCCGCGCTTGACCGCATCGGGTCCTGATGCGAAACGCCCATCATTCGTCCTATCCTCGCCAACCCACGGAACTCCTTCATGAAAAATGCCCGTTATGATGTCCTGGCGCTCGGCAACGCCATCGTCGATGTCATCGCTCGCGCGGAAGAGGATTTTCTGGTCGCGCATGAGCTGACCAAGGGCGCGATGATGCTGATCGACGAGCCCCGTGCCGAGACGCTCTACGCGGCAATGGGCCCGGCCAAGGTCATCTCGGGTGGTTCCGCCGCCAACACCATCGCGGGCCTTGCCTCCTTTGGCGGCAAGGGCGCCTTCATCGGCAAGGTGAAGCAGGACGAGCTCGGCAAGCTCTACCGTCATGACCTGACCTCGCAGGGCGTCAGCTTCGATACCGCTTTCGCCGCCGACGGTCCGGCGACGGCGCGGTCCTTCATCTTCGTCACGCCTGATGGCGAGCGCACGATGAACACCTATCTTGGTGCCTGTCAGGGCCTGACTGTCGCGGATGTCGACAAGGATACGGTCCAGAACGCCGACATCATCTATCTCGAGGGCTATCTCTGGGATCCGCCGGCGGCCAAGGAAGCCTTCCGCAAGGCCTCGGAGTTTGCCCATGCAGCTGGCGGCCGTGTCGCGATCACCCTCTCGGATTCCTTCTGCGTCGATCGTTATCGCGACGAATTCCTCGGGCTGATCCGCAACCGGCTGGTCGATATCGTCTTCGCGAATGAGCACGAGCTGAAGAGCCTCTACCAGACCGGCGACTTCGACAGCGCGCTCGCTGCGCTGCGCGCGGAGAATATCGTTGCGGCGGTGACGCGCTCGGAGAAGGGCGCTCTGGCGGTGACGCCGGACGGCATCGTGGCCGAACCGGTCTTCCCGGTGGAGCGCATCGTCGATTCGACCGGCGCTGGCGACCTCTTCGCCGCGGGCTTCCTCTTCGGCCTGACCTCGGGTCGCGAGGTGCGGGACTCGCTGCGGCTCGGCGCGCTCGCCGCTGCCGAGATCATCAGCCATGTCGGCGCAAGGCCGGATGTGAACCTGAAGGTGCTGGCGGGCGACAACGGCCTGCTGTGAACTGATCGGGTTTCAGGCTCGGGGTGTCATGGTCGGGCCGGCCCCGAGCTTGACACCCTTTTTCATGAGCCGCGTCACAAGACGCGGCTGCTCGGCAGGAACGCCGCGCAGGACGATTCAGTAGAGCGTCGCCTTCACGCGCTCCGGCAGCGCCTTGTCATAGGCAGCGCCGTCAAAGGTCTCGATCGCCTCATTCCGCGCCGTGATGTCACGCAGGATCTGTCCGGCGCTTGGCAGCTCACGCCTCTCGGCATGCTTGGCCGGGTTCCAAAGGTCGGCCCGGACCACGGCGCGTGAGCATTGGAAGTAGACCCGTTCCACATCGACCACGATCACGCAGGCCGGCAGCTTTCCGGCCATCTCGAAGCGCGCGCAGAGCTCGGGGTCGGTCGACAGGGTCGCTGTGCCGTTCACCCGAAGGGTTTCGCCGTAACCGGGGATCAGAAAGAGCATTCCGATTCTCGGGTCGAACAGGATATTTCTTAACGAATCCAGGCGGTTATTGCCCTTTCTGTCCGGAATCAGGAGCGTTTTCGCGTCCCGGACCGTGACAAAGCCCGGCAAATCCCCGCGCGGCGAACAATCCAGGCCCTCCGGACCGTTGGTTGCGAGCACCATGAAGGGCGAGGCGGCGATCAGCGCAGCATAGTTCTCGTCGACATGGTCGATCTCCTTGGCGATCGAGGCCGGCGCGACTGGGTTGGGATATCGGGCGGCGAGCGTCTCGAGCGACGTGATGCTGTGGTCGGTCATGCCGATCTCCAAGAACCAATAAGTCTAGACTATTGCCAGGCGAGCGAGAGCGCCAGCCATCTTCGCACCGCAAAACAGAAAACGCCCCGCATCGTGAGATGCAGGGCGTCCTTTAGTCAGTCGATGAAGCCGGAGCTTACTCGCTGGCGGACTGCTTCTCGCGGGCCTTCTCGGCGTCGCGGGCAGCCTTGAGCTTCTCGGTCAGATCCTCGCCCGTCTCCTGGTCGACGACCTTCATCGAGAGGCGGATCTTGCCGCGCTCGTCCTGGCCGAGGAACTTCACCTTGACCTTGTCGCCTTCCTTGACGACGTCCGAGACCTTCTGGACGCGCTGGGCGGCCAGCTCGGAAATGTGAACAAGGCCGTCCTTGGCGCCGAAGAAGTTCACGAAGGCGCCGAACTCCATGATCTTCACCACGGTGCCGTCATAGATCATGCCGGGCTCGGCTTCCGAGACGATCGACTTGATCCACTTGATCGCGGCTTCAATCGACTTGCCGTCGGCCGAGGCGATCTTGATGGTGCCGTCGTCCTCGATGTTCACCTTGGCGCCGGTCTTCTCGACGATCTCGCGGATGACCTTGCCGCCCGAACCGATGACTTCACGGATCTTGTCGACCGGGATCTTCATCGTCTCGATGCGCGGGGCATATTCGCCGAGCTGGGCGCGCGAGGTGGAGAGCGCCTTGGACATCTCGCCGAGGATGTGGTCACGACCGCCCTTGGCCTGGCCAAGCGCGACCTGCATGATCTCCTCGGTGATGCCGGCGATCTTGATGTCCATCTGCAGCGAGGTGATACCCGCAGCGGTACCGGCCACCTTGAAGTCCATGTCGCCGAGATGATCCTCGTCGCCGAGGATGTCGGAGAGCACCGCGAAGCGCTCGCCTTCCAGGATCAGGCCCATGGCGATGCCCGCAACCGGAGCCTTCAGCGGCACGCCGGCATCCATCAGCGCCAGCGAGGTGCCGCAGACGGTGGCCATCGAGGAGGAGCCGTTCGACTCGGTGATCTCCGAGACGACGCGGATCGTGTAGGGGAACTCGCCCTTGGCCGGCAGCATCGGACGGATCGCGCGCCAGGCGAGCTTGCCATGGCCGATCTCGCGGCGGCCGGGCGAACCCATCCGGCCGGTCTCGCCGACGGAGTAGGGAGGGAAATTGTAGTGCAGCAGGAAGGTTTCCTTGTAGGTGCCTTCCAGCGAGTCGATGAACTGCTCGTCGTCGCCGGTGCCGAGCGTGGTCACGACCAGCGCCTGGGTTTCGCCGCGGGTGAACAGCGACGAGCCGTGGGTGCGCGGCAGGATGCCCGCTTCCGCCACGATCTTGCGGACCGTCTTGACGTCGCGACCGTCGATGCGGATGCCGTCGTCGAGGATGTTCCAGCGCACGATCTTGGCCTGGGCTTCCTTGAACTGGCCGGCGACCTGCTCCTTGGTGAAGGTCTTCACGCCATCTGGCTCAGCCGAGACCAGCGCCTCGACGACCTTCGCCTTGACGGCGTCGACAGCCTTATAGCGCTCTGCCTTGGCGGTGATCTTGTAGGCGGCGCGGAGCTCGGCTTCGCCGACCTTGAGCACGGCATCAAGGATCGCCGACTGGTCGGCCGGCTGGAAGTCGCGCGGCTCCTTGGCGGCCTTTTCAGCGAGACGGATGATGGCGTCGATCACCGGCTGGAAATGCTTGTGGCCGAACATCACGGCGCCGAGCATGATCTCTTCGGAGAGTTCCTTGGCTTCCGACTCGACCATCAGGACGGCGTCCTGGGTACCGGCGACGACGAGGTCGAGGCTCGATTCCTTGATCTCGTCGACCAGCGGGTTGAGCTTGTAGGCGCCGTCGAAATAACCGACGCGGGCGGCGCCGACCGGGCCCATGAAGGGCACGCCGGACAGGGTCAGCGCGGCCGAAGCTGCGACCATCGCGACGATGTCGGGATCGTTCTCCAGGTCATGCTGGAGCACGGTGCAGACCACCTGGGTGTCGTTCTTGTAGCCGTCAGCGAAAAGCGGGCGGATCGGCCGGTCGATCAGGCGGGAGACCAGGGTCTCCTTCTCGCTCGGGCGGCCTTCGCGCTTGAAATAGCCGCCCGGGATGCGGCCGGCGGCGAAGGTCTTTTCCTGGTAGTTCACGGTCAGCGGGAAGAAGTCGAAGCCTGGCTTCGGCTCCTTGGCCGAGACGACGGTGGCGAGCACGACGGTCTCGCCATAGGTGGCGAGCACGGCGCCGTCGGCTTGGCGGGCGACCTTGCCGGTTTCGAGCACGAGCTTGCGCCCGCCCCAGATCAGCTCTTCGGTTTGGATGTCGAACATGGTTCTCTTTCGGATCGGATGTGGCACACGTCCGGACGTCTCAAGCCCATGGGCAAGACGGCGGAAAGCTCGGGTGACGGTGAGCATTGCGCCCGAGCGCTCGGCGATCCTGCCATGGACGTCGGGGCGTCCGGCGGAGGCCTGCGGCTAAGCCACCCATGCGGCCGCCGCGTTGAAGTCAGGGCGCCGCACCATTGCGGCCAGACCCTGGAGTAGGAGCATTATGTCGCCCGAAAAGTGATTCCCACCCTTCGGCATCATGCTCTGGAAAAACCGCCCGGAACCGATCGGTGCCGGGCGGGAAGCTCTTGCGATCGATCAGCGGCGGATGCCGAGCTTCTCGATCAGCGTCCTGTAGCGCGCTTCGCTCTTGCCCTTGAGATAGTCGAGCAACGAACGGCGCTGCGAAACCAGCTTCAGCAGGCCGCGACGCGAGTGGTTGTCCTTGACATGCGACTTGAAGTGACCGGTCAGGTTATTGATGCGCTCCGTCAGGATCGCGACCTGGACCTCCGGCGAACCGGTGTCATTCGGCTTGGTGGCATGTTCCTTCACGAGCGCAGTCTTGCGCTCCGGCGTAATCGACATCGTGTGATCCTTCAGTTGGATGTTGATCTGGCGGGCCAGGCCGGGATGTCGTCCAGCAAGGTCCGGAACCCGCAATCCACCTCATCGCGGAGGAGATGCGCAGCCAGCCGCAAGGCCGGTTGGCGCGGGATATACACGAATCTGGGTAAAACGCTAGCGCGGCGACGAGGCAGGCCGGGGCAGACCCCGGTCGTAGCGCCTCTGCGCTTCCTCGACCTCGCCGATATGGGTCTCGGCCCAGCACGTCAATCCGCGCACGGTCGCGGCAAGCGTGCGGCCGAGCTCGGTCAGCGAATACTCGACAGTCACGGGCACGGTGGCGAAGGCCTCGCGGCTGATCAACCCATCGCGCTCCAGGCTCCGCAATGTCTGCGAGAGCATCTTCTGCGAGATGTTGTCGATGCGTCGGCGCAGCTCGTTGAAGCGCAAGGTCCCCTCTCCGAGCAGGATCAGGATCAGCACCGCCCATTTGTCGCCGATGCGGTCGAGGACCTGACGTGTCGGGCATTGGGCGTTGAAGGCGTCCGGGCGTTGCAGCATCGTGGTTTCCCCGAGGTGACCATGTCGCGTGAAAGTGCCTTCTTTACGAGGCTCCACGCTGCCTCCATCTAGTATCACACAGGATGTTGGTTCCTGAAAGATACTAGCTGAAGGCAGATCTCATGAAAATCGCTCTCATTGGCGCCACCGGCTTCATCGGCTCGCGCCTTCTGGCCGAGCTGTCTGCCCGCGGACACGCGGTTTCGGCGATCACCCGCAACCCTGAAAAGGTCGCAGCGGCGGCTGGAGTGACCGCGCTGAAGGGCGATGTCTTCGATCGCGACGGGCTGGCCAGCGTGCTCGCTGGCCATGACGCGGTGATCAGCGCCGTGCATTTCACCGCAAGCGACCCGGCGGTTCTGCTGGCTGCCGTCAAGCAGTCCGGCGTGAAGCGCTATCTCGTTGTCGGCGGTGCAGGCAGTCTCGAAGTCGCGCCAGGCAAACAGCTGTTCGACACGCCGGAGTTCCCGGCGATCTATCTGGCCGAGGCGAAGAAGGGCGGCACCTTCCTCGACCTGCTCAAGAGTGAGAGCAAACTGGACTGGACGTTCCTGTCACCCTCGGCCCTGATCCAGCCCGGCATGCGCACCGGCACATTCCGCCTCGGCAAGGATCAGCTTCTGGTCGATGCGCAGGGCAAGAGCGCAATTTCGGCTGAGGACTACGCGGCCGCACTGGTCGACGAACTTGAGAAGCCGGCCCATTCGCGCCAGCGCTTCACCGTCGGTTACTGAACCATCGCGAGCAATTCAGGCTTTCTCGTAGCGGCGGCCGCCGCGGCGCAGTTCGCCCGGCGCAACGAGGCCGGTATCGTCTTCGAAATAGAGACGCGACCGGTCGATTCGTAGTGAACGCCATAGCCATAGGCATGAGGGGCGGTGCCCGCCTGCTCAGCGGTGAAGCCGGTGCGCGGCTGCGCCAGATCGCCCATGGCGAAGGCAAGCTGCAGCAGGTCAACCGGGCGATGGGCTGGATCAAGCTCAACTATGACAAGTCGTTCAGCCTCGAGAGGGTTGAGGCGGAGGCGTGCATGACCCTTCCGTCCTGCACCAGCATTTCAAGGCGGTGACCGCGATGAGCCCCGCTGTAGTACCAGAAGCAACTCTGGCTTCAGGAGGCGCGGCGACTGATCCTGGGAGCGGCACTCGATGCCGCCTCGGCGGGCTTCAGGGTGAGTTATGAAAGCCCGTCGCAGTTCAGCCGGGAGTACAGCCTCCTATTCGGCGCGCCGCGCTTGCGCGCCACGCAGGTCAGTTTCGTTCCGGCCTGAAACATCGGCCCGAAAAGTGGATTCCGGCTTTCGAAAAAAGCCGATGCAAACGCAGAGGGTTGAATCGTGGGATCGGATACAAGATCCGACCCCATGGATTAGAGATTGAAGACCCGGTGCGGCACCAGCTCGCCGTTGCTGATCGAGCCAGTGGCGATCAGCACGCCGCCGCTGGTGGCATAGACGGCCTCGGCCTCGATCGGCGCATCGCGGCCGCGCAGCAGCGCGCTCTGGCCACGCTTCAGCCGCAGGGCCGCGTCGCGATGGACCACGATCTCCGGAATGAGCTCAAGCGCCGCTGCGACCGGCCGGAGTGCGCCCTCAGCTTCTTCCTGGCTGCTGCGCAGCGTCTCGACGGTTGTCGCCTCGGTCACCGTGAAGGGACCGACGCGGGTGCGCCTGAGATGCGCGACATGCCCAAGGCAGCCCAGCGCAACGCCGAGATCGCGGGCAATGGCGCGTACATAGGTGCCCTTGCCGCATTCGGCCTCGAAGGTCGTCGTCGCGCCGTCATGGCTGACGATCGACAGCGCATCGATCTCCACCGGCCGCGGCTGCAGCACCACTTCTTCACCATCCCGGGCGAGGTCATAGGCGCGCTCGCCGGCGATCTTGATCGCGGAGTATTTGGGGGGCGTTTGCAGGATCGTGCCCGTGAAGAGCGGCAGCAGGGCCGCGATGGCGTCTTCCTGCGGGCGCAGCTCCGAGGTCGCAATCACGCGGCCTTCGGTATCGTCGGTCTCGGTCTGCGAGCCCCAGGCGACGGTGAACTGATAGGCCTTCCGGCCATCCATGACGAAGGGGACGGTCTTGGTCGCCTCGCCCAGCGCGATTGGCAGCAGGCCTGAAGCGAGCGGGTCGAGCGTACCGGCATGGCCGGCCTTCTTGGCGCTGAAGGCACGTTTGACCACGCTGACCGCGTGAGTCGAGGTCATGCCGACGGGCTTGTCGAGCACCACCCAGCCATGCACGTCGCGCTTCTTCGGGCGCGGCTGCTGTGCGTGCGGAGGCGCCAGTGTCTCGTCATTCGTCGTCATGATGGTCGTCTTGGTTGATCTTCAGGGGCTGGCGCAGCGTGTCGCGGCGCACCGTGTCGGAATCGAGCAGCGCATCGATGCGCTCGGCCTCCGAGAAGCTCTCATCCTGACGGAAACGGATATCGGGCGCGTATTTCAGGTTCACCCGATGGGCGATCTCGCCCCGGATATAGCGCTTGTGACCATCGAGCGCCTTCAGGACCGGCGCGATGTCGTTGCCGCCGAGCGGCATGATGTAGGCCGTCGCGAGCTTGAGATCGGGCGAGAGGCGCACCTCCGGCACGGTGATGACATGCTTCGCCAGCACGTCGTCGTGAATGTCGCCGCGGGCGAGCATCTCGGCCAGTGCGTGACGGATGAGTTCGCCGACGCGCAATTGTCGCTGCGAGGGGCCGCTAGGTTTTGCTGGTTTTGCCATGGTTCTCGATCTCCGGACTCGGACCGGATGAGCGTGGATCGTAGAAACGTCATGGCCGGGCTCGGCCCGGCCATGACGTCAAGGTTCTGCGAAGGAGCGTGCGCTCGTCATCGTCAGGTGGTCGGGACAAACCCGGCCACGACGGATCACAGCGTCCGCTTGATCTCCTCGACGCGATAGCACTCGATCACGTCGCCTGCGCGCATGTCCTGATAATTCTCGAAGGACATGCCGCATTCCTGGCCGGCAACCACTTCCTTGGCGTCGTCCTTAAAGCGCTTGAGCTGCGAGAGCTTGCCCTCGTGGACCACGACATTGTCGCGGATCAGGCGGACATTCGCGCCGCGTTCGATCGTGCCGTCGGTGACGCGGCAGCCGGCGATCTTGCCGACCTTCGAGACGTTGAAGATCTCGAGGATCTGGGCGTTGCCGAGCATCGTCTCGCGCAGGGTCGGAGCCAGCAGGCCCGACATCGCCGCCTTCACGTCATCCACGAGGTTGTAGATGATGTTGTAGTAGCGGATTTCGACGCCGGCCCGTTCGGCCGCCTCGCGCGCTTCCTTGTGGGCACGCACGTTGAAGCCGATCACGGCCGCGCCGGAAGCCTGGGCGAGCGTGATATCGGATTCGGTGATGCCGCCGACACCGGACTGCAGGACGCGTGCGCGCACCTCGTCGTTGCCGACCTTCTCGAGCGTGCCGACGATGGCCTCGACCGAACCCTGCACGTCGCCCTTGACGACGAGCGGGAACTCCTTGCGGCCGGCGCCTTCCTTGAGATCGCGCATCATCTCGGCGAGCGAGCGTCCGGCTGCCGATCCACCCCCACGAGCCGCGATGCGGTCGCGCTTCTGGCGCTCACGGTAATCGGTGACCTCGCGGGCACGCGCTTCGGATTCGACCACCGCGACGCGGTCGCCGGCCTCAGGCGTGCCGTTGAAGCCGAGAACCTCGACCGGCAGCGACGGGGGCGCCTCCTTGATCTGGGCACCGGTGTCGCCGATCAGGGCACGCACGCGGCCCCATTCCGAGCCCGCCACGACGATGTCGCCGGTGCGCAGCGTACCGCGCTGGACGAGCACGGTCGCGACTGGGCCGCGGCCACGATCGAGCTTCGCCTCGATCACGGTGCCTTCGGCAGCGCGATCGGGATTGGCCTTGAGATCGAGCAGTTCAGCCTGCAGGGAGATAGCCTCGAGAAGCTTGTCGAGGTTCTGGCCGGTCTTGGCCGAAACCTCGATTTCCAGCGTCTCGCCGCCCAGCGTCTCGACCTGGATCTCGTATTGCAGCAGCTCGGAGCGCACGCGGTCCGGGTTGGCGTCGGGCTTGTCGATCTTGTTGATCGCCACGATCAGCGGAACCTTGGCCGCCTTGGCGTGGTTGATGGCCTCGACCGTCTGCGGCATCACGCCGTCGTCGGCCGCCACCACGAGAACGACGATATCCGTCACCTTGGCGCCGCGCGCACGCATCGCCGTGAAGGCGGCGTGGCCCGGGGTATCGATGAAGGTCACCTTCGAGCCGGTCGGCGTCGTCACCTGATAGGCGCCGATATGCTGGGTGATGCCACCGGCTTCGCCGGTCACGACATGAGTCTGGCGGATCGCATCGAGGAGCGAGGTCTTGCCGTGGTCGACATGGCCCATGATGGTCACGACCGGCGGACGCTGCGTCAGCATCTCATCGGTGTCGGGCGTATCGAACAGGCCCTCTTCGACGTCGGATTCGGCGACGCGCTTGACGGTGTGGCCCATTTCCTCGGCCACCAGCTGAGCGGTGTCGGCGTCGATCACGTCGGTGATCTTGTGCATCGCACCCTGCTTCATCAGCAGGCGGATGACGTCGACGCCACGCTCGGTCATGCGGTTGGCGAGTTCCTGGATGGTGATCGTCTCGGGGATGATCACCTCACGCATCACGCGTTCCTTGGCGACGTCCGAGGCACGGTGCCCGGTCATGCGCTGGACGCGGCGGCGGAAGGCTGCAACCGACCGTGTCCGCTCGTCATCACCGCCGGTAGCGGTCGAGAGCGTCAGGCGGCCACGCGGCTTCTCGCCGGCCTTGGGCGTCTTCGGGGCAGGGGTCGGCGCGCCGCGATTGGCAGCGCCGGGAGCGCCGCCGGGGCGACGGAACGCGGGCCTGGCCTCACCATCATCGGGGCGGCTGCGCGGGGCGCCGGCCGAAGGGGCCTGGCGGGCCGGGCGGACGACAGCCGGCTCTGCGGGAGCGCTCGGATCACCGGCACGGGGCGGACGCGGCGCGTCGACCCGGGCAGGACGCGAGTCGAGCCGCGGCGGACGGGCTCCTACATCGCGCATCTGCGGACGGGCGCCACCGAACTCGCGTGGGCCGGATGCGGGCCGTGCGGCGGGAGCGTAGGTTGAAGGCTGGGACGGCTGCGCCTGCTGCTGCGGCGGAGCCGATGGGGCCGGGGCCGAGACCTGCTCACGCGGCTGCTGGGGAGCTGCCGGACGGGCGGCCTGAGCATCATCGCGCTGACGAGCGGCGACTTCGGCGCGACGCTTCTGCTCGTCTTCCTGACGACGGCGCTCTTCTTCCTCGCGCTGGCGGGCAAGTGCCGCCTCGCGCTCGGCCCGCTCGCGTTCCGCAACAAGCGCGCGCTGGCGTGCTTCCTCTTCGGCCTGACGGCGCTCGTCGAGCTCACGGGCTCGCGAGTCGGACAGGGCGCGCTGACGCGCATCCTTCTCGTCGTCCGAAAGGGTGCGCAGCAGCATGCCGCCCGGCTTCGGAGCCGCGGGGGCCGGCTGTGGTACGACCGGACGCGGGGCAGCAGGCTGCACGGCCGGCTGCGGTGCGCGAGCCACCGGCGCTTCCTTGACTTCGGGCCCACCGACGCGGCGCTTGACCTCGACGACGACCTGCTTCGAGCGCCCATGCGAGAAGCTTTGCCGAACCGTGCTCTGCTCGATCGGCCGCTTCAGCGTCAGGGTCTTCGGAGGGCTGACCGTCAAAGTCTTGTCGCCCGGGTTTTTGGTATCGCTCATTCCGCTTTCGGTCCTGCCGGTTCGGTCGTGTGTTCGTCTGTCTCGTCGAAATCCGTCGGGCTTTCCGGGCCCAACGCACCGGCATCGCCCGTCCGGTAACGGACGAGCCGACGCCAGCGGGAGAGGAAACCCTCGGCCGCCGGTCCCGGAGCAAGGGCCGCATGTATCACATGTGACCGCCCCAACGCCAATTCCAAATCAGCCGCCGCGAATTCTGCGACGACAGGTGTGTTTCGGACCTTCAGCCCATCCTCGGCTCGCGCTGCCGCGACCCGCCTGAGAGCCTGTCCAATCTTGCGTCGGCCATCCTCGGCACCATCGCTGGCTTCGATGACCGCGGCGAGCCGCCCCGATCCAATAGAAGCCTCGACTTTGGCAAAACCGGACGAAACCAGTCCCGCCTTGTTGGCCATGGCCAGCGCCTGGACCGCGTCGCGATGCATCAAGCCATCGATCATAACCGCAAGATCAGGCGGTATCGTGACCTTGGTCTTGAGCGAGCGCTCGAAGGCCTTGCGCTTGATCGCCTCGGCGACCGTGGCCGCGCTGAGGCTCGTCCAGACGCCGCGGCCCGGAAGCTTGCGGCGCAAATCCGGCGTGAGAACCCCGTCGGGGCTGACCACGAACCGGATCAAATCCTCCGGCGCCTTGACCATGCGGGTCACGACGCAGCTGCGCTCAGGGCCGTCCTTGTGCGCGGGCCGCGCCGCTTCCGGCCTTTTCATCACGCGTGCCCTGGCTCAGGCCTCGGCCGCTTCGCTGTCGGCCTCGGGTTCCTCAGTGGGAGCCTCGACCCAGCCCGCCTTGATGCGTGCCGCCATGATGATGGCTTCGGCATCCTGGCGCGACAGGTCGAACCCATCGAGATAGCCGGAATGGCGTGTGCTCTCGCCATCCTTGCGTTCGGTCCAGCCAACGAGATCGTCGGTCGCGCAGCCCGCCAAATCCTCGACGGACTTCACATCGTTCTCGCCGAGCGCGACCATCATGGATGTGGTGATGCCTTCGACTTCGCGCAATGCGTCCTCGACACCCAGAGCACGACGCTTGTCGTCAAGCTCGGCTTCGACCGTCGCAAGGTATTCCTGGGCACGCGCCTGAATCTCGCCCGCCGTTTCCTCGTCGAATCCTTCGATCGAGGCGAGTTCGGCGAGGTCGACATAGGCGACTTCCTCGACCGAGCGGAAGCCTTCCGAGGCCAGAAGCTGGCCGACGGTCTCGTCGACATTCAGCGCGTTCATGAAGGTCTCGGTGCGCTGCAGGAATTCCTTCTGGCGGCGCTCCGATTCCTCGGCCTCGGTCAGGATGTCGATATCCCAGCCGGTCAGCTGCGAGGCGAGGCGGACGTTCTGACCGCGGCGGCCGATGGCGAGCGAGAGCTGCTCGTCGGGAACCACGACCTCGATCTTGTCGGCCTCTTCGTCGAGCACGACCTTCGCGACTTCAGCCGGCTGCAGCGCATTGACGACGAAGGTCGCAACATCCGGCGACCACGGGATGATGTCGATCTTTTCGCCCTGCAGCTCGCCGACGACGGCCTGCACGCGCGAGCCCCTCATGCCGACGCAGGCGCCGACGGGATCGATCGAAGAATCGCGGCTGATCACGGCGATCTTGGCGCGCGAGCCCGGGTCGCGGGCGACAGCCTTCACCTCGACGATGCCGTCATAGATCTCAGGCACTTCCTGGCCGAACAGCTTGGCCATGAACTGCGGATGCGTGCGCGACAGGAAGATCTGCGGGCCACGCGGCTCGCGGCGCACGTCGTAGACATAGGCACGGGCGCGGTCGCCGACCTTGAAGGTCTCGCGCGGGATCATCTCGTCGCGACGGATGATGGCTTCACCCCGGCCGAGATCGACGAAGACATTGCCGTACTCGACGCGCTTCACTGCGCCGTTGACGATCTCGCCGATGCGATCCTTGTACTCGTCATACTGGCGATCGCGCTCGGCCTCGCGCACCTTCTGCACGATGACCTGCTTGGCCGATTGAGCGGCGATGCGGCCGAAATCGAAGGGCGGCAGCGGATCGGAGATGACGTCGCCGACCTGGGCTGCCGGATTGTGGCGCTTGGCTTCGGCGAGCGTGATCTCGGTCGAGGTATTCTCGACCTGCTCGACGACCTGCAGGTGGCGCGCCAGGCGAAGTTCGCCCGACTTGGTGTTGATCTCGGCATGAACGTCGGTCTCGGCGCCGTAACGCGAGCGAGCGGCCTTGGCGATGGCGTCCTGCATCGCGTCGACGACGATCTGCCGATCGATCGATTTCTCGCGGGCGACGGCATCCGCGATCTGCAGCAGTTCGAGCCTGTTGGCGCTAACAGCCATGACGCTCACTCCTCTTCGTTGTCGTTCTGCGGAGCCGGCTTGGGCTGTGTGCCCGGGCGCGGTCCCAGTGATTTGCCCCTGCCCTTCTTCGGGCTGGCGATCTCGTCCGCCGGCGGCATCTCGG
The DNA here is from genome assembly GCF_052115715.1 of Allobosea sp. 2KB_26. Lineage (NCBI taxonomy): Bacteria > Pseudomonadati > Pseudomonadota > Alphaproteobacteria > Hyphomicrobiales > Alloboseaceae > Allobosea > Allobosea sp. 2KB_26. Next base: position 42,189 of record NZ_JBFRHE010000004.1, read on the forward strand.
GCGGCAGGCCAGACTTGCCCCGCCGCAGTGATTCGGTGACCAGAGCGTCGGTCAGAACAAGCCGCGCTTCGCCAATGGCGTTCATCGGAATCGCGACGTCGCGCTCTTCCTCGGTCTTCGCATCGTCGCGCGAGAGCAGGGCCGTATCACCCTCAACGCCGCGCAGAATGCCACGGAAGCGCTTGCGACCGCCGACCGGCTCGTGCGTGTCGATCTTGGCAAGGTGGCCGGACCAGCGCGCGAAATCGCTCGGGCGCACCAGCGGCCTGTCGATCCCCGGCGACGACACCTCGAGATGATACGCGGCCTGGATGGGATCGTCGACGTCGAGCGCCGGCGAAACCGCCTGGCTCACCGCTTCGCAACCCTCGACGGTCATCGTGCCGTCCGGGAGTTCGGCCATGATCTGCACGGTGCAACCGTTCTGGCCGGAGACGCGCACGCGCACCAGCCTGTAGCCGAGATCGATGATCGCCGGCTCGATGATGGCAGCGACACGCGCGGCCACACCGCTTTCGGTCACCACGCGTCTGTCCTGATCTGCTGCTGTCGGCTCGTTCATGTTCGGACTGCCTGCCTTCGCTCCGGCAGGGCTTGCGGCCAACAAAAAAGAGCGGGCCGGCCGGCCCGCTCTTGATCATCGGCTTACACCGAAACCAGAGCTGTTGCGTCGCTATTTAGTCCGCAACGGCCGGGCATGCAAGATCAAAGCTGTCCTGGCAGGAAGCAGGGTGTCGAAAGGAACGCCATGTAACGGCAATGGTGCGCCCTTTCCGCGCCCGGCTTTATGCAATTGCGCTAACCGGCTGGTCATTCTTCTCGTCTAGCGTCGGCTAATGGTGCGTAAAGAGGTTGCGTTATGAGTTCGGTCAGCGCGCTGTTGCGTGATCTTGAAGCGACGATGTCGCGTGGCTCGGGCGACGAGCGCGTCCAGATCCTGATGCGCCTGACCGATCTCTTCGTCAGCACGGCCGCAACAATGGGCGACGACCAGATCAGCGTCTTCGACGTGGTGATCGGCAGGCTGGCCCGCGCCATCGAAACCCGCGCGCGTGTCGAATTGTCCGAACGGCTGTCCGTCGTGCCGAATGCGCCAGGCGGCGTGGTGCGGCAGCTTGCGCTCGACGAGATCGCGGTTGCGCGCCCGGTTCTGGTCGGCTCGCCCGTGCTGTCAGATCAGGATCTGGTTGCGATCTCCGCCGCAAAGGGGCGCGATCATATGCTCGCGATCACCGAGCGTCCGGATCTTGCCGAACCGGTCACGGATTTCCTCATCCTGCGGGGCGGCCGTGTCGTGACCCATGCGGTTGCGGCCAACCAGACCGCCCGCTTCTCGCGGCACGGCATGGGCGTGCTGGTGATGCGGGCAGTCCAGGATGACGGCCTGCAGGCGACGCTGGGAAGCCGGAGCGACATCCCGGCAGAGCTGGTCGAGCAATTGACACTGGCTGCGAAGAACTCGGCTCGCCGCAGGCTCGCCGCGACGTTCGAGCCGGCGATGGGCGGTGCCGTCGATCGCGCTGTCGAGCGCAGCGCCGATGCGGTCGCCTCGCAAGACCAGCTTCAGGACGATCTCGGCAAGTTCAGCGCCGCGCTGGCCGATATCAAGGCCTTCCATGATGAGGGCAAGCTGGACGAGGCCAAGGTCGCCGAGCTCGCCGCTTCGGGCGCGATCGAACACGCCATCTGCGGCGTTGCCATCCTGGCGAGGCTCGGCCTGCAGGCGACGGAGCAGATCATCCTCGGTCCCGATCGCGATGCCGTGCTGCTCGTCGGCCGGGGGCTCGGCTGGTCCTGGGAGACCACCCGTGCGCTGATCACGTTGCGCAAGGGCGATGGCAAATCGGCACCGGCGGTCGAGCGGGCCCGGCAGAACTTCCGCAACCTGACGCCGGTGACGGCGCAGCGCGTCCTCGGCTTCCTCAGGATGCGCGACGGCGTGCAGTGAGATAGCTCGGCACGCGCCCGGCAGCGATCGCCTTGGCCTCGTATCGTGTGCGGATCCAGCCCGGATAGGGTTGGCGCCAGTCGTCGGCGCGCGTGTCGGCCCAGTCGAAATCGGGTGAGTGCAGCAGCCGGGACAAGGTCCAGCCGACGTAATCGTCGATATCGCTGGCGAAGCGGAAACGCCCACCCTTCCTCAGCGCCCGGGCGAACAGGGCGAGCGTCCGCTCCGAGACGAAACGGCGCTTGCGTTGCCTGCGCTTCGGCCAGGGGTCGGGATAGAGCAGGTCGATCGCATCGAGGCCGCCTTCAGGCAGGCGCGGCAGCATCAGCGCTGCATCGCCATCCCAGAGCCGGATATTGGTAAGGCCTTCCCGCTCGATCACCGCCAGGAACTTCGCCATGCCGTTGACGAAAGGCTCGCAGCCGATGAAGCCGATCTCCGGGCTCTCCCGCATGCGGGAGAGCAGATGTTCGCCGCCGCCAAAGCCGATTTCCAGCCGCACCGCCTCGACGGGCTTGGGGAACAGCGCCTTCAGATCCAGGATCTCGCCTTCGGGCAGGCGCAGTCGCGGCAGGGTGCCCTCGATCAGCACGCTTTGACCTTCACGCAGGGGCTTGCCCTTGCGCCGGCCGAAGAAGGCTCGCTCGAGATCTCTCTCCAGGTCTCGTTCTTCGCTCATGATCCCAAACCCCCGTCGTCACCGGCGAAAGCAAAAGGCCGGAGCGGTTTCGCTCCGGCCTTTCCGGGATCCGGTAGACCGAACCCCGTCATAACATCCGCGCTGGATCAGGCCACGGCCTTCTTCAGCGTGTCGATCAGGTCGGTCTTCTCCCAGGAGAAGCTGCCATCGCGGCCGGCCTTCCGGCCGAAATGGCCATAGGAGGCAGACTTCGCATAGATCGGCTTGTTGAGGTTGAGATGGGTCCGGATGCCGCGCGGGCTGAGATCCATCACTTCGCCCAGAGCCTTTTCGAGCTTGGCCTCGTCGACCTTGCCGGTGCCATGCAGGTCGACATAGATCGAGAGCGGCTTGGCAACGCCGATGGCGTAGGAGAGCTGGATCGTGCAGCGCTCGGCGAGCTTGGCGGCAACCACGTTCTTGGCGAGGTAGCGCGCAGCATAGGCAGCCGAACGATCGACCTTGGTCGGATCCTTGCCGGAGAACGCACCACCGCCATGCGGGGCGGCGCCGCCATAGGTGTCGACGATGATCTTGCGGCCGGTGAGGCCGGCATCACCATCGGGGCCGCCGATCACGAACTTGCCCGTCGGATTGACGTGCCAGACGGTGTCCTTCGAGATCCAGCCCTCGGGCAGCGTCTCGCGGATATGCGGCTCGACGATCTTGCGGACATCCGCAGAGCTCAGCGTGTCGTCGAGATGCTGGGTCGAGAGCACGATCTGCGTGACACCGACCGGCTTGCCGTTCTCGTACTTGACGGTGACCTGGCTCTTGGCATCGGGGCCGAGCTTGGCAGCCGGACCTTCACCCGCATGGCGGGCCTTGGCCAGGACTTCGAGGATCTTGTGGGCGTAGTAGATCGGCGCCGGCATCAGCTCGGGCGTCTCGCGGCAGGCATAGCCGAACATGATGCCCTGGTCGCCCGCGCCTTCTTCCTTGTTGCCGGCGGCGTCGACGCCCTGGGCGATGTCGGCGGATTGCGAGTGCAGCAGCACGTCGATCTTGCATTTCTTCCAGTGGAAGCCGTCCTGCTCGTAGCCGATCGCGCGGATCGCCTTGCGGGCTGCCGACTTGACCTTGCTCTTCAGCGCCTTCTCGTCGAGCGAGGTGCGGACCTCACCGGCGATGACGACGCGGTTCGTCGTGGCCAGGGTCTCGCAGGCGACGCGCACCTGGGACGGATCCATCCCGGCCTTGACGGCTTCCTTGAAGAACAGATCGACGACCTCGTCGGAAATCCGGTCGCAAACCTTGTCAGGATGACCTTCGGAAACGGACTCGCTGGTGAAGAGGTAGTTCTGGCGTGACACGGACGAAGGATCCTTCATGCACGGGCAAGCTGGTGGCCGCCAGCACGGACCCTGCCGGTGCGGGGCGCAGCGTTCTTGCAGCGAACGTGTTCGCCGTCAAGCGCTCAAATCCGTTTATCGGGAGAAACGTTCGTCAAGACGAACGCTGAGCCGCCTCAATCACGGCTTTTCGGCGTGTTCCTCGGCAATGGCCTCAACCAGATCGATAACCCGGCGCCGCACCTGCCCATTTTTAATGCGCACGAAGGCCTTGGTGAGTTGCACGCCTTCGCTGGTCGCCAGGAAATCCGAAATATAGGTCGTGGAGGCGGCGTCCGAGAAGCCTCCCGATGGCATGTCGCCAGACGGGGCGCCCTCAAAGAAAAAGGAGACTGGCACATCCAGCATCTTGGCGATCTGCTGCAAGCGGCTGGCGCTGATGCGGTTTGCGCCTTTTTCGTATTTCTGGACCTGCTGGAAGGTCAGCCCAAGTGCTTCGCCAAGCTTTTCCTGGCTGACGCCGGCAAGCATGCGGCGCATCCGGACGCGGCTGCCGACATGGCGATCGATCGGATTGGGGATTTTCTTCAGCATGGATCGACGGGCCTCGGATCAGGGGCATTCTGCCGAAGCCGCAATCCGGCAGTGTCCTATGGTCAAATACAATACACTAGCTTCAACTAAATTGCTTCTTAACCGACATCTTCGGTGCTGGGAATAGTTCCAGTTGGAATTATTTTGAACGTCGCAAGCGCGAGACAAGCAAGAATATTACAACAAGGCCTGCAAAAAAGACATCCCCGAGCTGCGCGTAAGGCGTAACAGAGGCGTGACTGGGCAAGGCGGAGTCGAGCACCCCTTCCGTCCCGAGCGGAAGGCTGCCGGTGATCCGGCCATAGGCGTCGATGACGGCGGATATGCCGGTATTGGCGACGCGCACCAAGGGCAATCCCTGTTCGACGGCCCGCAGCCGGGCCTGGGCGAGATGCTGGTAAGGGCCGCTCGTCTGGCCGAACCAGCCGTCATTGGTGAGATTGAGCATGAAGCCGGGTCTCGGCCCCTGGGGCATCACCTCACCGGGAAACACGGCCTCATAGCAGATCAGCGATGCGACCGGCGGCAACCCGCGCACCGCGAGCGGTGTCCGGCGCGCCCCGGCGGTGAAACCGCCGGGAATGGCGACGAATTCGGACAGCCCGACGCTGCGGATCAATGTCTCGAGGAAGGCGGGCAGGTACTCCCCGAACGGCACGAGATGGACTTTGTCATAGCTCGCGACGATCACGCCCTGATCGTCGACAACCTGGACCGAATTAAAGATCGGGGGCCGACTTTCGCCCGGCAGCGTTTCGCCGGCGCGGGCTGCGCCGGTGATCAAGGTCGTGTTGGGCGGCAGAAGGGCCGCGATCCGCGAAAGTGCTCCGGGGGTTCGGCCGAGCAGGAAAGGAAAGGCCGATTCCGGCCAGATCAGATGGGTGACGTCCTGGACGCCCAGAGTCGTGGGACTTGTCGCCCGGTCGCTGAGCGCAAGATAACGGTTGAGGATCGCTTCGCCATTGCGCGGATTGAACTTGGCGTCCTGCGGCAGATTGGGCTGCATCAGACGGAGTTTCACGCCGGGCACGGTGGGGGATGGCGCAGACGGAATGCGCCAAGCACCAAAGCCGAGCAGCCCGCACAGGACCGCGAGCGCCAGAACTGGCGCCTGCCAGCGCTCCGGGCCGGGCTTGCCGGTGCCTAGCACCGCTGGTGCGGCGCCGAGCGCGACCGCCACCAAGGTCAGGCCGTAAAGGCCGGTGACCGAGGCGAACTGGGCAATCCATGGCTGACCGGCCAGCATCATGCCGTAGACGTTCCAGGGAAAGCCCGTCAGCACATGCCCGCGCAGCCACTCGCTCAAGGCGAGCGCGACGGCGAGGATGAGGATGCGGCCGCTGCCATGCGGCCAGACCAGGCGGGCGGTGCCGAAGGCCAGGGCCGGAAAGACGGCGAGGAAGGCGGGCAGGGCGATGACGCCGAGCGGCATGGCCCAGGCGAACTTATCGGCCTCGACGAGAAAGGCAGCACCAAGCCACCACAGCCCCGCGAGAAAGAAGCCAAAGCCCCACCACCAGCCGGCCGCCATGGCAGCCCGGAAGCGTGCCCCGCGGCTCGTGCCGACTGCGCCGTCGATCAGCCACACCGCAATGGTCATCGGCACGACGATCAGTGGCCAGAGATCGAGTGGCGGCAGGGCGAGGGCGCCGCTGGCACCCGCGATGAGCGCGATCAGGCGCTTCGGCCAGCCCCAGGCGAGGATGACCCTGTCTGCCAGTGCAGCGAAACGCATCAGCCGGGGTCCGTCGCCGCTTGAGCCTCGGGGGCGGCAGGAACATTCCGATGGATGCGCAGCCGCTTGATGCGGCGCGGATCGGCGTCGAGAATCTCGAAGGCGAGTCCCTCGGGTCCCTGGATCAACTCGCCCCGCGCCGGGACATGCCCGGCGAGCGTGACGATGAGGCCGCCGAGCGTGTCGACGTCTTCGGCGACATCAGTCTCGGAGAGGTCGATCCCCGTGGCGTCCTTGAGATCTTCTAGCGTCGCGCGGGCATCGGCGGTGAAACGGTTCTCGCCAGCCACTGCGATCGTCGGCGCGGTGTCGAGATCATGCTCGTCCTCGATATCGCCGACCACGATCTCGACCAGATCCTCGATCGAGACCAGGCCATCGGTGCCGCCATACTCATCGATGACCAGGGCGATATGCGTGCGGGTGGCCTGCATCCTGACCAGCAGGTCGACGGCAGGCATCGACGGCGGCACATAGAGCACGGGCCGCAGGATCTTGGCGGAAGCCAGGGTGACGGAGAGATCGATCGCACCGAGATTGGGGCCGGCGGTTCCGGGCTGTGCGCCACGGCGACCAGGTTTGGCGCGGGCTGCGATGAAGTCGAGAAAATCGCGGATATGGACCATGCCGCGGGGGTCATCGAGCGTCTCGCCATAGACCGGGAGGCGCGAATGGCCGGCGGTGCGGAACAGGGCCAGCAATTCGCCAAGTGTTGCCTCGGACTGGACCGCAATGATGTCGGCGCGCGGCACCATGACATCGGCGATGCGGCGCTCGCGCAGGCTCAGAACATTTGAGAGCATCGCCCGCTCCTGCGGGCTCAGATCGGCGAGCTGGCCACTCCCCTGGGCGAGTGCTTCGGTAATGTCCTCACGAATCGTTGCCCCGTTCCGCAGGCCCAGCCGGTCGAGGAAATGGCTCAGCCATTGCGCCAGGCCGCGACTGGGAGGTTCGCTTGGGGAGGGTCTACTGTCGTCGCTCATGGTACGGGGTGATCTGCCTTGGTCTGTGCCGCTGGAGCGGCTTCTGGTTCGGTGCCGGCATAGGGATTGGCGATGCCAAGGCTCGCGAGCGCGGCGATCTCGAGCCCTTCCATCCGCGTTGCTTCGGCTTCGGTCTCGTGATCCTCGCCCAGCAGATGCAGGAGGCCGTGGATGACGAGATGGCTGAGATGGTCGCCCATGCTCTTGCCTTCGCTCTCGGCTTCGCGCGCGACGGTTTCATAGGCCAGCACGATATCGCCGAGGACGGGGCTCGATCCGATCCGCTCTGGCGTTGCGGCCGGAAAGGAGAGCACATTCGTCGCCTTGTCGAAACCACGCCAGTCGCGGTTGACGATGCGGATGCGCTTGTCGTCGGTGAAGAGAAGGCTGAGCTCTGCTTCGGCCAGCGGCTTGATGGCGGCGACGGTGAGCGCCGCCTCTGTTGCCTGGGCGACGCGCTCACGCAAATCCGCGAGCTCGCGCCAGCGGCGCGACTGCAGGCGGATATCGATCGCAAGGCTTTGCGTTCGCGGCGCCGCGCGCCGCGAACGAGGTCGGTCGTTCATCGCGGCCTCTCCCGCGACAATGTGCGGCGCAGGCCTTCGCTGTGGTCCTCAGGCGGCGCCTCGGCGACGACGGAACGGGCGCGCTCCTCGCGCTCATCCCGCTCTCGGCGGGAGGCATCCTCGTAAGCCATCACGATTCGGCGCACGAGATCGTGCCGAACCACGTCGCCTTCCTCGAAGCGGGCATGGCCGACGCCTTCGACGCCGGACAACAGCCTCACGGCCTCGACCAATCCCGAGCGCTGTCCCGGTGGCAGATCGATCTGGCTCGGGTCGCCCGTGATGATCATGCGCGAACCCTCGCCGAGCCGGGTGAGGAACATCTTCATCTGCACGGAGGTCGCATTCTGAGCCTCGTCGAGCAGCACGACAGCATTGGTCAGCGTCCGTCCGCGCATGAAAGCGAGCGGAGCGATCTCGATCATGCCGGTTTGCAGGGCGCGCTCGACATGTCGCGCCTCCATGAAGTCGTTCAGCGCGTCATAGATCGGACGCAGATAGGGATCGACCTTCTCGCGCATGTCGCCGGGCAGAAAGCCGAGGCGCTCGCCTGCCTCGACCGCCGGACGTGACAGGACCATGCGCTCGACCACGCCTTGCTCGATCAGCGAGACGGCATGCCCGACAGCGAGCCAGGTCTTGCCAGTGCCGGCCGGCCCCTCCGCGAGCACGAGCTCGTGGCGCTTGAGCTGGCGCAGATACGCATCCTGGGCCGCATTGCGAGCCCGCACCGGGCCGCGCTTGCGGGTGACGATCGCTTCGAAGGAGGCCTTGCCGGTATTCTCCGCCGGGAACAGCGAACGCTGGACGTTGCTTTCCTCGATGGCGCCGTCGACCTCGCCGAGATTGAGCGGCGCGCCCGCCTTGGCGCGGGTATAGAGCGTCTTCAGCACGCGCCCGGCCTGCTCGGCCGTCTCGCGCGGGCCCTTGACGGTGACATGGTTGCCGTTCGGGCTGATCACGACACCGAGCCGGCGCTCAAGATGCGCCAGATTCTGGTCGTATTGACCGAAGACCAGACTGGCCAGCCGATTATCCTCGAAGGATAACACGACTTCCGTGGCGGGGACCCCGTCGCGCGTCAGGCTCTCGACGCGTGGCGATGCGCCCTCGCGGCGCGGCTCTCGATCGGATCTCGGGGTCACCTGGTCAGTCTGTGCCAATAGAGTCGTCTCCCTGGCGCGCGTGCCCGGCCGAACAGGGGCGTGAGGCCGGGTAGTCCTTCGGCATATCCGGACGCGTCGATCTCATCCTGATGACAGGCATTGAGAACTGGCACGAACGCTGGGCCTGGTGATCTGGCGCTCACGCGGCGAGCTCCTCTGGCCCGGCCTCGCGGCCGAACAGCGAATTGGAGCCAGCCCGTTCGATCAGCACCCTCACCATGTCGCCGATCTGATTCGTCTTGGTGTCGATCTGCACAGCCTGAAGGTATGGCGATTTCCCCGCAAGCTGTCCGGGGTGACGTCCGACACGTTCCAACAGGACATCGACGGTGCGGCCGACCATGGCGTGGTTGAAGGACTGCCGGTGATGCTCGACGCGCTCCTGCAGGCGGTGCAGGCGCTCGCTCATCTCCTCCGGCGCGATCTGGTGGTCCAGCTCGGCCGCGGGCGTGCCTGGACGGGGCGAGTATTTGAAGGTGTAGCTCGAAGCGAAGCCGATATCCTCGACCAGCCGCAGCGTCTCGGCGAAATCCGCCTCGGTCTCGCCGGGGAAGCCGACGATGAAGTCGGAGGACAACGCGATATCGGGACGCGCCTGGCGCACGCGCTCGATCAGCCGGCGATACTCGTCTGCCGTGTGCTTGCGGTTCATGGCTGCGAGGATGCGGTCCGAGCCCGCCTGCACCGGCAGATGCAGGAACGGCATGACCTGCGGCAGGTCGCGATGGGCGGCGATCAGCTCGTCATCCATGTCGCGCGGGTGGCTCGTCGTGTAGCGAATGCGGACAATGCCTGCGATCTCGGCAACGCGCTGCATCAGCCGCGCCAGGCCCCAGATCTGTCCGTCGGGGCCTTCGCCATGATAGGCATTGACGTTCTGGCCGATCAGGGTGACGTCGCGCACGCCGGCATCCGCCAGCCGCTCGATCTCGCTCACCAGCGCCGTGACCGGCCGCGAGAACTCGGCGCCGCGCGTATAGGGGACGACGCAGAACGCGCAGAACTTGTCGCAGCCTTCCTGGATGGTGACGAAGGCGGAGATGCCGCGGCCCCGGATAGCCGCCGGTTTGGGCGCGGGCAGAAAGCCAAACTTGTCGTCGATCGGGAGGTCCGTGTCGACGACGCGCTTGCGCTTCGCCTCCGCCAGCAGCTCGGGGAGCCGGTGATAGGCTTGCGGGCCGACGACGAGGTCCACGGCGGGCTGCCGGCGCTGGATTTCCGCACCTTCGGCCTGGGCGACGCAGCCGGCGACGACGATTCTCGTCTCCTGGCCGGCGGCATTCTGACCATTCTTCAGGTCGCGCAGCTTGCCGAGCTCGGTATAAACCTTCTGCACCGCGCGGTCGCGGATATGACAGGTGTTGAGCAGAATGAGGTCCGCGCCTTCCGGCGCCGCCGTTTCCTCGTAGCCTTGCGCGGCCAGGATATCGGCCATGCGCTGCCCGTCATAGACGTTCATCTGGCAGCCGAAGGACTTGATGTGGACTTTCTTCATCGTTTCGGATCGGGTCTCCAAACCGTCTCCTTACTCTGGATCGCGCGCCGTGAAAATGACCTCGCGCGACCGATCCTTCACAAAGCAACATCCGCGCCAATACGCATAATGACCTTCACGCGAGCGGCCGTCCGGTCACCGCCTCGCGGCGAGCGCGGCGGATCGCCTGCTCCGCCCGCCGGGTCGCGACCTTCCGCGAGGTCTCGTGGCCCATGCGGATCGGCTCGCCCCAAGCGAGCTCGACATCGATCGCGCCAGCATTGAGCATGGCCTTAAGATGGGGTGCGAGTTCCGTATCGCCATACCAAGCCAGCGACGAACGCTCGACACGCCCGCCCGCCATCCCGTGAAAGCCGGTATAGGTGATCGAGAGTGGATAGACGGTGATGTCGCCATTATTGTCGTTGCGACCGAGCGCTTCGTGAACGGCGCCGAGCAGCGAAGACCTCAGCGGCAGCGTCCTCGTGCCGTCCCCGGTCGTGCCTTCGGCGAAGAGCACGACCGCCTGCCCGTCTGATATGCGCTTGCCCATCTCGGCGGTGATGCCGGCCGTTGCGGTCTTGCGCGTTCGGTCGATGAACAGAGTGCGCTGCACCGAGGCCAGGAAGCCAATCACCGGCCAGGTCGCAACCTCGGCCTTGGCAACGAAGGAAAGCGGTTGCACGGCGCCAATGACGGGAATGTCGAGCCAGGAGACATGGTTGGCGACGATCAGTCCACCTGCGCCCTTTGGTGGCGGGGTGCCGCGGACACGCCGCCGCACGCCCAGACAGGTGCAGGCCAGCCGATGAAACCACCGCGGCAGGGTCCAGCCATGTTGTGGCCCAAAGCGCAATGCGACGAGCTGCGCAGGAATCAGTGCGGTCGTGCCGAGACCAAGCAGGACGAGCCGCAGGATCGCGCCGGGGCGGAGACCATTCATGCGGGGCGTGGCTCCCGTCGCGCGGATCGCGAAAGTGTGAAGGACAGAAATCCGGTGCACTTCATGGACGACGTGGCTGTCACTGTCACGCGAGATCGAGCCGCATCGTGACGGCGGTGGCGCGCGTGCCGTCGGCCTTGGGATAGTAGCCCTTGCGCCGCCCGACTTCGCGAAAGCCGAAATGCCGGTAGAGCCGGTCGGCAGCGGCGTTGCCATCCTCGACCTCGAGATAGACATGGGCGACGCCCATGCCTCCAAGCTGGCTGAGATGGGCCGAGAGCAATGCGCGACCCAGGCCGCTGCCGCGCTGCCGGGGTGAGACGACGATGCTCAGGATCTCGGCCTCGTCCACGGCCCGTCGAGACATCACGAAGCCGGCGGGATTGGGCTCGTTTCCGGCGAACACGCCGTCGGCGACGACTGCACCGTCCACGAGAAGCCCGGCGCATTCGCCGGGCTCCCAGCCACGGGCAAAGCCCCCGAGATGATGAAGCGCCGCAACATGGCGTGCATGCCGCACGTCAAGGCGCGCTGTACGCGCCGGCGCAGCATGAGGGTGCAGAAGTTTACGCAGCCAATCCATGCCGCTTGATCGCATGTTCCCGGGAGCCGGCAAAACCTCGAAACGGTCTCCGTCAGCGCCGCGGCAAGCGGGCGCGATCTTGCGGCGTCGTTTCCGGCTCCTTGAGATAGAGCGGGCGCGGCGGCGCGGCGGCAGGATCGGCGAGAAGGCCTAGTCGTGCGACCCAGGTCACATCCGGAGCCTTGGCATCGTCGATCACCAGCGCGTCGAGCCCGATCGCCCAGGCCTCATTCGCAACGGCGAGCGCAGACGAGCCGACGAGACTGACCGGGCCCGCCCCGATCGAGCGCGCAGCGTCCCGGTAATTGACCTGCCGTATCGAAACGAGCTGCTTGCCCTGCGAGCTCAGTGCCTGGAACCAGACCTGGCCATGCTTGGCGTCGAGTGCGGCGGCGATGACGCGGCCCGACTCCTTTCCGATGAGTGGCGCGGCGGTTGCCGCCAGCGTCGTCACGCCGACGGCGGGAATTCCCGCAGCCAGCGCGATGGCGCGTGCGGCGCTGATTCCGACGCGCAGGCCGGTGTAACTGCCTGGGCCGATGGTGACGGCAACCCGGTTGAGCGAGGAGAACCCGCCTTCGACGGCGTGCATCACCCGCTCGATCAGCGGCATCAATGCCTCGGCATGGCCGCGATCCATCGCAACCTGTTCGCGTGCGAGGGGCGTGGTTTCACCCATGTCGAGGACACAGGCGGAACAGGCGCCAAGCGCGGTGTCGATGGCGAGAATGCGCATCAGGTCACGATCCTGAGGAATGCAAAACGGCGTTCGGACAAGATCATGCCCAGGCGAATCAGACGGCCTCGACTTCGCGCACATCCGGAAGGAAGTGGCGCAGCAGATTCTGGATGCCGTGCTTCAACGTTGCAGTCGAGGACGGGCAGCCCGAGCAGGACCCCTTCATCGCGAGATAGACGACGCCGTCCTTGAAGCCGCGGAAGGTGATGTCTCCGCCATCACCGGCAACTGCCGGGCGGATGCGTGTCTCCAGCAGATCCTTGATCGTCTCGACGGTGGCGGCGTCCTCCGGCGCGAAGAATTCGCCTTCGTCCGTGACATCGGCCTTTGAGCCGTCCGAGAGGACCGGCGCGCCCGACATGAAATGCTCCATGATCGCGCCGAGGATTGCGGGCTTGAGATGCGGCCATTCGCCGTCTGACTTGGTGACCGTGATGAAATCGGAACCGAGGAAGACGCCGGAGACCCCGCTGACGGCGAACAGGCGCGAGGCCAGCGGCGAGCGGTCAGCCTGTTCGGCGTCGCGCAGCTCCAATGTGCCCTCCGCCATGACGGCGCGTCCGGGCAGGAATTTCAATGTCGCCGGGTTCGGCGTGGCTTCAGTCTGGATGAACATCGTGGCCTCCGGTGCCGGCGGGTCAAGGCCGCCGTTCCTGAGCCCGATATAGGCGCGTTGCTGGAATCATTCCAGCGCCAACCCTGCCTTGCAGCTCAGGCCAGCGCGTCGATCTCCTCGTCCTCGAGATGGCCGGGCACGATTGCAACCGGGATCGGGAAGGTGCCGGCCGATTTGCCGGCCAGCGCGCTGACCAACGGGCCCGGACCGTCGCGGCCGGTGCCGGCGGCGAGCACCAACAGCGAGATGTCCTCGTCGGCCTCGATCAGCTTGACGAGTTCGTCCGACTTCACGCCGGTGCGGACAACCTTCTCGGGTTCGAGCCCGGCAAGCGCGCGCACGGTTGCTGCAGCATCGTCCAGCAGCTTTTCGGCTTCCGCCTCCGCCTCGGCCTGCATCACCTCACCGACACCCAGCCAGGTCTCGTGCTCGGGCGGTGTGATGACGCCGAGCAGCACGATCGAGGCGCCGATGCGCGCGCATCGCCGCGCGGCGAAGCGCACGGCCTTGGCGCATTCTTCGCTATCGTCGACCACCGCGAGGAATTTCGGGCGATGGCCCGTTTCATAGGACCGCCGTCGCGTCACCATCGATTCAAACCTGCCGCCGCTTCGGGAGAGCCCATGGTGGCCTGCGCCGCAACGTCAGCGCAAGCCCAGGCGCGTCACCGCCCGCGGACGAAGCCGACCACGTCCTTGACGTCGCGCATGATCGGGGCGGCAATTTCTGCTGCCCGCTCGGCGCCTTGCCCAAGAATATCATCGATATGGGAGGGGTCAGCGAGCAGGTGCCGCATCTCGCCGGCGATCGGCGCCAGCTTCGTCACGGCGAGATCGACAAGCGCCGCCTTGAAGGCCGAGAACTGTCCGCCGCCAAACTGCCCGAGCACCTGCGCCCTGCTTTCACCGCTCAGGCCGGCATAGATGCCGACGAGATTCTCGGCCTCGGGCCGGCCTTCAAGGCCCTTCTCCTCGGACGGCAATGCCTCGGGATCGGTCTTCGCCTTGCGCACCTTCTGCGCAATGGTCTCGGCGTCATCGGTCAGATTGATGCGGGAATAGTCGGATGCGTCCGACTTGGACATCTTCTTGGTGCCGTCGCGCAGGCTCATCACGCGTGGCGCCGGGCCCTGGATCATCGGCTCGGGCAGCGGGAAGAAGCCGAGCTCGCCTGTGCCGAGGCTGCGAGCGGCGATCTGCTCGGCGAAGTCATTGTTGAATTTTTGCGCGATATCGCGCGCCAGTTCGAGATGCTGCTTCTGGTCCTCGCCTACCGGTACATGCGTCGCCTTGTAGAGCAGGATGTCGGCCGCCATCAGATTCGGATAGGCGTAGAGCCCGACCGAGGCGTTCTCGCGGTCCTTGCCGGCCTTCTCCTTGAACTGGGTCATGCGATTGAGCCAGCCGAGGCGGGCAACGCAGTTGAACACCCAGGCGAGTTCGGCGTGCTGCGCGACCTGGCTCTGGTTGAAGATGATGCTCTTCTTCGGGTCGACTCCGGCGGCGAGATAGGCCGCGGTGACCTCGCGGATGGCGCGCGTCAGCTCGGCAGGGTCCTGCCAGACCGTGATGGCGTGCATATCAACCACGCAATAGACGCAGTCATAGCTCTCCTGCATCGCGACCCAGTTCGTGAGCGCGCCGAGATAATTGCCGAGGTGAAGCGTCGAGGTCGGCTGCATGCCGGAAAAGACGCGCTGGGGAAATTCGGCCATCAGGCGCTCCATTGTCGCGAGCGGGTGTCACGAACGCGGCGTTCTGGCGGAAGCGCGGGCCAGGCGCAAGTGCGGCAGGCCGAAAGCGCCCAAGAGGGCGCCAGCAAGGCCGTAGGTCGCAAGGCCGCCAAGACAGAGCGCGGCCAGGGACGCAACGCGCAACAGCATGGGCTCGCCTGGGGCGAGCGAGGCCGTCAACGCCGGCAGAAGCAGGAGGAGCGCGCCCAGCATGAGGGCGCTGGCGCCCAGTATGGCGATAATCGGCCGCAGGCTTGCAAGGCTCGGCTGCCATAGGCCCTGGCGCCGCAGATGGAGCGACAGCAGAACGGCCTGGGCCACAAAGGCAAGGCTTGCTGCGAGCGCGGCGACAGTCGCGGCATCCTGGCCGCGCTCGGCGCCGTAGCCGGAGAAAACGGCCACCAGGACGGCAGCCACCCCGGCGAGCAGCGGGACACGCGGCATGCGCCGGACGAAATAGACCTGAGCGAAGACCTTTGCCATCACCGCGAAGGGAAGACCGAGCGCGAAAGCTGCCAGCGCTCCCGCTGTGCGCGCCCGATCGTCGGCGCCGAAGCGGCCATGCTCGAACAGCACCGATACGATCGGCTCGGCCAGCGCCGCCAACGCGACGGCCGCCGGCACGGCAAGTGCGAGACCGAGCGCCAGCGCGCGACCGAGCGTGGCATCGTCCTGCGCATTCTCACGACTCGCCGCCATTTCGGAGAGCACCACGGTGCCCATCGCGACTCCGACGAAGCCAAGCGGCAGCTGGAAGATACGGTCGGCGTAATAGAGGGCCGCCACCGCTCCGCTCTCTGTCGAGGCGATCTGGGTCGCGACGAGCAGGACGAGTTGCGCGCTCGAAGCCGCGAGCAGCGTCGCACCGCCCGTGCGCATGAGGCGGCTCATGTCAGGCGACCAGCGCAGGCTCGCTCGCGGCAGTCCGATCTTGCGCAATCGGAGCAGGATCAGGCCGAGATGGGCGAAACCGGTCAGGCTGACGAATATGGCGAGCAGGCTCGCGCTCGCCATGGCCTCCGCGCCGCGCGAGAGCTGGACCAGCAGCACGCCGAGCAGGACGGCGTTCATCAATGCCGGCGCGAGAGCCGCCGTGGTGAACCGGCGCTCGGCATTGAGCAGCGCCGCCAGCAATGCCGCGAGCGTCGTCAGCAGCAGGAAGGGCAGCATCAGCCGGGTGAAATGGGTGGCCAGCGCAAGCGTTTCGGGCTCGTTCGCAAAGCCGCCGGCCAGCCCCAGCACCAGCCAGGGCGTGAAAATCTCGCCGAATGCGATCAGGACCAGCAGCAGCAGGCCGAGATGCGCCGTGGCCTCTCCGGCGAAGCCACGAGCCGCCGCTTCGCCGCGCGAAGCTTTGATGTCGAGATAGAGCGGTACGAAGGGCGCGTTCAGCCCGCCTTCGCCGAGCACGCGCCGGACCAGATTGGGCAGGCGCAGGGCTGCCAGGAAGGCATCCGCGACCGGGCCGGCACCGAGCAGTCGCGCGATCAGCACATCTCTGGCGAAGCCGAGCAGGCGCGACAGCACCGTGGCAGCGCCGACCACTGCCGAATCGCGCGCAAGGCGCCGCCTGGCAGGGCTCGGCTCCGCCGGAGGCTGCGTCACAGGATGAACCGGCTCAGATCCGCATTCTTGGCGAGATCACCGATCCGCGCTTCGACATAAGGAGCGTCGATCGTCACGGTCTCGCCCGAGCGATCTGTGGCCGTGAAGGAAATCTCGTCCAGAATCCGCTCGATCACGGTCTGGAGCCGGCGCGCCCCGATATTCTCGACCGTGGAGTTCACCGCCACCGCGATGCGGGCAATGGCGTCGATCGCGTCCGGGGTGAAGCCGACGGTGACCTCCTCCGTCGCCATCAGCGCCACCGTCTGCTTGATCAGGCTCGCCTCGGTCTCGGTCAGGATGCGCTTGAAATCCTCGACATCGAGGGGCTGCAATTCGACGCGGATCGGCAGGCGCCCCTGCAACTCGGGCAGCAGGTCGGACGGGCGGGAGACATGGAAGGCGCCTGACGCGATGAACAGGATGTGGTCGCTCTTCACCGGCCCGTGCTTGGTTGCAACCGTGGTGCCCTCGATCAGCGGCAGCAGGTCGCGCTGCACGCCTTCACGCGAGACATCTGCGCCGCCTCGGCCTTCCCTAGCGCAGATCTTGTCGATCTCGTCGAGGAAGACGATGCCGTTATTCTCGACCTCCCGGATCGCATCCTGGACGATTGCATCCTGGTCGATCAGCTTGTCGCTCTCCTCGGCGATCAGCGGGCCATAGGCATCCTTGACGAGGACGCGCCGCGGTTTGCCCTTCTGGCCGAAAGCCTTGCCGAACATGTCCCCGAGCGAGATCGCTCCGATCGAGGCGCCGGGCATGCCGGGCAATTCGAACATCGGGGTCGAGCTGGCGCCAGAGGCGATCTCGACCTCGATCTCCTTCTCGTCGAGTTCGTTCGCGCGCAGCTTGCGACGGAAGGAATCGCGGGTCGCCGGACTGGCCGTCGACCCCACCAGCGCGTCGAGCACGCGCTCCTCGGCCGCAAGATGCGCCTTGGCCTGGACATCCTTGCGCCGTGCCTCGCGGACGAGGCTGATGCCGATCTCGACGAGATCGCGAATGATCGATTCGACGTCGCGGCCGACATAGCCGACCTCGGTGAACTTGGTCGCCTCGACCTTGAGGAAGGGTGCATTGGCGAGGCGCGCCAGCCGACGCGCGATCTCGGTCTTGCCGCAGCCGGTCGGCCCGATCATCAGGATGTTCTTGGGCGCGACCTCTTCGCGCAGCGGCCCTTCAAGCTGCTGACGGCGCCAGCGGTTGCGCAATGCGATGGCGACGGCGCGCTTGGCATCCTTCTGGCCGACGATGAAGCGGTCGAGCTCTGAGACGATCTCGCGGGGGGAAAAAGAGGTCATGGATACTTCCGATTGGGCGTCAGCGGACATCAGGCGATGTCGAGGCTCTCGATGACGAGGCTGTGGTTGGTGTAGACGCAGATGTCTCCGGCGATCTTCATCGCCTTACGCACGATCGTCTCGGCGTCGGGCTCGACATCGACCAGTGCGCGCGCTGCTGCCAGGGCGAAATTGCCGCCGGAGCCGATGGCCATCACCGAGCCATGTTCGCCCGCTTCCGGCTCCAGCACGTCGCCCGTGCCGGAGATCAGCAGGCTGACCTCCTTGTCGGCGACCAGCAGCATCGCTTCCAGCCGGCGCAGATAGCGGTCGGTGCGCCAATCCTTGGCGAGCTCGACGCATGCGCGCAGCAATTGCGTCGGGTATTGCTCGAGCTTGGTCTCCAGCCGTTCGAACAGGGTGAAGGCATCGGCTGTTGCGCCCGCGAAGCCGGCGATCACCGCACCCTTGGCGAGGCGGCGCACCTTCTTGGCGTTACCCTTCATGATGGTCGGGCCGAGCGAGACCTGCCCGTCGCCGCCGATCACCACGCGCCCGCCCTTGCGCACCATCAGGATGGTGGTGGCATGCATCACGGGGGCCTTATTGTCGTTATCCATCAGAGCGTCTTCCAGTGTTTCCGGCCGTCCGCCAGATGTAGGGCTTTTCAGGCGCTGCACAATCGGCCGGGTGGCGTGAGCGTCAACGCGCTGCTAGAGCATGTCCCGCAGAAGTGGGATGCACTTTTGCCACGAGAACATGCTTCAGCAGCCACTTTGGCGCGAATTCTTGTCGCTCGGCTGATTTCAGTCGAGCGGAAAGCGCGCTAAAGCACCGGCCAGCAAGGTCACAAGGGCTTTTCAAATGCGTTCGGGCGAAGTGAAGCGCCGCACCAATGAAACCGATATCTCGGTCAAGCTCTCGCTCGACGGCACGGGCAAGGCCGAGATCGCGACGGGCGTCGGCTTCTTCGACCATATGCTCGATCTCTTTGCCCGCCATTCGCTGATCGATCTTGCGGTCACGGTGAAAGGCGACACCCATATCGATGATCACCATTCGGTCGAGGATGCGGGCATCGCGCTCGGCGAGGCGGTAAAGCAGGCGCTCGGCGACAAGAAGGGCATCCGCCGCTACGCCGACGTGCATCTGCCGATGGACGAGACGCTGACCCGCGTCGCCGTCGATGTCTCCGGCCGGCCTTTTCTGGTGTTCCGCACGAGCTTCAAGGCCGAGAAGATCGGCACGTTCGATACCGAGCTGGTGCGCGAGTTCTTCCAGGCCTTTGCGATCAATGCGGGCCTGACCCTGCATGTCGAGACACTCTACGGCGACAATGCTCATCATATCGCCGAGAGCTGCTTCAAGGGGTTGGCGCGGGCGCTGCGCCACGCGCTGGAAGTCGATCCGCGGGAAGGTGGCCGCGTGCCGTCCACCAAGGGCGCGTTATAAGGGGCCATGACATGGCGTTCTATACGGTCCTGATTCCGCCGCCCGGTTCCGGCAGCGAGCGCGACGATATCGAGCAGGCGCGGCTCCTGCCCGAGACATTCTCCTGGGCAGCCTTCCTCTTCACGGGCTTCTGGCTGCTGGCGAAGCGGCTCTGGCTGGCGACGCTCCTCTTCGCGCTGGTCTGGGCTGCCGTGTATTACGCGCAGAGCGATCTCGGGCTCGCCAGCGGTGCGGCCCTGCTGGCGCAATTCGTCATCGGACTCTTCCTCGGGCTTGAAGGCCGGAACCTGATCGCGCGCAAGCTGCTGCGGAAAGGCTGGCGGCTTGCCGATGTGATCGAGGCTCCCGATCTCGCGAGCGCCGAACGACGCTATTTCGAGCGGGCTCTCGAAAGCCTGCCTGCGCCGGCTCCGCGCGAAGCCGCGCCGGTTCCTCCGCGTTTCCAGTCCTCAAGCGCCGTTCCGGTGATCGGACTCTTTCCTGAGGCGCAAGGCCGATGACCCAATCCGTCGCCATCATCGATTACGGATCCGGCAACCTGCACTCGGCCGCCAAGGCCTTTGAGCGCGCGGCAGCCGAGTCCGGCATTGCCGCTACTATTCGCGTCACCAGTGATCCCGCGGTCGTGCGTGCGGCCGATCGCATCGTCCTGCCGGGTGTCGGCGCCTTCGCCGATTGTCGCTGCGGGCTCGATGCCGTCTCCGGCATGGTCGAAGTTCTCGAGGACGTCGTCCGCGGCAAGCAGCGCCCCTTTCTCGGCATCTGCGTCGGCATGCAGCTCCTCGCAAGCCGAGGGCTCGAATATACGGTGACGGACGGCCTCGGCTGGATTCCGGGCGATGTCGCCCTGATCAGGCCGACCGACGAGAGCCTCAAGATCCCGCATATGGGCTGGAACAATCTGCACGCGCAGGACGAGCATCCGTTGCTCGCTGGCATCGAGACCGGCCCGGGCGGCCTGCATGCCTATTTCGTGCATTCCTACGCGCTGACGCCGGAGCGGGCCGAGGACGTGCTGGCGCTGACCGAGTATGGCGGACCCGTCACGGCAATGGTAGCGCGCGGCAACATCGCCGGCACGCAGTTCCACCCCGAGAAGAGTCAGAAGCTCGGACTGAAGCTGATTAGCAATTTCTTGGGATGGACACCGTGATTCTGTTCCCCGCCATCGATCTCAAGGACGGACGCTGCGTCCGCCTGAAGCAGGGCGACATGGCCCAGGCGACCGTCTTCAATGACGATCCGGCCGCGCAAGCCGCGGAATTCGAGGCGCAGGGTTTCGAATGGCTCCATGTCGTCGATCTCGACGGCGCCTTTGCCGGCAAGCCGATGAATGCTGGAGCTGTCGAGGCCATCCTCGGCCGGGTCGCGTTTCCGGTGCAGCTCGGCGGCGGCATTCGCGACATCGCGACCGTCGAGGGCTGGCTCGGCAAGGGCGTGCGCCGCGTCATCATCGGCACGGCCGCGGTGCGCGATCCGGCATTCGTGCGCGAGGCGGCGAGGGCCTTTCCGGGCCAGGTCGCAGTCGGCATCGATGCGCGCGACGGTTTCGTCGCGGTCGAAGGCTGGGCCGAAACCTCTTCGCTCGCCGCGGTGGATCTTGGCCGCCGCTTCGAGGATGCAGGCGTCGCTGCGATCATCTACACCGACATCGCGCGCGACGGGATGCTCCAGGGCATCAACTGGAACGGCACGATCGCGCTCGCCGGGGCACTGACCATTCCGGTGATCGCGTCGGGCGGGCTCGCCTCCATGGCCGATATCGAGCGCCTCTGCGCGCCGGACGCCGCCATCCTGGAAGGTGCGATCACGGGCCGCGCGCTCTATGACGGGCGCCTCGATCCGGCTGCGGCGCTGGCGCGGATCGCGCAGGCGGACAAGGGGAAGGCGGCATGAGCCTGAAAACCCGCATCATCCCCTGCCTCGACGTCAAGGACGGCCGTGTCGTCAAGGGCGTGAAATTCGTCGATCTCGTCGATGCCGGTGATCCGGTCGAGGCCGCCAAGGCCTATGACGCGGCCGGCGCGGACGAACTCTGCTTCCTCGACATCACGGCGAGCCATGAGGATCGCGGCATCCTGTTCGATGTGGTGACGCGCACCGCAGAGGCCTGCTTCATGCCGCTCACCGTGGGCGGCGGCGTCCGCACGGTCGACGATATCCGCAAGCTGCTCTTGGCCGGGGCCGACAAGGTCGCGATCATGACGGCGGCCGTGCAGCGGCGCGCCTTCGTCAAGGAAGCGGCGGAGAAGTTCGGCGACCAGTGCATCGTCGTCGCGATCGACGCCAAGAAGGTGGCACCGGAGCGCTGGGAGATCTTCACCCATGGCGGCCGCAATGCGACTGGGCTCGATGCCGTCGCCTATGCCCGTGAGGTCGTCTCGCTCGGCGCCGGCGAGTTGCTGCTGACCTCGATGGACCGCGACGGCACCGGGGCCGGCTTCGACCTCGACCTGACCAGCAGGATTGCCGATGCGGTTTCCGTGCCCGTCATCGCGTCCGGCGGTGTCGGCACGCTCGACCATCTCGTCGATGGCGTGCGGGAGGGCCATGCCAGTGCCGTGCTGGCGGCCTCGATCTTCCACTTCGGTACTTTCACCATCCCCCAGGCCAAAGCCCATATGGCGGCGGCAGGGCTGGCGATGCGGCTGGATTGAGCGATGAGCGGCTTTACACTGTCCGACCTCGAAAAGATCGTCGCCGAGCGTGGAAGGGCCTCCCCCGAGGAGTCCTGGACCGCCAAGCTCCTGGCTGCCGGGCCGGAGCGCGCTGCCAAGAAGCTCGGCGAAGAGGCTGTCGAAACCGTGATTGCAGCTGTGCAAGGCGACAAGCAGGCTTTGATCGCCGAAAGTGCCGATTTGCTTTATCATCTCTTGGTCGTGCTTTCGTCGCGCGATGTTGCATTGCAAGATGTGTTGAGCCAGCTTGAGGCCCGTACCGCCCGGTCCGGTCTGGCTGAAAAGGCGGCGAGGAAACCCTGAGACATGGTGCCGAAGGCCGGAGCCGGCTTTCGGAAGGCAGCATGCTTAGTGTCCAGTCGAGGATGTCCGAGCCTTGAATCTCGAAGTCTGGAATGCGGATCGCGGTAGCATGGACCAACGTCTGATCCCGGCCGCGGCCGATCCCGATCTGGTTTCACCCTATCGGACCTTCACACGGGACGAGTGGGCGCATTTGCGTGCCGACACGCCGCTGACCCTCTCGGTCGACGACCTGACCAAGCTGCAATCGATCAATGATCCGATCTCGCTGGACGAGATCGTCGCGATCTACCTGCCGCTGTCGCGGCTGCTGTCGCTTTACGTTGCCGCCACGCAGGGCCTGTTCAAGGCGACGCAGCGCTTTCTGCTGGCGGAAGCCGAGGTCAAGGTGCCCTATATCATCGGGGTCGCCGGCTCGGTCGCGGTCGGCAAGTCGACCACGGCGCGCGTGTTGAAGGCGCTGCTCTCGCGCTGGCCGAACACGCCCAAGGTCGAACTCGTCACCACCGACGGCTTCCTGCTGCCCAATGCCGAACTCGAGCGGCGCGGGTTGATGCAGCGCAAGGGCTTTCCGGAAAGCTATGACAGCTCGGCCATCCTGCGTTTCCTCTCCGATGTGAAAGCAGGCAGGCCTGCGGTCTTGGCGCCGGTCTATTCGCACCTTGTCTACGACGTCGTTCCCGGTGAGCAGGTCACCGTCGAGCGGCCCGATATCCTGATCCTCGAAGGCCTCAACGTCCTGCAACCGAGCCGGATGCCGAAGGACGGCAAGGTCATCCCCTTCGTCTCCGACTATTTCGATTTCTCGGTCTATCTCGACGCGCATGAGGACGACCTGCACCGCTGGTACGTCAACCGCTTCATGACGCTGCGCCAGACCGCCTTCCGCGATCCACGCTCCTTCTTCCGCAAATATGCCGAGATCGGCGAGGAGGAGGCCCTGTCGATCGCCGAGAGTTTGTGGACCGGGATCAACATGCCGAACCTGCAGGAGAACATCCTGCCGACGCGCCAGCGCGCCAGCCTGATCCTGACCAAGGGCGCGAGCCATCGCATCCAGCAGGTCGCGCTGCGCCGCCTCTGAGAAACCGGCATGGAGGCTTTGTCCGCGCTCGCGGCGATGGCGGGCGCCGCCTTCGTCGCGGCCTCGATCCTGCCGGCGCAGTCGGAGGCGGTCTTTGTCGGCCTGCTCGCCGCACGGAGCGCCGAACCGCTGGCGCTGTTCGTGGTCGCGAGCCTCGCGAACACTGCGGGCTCGGTCCTCAACTGGTGGATCGGCCGGCTGATCACGCAAGGTGGGCTGGAGAGATTGCCCGCCAGGCTGCGTCCGGACCCTGCGAAGCTCGGCCGCGCCCAGGCCTGGTTCGGCCGTTTTGGCTGGCCGTCCTTGCTTCTTGCCTGGCTGCCGATTGTCGGCGACCCGCTGACGGTCGTCGCCGGAACGATGAACTATCCGCTCGGCCGCTTCACCCTGCTCGTGTTCATCGGCAAGGCGGCGCGCTACGCTGCGCTCTGGGCCGGCTGGGTCGCAGCGTCATAGCCTTTGGCTTAAGGCAACGCGCGTACCGGCTTTTGCGCGAAAGCTGCTTCAGCTTTTTGGCTTTAGAGATTTGCGTGTGCGGATGTCTCGGGCTACCAGCAAGCCCCTTACTTCAGGAGATCTGATCATGAGCATCCAGCGCATCGGTATCGGCCCCCGCATGTCCAAGGCCGTCGTGCATGGCAACACCGTCTATCTCGCCGGTCAGGTTGCCGATAAGGCTGCCGGCAAGAGCGTTGCCGAGCAGACCGCCGACATCCTCGGCATCATTGACGGCCTGCTGGCCGAAGCCGGCACCGACAAGACCAAGCTGCTGATGGTCAATATCTGGCTCTCCGACATGTCGACCTTCGCCGAGATGAACGGCGTCTGGGACAAGTGGGTCGTCGCTGGTCAGACTCCCGGTCGCGCCACCGTCGAGGCCAAGCTTGCCGCGCCGCAGTTCACGGTCGAGATCGCGGTCATCGCCGCGAAGTGAGACGCCAGGGCTGATCCGGAACGGGAGGATGCCATCAGCGGGTCGGAGGAGATCGCGCCGCTTCTAGTGCGCGTCACCGTGCGCTACGGCCTGCCGCCAGTGGCGCTGCCGGCCATGGTTGCGGATTGGCTGCGCCGACCCGGCGCAGCGCTTCCTGAGGAAGCGCTGCTTGACCGCAAGGCGCAGGATTTCCTCGCAGTGGCAGGTCGACTCGGCGATCCACTTGGCGACGAGGCCACCCGGCATCTGCGAAGCGAGGCGGCGGCAGCGCTTGCCGCCGGCCGCTTCGCAGAAGCGGACAAGGCCTTGGCGCAGGCCGAGCTCCATGTGATCGGCGGCTCGACCGACCTCTCGGCACTGACGGTCGCCCAGCGGCTCACGGCCGGCGGGAACCGCACCGACCGGGCGGCGATCAGCTTTCTGCGCATGACGTCGGAGGCCTATCGCGAGGCCGCTGCCCGCTATGGCGAAGCGTCCGCCCTCATCGGTCTGGCCGATCTCGATCGCAGTCGGGACCTGGCTCTCTCCCAGGCGAAAGCGCTGGCGCGGATCAGCGAGGATTTCGGTGGGCGAGACGGCTATGACGCGGCCACTGGCTTGCTGCGCCGTGTGCTCGAGGGGGTCGACAGCCTCGAGGATACGGTCGCCTTCGCCGGGGCCCAGGACGCATTCGCCGCCGCGCTCGAGGGCCTCGCGGAGATGTCCGGCGATGGCAAACTACGCGTCGAGGCGCTCGGCCGTTGCCGGGCGGCATTAGAGGACCTCCGCCGGGATGAGGCGCCGGCCCTCTGGCATGGATTGAAGGTCCGCTTTGGCCGACTTGCCTCGATGCTGGGCGAGGCCAGCGCGGACGATGATCTGCTGGAAGAAGCGGTTGCAGCGTTCGCCGATGTCCTTGCTCGCTGGGATCGAAGTCGCGATGAGGCGCGCTGGCTCGAGGCCGAGCACTTGATTTCTCGCGCGCGCGCCGATCTCGGTTCGCGCCGGAAGGACCTCGCCCTGCTCGAGCGGGCTTTCAACGGCTTCAACAGGGTTGCCAAGACCGTCGACAGGGCGCGGGAGCCTCTGCGCTGGGCCGAGTTGCAGCATCAGATGGGTGGGGTGCTAGCGGCCATGGGCGAGCGCTATAGCGAGCCCGTCGTGCTCGAAGAGGCCATCGCCTTGTTCTCTGCCGCGCTTGAGGAGCGCCGGCGCGAGACAGTACCCTCCCTTTGGGCGGCAACCATGGCCAGTCACGGACAGGCTTCCCTGCATCTCGCCGAACGCCGCCGTGATCGAGGCTTGGCCGAGCAGGCCCTCGCTCAGATCATGTCGGCGATCGAAGCCTTGCGGGCCAGTGGACACGCCGCGAACGCCAAAGGCCTCGAGGCGCCGCTGATCAAGGCCGGCAGGCTGGTCGAGATACTGCGCAAGGGCTGAGAGCGGCCGCAGCTCAGGCTGCCTTCCTCCAGGCCGCAAGCCGCTCCAGCGCCGCATCGAGTGTCGCGTCATGCTTGGCAAAGCAGAAGCGCACCACGGTCTTGACTGCGCCCTCCGCATAGAAGGCGCTGACCGGGATCGCCGCGACCCCGTTCTCCGTGACCAGTCTCTGACAGAACGCCGTGTCGTCGCTCTCGCCGAGCGGGGCGATGTCGACATTGAGAAAATAGGTGCCGACGCTCGGCAGCACGCTGAAGCCGAGACCCTGCAGCCCGCTGGCGAAGCGATCGCGCGAGCGCTGGAAATCGGCGCGCATCCCATCGAAATAGGCGTCGTCCTTGCCGAGCCCATAGGCGACCGCGACCTGCAGGTTCGGCGGGGTGGTAAACGTGATGTATTGATGTGCCTTGGCGAGCACGCGCATCAGATTGGGCGCCGCCATCACCATCCCGACCTTCCATCCGGTCAGCGAGAAGATCTTCCCGGCCGATGAAATCTTCACTGTGCGCTCGCGCATGCCCGGCCGCGCCATCAGCGGTGCGTGCCTGCGACCGTCGAAGACGACATGCTCCCAGACCTCGTCGCAGATCGCGATGGCGTCATGCCGGATGCAGAAATCGGCGAGCAGATCGAGATCGGCAGCACTGAAGATCGTCGCGGTCGGATTCAGCGGGTTGTTGAACAGCACGACCCGGGTCTTTGGGGAAAAGGCCTGGGCCAACGCCTCCTCGCTCAGACCGAAAGCCGGCGGAGTCAGGGTCACGAATTTCGGAATGCCGCCCGCCCGCCGCACCAGTGGCACATAGGCGTCGTACATCGGCTCGAACAGCACGACCTCGTCACCGGGCGTGATCAGCGCCATCAGGGCGCCGGCGATCGCCTCGGTTGCCCCCGAAGTGATCATCACTTCGCTGTCGGGATCGAGATCGAGGTCCTGCCAGCGCTTGTAATGCGTGGCGCAGGCCTGACGCAGCTCCGGCAGGCCCATCATCGGCGGGTATTGATTCCAGCCGGTCATCACTGCCTCGGCGGCTTTTCGCCGCACATCCTCGGGGCCCGGATCGTCGGGAAAGCCCTGGCCGAGATTCACGGCGCCGGTCTCGCGCGCGAGACGCGACATCACTTCAAAGACGCTGGTCTGAAGGGCGGAGAAGATCGGGTTCATCGCAATCTTGTCGGGTTTGGGTGCGAGAGAGCTTGGGCCTCTACCATGTCCCGCTGCCCTGTGCACCGGCTCAGCCAAGGCCTCATGCTCCTGACAGAATATGGAATGATGAATGTTGACATTCATCAGCGGTCAATGCTTATCTCCGTTTCGCCGGTTCACGACGGGCGCCCGCGGTTTCTTCGCCCCTTTGGAGCTGCGGGATATTGGCGTGAACCGGTGACCCTCCCTCTCCATCGCCGCCTGCTTGCCCGCGCCCTGAGCGCCGCCTAAGCAAGTGCCATGGCAGCGCCCAAATCCACCCCCGCCCTGATGGTTCTCGGCACTGGCTCGAATGTCGGGAAGTCGCTGCTCGTCGCTGGACTATGTCGCCTCTTTGCCGATCGCGGCCTCAGGGTGCGGCCGTTCAAGCCACAGAACATGTCGAACAATGCCGCGGCGACCGCTTCAGGCGAGATCGGCCGCGCCCAGGCCCTTCAGGCCCGCGCCGCCCGCGTGCCACCGCATGTCGACATGAACCCGGTGCTTCTCAAGCCGGAGAGCGATACAGGCAGCCAGATCGTGCTGCAGGGCCGAGTCGCAGGCCACCTCGCGTCCGGCGATTTTGCGAGGCGCGGCGATTTCCTGCCGAAAGTGCTGGAGAGTTTTGAGCGCCTCAGCGCCGGGGCCGATCTCGTTCTCGTCGAGGGAGCCGGGTCGCCAGCCGAGACCAATCTGCGTGCGCGAGACATCGCCAATCTCGGTTTTGCGCGCGCGGCCGGCGTTCCCGCGCTGCTGATCGGCGACATTGATCGCGGCGGTGTGATCGCCAGTCTCGTCGGCACCCATGCCGTGCTCGATATGGCCGACCGCGACATGATTCGGGCCTTTGCCATCAACCGCTTTCGCGGCGACGCCGCGCTCTTCAAGGACGGCATCACCACGATTTCGCAAGCGACGAGCTGGCCTTGCCTCGGCATTGTGCCCTGGTTCGCTGAAGCGTCTCGCCTGCCGGCCGAGGACGGGCTCGATCTGACTTCCGGCGCGCGCAAGGCCGGAGCCACGCTCAAGGTCGCCGTGCCGGTGCTGCCGGGAATCGCCAATTTCGACGATCTCGACCCGCTGAAACTGGAGGCTGCCGTCGAACTGGTCATGGTGACCCGCGGCACGCCGCTGCCAGCCGACGCCGATCTTGTCATCCTGCCAGGCTCCAAGACGACGCTCCGTGATCTCGCGGCGCTGCGTGAGGAGGGCTGGGATGTCGATCTCGCCGGCCATCGCCGGCGCGGAGGGCATGTCATCGGCCTCTGCGGCGGCTACCAGATGCTTGGGCGTACCGTGCGGGATCCTCATGGTCTGGAGGGGCCGTCAGGTGAGGCTCCAGGTCTCGGCATGCTCGAGGTCGAGACCGTGCTGGAGCCTGGCAAGACGGTGCGCGAAGTCGATTTCACCCATGCGCCCAGCGCATCGTCAGGTCGCGCTTACGAGATTCATCTTGGCCGCACCGACGGGCCCGATACGCAGCGCGCGCCCTTTCGGGTCGGTGACCGCCGGGAAGGAGCAGCCTCGTCCGACGGGCGTGTGATCGGGACCTATCTGCATGGCGCCTTTGCCTCTGATGCCGTCCGCGCCGCCGTTCTTGCCAGTCTCGCAGGCAGAACGCTGTCTTCGACGCTGAATTACGAGGATGAAGTCGAGCTGGTGCTCGACCGTCTGGCCCAACATCTGGCCCGGCATCTCGACATCGACGCGATCTGGGCTCTCGCGCAGGAGCGGGTGCGGTCGACCTGATGGAAGCGGACCGAACGCGCGCAGCTTGGCCTGCGACACTTTCACCGCACCCCGGTCTACCGGCCCCGGGGCGGATTGACAAACTGGTCAGTTTTGCCGTCTACCGGTCAGAGATGTCAGGAAGATTTGGCTAAAGTCTTTATTCGTCATGGAGTTGACGAATGACGAAATTCATCATAATGAACAATTCCCACCCGAAATCGCCGAGCAACTGAACGAGAAACCGAGTTGAGTCATCTTGAGCGGGATACGAGGCAGTGCATCGTCGATACGGCGGAGCGCTTCTTTCGTGACATCGGCTACCAGAAGACCACGGTGGCGGACATCGCCAAGGCACTGCGGATGAGTCCCGCCAATGTCTATCGGTTCTTCGACTCCAAGAAATCCATCAATGAGGCCGTCGCCGAGCGCTATATGGGCGAGATGGAAGCGGCCGTTACGGCGATCGCGCGGGAAAAGCGTTCCGCGGCCGAGCGGCTTCGGGATATCCTGATCACCAACAACCGCATCAACTCCCTGCGTTATCTCGACCACCACAAGGTGCACGAGATGGTCGCCGCTGCGATGGAGGAGAGCTGGGAGGTCGTCCAGGCCCATATCGGGCGCTATGACGGCATCCTGCGCGGTGTCGTCGCGGAAGGCATCGACTCGGGCGAATTCCGACCGATGGACCCGCAAGTCGCCACCGCCTGCGTGCGTTTTGCGATGACGCCCTTCTGCCATCCGATGCTGATCTCGCAATGCCTGAGCCTGCCGGGGCCGAGCATCGAGGAGATGGTCGATTTTATTCTCGCTGGCCTCGGCTATTCGCGCGCCAAGGTCTCGCACGCGGAGGCCTGATTTCGCGCGCACTGCGCTCCTTGCCTGCCGCTTCGCGTTGACAAGGCGGCACGGGAGCGGGATACCCCGCCGGCCATGGCCCTATTCACCAAGCAGAATACCAAGAAGCTCGCCGTCATCGTCCATGATCTTCTGGTCACGGCGCTGGCGATCGTCTCCGTTTTCGTGGTGCGATTCGAGGGCTGGCAGCTCGATGAGCATCTGCGCTATCTGCCGAGCTTCCTGCCGTTTTTCGTCGCCTATGCCGGCGCAGTTTACTGGTTTTTCTCGCTTTACCGCTCGAAATGGCGTTTCGCCTCGCTTCCGGACCTGTCGAACATCGTCAAGGCGGTTACCGTCCTGTCGCTGTCGCTGCTGGTGATCGACTATCTCCTGCTGTCGCCGAGCCTCTACGGCGCCTTCTATTTCGGCAAGATCACCATCGCACTCTACTGGCTTGTGCAGAACGCGCTGCTCGGCGGCCCGCGCCTCGCCTATCGCTACCTTAAATATTCCCGTTCCAAGCAGCATGCCGTGCGCGACGCGGCGCTGCCCGCGCTGCTGCTCGGCCGTGGCGTCGAGGTTGAGATGGTCATTCGCGCCATGGAAGCCGGGACCATGCGCAAATTGAAGCCTGCGGGCATTCTGTCCCCGCGCGCCGATGATCTCGGCCAGTCGATCCGCGGCGTTCCCGTGCTGGGTCTGCTGTCTCAGATCGAGACGGTCGCTGGTGACGCGGCCGAACGCGGTGAGCCATTCCGTCGTATCGTCGCCACCTCGAGCGCCTTGGCGCCCGAAGCCGAGCCGGACAAATGGCTCGCTCGGACGCGCAGGCTCGCCTTGCCGATCTCGCGGCTCGATTCCTTCGGCGAAGGCGGGAGCGAGACCGAGCTTGCTCCGCTGGAGATCGAGGACCTGCTCGTCCGCCCCTCGGTCAAGATCGATCGCGACCGTCTGGGTGCCTTCCTGAAGGGCAAGCGCGTTATCGTCACGGGTGGCGGTGGCTCGATCGGTTCGGAGATCTGCCTGCGCTGCGCAGCCTTTGGCGCTTCGGAACTCCTGGTGGTCGAGAGCTCGGAGCCGGCGCTGTTCCAGATCACGGAGGAACTCGCGGCGCATCGGCTGGAGACGACGATCTCGGGAGCGCTTGCCGATGTGCGCGATCGCGCCCGGATCACACCGCTCTTCACGGCGTTTGCCCCCGACATCGTGATCCACGCCGCGGCGTTGAAACATGTGCCTTATCTCGAGGCCGACTGGGCGGAGGGCATCAAGACCAATGTTTTCGGCTCGATGCATGTCATCGATGCGGCAATCGCGGCCGACGCGAAGATTTTCGTGATGATCTCGACCGACAAGGCGATCGAGCCCGTCTCGATGCTGGGAGCGACCAAGCGTTTCGCCGAGATGTATGCCCAGTCGCGCGATGCCGAGTTCGTCGCAGCAGCCTCCGGCATGCGCCTTGTTGCGGTGCGCTTCGGCAACGTGCTGGGCTCGGTCGGCTCGGTGGTTCCGAAGTTCAAGGCGCAGATCAAGCGCGGCGGTCCGCTGACTGTGACCAGCCCGGAGATGATCCGCTACTTCATGACGATCCGCGAAGCGTGCGATCTCGTCCTGACCGCCGCGTCGCATGCCCGCGCCGCAGGGCCAGAAACCGAGCGCGCGGCCGTCTATGTGCTCAAGATGGGCCAGCCGGTCAGGATCATGGATCTGGCCGAGCGCATGATTCGGCTCGCTGGCTATGAGCCGGGCGTCGATATCGAAATCGCGATCACCGGTGTCCGCCCGGGCGAGCGCCTGAACGAGATTCTCTTCGCGCATGACGAGCCGATGGCCGAGACCGGGCTCGACGGCGTCATGGCGGCGAAGCCGAGCTTCGCGGGGCGCGCCCGCATGCAGGGCTGGTTCTCGCGCCTGGAAGCCGCCATCAAGGCGGAGGATCGCCTTGCGGCCGAGGCCGTGCTGGAGGAGGCAATTCCGGATTTCAAGCTGCGTCAGCAGCCGCAGCCAACTGCGCCAGTGCCGGAAGCGTCGCTGCCGGTGGCCGCCAACCGGCCCTGATCAGCCCCTCGGGGCGCGCGACGAGCCCGCCACTGAGCTTGGCGAAGGCCTGTTCCTTCCCGGCCAGCCGCGCCGCTTGCTTCAGGAGAGCCGCTGGAATGGGCAGGAGGCTCGGCTTGCGCCCGAGGCCGGAGCGCATCGCTGCCATCATCTCGGCCACGCTGACGGGCTCGGGGTCGGCAACTGTATAGCTACGCCGTGCCGGGCAGGCGGGTGTCAGCGCGAAGAGGATCGCGTCGACGAGATTCTCGATGGCGAGCAGAGAGCGCGGGGCATCGAGACCGCCGAGGGGCAAGGGTATCGGCAGACGCGCCAGCTTCAGGAGCGACGCCATATTCGCTTTGACGCCGGGCCCATAGACCAGAACCGGCCTCAGCGAGATCCAGTCGAGACCGAGCGCCGCGAGTCCCTGCTCCGCTGCCAGCTTGGAGCGGCCATAGGCATCGTCCGGGGCTGGCGGGTCGCTCTCGCGAAAATGGCCGTCAAAGGCTCCCGTGAGAGCCTTGATGGAAGAGATATAGATAAATCGTTCGGCGCCTGCCGACTGAGTTGCTTCGGCCAGCGCGAGCGTCGCCTCGGTGTTGATTCGCCGGCAGAGCGATTCATCGAGACCCGGCCCGGCATGGGCGAGGCCGGCGAGATGGACGACATGGCGGACGCCTGCCACAGCCGGGCGCCAATCCACCGGTTCGGAGAGATCGCCGATCACCACGCGCTCGATGCCCTCATCTACGGGGCTCTCGCGCCGCTGGGCGACCCGGACGCTGTATCCCTTCGCATGAAGGCCGGCGACGACATGTGGGCCGATGAAGCCGCTTGCTCCCGTAACGAGAACGCGTTCGCTCACGGCCGGATCCGCTTGCTGGCGAAGCGCCGCAGCAGCAACCCGGTCAGCATCGCCGCAAGCGCGAGACAGATGAGCTGTTGCCAAAGCGCGGGAAGGGCGATGCTGAGCGCTGCAAGCGCGATCAGGGCAAGATTGAGCAGCGCGACCTGTATCACGACCTCCCGAACGCTGAAGCCGTTGACGGTCGCCTGCTGGTAAAAATGGCTGCGATGCGCCTCCCAGACCTTCTCGCCACGCGCCAGCCGCCTGAAAAGCGTGATCGTCGAATCCGCGACATGATAGAGCGGCAGGATCAGTGCAGCGGTCAGTGCGCCGGTTCCCGCCAGGCGGTAAAGCAGATAGGCGCTGAGCAGACCCAGCGGCAGCGAGCCGACATCGCCGAGAAAGAGCCGCGCCACGGGCTTGTTGAACGGCGCGAAGCCGAGGAGTCCGCCGAACAAGGCGGCGGCGAGCAGGCCGCTGGCGGGATCGAGCACCCCGCTGGCGCCGGCCAGGGCAAGCGCACCGGCGAGCGGTGCGATGCCGGCAACGGTGATCCAGTCGATGCCGTCCATGAAATTGGCGAGATTGACGAACCAGAGCCCGGCGATGAGCGCGAGACCGCGCTCGAGCCCGAGCGGCAAAAGGTCCGGGAACAGCCTGAGTTCGGGAGCGGCGCAGAACAGCACGATCCCGACGCAAACCGCCTGCAGGACGAGCCGTGTCGCGGCCGGAAGCGGGCGGATGTCATCCCAGGCTCCGACGACCGCCAGTGCCGTTGCCGCCGCCATGACCCAGACCAGATCCGCGCGCGCCGCCGTTGGAAGGGGAAGGAGCAGCAGAGCCAGGATCAGCGCGAGAAAGGCCCCGGCAAGAACAGCGATGCCGCCGCCCTGTGGCGTCGGCTGCGTATGGCTGGAGCGGGCATTCGGCCGCGCCAGCGCATAGCGGAGCAGCAGGGGCCGCAACAGCACGCAGAGCGCCGCCGAGGCCGCGGCAGCCGGAATGATGATCAGCAGGAGAGCAAGATGGGAGTTCAAAGCGCCGGGACCATAGCGGGACGGCGCGGGCCTGCAAGCGTCTTCGGCTTGCGTTGAGGCGCACAAAGAGTGAACATGCGATATGCTGCTTCCCGATTCCGTGCTGAACCCGCCACCTGCCCGCCCCGACATCACCCGTGCCGTCTGCCGCGGCGCAACCAGGCATTTGCGTGAGCGCGGCTATGCCATCGTCAAGGAAATGACCTTCGCCAATGGCCGACGCGGCGATATCGTCGCCTTGTCGCCGACCGGCGAGCTCCTGGTCATCGAGGTCAAGTCGGGCATCGAGGACTATCGCGTCGATGGCAAATGGCCGGATTATCGCGATTATTGCGATGGCTTTCTCTTCGCGGTCGCACCGGAATTCCCGCGCGAAATCCTGCCCGACGATGTCGGGCTGATCATCGCCGATAGCTATGGCGGCGAATTGCTGCGCGATGCCCCGCGCCATCCGCTCGTGGCTGCGCGACGCAAGGCGCTCACGATCGCCTTCGCCAGACTGTCTGCCCAGCGCCTTGCCTTGATCGAGGACCCGCCGCTTTAGATCATCGGACTGGATATCCGGTCCGATGATCTAATCTTCAGTGTCTGCATTGGCGTTCCTGAAAACCGCGATCCCCTTTTCGGGTCGATGCTTAGCGCGGGGCGCGTTTTGCCAGGATGCGCTGCAGGGTGCGCCGGTGCATGCCGAGCCGCCTCGCCGTCTCTGAGACATTGCGGCTGCACAGCTCGTAGACACGTTGAATATGTTCCCAGCGGACACGATCGGCCGACATCGGGTTTTCCGGCGGCATCGGCCGCGAATCGCGCGCGGCAGCGAGGGCGGAATGGATTTCGTCGGCATCGGCGGGTTTTGCAAGGAAATCGAAGGCACCGAGCTTCACGGCACTGACGGCGGTCGCGATGTTGCCGTAACCAGTCAGCACGATGCCGCGCGCGTCGGGGCGTCGCTCCTTCAAGCGGGCGATGACATCGAGCCCGTTGCCATCGGCAAGGCGCAGATCGATGACGGCAAAGGCCGGGGCCTCTTCCTCGACAGCAGCAAGACCGGCCGAGACACTTTCGGCGATGCGTACGGAGTAACCCCGCCCTTCCATGGCCCGCGCGAGTCGGGTCAAGAACGGCTTGTCGTCGTCGACGAGCAGCAGGGTCATGTCCGATTGGGCGGCGTCGTTCAGCGCCTGTTGCATCTCAACTCTCCTGCCACCGGTTCGAGCCGGCGAAATTGTAGCGCGATCATGGGGTTCGCGCATCAGGACGGCGAGAAGGGGCCGTCACCCTCAGGTAGTGGCATTTCCTCCCGTTTTGAAGACCCGGAAGGTTTTGCGTCGGCCTCGAACACCGCCCTCGGCCAGACCATACGGACGGACGCGCCGCTCGCCGGCGATGGCAGGTTCGAAAATTCGAGCGCTGCGCCGCCGCGTTCAAGCAGCGTTTTTGCAATGAAAAGTCCCAGACCCAAACCGCCGCCGGCGCGACTTTCTGCCGCTGCGCGCGAGAGATAGGGCTCGCCGGCGCGCATCAGGACGTCGGGCGGAAATCCCGGGCCATCATCGGCGATGGTGAGCATGACATGCATATCGGTCCATTGTGCAATGATCGCCACCTCGGAGCGGGCGAAGTCGACGGCGTTGTCGACGATGTTGCCGAGGCCGTAGATCATGCCGGGATTGCGTCGGCAGACGGGTTCCGGCTTGTCGCCGATCATCTCGATGCGGAACGGCACGCCGAACGGCCGCTGCGGGCCTGCCGTCTCTTCGATCAGTAGGCGCAGCGAGAGTTGGTCGAGCGGGCCGGCATCGTCGTCCTGAAGCGAGGTGAGCTTGCCGAGGATGCCGCGGCAGCGCTCAACCTGCTCGCGCAGCAGCGTGATATCCTCTGCCATCTCGCCTTCCGGCGGGGCTAGCCGTGACAACTCACGTGCCACCAGAGCGATTGTGGCGAGCGGCGTGCCGAGTTCATGCGCTGCTGCTGCGGCGAGGCCGTCGAGCTGTGAAAGGTGCTGTTCGCGTGCCAGGACCAGCTCGGTCGCAGCCAGAGCCTCCGAGAGGTCGCGCGCTTCCTTGGCGACGCGCCAAGCATAAATGCCGGTGAAGCCCAGTCCGAGTACGAGCGCGATCCAGGTCCCCGCCTGGTAGAACGGCGGCAGGACCGGCCGGTTGGGCCCGGCCCAGGGCAGGGGCAGATGCGTGAAGTTGAGCACGCTCGCCAGCACGACGGCCAGAAGCCCAAGCAGCATGGTGCGCTGCGGAGGCAAGGCGGTGGCCGAAATCATCACCGGCGCCAGGAACAGAATGGCGAAGGGATTTTGCAGGCCGCCGGTCAGGTAAAGCAGGGCTGCGAGCTGAATGATGTCGAAGGCCAATAGCGCGGTCGCCGCATCCTCGCGCAGCCTGTGGCTGAGCGGAAAGCGAATGCGCAGCGCAATGTTCAGCCAGGCGGAGATGGCGATGGCCAGGAAACACCAGCCGAACGGCAGGGTGAAGCCAAGGCCGAAATGCACGCCGGCGACCGCGAGGCTCTGGCCGGCGATGGCCAGCCAGCGCAACCGCACGAGGGTGTCGAGGCGCAAATGACGGCTGGATCGCGCCAGCGGCGGGAGATCGGCATCAGGGACCGTCATGGCGCCCATGCATCCGATGGCGGCCCGGGGTTTTGCAGTGCAAAACTGTGGCATTTTGGCATTGAAGGAAAATCTTAGCCTTTTGCCGGATTGAATGAGAGCAGAAACAATCTAGGCTGCGCTGTTTGTTGCGGCGCATCATCAGGTGCATCCGGCACCCGGGAGACGTCGCTGCATGTATGGAGCTGCCATGTCGTTCGCTTATCACGCCTACGAAGCGGTTCATACGATGGTCGCGCCCGTTCGTGGCATGTCGGATGCGCTGCAGCTGGCGTTCAAGAACCCAGCCAATCCGCTGACCTACACGCCGCTCGGCCGCACGGTCGCTGCGTCCTGTGAACTGTTCGAACGGATGACGCGCCGCTATGGGAAGCCCGCCTTCGACCTGAACGAGACCACGATCGGCGGCGTCAAGGTCGCCGTCGAGGAGCGCGTCGTCTGGGAGCGGCCCTTCTGCAAGCTGGTCTATTTCGACCGCAAGATCGCCGGGCGTCGCAAGCCGCAGCCCAAGGTGCTGCTGGTTGCGCCGATGTCGGGCCACTATGCCACGCTGCTGAGAGGCACGGTCGAGGCCTTCCTGCCTGGCCATGAGGTCTACATCACCGACTGGACCGATGCTCGCCTGGTGCCGCTCGCCGCTGGTCGCTTCGATCTCGACGATTATATCGACTACGTCGTCGGCATGCTCCAGACGCTCGGCCCCGACACCCATGTCATGGCCGTCTGCCAACCTGCAGTTCCGGTGATTGCCGCGATCGCGCGGATGGAAGCCGAGAATGATCCCAATGCGCCGCGGTCGATGACCCTGATGGGTGGTCCGATCGATACCCGCCGCTCGCCGACCGCGGTCAACCAGCTTGCCATGGAGCGCGGTACCGAATGGTTCCGCCGCAATTGCATCACCATGGTACCGTTCCCGCATATGGGCGCCTTCCGGGAGGTCTATCCCGGCTTCATGCAGCTATCGGGCTTCATGGCCATGAATATCGACCGGCATGTCTCGGCTCACTACGAGATGTACAAGCACCTCATCGCCGGGGACGGCGATTCGGCCGAGAAGCACCGCGATTTCTATGACGAGTATCTCGCGGTCATGGACCTGACGGCGGAGTTCTATCTCCAGACGGTCGATACCGTATTCGTTCAGCATGCCCTGCCCAAGGGCACGATGATGCATCGCGACAAGCCGGTTGATCTGAAGGCCATTCGTCGTGTCGCGCTGATGACGGTCGAGGGCGAGAATGACGATATCTCGGGTGTCGGCCAGACCCAGGCTGCCCATGATCTCTGCGCCAATATCCCTTCCGACAAGCGCGTCCACTATCTCCAGAAGGGCGTTGGCCATTACGGCGTCTTCAACGGTTCGCGCTTCCGCGCCGAAATCGCCCCGCGCATTTCCGACTTCATGGTCAGCCTCGACATGGAGGCGGCCAAGGCGCGCCGGGACGACAGCGCGGCCGTCGCGCGCAAGGCGCTGAAGATCGCGAACTGAAGCCCTTCCGCATCACCCGCGAATCCAGCACAATTGCCGGCGATGCGGCTCTCCCTGTTCAAGCGTCAGCCTGATCCGGATCGGATCGAGGTTGCTCATGGCGGTACGCTGTTCTCCGTTGCGGTGAAGCGGCGCGCAGCCGCGCGGCGGATGACATTGCGTGTCTCGCAGGCGACCGGCGAGATCACACTGACGCTGCCGGAACGCGCAGATTTCCTCACCGGCAAGGTCTTTGCCGAGAATCACGGCGGCTGGATCGCGGCAAAGCTCGCCAAGCGTCCGCTTTCGGTGCCCTTCGAACCGGGACAGGTCGTGCCCTTTCGCGGCTCCCCCCACCGGATCGTGCATTGGTCGAAGGTGCGCGGCATCACCCACGCCACAATCGACAAGGATGGCACTGCCATCATTGCGGTGGCCGGCGAAGCCGCCCATGTCGCGCGTCGGGTCAAGGATTTCCTGCGCCGCACCGCGCTCGATGATCTCGAGCGTGCGGTCAGGCACCACACGGCAACGCTCGGCATCCCCGCCCGCAAGATCACCATCCGCGACACCACGAGCCGCTGGGGCTCCTGTTCGTCGAGGGGGCACCTGAATTTCTCCTGGCGCCTGATCCTCGCCCCGCCACTGGTGCTGGACTATCTCGCGGCCCATGAAGTCGCGCATCTCAAGGAGATGAACCATTCTCACCGCTTCTGGGCGTTGACGCATAAGCTCTGCCCACGGACCGAGGAAGCGGAAGCCTGGCTGAAGCGCCACGGCGCCGGGCTGCACGGCTACGGGTGAGGTCGCCGATGCGGCGGGCGTTCGGCTCGACTTGAGGCGCAACCTCCCCTAACCCGGCATCAGCCGAAACAGGGATGGTTCCGTGAAGTTGCGCCCCGACACGCTGGCAATGACTGCGGTGCTTGCCATGCTGACGGCCCTTGGGCCGCTCTCGACCGATTTCTATCTGCCGTCCCTGCCCGAGATCGTTCGGGTCATGGACACCGACGTTGCAGGGGCGCAGGCAACGCTCTCCGCCTTTCTGTTCGGCTTCGCGGGAGGCCAGATCGTCTGGGGCCCCCTCTCGGACCGGTTGGGGCGCAAACCGGTGCTTCTCACCGGTCTGGCGCTCTTCCTGGTCGCGACCCTGCTCTGCGCGCTTGCGCCTTCGATCGAGTGGCTGGTGGCAGGCCGGGTCTTGCAGGCATTGGGCGCGTCCGGACCGATCGTGCTCGGCCGTGCCATGGTCAGGGATCTCTATGAGGGGCCGCGCGCCGGCAGGGAATTCGCCCGCATGGGCATGATCATGGGGTTGGTCCCGGCCGTTGCCCCGGCGGTGGGCGGCATCCTGCAGGCGGCCTTTGGCTGGCGCTCGACCTTCGTCGCGACGCTGGCCCTGGCGCTGCTGCTGGCGGTCGTGATCATCCTGTTCCTGCCGGAGACCATCCGTGCGCGTTCATCGGAGCGACTGTCGCTGCTGGCGATCTTCCGCAGCTTCGGCGTGTTGCTCAGGAACCGTCCCTATCGCGTCTATGTCGCGATCACGGCCTTGGCCTATGGCGGACTTTTCGCCTTCATCTCCGGCTCGTCCTTCGTGCTGATCAGCATCTACGGCCTGTCGCCGCGCGATTACGGGCTGTCGTTCGGGTTCGGGGTGCTCGGCTTCATCCTGGGCACGATCATCGCCCAGCGTCTCGTCGGCAGGCGTGGCCTCGATGGCGTCATTGCGATCGGCGTGGGCTTCTTGGCGGCGGGCGGGCTGAGCATGCTGCTCTGCCTCACCGCCGGCTTCGGCGGCGCGCTTGGTGTCACGATACCCTGGGCGATCTATTCGATCGGCATCGGGCTCAGCATGCCGCAGGCGCAGGCCTCAGCGCTGATGCCCTTTCCGGATCGCGCCGGAGCGGCATCATCCTTCGTCGGACTCTGCCAGATGCTGTTCTCTGCCTGTGTCGGTCTTGTCGTCGGCAAGCTGCTCAAGGACTCGGCGCTGCCGCTGCCGGCGATGATGTCGCTGCTCGGCGTGTCGGCTCTGGTCCTGTTTCACGCCTCGCGCAAGCTGCGAGCGGCCAAGGCCTGAAAGGCTCAGCCGCCGAACAGCCGCTCGAGGAAGTTCTTCTCCTGCGGCGCTGGCGGCACCCAGGCACGGTCCGAGCCCGCGGTCTGGGTCTGCGCAGGTGGCTGCATGCCTGCCACTGGCGCACCGCCATCGAAGATCG
The DNA here is from genome assembly GCF_052115715.1 of Allobosea sp. 2KB_26. Classification (NCBI taxonomy): domain Bacteria; kingdom Pseudomonadati; phylum Pseudomonadota; class Alphaproteobacteria; order Hyphomicrobiales; family Alloboseaceae; genus Allobosea; species Allobosea sp. 2KB_26. The sequence continues at coordinate 81,994 of NZ_JBFRHE010000004.1, forward strand.
ATTTCGGCCCTGCGCGCCACAACCCGCCGGGCAGCGGCGAAGGCTGCAGGCCGACATGAGCGGCCTTCATGTATTTGCCCCAGACTTCGAGCGGCAATCCGCTGCCATAGACCCGCTTCATGGCGCTGTTGTCGTCATTGCCGACCCAGACGGCGGTCACCAGCTTGGAGGTGAAGCCGACGAACCAGGCATCGCGGAAATCCTGCGTGGTGCCCGACTTGCCACCGACTTCCCAGCCCGCGAGATTGCCCTTGCTGCCCGAGCCGCTCGTCATGGTCTCGTGGAACATGGCGTTGACCATGGGCAGCACCTGCGGCTGCACCACCGTTCCGAAATTCGTGGCCTTGCGGGCGTAGATCACCTTGCCCGAGACCGACTTCACCTCGCGGATGACATAGGGCAGCACCGACTGCCCGCCATTGGCGAAGCTGGCATAGGCCGTGGTGAGCTCGATCGGCGTCACTTCCGAGGTGCCGAGGGCCAGGGAGGGATTGGCCTGAAGACCCGAGGAAATGCCGAGCCGTTGTGCAGCACGCACGACTTCCTTCGGCGTCACCTCCTGATTCAGCTTCACCGCGACCGTGTTGATCGAGTGGGCGAAAGCGGTCTGCAGCGTCACCGGGCCGCGATAGGTGCGGCTGTTGTTCTCCGGCTGCCAGCCCTTGATCGAGACCGGGGAATCGTCGCGGATCGTGTCCGGCGTCAGGCCATGCTCGATCGCAGTCAGGTAGACGAAGGGCTTGAAGGATGAGCCCGGCTGGCGTTTGGCGGCGGTTGCGCGGTTGAACTGGCTCTTGGTGTAGTCACGCCCGCCGATCAGCGCGCGCAAGGCCCCGTCCGGCGCCATGGAAACCACGGCACCCTGGCTGGCATTCAGCTTCCCGCCCTGGGCCGCGAGCGCCTCGACAAGAGTCGTTTCTGCCGCCGCCTGCAGCTTCGGGTCGATCGTCGTCAGCACGCTGACGTCCCCCTCGACCGCGCCGATGAAGTCGTCGAGCACGTCCATGACGTAATCGGCCGCGTAATTCACCGAGCCGGCGCCGACGCGTTCAGCCGCTTCCGCCGGGGCGACCAATGCCGATTTCGCCGCGGCCTGCGAGACAAAGCCCTGCTCGGCCATGGCGGCGATCACGAGCTGTGCCCGTTTCTCGGCGGCATCGGGATTGCGGTTGGGAGCGAGCCGCGACGGTGCCTGTACCAGGCCCGCCAGCATGGCGGCTTCGGGGACGGTGACAGAGCGGGCGGATTTGTTGAAATAGCGCTGCGCCGCCGCCTCGACGCCATAGGCGCCGGAGCCGAAATAGACGCGGTTGAGATAGAGCTCGAGGATCTGGTCCTTGCTATAGGTCTGCTCCAGCCACAGCGCGAGGATCGCCTCCTGGATCTTGCGCGCGGCGGTGCGGTCCTGCGTCAGGAACAGGTTCTTGGCGAGTTGCTGCGTCAGGGTAGAGCCACCCTGGACGCCGCCACCGCGATTGGTGACGTTGCGCACCATGGCGCGGGCGATACCGATCGGGTCGATGCCGAAATGCTCGTAGAAGCGGCGATCCTCGATCGCGACGAAGGCCTTGGGCAGATAGGGCGGAATCTCGCCAAGCGTCACGGTGCGGCCGCCAGTCTCGCCGCGATTGGCGAGCAGCGAGCCGTCGGCGGCGAGGATCGCGACGTTCGGCGGGCGCTTTGGCACGGTGAGCTGGTTGATCGGCGGCAATTGCGCCGCGTGATAGGCCACCAGCCCGCCGACACCGATGACGCACCAGAGCCCGAGGACCAGCGTCCAGTACATCATCCGGCCGAGGAAGGAGCGGCGCTTGCGGCCACGCCGCCGGCCCCCGCCATTTCCGCCTCCGCCCTTGCGGATCTTCGGCATCTCTTCTCTCGGCTCCTGACGTGCGGCGCCGCGATGGCTGCGGCTCGAGCGATCATCGGCGGAGAGGCGCATGTCGAAGGCGTCGGAGCTCTCGCTCCGCCCGCTCTCGAAGGACGGCTCGCGCCGCTCGCCGCCTCGTCTCGCACGATCGTTCATTCTGCCCCGTTCAGCCCCGTGAAACCGCGCCCTTTGCACCGAAAACGCGCGAACTTCACACAGGAGTCAAACATGGCGCTTTTAAGGGCCGGTTAAGGGAAACCAGATTCCAGCACGGGCCAGGAGCCGCGATGAATCGGATTTGTGGCAAATGCGCCAGCCATGGCACTTCCCCGGGGAATGCTGCAGTGCAAACGTTCTTGTGAATTGAAAATCGCGTGAAACCCGACAACTTCGCCGCGCAGCCCAGATGCAATGCCGCAATTAGGCACGAATCCAGCCTGTTCCGACGTCCTCGAGCCTCCGCGACCTAGAAGGTTATGTCCGAATGCAAGCCTCCAACCCCCTGAGCCGCTATGCCCCGCAGGCTCTCGCCGTTCTGCGCATCGTGACCGCGCTGATCTTCATCATCCACGGCACCCAGAAGCTCTTCGGTTTCCCAGCCGCGCCCGCCAGCGGCCTGCCCGCCGCCTTCACGCTGTTCTGGTTCGGCGCCATTCTCGAGGCCTTGGGCGGCTTCCTGATCCTGATCGGCTTGTGGACTCGCCCCGTCGCCTTCGTGCTGGCCGGCGAAATGGCCTATGCCTACTGGATGTTCCATGCCCCGCGCAGCATCTACCCGCTGCTGAATGGCGGCGATGCGGCGATCCTCTACTGCTTCATCTTCCTTTATCTGGTCTTCGCGGGTGCCGGTGCCTGGAGTGTCGATTCCCGCTCGAAGGGCTGATCCTTCGACGGAACGGGCGCTATTCGCCCAAAGGAAAGCCCGCCTCCCCCAGGGAAGGCGGGCTGATTTTTTGGCCCGAGGGGCCGGCAGAACTCAGACCGAGGCCGAAATCCAGCGCGAAAGATCGCTCTTCGGGGCCGCGCCGACCTTCTGCGAGGCCAGCTTGCCGTCCTTGAACAGCATCAGGGTCGGGATCGAGCGGATGCCGAACTGGGCGGGAATGGCCTGATTCTCATCGACATTCATCTTCACGATCTTGACCTTGCCTGCCATTTCACCGGCGATCTCCTCGAGCGCCGGGCCGATCATTCGGCAGGGGCCGCACCACTCGGCCCAGAAATCGACCACGACCGGCTCGCTCGACTTGAGGACATCCGCCTCGAAGCTCGCATCGGTTACCTTGTTCGTCGCCATGGCTTCATCGCCTTTCAAAAGCAGTTCGCAGCACTGCTGCATTCGTCACCGAAGCTATGAACGCGGGCAGCCCGGGTCAAGTTTCGTCGGCCTTGCATTGAAGCAGGGCTACCCTGCCAAATTCGCCAGAACGGCATCGAGCGCGGCGGCTCGCGGCTCCAGTATCGCGAGCGTCGCCGTGTAGATCACCAGGGTCCGCACCTGCCGCCCTGGATAGACCTGCCCGATCAGGGCGCGATAGACGGCAAGCTGGGCTTGCGTCGCGGGTGGGATCGCCGATTCATCGCCCGGCGGGCGCGACGCCGTCTTGAAATCGGCGATCAGCACCTCGTTCTCCGTGACGGCGAGCCGGTCGATCTGGCCCGAGACAGCGCGCACTGCACCATTCGCAAGCGTGATCTCGCCGGCAATCGGAACCTCAGCCAGCGATCCGGATGAAAACAGGGCGGAAAGCGCGGGGTCGCGAAGCAAGGCCAGCGTCTGGCCGATGACCGCCTGCCGACGTGCTTCAGGCAAACCGGCTCCGCGCAGGGCGGCGAGCGCCTGTGCGGTCGCGTTGCGGCCCGGCTCGTCGACATCAGGCAGGATCTGCAGGAGCAGATGCGCCAGCCGGCCGGCTTGTGCTGCCTCGGCAAGGAATGGGCCGTCGCCCGGCCGCTCGGCCGCGTCGGCGGCGCTGATCGCATTCGACGGCTTGAGCGGCGGTAGCGGTTCATGTTCGGCGGGCGCGGAGGCGCGGAGCCAGCCGGGTTCGGCGAGCACCGGCTTGGATTGCGCCTCCTCCACGGGAGCGGTGGGTTTTGGTGCCGAGACCATGAAGCGCCGGATCATGCCGACTCCGTCCGGTGCGGAGACCTCCTGCAGGCCCGATGTCGCGAGTGAAAGGCCGCTTTCGATCATCGCATACCAGCTTCCGGGCGGCGCCTCGCCTTTCGCCTGTGCTCCGCAGACAATCAGTCGGTCCTCGGCCCGGGTCATCGCGACATAGAGGAGGCGATGATGCTCCTCGGCAAGCTGGTCGACGACCTGCGCCTTCGCCCTGCGGGTCGCCTCCGCATCGTCGGCCCTGGCCGGCGGCCAGATCGGCACGAGCTTGCCCCTGGGAGGTTCCACCGCGAGAATCTTCGGCAAGCGCTTGGCCCCGGGCTCGGGAGCGAGATCGGCGAGGATCACGATCTTCGCCTCCAATCCCTTCGACCCGTGCACGGTCATGACGCGCACTTCGCCTGCACTACTGGACAGGTCGCGCTTAACTTCCGTCCCGGCCTGGGTGATGTGGTGCAGGAAGCCGGCGAGGGATGGGCCGTGCCGACGCTCGTAGTCGAGCGCTGCATTGAGGAAGGCGTCGAGCGCATCGCCGGCCTCGGCGCCAAGCCGGGCCAGAGCGAGATTGCGCCCGCCTTCCGGCCCGAGCAGCTGCGCAAAGAAGCGGAAGGGCCCGAGGCGCCGTGCGTCGTCACCGAGTTGGGAGAGTCGTGCTTCGATGGCGGCAAAACGCGGCTCGCTTTCGCCGATGCCGTGCAGGGCACCGCGCAGCGAACCCTTTCGCTCCGGCGCGAAGCGCATCAGATCGTCGTCGTCGAGGCCAAGCAGCGGCGTCTTCAGCGCGATGGCCAGCGACAGGTCGTCATCGGGCAGGAGCAGCGCCCGGCCGAGTGCAACGAGATCTTCGACCGCGGGATGTGTCGCGAGGCTCAAGCGATCGCGGCCGGTCACCGGCACGCCCGCATCCTTCAGGGCCTTGACGATCGCCTCGAACAGCGGCCCGCGTTGACGCAGCAGGATCATGACGTCGCCGGGCTTGAAGCCGTGCCCGAGATCGTCGTGTCCGCTGCGCGTCCAGCGCGCCAGCACGTCGGCGATGCGCGTTGCGAGCTTCACGGTGCCGCTGCGCTGCTCCGGCGCGTCGACCGGGGTCGTCCAGGCATCCGGCGGCTCGCTCTGGTCGTCGGCGGATAGCGGCCAGAGATCGACAGAGCCCGGGTCGCCCTGCCGCACGGTGTCATGTACCTCCGGCCGGGCACTGCCGTCGAAGACCAGCCCGCGCGCGTGCTCCGCCACCGCGAAGACGATGTCCACTGCCCGCATGATGTCGGGCGCCGAACGGAAAGAGGTATTGAGGCTCACCGCCTCGAATGCGAGCTGCGCCTGCCGGATATTCAGCCCGAGCCGGGTCCGCTGCTCGCCGAAGGCGCTCGGCGCGGCCCCCTGGAAGCCGTAGATCGACTGTTTCTCATCGCCGACGACGAAGATCGTCCGGGGTTTTGGGCTCTCTGCCCGCGTATCCCGTCCGCCTGTGAACTCGTCGGCGAGCGCGCCTAGGATCGCCCATTGCGCCTCGCTGGTGTCCTGCGCCTCGTCGAGCAGGATGTGATCGATGCCGGCATCGAGCTTGTAGAGCACCCAGGCGGCCTCCACGCGCGAGAGCAGGGAACGCGTCTTGGCGATCAGGTCGTCATAATCGAGCAGCGAGCGCTCGCTCTTCAGCCGCTGATAGGAGGCGAGCATCCTTGTCACCAGCAGCGCGAGCGCGTGGCTGCGGTCGCGGATGGCGATTGCGTTGAGCTGGTCGACTGCGCCGAGCAGGAGATCGGCGAGAACGTCGAGCACGGCCATCAGCGCCGGCTCGAGCTCGGATTTTCCCTTGCCCCTGATATGCGCATTGACCGTGCCTTCGGCCGTGATGAAGCCGGAACGGCAGGTCGCGATCGGGTCGCCTTCGAACTGCTGGGCCGTCAGGGTGCGCAGCGCGGCCGCAAATTTTTGCCGGGTCGCGCTGCCGGCTTCCAGCGCCGAGACAAGAGCGGCAAGACCCGGAACGGAAGCAAGGCGGTGCCGGAAATCGCCCAGCACCTCGTCATTCGTCAGATCCGGTGCAATTCCGAGGAAACCCGAAATGCCCTCGCGCATCTCCTGCGCCGAGCGCGCGCGACCCTCTGCGTCGCTGAACAGGGTGCGCTGGCGCAAGGCCTCCTGCATCATCGCGTCAAAGGTGTCCTGCGCCGCCTGCCTGGCCAGCAGGTCCAGCGCCTGTGCCTCCGCGCCGGCAGGATCGGCGGCAATGGCGGCGAGCAATTCGCGCCTTGCGTCGTGCAGCAGTTCGGCCTGCGCGAGATCGTCGGCAACCTCGAAGCGCGGCGGTACGTTCGCCTCGAAGGGGGCAGACTGCAGCACGCGCGTGCAGAAGGCGTGAATGGTTTCGATCCTGAGCCCGCCCGGCGTCTCCAACGCCTCCGCGAACAGCCGGCGAGCGCTTGCCCGCTGCCCCGCCGTTGCTCGCTCGCCGGTCAGGCCTTCCAGCGCTGCGGAAAGTGCCTCATCCGGCATGGTCGCCCAGGCGCCGAGCGCCTTGAACACGCGGTTCGCCATATTGGCCGCCGCTGCCTTGGTGTAGGTGATGCAGAGCATCCGGGCCGGCGCGACACCGTCGAGCAGCAACCGCAACACGCGGTTGACCAGCACATGCGTCTTGCCCGAACCGGCATTGGCCGAGACCCAGGCGCTGAGATCGGGCCGGGCGGCAAGGGCCTGGCGCAGGTTGGTCTGCGGGGGGACGATCCAGCCGGGCTTCATGCTTCGCCTCCGGACTCGTCACCACCCGGCGCGGCCGACCACTCCTTGACCCGCGCGAGCTGGTCGTAGGGGCTGGCATATTTGATGTAGTCGGGCGCGCGCCGCGAGACATAGGCTTCGCGTCCGCTACGGAGCGCATGGAGGTGCTCGATCAGCCGTTCGAGATGGCGCGCGGCGACATCGGCCAGCGGCTCGCCATCGAACTCGAGCGGCTTGTCCTTGGCCCAGCCCTTCGGATCGTGATGGAGCTTGAGATAGAGCAGCGCGTCGACCGGTGCCGGAGCAATATCCTCGCGAAATCCGGCTCGCACCGCGAGCTCGGCTTCCAGCGTCAATTGCGGCGCAAAGCCCTTCTCGACCTGCGCCTTGCTGGGTGGAGCTCCGGTCTTGAAGTCGATGATCCGCAGCGAGGGCTGCCGCGTGATCTCGATGCGGTCGGCCCGCCCGCTCAGCCGGAACTCCGCGCCGTCCGGCAGCTTGAACGTCGCCGCGGTGCTGCGTTCGACTGCAACCCGCGCCAGATCGCCGCGCCGGCGCCCCTCCCAGTCGATGAAATGACCGGCGGTCAGCAGGAAGCGCGGCCACCAGAAGGCGCGGACCTCGGGTGTATCGTCAAATGCCTGGAACAGGCGCGCGCCGATCGCGATCAGGTGGTTGAGCGAGTCGGCCGGCAATTGCTCCGGATAGGTCTCCGCGAAGCTCCCGACAATATCATGCAGCAGATTGCCCCGATCGCTGGCGCCAGGGTCGCCAACAAGCTCGGGAAGGGCGTCGAGCTTCAGGATCTTGCGGGCAAAGATCTGGTAGGGGTCGCGGTAGAGCGTCTCGACCTCGGTCACGCTGAGCGCGACAGGCTGGAGCTGGCGTGCGGGCCGCGGAGCAGGGCGGCCGATTGGTTTGGCGTCGGCGGGTTTGCTCAGCAGTGAAGCAAGCCCCGTCAGGCGCGCTCCCCTGGCGGAAGCGGCGTTCCAGACGTCCTGCGGGGTCACTGCCTTCAGCCGTTGCCAGAAGCGCGAGGCGATGGTCTCGGCCTCGCCGGCCTTGCGCGCGCGGGTCAGGGTCACCCGCTGCGCCGTCGCGCCCTGAATGAAATCATGCGCGGTCTGGCCGATGCGCCGTTCGGGAGGGCTCAGGCCCAGTTCGGCCCGCATCGGCCGGTTCAGGAAGGAATCAGTCTTGGCCTCGGGGGGCCAGACGGACTCGACGAGACCGCCCAGCACGACATGGTCGGCTTCCAGCAGGCGCGCTTCCAGCAAGCCCCAGATCTTGACGCGAGGATGGCCCGTCCCGCTGCGCCGGACCGAGGTCTCGGCCAGCAGACTGTCGAGGATCGCAACGACGTCGCGGGGATGGCCAGCCTCGGGTGCATCGGGAAGAGCACCGTCGATCTGGTCGAACAATCCTGCAAGGGCCTCGCCGTCCGGCCCGACGAAGGCGAGCGTGGCACCACTCTCTGTCCGGCTGAGCGCGACCAGTGCATCGCGGCTCGCCGTCACGACAGTGGCGAAGGCAGGCAAGGGGGCGGCCAGCGCTGCGAGCAGCGGCGCCATGGCGGCCTCGAGCGCATCGAGAACCAGGCCTGCGGCGGCGAGATCCGCACTGTTCAGCCGCCTGCGCGGTGCAGGCGCATGCCGATCCTGCATCAGTCCCGGAACCGCCGCAAAACTGTTGCGCAGACCCGCAAATCCCTTTGTGACGGCCTCGCCCCGCCAGGCGCCGATCTCGAGTGCCGCCGCGCCCTGCGCCACAATCTGTCGCGACAATCCAAGCCGGCATAGCGGATGAGCCAGCAAGGGAACGAGGCTGGCCGGCATCATCTGGGCTCGTGCAGCCTCCAGCAGGAGGCGCAGCAGGGCGCCTGCCGGCCAGCGCGCCAGCGGCAGGCCAGCGGAATCATCGGCTTCGATGCCCCAGCGCCGGAGTTCCACGACGACTCGCTCGGCGAGACCGCGATCGGGAGTGATCAGCGCGGCTTGCTTGCCGTCCTCTTCCAGTGTTTCACGGAGCGCGATCGCGACGGCCAGCGCCTCCTCGCGCTCGTCGGCTGTCTCGACAATGCTGATGCCATCGAAGGCTGCTTCGGCTTCGCCTGGGGAAACGCGTGTCGCGAGGTTGGCCCAGAATTCAGTGACCGATGCCGGAAGCATGGCCTCGCGCAGCAGCGCGGCCCGGGCGGCGAGGCCCGGTTCCGGCCTGGCCAGCGGCCGGGCGTCGTCACGGCCGGCTTTCAATGTCTGGAGCAGCCGATACAACGCGGCTTGCGGATGGGACGGCGCAGGCTCCTTCTCGACCGCCTCCCAGGCGAGCTGAGCCAGATCGAGGTCCAGATCGGGCAGTACGACCGCGCCATTGGGCATCCGCGCGATCGCTGCGAGAAGCCGCGCCGTGGCCGGAATCGTGCCGGTGGAGCCCGCGGCAATGATGGGCCCGGTCACGCTGCCGGAAAGCAGGCGTTGGCGTTCGGCCTCAAGCATTCGGTTGCGAAAATCGACAGGATCGCAGGCATCGCGGCTTTCGAGGATTGTCGGCCAGGCCTCGCCGAGGATGGCCAGGAAGCTCGCATTGAGCTGCCAGACCTTGTCGAAACGAGCGGCGTCAAGCGTCGCCAGCCGCTCGACCGGCACGCCTTCGGTCTGCATCTGGTCGAGCAGGGCGGCGAGGTCGCCAGCCAGCCCCCAGGCCTCGGCCAGCGTCGAAGGCACGAGCGAGGGCTCTGACGGGTCGAGCTTCAGGTGGCTGCGGTTCGCCGTGCGTCCCCAGCTATCGACCAGCCGCGCCAGCAGCATGCGCCGCGCCAGCGGGTCGATTGGCCCGACGCGCGCGCCATCCCAGCCGCCTGCGCCGATCAGCGCGGTCTCGGCCTCGTCGACATCGCCGAGCGGCACGATGCGCGGCAGCAGCAGCGGCTTGCCGCCGAGCCTCGTGGAAAGGCCGGCGACGAGGGCCCGCGCTGCCCGGCGCGTCGGGAGATAAAGCGTCGCGCGAGCCATTGCCGCCGGATCATCCGGCACGTAGACTTGACCGAAACGTCCGTCCAGCATCGCCTGCGCCAGCACGTCGAGAAATGCTGTGCCGGCGGGGATGGTGAACAGGTTGAGCTCAGCCATGGAAGCTCTGGGCGGCCGCGAATGCGGCTTCTGCCGGCGCTATCGCTTCCGGCGTGCCGACATGCAGCCACTGGCCCTGCAGAACATGCCCGAACAGGCGCTTTCGTGCGATGAGCCGGTCGAAGAGCAGGTTGAGCGAGAACGAACCCTCGGGAGTATCGGCAAAGATCTCGGGTTTCATGATGATCACCCCGGCATAGACGACGGGTGCCGTTGGCGCCTGTCCGCGCCGTGTCAGCCGGCCGTCCGCATCCTGGAAGAAATCGCCGGCGCCATCGAAGCCGACACTATCCTCGCGCCGGGCCAGAAGCATCAGCATGTCCATCTCCGCCGGCATCCAGGCCTCGGCCATGGCCGCAACGTTGGAGATGCCGGCCTCGCTCCAGAGCGAGTCGGAATTGACGTGGAAGAAGGGCGCGCTGCCGAGCAGGGGGAGAGCCTTCTTCACACCACCGCCGGTTTCGAGCAAAGCGTCCCGCTCGTCCGAGATGACGATCCGGGGATGCGTGCGCCCGGCGAGGTGAGCCTCGATCTGTTCGGCGAGATGGTGGACGTTGACGACCGCCTCGGTGATGCCGGCTTCGGATAGCCGGTCGAGTGCGTGATCGAGCATGGCCTTGCCGCCGATCCGGACCAGGGGCTTCGGCAGGCTGTCGGTGATCGGGCGCATGCGCTGGCCAATGCCTGCCGCCAGCACCATGGCCCGGCGGATCGGCCGCGAACCCGTCTCAGTCACGCGAATCTCCTGATCGTGATGAATCTGCGCGTTCCTTAGCGCGTCGAGGTTGCGCTTGTCGCGGGCGACCTCTCAGGGGCTCTCGGCTGCCTCGAACAGCTTCGGCAGATGGGCCAGATACCAGGTCTTCAGCTCTTCGAGTGCAGGGTGCTCGAGGTTGCGCCGCAAGTAAGCTTCGATTCGCGGCAGGTGCTTGAGATAGGCCGGCTTGCCGTCGCGCTTGTCGAGGCGCGCGAAGATGCCGGCGATCTTGGTGTTGCGCTGCGCGCCCAGGATCGCATAGGCGCGGGCGAAGCCGGCGAGATCGAAGCTTTCGTCCGCCGCCCGCCGCGCCGAGCCATAGGCGGCGAGCAGCTTGAGTTCGAGCGCTGCCGGAACATCCACGCGCGCGTCCTGCCCCAGCGAGACCAGGTCATAGGCGGGATGGCCGAGCACGGCGTCCTGGAAATCGATCAGCCCGAGCTTGGCGTGCCCCTCACGCTTCGGCAGCCAGATCAGGTTCGGGGAGTGGAAATCGCGGAGCGTCCAGGTCGATGGCGCAGCGAGGATTTCGTCGAACAGCTTGCCCCAGATGCGGTGGAACTCGGCATGTGTCACCGCGGGCAAGGTCACGCCGGCAATATGCGGGGCGTACCATTCGAGCACGAGTTCGGTCTCGATCGAGAGCGCACCCCGATCATAGTCCGGCACGATATAGTCGCGCCCATCGGCGACTGGCAGGATCGCCGGCAGGGTATGGCGATGCATGTCGGCCAGCAGTCGTGCGGCGGCCTCATAGCGTTCGGGAATCGGTCCGCTCTCGTCGAGCACGCCTTCATCGCCGAGGTCCTCGATCAGCAGGAGGCCGGTCTCGAGGTCCTGGGCAAAGATGTCGGGAGCCGAATAGGTCAGCGAACGCAGGCCGCGATCCATGCCGACGAAGGCATCGACCGATTCCGCCAGATGCGCAATGGCGCTGTAAGGCTTGCCCAGGCGGATCGCAGGGCCGTCCGCGCGCGGCGGCGAAATCATCAGGATGGCGGTTTGTCCATCCGGACGCGTCAGCCGCTCATAGGCGCGGGTCGAGGCGTCGCCGAGCATGAAGTCGCGCTTGGCCCCTCCCCATCCGGCGGCGTCGATCAGTCGCCGCGCCGCGATCGCGATGGCAAGGCGCGAGCGCCAGAGCACACCGCCCGCGAGACTGGCGATCCGCCCGGTCTCGGGCGCCTTTGGGTCGACGTCGAGCACGATGTCGAGCCGCCGGCCTGCGGGCAGACGCGTACCGGCTCGGTCCGGCCATTCGACCAGCGTGATGATGCGGTCGAGATCCTCGATCAGCCCGATATCATCGAGCTCGTCAGGGGACCGCACCCGGTAGAGATCGGCATGGATCACGCTGCCGCGCAGCGTGTCGTAGCTCTGCACCAGGGTAAAGGTCGGGCTCGGGGCCTCCAGGTCCGGATTGTCGGCAAGCTCGCGCAGGATGGCGCGCGCCAGCAGCGACTTGCCGGCGCCGAGATGGCCGGAGATCGCCACGATATCGCCGGGCTTGAGGATGGCGGCGAGATCGCGGCCGAGCCGCACCGTGGCGGCTTCACCGGCTAGCGTCAGCCGATGCCCGCCTGTCTTCACGGTATCCTCTGTCATTCAGCGGCATCCGAGAGCGGGATGCCTTCCGAGGGAAACACCGCGGTGACCCGCGTGCCCTGCCCGGGCGCGGAATCGAGTTCGACATGGCCTCCATGCAGCTCGACGATCGAACGCACGATGGAGAGACCAAGTCCGACGCCGCGATGCTTGGAGCCGAGAGAATGGCTCTCGAAGCGGTCAAACACCTTGTCCTTGACCTCGGCCGGGATGCCGCGGCCTTCGTCGATCACGGTGATGCGCACATCGCCGCCGATGCGCCCGGCCGTGACCCCGATGGTCTGGCCGGCAGCGGAGAAGCCGATCGCATTCGAGATCAGATTGAACAGCACCTGCCGCAATCTACGGCCATCGGCGCGCAAGGGGCCGGTTTGCGGCGCGATATCGATCTTGAGTGTCAGCTTGCTGTCGATCAGGCGGTCGTGCAGCCCGGCCGTCGCCTGGGCAATGGTCTCGGCGACATCGACTTCCTGAAATTCGAGCGCCAAAGCGCCATTGTCGATCGAAGCGAGGTCGAGAATATCATTGATGATCGCGAGCAGTGCGCCGGACGAGCGCACGATATGGCCGGTATAATCGCGTTGCTTCTCGTTGAGCGCACCGATCGTCTCGGCGCCGAGCAATTGCGCGAAGCCGATAATGTTGGTCAGCGGCGAGCGCAGTTCGTAGGAGACGTGGTGGACGAAATCCTCGCGCAGCCGCGAGACCTTCTCCAGGGCTTCGTTTTTCTCGGTCAGGGCACGTTCGACATTCACGCTTGCGGTGACGTCGGCGAAGGTGATCAGCGTCGCTCCGTCCGGTAGCGGAGCGGCGGCGCAATCGAGCACGGAGCCGTCACGACGCTCCATCCGGCAGCCATAGTCCTCCCGCGCGTCGCGCACGCCGGTGATGACACTCTGCAGCTCGGTCCAGACATCGTCATGCGGATAGAGCGGCCGGCAGAGCCGGACCACCTCGTCGATATGCGGTGTGGCTCCGGCCAGATCGCCATGGATCTTCCAGGCTTGGGCGAAAGCCGGGTTGGAGAGCTTGAGCCGGCCGTCCGAACCGAACACCGCGACGCCCTCGCGCAGCGAGTCGAGCGTTTCTCGTTGCGTGCGCGACAGCGCGTTGAAGCGGGATTCGAGCGTGAACCGTTCAGTCACGTCGTCGAAGAGATAGGTGACGCCACCTTGCGGGTTGGGGCTCGAGACGACATGGATCGTCCGGCCGTCGGGCAGATACCACCAGTCCTCGTTCGCACGCGGGCTTGTATAGGTGGCCTGCACCGCAGCCTTCCAGCTGCGGTAGTCGCCGAGTTCAGGCAGGCGGCGTTCGGCCCTCAGCCGGTCGAGAATTTCGCTATCGCTCGGCTTGCCTTCGAGGAAGGCGGAGTCGAGCGACCAGAGCGTCTCGAACCCGGAATTGCTGTAGACCAGCCGCTGTGACGCATCGAACACGGCTACCGCCGTCTTCAGCCGGTCGAGCGTGCGCACATGCGCATCCATCTGGCGCTGCAGGTCGGCACGAACGGCCTCAAGCTCGCTCATGTCGGTCGCGATGCCGGCAAAGCCCGCCGGCGTCGGCATTTCCAGGATGTCGAGCGTATGCCGCTGCCCAGCCACCACAGCCGGAGCGCGCGTTGCAAACGGACGCCCTTCGTTGCGCGCCTTCGCCGCATTTTCCCGTTCATTGCGGTCGAGCAGTTCGAGGCCGCCCTTGACCGCCTCGCTGCCGCCCGCAGCTTCGACCGCACGGGCATAGGCGGTGTTGGCCCAGCTCAGACGTCCGTCGGCGCTACGCGTCCAGACCGGTTGCGGCAGGCCTGCGAGCAAGGTCGAGAGCGCGGCATGATCGGCGGTGACGTGCTCAAGCTCGCTTTGCAGCGCCATGACCCGGGCCCGCTCGCCGCTGACCTCGCGGAAACGGATCACCGCGCGCCCTGCGACAGGGCGGCCTTCGACATCGATGAACGGGCCGGAGCGGCTCCTCAGGGTGAAGCCGAAGGCTTCGCCGCGCTCCTTCAATGCGTCGGTGGCGAGTTCCAGACGCTTGGAGTCGGCCGGCGGGGCCCAGCTGCCATAGGCAAGGGCCAGGGCGGCGCCGGGCGCGCCGAGAAAGCCGCTGTCGCCCTCGAAGATCGGCTCGGCATTCTTTCCATTCCAGCTCACCACGACCTGGGCGTCCGAGGCGAGCAGCGCGGCCAGGCGTTCCTGGTGGCTGCGGGCCGCTTCCAGCTCGCTCGCGAGCTCTCCTTCGCGGCGCTGCCAGCGTCCTCGCTCGCGCACATAGATGATCGAGGTTGTTGCCGCGAAGACCACAAGCCCGGCCAGGACGACCGAAAGGCTGCCTGCGCCAAGCGCGCCTGCCGGCAGCGGCGCCATGATCTCGGTCTGTGCGAGCACAGGAAGCGGGATGCTGCCGACGGCGAGGCCTGGGAGCAGTGCGCTGTGGCGCCCCGCATCTCCGTTCCGTCTCTTTTGCCCCGCTCGTCTCATTCTGCTTCCGTCACTTAGTCTGAACCCGACCTTGGCGTTGAACCACCAAGGTCGAAAGCCGATCGAGGCGCCGCAGCCCGGACCGGACGCACGCACACCACCACACCAACCCGTTTGAGCTTGCTCGACCTCGCGCGAACGCAGCGGGCCCGAATCAGCTCCACTCTAATCACCGGTGGAGTCCGGCAGGAAGTGCTTAATGGCTGGTAAATGCGGGGAAAATCGCGACCGAGTGCCGCCCCAGGTTAAGAAATCAACAAATTGAGCCCGGTCGTGCGAAGATGTCTATTAGTGGTGTCTTCTTGCGAAGATGAGAGGCCAGTCGGTTACAAAAAAGCCCGGCGCGAACGCCGGGCTTCTTCAACCTTACGCCTGTTGGCGTGTCAGTAGCGGTAAAGCTCGGGCTTGAACGGGCCGGTCGGCGCCAGGCCCAGATACTTCGCCTGCGCGTCGTTGAGCACGGTCAGCTTGGCGCCGACCTTGGCGAGGTGGAGGGCTGCGACCTTCTCGTCGAGATGCTTCGGCAGCGTGTAGACCTTGTTCTCGTACTTGGCGTGGTGGTTCCAGAGCTCGATCTGGGCCAGCGTCTGGTTCGAGAACGAGCAGGACATCACGAAGGACGGGTGGCCGGTGGCGTTGCCGAGATTCACCAGGCGACCTTCCGAGAGCAGGATGATGCGCTTGCCGTCCGGGAACTCGACCTCGTCGACCTGCGGCTTGACGTTGTCCCACTTGAAGTTCTTCAGGCCGGCGACCTGAATCTCCGAGTCGAAATGGCCGATATTGCAGACAATGGCGCGGTGCTTCATGGCGCGCATGTGCTCGACGGTGATGACGTCGAGATTGCCGGTGGCGGTCACGAAGATGTCGGCGCGGGGCGCAGCATCTTCCATGGTCACGACCTCGTAGCCTTCCATCGCCGCCTGCAGCGCGCAGATCGGATCGATCTCGGTGACGAGCACGCGGCAGCCGGCTTGGCGCAGCGAAGCGGCCGAGCCCTTGCCGACGTCGCCATAGCCGGCGACGACCGCGACCTTGCCGGACATCATCACGTCGGTGCCGCGGCGGATGGCGTCGACCAGCGATTCACGGCAGCCATAGAGGTTGTCGAACTTCGACTTGGTGACGGAGTCGTTGACGTTGATCGCCGGGAAGGGCATGCGGCCGGCCTTGGCCAGTTCGTAGAGGCGGTGCACGCCGGTGGTGGTCTCTTCCGAGACGCCCTTGATCGCGGCCCGGGTCTTGGTGAACCAGCCCGGATTGGCCTTGAGCTCCCGCTTGATCAGCTTGAAGAAGATCGTCTCTTCCTCGTTGCCCGGCTTGTCCAGGAACTCGGCCTTGCCGGCCTCGGCTTCGGCGCCGAGGATGATCAGCATGGTCAGGTCGCCGCCATCGTCGAGGATCATGTTTGGCGTGCCGCCGTCACCCCAGGTCGCGGTGCGCAGGACGTATTCCCAATACTCCTCCAGCGTCTCGCCCTTGATGGCGAAGACCGGGGTGCCGGTCGCGGCGATCGCGGCGGCGGCATGGTCCTGGGTCGAGAAGATGTTGCAGGACGACCAGCGCACGTCGGCGCCGAGTTCCTTCAGCGTCTCGATCAGCACGGCGGTCTGAATGGTCATGTGCAGGCAGCCGGCGATGCGGGCGCCCTTGAGCGGGGCCTTGCCCTTATGCTCGGCGCGGATCGCCATCAGGCCCGGCATCTCGTCCTGGGCCATGTTGATTTCCTTGCGGCCGTAATCCGCGAGGCTGATGTCCTTGACGACGTAATCGTGCTTCGACACGGGGCTGCTCCAATGGCTTGATCTTGAATGACGCGCGGCTCTCTAGCAGTGACGGCGTCAGAACGCAATCAAAGATATAAAGATGTCTTTATATGCGTCGGGAAGGAGCGCGGCGCGGCAGGCGCGAACCTCACCTATCAGGCGACCCCTTGGGAGTTGTCGCACAGCCGGGAACAGACGATGCGGCCGGTTTGCCCCTGCGTACCTCAGACTGGGCGCAGCGAAATCTGACCTCAAGATGCCTGCAAGGAAAGCGCTGTCGGCGCTTCAGCCTATTCGCCTTCGCCGAACTTGTCGGCGACCAGGGCTTCGAGCGCCTTCAGCGCCTCCTGGGCGTCGCGGCCCTTGGCGACGACGGTGATGGTCGAGCCGATGCCGGCACCAAGCGTCAGGATGCCCATGATCGAGGTCGCGCCGACGGTCTCGCCGCAGCGGGTCACAGTAATGTCCGCGTCGAAATTCGAGGCGCACTGCACGAATTTCGCGGTGGCGCGGGCGTGCAGGCCCTTCTTGTTGACGATCGGCAGTTCGCAATAAAGCGCGCCGTTCGGGATCGCCGTCTCCGGGCAATCACAATCGTCTTCGCTGCTGCTCACCTGGCCGCTCATCCTATTTTCCCGCCAGAACCCGGCTGGCTACGGTGATGTATTTTCGGCCGGCATCCTGCGCGCTGGTTACGGCCTCGTCGAGGGTCTTCTCCTCGCGCACGCTGGCGAGCTTGATCAGCATCGGCAGGTTGATCCCGGCCACGACGTCGATCCGCCCGGGTTCCATCACCGAGATGGCCAGATTCGAGGGCGTGCCACCGAACATGTCGGTGAGAACGATCACACCCTTGCCGTTCTCGACGGCTTCGACCGCCGCGATGATGTCGCGTCGACGGGCCTCCATGTCGTCATCGGGGGCGATGGCGATGGTGGCGAGGCTTTGCTGGGGGCCGACGACATGTTCGAGCGCTGAGCGGAACTCGGTCGCCAGATGCCCATGCGTCACAAGGACGAGTCCGATCATTCACTATCGCACCGGAGAGCGCTTGCAGGCGCCCGGACAAGGTCGCGGTTTATGCGGCAGGCGCGCGGGTTAGGCAAGACAGCTGGATGGAATCTTGTCGAAAACAAGGCTCACGTATCTCCCATGAACAGGCGCAGGGCAGTGAGGACAAGCCGCTCGTCGCCGGCCCGGCCCTCTACGGTCAGCCGCGGCAGGTCGATACCTGCCAGGCGTTCCACCAGGGCTTCCGGCTCAGGCATGCGCTCCGGCTCCTCGCCGCTGCAATCGACAATCAGCCGGATCACGACGCCGGGCAAGTGGGGCTCGGGAGTGAGGCCGAGACCGCGTCGTTCGACCAGTCCCTCGAGCGGGGAGACCGGGTGGCCGACCAGCCTGCCGCCAATTGCCTTGAGCTCGGTCCGGTCGTCGGCGACCAGCCGCGCGAACAGGCCGTCCTGCCTGGCGAGGGCAATCAAGGCCAGAGCCAGAACTGATTTTCCGGCGCCGGATGGGCCGCGGATGATGATTCCTGCCTCGCCAATCGCAATCGTGCTGGCATGCACGCGCTCGCTGGTTCCGGCCTTCTTGGCTTTGTCCATGCAGGCAACTCAGGCGATGTGCTGAACGGCGGGCAGCCTCACGACGAAGCGGGCACCGAGCCGCGGCGGGTCTTCCGCTCCCGTCGAGCGGTCGAGCCGGTTCTCGGCGCGGATGCTGCCGCGATGGGCTTCGACGATCTGGCGTGAGATCGAGAGGCCGAGTCCGGAATTCTGCCCAAAGCCCTCGTCCGGTCGGTCGGTATAGAAGCGCTCGAAGATGCGCTCGATGGCGTGGGGCGGGATGCCCGGCCCGTCATCCTCGACGCTGATCAGGACATCGGGCCCGACGCGCGACAGTATGACGCGCACGGGCTTGTCGGGCTGCGAGAAGGAACGGGCGTTGTCGATGAGGTTGACCATGACCTGGCCGAGCCGGGAATCATGGCCCATCACCAGGAAGTCCTGACGCCCGCCAGGGCGCTGCCCGCGCCGCTCGACCGAAAGTTCGATCCCGGGCTGGCCATCCCGGCGCGTCTGGTTCTGCAAGCCGACCACCGCTTCCAGGACCTGGGCCATGTCGACGGGAGCGGCATCGTTGCGCGCCAGCTCCGCGTCGAGCCGAGATGCATCCGAAATATCCGAGATCAAGCGGTCGAGGCGCCGGACATCATGCTGGATCACGGCGAGCAGCCGGCCGCGGGAATCGTCGTTCTTCACGCGCGGCAGCGTTTCCACGGCGCTGCGCAGTGAGGTGAGCGGGTTCTTGAGCTCATGGGCGACATCGGCGGCGAAACTTTCGATCGCTTCGATGCGGTTGTAGAGCGCCTTTGTCATGTCGCGCAGCGAGCCCGACAGGTGTCCGATCTCGTCATGGCGATTGGTGAAATCGGGAATTTCCTCGCGCGACTTCACGCCCTTGCGTACGCGCTGCGCGGCGTCGGCGAGCTTGCGGATGGGCTCCGCGATCGTGCCGGCCAGAAGCACCGAGAGCACGATCATCACGCCCGCAGCGACCGCAAAAACCTGGATGATGGCATAGCGCTCGCCGGCGATGATGCCGTCGATATCGCCGCCTTGGGTCGAGAGCAGAAGCGCTCCGCGTACGGTCCGGAAGCGCTGGACCGGCACGGCGACGGAGACGATGGTCTGCCCGCGCGTATTGACGCGCACGACACTGGCTGGAACGCCGCTCAAGGCGCGTGCCACCTCCGGATAGGACTTGCCATTGGCATTGGCGAAATCGTCATAGGCCGGCACGTCGGCACGCCCGAGCCGGTTGCGCAGCATGTTCCAGGTGCGCTCGAGCAAGGGCGCCTCGTCCGGCTCGCCGAGGCGCGGCAAGTCGAGCCGGAGCACGTCTCCGCGCGAATAGAGATTGCGCGAGTCGAGCGTCAGCATCCCGTCCTTGTCATAGACGCGGGCACGGGTCTTGGTCGGCGTCACCAGGCGCCTGAGCAGCGGCGCCACTTTCTCGGGGTTGATCGAGAAATCGAGCGGATCATCGGCAATGCCTGCGCTTTCACCTGCTTGCAGCTGCAGCAGCTTATCGGCGTCGATGGTGATCGCGTCGGTCTCGACCGTCGCGGAGGCCGCAATCGAGGCCGCGATGATCTCGCCCTGCGTCAGCAGGCTTTGCACCCGGGACTCGATCAACCCTTCGCGGAACTGATTGAGGTAGAGAAAGCCGAGCAGCAGTGCCACGAGCCCGGCGAGATTGAGGACGACGATGCGACGCGTCAGGCTGGAGGCGGCGCGTGACGAGATGGCGCGCCAGGCATGCCGTCCCGCCAGCGCTACGCGCCGCCGCAGCGCCGGACGGCTTCGGCTGCCTTCGGCGCGGGGTCTGTCCTGTTCAATCGTCGCCATGCGTGATGCGTTCCAATTCCACGAAGGCGGTTAAGTGTCCCTCGGAGCAGGTCAAGGCATCGATCGCTATTCTCACATCTCCTTGAAGCGATAACCGACACCGTACAGCGTCTCGATCATGTCGAACTCGGCGTCGACCTGATTGAACTTCTTGCGCAGCCGCTTGATGTGGCTGTCGATGGTGCGGTCGTCGACATAGACCTCGTCGTCATAGGCGGCGTCCATCAGGGCGTTGCGGCTTTTCACCACGCCAGGACGCTGCGCCAGCGACTGCAAGATCAGGAATTCGGTGACGGTCAGCGTGACCGGCTCGCCCTTCCAGGTGCAGGTATGACGCTCCGGGTCCATGCGCAACTGCCCACGCTCCAGGGCCTTGGCATCTTCCGGCCGCGCTGGCGCGCTGACATCCTTGGCACCGGCGCGGCGCAGGATCGCCTTGACGCGCTCGACCAGCAGCCGCTGCGAGAAGGGCTTCCGGATGAAGTCGTCCGCCCCCATCTTCAGGCCGAAGAGTTCGTCGATCTCCTCGTCCTTCGACGTCAGGAAGATCACCGGCAGGTCGGATTTCTGCCTGAGCCGCCGAAGCAGCTCCATCCCGTCCATGCGCGGCATCTTGATATCGAAGATCGCCAGATCCGGCGGGTTCTGCTTCAGCCCATCGAGCGCCGATGCCCCGTCCGTATAGGTCATGATCCGGTATCCCTCCGCCTCGAGCGCGATGGAGACCGAGGTCAGGATGTTGCGGTCGTCATCGACCAGCGCAATGGTTGGCATGGGCTTTACGTCTCTTGGCCGCGTTGCAATGACGGGTCCACTCTCGCGAGAGAGCGGCCAAACCGTGGCTGCAATCTAGCGGTGCCGTGACGGTTTCGCTACAGCCTAACGCGTTGTTATGCCGAAAGGGTCCCGAGCGGCTGTTGGCGGCTTCGGCCGGCGCGGTTCGCCAAGGCCGATTTTGAGAGTGAGGAGCGTGCGATGTCTGAGGTTGAGGGACAGGCGATCACGCCGCGCGGTGTCGAACTCGGGGGCACGGCACCGGATTCCTTCGATGCGGTCGCGATGGCGCGCGAGCTGCTGCGCATTGCTCGCACGGCACCGCTGGCGACCCTCGACCCGGCAAGCGGATTTCCGTTGTCGACTCTGGTGAATGTCGCGACCGATGTCGATGGAACGCCGCTGCTTCTGCTCTCGAAGCTCGCATTGCACACGCGCAATCTCGATGCCGATCCGCGCTGCTCGATCCTGTGCTTTGCGCTGGGGAAGGGCGACCCCATGGCCAACTCGAAGCGCGTGAGCGTGGCCGGCCGTGCCCTGCGCACCGACGATTCGCGCGCACGCCGCCGGTTCCTGGCGCGTCACCCCAAGTCGAAGCTCTACATCGATTTCCCCGATTTCTCGCTCTTCCGGCTCGAGGTCTCCGGGCTCCATCCCAATGGCGGGTTTGCCCGCGCAGCCGAAATCGCGACTGGTGACGTCCTGCTCGACCTGACGGGGTGCGATGCGCTGATCGAGGCCGAGGAGGGCGCCGTCGCGCATATGAACGAAGACCATGCCGAGGCACTCGCACTCTATGCGACGCGGCTGCTGGGCGAGCCGGAGGGACGCTGGCGGGCGACCGGTCTCGATCCCGAAGGACTCGATCTCGTCTGCGGCGATGCGGCGGCGCGCCTTGTCTTTCCCGAGCGCGTCACCAGCCCCGGTGCGCTGCGTGCCGCCCTGGTGGCATTGGCCCAGAAGGCCCGTGCTGCGGCCTGATGACGCTGTGCCGGGGGGCTCGGTTCATTCAATCGATTTAGGGAAGTTTGTGCCTGCTCAAGTTTCGTCGGTGACTTGAGCCGGCGTCGTCATGCGCTTAAAGAGCGCCGCACTTGATCTCGCCCACGGTGGCGGAAGCACAGTCCGCCATGTCGAAACAAGGCGTCGAAGGGCGCCGTTCGGGAGAATGCCTGTGGAGACCATTGGTCACTTCAACACCGCCTGCGGCGCCGACACATTCGGTTTCCGTAAGCTCAAGGCGGTGCGCTGGAACTTCGAAGCGGCGCGCCTTTACGAGGAGTCGCTGCGGCGCGGCGAGTCGGAGATCGCCCATGGTGGTGCGCTCTGCGCCGATACCGGCAGCCATACCGGCCGGTCTCCGAAGGACAAGTTCGTCGTCAAGGACGCGCTGACGGAAGGAACCGTCTGGTGGGAGAACAACGGCGCGATCACGCCGGCGCAGTTCGAGATCCTGCTCGCTGATTTCATCAGCCATGCCGAAGGCAAGGAACTCTTCGCACAGGACCTCTATGGCGGTGCCGACCCGGTGCATCGCGTCAAGGCTCGCGTCTTCACGGAGTTCGCCTGGCACTCGCTCTTCATCCGCAATCTGCTGATCCGCCCGGCTCCGGAGGAGATTCCGAGCTATGTGCCGGAGATGACGATTGTCGATCTCCCGAGCTTCAAGGCCGATCCCAAGCGCCACGGCTGCCGGAGCGAGACCGTCGTCGCCATCGATTTCACCCGCAAGATCGTGCTGATCGGCGGCTCCGCCTATGCCGGCGAGATGAAGAAATCGGTCTTCACCTATCTGAACTACATCCTGCCGACCAAGGGTGTCGTGCCGATGCATTGCTCGGCGAATGTCGGCCGCAATGAAGACCCGGCGATCTTCTTCGGGCTCTCCGGCACCGGCAAGACCACGCTGTCGGCAGACCCTGACCGCACGCTCATCGGCGATGACGAGCATGGCTGGTCGAAGGACGGCATCTTCAATTTCGAGGGTGGCTGCTACGCCAAGACGATCAAGCTCTCGGCCGAGGCCGAGCCGCAGATTTATGCCGCGTCACAGCGTTTCGGCACCGTGCTCGAGAACGTCGTGCTCGACCCGATCAGCCGCGTCGTGGATTTCGACGACCAGAGCAAGACCGAGAACACCCGCTCGGCCTATCCGCTCGATTTCATCCCGAATGCGTCGCGCACCGGCCGGGCCGGCACGCCCAAGAACATCGTGATGCTGACGGCGGACGCGTTCGGCGTGATGCCGCCGATCGCCAAGCTGACCCCGGCCGAGGCGATGTACCATTTCCTCTCCGGCTACACCGCCAAGGTCGCCGGCACGGAGCGCGGCCTTGTCGGCGTCGAGCCGGAATTCTCGACCTGCTTCGGCTCGCCCTTCCTGCCGCGCCACCCGTCCGAATACGCCAATCTGCTGCGCGACTTCATCGCCAAGCACCATGTCGATTGCTGGCTGGTGAACACCGGCTGGACCGGTGGCAAATACGGTACCGGCCGGCGCATGCCGATCCGCGTCACCCGCCGCCTGCTGTCGGCGGCGCTGGACGGCTCGCTCAACCGTGCCGATTTCCGCCGCGATCCGTATTTCGGCTTCGCAGTGCCGACCTCGGTGCCGGGCGTCGAGCCGCATATCCTTTATCCCGTCAAGACCTGGCAGGATAAGGCCGAGTTCGCCGAAACCGCCAAGACGCTCGTCGCCATGTTCCGCGAGAACTTCAAGCGCTTCGAGAGCCATGTGGACGATGCCGTGAAGGCGGCGGCGCCGACCAGTTCGCTGGCGGCGTGACGCCCGAATCGGTTTGATGTGTTACGAGAGGCGGCGATGAGCCGCCTCTTTTTGATTCTGCTGAAGCTTCTCACCACCCTCGTCATCGTCGGGGCGGGGCTTTGGGGCATCGGTCTCCTGCTGTTCCGCCTCAATGGCGCGCTGGCCATCATGGGTGCCATCGCCTTCGGCTTTGCCGCTCTGGCCGGGCTGATCGGCATCTGGACCGGCGCGCTGCGGTTGCCACTGGGCTTCGCCGTCGTGTTCCTCGGCCTGCTCGGCTGGTGGAACAGCATGTCGCCATCCCATGATCGCGACTGGATCCCCGAGCTTGCGCGCCTGCCGGAGATCGCGCGCGAGGGCGACCGCATCTCCGTCACCAATCTGCGTCATTTCCGCTGGCGCACCGAAACCGATTACGATCAGCACTGGGAAACGCGCAGCTTCGACCTGTCGAAGATCGAGGGCGCCGATCTCTTCCTGTCCTACTGGTCCGGCGAGGCGATCGCGCATCTGCTCGTCAGCTTCACCTTCTCGGATTCCCTGCCGCTGACCTTCTCGATCGAGGTTCGGCGCGAGAAGGGTGAGGAATGGTCGTCGCTGGCCGGTTTCTTCCGGACCTATGAGATGGCCTATGTCGCCGCCGACGAGCGCGACATCGTCGGCCTGCGCACCCATGCGCGCGGCGAGGATGTGAGGCTCTTCCGGCTCGCCGCTACCCCGACCCAGGCCCGCGACGTGCTGCTGGCCTATGCCGCCGACATCAACCGGCTGGCGAAGAAGCCGCGCTGGTACAACACGCTGACGACCAATTGCACGACGGTGGTCTATCATCTCGTCGGTTCGGTTGCGCCGGGCTGGACCTTCTCGCTGCCGCTCGATCCGCGCGTGCTGCTCTCGGGCTACCTGCCGGGCTATCTCGCCCGCATCGGCGCGATTCGATCCGACATGCCGCTGGACGAGCTGATTCGACGCGGGCGGATCAGCGAACGGGCGCGCACGCTTTCCCTCGACGATCCCGCGTTTTCGCAGAGGATTCGCGACGGCGTGCCGACGGGACGGCCCTAGCGCCTCGCAGCCATGGGGGCGGGGGCGCGCGGAGCGATCCTCTCACCTCGTCCGGCCGACCGGCGACACGCGTCATAGGACGGCGGGCGCCCGGCACGGGGCCGCGCTGCCGCACAAGGCTGCGGGCTACCTGAAGAAGATCACCGTCTGCAGCAGGAAGAGCGGGATCAGGATCGCGCCTGACCACATCATGTAGCCGAAGAAGCTCGGCATATTGACCTTCCGATCCTTGGCGATGGCGTAGACCATGAAGTTCGGCGCGTTGCCGATATAGCTGTTGGCGCCCATGAAGACCGCGCCGGCCGAGATCGCGGTCAGCGTCAACGCGCCCGTCGTCATCAGGGCTTTCGCGTCGCCGCCGGCAAGTTCGAAGAAGACCAGATAGGTCGGGGCATTGTCGAGGAAGGACGAGAGGAGGCCGGTCAGCCAGAAAAAGGCGACGTTGTTCGGCGTTCCGTCCGCATGCGTCACCAGCGCGACGAGCGATGCGAACGCCCCGTCCTTGCCGGCCTGCAGCATCGCCAGCACCGGGATGATGCAGACGAAGATGCCGGCAAAGAGTTTGGCGACCTCCTTGATCGGCCCCCAGCTGAATTCATTGCCGGCCCGCACGGGCTTCGGGGTCAATGCGAGCGAGAGTCCCGCGAGGCCGAGCAGGATCGCGTCGCGCACCACATTCTGCAGCTCGACATGAACGCCATGGATGTCGAAGACAGTGCCGGGCTTCCAGTTCGCCGACATCAGGATGGCGAGGATGACGCCGCCGAGCAGCGCGATATTGACCTTGCCGAAGAGCTTGATGGCACGGTCCGGCGTCGGATCCTTGAGGGCTGGAGCCCCCTTTTCCTTGCTGAAGAAATAGCTGTCGAGCGCGAAGAACAGTGCCAGCAGCACCGCGACCGCAAAGCTGGTCTCCGGCAGAAGGTGCTGGGTCGTCCAGAAGAAGCTGACGCCGCGCAGGAAGCCGAGAAAGAGCGGCGGATCTCCGAGCGGAGTCAGCGAGCCGCCGATATTCGAGACCAGGAAGATGAAGAACACGACGACATGGACGTTGTGGCGGCGGTCGTCATTGGCGCGCAGCAGCGGCCGGATCATGATGATCGAGGCCCCCGTCGTGCCGACCACACTCGCCATCGCGGTCCCGATCGCCAGCAGAGCCGTATTTGTCGCTGGCGTGCCATGAAGATTCCCGGTGACCAGGATGCCGCCGGCAATGGTGAAGAGCGCGAAGAGCAGGATGATGAACGGGATATATTCGAGCAGCGCGGTGTGAAGCAGTGATCCGAGCGCCGGATCGAAGCCGCGGAAGAGGACGAGGGGCACCAGCACGAGCGCTGCCCAGAAGGCTGCGAACTTGCCGTAATTGAGTTCCCAGAAATGCGGAAACAGGATTGGACCCAGCGCGATCGAAAGCAGCATGCCGGCAAAGGGGAGCGCCCAGGCCGCGCCGAGCGTCGCCCCGCCGATATCGCCCGCCGCGAATGCGAGGCTGGGGATGAGGCACAGCACCAAAGCTGCGCCCGCAAGCGAAATCACTGTCTTCACGGACCCGCTCCCCCCATCCGGATATCGAGCGGTTTCCGTCATCGCCCGGTTGTGTTGTCGCGTAAAGGCTGATCGGAGGGCTAGCAACCTCACGGCGAAATGGCATAGCTGCGCAATCCTGCCGATAGGGCGTGATTCAGATGGGGCCTCGACGATGCAACCGGCTTTCTCCGCACTGTTCGGCCTAGGCCTTCTGGCGGCGTCTTCGTCTTCGGCTTTCGCCCAGGTTGCGGTCGAGGGGATCAAGGTCCAGCTCTTCCTCGAGCGCACCGGCAGGCTCTCGGACGACCTGGTCGGGACGAAGAAGGCGCTCCACAATACCGTGATCGGTGAGGGCGAGGTCGGCGAGCCGGCCGATGCGCTCCTGGTGACGCTCGCCTTCACCGGCGCGAAGAACACCAAATCCTCGGACAAGATCGCCCGCGACCTCGCCTCGCTCACCGTCAGGCAGAAGGCGAAGACCGGCGAGAAGATCCTGCTCCGGCGCGTCTATGGCGGATTCCTCTTCGGCGAGGAGGGACGCATCCACAAGGCCTTCCTGCTCGACAGCGCCACCTGCGCTCCGCTCGAGATCGAGGTGAAGGTCGGCAGGAGCCGCAAGGAAGCGAAGCTGGATTTTTCCTGCAGCGAGTAGAGCTCGGGGAAGATTTGTTATGTCACGGTTCATTCTCGTGGAATAATCTCCTCGATGCGGCGTCCCGCCCGCAGCCTGATTCGGGACCGACCATGTGCCGTTTCCTCGCCTATTCCGGCGTTCCGGTCTTTCTTGAGGATTTCGTCGCCTCGCCCTGCCATTCCCTGATTCACCAGTCGCTCCATGCCGAAGAGTCCAAGACCGGCACGAATGGCGACGGGTTTGGCGTCGGCTGGTATGGCGAGAAGCCGGAGCCCGGGCAGTATCGCGAGGTCCGGCCGGCCTGGTCCGACGAGAACCTGCTCTCGATCGCCCGTCAGGTGCGCTCGCATCTCTTCTTCGCGCATGTGCGTGCTGCGACTGGCACGGCGACGACGCGGGCCAATTGCCATCCCTTCGTCCATGGCCGGCATCTTTTCATGCATAATGGCCAGATCGGCGGCTACGCCCTGATCCGCCGCAAGCTCGAGAGCCTGATTCCCGATTCGCTCTATGCCGCCCGTGTCGGCACGACGGATTCGGAAGCGATCTTCCTGCTGGCGCTCGCCCGCATGGCGGACGGCTATTCGCCCAGCGAAGCGCTGGCCTGGACCTTGGGCGAGGCGCTGGCCCTGATGCAGGCGGCCGGCATTCGCGAGCCCTTGCGCTGTGCCGCCGCGCTCGCCGATGGCGAGACGATCCATGCCGTGCGCTGGTCGTCCGATACGCGTCCGCCGACGCTCTATATCTGCAACCGCAGCGACAGCATCGTCGTCGCGTCCGAGCCGGTCGATGCCGCGCGCGACTGCTGGCAGGCGCTCGGATGCAACTCGATGGTGTCGGTGAAATCAGGCGCGATCACGGTCAGCCCCTTCGAGGTCGGGCTTCGGCAGGCAGCCTGAGTCCACCATCGCTTGCGTCCGCGCGCCGGCTGCGTCACATCGCGCCATGCGCGATTTCGATACCCCGCTTCCGATCGATGCCGTCCTGAACGATCTCGCCGCGGCGCTCCGTGCTGGCCCGAATGCGGTGCTGGTCGCTCCTCCCGGCGCCGGCAAGACCACGCGTGTCCCACTCGCCCTGCTCGACGAGCCCTGGGCGGCTGGCGGCAAGCTGATCATCCTCGAACCGCGCCGGCTCGCGGCTCGCGGCGCTGCCGGCCGCATGGCGCAGACGCTGGGGGAGCGCGTGGGCGACACGGTTGGCTTGCGTGTCCGGCTCGGATCGAAGATTGGGCCGAAGACGCGGATCGAGGTCGTCACCGAGGGGGTCTTCGCCCGGATGATTCTCGACGATCCGGCGCTCGACGGCATCGCCGCCGTGCTCTTTGACGAATTCCACGAACGCTCGCTCGACGCCGATTTCGGTCTCGCCCTGGCGCTCGACGTGCAAGGCGGGTTGCGCGAGGACCTGCGCATCCTGGTGATGTCGGCCACGCTAGACGGGGCGCGGGTCGCAAATCTGCTCGGTGCCGCGCCGGTCATCGAATCGCAGGGCCGGGCCTATCCGGTCGAGACGCGCTATCGCGGCCGAGATCCATTGAAGCGGATCGAGGACCAGGTCACCGAGGCCGTGCAGCAGGCCCTGAACGAGCAACCGGGTTCGCTCCTCGTCTTCCTGCCAGGACAGGGTGAGATCAGGCGGGTCGAGGAGCGGCTGCGCGAACGGGTGCGCGATCCTGCGGTCGAGATCGCGCCGCTCTATGGCGCGCTCGATCAGGCCGAGCAGGATCGCGCCGTGCTGCCGGCGCCGGCCGGACGGCGCAAGATCGTGCTGGCGACCTCGATCGCCGAGACCTCGCTCACCATTGAGGGGGTGCGTGTGGTGGTCGATTCCGGCCTCGCGCGCGTCCCCGTCTACGAGCCGGATATCGGCGTGACCCGTCTCGAGACCCGCCGGGTCAGTCGCGCCGCCGCCGACCAGCGCCGCGGCCGCGCCGGCCGCACCGAACCGGGCGTGTGCTACCGCCTCTGGGAGGAGGCTGGCACCGGCGCGCTGGAAGCCTTCGCCCGGCCCGAAATCCTCTCTGCGGATCTCGCGCCGCTGCTGCTTGATTGCGCGGCCTGGGGCGTCGCCGATCCGACATCGCTTGCCTTTCTCGACCAGCCGCCAGCCCCTGCCCTGAAGGAGGCGCGGGCGCTGCTGCTCAATCTTGGCGCACTCGCCGAGGATGGCCGCATCACCGCCGACGGCCGGGCCTTGCAGGCCTTGCCGTTGCCGCCACGCCTCGCCCGTATGGTCGTCGTCGCCGCGCGTTTCGGCCAGGCCAGGGCAGCGGCGGAACTGGCGGCGCTGCTGGTCGAGCGGGGGCTCGGCGGGGATGCGACGGATCTCGCCGAGCGGGCCGAGCGCTTCGGGCGGGAGCGCGGTGGTCGCGCCGCCGATATGCGTCGCCTCGCGGAGGGCTGGGCCCGGTTGGCGCAGAAGGCGAGCCCGCCGGGCCGCGACGCCCCGGGCTCCATCGGTTTCCTGCTCGCGCTCGCCTATCCCGATCGAATCGCCAGGCTTCGCACACCGGGTTCGGGTCAGTATCTCCTGGCCAATGGCCGTGGTGCGGCGCTGGAGCCGACACAGCGCCTCGCCCGCGAGCCCTGGATCGTCGTGGCGGACATGACGGGCATGGCACAGCAGGCCCGAATCCTCGGCGGTGCCGCGATCGGTGAAGACGAAGTCCTGCGTCAGGCCGCCGAGGGCCTCGCGTCCTTCGGCCTGGAGGAGCGGACGGAAACGATCTTCGACCGCAATGCCCGCGCCCTGCGCGCGCGCGCGATCAGGCGCTATGGCGCGATCAGCCTGTCCGAGCGCCCGCTTCCGGTTGGGGGGACGCCGGAGAACGCTGCGGTGCTGGCCGTTGGCGTCGCGACGCTGGGCGTCGGGTTGTTGCCATGGACGAAGGCACAGCAGCAATTGCGCGAACGCACTGCCTTCCTGCAGCAGGCCGCGGCCGGCTCTGCCGGCGACAATCCCTGGCCAGACCTGTCCGATGCCGGGCTCGCGGCAGAGCCGGAACTCTGGCTGGCGCCCCATATCGAGGGGCGAACCTCGCTTGCCGCGATCGAGCCGGCTGACCTGGACGCGGCGCTGGGAAGCCTGCTGCCCTGGGATCTGAAACGCCGGCTCGATGCCGAGGCGCCGACGCATTTCGCCGCACCGACCGGCTCTCATCTCGCCGTCGACTACGCGGCCGAGGCAGGGCCGACTATCTCGGTGCGCGTGCAGGAGCTTTACGGGCTCGCCCAGCACCCCTCGCTCGCGGCCGGCCGCGTGCCGCTCGTTCTGGAGCTGCTGTCGCCGGCGCATCGACCGATCCAGGTGACCCGCGATCTGCCGGGCTTCTGGCGCGGCTCCTGGGCTGCAGTGAAGGCCGACATGAAGGGCCGATATCCCCGCCATCTCTGGCCGGACGATCCGGCCGCAGCTTTGCCGACGACGCGAGCGAAGCCGCGCGGCACCTGAGGTCCCCTCAATTTCCCATCCGGTCGCGCCATTGTCTCTCGCCCGAGAGGCAGGACACGCGCGGCTCCTTGGACTGCGCCTTCTGGATGGTAGCCTCGGCAGCCTGAGTTTCGGCAATCTCGCGCACCAGCTTGGTGCGGGTCGCATCGACGAACTGGTGACGCTCGCGGATCGGGATCACGAAGGCGCCGATGCCGGTGACCACGCAATCCTCGTAATAGACGTCGAGATTGTCGATATCGAAATAGCTCGCCTGCTTCAGCATCACCGGCAGGCCGTTGATGCTGATGCCCTTGTCGCGGGCATCGTCGCGCGCGGCGGTAACGGGGCGCCCGTCATTGTTGGCGCCGTCGCCCGAGATGTCGATCACACGGCGCATCGCGGTGACATTGGCCTGCTCGAGCAACTGCATGCCGAGATCGATCGCGCCCGAAATCGACGTCCGCCGGCCGCGCCGCGTCTGGGCCTCGCCCAGTTCCTCGGCAAAGGCGATGGCCGAT
This sequence comes from Allobosea sp. 2KB_26, assembly GCF_052115715.1. NCBI lineage: Bacteria > Pseudomonadati > Pseudomonadota > Alphaproteobacteria > Hyphomicrobiales > Alloboseaceae > Allobosea > Allobosea sp. 2KB_26. The sequence continues at coordinate 112,579 of NZ_JBFRHE010000004.1, forward strand.
TGCGGCGTGTCGATGACTGTCCAGGGCTTGACGATATGCTGGAAATTGCCGCCGGCCCATTCGAAATAGGTCACGGCGATCTTGCCGAGCGCGCCTTTGGCGATGGCGTCGTGCAGCTGTTTCGAGCGAAAGGCCTCGATATAGCCGCCGCGCTGCAGCGCGAGCTCGTCGAGATCCATGGAGTAGGAAATGTCGACCGCCAGCACGAGGGCGAGATCGACCTCGTCGGGCGGGGTGGCCGCCGGCTGCGCATTCGACGCCGTGCTCGTCCAGAAGCCGGCCGCCGCAAGACTCAAGAGACCGAACAGCACGTGCCGCATCGCCACCTCCGCCATCAGGGCGCGGCGGAAGTGTGCACCTCGTTTCGGCTCTCGCCAAGATTGATTTATCGGCAGGCTCAGCCCGCGCGGCGGGCGTCCACGATGGCGATCGCGGCCGCGACCGCCTCTTCGACTGTCAGCGCCGAGGTGTCGAGGATATCCGCATCCTCCGCCGCCTTCAGCGGCGCATCGCTGCGGCCGGAATCACGGGCATCGCGGCGCCTGATATCGGCCAGGATGCCCTCGAAGGTGGCAAGCTCGCCGCGCCCGGCCAGTTCCTTGTGGCGTCGGGCCGCGCGTACCTCCGGCGTCGCGGTGACGAAGAGCTTGGCCGGAGCCTCGGGGCAGATCACCGTGCCGATATCGCGCCCATCGAGAACGGCCCCGCCCGGCTGCCCGGCGAAGCGGCGCTGCCGGTCGATCAGTCCCTTGCGGACCGCCGGCATCGCCGCAACGACGGATGCCGCCTCGCCGATCTCGCGGCCACGCAGGCTGTCCTCGGCGAAGGCCTTTTCATCGAATGTCGAGACGATGACTGCGGCGGCCTCGGCATCATGGATATCCTTGCCCGCGTCCCGCATTGCGCGGGCCACCATGCGATAGAGCAGGCCGGTATCGAGATAGGGCAGGCCGTAATGGGCCGCGAGCCGCCGCGCCAGCGTACCCTTGCCCGAGGCGGCGGGGCCGTCCACGGCGATGACCAGGCGCTTGCGCATCGCGGCAGGGCTCATGCGATCTCTGCGCCCAGCCCGTTCATCAGGCTGATGAAGGTCGGGAAGCTGGTCGCGATCATCGCTCCGTCATCGACCTGCATCGGTTTTTGCGTCGCCAGCCCCATGACGAGGAAGCTCATCGCGATGCGGTGGTCGAGATGGGTCGCGGCCGTGCCGCCCCCCGCGACCGTGCCGTTTCCGCCCTCGACGACGAGGTCGTCGCCTTCGATCCGGCAGGTCACGCCCGCGGCCTTCAGCCCGGCTTCGACTGCGGCGAGCCGGTCGGATTCCTTGACGCGCAGCTCCTGCAGCCCCCGCATCCGGGTCGTCCCCGTGGCGAAGGACGCAGCGACCGCGAGGACCGGATACTCGTCGATCATCGATGGCGCGCGCTCCGGCGGCACCTCGACGCCCTTGAGGGCGCCGGCGCGGACGCGCAGCGTTGCAACCGTCTCGCCGCCTTCATTGGCCTCGCTTTCGACCGTGATGTCGGCGCCCATCTCGCGCAGCGTGGTCAGCAGCCCGCTGCGGAGCGGATTGGTCATCACGCTCTCGATCAGGATGTCGGAGCCCGGCACGATCAGTGCAGCGACCAGCGGGAAGGCGGCGGAGGAGGGGTCGGCAGGCACCACGATCGGCGCCGCCTGCAATTCGGGCTGGCCCTTCAGCACGATCCGCCGGCCATGGGCGCCTTCAGGTGTCACCCGCACCTCGGCCCCGAAATGCGCCAGCATCTTCTCGGTATGATCGCGCGTCGCTTCGGTTTCGATCACCGTGGTCTCGCCCGGGGCGGCGAGGCCGGCGAGCAGCACGGCCGACTTGATCTGCGCCGAGGCGACCGGTGTGCGATAGGTGATCGGCAGCGCCTCCTTCGGCCCGCGGATCGTCAACGGCACGCGTCCGCCCTCTTCCTGCGACAGGATGGTCGCGCCCATCAGTTCGAGCGGATCGAGGATACGCCGCATTGGCCGCTTCCGCAGCGAGGCGTCGCCATCGAAGGTGGTGGTGATCGGATGGGCGCCGCAAACGCCCATCATCAGGCGTGAGCCAGTGCCGGCATTGCCGAAATCGAGCAGGCCGGCCGGCTCCCTCAGCCCGCCGACGCCGACGCCCTGGACGCGCCAGGCGCCGGGTCCGTCATGATGCACGATCGCGCCGAGCGCGCGGGCTGCATCGGCTGTTCGCAATACGTCCTCGCCTTCGAGCAGGCCGGTGACCTTGGTCTCGCCGATGGCGAGCAAGCCGAAGATCATCGCGCGATGCGAGATCGACTTGTCGCCGGGAACCCGGACACGGCCGGAGAGTGGGCCGGAGGCCCGGGCGGTGACGGGAGTTGGGTGCTGCGCGTGGGCCACGTCGATCGTCTCTGGCTGCTTGATCTTGGACGCTGGCTGCCTAGCATGGCCACCCGTCCTGCGCCACGCGCGAGACGTGAATGAAATCAGCATTTGACAGGGCCGGCCGGCACGACTAACGGACGCGCCTGCTTTTCAAAACATGAATGAATGAAGGTCCGACGCAGTGGCGAAACCGGAACTTGGTACCAAGCGCGTTTGCCCGACCACGGGACGCAAATTCTACGACCTGAACAAGGACCCGATTGTCTCGCCCTATACGGGGCAGGCTTTCCCGCGTTCGATGTTCGAGCCGCAGGCCAAAGCGGCCGCGGTTGTCGCCAAGGAAGCGGATGACGAGGACGAGACCGAGGCCGCTGACGGCGCGGTCGAGCTTGTCTCTCTCGATGAGGCTGATGCCGAGACGAGCGAGAAGGACGCGGTTGTCACCAGCGAGGACGACATCGAGGTCGAGGACGACATCGCTGCCGAGGAAGACGACACGTTCCTGGAAGAGGACGAGGAAGGCGATGATGACGTCTCCGATCTGATCGATGGCGACATCGAGGGCGACGAGGACGTCTGAGGACAAAAAATATTTCTGCGATATAGGTGCTTGTGTCTTCCGCCGAGCCCGCCTATAGAGCCCTCCGTCGCGACAGTGACGACGCGGACATCGCCGGGCTTCGAAGTTGAAGCCACTCCTGCGGTGTCCGGGAATTTGCCGGTTGACCCCCAAATCAATCGGCCAGCGTGGGGCCATAGCTCAGTTGGGAGAGCGCTTGAATGGCATTCAAGAGGTCGGCGGTTCGATTCCGCCTGGCTCCACCAAATCTTCCGATCCGGATCACATCATCGAGAGTGGCGGGTCGCCTCTGCGACCGTGATCCTGGGTTGCCGCGCTCGGCCCTCAGGGTTGCTCAGAGCCCGTCGAACAGATCGCTCCCGAGAATCACCATTGCGGTCGCCCGACTATGTCGGGCGTTCTCGCCGGGAAGGCCCAACCGGCCGACAGCTCAGCGATTCGTTGGTGCGCGCCGGCGAGATGCCTGATTCCCCGAATTTGTCATTGCCCCCGCACTAGGGCAAAGGGCTTGCCTGCAATGGGGAGAGGCAGGCCATGCGATCGCAGATCAATGCGCGCCTGAAGCTGCGGCAGATCGAGATCGTCATTGCCGTGGCCGAGCAGGGCAGCTTCCTGGCCGCGGCCCACACGCTCAGCATCACGCAGCCCGCGGTGTCGAAGGCGGTGCAGGATGTCGAGCAGATCGTCGGCCATCCCATCTTCGACCGGATGGCGCGCGGCGTGATGATCAATCCCTTCGGCCGCGCCGTTGTCGAGCGCGGCCGGGCCATGCTGTCGCTGGTCGAGCGGCTCACCGACGATATCGGGCTGATCGAGCAGGGACAGGCCGGCACGCTGGTCATCGGCGCCCTGCCGACAGCTGCGACGAGCGTGCTGCCGCCGACGCTCGGCCGGCTGCGCGCGTCCAATCCCGAGCTGAACATCAGGCTGGTGCAGGGACGCACGGCCGAGCTGATGCCGCAGCTCGAGAGCGGCAAGCTCGATCTGATCGTCGGGCGGCTCTACGAGCTCGAGACCGCGCATGATGTTCACCGCGAGACGATCTATCACGAGCCGATCTCGGTCCTGGCACGAGCCGGCCATCCCTTGCTCGGGCGCCCTGGCAGCCCGCGAACCGAGCTCGGTAAGTTCGGTCTCGTGCTACCCTCGCTGGAACAGCGCCTTGGCCAGGAGATCGACGCGGTGATCGCCTATTCCGGGTTGGAGATGCTGGCTGCGCCGCTACGCTCGACCTCGATTTCCTTCATCCGCGAGCTCGTCCTGTCGAGCGATTACGTCACCGTCCTTCCGCGGCTGATGCTCGCCGGGGATCTCGGCCGCGGTGCTGTCAGGATCTTGCCCATTCCGATGGTCTCTGGCAGCCGGCCGGCCGGAATCATCACCTTGCGCCATCGCCGACGGTCGCCGAGCCTCGGGGCCCTGCTGGCGGCGCTGCGCGATCATCTGCGCGAATTGCGGGCGACCGGCCTGCTCGACGAGGACGGCGCCTCGCCGGATGCGCTCGCCGGCACGTGATATTCCCGGCACTTATAGCTCTTGTGAACCAGCAGACGAAGACGCGTCGGGCATCCTGCGGATAGCTTCCGGCGTCACATCCGCAGGGTTCGCAGCTCATGCTTCCGCAGGCTTCAAGACAGTGCGTATCCGAGCATTACGTCGACATTCTCATCCGTGAGGCGCGCACCTGTCTGCTGATGGCGGCGCGGGCGCTCGATCTCGATTGCGGCCCGATGTCTGGGGGCCTGCATGATGTCGTGGACGCCGAATTCTTCCCAGGCGATCAGGTCAGGTCCAATGTCCTGAACAATATCGGTCATCGCGACCCGGCGAGCGTCAGACCGCGCGCCGCGCGGTTCGACTTCGACGATATCTGCCAGATTCTCTGATCGCGGAGAGCATCATGCTGCAAACCGTTTCCCCGCGCACCAACCCGCCGCGACTTTGCTTCATCGGCTTCGGCGAGGCCGGGCAAGCCTTCGCCGGCGGCCTGCTCGAAGCCGGCATCGTCGAGATTGCCGCCTTCGACACCGCGGGTACGCAGGAGCGCGTCCGCAAGCCGGCAGAGCGCCTGGGCGTCCGCCTCACCGACAGCCTCGAGGCCGCGCTGGCCGGCGCCGACTTCGTGTTCTCGGCTGTCACCGCGGCCGACAGCCTCGACGCCGCCTGCCAGGCTGCGTCGCGTCTTACCTCCGGCCAGGTCTTCGTCGACGTCAATTCGGTATCGCCCGGCCGCAAGCGCGAGGCGGCCGCGGCTTTTGCCGCGCCGGGTGCCTATATCGACCTCGCGATCATGGCGCCGGTTCACCCCAAGCGCCATGCCACACGGTGCCTGGTCGCCGGTGAGGCGGCCGAGAGCTTCATCGCGATCTTCGGGAGCTTCGGCATGGAGCTCGCGCTGGCAGGGCCGGAGATCGGCTCGGCAACCATCATCAAGATGATCCGCAGCGTCATGGTCAAAGGACTGGAGGCGTTGACCTATGAATGTTTCATGGCTGCGCGCGTCGCGGGAATCGACCCGTTGATCCTCGACTCCCTCGGGCGCAGCTATCCCGGGCTCGATTGGCCAACGGTCGTTCCCTACAATGTCAGCCGCATGCTGCAGCATGGCGTCCGGCGTGCCGCCGAAATGCGAGAGGTCGCGCTGACGCTTCGCGAGCTTGGCATCGACCCGGCCGTCACCGAGGGCGTCGTTCTACAGCAGGATCGACTTGGACGCTTGCCGTTGCAGGCCGAGCCCGAAGACGGCTTCGCGATGCTTGATGCCGTACGCGCCGCACTCTCCGGGCAGAAGGCGGAGCCCTCATAGTCGCAAAATTATAGCTGAAGCCCCAAACATCGCGAAGACCGCTCCGGGCGAAGCCGATACCCAACGGGCAAACAAGAAAATGAGCCGGCGCAGCAAGCCGGTCAGATTGGCTCAGGGAGTGGATACGGCGGCCGCGAGTCCGACGCCAACCCATGGCCATTCGCGCGCAGGCTTCCTTCGCCTTGGTCATGACTGCCCGCACCGCCTAGTATCAGGCAAATCGGCCCATGAAATGCTGGCGGCGGGCGCATGAATCGCTATCCGATGTTCAACCCGCAGCTGCTGCTCAGCTTCGTCGCGGTCTGCGAGAGCCAGAGCTTCACCCGCGCCGCCGACCGCGTGTCCCTGTCGCAGTCCACCGTCAGCCAGCAGGTCAGGCGCCTGGAGGAGATGCTGGGCAAGCCGCTCTTCGAGCGCACCTCGCATCAGGTTGAGCTGACCGAGGAGGGTGGGCGGCTGCTGAGCTATGCGCGACGCATCATCGCCCTGAACGAGGAGGCGCATGACGCCTTGACCGGTTTCTGGCGCGACGGCGTGCTGCGGCTTGGCATGCCGGAGGACTTTACGGTCCCAACCGTCGACCTGCTGGCGGCATTCAGCCGTGAGCAGCCGCATCTGCGGCTGGACGTCACCAGCGGCCTCAGCGCCGATCTGCGCAGCGCCTATGAGCGCGAAGAGCTGGACCTGATCCTGGTCAAGCAGCGCCGCCGCCAACCGCCGCGCGCCGCCAGGCTCGAACCGTTGCTGTGGCTGGACAGCCTGGCGCACCCGGCCATCGAACGCTCGCCGGTGCCGCTGGCGGTGTTCCCGCTCAACGGTCTCTATCGCGAAGAGCTCTGCCAGGCGCTGGACAGCCTCGGCATTCGCTGGCGTGTGAGCTACAGCAGCGCCAGCCTGGCTGCCCTCGCTGCCGCCTCCGCCGCCGGGCTGGGCGTGACCCTGCTGCCGGTCGGCTGCCGGCTGCCCGGCCACCGCACGCTGGGCACAGCGGAAGGCTTGCCGCCGGTGAACGATTTCGAGCTGGCGCTGTACTACCGCGACAACGCTCCTGCCGCGGCCGTCGTTCTGGCGGAAAGGCTAGCCGAGTTCTGCCGGCTGGAACGATGAGCGGGCCAGGGTGACGGCGTTGCGTTGCCCGCGACGGACATCATTGCCAAATCGAATAGTCATCATTGGCAAATATCGCTGCCAACCCACGCAGCCCATTCGTAATCTAGGAGCCGAAACGCCCAGACCCAAGTTTAAGGAAACAAACGTGGAAAGCGTCCATCACCAAAGCCGCAGGGGCTTTCTCGGCCAGACCGGGAAACTCACCACCGCTTGCGCCGTCATCGGCCTGGCCGGTGGTGGTGCACAGGCTGCGCCGGCCAGCGCGAGCCGCCCCGCATCCGAGGCCGGCGCGACCACGCTGACCGATCGTCATTACTATCTGAGCGACGTGCGGCTTGAAGCAGGCTTCGAGTATGACGGTGATACGGTCGTCGGCACCCGCACCACGCTCCACACGCTTGAGATCAAGGACGGCAAGATCGCCGCACTGCACCCGGCAAACACCGCCCCGCCCGCCGGCGTGCCGCGCTATCAGGCGCACGGCCAGCTCATGCTGCCGGCGATGCGCGACATGCACATTCATCTGGACAAGACGTTCTATGGGGGCCCATGGCAGGCACCGCGACCGCGCCAGGGCAAGACCATCCTGGACATGATCGCGCTGGAACAGGATCTGCTCCCCAAGCTCCTGCCGACCTCGCAGCAGCGCGCCGAGCAGCTGATTGCCCTTCTGCAGTCCAAGGGCACGACCGTGGCGCGCAGCCATTGCAACATCGATCCGGTCAGTGGGCTGAAAAGCCTGGAGCATCTGCAGCGCGCGCTGGAGAATCACCGCAGCGATTTCAGCTGCGAGATCGTCGCATTCCCGCAGCACGGCCTGCTGCATTCCAAGGTCGACGGCTTGATGCGCGAAGCCATGCAGATGGGCGTGCACTATGTCGGCGGGCTGGATCCGACCAATGTCGACGGTTCGATGCAGAAATCGCTCGACGCGATGTTCCAGATCGCTCTCGATACCGGCAAGGGCGTCGATATCCACCTGCATGAGACCAATCCGGCGGGGGTGGCCGCGATCAACCACATGATCGATACGGTGGAGAAAAATCCGGCACTGCGGGGCAAGGTGACCATCAGCCACGCCTTCGCGCTCACCACGCTTGCTCCGGAGGCCCTGGCTGAGACGGCCTCCCGCCTGGCCGCGCAGCAGATGACCATCGCCTCGACGGTCCCGATCGGCAGCCTGATGATGCCGCTGCCGCGGCTGAGCGAAGCAGGCGTCTTCGTGATGACTGGGACCGACAGCGTGATCGATCACTGGTCACCCTTCGGCTGCGCCGACATGCTGGAAAAGGCCAACCTGTATGCTCAGCTCTACCGGGGTAGCGACGAGTTCCGGCTGTCGCGTGCCATGGCCATCTCCACAGGCGGGGTGCTGCCCTTGGACGACAAGGGCAATCGCGTCTGGCCAAAGGCCGGCGATGACGCAGCCTTCACCCTGGTCGGGGCCAGTTGCTCCGCCGAGGCGGTCGCCCGCCTGCCGGCACGCAGCGCCACCTTCCATCGCGGGCGCATGGTCTATGGCAGCGTCGGCAACGCCTGATAGCGGTCCGTCCTCACCCTCCTGGCGCCCTGTCCGAGGCCGCCAGGAGAGGAAGCACCTTGCTGGGCCGTTGCGCAGCGCGTAGGGCGGCCGGGCACGTCACCCCGTCGCGAAGAATGCGAGCCGGTTGAAGAGCGTGTAGTGCGCTTCGAAGACCATGATCGCCACGAAGACCATCAAGGCCGCGGGCGGTAGCAGGATCGCGTAGGCGAGCGCCAGGCGCTCCCAGGCCATGTGCATGAAGACCGCGACGATCAACCCCGCCTTCAGCGCCATGAAGAGCAAGATCAGCGACCAGCGCAGATAGCCGACGAGGCCGAAGTAATCGACCATGTAGGAGCAGGCACTGAGGATGAACAGCCAGGCCCAGACGACGAGATAGAGCCGGATCGGATGCTGCTGCGTATCGCCATGCGGAGTGTTTGACTGAGCCATGTCGACCTCTCACCAGAGATAGAACAGCGCGAAGATGAAGACCCAGACGAGATCGACGAAGTGCCAGTACAGGCCGGTGATCTCGACGATTTCGTAGCGGCCCTTCCGGCTCGTGAAGAATCCGCGTCGCGCCTGGTCGAAATCGCCGCGCCAGACCTTCCGCGCGATGATCAGCAGGAAGATCACGCCGATCGTGACATGGGTGCCGTGGAAGCCGGTGATCATGAAGAAACTCGAGCCGAATTGCTCGGCGCCCCAGGGATTGCCCCAGGGACGGACGCCTTCCGCGATCAGCTTCGACCATTCGAAGGCCTGCATGCCGACGAAGGTTGCGCCGAGCAGCGCGGTCAGCAGCATCAGGATCGCCGTCTTCCGGCGGTCGCGCCGGTAGCCGAAATTGACGGCCATCGCCATGGTGCCGCTGCTGCTGATCAGCACGAAGGTCATGATGGCGATCAGGATCAACGGCAGGTGGTGGCCGCCGATCTCGAGCGCGAAGACCTCGCTCGGATTGGGCCAGGGCACGACGGTCGACATTCTCACTGTCATGTAGGAGATCAGGAAGGTGCCGAAGATGAATGTGTCGCTGAGCAGGAAGATCCACATCATGGCCTTCCCCCAGGAGGCCGTCCTGAACGCTCGCTGATCCGCGGACCAGTCCGCCTCGACACTGCTCCAGCCGGTGAGATGCGTGCCTTCGGGCCTCAGGGCGGTTGGCGATAGCTCGTTCATCGGTCGCGCCTCCTAGCTCAGCAATCCGCGACAAATCTCGATCAGGTCGTCGGTCCAGCGCATCAGCAGGCTGAAGAGAATGAGCCAGACCAGCAGCAGGAAATGCCAGTAGATCGCGCAGAGCTCGACGCTGAGGCGCAAGGTGCCCGATGCCTGGGGGGTGCCCCCGGTCGGTGCGAAAGACCGGGCCGTCGTCCGGCCCAGCGCCACGAGACCTCCAAGCATGTGCAGGCCGTGGATTGCGGTGACCAGATAGAAGAAGGCGCTCGCCGGGTTCGCCGCGCTGAAATAGCCGGCAGCCGCGAGCTCGCGCCAGGCCAGCACCTGTCCGGCGAGGAAGGCCAGCGAGCAGACCCCTGCGGCCAGCAGCCCGGAGCGGATGCTGGCTGGTTCGTCACAGCGCGCAGCGATCACCGCCGAATGCAGGGCGACGCTGGCGAGCATCAGCAGTCCGGTGTTGAACCAGAGCACGGTCGGCATCGGCAGCGAGCGCCAGTCCGCCATGCTCATGCGCATTGAATAGGCGCTGATCAGGAGCGCGAAGAGGGAGCCGGCGACGGCGAGGAAGGCGCCGAGGCCGAGCTTGGCGATCAAGGGGGATCGCGTCCCGGTATCACCGGCCTGGTCGATGACCCCGACTTCGAGCCAGGGCTTGGCTGTCAGCCGCTGATGCGACAGCCACCAGCCCGCGAGGGTTGCCATCATGACCATGAACAGGACGATGACGCTCATGATGCCGCCTCCTTACGCCGTTGCCGGATCGGGAGGCTGGTTCTGCGGCAGGAAATCCTCTGCGGCGCCGGGCACGCTGTAGTCATAGGCCCAGCGATAGACCACGGGCAGGGTCTTGCCCCAGTTGCCGTGAGCCGGCGGTGTCTCGGGCGTCTGCCATTCCAACGTGGTCGCCCGCCAGGGGTTGCCGCCAGCCGGCTGGCCTCGCTTCAGGCTCCAGGCGAGATTGAAGACGAAGATGAGCTGGGCGGCGCCGACGATCAGGGCGACGACGGTAATGAAGCCGTTCAGCGTCGCCGTCGATGCTGGAACGAAGGCCATGTCGCCGATCTCGTGATAGCGGCGCGGCACGCCCATCAGGCCGATATAGTGCATCGGGAAGAAGATCAGGTAGGCGCCCAGGAAGGTGATCCAGAAATGAAGTTTCCCGAGGGTGGTATCGAGCATCCGGCCGGTGACCTTGGGATACCAGTGATAGATCGCGCCGAAGATGACGAGGATCGGAGCGACACCCATCACCATGTGGAAATGGGCGACGACGAACATCGTGTCCGAGAGCGGCACATCGACGACGACATTGCCGAGAAACAGGCCGGTTAGCCCGCCATTGACGAAGGTGACGATGAAGCCGAGCGCGAACAGCATCGGCAGGGTGAAATGGATGTCGCCGCGCCAGAGCGTCAGCACCCAGTTATAGACCTTGATGGCAGTCGGGATGGCGATGATCAGCGTCGTGGTCGCGAAGAAGAACCCGAAACTGGGATGCATGCCGCTGACATACATGTGGTGCGCCCAGACGACGAAGCTCAGCGCGCCGATGGCCACCAGCGCCCAGACCATCATGCGATAGCCGAAGATGTTCTTGCGCGCATGGGTGCTGATCAGGTCGGAGACGATCCCGAAGGCCGGCAACGCGACAATGTAGACTTCAGGGTGCCCGAAGAACCAGAACAGGTGCTGGAACAGGATCGGACTGCCACCGCGATAAGGGAGCTGTTCTCCCAGAGCCACGATGGACGGCATGAAGAAACTCGTCCCGATCAGCCGGTCGAGCAGCATCATCACCGCGCCGACGAAGAGGGCGGGGAAGGCCAGCAGCGCCATCACGGTCGCGGTGAAGATGCCCCAGATGGTCAGCGGCATCCGCATCAGCGTCATGCCCCTGGTCCGGCCCTGCAGCACGGTCACGACATAGTTCAGCCCGCCCATGGTGAAGCCGATGATGAAGAGGATCAGCGAGACCAGCATCACGATGATGCCCCAGGGCTGCCCGGGCGTGTTGGGGAGGATCGCCTGCGGTGGATAGAGGGTCCAGCCGGCCCCGGTCGCTCCGCCGGGCACGAAGAAGCCGGCGACGAGCACCAGCACGGCAAGAAGATAGATCCAGTAGCTCAGCATGTTGACATAGGGAAAGACCATGTCGCGGGCGCCGAGCATCAGCGGGATCAGGTAGTTGCCGAAGCCGCCGAGGAACAGGGCGGTCAGCAGATAGATCACCATGATCATGCCGTGCATGGTGATGAGCTGGTAATAGCGCTCCGGGTCGATGAAGGAGACGAGGCCGGGGAAGCCGAGCTGCAGCCGCATCAGCCAGGACAGGACGAGGGCGACGAGGCCGATCGCGAGCGCAGTCAACGAGTACTGTATCGCGATGATCTTGGCGTCCTGGGAGAAGACATATTTCGTGACCCAGCTTCTCGGATGATAGAGCTCGACATCCTCGACCTCGGCGGTTGATAGAGGTACGGCAGCGTCACTCGGCACATCGACCATCAAACCGCCTCCCGCTCTTCTTCAGCTGGCACGCCTCGCCGGAGGCGAGGCCGTCTTCGATCCCTAGTTTCTCGCCTGGGCTCGCGCCGCCGCAGTGAGCTGCGCGAAGGTCTTCTGTTGCTGGAGCCACGCGCGGTACTCGCTCTCCGGCTCGACGACGACACCCCCGCGCATGAAGGTATGGCCGGTGCTGCAGAGTTCGGCGCACAGCGCCTCGAACGTGCCGGTGCGGGTCGGCGTGAACCAGTAATAGGTGACGTTGCCCGGGATCATGTCCATCTTGGCGCGGAACTCGGGCACGTAGAAATCATGGACGACGTCGAGTGAGCGCAGCAGCACCTTCACCGGCTTGTCGAGCAGGAGATGAAGCTGGTCGCCCTGGATGATGATGTCGTCCTGCCCGCGCGCATCCTTGGGGTCGAGGCCAAGCGGATTCTCGGCGCTGACAAGGGTCACGTCGGTCGCGCCAAGCCGGCCATCGGCACCGGGCAGGCGATAGCTCCATTGCCATTGCTGGCCCACGATCTCGACCGTTGCAGCATCGGCTGGAACGGTGACGAACTGCTTCCAGACGACGAGGCCAGGCGCCAGCATGGCGGCGACTCCGATACCGGTCCCGATCGCGAGCCACCATTCCAGCCGCTTGTTCTCGGGCTCATAAGCGGCGCGATGTCCTTCGCGGTGGCGGAAGCGGAGCACGCAATAGGCCATGAACAGCACCACGGCAGCGAAGACCGTGCCGGTGATCCAGAAGGTGATGATGATGGTGTTGTCGATATAGTGCCAGTTGGAGGCGATCGGTGTCCACCACCACGGGCTCAGCAGGTGGAACGTCACCGAGCCGATCACGACCAGCGCAAGTACGACGGCAACACCCATGGTCGGTCACCTTTGCCTATGGCGGCGATGAACGGGGTTCGGCGGGCGCCGCGACGCGATCGAGGCGTGGCGACGTCGTGAAAGTGGGCTTCTCGTCGGCGTGAAAACGAGACCGCCTGCTCATGGCGGTGTCAGGGAGCGGCATGAACGGGTCGGGAAGGCAGACGGGAGGGAGGGCGCAGAGGGATCGCGTGGCGCGGGCTCGGACGAGCGCGTCAGCCGGTTTCAAGCGTCGCTTCCTGCTCGCCATCGCCGAACCTCCCGGTCCGTCAGACGATTGCGCGTCACATATGACGCCAAAGCTCCCGCCCAGGCTGCAAAGCGCTCTGCTTCTCAGCCTATGGTCGACGAATATTGTCCGACTGCGTTCGCTGGTTGTCAATCGAGGCCCCACGGGAGCCAGCTGCGCTATTGCCGCAGCTCAGCGCCGAGGGAGGCTATTTCTTCTTTCCCTCAGCGTCGAACTGCTTGAGGAAGGCAACGACATCATCGATTTCTTGATCGGATTTCAGGCCGGCGAACACCATCTTGGTACCGGGAATCTTGGCCTGGGGCGCCTTGATGTAGTCGCGGAACGTGGTCTCGTCCCAGGTGATGCCGGAATTCTTGTTGGCAGCCGAGTAGCTGTAGCCCTCGACCGACCCCGCCGGTCGCCCAAGCAGGCCGTTGAGCTTGGGGCCGACCGCGTTCTTCGCGGTCTCGCCGATCTGGTGGCAGGCGCGGCATCGCAGGAAGATCTTCTCGCCTGTGGTGGCGTCTCCTGCTGCCATGACTGGGTGGGAAAGGACTTGGAGAAGCAGGGCGGTCGTCAAGGCCAAGCGTATCATCGAAGGGCCTCCTTCGAGTTCGGTTCGGCCCGCCACCAGTAGCAGGCCGGCCCGCGCAACCCGTAGTCGCAAACCCTACACTATCATTGGTGCAGCTCCAATCTGCCCACGCTTGAAACCGCCCGCCTCAGTCATCGACATGGTCGTGCCGACCGACACGGGTTGATCGGTGCCGCCTGCTCACTTACCGGAAGTGTCGTGGGGCTGAGCCGAGCAAGGCGCGCGTTGTGCACTCCACTGGCCTGATGCGGTATGGTGGCTTGAACGCGCGCCGGGCTTGGTGCCGGGCAACCGACCGACATGAGGTCTGCTTGAAGAAGGCTGCTCAGGACGTCCGCAAGCAATGGCCGTGAGATCCTCGCGCTTGCTCGGGTTGGGACTGGATCGTGCCGCCCTCCGGCAAGCAGGGCTGCTGGCTCTTGCCGCCTGGCTCGCATTTGCTCTCGCATCGTCGCTTCATATCACCAACGCCTACTGGGCCGCGATGCCGGTCTGGGTCGTGGCGCAAGCCTCGCGCGGGCTCTTGTTCGCCCGTGGCTTTCTTCGGATTCTCGGAACGTTGATAGGTGCAGCCGTCGGCTTCGGTCTGCTGCATCTGATTCCCAACCACTATTTTCTCTTGCTCGCGCTCGGTCTGTGGGTCGGCTTCAACACGGCGCTGACGCATGTGCTGCGCGGCGTCACCGCCTATGGCGCCCTGATGAGCGGTATGACCGCGGCCATCGTCATCCTGCCAACGGTGTTCTCTCCCGAACGATCCTGGGACATCGCCATTGCACGGGTTGAGTGCACGTTGATCGGGGTGGCCGTGGTGACCTTGGTCACGGCGCTGTTCACACCGGCAGCATCGCGTTCTGCTCTCATGTCTCGGGCGCGGCTGATGGCCGGCCAAGCGGTGCGGTTCGCAGCCTTGGTGATCGAGGGCGTTCCGCAGGAGCAGCTTGCCGTAGCAGAACAGCAACTTCTCGCCGAGATGAGCAGCGTCACCCAGGCGGCGGATCAGATGACGGCAGGCTCGCTGCGGGGCTCGCGGCGTCGCAAGCGCGTCGATGCACTGGTCGCGGCCGCCTTGTTGGTGATGTCGGCAGGGCGCGCAGCTGCGTCGCGGGAAGCGTCGGGGGAGACCATCGCCAGGGCTCGGGCAGAACTTGACCGGTTGGCGCGACATTTCGAGCGGGAGACAGAGGCGGAAGGGGAGGCGCCGCTTGGCGAAGGGCTGGATCCCCGCCTGTCGGACAGTCTGCGGGGGCTGGTCGCAGCAGACACCGCACTGCGTGCGGACCGCCAGGCCGGAGATGAGCTCTCCGGCCGGGTGCCGGCCTTCCTGCGCAATCCTCATGGCGATTGGTCGCTGGGCACGACCGCTGGCGCGGTGTCGGGGTTGGCCACCTGGCTGGCTGGCTCTGCGGCCTATGCTGCAAACTGGCCGGTGGCGGAACTGGCAGCGCTGGGAGTTTGCATCTTCTCGATGGTCCTGGGCTCGCTGGCGCAGCCGCAGGCCATTGCACCGCATATGCTGAAGGGGGTGCTGGCTGGGGTGGCGGCTGCCCTGATCTATCGCTTCGGCGTGCAGCCGCATGTCCAGACCGTGCCCGAGCTGTTGGTTTCGGTGGCACCGTTCCTCCTGCTTGGAGGGTTGGCGCGCGCGAGCCGCAGGACGGCAATCGCGGCGATCGACGCCAATATGTGTTTTCTCCTGGCCAGCCAGGCGGTGTTGCCGGCCGTCACCAGACCCGCCGCAATCCTGAGCGAGGCCGGCGCGCTTGTCGCCGCTGCGGTGCTGGTGACAAGCAGCTTCATTCTGCTGCCGCGCAGGCATGACCGGCACGCGGCAAGGACCCGCGAGGATATCCGGCGAGACCTCGAGCGGCTCCTCGCCAATCCGCAGGCCAGGCGCGGGGCAAGCTGGGATCAGGGCATGACCCGGCAGATCATGCGCCTCACTCTGCACCTCGCCAGAGCCGGAGAAGGCGATTGCGGCGCTGCGCATGGCCTGCTTGGCGTGCTCAATCTCGGCATCGCGGCGACGGCGCTGCAGCGGTTGATGTCTGAGGGAAGGCTCGGGGACGAGGATCGGCGGCTGATTGCGCAGGGGCTCGCAGCTCTGGGGCGGTTCAGGACGGAAACGCCCAGACCGGAATTGTTCGACGAGGCCGCGCGAAAGCTCGCGAATGCCGAGGCCGCACGCGCAATGAAGGAGGCCGCAGCGGCATTTCGGCAGGCGGAGCCCTTTCTCACCGACGCCTAATGGCGCGCGCAGGAGGCCGCGTTGCGCTGGTTTCGCCTTGGGACCTGCGATGCCGCGTAGGCTCGGCGCTCATTCCGGTCAGGCCGCTTCAGCGGCACAGAGCCGGGATGTCGTCCTTAAACTTTCCCAGAGAGGTCGCGTTAGGCTGAGTGCTTCTTCACCCAGGCGACATAGGCATCCATCCAGCCTTGCAGAAAAGCCCGGCTGGATTCACCGATCTCGCCGCTCTCGGTGAACAACCCATCCTTGGCCTGGATGAAGATTTCCGGCTGTCCGAGTGTCGGCATGTCGAGATAGGCGAGGACATTGCGCAGATGCTGCTGCGCAATCGCTGTTCCGATAGCGCCGACCGACACGCCGAGAACACCGGCCGGCTTGCCGGCCCAGGCACTCTGCCCATAGGGCCGCGAGGCCTGATCGATGGCGTTCTTCAGCACGCCGGGGATGGAACGGTTATATTCGGCCGTGACGAAGATGACGCCCTGGGAGCCGGCGATCTCGGCCTTCAGCCGCTTCACGACCGGGGCCTGGTTGGCGTCGTCATCCTGATTGTAGAGCGGCAGATCGCCGATCGCGACCTGATGGAACCTGAACTCCGGCGGGGCCAGTTTGGCGATGGCCGTGGCAAGCTTGCGGTTGAAGGAATCACGCCGAAGGCTGCCGATCACGACGGCAATTCTGAATTCGCTCATGGTTTGTCCCATCACATCGTGCTGGTTGCGGCGTCGAGCCTAGTTCCCGCCACCCGATTTGTCGCGCACGATCATCCTGGCCGCGCGCCAACGTGATCAGGGTGATTGCGGGACCGGTCCAAGGACTGGTCCGAACCTTAGATCGAGCTTCCAGCCTTCTCCGCCGTCACCTCGGCATTCGCCGCCGGCCCTGCATCCTTGGCAGGGCGAGGCGCGCGCCAGTCGATGAGCCGATAGAACATCGGGATGAAGAAGGTGGCGATGAAGGTCGCAGCCAACATGCCGCCGATCACGCCCGTGCCGATCGAGTGCCGGCTCGCGGAGCCCGCGCCGCTGCTGATCGCGAGCGGAACGACGCCGAGAATGAAGGCGAGCGAGGTCATCACGATCGGTCGGAAGCGCAGCCGCGCTGCTTCGAGCGCAGCGTCGGCGGCACTCATGCCCTCCTGGCGCACAAGAACGGCGAATTCGACGATCAGGATGGCGTTCTTGGCGGCCAGACCGATCAGCGTGACAAGGCCGATCTGGAAGTAGACGTCGTTGGTCAGGCCGCGGAGCCAGACCGCAAGCAGCGCCCCGAACAGCGCGAACGGAACCGCGAGAATGACAGCCAGCGGCAGGGTCCATTTCTCGTACTGCGCAGCGAGGATCAGGAACACCATGATGATGCCGAAGATCATGGCTTGCGAGCCGGTTCCGCTGGTTGCGAGCTCCTGATAGGCCGAGCCCGTCCAGGCGATCTGGAAGCCCTGCGGTAGCTCGCGCGCCACCTCCTGCATCGCCGCGATCGCCGCGCCCGACGTGTATCCGGGCGCCGGGTTGCCCATCACCTTGGCGGCGGCAAAGGCGTTGAAGCGCTCGAACTGGTCGGGACCGGCGACGCGCACGGCTTTCACCAGCGTATCGAGCGGCACCATCTTGTTGTTGCTTGAGCGCACGAAGACCTGCTTGAGATCCTTCGGCGCCTGACGGAAAGCGGCCTCGGACTGCAGGTTGACGCGGTAGTTGCGCCCATAGAGCGTGAAGTCATTGACGTAGAGGCTGCCGAACGTGCTTTGCATCGTCTCGAAGACGGAGCTGATCGGCACGCCGAGCGCCTTGGCCATGTCGCGGTCCAGGTCGAGGCGGTACTGGGGAACGCCGGTGTCGAAGGTCGTGCGCACGCCGGCCAGCTCGGGACGTTTCGCGGCGGCTTCGACCAGTTGCGCGGTGGCGGCAGAGAGCGACTGGACGCCGCCTCCGGTGCGGTCCTGCACATAAAGTTCGAATCCGCCCGTGGTGCTCAACCCGCTGATCGGCGGCGGATTGAAGAACAGCACCATGGCGTCCTTGATCCCGATATTCATGCCGGTGAACGTCTTGACCAGGTTGCGCGCATCGAGGTCCGGGGTCCTGCGCTCGCTCCAGTCCTTGAGCGTCACAAAGGTCGTGGCGGCACTGGTCCGCTCGCTGCCGGAGAGAAGGTCGAACCCCGAAATGGCGAAGACATTCTCGACGGCCGGGTGCTTGCCGATATTGGTGGCGGCCTCATCCATCGCGGCCACGGTGCGGTTCAGCGACGCGGCCGGAGGCAGGATGGCCACCCCAAGCAGCACGCCCTGGTCTTCGTCTGGAACCAGCGAGCCCGGAACGATCCGGAACAGGATGCCGGTGCCGGCGATGAGCACGGCGAAGAGAACGAGGCCGATGGCGAAGCGCTTGATGAGGAAGCCGACGCCGGAGACATAGCCGCTCGTCAGCTTGTCGAAGAAGCGGTTGAACAGCCGGAACGGCAGTGCCGGCTCCTGATGGCCGGGCTTCAGGATCAGTGCGCACAGGGCCGGAGTCAGCGTCAGCGCGACGATGCCCGAGATCGTGACCGACAGGGCGATCGTGACCGCAAACTGCTTGTACATCGCACCGGCCAGCCCGCCCATGAACGACACGGGGATGAAGACCGCGCACAGCACCAGGACGATCGCGATGACCGGTCCGGTGACTTCGCCCATCGCCTTGATCGAAGCCTTCGCGGCGACAGATGCTCTGTCGCCATGATTCGCTCGACGTTTTCCAGAACCACGATCGCGTCGTCGACCACGATGCCGATGGCGAGGACCAGGCCGAACAGGGTGAGCAGGTTGATCGAGAAGCCGAACATGTACATGCCGGCAAAGGTGCCGATGATCGAGATCGGTACGGCAATGACCGGGATGAGCGTGGCCCGGAAGTTCTGCAGGAAAAGGAAGACGACGAGGATGACCAGGACGATGGCCTCGACGAAGGTCTTGACCACCTCCTCGATCGAGACCTGGATGAACTTCGTCGTGTCGTAGGGAATGCTGTAGGCCATGCCCTCCGGGAAGGACTGCTTCAGTTCTTCCATGCGGCTCTTGAGCGCCTCCATGGTCGAGAGCGCATTCGCTCCGGTCTGAAGATAGACCGCGAGTGGCACCGCAGGCTTGCCGTTGAGCTTGCTGTCGACGGTATAGCTGGCCGATCCGAGCTCGACCCGCGCCACATCCTTGAGCCTGAGCGTCGCCGCGTTGATGTCGGAGCGCAGGATGATGTTGCCGAACGCCTCGGCATCCGGGAGACGCCCCTGGGTCGTGGCGGAATAGGTGAAGGGGGTCGATGGGTCGTTCGGCTCATCGCCGAAGCGGCCGGCTGCGAACTGGGCATTCTGTTCGCGAATGGCTGCCGCGACATCGGTCGTCGTCAGGCCGTAGCGGGCGAGCTTGTCGGGGCTCAGCCAGATCCGCATCGAGTAGTCTCGCTGCCCGAGCAATGCCGCGTCGCCGACGCCGGGAATGCGCTTCAGATCGTCAATGACGTTCAGCAGGGCATAGTTGCCGACATAGGTCGTGTCGAAGCGGTCGTTCTCCGAATACATCGCCACGAGGCCGAGGATGGAGGTCGAGCGCTGGCTGACCGTCACGCCGAGCCGGGTGACCTCTTGCGGCAAGGTCGGCGTCGCGCGCTGGACGCGATTATTGACGTTGATCGTTGCCTGATCGGGATCGGTGCCCTGAGCGAATGTCACCGTCAGCGACATCTGGCCGCTGCTGGAGTTCGAGGACTGCATGTAGAGCATGCCCTCGACGCCGTTGATCTGCTGCTCGAGCGGCGCTGCCACCGTCTGCGCGATCGTCTCGGCGCTGGCGCCGGGATAGGTGGCGCTGACGACGATCTGCGGCGGCGTCAGCTCGGGATATTGCGCGATCGGAAGCACGCGGATCGCGACGATGCCGGCAAGCACGATGACGATCGAGATGACGGCGGCGAAGACGGGCCTGTCGATGAAGAAGCGATTCATGGCTTGGCAGCTCCGGGCGCCGCGGCGGCGATCGTGACCGGAGCGCCGGGACGAACCTTGATAATCCCTTCCGTGATCAGCTTGTCGCCGGGCTTGAGGCCTGAGGTGACGATCCAGCCGTCAGAGACCTGACGTCCGAGTACGACCGGGCGGGCTTCGGCCTTCCCCTGGCTGTCGACCGTGTAGACGAACTGTCCGCGGGGCCCCTGCGAGACGGCAGCCTGCGGAACGACGATGGCGTCGTTGAGAACGACCCCCATCACGATCGCGCGCAGGAACTGGCCGGGCAGCAGGCGATGCTCGGGATTGGGGACAACGGCACGCAGCCGCAGCGTCCCGGTTTCCGGATCAAGGCCGGAGGAGGCGAAATCGATCACGCCAGGTTGAGCATAGACGCGGCCATCGCCATAGGTGAGCGTGACAGAGAGGACCTCTCCGGCACGCTCCCAGATGCCCTGTGCTTCGAGCAGTGCCCTCACCTCGGCAACTTCGCTCTCGCTGGAGTTGAAGATGACATAGACGGGGTCGAGCTGGGTGATCTTGGTGAGCAGGCTGCTGTCGCCCGTGGTGCCGATCAGGCTGCCCTCGGGCAACTCCTCGCGACTCGTGACCCCACTGATCGGCGCCCTCACATTGGTGTAGCCGAGATTGAGTTCTGCGACGTTCAGGTCGGCGTGGGCGACGGCGACCGACGCCGTCGCGAGCTCCTTGGCGGAGAGGGCATCATCGCGCGCCTTTTCCGTACCGGAGCCGCTCTGGGCCAGCCGCGTATAGCGTTCGGCATCGCGCGTCGCCTGGGCGAGTTGTGCCTCCGCCTGCTGGAGCTGTGCCTTGGCCTTGGCGACGTCCGCCTCGTAGCGCCTCGGGTCTATTTCGAAGAGGATGTCGCCGGCCTTGACCTCGGCGCCCTCGACGAAATTCCGCTTCAGCAGAATCCCGCCAACCTGGGCCCGGACCTGAACCTCCCGCGAGGCCTCGACGCGTGCGGCATACTCGAATGTCAGCGGGACCTTACCGGCTTTGACCTCGACCACGGTCACCTGGGGCGGGGGCGCAGCCCCCTGCGCCCGGGCCACGGTTGCTGCGCCAAGCAGCGGCCAGATGAAGGCAAGGCAGAAGAGCGCGAAACGGCGCCGCGGCGTGGAGGTGGTCATCCGTCGCATCCTTCCAATGGTGCAGGTCGCGGCGCGTTCGCCGTCGGGGCATCGTGCAGTCTTCCATGAGCGAGGCCCGCATCAAACCACAAGTCTTGCCCGCCGGAATCGCGGGCGGCCTTCATCGCACGTGCGGGAGCATGAGGCTGGGAAGGCCTCTCGCTAGTGGGGCTTGGAGAGGAATACGGCGATGAGATTCTCAAGGAAGTGCTCCTGAAACTGGCTGCGATCCATGGGGCTCGCGGACAGGGATTGAACGAGGTCGGGCGCGGTCGAGGGCCAGAAGAATGCGCCGGCGAGAATCGAGAAGGCGATGAAGGGGTCGCTCGCATGCGTGACACCTTCGCGAACCGCCTGGTCGAGAAGCGGTATGAAGGCATCGAGTGCTGGACGAAGCAGGCGCTCCTTGAGGGCGGCCAGTCGCGCCCCGCTCTCCCGCGCTTGCTGCGCGATGAAGAGGCCGAGTTCCGGGTGGCTGAAATGGAAGAGCACCATCAGGCGGATGGCATCGCTCATTCGCTCCCTGACTGGGCGTGTCTCGGCCGTCAGACGTCGGATCTCGGCGTGCAACTGCGTCGTATACGAGGCGACATGGTCGATGCTCGCGAGCCAGAGCCCTTCCTTTCCGCCAAAATGCACACGCACCAGCCCAGGGTCGACCTTGGCGGCAGCGGCCAGGCTACGCAGATCGACGCTGTCATAGCCATGACGCGCAAAAGCGCTCGTCGCAGCGAGAAGCAGAGCCTCGCGGCCCGGCATCTGGTCCTTGAGCCGCCGACCGCGAGGGCGCGGAGCTGGAACGGGGGAAGTGGATCGGTCGGATCGGGGCATTGCTCGGATGATTGTTATAAAATCTACAAGTGAGGATATTTCAGCGTGACGCGGGACGCAAGGGCGCACGCGATCGCTTGGCGACGGCCATCCTCACGAGATTGTTACGCAAAGGGAGATGCTGGCCTGGCCAAGGGTCATGCCGAACATGGCGCAATGTCGGCGGCGGCGCGAGACGATCCTCTCAGGCGGATGGAAGTCGCGCGGCCCGCAGCTTCCGCACAAGGAGGGGGAGTATCTGAAACGATACCCGAAGCGATATTCATCAACCCGGTGAGATGATGCTCTGGAATTTTACGAACGTTATGATTTACTTGTACCGGGGAAACCGTACTCCTGGTCATTGGATGGTATATTTGAATCGGTCCTGACTTGCGGCGGAGCTGTCGTCGCCGATGGGGCTCGTCGTCGAAATCGGGGTTTCAGGTTCTCAAGTATTTTCGAGAAGTTTCACGCCAGGCTCTCTGAGAGAGGAGTAACGCAAGGATTCGACTGGTTAAAGTACTAGGTGATTGGAACAAGTATCAGGTAACGCTGTTCTGAATCTCCAGCGGGGGGCTGGGTATGACCAAGGATAACGGCAGCGGGGAACGTATGATCTGGTCTGAACTGGCCGGGCAGATGGTCGCAATCTCGTCGCCGGAATGGTGCCACGAGCGGGATGTCGACTATCTGCTATGGCTGCCTTCGCTGGAACGGGGCCGGGTGCTGCGTCGATATCCACCGGAGATCGCCGAGCGTCTCTGCGCCGACATCGAACGCTTGCGGGACATCCGAAAACGCCGCTGAGCCCGCGGTCATCGCAAGCGGCGGATTGCATTCGTGCGACCCGCCGCGTCTGACCGTTCAGGGCTTGACGATCCACTCATGGGCCGGATCGTTGGCGAACTTCCAAACCCGCTTCGGACCCGCCATTACGTTGAGATAATACAGCTCATAGCCGTGCGGTGCTGCGACCGGATGATAGCCCCTTGGCACCAGCACGACATCGCCATCCTCGGCGCAGAGCGTCTCATCGAGCGAACGGTCGTCGGTATAGACGCGCTGCAGCGCAAAGCCCTGGGGCGGCGAGAGCCGGTGGTAATAGGTCTCCTCCAGCAGCGATTCCTGCGGCAGCCTGTCCTGGTCATGCTTGTGCGGCGGATAACTCGACCAGTTGCCTGACGGGGTGATCACCTCGACGACGAGCAGGCCATCGGCGGGCTCGGTCTCGGGCAGGATATTACGGACATGGCGGGTGTTCGTACCGCTGCCGCGGGTCATGCAGCCGACATCCCCTGGCGCGATCACCCGCGGCTTTGAGCCCGGGTTTCCCGGTGCCGAGCAGATCGCCAGCTCGCAGGGACCCTGCGCCGTCACGGCAAAGCGCAGCCCGGCCGGGACATAGAGCGACCAGGGGTCGGGTTCGAATGGCGAGGATCGCCCGCCAATGATGCCGAAATCGGTGTCCTCGACCATGGCCGCGGCCTTCCCCGACAGCAGGACGACGCAAACCTCGCGGTCTCCGGTCTCCCGTTCGAGCACCTGTCCGTCGGCAAGCCGGTGGACGTCGAAGCCGACATGGCCCCAGCCGGCCGATTCCGGGGTGACGTGATGGATGCGGCCGTCCTGATCTGGGGCGGATGGTTTGACGAGCAGCTTCGACATGGCGCATCCGGGCCTCAGACGAGCCCGGCCTCCTTCAGGCTGTGCTTGAGATGGGCGACGCCCTTCTTGGCATAGGTCAGCGGATGGGCCTTTTCCGGATCCTGCTCGGCTTCGACCACGACCCAGCCGGAATAGCCCGGCAATGCGCGAAACACTGCGGGATAATCGATCATCCCGTCGCCCGGCACGGTATAGATGCCGAGATCGCTGCCCTTGCCGAGAACGGCGTCAAGGAAGCTCCAGCCTTCCGCCGCTGCCTGCGTCATGACATGCGGGCGCACGTCCTTGGCGTGGACATGGCTGATCCGCTCGCGATAGCGCGCGGCGAGCGCGGCTGGGTCCGAGCCACCCCAGGTGGCATGGCCGGTATCGAGCAGGAGATGCACGGCAGAACCCGTCGCCGCCATGAAGGCGTCGATATCGGCCTCGCTCTGCACGATCGTGCCCATGTGGTGATGATAGACCAGCCGGACGCCCTCGCTCAGCGTGCGCTCGGCAACCTGCGTGATCCGCCGGCCGAACTCGGCCCAATCCTGCGCGCTCATCACAGGGCGCTGTGAGAGCGGTTTCGAGCGGTCGCCATGGATCGCATTCGATGTCTCGGCGAAGACCAGCGCGGTCGAGCCCATGGCCTTGAGCAGATCGAGATGCGGCCGCAGATGGCGCATCTCCTCGTCGGCGTCGCGCTGCAGCAGTTCAGCTGAATACCAGCCCGAGATGCAGTCCATGCCGAAGGGGGCGAGAGCCGCCTTCAGCGCTGCCGGCTGCCGTGGGAACTTGTGACCAAGCTCCATGCCGGTGAAGCCGGCCTCGCGTGCCTCGGCGAGGCAGGTTTCGAGCGGTGTCGCGCCGCCGATTTCCTGGAGATCGTCATTCGACCAGCCAATCGGGTTGGCACCAATGCGGATGGGCATGGAAAACTGTCCTTCGGATCAGGGGCGTGACTTCAGCGCGGTCTCATAGCGCTCGCGCGCCTGCCGGACTTCGGCGCGCGATGAGGTTGCCGGCACCGCGACATCCCACCAGTGGCCGCCGGCATCGGTCGAGGCGAGCGGGTCGGTATCGATCACCACGACGCTGGTCCGCGCATGCGCGCGGGCGGCACGCAGCGCTTCGTCCAGCTCGGCGAGGCTTCCGGCCTTCGTGGCGACGGCACCGAGCGAAGCGGCATGCGCGGCAAAATCGATTGCGGGCAGCGTCTCGTGGCGGGTGTCGCGCAGCAGGTTGTTGAAGGAGGCGCCGCCCGTCGCATTCTGCAGCCGGTTGATGCAGCCGTAGCCGCGATTATCGAGCAGGACGATCGTCAGCTTCAGGCCGAGCATCACCGAGGTCGCGATCTCGGAGTTCATCATCAGATAGGAGCCGTCGCCGACCATGACGACGACCTCGCGGCTCGGATCGGCCATCTTGACGCCGAGGCCGCCGGCGATTTCGTAGCCCATGCAGGAATAGCCGTATTCCATGTGGTAGCCGCCGGGCGCGCCGGCTTGCCAGAGCTTGTGCAACTCGCCAGGCAGTCCGCCGGCGGCGCAGAGCACGACATCGGACGGCTCGCTCCAGCGCTGCACGGCGCCGATCACCTGCGCATCGCTCGGCAGGGGCTGGTTGCCGGGATCAGTGTAGCGCGCGGCGAGGCCAAGCCAGGTCTTGCCCTCGGATTCCGCCCGCTCCGTCCATGCCGCCGGGGCGCGATGCCCCGCCAGTGCCGTAGCCAGCTCGGAGAGGCCGGCCAGGGCGTCGCAGACCAGCGGAAGCGCGCGGTGCTTGCCGGCATCGAAGGCCTGCGTGTTCAGTCCGACGATCCGGCAGGCCGGGTTGGCGAAGAGTGCCCAGGAGCCGGTGGTGAAATCCTGCAGCCTCGTGCCGATGGCGAGCACCAGATCGGCCTCGCGCGCCAGCGCATTGGCAGCGGCCGTGCCGGTGACGCCGATGGCGCCGAGATTGAGCCTGTGGGTTGCGCCGAGGCTGCTCTTGCCGGCCTGCGTCTCAGCGGCGGGAATGCCGTGCGCCTCGCAGAATTCGGCGAGCGCGGCTTCGGCTCCGCTATAGAGTACGCCACCGCCGGCAATGACGAGTGGCTTCTTCGCCGCCTTGAGCAGTCTGACTGCATCGGCCAACTCCTGCTCGTCCGGGCGGGGGCGGCGTGGCGTCCAGAGCCGCTCGGCAAAGAAACTCTCGGGATAGTCATAGGCTTCGGCCTGTACGTCCTGGCAGAGCGCCAGCGTCACCGGCCCGCATTCGGCCGGATCGGTCAGGACGGCCATGGCCCGCTCGAAGGCCGGCATCAGCTGCTCCGGCCGAGTCAGTCGGTCGAAATAGCGCGAGACCGGACGAAAGCAGTCATTGGCGGAGACCGTGCCGTCGCCGAAATCCTCGATCTGCTGCAGCACGGGGTCGGGCAGGCGCCCGGCAAAGACATCGCCCGGCAGCAGCAGCAGCGGCAGGCGGTTGACATGCGCGACGGCGGCGGCCGTGACCATGTTGGTGGCACCGGGGCCGATCGAACTCGTCACCGCCATCATCCGACGCCGGCGCGAAGCCTTGGCGAAGGCGATCGCAGCATGCGCCATGGCCTGCTCGTTATGGGCGCGATAGGTCGGCAACGTGTCGCGAGCGGCATGCAGCGCCTCTCCGAGTCCGGCGACATTGCCGTGCCCGAAGATGGCCCAGACGCCCGCGAAGATCGGTACGGTCTTGCCGTCGATCACCGTCTTCTGTGCCTGCATGGCGCGTGTCAGTGCCTGCGCCATGGTGAGGCGGATCGTACCCATTGGGAGTTCCTCAGCGTTCCTGCCAGGCTGCGACCAGCCGGGCGAAGCGTTCTGCCATCATCGCGGTCGCAGCCTCGTCATTGAGGTTGCCGGCAAGCCAGCCACGCGCCGCTTCCCCGAAAATCGTGCGGCCGACGGCGAAGCCCTTGACCGATGCCGAGCCCTGCGCTGCGCGGAAGGCCTGCGCGACCGTCTCTTCCGGTGCGTCGAGGCCGAGCAGCAATACACCGCGGCAATAAGGGTCATGGCCGGCGATGACCGCATCGATCTCGCGCCATGCGGCTGGCGAGGGCTGGCCTTCGAGCTTCCACCAGTCCGGCCTGATGCCGATGGCGTAGAGCCGCGTCATCACCCGCGCGACTGTATCATCCGCGACGGCACCGTGCTTCGAGGCAATGATCTCGACGAGCAATTCCCGCCCGACCTGGCGGCAGGCGAGCGCGACGCGCTTCAGCACCTGCTCCTGCGCGCTCCTGAGAGCCTCGGAGTCGTCGGGGTGGTAGAAACACAGGCATTTGGCGACATGGCTGACCGGCCATTCGGCCAGGGCGGCGCCGAGTGATCCCGTCGCGTCGGTCTCCAGCGCGAGCGGTCGCGAGCCCGGGAGTTCAAGGGGGCGGGCGATCCAGAAGCCGTGATCCTCCGCCCGGAACAGGGCTTCGCGACCATGGATGCCGTCGACCAGCATGCCGAAGCCAGGACGTCCGTCGGCGACACGGGCCGCCGCCTTAACGGCAAGCGTCTTGAAATGGGCGATCCGCTCATGCGGCACGCCTGCCGCGTCGGCCATTTCCTCGAGCTGGGCCCGATGATCGATGGCGAGCGCCATCACGCCCGCGGGCTGCGGCAGGCGTGTCGTCGCCCAATGCACATGGTTGATCTCGCCGTCCCGGCGCAGCGCCCGGTGCGGCGAGCCATGAGCCAGGAAATATTGCAGCTCTGGAAAGGTCGGGCTTTCCGGCGAGCATAGCAGCCTGGAGACCGCGAAGGCGCCGCAGGCATTGGCGAAGGCGCAGCAGGTCGCGAGCGGCTCGTCGCGCAGCCAGCCGCGCAGGAAGCCGGACATGAAGGCGTCACCGGCACCGAGCACGTTGTAGACCTCGACCGGAAAGCCCGGCCCCTTGATTCCGTCTTCGAGCGAGGCGGGGATCGCGCCGGGAAATACCACGCAGCCCATCGGCCCGCGCTTGCAGACGATCGTCGCGGCGCTCAGGGACCGGATCGTGCGGATGGCCTGAAGCGTATCCTCCGAGCCGCCGGCGGCGTGGAGCTCTTCCTCGGTGCCGACGATCAGGTCGCAATCGGGCAGGATCGCCTGGAGATGCTCGGTCACCGTCTCGGAGCGGATATAGCGTTCCTCCCCGGCCTGGTGCCCGGCAAGCCCCCAGAGATTGGGCCGGTAGTCGACATCGAACACGACCTTGCGGCCATGTTTGCGGGCAAGCGCGATCGCCTTCTTCTGTGCTGCGGCGGCGTTGGGAATGGCAAAATGCGTGCCGGTGACGACGATCGCCCTGGCGGAGGCGATGAAGGCCTTGTCGATCTCGCTTTCCTGCAATGCGGCGTCGGCGCAGTCGGTGCGGTAGAAGATCAGCGGGAAGGTCTTCTCGTCGCGGACCCCGAGGATGACGAGTGCGGTCAGCCGCTTCGGGTCGGTGACCACGCCGCTCGTCTCGACACCCTCGCGCTCCAGCTGTTCGCGGATGAACCGGCCCATCTGCTCGTCGCCGACACGGGTGATCACGGCCGATTTCAGGCCCAGGCGCGCGGTGCCGATCGCGATATTGGTCGGGCAGCCCCCGACCGCCTTGACGAAGCTGCCCATGTCTTCAAGCCGGCCGCCGATTTGCTGGCCGTAGAGATCGACCGAGGAGCGGCCAATCGTGATGACGTCGAGCTGAGGGGCGACGGGCATGGTGCTTCGGCTTTCCGCACTAACCTGCGAGATCGGGATCGGCGCTGGCGCCGGCGTGTTCGGCGGTAGCGACCGCAAGCGCCATCGCCAGGGTGAGGCTGGCCGCCATCGAGCGGAATGCACCGAAATCTGCCTCCGCGACATCGAGCCAGAGTTCGCAGTTCTCGGCGAGCGGACTGAGCGGGCTGTCGGTCAGGGCCAGCACCGGAATGCCGCGCTGATGTGCGGCGGCAGCGATCTCGACCGTGGCAGTCGTATAGGGCGCGCAGCTGATCGCCAGGATGGCGTCGCCGGGCCCGGCAAGGGCGGCCTGCTCCTGGCCGAGGCCGCCGACATGGTCGACCAGCACCGCCCTGATGCCGAGCTTGCCGAAGGCATAGGCCAGGTAGGACACCACCGGGAACATGCGTCGTGCGCCGACGAGGACGATGGTTTGCGCCTTGGCCAGCAAGGCAGCCGCCTCTTCCAGCTGGTCGGGCCTGACAGCCGCCCTGAGCTGGGCAAGCGAGGCTTCGCTTGCCTGAATGAAGCCGTCGAGCAGCGCTGCGCTACCGTCCGAGCCTGTTCCCGCCGTTCGCAGGGCGGCCAGGCGCGCGCGATGGTCGGCGGCATGCCGGCGCAGCCGCGAGCGGAACACCTCCTGGAGTTCGCTGAAGCCGGAATAGTCGAGCGCCTGCGCGAAACGCACCAGTGTCGAGGCCTGCACGCCGGCCTTCTCCGCGATCTGCGCGGTGGAGCCGAATGCCATGTCGTCGAGATGGGCAAGTGCATGATCAGCGACTTGTTTCAGCCGCTTCGGCAGGGATGGCCGCCGTTCGCGCAACAAGGCGACGAAACGGTCGAATTCCGGCCTGTCCGTGGGCTGAGGCTGTGATCCTGATGACATGCCGGTTCCGGTTAAAGCGCCTTGACTTCAAGCGCCGATCGGCGGAATGTTTATTCCAAAATCAGACAAAGACAATCCATTCATATCAAAATTTCGCTGGGGAGCGTGGCGTCAGGTGTCAGGGAAGAACGAATTCGGTCGTGATCTGACCGGCAAGGCCGCCATCGTGACCGGTGGCAGCCAGGGGCTTGGCGAAGCCGTCGCCCGCGAGTTCCAGGCGCGCGGGATTGCTTCCCTGCTGCTGACCGGCCGCAATCGCGAGCGCGGCGAGGCGGTTGCCCGCGATCTTCGCAATGCTGGCTGCGATGTTCGTTTCCACGCCGCCGATCTTTCCGATCTCGACCAGGTCAAGTCAATCGTTCCGGCCGCCGAGGCGGCGTTCGGTCGTGTCGACATCCTGGTGAACGCCGCCGGCGATACGGATCGCGGCTCCATCCTGGAGACGACGCCCGAGCTCTACGAGCGCATCATGGCGGTCAATCTGCGTGCGCCCTTCTTCCTGATCCAGGGCGCGGCCGAGCTGATGTGCCGGCTCGGGATCGAAGGTGCCATCGTCAATATCCAGTCGATGTCGGCGCATGGCGGCCAGCCATTCCTGAGCGCCTACAGCGTCTCCAAGGGCGCGCTGGCGACGCTGACCCGCAACGCTGCCTTCGGGCTGCTCGAGCACCGTATCCGGGTCAATGGACTGAATATCGGCTGGATGGCGACGCCGGGCGAAGACGCGATCATGCGGTTGCGCCATGACGCGCAGGATGGCTGGCTCGATCAGGCTGCCGCGAGCCAGCCCTTCGGCCGCCTGCTCGACCCGCAAGAGGTCGCCCGCGCCGTCGCCTATCTGGCCTCGGCCGAATCGGGTCTGATGACAGGCTCGAACATCGATTTCGACCAGACGATTCTTGGAGCGCGGCAGTAACCCTGCCGCAGCCACAGCCTTGACGACAGGACATATGACGATGCGCATGGGATTGCTGGGTGCCGGCCGGATCGGACGCATTCATGGGTTGAACCTTGCGGCGCGCAAGGACGCGACGCTGGTTTCGGTTGCGGACGCCTTTGCGGATGCGGCGGCCTCGCTGGCGGCCGAGACCGGCGCGACCGTTGCCAGTCTCGACGCGATTCTCGCCGACAAGACGCTCGATGCGGTCCTGATCTGCACGCCGACCGACACCCATGCCGATCTGATCGAGGCCGCCGTCGCCTCCGGCAAGGCAGTGTTCTGCGAAAAGCCGGTCGATCTCGACGCCGAGCGCATCAGGGCATGCCTCAAGACCGTCGCCAAGACCGGCAGGCCACTGATGATCGGCTTCAACCGGCGCTTCGACCCGAGCTTCGCCGCGCTTCAGAACCGCCTGCGGGCCGGAGAGGCGGGCGCGATCGAGATCGTCAGCGTGATCTCGCGCGACCCCTCGCCGCCGCCGGTCGACTATGTCAAGCGCTCGGGCGGTCTGTTCCGCGACATGATGATCCACGATTTCGACATGGCCCGCTTCCTCCTCGCCGAGGAGCCGGTCGAGGTCTTCGCGCTCGGTTCGGCGCTGGTCGATCCGGCGATCGGCCAGGCCGGGGATGTCGATACGGCCGCGGTTCTGATGCGCACGGCGTCGGGCAAGATCGCGCAGATCTCCAATTCGCGCCGCGCCACATACG
Organism: Allobosea sp. 2KB_26; assembly: GCF_052115715.1. Classification (NCBI taxonomy): domain Bacteria; kingdom Pseudomonadati; phylum Pseudomonadota; class Alphaproteobacteria; order Hyphomicrobiales; family Alloboseaceae; genus Allobosea; species Allobosea sp. 2KB_26. The sequence continues at coordinate 143,452 of NZ_JBFRHE010000004.1, forward strand.
GCTACGACCAGCGCATCGAGGTCCATGGCTCGAAGGGCATGCTGCGGGCCGGCAATATCCACGAGACCACGGTCGAGGTCGCAACCGGCGCCGGCTTCCGGGCCGACCCGGTGCAGAACTTCTTCCTCGAGCGCTATGCCGCTGCCTATCGCGCCGAACTCGATGCCTTCGTCGCCGCCCTGAAGGGCAAGACGGCGCCGCTGCCCTCCGGAGAGGACGGCCTGAAGGCACAGATCCTGGCCGATGCGGCGACCGAATCCGCTCGCAGCGGCAAGCCGGTCTCCGTCGCACTCGGGGCGATCTGATCATGACGCCTGCTGAACTCGATCTGCGCCAATATGCCGTGCTGGGCCTCGTCCAGCAGGCCGGCTTCATGGCGCTCGACTATTTCAACAAGAGCGAAAGCCTCGGCGTCACGATGAAGGGGGCCCAGGATTGGCTCACCGTTGCCGACGGCGCGGTCGAGGATTTCCTGCGGCAGCGGCTTGCCGTGATGTTCCCGCAGGATGCGATCATCGGCGAAGAGGGCGGCGGCGAGGCCTCGGACGCGGTCTGGATCATCGACCCGATCGACGGCACCTCGAATTTCGCCCGTGGCGACCGCAACTGGTGCATCTCGATCGGGTTTCTGCTGAACGGCGTTCCCGAAATCGGCATTCTTTCTGCGCCGGCGCTGGGCGAGATCTATGTCGGACGCAAGGGGCGAGGCGCGACCCTGAATGGCGAAGCGATCAAGGTGTCGGGGCAGACCGATATCAAGCGCGCCTATGTCGAACTGGGCTGGTCGACGCGCATCCCGGCCGAACGCTATGTCGCAATGATCGGGCGCGGCTACGCCGCAGGCGCCTCGGTCAAGCGCGGTGGCTCCGGTGCGCTGGGCCTTGCCCATGTCGCGAATGGCCGGACGGAGGCCTATGCCGAACTCCATATCAACGCATGGGATGTTGCGGCCGGTGTCGTGATCGCCGCCGAAGCCGGTGCCTTTGTCAGCGATTTCTTCAGCGGGGACGGCATCGCCAGGGGCAACCCGATCCTGTGCTGCACGCCGGGACTTCGCCACGAGCTCGAACAGATCACCCAGATCGGGGGCCGGCAGGCGAACGATTGATCTTTGCCGGCAACACGTCACTATCAAGCCAACAACAAAACCAAGAACGACACGAAACGGGAGGACGACATGCAGGGATTTCAATGGCTCCGGACCGGGGTCCTGGCGGCGCTGGCCAGCGGGGCCGCTTTTGCGGCGGCGCCCGCTCAGGCTCAGGGCGCACTCGTCATGTATTGCGGCGTCCAGGAGGAATGGTGCCGCGCCATGTCGACCGCGTTCGAGCGCGATACGGGGATCAAGGTCGCGATGACCCGGAAATCGGCGGGCGAGATCTACGCCCAGCTCAAGGCGGAATCGGCCAATCCGCGCGGCGATATCTGGTGGGGTGGCACGGGTGACCCCCATCTCCAGGCGGCCGAGGAAGGGCTGACCTTCGAATATGAATCGCCGGTCAACAAGGACCTTCACGACTGGGCGCTGTCGCAGTGGAAGGCAGCACAGAAGCGCTCCGTCGGCATTTACGCGGGCGCGCTCGGCTTCGGCTACAACACCCAGCAGATCAAGCAGAAGGGCCTGAGCGAGCCGAAATGCTGGGCCGATCTGCTTGATCCGAAGCTCAAGGACGACGTCCAGGTCGCCGATCCGAACTCCTCGGGGACGGCCTACAATCTGCTCGCGACCGTGGTCCAGCTGATGGGCGAGGAGAAGGGCTTCGACTATCTCAAGAAGTTGCACAAGAACGTCAGCCAGTACACCAAGTCGGGTGCTGCCCCCGCCAAGGCCGCGAGCCTCGGCGAAACGGCCGTCGGCATCGTCTTCATCCACGACGCGGTCGTCTTCGCGGTCCAGGGAGATCCGATCAAGGCAGTCGCGCCTTGCGAGGGCACCGGCTACGAGATCGGTTCGATGTCGATCATCAAGGGCGCGCGCAATCTCGACAACGCCAAGAAGTTCTATGACTGGGCGCTGACCCCGGCGGCTCAGGCGTTGGCAGCTCCGGCCAAGTCCTATCAGGTGCCTTCCAACAAGAACTCCACGGTGCCCCCGCAGGCGCCGAAGATGTCCGAGATGAAGATGATCGACTATGACTTCGTCAAATACGGCTCGTCCGCGGAGCGGACGCGGCTGCTGACGAAATGGGACAAGGAGGTCAAGGCGCTGCCGAAGTAACTCTCCGTCCAGCGCCCTGAAGAGATCCCCTGCGATGCGTCCTGCGACACGGCTCGTCCTGCTGCTCGGCTGGCTCGGCTATGCGGTCATTCCCTGGTACCTGCCTGACGGCGTCAGTCTCAGCCAGTTCGGCTGGCTCGCGGGGTATCCCTTCGGCAAGGTCGGCACGGCGCTCGCGCTGGCCCTGTCCGGAACGGCCCCCTGGCTGCTGCCGGTTGGCGTGGCGCTGCTGGCCGTGACGCTGTTGCTCGGCCGCAGCGAGAGTGCTGCGGTCGGCAGGACCCTGATCTGGGCGGGGCTCACCGGCATGGTCCTGTTCTTCGCGCAGGGCTTTGCCATCACGCTGCAGGGCCAGGGCATACCCTGGCTCGCAGCATTGCTCGGCGGCAGCGGCGCGGCTCAGGGCGGCATGGGCTTCGGCGCCTTCCTGACGGTGCTTTCGCTCCTGCTGCTGCTCTGTCATGGGCTCGCCTATCGCGGCTTCTGCCGGGGTGACATCTTCACCACAAGCTCGATCGGCATCATCGTCCTGCTGATCGGGCTCTTCATCTTCTTCCCGGTGGCGACGATCCTGCAAAGCGCGCTTGTCGATCAGGCCGGCGCCTTCGCGCCCGGCATCTTCGTCGCGCGCCTGTTCGATTCCTCGATCTGGGGACTTGGCTGCGTCACGGCGAACACCAATTGCGGCGTCGCCTGGAACACGCTGATCCTTGCCGTGCTGACTGGGGTCATCACGACCCTGCTCGGGCTTGCCTGCGCGCTGCTCGTGCTGCGCACGCGCATGCCGGGCAAACGTGTGATGCGCGCGCTCACCGTCTTGCCGATCATCACGCCGCCTTTCGTCATCGGTCTCGCACTGATCCTGCTCTTCGGCCGCTCCGGCGTGGTCTCCGGACTGCTCTACGACTGGTTTTCGATTCCGCGCTCCCGCTGGATCTACGGGCTGCCCGGCGTGCTGCTGGCACAGGTCCTGGCCTTCGCGCCGATCGCGTTCCTCGTCCTGATCGGGGTCGTACAGGGGATCAGCCCCAGCCTGGAGGAAGCCTCGCAAACGCTGGGCGCCAAGCGCTGGGCGACGTTCCGCACGGTGACCTGGCCGCTGCTCAAGCCCGGCCTCGCCAATGCCTTCCTGCTCGGCTTTGTCGAGAGCATGGCTGATTTCGGCAACCCGTTGGTGCTCGGCGGCAATTTCGAGGTTCTGTCGACCAAGATCTTCTTCGCCGTGGTCGGCGCCGCGCATAATCAAGGGCAGGCGGCGGTGCTGGCGATGGTGCTCCTCGTCTTCACGCTCGGTGCCTTCTGGGTGCAGCAGCGCTGGCTCGGCGGCAAATCCTATACGACCGTCACCGGCAAGGGCGATTCCGGCCTGCCGGCAAAACTGCCGAAGCCGGTCACCTTCATCTCCGCACTGGTGATCGTGCCCTGGGTGGCGCTGACCTTCGTGATCTACGTGATCATCCTGATGGGTGGTTTCGTGAAGACCATGGGCCGCGACCACACCCCGACGCTGGAGCATTATCGCACCGGTTTCGCCATCGATTTCAGCCGTGGAATATTCTTCGAAGGTGCGGCCTGGGACTCGCTGTTCACGACACTGAAGGTCGCGGCGATCTCGGCCCCGCTGACGGCGGTGCTCGGCCTGCTCACCGCCTATCTGTTGATGCGGCAGCAGTTCCGCGGCCGCCACGTGCTCGAATTCACCACCATGCTGAGCTTCGCCATCCCCGGCACGGTGCTCGGCGTCGCCTATATCCTTGCCTTCAACGTGCCGCCGATCGAGATCACCGGGACCGGGCTGATCCTGATCATCGCCTTCGTCTTCCGGAACATGCCCGTCGGTGTCCGTTCCGGCATCGCCGGCCTGTCGCAGATCGACAAGAGCCTCGACGAGGCTTCGATCACCTTGCGGGCCCGCAGCTTCACCACGCTCTGGCGCGTGGTGTTGCCCCTGCTGCGCCCTGCGCTCGTCTCCGCGCTGGTCTACAGCTTCGTGCGCAGCATCACCTCGGTCAGCGCCGTGATCTTCCTGGTCTCCGCCGAGTACAACCTGGCGACGGCCTATATCGTCGGGCGCGTCGAGGCCGGCGAGTTCGGGCTCGCCATTGCCTATTCCTCGGTGCTGATCGTGGTCATGGCCGTGGGTATCGGCCTGATCCAGCTCGGCGTCGGCGAGCGCAAGCTCGGACGGCGCAGCACGATCCCGCTCGCCACATCCGCCGCACAGCCCGTCAAGTAAGGAGCAGCACTTCTCATGGCCAAGGCGGGACCTGCCTCAGTCGAATTCCGCAATGTCAGCATGCGCTATGGCGCGGTGACTGCGGTCGACAATATCAGCTTCACGATCGAGCCGGGAAAGCTGGTGACCCTGCTCGGCCCCTCCGGCTGCGGCAAGACCACGACCTTGCGCATGATCGCGGGGCTCGAGATCGCCAGCGAAGGCCAGGTGCTGATCGGCGGCAAGGATGTCACGCGGCTCTCGGCCGCTGACCGTGACGTCAGCATGGTCTTCCAGTCCTATGCGCTGTTTCCGCATATGAGCGTGCTGGAGAATGCCGCCTACGGGCCGCTGGTGAAGGGGCTGCCAAAGGCCGAGGCGCAGGACATGGCGCTGACCAAGCTCGCCCTCGTCGGCCTCAAGGGCTTCGAGAAGCGCTATCCCTCCGAGCTCTCGGGCGGCCAGCAGCAACGCGTCGCCGTGGCGCGCGCGCTGGTGCTCGAGCCGCAGGTGCTGCTCTTCGACGAGCCATTGTCGAATCTCGACGCCAAGCTCCGCCGCAAGGTGCGTGAGGAGATCCGCGAGCTGCAGCAGAGCCTCAATCTGACGGTGGCCTATGTCACCCATGATCAGGAAGAGGCGCTCGCCGTCTCCGACCGCATCATCGTGATGTCGAATGCCCGTATCGCGCAGGAGGGCTCGCCCCGTGAGCTCTATGAGGAGCCGGCCAATCCCTTCGTCGCCGACTTCATCGGCGATGCCAACATGGTTCCGGTCACGATCGCGGAGGTTTCCGAAGGCATCGCCGATGTGATGATCGGCTCGGCAAAGGTGAAATTGCCGGCGCGCGGCCTGGCGGCCGGACCGGCCAGGGCGGCGATCCGGCCCGAGAGCCTGTTGATGGGACCTGCCTCCGGGCCGGGCCTGCGCGGCACCGTCCGCAAATGCGCCTATCTCGGCAACCACCTCGATCTGATGATCGAGACCGAGGTTGGCGAACTCTTCGTCGTCCAGCCGGGCGGGCGCGATCTGCTGCCCTATGGCAGCGAAGTCGGGCTGTCCTTCGCAAATTCGGGCGTCACGCTCATTCCCCAGAGCTGAGCAGCGCTCGGCTCCTGTCGCTCCCGCCGAGCACAGGCGCCGCGCTTGCCCGCCGGCGCGCGGATCGCGCGCCAAGCATCGGCCGGAAAAGTGAATTGCGGTTTTCGGGAGAGCCGACGCAATCGCAGATGATCTGACGCAGCCTCACAGATGCCTGAGCCATTCCGCGGCCGCTTCCGCGGGCGGCCGCTCGATATTGAAGGCGCCAACGAAACCGCCCTTCTTGTCCATGAGATAGACGAGCGCGGTGTGATCCATCGTGTAATCGCCTTCCTTGAGCGGAACCTTCTTGGAATAGGCGCGATAGGCCTTGATCGTGGCGTCGATGGCGGCGCGGTCGCCGGTCAGGCCGACGATGCGCGGGTCGAAACTGCCGAGATAGCTCTTCAGCACCTCCGGTGTGTCACGCTCAGGGTCGACGCTGATGAACAGCGCGCGCAGCTTTTCGCCCTTGGGGCCGGCGGCGCGCAGGGTCTCCGAAATCTCGAAGAGCTTGGTCGGGCAGATATCCGGGCAATGGGTGAAGCCGAAGAAGACCAGGAACGGGGCGCCGCGCAGATCTGTGTCGGTCAGCGGCTTGCCTTCGGCCGTCGTCAACGCGAAGGGCCCGCCGACGCTGGAGGTCGCGCCCTGACCCTGACGCACCGGGCTGAAGGTCAGGATCGCGGCGGCGGCCAGGGCGACTGCGCCGGCCAGAAAGACCACGAGAGGCAGAATGAGGCGACGGTTCACGGGATCCTCGGAAAAAGTCGGACGGCGCGGGGCGCCTCAGAAACAGGCAACGATGGCGGCGATGAGGCCGTCGGTGAAGAGCCGGTCGCCCTCGCGCCACCAGAGCAGCAACCCGGTCAGCAGCAGCGCAAAAGCGCCGCCGCCGAGCAGCCATAGCCCGGTCCGCGAGGCCTGGGCCTCATGCTCGGCGCCTGTCTGGTCCGATTGCGTCATGACCGCGAGCATAGCCGCGCCAAGCTGAGGTCGGAAGCGGCAACCGTGACGCAGGGGAGAGAGATTGGAACGGGCGATCGGGATCGAACCGGCGACATCGCGCTTGGGAAGCGCTGCTTGGACGTTGAATCTCTCCTACGTGCTCCCAGGCGGATAGGCCGACAGGATCGCCCGGCCGCGATAAAGCGCTCGATTCCCGTCGCATCTGTTGATGGACGGTCCTGGATCATCTACCCGAAGCCGAGTGTAGCGCGATGTCATCCGGAATGCCGCGCAATGCCCGTCAGGGCCGTTCTGAGGCTAGCAGCATTCGATGTCGGTTGAGCGTTTCGACACTGTCATCCTGGGCGCGGGTGCTGCTGGAATGATGTGCGCGATCCATGCCGCATCACGCGGAGGGCGTGTTCTTATCGTCGATCAGGCCAAAGCACCCGGCGAAAAAATCCGCATTTCAGGCGGGGGTCGCTGCAACTTCACCAATATCGGCACGAGCGCACGGAATTTTCTGTCGAACAACCCTCATTTCGCAAAATCTGCGCTTGGCCGATACACGCAGCATGATTTCGTTGCGTTGGTCGAAAAGCACGGCATCGCCTATCACGAAAAGACGCTCGGGCAGCTCTTCTGCGATGATTCCGCCAAGGATATCATCGCAATGCTGATGGATGAGATGGCGCGCGCGGCATGCGAATTGCGCCTCAGAACCACGCTGGAAAGCCTTGAGCGGATCGATGACGGCTTTGCGATCACGCTCGGTGGTGATGGTGCTGCAAAAATTCGGTGCCGGCATTTTGTCGTCGCGTCCGGAGGAAAATCCATCCCGAAAATGGGGGCATCCAGCCTTGGCTACCAGATCGCCGGCCGGTTTGGTCTGGCGGTGACGGAAACGCGCCCAGCCCTGGTACCGCTGACTTTCGGTGAAGATGTCCTTGCCGGGTTTCGCGAGATTGCCGGCGTCGCCGCGGATGCGCGGATCTCGTGCGGCAAGACCACATTCGATGAGGCGCTTTTGTTCACACATCGCGGGCTTTCCGGCCCCGCGATTCTGCAGATTTCGTCGTATTGGCGCGAGAAGGAACCGATCAGGATCGCCTTCCTGCCCACGCAGGACGTGTTCGCCGACTTGCGTTCTTCCAGACAGGAAAACGGCCGCCGAAGCATCGCAAATACGCTTGGTGATCTTCTGCCGAAGCGATTGGCCGCTTATCTCGCAGATGCCCATGGTTGGATGGGGCCCATCGGCGACGCAAGCGACAAGAAGCTGGCCGCGATCGCTTCGACCGTTCAGGGCTGGGACGTCATGCCCATCGGGTCGGAAGGATACCGGACCGCGGAGGTGACGCTCGGTGGCGTCGATACGTCCGGTCTGAACTCACGGACGATGGAAGCAAGGACAGTGGACGGCCTGTACTTCATCGGTGAAGTGGTCGACGTCACGGGCTGGCTTGGCGGCTACAACTTCCAATGGGCGTGGTCATCCGGCTGGGCGGCCGGGACCGCCATCGCCGAACGCACCGGCTGAGATGCCTGAGCGCAAATTCTCAAACTGTTGAAGATGCACGCCGGCGTTCTCAGCCAGACATGGCGGAGAGTTCGAATGACCGGCACTGCTCGAGAAATAGCGCCGTAACATATTGTAGTTGGAAGGAATTGGAGCGGGCGATCGGGATCGAACCGACGACATTCAGCTTGGGAAGCGGAGCTAAGTCATTGAATTACCGCACCTGCGTTCCCCAACGTATAAACCGGCAGCGTCTTGAATGGGTGGGAATCAGACCATGCCTTCCTCATGATAGTCAGTCGCCGAGGTAGGGTTTCGCTTGAAGGTTGCGATGAACGAGACAGAACGAAGGCTTCTCTATCCGTTGGCTCTGATGGCGGCGCAGTATCTCGTTCACTGCGTGCAAGACACTGAATTGGACAGCATGGCCATGGGCGCAGGAGAGCACGCACTCACGGTGCTCTCAGAATATGGCCTCGTCACACTTAAGGGCGGGCATCGCATTCGAGGCGATTGGACGGAGGCGGGGCGGCGCTTCCTAGAAGAGACCTATAAGGTTGAGCCGTGAGGCCTGCTTCGGGTCGTAACCAGACAGACCTATAGTCTTTCAGCTCGTGCCTCTTCCAACTCCACATGTGACATGCACGTTCATATAGGAAGACACAAGCCAGGCGATGATTTGATGATCAGGCTGTTCAGCGCACTTGCCGTTTGGTTCCTTCTGACAAAGCCCGTCGCAGCCCAGACGCTGGATCCTGACGATCCGTTTCGCGTTCTGCACGCGAAATCCATCACAGTCACAACGCATCTCGGCGATGGTCGGATCAAAGACCAGAAAGGCGTGCGCTTCGTCATTCAGTCAGATTGGGAACATTCCGAGGCTGACAGGACGGCCTTTGTTGATTTGGTCATCGCCAATCCGAGCAAATTCACGAACGACACCGTCATCGTCAAGCTAATGTCGGACGCCGATATGCTATTGCTGGTGGCTGATTTTTACAAAAGCTCGCAAGACAGCGTCGTGCAGAAGCTCATGTATTTCAAGGACACCAGAAGGCGTGGGTGGGAGCGGCTACTCCCGGAGCAGAAAGCTGACTAGGCTACACCCATCTTGGTGATCGGAATGCTCGTTGACCCAAAGAACGCACTATGTCCGCAACGGGTCGAAAGCCTGCGCGTGAAAGATCGAACAGGGCACGTCAACGTGGAAATCTGTCGAGGCGATCCTTCAACATAGTGCAAAACAGCTCCTTGTTCTGCCCGCTCAAAGCAGTCGCTGCCACGTCTGTTTCATTAGCTAGCGCTTGCTGGAATCCTGGGGAATTAGGATCATGGCCCAATTTCGCCGCCTCCTCCCGCAACATCTCCAAAATACCTGGTCTCAGCCTGCCAAACTGCGTTTCGCACACGCGCATATAGGCCAGAGGCGTCGACATACTCGCTATCACGGTGCTCAAATCTTGGGCTTGAACAGTTCCGGTAAGCGGGAGGCAAAATAGCAGAAGTAGGCTTCGCATTGTTCGACCTCCGGCCCGGTCACCCGATCAACCACATATCAACGAGTGACTGTAACGGGAGTTTGGCTGAAGGCCTAAACACGCCGCTGTTTCGGTGCCGGTCAAGGCGACTAGCCCCCTTGCGCGTCGCCGGTTAGTCTTAACCCATTGAAATTACACGCTCTCGTTCCCTGGCAAGTCTTGCCCCAGAGTTCGACTTACTGGCATCGCTCGATGGAATTTTGCGCTAACGGACTGTAATAAAACAGGTTTTTGGAGCCGGCGATCGGGATCGAACCGACGACATTCAGCTTGGGAAGCGGAGCTAAGTCGTTGAATTACCGCACCTGCGTTCCCCAAACGCAAAAACCGGCAGCGTCTTGAATGGGGCGGAAGCGGACACTCAGACGGCTGATCAGTCCTGCTCCTCTCGCGGGAGTGGCCGTCCAGAGTCGACCGTGACGTAGCCCGTGTTCCAGTGATCCTTCCCTAGTTCGTAGGGATCGATCACGAACCCTACTGGCGCATCACGAAAGCCTTCTAGTACTGCTGTCCTTGTCTGGGCTTGTTCGGCATCCGCCCGCGACGAGTAAATGCCTATGAGTTTGTCGTCCGTCTCGCCGTCCCCGAGATCATGCGTATGGAAGAGCACAAATACGGTCGTCATCACGCAGAGCCTGATCCGGGGAACATCGTGACCACGTATCATGTCGCGAAAGCAGCGTCAGCAATGGGTCAGGTCGATACGGGAAACTCAAGCTAGCTTGCTATATGCGCACTGCCAGCTACAGCTACTGGCCAGCAGGGGACGGAGTAGTCAAGCGGATGCGCCGTGCGCTGATAATTTCGGGAGCAGTATGGGCTAGCTCAATTCTTGGGCTCACGCCTGTGACGGCAGTATTTGCAGCGGAGGCGCCCCCAATCAGCATGCTGTTTCGTCAAGCCACGGAGCAAGTCGAGCACGAGCTAGGGCAAAGGCTGGCCGTCATCATCCACCTCGACACGCCTAAGATGGCCTTGTTTGACGTTGCAACGGTGAGGATGACTGTTCTCCGAGACAATGCAGGACTGAAGATGATTACGGCTTACAGGCAAAGCGCCGACGAACAGCAGTGGCAGGAGGCTGTCGGAGTTTTAGCTGCCTTTATCGCTCCAAGCGCCGAAGCTGAGGAAAGGCGAAACGCGCTAAAAGATTTGCGCACTGCCACACAGAAAGTTGGAACGTCCGCGAAGCAGATTGCGCGAACGTGGATATTAGCAGCAAATAATCCGAAAAACGGAGGGCAGATGTTTATGGCTTATCAGGTTGGCGTTCAAGTCGCCGATAAAACCTGGGACCAGCCTCCGTCGGTATGGCTCCAACAAGACAACCGTCCTTAACGACGAAAGAGACTGCAACCGATTTCCGCGTTTCGGAGCCGGTCAAGGCGACCAGCCCCCTCGCGCGGCGCCTACTTAACCCATTGAAATTACACGCTCACGTTCCCTGCCAAGCCCTGCCACAGAGTTCGACTTACTGGCATCGCTCGATGCAAGTTTGCGCTAACGTACTGTAATAAAATAGATTTTGGAGCGGGCGATCGGGATCGAACCGACGACATTCAGCTTGGGAAGCTGACGTTCTACCACTGAACTACGCCCGCATGCGCTCGCAGCGACCGCAGATCAACGGCGAGGACACGAATCTCATAGCGGCTTCCGGCGCAGGTGTCATCCGGCAATCGTGCAGGGTGACGTTGCTGATTCACTCAGTCGCGAAAATGCTTCGAGAGCTTGAGCGCCTGACCCTGATAGTTCGATTTCAGGTCCGCGCCGTAGAGGGCGTCCGGGCGAGCTGCCATGTGCTCGTAGACCAGCCGGCCGACGATCTGGCCGTCCTCGATGATGAAGGGCACGTCGCGCGAGCGGACCTCGAGAACGGCGCGTGCGCCCTTGCCGCCGGCGCCGCCATGGCCGAAGCCGGGGTCGAAGAAGCCGGCATAATGGACGCGGAACTCGCCGACGAGCGCATCGAATGGCGTCATCTCGACGGCATAGTCTGGGGGCACATGCACCGCCTCCTTCGAGGCCAGGATATAGAACTGGTCGGGATCGAGGATCAGGGAGCGCGAGGCGTCCGCCTGGATCGGCTCCCAGAAATCGGCGACGCGATAGGCGCCGACCCGGTCGACATCGACGAGTGCGGTATGGCGCTTGCCGCGATAGCCGACGAGACCGTCGAAGCCGGCAAGGTCGACACTGACGGCGACGCCGCTCTGGAAGGAGGGAGTGGCCGCGCTGACCAGCGTCTCGCGCTCGTGCAGTTCGCCCAGAGTGCGGTCGTCGAGCCGGGCATCGCCGGCGCGGAAGCGGATCTGAGAGAGCCGCGAGCCGGAGCGCACCAGGACCGGGAAGGTGCGTGGCGAGATCTCGATGAAGAGCGGGCCCTCATAGCCTTCCTCGACCAGATCGAATTCGCGCGCCCGGTCGGTGATGACGCGGGTGAAGACGTCGAGCCGACCCGTCGAGCTCTTCGGGTTGGCGGCGGCGCGCAGGCCCTGGGGCAGCGCCAGCCCTTCCATCAGCTCCGCGACATAGACGCAGCCGGTCTCCAGCACGGCGCCCCTGGTCAGGTCGATCTCATGCAGGGCGAGCTGGTCGAGCCGTCGCGCGACGGTCGATCCCGGGCCGGGCAGAAAGCTGGCGCGGACGCGATAGGCCTTGTCGCCGAGCCTGAGGTCGAGGCTGGCCGGCTGGATCTGGCCCTCCGCGGGCGGGCGCGCGAGCTTGATCACACCCTCCTCGATGAAGGCACGGATGCGGCTGTCGGGCTGGATGCCGGGCAGGAAGGGCAGCATGAGCGTCGGACCTGTTCAGCCTGAGCTAGCGAAGCCTGGCGCAAGGGCCCAGGCGGGCCAGTCCTATCGCCCGTTTTCGGGGCGGTTGTCCATGCGGGAATCATTCTGTCCGCCGCCGCGCCGGGCCGGACGCAGGACTGGCCAGCGCGGCTTCGGGATTGACGCTGCCGCCGGCCGGTCCATAACAGGGACGTCGTTCCCGGCCCAATTCCGCCCGCCGGCGAACCGCAACGGCACGGAGCCGCTGAGCATGTATCAGGCGCAAACCCGAGGCGTGCGCGTGACCGCCGTTCCCGAGTTCATGGAACGGGAATCCGCCCATGAGCAGGGTCGCTATTTCTGGGCCTATACGATCGAGATCGTGAACCAGTCGCGACAGACCGTGCAGTTGATGACCCGCCACTGGTTCATCACCGATGGCCGTGGTGAGGTCCATGAAGTGCGCGGCGATGGCGTGGTCGGCAAGCAGCCGGTGCTGCGGCCGGGCGAGAGCTTCAGCTACACCTCGGGCTGCCCGCTGATGACGCCCGACGGCTCGATGCGCGGCTATTACGCCATGCTGGGAGAGGATGGCGTGGTCTTCGATGTCGAGGTGCCGCTGTTCCCGCTTGATTCCCCCTATGTGAAGAAGGTTCTGCATTGACCATTCCGACCACGGCCGCGCGGCGCTACACGCCGCTCGAAATGCTGTCGCGCCTCGTCGCCTTCGACACGGTGAGCGCCAAATCCAATCTCGATCTCATCGCCTTCGTGGCGGATTATCTCGAGAGCTGGGGCGTGTCCTCGATCCGGATTCCCAATGCCGAGAGCGACAAGGCGGCGCTTTTCGCCACGATCGGCCCGGCCGATCGTGGTGGCATCGTCCTCTCCGGCCATACCGATGTCGTGCCCGTCGCGGGCCAGGCCTGGTCGAGCGATCCCTTCACTCTGCGCATTGCCGATGGCAGGGCCTATGGCCGGGGCGCCGTCGATATGAAGGGCTTTGTGGCACTGGGGCTTGCCCTGGTTCCGGATTTCCTGGCCGCCAGACTGACGACGCCGATCCACCTCTTCCTGTCCTATGACGAGGAACTCACCTGTCTTGGCGTGGTGGACGGCATTGCCCGCATGGGCCGCGATCTGCCGCTGCCGCGCGCTGTCATCGTCGGCGAGCCAACTTCGCTCGAAATTGCCGACGCCCATAAGGGCATCCGCACCTTCAATACCGTCGTCACCGGCTTCGCCGCCCATTCCTCTAAGCCGCATCTCGGCGCCAGCGCCGTCCATGCCGGGGCGTTGCTCGCTGCCGAGCTCGACCGGATGGCGCAGGAGCTGATGGAGCGGGCCGACCCGGCAGATCGCTTCGATCCGCCCTACGACACGGTCCATGTCGGCAAGTTCCATGGCGGCATTGCCCGCAACATCCTGGCCGATCGCTGCGAGCTCGGCTGGGAGGTGCGCACCCTGCCGGGCTCGGATCCGGACGAGGTGCCGGATCGCTTCGCCGCCTATGCCGAAACGGTGCTCGCGCGCATGCGCCGGACGGCGCCGTCCTCGACGATCACGACCGTGATGACATCGGATGTGCCGGGCCTCGGGCCCGATGCCGGCTCGACGGCGGAGGCCCTCACCATGCGGCTTGCCGGCCGCAACAGCACGATTGCCGTGCCCTATGCGACCGAGGCTGGGCATTTCCAGCGCGCCGGCCTGCCCACGGTCGTCTGCGGCCCGGGCTCGATCGATCAGGCGCATCAGCCTGACGAGTTCATCACGCTCGAGCAGCTCGCCGCCGGCGAGGCATTCATGCGTGATCTGATGGAGAGCTGCCGGAGCTGAGAGGCTCTGAGCCCCCGCATGGGTGACGGCAGGCCGCCGGGGCGAGCGTCGCCTCGGTGCGTTGGGGGCGAGGTCTGCCCAGCCAGCCGCAGCCCGATGTTCTGCCGTTCAGCGCGCCCCGGGCGCACCGTCCGGGCCAGGTGCGTCGTCTTGCCCGTGCTGAACTTGCTCGCATAACGCCGTACACGTCGCAGCGCAGTGCCCGTTCAAGGGCGCCTGCGCTGTCTTGCCTCGCTTGCGCGCGGCACGCTTCACTGGAAAATGCATACGCTTAGTAATAATGTATGCGGACATTGATTGGATGTAGCGAGCGATGATCCATTGCTCGCCGAACTCTGGTGAAGCGATGGAAAACGCGTCAAACTCGGCGCTCGCCCGCGGGAAACCTGCCTCGGCAGCGGCATGGGTGAGGAGCTGAGATGTTCGGTCTGACCGCACTCGAGCTGGCCCGTATCCAGTTCGGCTTCACCATCTCGTTCCACATCATCTTCCCGGCGATCACGATCGGGCTCGCGAGCTATCTCGCCGTGCTGGAAGGCCTGTGGCTGTGGAAGCGCGACACCGTCTATCGCGACCTCTACCATTTCTGGTCGACGATCTTTGCCGTGAATTTTGCCATGGGCGTCGTCTCGGGGCTGGTCATGGCCTACCAGTTCGGCACGAACTGGAGCTATTTCTCCTCTTTTGCCGGCAGCGTCACCGGGCCGCTCCTGACCTATGAGGTGCTGACCGCGTTCTTCCTCGAGGCCGGCTTCCTCGGAGTCATGCTCTTCGGCTGGAACAAGGTCGGACCTGGCCTGCATTTCTTCGCGACGATCATGGTCGCGCTGGGCACGCTCGTCTCGGCGACCTGGATTCTTGCGTCCAACAGCTGGATGCAGACCCCGCAGGGCTTCGAGATCATCGACGGTCGGGTCATCCCGGTCGACTGGCTGAAAGTCATCTTCAACCCGTCCTTCCCCTATCGTCTCGTGCATATGACCATCGCCGCCTTTCTCGCGACGGCCCTGTTCGTCGCCGCCTCCGGCGCCTGGCATCTGCTGCGCGGGCGCGACACGCCGGCGGTCAGGACGATGCTGTCGATGGCGATGTGGATGCTGCTGGTCGTCGCGCCGCTGCAGGTTGCCGTTGGCGATGCGCATGGCCTGAACACGCTCAAATATCAGCCGGCCAAGATCGCCGCGATGGAAGGACACTGGGAGAACAAGCCCGGTGAGGGGGTGCCGCTGGTGCTGTTCGGCTGGCCCGACATGGCGGCGGAGACGACGCGCTACAAGCTCGAGATCCCCCGCCTGGGAAGCCTGATCCTGACCCATGACTGGAATGGACAGATTCAGGGCCTGAAAGAGTTCGCCCCCGAGGACCGGCCCAATTCGACCATCGTGTTCTGGAGTTTCCGCATCATGGTCGGCCTCGGCTTCCTCATGCTGGCGCTCGGCCTCTGGAGCGTGTGGCTGCGCTGGCGCGGAGGATTGTACGAGTCGAAGCTGTTCCTGCGCTTTGCCTTGCTGATGGGGCCGTCGGGGCTGGTCGCCATCCTCGCAGGCTGGTTCACGACGGAGATCGGTCGTCAGCCCTGGATCGTCTATGGCGTGATGCGAACGAAGGACGCCGTCTCCAACCACTCGGCACTGGCGCTGTCGGCGACGCTGATCGTCTTCATCGTCATGTACATCGCGGTCTTCGGAACCGGTGTCAGCTACATGCTGAAGCTGGTGGGACATGGTCCCGAGAGCCACGGCCCGGAGCCGGAGGCCCATGGCGATGAGCTCTTGAACCAACGCCCGGCCCGGCCGCTCTCGGCCGCGCCGGATCACCTCGATGCCCCCAGCGGCGCCGGCAAGGGAGCGTGAGCGAGATGGGTATCGATCTTCCGATCATCTGGGCGGTGATCATCGGCTTCGGCCTGATGATGTATGTGATCATGGACGGTTTCGACCTCGGCATCGGGATCCTGTTCCCCTTCGTGAAGGGGCGGGAGGATCGCGACACCATGGTCAACACGGTGGCGCCGGTCTGGGATGGCAATGAAACCTGGCTGGTGCTGGGCGGCGCAGCGCTGATGGCCGCCTTCCCGCTCGCCTATGCCGTGATCCTCAGCGCGCTTTATCTTCCGCTCGTCCTGATGCTGGCCGGGCTGATCTGGCGCGGCGTCGCCTTCGAGTTCCGCTTCAAGGCCGACGAGGCGCACAAGCCGTTCTGGGACAAGGCCTTTGCCTGGGGGTCCTACATCGCCACCTATTTCCAGGGCGTGTCGCTGGGCGCCTTCATCAATGGCTTTGTGGTGCGCGACGGCGCCTTTGCCGGCGGCGCGCTCGATTGGCTGACACCGTTCAGCCTGTTCACCGGACTTGGTCTCCTGGTGGCCTATGCGCTGCTGGGCAGCACCTGGCTGATCATGAAGACGGAGGAACAGCTGCAGCAGCGCATGATCGCGCTCGCCCGCCCGATCGTCATCGCCCTGCTCGTCGCCATCGTGCTTGTCAGCCTGTGGACGCCATGGCTGCACCAGCGCGTGGCGGAGCGCTGGTTCACGTTGCCGAACCTGTTCTTCTTCGCGCCGGTCCCCATCCTGGTCTTCGCGACGGCCGCGCTGATCCTGTCGGTGCTGAAGCGGCCGGCGACGCATGCCGCCCCCTTCCTGCTCTCGCTGGTGCTGCTCTTCCTCGGCTATAGCGGCCTTGCGATCAGCCTCTGGCCCAACATCATCCCGCCCGACATCTCGATCCGCGCGGCAGCGGCTCCGCCGCAGAGCCTGGGCTTCACGCTGGTCGGGGCGCTCTTCATCATCCCGATCATCCTCGCCTATACCGCGTGGTCCTATTACGTGTTCCGCGGCAAGGTCAGGGCGGGGGAGGGCTATCACTGATGGCGCCGGTCACAGCCCCTCGCAAGCCCTGGCTCAGCCGCTTCGGCTGGCTCGTCCTGATCTGGGCCGCAAGCGTGCTGACGCTCGGCATCGTTGCCCTCGGCTTCCGTCTTCTGATGAAAGCCGCCGGGCTGTCGCTCTGAGAGAGCCGCGGAGGCGCGAGAGCCATGGCACCGTCAGAGCGAGGTGTTCAGCCCCGCCTCGACCTCGGTCGGGTCGAAATCATAGCGCCGCGAGCAGAATTCGCAGGTGACGGCGAGCGTGCCGTCATCGGCGACCATGGCCCGGCGGTCCTCGGCGGAAAAGCCGCGCAGCATGCCGAGCACGCGCTCGCGCGAGCAGCGGCAGGATTCATGCACGATCACCGGCTCGAAGACGCGTGCGCCACGCTCGTGGAACAGGCGATAGAGCAGCCGCTCGCTTTCCAGCATCGGGTCGAGCAACTCGTGGTCCTCGACCGTCTCGACCAGCGAGCGGGCCTCGGCCCAGGCATCGTCGGCGATCCCGTCGGGGTGGTCGCTGGCCAGGATCTCGTGCCCCTGCGGGGCATCGCCCGGATGGATGTCGGCGGCGCGTAGCCGGTCGGGCGAGGTCGGCATGAACTGCACGATCAGCCCGCCAGCTCGCCATTGCCGTCCCGCGCCTGTGACGACGCTGCCGACGCCGAGCCGCACCCGGCTCGGAATCTGTTCGGACTGCTTGAAGTACTGATGCGCCGCGTCTTCGAGGCTCTGATGTTCGAGCGCGACCACGCCCTGATAGCGCGTCGACTGCGAGCCCTGATCGACCGTCAGGCCGAGATGGCCCTTGCCGAGCAGATCGCCCGTGCTCAACGTGCCCTCAGCGACCGCCTGCTGTAGCCGCGCCTCGTCGTAATGCGCGACGGCGCGATAATTGTCGGGCGCGTTGAAATCGACCACCAGCATGGAGATCGGCCCGTCGCTCTTGGTCTGGAGCTGGAAACGGCCTTCGAATTTAAGTGCGGTGCCGAGCAGAACGGTAAGCGCGGCTGCTTCGCCAAGGACGCGCGAGACCGGCTCCGGATAGTTGTGACGCTCGAGGACTGTGTCGATCGAGGCGCCGAGCCGTACGACCCGGCCGCGAATGTCGAGGTCCGGGACCGTGAACGGCACGACCCGATCGTCTAGCGCCGCCGTCTCCGAGGGGGTGTCAGCGACGGCCATCAGGCTGCGACGCCGCCAAAGCACCAGGCCAGGATGCCCTTTTGCGCATGCAGCCGGTTCTCGGCTTCGTCGAAGACGGCCGATTGCGGGCCGTCCATGACCGCATCGGTGACTTCCTCGCCGCGGCTCGCCGGCAGGCAGTGCATGAAGATCGCATCCTTTTCGGCGCGACCGAGCAGGCGCTCGTCGACCTGGTAGGGGCGCAGCAGATTGTGGCGCGTGCCTTCCTCGTCCCCCATCGAGACCCAGCAATCGGTGATGACGCAATCTGCGCCCTCGACCGCGGCTTCGGGCCGGCTGGTCAGCCGGATCTTGGCGCCCTGCTTGCGAGCCCAGTCGATCAGGGCCGGCGGGGGCGACAGCTCTTCCGGCGTCGCGATCGCAAGCTCGAAATCGAGCCGCCCGGCCGCGTGCACCCAGGAGGTCAGGACATTGTTCGTGTCGCCTGTCCAGGCGATGCGCTTGCCGGTGATCGGCCCCCTGCGCTCCTCGAAGGTCATGACGTCGGCCATGACCTGGCAGGGATGCTGGCGCTTGGTCAGCCCGTTGATGACCGGCACGGTGGCATATTTCGCCATCTCGACCACGGAATCATGGTCGAGCATGCGGATCATGATGGCGTCGACATAGCGCGACAGCACGCGGGCGGTATCGGCAATGGTTTCGCGCTCGCCGAGCTCGATCTCCTGCCCCGTCACCATCATCGGCGAGCCGCCAAGCTCACGGATGCCGACGTCGAAGGAGACGCGGGTCCGCAAGGAAGGCTGTTCGAAGATCATGGCGATGACCTTGCCTTCGAGCAGGCGGTCGGAGGCTGCCGCCGGCGTGCGGCGGCGGGCCTTCATCTCCTCGCCTGCGCGCAGGATGGCGCGGAGCTGGTCGCTGGAGAAATCGGAAAGATCGAGGAAATGGCGCATCGTCGGCGCTACCTTCAAAAAACGTGCCGTGGGCGGAGGGTTCGTTATTCGGCCGCCGGTCGCTTCAGGGTGGCCTCGACCGCTTGCGCAGCCCTTTCGAGCCGCACGATCGCCTCGGCGGCATCGGCCTCGGTGATGATCAGCGGCGGCAGCAGGCGCACGACATTGTCGCCGGCCGCGACGACCAACAGTCCGGCCGCACGCGCCTCGACCACGAAATCGGTGTTCGGCGTGTTGAGCTTCAGGCCGATCATCAGCCCCTCGCCGCGGATCTCCGAGATCACGTCGGGATGGTGATCCCTGAGCTGGGCCAGCGACTGCCGCAGGCGCAGGCTTATTTGCTGGACGTGATCGAGGAAGCCCGGTGCCAGCACGACATCGAGTACGGCATTGCCCACCGCCATGGCGAGCGGATTGCCGCCGAACGTCGTGCCATGCGTGCCGAGCGTCATGCCCGAAGCCGCTTCCTCGGTGGCGAGGCAAGCGCCCATCGGGAAGCCGCCGCCAATGCCCTTGGCGATTGCCATGATGTCGGGCGCGACGCCCGAGAGCTCATAGGAGAAGAACTTGCCGGTGCGCCCGACGCCGGTCTGGATCTCGTCGAAGATCAACATCAGGCCATGCGTGTCGCAGAGCTCGCGGAGCAGCTTGAGGAAGCGCACGGGCGCGGAGCGCAGGCCGCCCTCGCCCTGGATCGGCTCGATCATCAGCGCAGCCGTCTCGGGCCCGATCGCGGCCTTCAGCGCGGCCACGTCGTCGAACGGCACCTGGTCGAAGCCGTCGACCTTCGGGCCGAAGCCGTCGATATATTTCTGCTGGCCGCCGGCAGCGATGGTCGCAAGCGTACGACCATGGAAGGCGCCCTCGAAGGTGATGATGCGATAGCGCTCGGGATGGCCCTTCGCAGCATGGTACTTGCGCGCCATCTTGATGGCGCACTCATTGGCCTCGGCGCCGGAATTGGTGAAGAACGCCCGTTCCGCGAAGGTCGCCTCGCAGAGCCGCCGGGCCAGCCGTTCTCCTTCCGGCATGCTGTAGAGGTTTGAGGTGTGCCAGATGCGCGAGGCTTGCTCGGTCAGCGCCTGGATCAGATGCGGGTGCGCATGGCCGAGCGCATTGACGGCGATGCCTGCGCCGAAATCGAGATAGCGCTGGCCGTCCGATGCGACCACCCAGGCGCCTTCGCCGCGCTCGAGCGCGATCGGCGCGCGAGCATAGGTCGGCAACAGCACGGACTGGGAGGGATTAACGGGAGCAGGGGTCATGACAGGCGATCCTCACGGAAGGGCGAATGAGAACGGGTGGGCGCTGGATGGAAGAACGGAGTCGCGGGGCAAGAATTGGCAGCCCTCTGCGACCCGCCGGCGACATTATCGTCGCAGCCAGTTCCCGACGTCTCGTCGCGCCGTCATCCGCATCACCAAGAAGACCTTGATCCGTCAAAAACATAAGCGCCGCCCGTGGAGGGCGGCTAGGTAGGCGAGACTATGCAAAACCGGTCCCCCGCTGTCAATTCCGCGCCGTAAGGTCAGTTGCTCCGCAGGTGGGGGCTTGACCCGCGATCCGCGAATGGCTGGGGAAAAACCAATTTCCGATTCGGGGACTCTTGTGGCCGAGTCCCGGCATCTTGTATGGTCCGCTTTGTCAGATACGACATCTCGTGCGGCGTCTCCTGTACCGTCAATTCCGGGTGTAACGGCCTCCGTTTAGCAACGGGAGCTGCCGGTTTCGGATTCCGCCCACGATCGGCCCATAGGCCGGTTCCGTGAAGGAACTGGCCCGATGAGACAGGTGAAGCCATGAACGACGTCGGAGCATGGACGGACGAACGCGTCGAGCTTCTCAAGAAGCTCTGGAGCGACGGACTGAGCGCCAGCCAGATTGCGGGCGAACTCGGCAACGTCACGCGTAATGCCGTGATCGGCAAGGTGCACCGGCTTGGTCTTTCCGGGCGAGCCAAGAGCCCGGCCGCTTCGTCGACGCCGCGCCCCCGCAAGGCGCCGACCCGCGCGCCGAGCCATCCTGTCGGCGGCAATGCCGGCATGACCCGTGGCGCCAATGCGCTCGCGCCGCAATATGAGCCCGAGGTCGAGGTCGAGGCACAACAGGCGCCGGCTTTGCCTGAGGACGTCGTGGTGCCGTTCTCCGATCGGGTCACCATCATGGACCTGCGCGAATATATGTGCCGCTGGCCGATGGGCGACCCGACCACGGCGGAATTCCGCTTCTGCGGCGGCCGTTCGCAGACCGGCATGCCCTATTGCAGCTACCACGCCCGGATTGCCTATCAGCCCGCGGCCGATCGCCGTCGCGACCGCAAGGTCGTGCGCGCCTGAGCCAAGGCTCCTTGGATCTGAAATCGAAGCCGGCCCGCAAGGCCGGCTTTTTCATTAGGGCCCGCGGGAGCGGAGCGGGTGATCCCGACTTTACGGTCGCTTAACCCAGTTTGCGTCGCTCGAGGCGCTTGCTCCAGCGTGAGAGCGCGTAGCAGATCAGCCAATAGATCGCCCCGGCAAAGGCATAGGCCTCCATGTTCATCCCGACCCAGTTGGGGTCGGCAAGCGAGGCCTGGGCGATGCCGAGCAGGTCGAGGATCGAGACGACGAGCACGAGCGTCGTGTTCTTGATCAGCGCTATGAATTCGTTGGTCATCGCCGGCAGGGAAATCCGCAAGGCCTGCGGCAGAACGATCAGCCCGGTCGTCTTCCAATAGGTCAGTCCCAGCGCGGTTGCGGCCTCGCGCTGGCCGGAGGGAAGCGCCTGCAATCCGCCGCGGACGGCTTCGGCCATATAGGCGGCGATGACGAGGCCGAGCCCGATCACGGCGCGCGCCAGGCGGTCGATGCCCGTGCCGCTCGGCAGGATCAGCGGCAGCAGCAGCGAGGCGAGGAAGATGACCGCGATGATCGGCACGCCGCGCCAGAACTCGATGAACAGCACGCTGATCAGCCGCACCACCTTGAGCTGCGACTGTCGTCCAAGCGCGAGCAGGATGCCGAGCGGGATCGCGATCAGGCTGGAATAGACCGAGATGAAGAGCGTCAGCATCAGCCCGCCCCACTCGCGCGTCTCGACCGGGCGCAGACCAAACCCGCCGGCAAGCAGCCAGACGCCGAGCGGTGGCAGGATGATCAGCGCGAGGATCGCGAGCCGGATCCGCATGGATTTCGGCGAGAGATAGAGGCCGAGCCCAGAGAGTGCGAAGATCGCTCCGGTGAGATCGGCCCGCCAGCGCTCGTCGACGGGATAGAGCCCATACATGAACTGGCCGAAGCGGGCCCGGATGAAGACCCAGCAGGCACCGCTGCCGGTGCAGTCATTGCGCGTGGTGCCGGACCAGGTTGCGTCGATCAGCGCCCAGCGGATCAGCGGGACCGCGACCCAGGCGATGCCGAGTGCGAGGACCACTGTAAGGGCGGCGGTTGCCGGCGTGCCGAACAGCCTCTGGCGCCAGAGCGGAAAGGTCGCTGCGCTCATCGTGTCACCAGCGCGATCCTGGCATTGTACCAGTTCATGAAGGCAGAGACGGCAAGCCCGATGACCAGATAGACCGCAAGCGTCATGGCGATGATTTCGATCGCCTGCCCGGTATTGTTCAGCGCAGAGCCCATGAACAAACTGACGATGTCGGGATAGGCAATGGCCGCACCGAAGGACGAGTTCTTCAGCACGTTGAGATATTGGTTGGTCATCGGCGGCACGATCACGCGCAGCGCCTGCGGAATGACGACAAGTCGCAGGATCTGGCCGGGACGCAGGCCGAGCGCCGCAGACGCCTCGCTCTGGCCATGCGGCACGGCCTGGATGCCGCCGCGCACGATCTCGGCGATGAAGCCCGCCGTATAGGTGACGAGGGCCGCCAGCAGCGCGACGAATTCGGGGATCACGACGAAGCCGCCGCGGTAATTGAAGCCGCGCAGCACCGGCACGTCCCAGCGCACGGCGAGCCCGGCCCAGGTGAAGGCCAGAGCGGGCACGATCAGGACGAACAGGATGCCGAGCATGAGCACGGGCGCATCGCGGCCGGTCTCCTCCTTGCGCCGGCGTGCCCAGCGCATCACCAGCCACTGTATGAGCCAGGACAGGAGCATGATCGCCAATGCCCAGCGGAAGGGCGCCGGCGAGTCGGGCAGCGGCATCGTCAGGCCGCGATTATTGAGGAAGGCGACGCCGAATAGGCTCAGCGAGGCGCGTGGCGCCGGCAGGGCCGCGATCACGCCGAAATACCAGAACAGGACGAAGAACAGCAGCGGGATATTGCGGACGAACTCGATATAGGCACCGGCAATCGTCGAGAGCAGCCAGTGCGAGGACAACCGCGCGATGCCGATGATGAAGCCGAGCACGGTGGCGAGCGCGATCGCGATCACCGTGACGAGCATCGTGTTGGCGATGCCGACCCAGAACAGCGCGAGGATGTTGTCCTGCTGGGTGTAGCCGGTCAGGACGAAGGGAACCTCGATCCCCGAAGTGCGCCAGAGAAAGTCGAAGCCCGACGCGATGCCGGCCTTGACCATGTTCTCCGAGGCGTTGCGCACGAACCAGACGGTCGCGCCGACGAGCCCAAGCACGAGCGCGACCTGATAGAACAGGTCGCGCACCCGCTTGTCGTTGATGAAGGACAGAACGCTGGCCACGGTTGCCGCCTCTTAGACAAGTGGCGAAGGAGGGGCCTCATTCCTTGCGGAGCGTAGCGCAGGCCCGGAAACCATCGAAAGGCGCTGCGCGCTGCGATGGCTTCCGGAGCTGTACGGCTTCGCCGCCTGCCCGGAATAACGCCCGGTTTCTCGAAGCACCGTCAGGCGCCCGATGCCGTGGTTCTCACTGGAAAGGCGGCGTGAACAGCAAGCCGCCCTTGGTCCAGAGCTGGTTCTGGCCACGCTCGAGCTTCAGCGGCGAGCCCATGCCGACCGAGCGCTCATAGCTCTCGCCATAATTGCCGACCTGCTTGATGGCCTTGTACATCCAGTCGTCCGGCAGGCCCATCATCGCGCCGAAACCGCCTTCGACGCCAAGCAGGCGGCGGACTTCCGAGTTCTTCGAATTGGCCTTCATCTCGTCGACATTGGCCGAGGTGACGCCGAGCGCTTCGGCGGCGATGGTGCCATTCAGCACCCAGCGCACGATCAGCTGCCAGCGCTCGTCGCCATAGCGCGTTACCGGCCCCTGGGGATCGTTCGAGATCGGCTGGGTCAGGATGATGTGCTCGTCGGGGACCTTGAGTTTGGCGCGCTGGCCGGCGAGCGCGCCGACGCCGGCGGTATAGGCGTCGCAGCGGCCGGCATCATAGGCGGCGATGGCGTCGTCGTTCTTCTGGAAATTGGTGATCGTGACCTTGAGGTTGCGCTCGCGGAACCAGTCGGCCGCGTTCTTCTCCTCGGTCGAGCCGGCTGCGACGCAGACCGAGGCGCCGTCGAGATCGGCCGCCGTCTTGGCATTGGTCGACTTGCGGACGATGAAGGTCTGGCCTTCGTAGAAATTGATGCCCTGGAAGTTCAGGCCCAAGGTCGCGTTGCGCGAGAAGGTGATGGTCGAGTTGCGCGAGAGCAGGTCGACCTGGCCCGATTGCAGGATCGGCCAGCGCTGCTGAACCGAGGTCGGCGTGAACTTCACCTTGGTGGCATCGCCCAGCACGGCCGCAGCCAGTGCCTTGCAGTAATCGACATCGAGCCCCGTCCACTCGCCCTTGTCATTGGCGAAGGAGAAACCGGGCAGGCCGAGATGCACGCCGCATTCGAGATGCCCGCGGGCCTTCACGGCATCCAGCGTCGGACTTGGCGCCAGCTGTTGCGCACTGGCGGAGGTGGCCGCCGCTGCGAGGGCGGCTGCGGCCCCCAGGATCATCATCTTCGTCATCGTCGTTCCCCCGAAGCCTGGGCGGCTTTCTGCATGGTGGCGTGACTATGCAACAGCTGAGCCGCGAAGGGGAGTGGGTGGATTTCGAATCCCGGATGCGATGTCGAGCGGAAGCCAGGCTCGCGGCGCCGTCATCGGTGCATCACTGCGCCGTCATGATGGCTTGCACGAATCCGTCTTCGACATAGGTGACGCTGCCATCCGGCAATCCGAGGATGCGGTCGATGGCGATGCCTTGGAAACGCAGCTGCTGATCGAGCGCATCGATCGCCGCCGGAGCGTCCGGGGTTCCCGATGCCGAGATGGCCCGGGCCATGGCGTCGCGACTGGTGGCACTGAGATGCAGCACGATCTCGGCTGCGATTCCGGCATCGGGCACCTTGAACACGCCTTCGGCCTTCCCCGCCGCGATGATGCGGGTGAGCACCGGCACCGCGAGCGGGATCACGGTTGCGTTGATGCGGTGATAGAGCACGATGTTCTCGGGCTTGAAGAGGACATCGAATGTCGCCCTCAACCGGGGGGCATCCTCGAGCTTGATTTGCCGGGCGCGCGCCAGAAAACCGTTCAATCGTGCGAGCGGTGCGAGATCGGGTGCCTCCGTCACATCCTCGAGGCGCTCGACCGAGGCCTGTGCAAGCCGCGTCGCCAACGCTGTGAGCAAATCCTCCTTGGCGGTGAAGTGGTGATAGAACCCGCCCTTCGAGATGCCGGCGCGCGCAATCACGTCGTTGATCGTCGTGCGCTCGTAGCCGCGTTCGAAGAACAGCGCCTGGGCGCAGTCGAGCAGTTCGTTCCTGCGATCATCGGGGTGTTTCACCACGCGGGGCATGTCGGTTCGGTCTCTCCAACTTGACGACCGACCGTCGGTCTGTAAGATGACCGACCGTCGGTCTGTAACCTTAGCGCCTGGATCGGTGCCGGAGCAATGAAAAATCGCGTCGCGCCGTGCTGCTGTTGCCGCCTCCTCCTGGGAGGGATGCCTTGAAGCTCGTTCGTCGTCTGCTCGTCCTGGCCGCGCTCGCCGTCGCGGCTGCGACTTACTGGTCCTTCACCCGGCCGGCGCAGGTTTCCACCGTGCTGGCGAAGCGTGGCGACGCGGCGGCCATCGTCTATGCGACGGGCGTCGTCGAGCCTCGGACCTGGGCCAAGGTGACCCCGCTCATCCGCGAACGCATCGTCGAACTCTGCAACTGCGAAGGCATCCGGGTCGAAGAGGGGCAGATTCTGGCCAGGCTGGACAGGGCCCAGGCCGAGGCGACGCTGGCCGAATTGAAGGCGCGCCACGCCCTCGCCTCGACGGAGCTTGAGCGGCTTTCG
Source organism: Allobosea sp. 2KB_26 (assembly GCF_052115715.1). NCBI lineage: Bacteria > Pseudomonadati > Pseudomonadota > Alphaproteobacteria > Hyphomicrobiales > Alloboseaceae > Allobosea > Allobosea sp. 2KB_26. The sequence continues at coordinate 169,726 of NZ_JBFRHE010000004.1, forward strand.
ACGCTTGTCGAGCGCAAGGTTGTCACCCAGCAGGCGCTCGATCGCGCCCGCAGCGAAATCGGCCAGGCCGCGGCGCTTGTCGCAGGCCAGACCGCCCGGCTGGAGAATTACCTGCTCCGCGCGCCGATGCGTGGCACTGTCCTGCGCCGCGACGGCGAGGTTGGCGAGATCGCTGAGCCCGGCACGGTGCTGTTCTGGATTGGCGAGGCGAAGCCGCTGCGCATCGTCGCCGAGGTGAACGAGGAGGACATTCCCCAGGTCAAGGTCGGCCAAAAGGTCTTGCTGACGGCCGATGCCTTCCCGGGCCGGAGGCTTGAAGCCACGGTCGACAGTATTACGCCCAAGGGCGATCCGATCGCGAAGAATTATCGTGTCTACCTGGCTTTGCCGGACGAGACCCCCCTGATGATCGGCATGACCGTCGAAATCAATGTCATCGTACGGGTATCGCAGAACGCCCTGCTCCTGCCGAACAATGCCGTGCACGACAATGCGGTATTCGTCGTCGAGGGCGATGTTGTGCGCCGGCGCGAGCTGACGATCGGTATCCGCGGTACGGCCGAGATGGAGGTCCTCTCGGGGGTGCCGGATACGGCCCGCGTCGTTGCCCCCTATCCCGAACGTCTCAGTGACGGCGCTCGCGTCAGGGTTCAGGGAGGGTGAGGCCATGCGGCTGATCCTCGATCTTGCCTTGACGCATATCCTCGGACGCGGTCGGCAGACTCTCGTTGCCGTGCTCGGCGTGGCGCTCGGGGTCGGCTTCTCCATCGCCATGGCAGCCCTGATGCAGGGGGGCGAGGACGATTTCGTCGCGAGGCTCGTCGACACCATGCCGCATGTCGCCATCACCGACGAACGGCGCACCGCGCGCCAGCAACCGGCGCAGGACCAGTTCGCATCGGTTCAGATCGCCGGGCTGAGACCCAAGGACGATCGTCGCGGCATCCTCAACCCGACCGAAGCGACGGCACTGCTGAGAGCCTGGGTTCCCGGCCGGATGGCATCGAGCCTGAAGACGCAAGGGGTGGTGCGCTATGCCGGGCGCGATGTCGGCATCGGCATCATCGGCATCGAGCCGCAGGCCGAAATGCGCGTCTCCTCGATCGCCAGGGATTTCCGCCAGGGGAGCTTCACCTCGCTGATCGCCGGGGGCAACAACATCGTCGTCGGCGACCGCCTGGCCCAGCGTCTCGGTGCCGAGCTCGGAACAACCGTGACGGTGGTCTCCTCCACCGGCCAGACCCGTGCCTTCAAGATCGTCGGCCTGTTCCATACCGGAACGACCGCGCGCGACGAGGGAGAGGGCTATGTCCTGCTCAAGAATGCACAGATCCTGAGCGAGCGGCCGAACGCGATCAGCGAGATCCGGCTGAAGCTCGACGATCCCGCGTCCGCTCCTCAGGTGGCGCGGCGCGCCGAGGCGCTGATCGGCTACAAGGCGGTCGCCTGGCAGGAGGCGAACGAGTCGCTGCTCGAGGCTTTGGTGATCCGCAATGTCATCATGTACACCGTCGTCGGCGCTATCCTGTTGGTGGCCGGCTTCGGCATCTTCAACATCATCTCGACCATCACCCATGAGAAGGCGCGCGACATCGCCATCCTGAAGTCGCTTGGCTTCACGGAAGCAGACATGCGCCGTCTGTTCCTCCTGGAGGGGCTTGTGCTCGGGGCCGGAGGTTCGCTGATCGGCTGGGCGGTCGGCTTTGGCCTGTGCTTCACGCTCTCGCTCGTTCGCTTCGAACTCTCAGGGGCGTCGGTGGTGCAGGAGATCACGCGGCTGCCGCTGGCCTGGAGCATCTGGCATTACCTGATTGCGGCCGGATTCGCCCTGGTTTCCGCGGGGATAGCCGGCTATCTACCGGCGCGGCAGGCGGCGCGGCTCAACCCGGTCGAGATTATCCGGGGGGCGACATGACGGCGCTGATCGAAGCAGCCGGTCTGACCCGCGTGCTCCCGGCGGCCGTGCCCGTGACCCTGGTGCAGGACATATCGCTGACAATAGGCGAGGGGGAATTCGTCGCCATCACCGGACCGTCCGGCTCGGGCAAATCCTCGCTGCTCTACCTGCTGGGCTTGCTCGACCGGCCGACAGCTGGCCTTCTCCGGATCGGCGGCCGCGACACCGAAGGGCTCGGCGAACGGGAGAAGGCGCGAATCAGGCTGGAGACGCTCGGATTCGTCTTTCAGTTCCATTTCCTGCTGCCGGAGTTCACCGTGCGCGAGAATATCGAGATCCCGATGCGCCGGCTCGGGCGCCTCTCGACCGGGGCCATGCGCGAGCGCTCGACGCAGTTGCTCGAGGCGCTTGGCCTTGCCGGGCATCTCGATAAGCGGCCAGAACAGCTCTCCGGCGGGCAGCGCCAGCGTGTCGCCGTGGCGCGCGCGCTCGCCAACGATCCGCCGCTCGTCCTTGCCGACGAGCCGACCGGCAGCCTCGACAGCAAGAACTCGGAGCAGGTCTTCGCGATTCTGGACGCGCTGGTGCGTGAGCGCGGCAAGACCGTGATCGCGGTGACGCATGACCTGGAGATGGCGGCGCGGATCGGACGGCGCATCCATCTCGTCGATGGCCGGGTGACCGAGGACGAAACCCCGACGGAGGGCTGAGCCGCCGCCCGCGCGAGCGCCTCAGGTGCCGAACACCGTGTTCAGCTGGCTGCCGACCATGATGAAGGTGGTGCGCTTGGGCATCTCCTTGAGCCGCACGGCGCCGATATAGGTCATCGCCGAGCGCACGCCGCCCATCAGTTCCTGCATCGTGCCCTCGACCGGGCCGCGATAGGGCACCTCGACGGTCTTGCCTTCCGAGGCGCGGTATTTGGCGACGCCGCCGGAATAGCGCTTCATCGCCGTGTCCGAGGACATGCCGTAGAAGGTCATCGCGACCGGGACCTTCTTGCCGTCGTGCTCCTCGTAGCGGATCTTGCCCTCGCATTCGTCATGCCCGGCGAGCATGCCGCCCAGCATGACGAAATCGGCACCGCCGCCATAGGCCTTGGCGAGATCGCCCGGCACGGTGCAGCCGCCATCCCCGCAGACCAGGCCCTTCAGGCCATGCGCCGCATCGGAACATTCGATGATGGCGGAGAGCTGCGGATAGCCGACGCCGGTCATCTTGCGGGTGGTGCAGACCGAGCCGGGGCCGATGCCGACTTTGACGATGTCGGCGCCGGCAAGAAGCAGCGCTTCCGTCATGTCGCCGGTCACGACATTGCCGGCCATGATCGCCGCATGCGGGAAGGCTTCGCGGGTCGCCTTGACGGTGTCGACGAATTTCTCGGTGTAGCCATTGGCGACATCGAGGCAGATCTTGCTGATCGGCGCCTTGGAATGGACGTGCTTCAGCTTCTCGTGATCGGTCTCGGTGGTGCCCAGCGAATAGAAGGCGTTGGCCGATTCCTTCTCCTTGAAGAAGGCGATCAGATCGTCGGCATCGTAGTGCTTGTGCAGGGCCACCATCGCGCCGTGCTTCAGCAAGGCGCGCGCCATGCCCATGGTGCCGACCACATCCATGTTGGCGGCGATCAACGGAAAGCCGGTCCAGTCTTTGCCGGTATGGGCGAAGCGGAACGTGCGGTTGACGTCGACATGGGCGCGGCTGCCCAGCGTCGACCGCTTGGGCCGGATCAGCACGTCCCGGAAGTCGAGCTTGGGATCGTTCTCGATACGCATGATGGAAGCCTCGGCTGCTTTTGGCGCGAAATTCGGGCGCACGCGCTGAGGAGGCGTGCCGGGACTCATAGCCGGTTCGGGACCCTGGACGCAAATGGCGTGGTGCGGTCGTTAGCGGCAACACTTTAGCAGTTGCTAAAATAATTCTGGACAGCTTCGCCCGCCAAAGATACTTAAGCGTATGCTTCACCAACCGGCGCAACTCGACTTGATGTTCCAGGCCCTGGCGGATCCGACCCGCCGGCTGATGGTGGAGCGCCTGTGCGATGGGCCGGCATCCGTGAGCGAGCTTGCCGCGCCGCTGGCGATGACATTGTCCGCCGTCGTGCAGCATCTCGCCGTGCTCGAGGAAAGCGGCCTCGTCCGCTCGCAGAAGCAGGGCCGGGTCCGGACCTGCCATGTTGAGACGCAAGCCCTGCGCGCCGCCGAACGCTGGATCAGCGAGCGCCGGATGCTGTGGGAGCGGCGCTTCGATCGCCTGGGCGCCTATCTCGCAGAAAATCCGGACGAGCCGGATGACGGAAGCCCGGCATCGAGCAGAGGAGCACGGGATGACAGATCATAGTGTCACGCACGCCACCTTCACCATCGAGCGCGTCTATGACGCCTCCGCTGCCCGCGTTTTCGCGGCCTGGGCCAATCCGGCGATCAAGCGCCGCTGGTTCGCCTGCCATGACGACTGGGCGGCCGGCGCACACACGCTCGACTTCTCGGTCGGCGGCCAGGAGCATTCGACGACCCGGGATTCCGACGGCGTCGACCATGTCTATGACGCGGTCTACCAGGATATCGTGCCCGGCAGCCGCATCGTCTACGCCTATGCGATGCGCTTGGCCGAGCGGCGTATATCGGTGTCGCTGGCGACCGTTCTGTTCAGGTCTGAAGGTGCGCAAATGCGGCTTGTCTTTACCGAGCAGGCTGCCTTCCTTGACGGTTACGACCGTCCGGAGGAACGGGAACACGGCACCCGCATCGGCCTCGACAATCTCGCCCGCGAATTGCAGCGCCAGTCCGCCGCTGCCTGATGTCTCACGGAGGCTCGACCATGTCCCTGACGCTGCATTTCCACCCACTGTCCTCGTTCTGCCAGAAGGTGGTGATCGCGCTCTATGAGAACGGCACACCCTTCACGCCAAAGCTTGTCGACCTGGGTGATCCGGATCAGCGCATGGCTCTGCTGCAGCTCTGGCCGATGGGCCGGTTCCCGCTGCTGCAGGATGAAGCGCGGGGCCGCATCGTGCCTGAGTCCAGCATCATCATCGACTATCTCGACCAGACCTATCCGGGGGCCCTCCGGCTGATCCCTGACGATGCCGGACACGCGCTCGAAACCCGGCTGCAGGACCGCTTCTTCGACATTTATCTCAATGAGACCATGCAGAAGATCGTCGGTGACCGCATCAGGCCGGCCGACGGCAAGGATCCGACCGGCGTCGAACAGGCAAAGAAACGGCTCCAGACGGCCTATGACGTGCTCGAGCATACGCTGGCCGGACGGCGCTGGGCCGCAGGGGATGCTTTCACCATGGCTGACTGCGCTGCCGCGCCGGCGCTCTATTATTCCGAGCTCGTGCTCCCGTTCCGCGACACGCACAAGGCCGTCGCAGCCTATTTCGACCGGCTGCTGGAGCGCCCGTCCTATATGCGCGTGCTGCGAGAGGCCGCGCCCTACCTGCATATGTTTCCACGCGGCTAGCGGCTATCGCGAACATCCCTTGCATCATGACTGCACACTGTGCCGCTCGCGATGAAGCATGCCATCAGCTTGCGTCGGCGAGCGCCTCCGCCGCCTTGCGCGCGACCACGGCGTCATAGGCGGCCCGCAGGCGCGTGCCGACGCTGAGCCAGCCGGGATTTGCGCGTCGCGGATTGGGCTGGCCGAGATGGCTTTCGCGCAGTTCGTCCATGAACTCTTCCCAGAGGGCGGGCCCGCCCTCGGCCAGCAGTTCGGCGCGGATCGAGAGTTCCTCGCTGACCGGCAGGAATTTCAGCCCCCAGCACGACATTTGGGCCAGCGCCGGCAGGAGCCCGATGCCCTTCTCCGTCAGGCTGTAGGTCACCTTCTGCTTGTGGCTGGGGTCGTCGCTCCTGGTGATGATGCCCTGGTCGAGCAGCGTTTTCAGCCGGTCGGCCAGGATGTTGGACGAGATGCCCTCCTTGGAATGCAGCAGCAATTCCCGGAAGTGCCGACGGTTGCCGAACATCATGTCGCGAATGATGAGCAAGCTCCATTTGTCGCCGACCACCTCGAGGGTGAGGTTGATCGGACAGCCCGAGCGAGGATCGTCGGTCATACGCAGTCTCCCGAAAGCCTGCTTTCAAACACCGCTTGCATTATGAGATCAGTTTCCCTAGCTTACAACCAGTTGCAAAAAGCAACTGGTTTTGATTTGGAGACGAATATGTCTGACCGCACCGTCACTCACGCCAGCTTCGTCATTGAACGCGATTATGCCGCTTCCCCCTCCCGGGTCTTCGCAGCCTTTGCCGATCCGGCGCAGAAGCGCCGCTGGTTTGCCGAGGGTGAAGGCTGGAGCATCGAGCGCTTCGATGTCGATTTTCGGATCGGGGGCTCCGAGCGCAGCAGCTTCCGCTATCAGGGCGGACCGCCGATCAGCAACGACACGACCTTTCAGGATATCGTGCCCGATCGCCGTATCGTCTCCGCCTACACCATGACGATCGCAGGCGAGCCGATTTCCGCGTCGCTGGCGACGGTCGAGCTCATTCCGGTCGGATCGGGCACCCGCCTCGTCTATACCGAACAGGCTGCCTTCCTCGACGGCAAGGATGAGGTATCCATGCGGGAGGCCGGCTCCCGCGAGTTGCTTGAGAGTTTGGCTCAGGAGCTCGAGCGTACCGCGGCGGTGGTCTGATCCTCGTGCCCGCCATAGAGGTCGAATGCCTGGAGAGGAGGCGCAATTCCTCCTCCCAGTGCCTTGCTGGGAGTCAGGCCACCAGGCTCTTCGCCAGCATGCAGTGCACGCCCTTGGAGCCGTTGACGGTCTGGGTCACACGCAGGTCAGCCGCGAGGCTGCACAGCATATAGGCCTCCTCCCGCGTCAGTTTGGTGCGTTCGCAGATCAGGACGATCATCTCGCGCAGCGCCTTCTGGGCGCAGATGTCGAGATCCGGGTCGATGCCCATGGTGATGTGATGCGTCGGCGTCTCGGCGCGCGGCGTGGTGAAGCTCAAGTCCTCGCGCAGGATGAACTCGAAGGTGCCTTCCAGGGCGGTCTCGATCGCGGTGACGCAAACCTCGCCGTCGCCCTGGGCGCCATGGCCATCACCGCAGGAGAACAGCCCACCTTCGACGAAGACGGGGAGATAGAGCGTCGACCCCGGCCCCAGTTCCTTGTTGTCGAGATTGCCGCCGAAGGCGCGCGGTACCAGCGAACTCTGCCGGCCCCAATGCGCGGGCGGAGCCACGCCCATCACGCCGAAGAACGGCGCGAGCGGCAGCTCCATGCCCCAGGGCAGATGCGCAAGATTCCTTTCGGCGTCGAGCCCGATATGGACAAGCTTATAGGTGTCGAACTCTTCCGGCAGGGTGCCGGCGAGAGGTCTGATGAACGTGTAGCCCCAATCGGTTCGGAGCTTGACCTCGCGGATGCGCACCTCGAGGACATGGCCGGGCCTTGCTCCTCTCACCGCGACCGGACCGGTGAGGATATGGCCCGGCATCGGGCGCTCGACCTTCGCGTGAATCTCGTGAGTTTCGGGCAGAACATGGAAACCCGATTTCGGCTGCTCCCCCGTGCCGCCGTTGATCGTGCGGATGGTGACGCTGTCGCCGCTCGCGATCGTCAGAACGGGCGGCAAGGCAGCATCGAAGAAGCCCCAGTGGCAGGTCTTCGGTCCGGCATCGAGCTGGTGGTGGATCACGAGGGCATCCTGTAGCGGGCGCGAAGATCAGGCGGGAGGGGCAAGCGGCCGGGCGTTCTTGCGCATCGTGTAGAGCGTTGCCCCGATCACGAAGGTGGCGCCGATCCAGGTGGTGAGCGCCGGAATCTCTGAGAAAAAGACGAAGCCGGTGAAGCTCGCCAGCAGCAGGCGCGTGAAATCCAGCGGAGCGAGCGCGGCCGCCTCCCCGACCTGATAGGCGCGCGTGATCAGCCATTGGCCTGCCGTGCCAAACAGGCTGAGCAGGATCAGCGAGAGCCACTGCTCGGCGGTCGGCTGGACCCAGAAGATCCAGGTCGGCACGGCGAGCACGATGATCAGCACGATGCCCTGGTAGATCAGGATCGTGTCGGTCCGCTCCGTCGCCGCCAGCTTGCGCACGCTGATGGTGATGCCCGCCCCGAGAAACGCGCCTGCGACAGACATCAGCGCGTAGATGTTCAGCCCCTGCGCCGATGGATTGAGCATGATGATGACGCCGATGAAGCCGATGATGGTCGCGACCCAGCGGCGGCCATCGACCTTCTCCTTCAGCAGCAGCACCGCGGCGATGGTGACGAACAGAACCTGGCTGAATCCGATCGCGGTCGCCTGAGCCAGCGGAATGTAGATGATGGCGCTGAAGCCGCAGAGCATCGAGGCGAGCGTGATCAACCCGCGGAAGACCTGCAGTCCCAGACGCGAGGTCCGCATCATGGCTGGCAGCTGGTTGGCTGCGAAGGCGATGATGATGACGCTCATGATCACCTGTCGGATCAGCAGCGTCTGGACCAGCGGAACGGCTGAGCCGATATGCTTGATCAGCCCGACCATCACCGCATAGACCAGCATCGCCGACAGCATATAGACCGAACCGCGCAGGTTCGATGTCGAGCCGCGCCACCAATGTGTCAGCCGGTGCCGGCGGCCGGCGAGCCAGCCGGAAGGGCCGGGTTCGATCACGCCGGGAATGGCGGCGAGCACGATCGGCGGAGCCTCGTCGCGTCTGGATTCGGGAGGTTCGGAATCCTCGGGCGATGCGTGCCGTAACGGCGTCGGCAGCTCGCCGACACCGTCGTCAGAACCCGAGCCGCGCCGCTGCTCGGAAAGCCGGTCTTCGCTCATCGCCCGAACCATTGGCCGAGCGCGATCGCGCCCCCGGCTCTTCACATCGCACATGCCCTGAAACCATCGATGATCTTCGACGCCCTGACCAGATGGTCAGTCGGCATGGCGGGGTTGTGATGGAAGGTGGTCGTCATGCGCCGACCCGTTCGCCTTGCGGAGCCGACATTCCATCGGCGGACTGTATGCGCCGGCCGAAGCGGTGTAGGAGCCGTGCCACCATCGACGCGTTTCCGGCCGTCGCCGGGTTGAAGGGTACGACAGACGCATGCGGGAATTGCTGTCCGATTTCGTGAGCGGCCTGCGTTCGCTCTCTCCCCGGCGCTTCCCCTATCGCCGTTTTGCCCTCGCCCTTGCGCTCGGCGGTTTCGGCGGCTGGCTCTTCGTGCAGGCGAAATTGCCACTGCCCTGGATGCTGGGCTCCATGGTGTTCTGCACGGTCGCCGCGCTGCTCAAGGCGCCGGTCTCCGCGCCTGGCGTCATTCGCCCTCCGATGAGCGCTGTGATTGGCGTCATGCTCGGCGCGGGCTTTCGCCCCGATCTCGTGGCGCAATTGCCGAACTGGTTGCCGACTCTGATCGGCCTCGTTCTGTTCATGACCGCCTGTGGCCTGTGCTGCGTCACCTATTTCCGCCGCGTTGCCGGGTTCGACAGTGTGACAGCCTTCTTCGCCGGCATGCCGGGTGGGTTGATGGAGATGGTTCTCCTCGGCGAGGAGAAGGGCGGCGATGCCCGCATCATCGCGCTGATCCACTCCGCCCGCGTGCTGCTCGTTGTGATGACGTTGCCCTTCATCGTGCAGTCGATCGAGGGTGTTTCGCTGTCCGCAACCCGCAATGCTGGCCCCTCGCTGGCGCAGACACCGCTTTTCGCCGAGCTCTGGCTTATCGGCTGTGGCGTCTTCGGGGTCATCCTCGGGCATTTGCTGCGGCTGCCGGCCAAGCACCTGCTTGGGCCGATGGTAGCGAGTGCGCTGGTCCATTTCCTCGGCTGGAGCGATTCCGCGCCGCCCTTCCAGGTCGTCAACGCAGCCCAGCTCGTGCTCGGCGTTACCGTCGGCTGCCGCTTTGTCGGCACCTCGCCAAGCGTGATCCTGCGTGTCCTGCTGCTCTCGGTCGGCTCGACGGCGGTGCTGCTTGCCCTAACGATTGCCTTCGCCTGGGGCGTCTCGAAGGTCTCGATTTATGGTCACGTGCCGCTGATCCTGGCCTATTCGCCGGGCGGGTTGGCCGAGATGAGCCTGATCGCGTTGGCGCTCCACACAGAGGTCGCCTTCGTCGCGGCCCATCACATCATTCGTGTCTTCCTGGTCATGGTCGGCGCCGGGCCGGTCTTCGGCCTGATCCTCGGCGACAAGCGCAAGACGGAGGCCGCGCCGGCTGAGTAGCGCCTGAGGCATCGGCGGAACAGTGGATTGCGGTTTTCGGGTCGTTGCAGACACAGAAGCTCAGGTCGTCGGGTCGGATAGGATATCCGGTCCCGAGATCTAGTGGCGCGCGGCCGTGAGCCCGGCGGCCAGCGCGCTCGCCAGGGCAGCCCTCTGGATGGCGATGAAGGCGGCTCCATCGATGCGCTGAGGGTTTCCCGCGCGCGCGCCTCGCACACGTTCTGTCAGCGCCTGGGCAAAAGCCTCCGGCTGGTCGGCGAGCGAGAAATTCTCCGGCAGCGCTGTAAAGCCGCGGCAGGAGAGTGTCGTCGCCACGGCTGGCATGCCGAGTTGCATCGCCTCGATCGTCTTCAATTGCACCCCGGTTCCGGCGCGGCTGGACAAGGCCAGCACATGGCAGGACTGGAGGAAGGTGTTCGCATCAGCGACGCGCCCGACCAGTCGCACCCTTTCTGGAACCGGTGGCATCTCCGCGGGAAGCCGCCCAGCAACCGCAACCGAGATATCGGTCGGAAGGAGCGGAGCGACCTCGCGCAAGAACCAGTCGAGACCGATGAAGTTCGGCTGCCAGGTCCAGGTTCCGATCATGCCGACGTCGAAGGCCGGTGCGACCGGCTCCGCCATGGCCGCTGGTTGCGGGCCACTGCCCGAGACGAGCGGCAGGACCGCCGCCTTCGCCGCGGCAGGGCCGAGCGCGCGTCGGTCTTCCTCGGCCAGAGTCCAGATATAGCCGACCTCGTTCCAGAGGCGCGTCTCGACGGCTTCCAGCAACCTCGCCTCACGGGCATAGAGCCAACTCATCAGCCCGGTGCCGGCATGCGCCGCATTCTGCCGGGCGGAGACATGTTCGATATTGTGCTCGACCAGCACACAGGGCCCGAGCGTGGTCAGCTCCGGGACGGCGCCGGGCAGCATCACCGAGTTGAGAATCACAGCATCGAACGGGCCGCGGGCCCTTACCGCCTCGACGAGCTTGCCAGCTCCGGCGAGCCGCAGCTTGGCGCAGGCGACAGGCAGGCCGTGGCTGAGCGCATAGGCAAGCCATTGCAGCCTGCGGCTGGCAGGAGCGACTGCGTTCTCGATATCGACAGCGCCAATCACCACGGCCTGTGCGGGGCCGGCCGGCACTTCGCCCGGGCGCAGGAAACCGAAGGCGGTGACCTCATGCCCGGCGGAGCGCAGCGCATCGAGGATTGCGGCATTGGCGATCTCGAAGCCGGTGTCGGGCTTTGCAACCGGGATCAGCGAGGTGATGAAGGCAAGGCGCAACGGGGCCGATCCTGACGATAGGGATGGCTGTGAGAGAGGCGTCAGATGTTCGAGCGGGTCAAGTTCGGCGACGAACTATCCTGAACATCGGATGTGGGAGTGTGCGCGCGGGCACGGGATCGCCGACACCGAACCTTAAGCGGAGATGTGGCATGCTGGGGCACCATGGCTGACCCCCTCCATCATTCCGCCGGCAATTTGGAAGGCGCCTCGCGACGCCCCGCCATTTCCGGCTTCGATGCACCCGAGACCTTCGAGATCGTCGCGGCTTCGCCAGAGGCGGCGCTGCGAGGCGTCGAAAGCGTCATTTGCGTGCCAACCTTCAAGCGGCCGGAGCTGCTGGAGCGCACCTTGCGCTCCCTGGCAGTGCAGCAGGGCGGGCATGATTTTGCGATCATCGTCGTCGAGAACGAAGGCATCGAGCGCGCCGGCGCGGAGCGGGCGAGCACCCTTCACGCAGCGGGGCTGTTTAAGGGATACGTCATCGTCGAGCCGCGACAGGGCAACTGCAAGGCCTATAATGCCGCCTGGCGCTGCGGGCTGACCCGCCTTCCCGCGCTGAAGCAGGTCCTCGGCATCGATGACGACGAGGAGGCGCTGCCGCTGTGGCTCGACGCTTTTCTGCGTGCGGCGGCGACTGCGCCGGCCCAGCTCTTCGGCGGCTCGGTGAGCCCCGTCTTCGAGGATCAATCGCGAGCCTGGCTGAGCGCGCATCCGGTCTTTCGATCGCATTATGCTGCCTCGGGCGAAGTACCGATCCTGTTCTCGAGCGCCAATTACCTGATCCGGCGCGGGGTGCTGGAGACACTCGGCTTCCCCTTCCTCGACGAGAGTTTTGATTTCACCGGCGGCGGCGACAGCGATTTCTTCCGGCGCTGCAAGGAAGCCGGCTTCCGCTTCTGGTGGGTCCAGGATGCCGCAATGCGCGAGACGATGCCGAGGCGCCGCACGGAATTCAGCTGGATCGCGGCGCGCAGCCTGCGCAACGGCGCGATCTCGGCCACGATCGAACGCCGCCTCGATCCATCGGCGCGGGGGCGGCTCAAGGTTCTGGCGAAGAGTCTCGCGCTGCTCGCAGCCTCGCCCTTTCGCGGGCTTGCGCTGGGTCTGCGCACCGGCTCGGCTACGATCGGGCTCTATCACGCGCAGGTGGCGCTCGGTCGCCTGATGTCGGAGCTCGGCGTCGGCAACGAGCAATACCGCAAGCCGGACAAGAACTAGAGCGTGCGGCATGGCGAATGGTGATGCAGCTCCGATAGGAGCGGAGCGTTTTTGCTGGGGCATTATTGGAACCGGTGTGATCGCGCGGCAATTTGCAGCTGATCTTGCTTTGCTACCGGACGCGCGGATCGGCGCGGTCCAGTCCCGTGCGCTGGACAAGGCGCAAGCCTTTGCTGCCGAGTTCGGAGCTACCGTCGCCTATCGCGATCTCGAGCCCCTTCTCGCCGATCCGGCCATCGATGCCCTCTACATCGCGACGCCGAACTCCTTGCATGTCGCACAGGGCCTCCGGGGTATCGCTGCCGGCAAGCCGGTCTTGATCGAGAAGCCGATCGCCCTCACAGCGGCCGATGTTCACAGCGTGATCGAGGCGAGCCGGGCGCATCGCGTCTTCGCGATGGAGGCGATGTGGACGCGCTTCCTGCCGGCCGTAGTGGCGGCGCGCGAGCAGGTGGCGGCGGGGAGGATCGGCAAGGTTCGGCGCATTCGGGCGGATCTCTCCTACGTCCGCGAGGAAATCCCCGGCAGCCGCTTCTTCGACCCTGCGCTGGGCGGAGGCTCGGCATTCGACCTTGGAGTCTATCCGGTCTCGCTTGCCTTGCATTGGCTTGGCAGTCCCGAGCGCGTGACTGGTCGCTGGTTGGCGGCGCGCAGTGGAGTCGACCTGCGTTGCGAGATTGTCCTGCACTATCCGGAGGCGGTCGCGGAGCTCTCCTGCGGCTTTGATCGCAACGGAGGAAACCAGTTCCTGATCGAGGGGGCCGCAGGCGCGATCCGTCTGGACGCGCCCTTCCTCAAGGCGCAGCGTCTGACACACTACTCCACCGCGGCACTCGGGTGCTCGTGGCGAGGGCCGCGACTCCGGTTTGGGCTGGCCGGAAGGCTGCTCGACCGCCTGCCGATGCCGGGACGCATCCGGGAGAACTACAGCTTTGCCGGCAATGGACTGCAATTCCAGGCCCGCGCCGTGATGGATGCCGTTCGACGCGGTGAGACCGGCTGCGCGACCATGCCGCTGGCTGAAAGTGCGGGTGTATTGAGTATCATCGAGACGGTTCTGGCGCAGCCCCCGGCCAAAACCTTCTGATCAGAAACGGCTCTGCATCCGATAGGGCTGCGGCAGGTCGCGGGCATTGTTCAACGCCAGCGCAAGCTCGGTGATGTGGAGTGCTAGCGCGCCGGAGAAGGCAGGTTTCTGCTTCGCCGCAATCGCGGTTGCTTGGTCGGCAATGCCGCGTGCGAAGTCGATTTGCGAGGGGAAGGCCGGCAGCGCGGACCGGCCCGTGGCGGCGGGGTAGGTGAGTCTACGGCCAGGTTCCGGCTTCCAGGGCAGGAAGCGGCCGAGCCGCGCCTCGACACGGTTCGCCAGCAGGCGGGGGAGACTGCGCGGTCCATCCGTGCGCTCGAGATAGACCGCGGATCGGTTGTCCCAGAGATCGCGGACCGTGATCGTTCCCTTGTCCCCGAGAATCTGTAGCGAGCGGTCCTTGGGTGCGGCCAGGCCGCAACTCAACCGTGCGACGGGACCGGAGCGAAAGGTGAGGCAGCCGACCGAGAAATCCGGGGCCATGGTGATGGTCTCGGTGCCGGGACCCTTGTCCGGGAATGTCACCGCTGAGAACGCGGTCAGCGCGTCGACCGGGCCGAAGAGGGAGACGAGCCAGGAGAGAGCATAGCCCGCATGCTCCAGCGTGCAGCCGATCTCGAACTCATGCAGGCCAGGCCATGGTGCGCCGGAGCGCGACCGCCAGGTCGCCCAGTTGCCCCGGAAGACCGGGCCGTCCTCCATCGCGGCATAGACCAGCCGCGGCGTGCCGATGGCACCCTGCGAAAGCGCATCGCTCACCAACCGATGGGCATCGCTGAGGCCGTTCGCCGGTGCGGTAGCGAGCGTCAATCCAGCGGCTTCCGCCAGGGCGACGAGCTCGCTTGCCTGCTCGAGCTGCATCGCCAGCGGCTTTTCACAATAGACATGCTTGCCTGCGGCGAGCGCCTGCCTGGTGATTTCATAATGGCTTTCGGGCGTCGTCAGGTTGACGACGATGTCGACCTGCGGATCGGCGAGCACGGCCTCCAGCCCCTCATAAGGCTTCGTGCCGTAAAAGGCGCAGAAGGCCCGGAGACGGTCCGGCGAGCGATCATAGACGCCGGCAAGCTGAAGCCCGCGGTGGTTGGCCAGCGTGGTCATGTAGTAGTCGGCAACGAACCCTGTGCCGATAAGCGCGATCTTCATCACGGCGTCCTGTCTGGCGATCGGGAGCGACGCGGCGCTCAGGCTTCGTTGCTGACGAAGCCACGGATCTTGGCTGCGTTCCTGCCCAGCGCCCTACTGGCCTGCTGGAGTTCGACCGCGGCGGCCTCGCCCGCGCGAACGACCAGCACGATGTCGTCGACCGCATCTGCGAAACGCTCCGTGAAGGCGTCGGAGCCCAACGAGGCGCCATCGATGAAGATCGGCCCGAAGCGGCGGGCTGCGGCGAAGAAGTCGTGGCTGATCTGTTCGGCCGTGACGCGTTCCGGATGCCCCTTGCGCGGAACGAAGAACAGGCCGGTGCCCTCGTCCTGCAGCGCCGCGCGGATCAGGCTGGCGCTGCCGGAGACAATCTCGTGCACACCTGCCTGCGCCTCCGGCGCGAAGACCGATGTCAGGCTGTTTCCGCCGAGGCCGGCATCGACCAGCATGGCCGGCAATCCCGCCTGTGCGGCATCGAGCGCCAGGTTGAGCGCCAGCGTCGAGGCGCCGGCATTGCGGCGCAATCCGGTGACGAGAACCCGCCGACCGGGACTGCCCTGGCTGGCGAGCTCGGTTCGGATGCCGCGGATCGCCCTGGCGAAGGAGGCATTCGGTTTGTCGATGACGTCAACGAGATGAGCCTTGGCCTGGAAGACCGAGCGCACTTCGCCATCCCGCCGCCAGCGTCGATTCCGCACTGCCGGCAGTTTTGCCAGTAATGCGGGTGGCGGAGCCGCGGAGGCTTGTACGACCTCCGGATTCGGAGCGGGGACCGGTTGACCGCCTTGGATCGCCATGAAGCGTCGCCAACCGGTCCTGGCGGGGGCCGCGACTGCATCTGGGGGGGACGGCTCCGTGGCAGCGGTGACCGAGGGGACGGGTTCGACATGAGCGGGCGAGGACGGTGCTTGAGCGGCAGCAGGCTCACGCCGGTTGCGGAATGGCCAGCGGCGCAGCCCGGGAGGCGGTGCAGGCAGGGAACCGCCAAACAGCGCCAGTCCGAGCGCGGCGATCGCGCCCAGGCCGCCACCGGCGATGCCTCCGAGCATGACGATGGTGCGCCGGCTGACGCCGCTCTTCTCGAGCGCCGGCATGGCCATGCTGATGACGCGCGCATTGGTCGTATCGATGCCGGATAGTTCCCCGGTCTCACGCGCCCGGCGCAAGAAGGCGTCATAGACGGCGCGCGAGGATTCGATCTCGCGTTCGAGCTCGCGCAACTGCACCGAAGCGCGGCCGGCGCTGTATTGCTGCCTGGTCAACTCCTCGACGCGCCGGGCGATCTGCCTCTCGGCGTCGACGGCGCGGTCATATTCGATCTTGGCGGCGCGCGCGATACGGGCAAGTTCCTCGTTGATCTGCCGGCGCGCATCGCGCACCTGCGCCTGCGCCGCGGCGAGCGCCGGGTGACGCGAGCCGAGCGAGGCCAGCAGATCAGCTTCCTTGCTGAGCGCCGCGCCCAGTTGGGACCGGAGCGCGGTCATGGTGTTCGAGGCGACCGCTTCGGGTATGGCACCCGCTTCGATGCTCGAGGCCCGCGTCGCAAGCGTCTGGTCGTATTTGGCCTTGGCTTCGCTGACCCTGGTGCGCAGCGCGACAAGCTGGGCATTGTTCAGCGCAAGCTGCTCTTCACCGATCGTCTTGCCGCCTGCACCGACGAGGCTGTTGGCCTCCTTATATTTCTCGGCCTTCTCCTCGGCGATGCGCAGGCGGTTGCGCAATTCTTCCAGGCGCCCGGTCAGCGCGCCGGTTGCGCGTTGCGCGGCCTCCGCGCGGACGGAAGCCTGGTCGTCGAGATAGGCGGTCGCAAGCGCATTGGCGATCCGTGCCGCCTTGTCGGGATCGCGCGAGGTCACCGAGATGTCGATGACGAAGGTCCGCTCGCCACGCCGAACCGTGACGTTCTTGTCGAGGGCTGCGAGCGCATAGAGCAGCCCATCGCGGGCTGAGGTGCTGTTGCTGCCGGAGAGGAGCCGACCCAGCCCGCTCTTGGCGGCCTCGCCCCCGAATTCCGGATCCTTGTCGAGGCCCTCGCTCTTGATCACGCGTGCCTTGATGCTGTCCGAGGCGATGATGCGCGCCTGGCTTTCGAGATAGGCCGTAAGCGAGGTCGGGTCGCTGCCGACCGCATTGGGCGAGACTTCGTTCTGCAGCACGCGCAGGTCGCGTGGATCAATGAAAAGCTGGGCGGTCGAGACGTATTTCGGCGGAATGAACAGGCTTGCCAGTGCCGCAAGGAGAGCGCCGGCCAGCGCTGCCGCGATGATCAGTCCCTTTCGGCTCCACAGCGTCTGAAAGAGCCAGGCCGGGTTGGTCAGGCGCGCCAGTGCCGACGGCACGGCTCCGCCGGCCGCCGGCTCCGTTCGGCTGCCGGCCTGTTCGGTTCTGCTGAGCTCGCCATCGGCGGTCTCGGTCGTGAACATGACGCTACGCTTCACTCAAACCCGCCCGGCCCGGGATGATGATGGTCGTCACCCCGACGGACATCGAACTCACCAACACCGCTCAGCTCGTCCCCAGCCGATAGCGGTCAAGTACCTTCATCATCGGCTTCGGCCGGTAGTCCTCATCGAGGGGCAGCGGCCGCGCCTTGGCAGAATCCTTACGCGCGAAGGTCTCTCCGATCCATGAATAGCGGTCGCTGAGGCCCCAGGTGACGATCGCCTTGGGCTGGCGCGCGGAGACCACCGCGTTCAGGAAGGTCGAAACGAGATTTGCCGCGGCACTGTCGCGCTCCCGCGATAGAGCGGGCAACTTCCAGTCGATCACGTCGAGTTCGGTAATCTCGACGTCGACGCCGAGCGTGCCGAGATCCTGCATGAAATGCTGCAGGCCGGGCGTATCGATGGCCCGTTCGCCGTAAAGATGGGCCTGCATGCCGAGTCCATGGACCGGGATTCCCTTGTCGCGCAGGTCCCGGATGAGCGAGAGAACCGCGGCGCGGCGTCTCACGATGCGCGGATCGGTATCTTCGAAATCGTAGTCGTTGATCACCAGCCGCGCCTCTGGATCGATCTGGGCCGCGGTCCGGAACGCGATCTCGATATGTTCGGGGCCGAGCAGGCGCTGCCAGATCGTGTCGCGATAGGGTTGCTCGAGAGTCGGATCGTGAGCGATCACCTCGTTGACCACATCCCAGGTCGCGATGACGCCCTTGTAGCGGTCGACGACGGTCTCGATATGGCTGATCAGCTCGCGCTCGGCCTCCGCCCTCGTGCTCATCTCCTTGGCCCAGGGCGGCAAGGCCATGCCCCAGACCAAGGCGTGGCCGCGCAGGGCCTGCTTGTTCCCGCGCGCGAAGGCGACGAGCTCGTCGGCTCCGGAGAAATCGAACCGGGAGCGGTCATGCCGCAGCGCTTCCCATTTGAGGTCGTTCATCGGGACAATGACGTTGCAATAGGTCTTCAACGCCTCGCGGTAGCGCGGGTCGGCGCGGAAGGGCTCGATCTGCGCGGCCGAGCCGAATGGAATGGCTGGTCGACCAGCCTGCGCGAGGCCGGCACTTGGCCAGGCCAGGGCGAGGCTGGCAGTTCCGGCCAGGGCGTCGCGCCTGGTGATGCGGCTCATGTTCCGTTCCGATTCAGGCCGCTGCGCGGGGCAGCGCTTCCCGTGCTTCGTTTAGGGTCGCTCAATGCCTTTGCGTTAAGCGAGGTTCGGGCTCAATTCTGGCGTGAGCAGGGCCCGAGCCAGCTCTCGCCGCCGCCGCAATGGACTCCATGTCGCCAGATCGTGCCACCATATCCGCCTACCTTACGATCCTGAGCGGCTCAGCCGGTCGTCTCATTATCTCTCTTGTATATTTCCTCATCGTTGCGAATACGTTGACCCTTGGTGAGTTTGGCCTGTTCGCGACGGCCTCCTCGACAGGCCTCATTCTCTCGCGAATGCTGGCATTCGGCTTCGTCTCGCCGGTCTATCGCGTCGCCACGGTCAAGCCGCGTCTCCTCGGCGCCTATCTCGCCGGCTTCGGCGGGCTTGCCGTCCTGTCGCTGCCGCTGATCGCTGCAGTCGCAGCCCTGGCCTATGTCGCCTTGTTCAGGGAACGGCTGGATCTCCTGCCCTTCGCCCTGATCATCATCGCCGAGGTGCTCGGCTGGCGCCTCGTCGAGGTCATCGCCATCATCAATAACGGCCTCAGGCGTTTCAGGCAGTCGGCTCTGCTTGTCATTATCGGCTCCTCGCTGCGGACGGTTGCTGCGGTTGCCTTTTATGGTCTGGGCCATGCGAGCCTCGAAACCTGGGTCTGGGCCTATCTCGGGACCACGATCCTGTCGGCGGTGATCGCGCTGACGCTGTTCTTGCCGCCGCTGCGCCTGCGTTTCGTCAGGGCGCTTTATCCCCGACGCATGGCCGATGCCGTATTCGCGGGCGCGGCTGACATCGTGTTCTACGTCCAGTCCGAACTCGACAAGCTGCTGATGCTGGCGCTCGCGGGCGAACGCACAGCAGGGCTCTATGCTATTGCCATGCGCGTCATCGACCTCACCGCGATGCCGGTGCGCAGCTTCAACCAGATGCTGGTCCAGAAGATCATGAAGGATCGCGGCCTCGGCGGCGGCTGGCGGCGCAAGATACTGGTCGAGCTCGCGATCGCACTGGTCTCGATCGGCGGCCTCGTCGCCATCGTCATCCTGCTGATGCCGTTTCCCGGGGCGCTCGGCCGGAACGTCTCCGACGCTGCCTATCTCTTCCTGCCGATGTTCGCGGTGCCTGCCTTCCGCAACCTCGTCGAGTATCACGCCGAGTTGCTCTATGCGCGGGAGCGCACCGGATCGCGTATCGCGCTGCTCTGCGCGATCACCGCGCTCAAGGCGGCATTGATCGCCTGGGTAATGATACGCTTCGGCCAGGACGAAGCCTGGGCGCCCTGGTTCAACGCCGTCTTCGGCGCAGTCTATCTGCTCTCCGCCACGGTCACCTATCGGTTGCTTGGCCGGGCACGCTGAGCAGGGACTATTGGGCCTCGAACAGAGCCTTCAGGCGCTCGACGGGCTGCCCGATGAAGGATTGCACGCCGACCGCGACCTGTCCCGGTTCCAGTATGTCCTCGAAGCTGCGCAACGTCGCCAGCTCTCCGACGTCTTCAGGAAACCAGTAAACCTTGCAGAGCTCGTGTTCGTCCGGCCAGTGGCCGGCGGCTTCGAGCCCGAGCACGCGTTCAACGAAATAGCCGTAGATCATGTATTCCGAGAATTGCCGGTGCGTGGCGATCGCTTCGACCCAGCTGCGCCCGGCTATCTCCTCGATGCGCGTCATCATCGCCAGCACGGCGTCCCGCCGCCAGCTTACGAGATTGTTGATGTAGTCGGCGCTGGGAAATGCTGGTTCCGGCAGTCCGAGCAGTCGGGCCGCCATCATGCACCAGTCGGTATGCTGGGCCATGGTGCCGGTGATGCCGTCCGGCTTGCGGTAGAGCCGGGCCTTCCCGTCCCGGCCGAGGCGCGTGACGTCGAAGGGGCGCAGGAACATCATGTCGGAATCGGCGAAGATCACCACGTCCTCGTGGCTCTTCATCGGAAAGGCGAGTTTGCGCAGCTGTTGCGCGTGCCAGCCGCGCAGTGGCGGCAAGCCGCGCCGCAAGGCACCGAGACCCGTCCAGACCCGGCGACGCCCGAGGCTCAGGAGATCGGGCCGGGGCTTCAGCCACGAGGGCAGAAGCTCCGCTTCCGCGATTACCCGCCGCCGCGGACCTTCCAGCTGCTTGAACAGCGCGACGTCCCGATCCTCGACCAGAAGGTAATGGGCCGTGTGGCCGATGACGAAACGGTCGATGCTGGCGCAGAGCAGCCGGCAGCGTTCGAAATCACCGGCATAGCTCGGTGTCGCGATGGCGTAGCTCAGACTCATTGCGTCGGCCCGCGCGGCTGGAACCTGATGCGCAGCATCCGCAGCAGGAAAGCGGGATTGCCGAGCACATAGCGCCGCCATAGTCGACCGGGCTCCAGCAGGAGGCGGTAGAGCCATTCAAGCCGCAGGCGCCGCATGAGTTCCGGCGCGCGCTCGACTTCGCCTGCCAGGAAATCGAACAGTGCACCAATGCCGGCGGCGATCGTCGCGTGTTGGAGCGTGATCTTCTCTGCGATCCAGCGTTCCTGCAGCGGGTTTCCGAAAGCCACGAGCAGGAGATCGGGAGGGTTTTCGGCGAGCTGTGCCAGAAGCCCGGCCTCTTCGCTCTGAGCAAAATAACCGTGGCTCAGCACGGTGAAGCCGTGCCCCGGGTAATCCTGAGTCAGGCGGGCCGCAGCGCGCTCGGCCACACCTGGCTGCCCGCCCAGCAACGTCACGCGCAGCGGACGGTTCTGCGCGGCGAGCAGGGCCGGAATGAAGTCGGTGCCATTGAGATTTGCGGGAAACGACGCACCATAGAGAAGCCGGGAGCCGATATCGACGCCAATTCCGTCCGCAAGCACCAGGAAGTCCTTGAGCTGCGCCTGCAGCCTTGCGTCCACCGCGGCCAGGTTGACGAGGTTCGCATTGCAGAAGGCGAGCTTCACCTGGCGGTGACGGGCAAGCGCCGTGTCGAGCACGGCGAGCGCCTGCACGCGATCAAGCACAGCCACATCGATGCCGCCGATATCGCGGCGGGCATGGTCGGGATGATCGGCTGGCTGCGTGTGCGATGACATGTCGAAGAATGAAATGGCAGTCACGATCTCGTTCATTTCGAGGCGTTTTCGGTTCCCGTCTTGGCCGCTCACAACGGTGGATCACGCCAAGCCCGATGGACGGTGAACAGCCCTTACCCTGACTACCATCAGACCGGCTGCCGAGGAGTTGCGGAACGGGATTGGCGCTGTCTCATAACGGGACGCCGTCATGTCGGTCGTTGCAGCCGAATTCCTTGGCCTCTTCGTGTCGCGGCCGAACTCCGCTCTCGGCGTCTCATTCCGGCGCGTGACCGGGCGGCATGGCGCTTGCCGCTCGCAGCCGTAAGCGCAGTTGGAAGGGAGCGTCCTGTTCCGTTCCGGAGCGCTCGCCGCCGGCCGTCAGGCCGTTGTGGCTCCGGAGAGCCTGCCGCGATGATGAGCGTCAACGATCTGAACTATGCGGCGGCGGCTGCCGACGAACGCGCCAATGCCTGGCGGCACTGGATCGGTCTGGTCACGGCGCTGACGGACGCGGTCGTGGTGTTGACGATCGTGTCGCTCGCCTCAGTGGTCTACCACCTCCAGGTCTATGGCCATTTCGGCGATGTCAGGATCACGCGCGAGCTGGCGATGATGATCGCGGCGATCTTCGTCTTCACCAATGTGATGCGCGGTCGCTACCAGCTCAGCCATTACCTCTCGGCCAAGGGGCAGATCGCCTCGGCCTTCACGGTCTGGAACATTACCATGGTGGCTTTCATAGCCATCGCCTTCCTCGCCAAGATCGTCGACCATTATTCCCGCGCCGTCGTGCTCGTGACCTACCTTGCCGGCATTCCGCTGATCACTCTGGCGCGTGCCGGCATTGCCCGCATCATTTCGGTGGCCAGCAAGACCGGCCGCATCACCACGGAGCGGGTGTTTCTGATCGGCCGCGAACCCGACGTGATGTCCTTCGTCTCGCGCCATCAACCCTGGAACATGGGCTTCGCCATCGTCGATGTCGCCTTCCTGCACAGCAGCGACGCGCGCCGCATCAATGATCCGATTGCCGCGCTCAAGGCCGATCTGGTCACCGCTGCAGGGCGCTGTCGGCAGATGCGGCCGGACGCGGTGTTCATCGCCTTGCCCTGGTCGGATCAGGAGACGATCGATGCCTGCATCGATGCCTTCATGAACCTGCCTGTCGCGATCCATCTCGCGCCCGAGCGGATCATGGATCGGTTCGACAGCCCCCATATCGTGCGCATCGGCTCGTTCGCCAGCCTGCGGCTGACCCGCCCGGCGCTGTCCATCGCTGCGATCATCGCGAAGCGCGGCTTCGACATCGTTGCCGCTTCGACCATCCTGGTTCTTGCGATGCCGGTTCTGCTGATCATTGCGGGGTTGATCAAGCTCGACTCGCGCGGGCCTGTGTTCTTCCTGCAGCGACGTTACGGCTTCAACCAGCAGCCCTTCAGGATCTTCAAATTCCGCACGATGACGACCATCGACGACGGCGACGTCATTCGTCAGGCGACGCGTAACGACCCGCGCATCACGCGCATCGGCCGTTTGCTGCGTCGCTTCAATCTCGATGAGCTGCCGCAGCTCATGAACGTCATCGCCGGTCAGATGTCCCTGGTTGGGCCGCGCCCGCATGCGCTCGCCCATGATCACGCGTTCCAGCGCAAGATCGCGCTCTATGCGCGGCGTCATAACGTGAAGCCGGGCATCACCGGCTGGGCCCAGGTCAACGGCCTGCGCGGTGAGACCGACACGGACGAAAAGATGGCCAAGCGTGTCGCATTCGATCACTGGTACATCGATAACTGGTCGTTCTGGCTCGATCTCGGCATTCTCCTGCGCACCGTGTTCAGCGCGCGGGCCTATCTCAACGCCAAATAATCGAGTTGCTGATCTGCCCCGATTTGCGCAGACCAGTATGGCATCGAGCGCGCTGGCCTAGCGGAAATCAGGCAGCTACCGTGCAGCCCGATTTCTCAGCCGGGGGCTTGCCATGAACCAAATCGATTTAGACGGCCGCGTCGCCATCGTGACCGGTGGAGCGCAGGGGATTGGTCGGGCGGTTGCCGAGCGTTTCGCGGCGAGTGGCGCCAAGGTCGAGATCTGGGACCTCGATGGCGCGCTTGCAGCGAGGGTGGCGGGCGAGATCGGCAAGGGCGCGACCGGAATCGCCATCGATGTCACCGATGCCGTCGCCGTGAAGCGGGCGGCCGACGCGCTCGAGGCTCGCCTCGGCAGCGTCGATATCCTCGTCACCAGTGCCGGCATCGCGGGCCCCAATCTGAAGACCTGGGAATACCCGCTCGACGAATGGGCGAAGATCATGCGCCTGAATGTCGATGGCACGCTGCATTGCTGCCAGGCGGTGATACCCGGAATGCTGAAACGCAATTACGGCCGGCTGGTGCTGGTCGCGTCGATCGCCGGCAAGGAAGGCAACCCCAACGCCTCGGCCTATTCCGCCTCGAAGGCAGCCGTGATCGCGTTGACCAAATCGCTCGGCAAGGAACTCGCCGACAAGGATATCGCGGTCAACTGCATCACCCCCGCGGCGGCGCGGACCCGCATCTTCGACCAGATGAGCGAGGAGCATATCGGCTACATGCTGGCCAAGATCCCGCGCGGCCGTTTCCTCCAGCCTGACGAGGTCGCCTCGATGGTCGGTTTCCTGGCTTCCGCCGAAAACAGCTTCACCACAGGCGCGGTATTCGATCTGTCGGGTGGGCGCGCGACCTACTGATGCCGATCCGCGCCGCGCGGTTCTGCGCGGCGCGGCTTCCCTCTTCGGTCAGAGGCGCTGGCCGACATCGATCCGGTTGCCGTCCGGATCGGCGAAGACGAAGGACCGCAGCCCGTATTCCTGGTCGCGCAGCCCCTTGATGATGCGCAGCCCTTCGCGCTGGCAGATCGCGTGCAGGGCCTTGGCATCGCCGACCATCAGATGGGCGAGGTTGAACGGCGCGGCAGGATGCCTCTTCTGCAGGGTGAGATGCAGTTCGGCTTCATCGCGCTTCAGGATCATGAAGCCGACGGGGACACCGTTCTCGAAGGTTTTCCGGAAGCCGAGCACACGCGTGTAGAAGTCATGGGCCTTGTCCATGTCGCGTACTGGCAACATGGCGGCAATCCGCCCGAAGCGGATTACGTGGTCGGTTGGGTCGGTCATGGCAACGTCTCGCGATAGGGAGCTGCTTCATCCAGTACCGGCGGTGCGGCGCGGACGAGCGCTTTCCAGGGGGGTGAAGAGAGACGGTGCTCCGGTTGGATGATTAGCAGGCGGATGGGCTGTCGCGCCAGTCATGGAAATTCGACCTGGGGACGTCTCTGACTGCTTCCCCCGCAGGGCCGATGCGCTATGGTTTCGCCATGACCGCCTCGCTTCCCTCCGCCGCCGTCCTTGGTGCCCGCGCCTTTGCCGCACTCGATGGACTGAACCGCTTCACCGACGAGCCGGGCAAGATCTCCCGCCTCTACCTGTCTCCTTCGCATCGGCAGGCTGCCGAGTGGACGAAGGGTGCGATGGAGGTGGCGGGGCTTGAGGCCTTCATCGATGCGGCCGGATCGGTCCAGGGCCGGCGCGAGGGCGCAAAGCCTGGTCTCCCCGCCGTGCTGATCGGCTCCCATATCGATACAGTGAAGGATGGCGGCCGGTTTGACGGCAATCTTGGCGTCGTCGCCGGTATCCTCGCAGCGCAGGCGCTTCGCGATGCCGGCATCGTCCTGCCCTTCGCACTGGAGGTCGTTGCTTTCGGAGACGAGGAGACGGTGCGCTTTCCGACCTCCCTTTCGACCTCGTCGGCCTTGATCGGGCACTATGATCCGGCCTGGCTGGACTCGCGCGATGATGATGGTGTGGTGCTGCGCGATGCGCTCGTCGCCTTCGGCGGGGACCCATCGGGTATCGCTGCGCTGAAGCGCAAGCCCGGCTCCGTAAAGGCCTATCTCGAAGTCCATATCGAGCAGGGTCCGGTGCTGGAGAGCGAGAACGAAGCCGTCGGAATCGTCACGGCCATCAACGCCCAGAAGCGGGCCCGGGTCCACGTCACGGGCGAGGCCGGCCATGCCGGGACGGTCCCGATGAAGCTGCGCAAGGATGCACTTGCGGCTGCCGCGGAGATGGCGCTGGCGCTCGAGGACATCGCGGCTGCGCATGAGCAGGCGGTCGGCACGGTCGGCGTGTTCCGGCCTGATCCGGGCGCCACCAATGTCGTGCCCGGCGCGGTCGACTTCACCGTCGATTTCCGTTCGCCGCGCAACGAGACTCTGGCGAGCATGGACAAGGCCATTGCCGAGCGCTTCGCTGCGATCGCGGCACGGCGCGGTGTCGGGTTGGAGATCACGCCCTATTCGCAGGAAGATGCGACGCCGATGGCGGAGCGGCTGCAGGAGGCCTTTGCGACGGGCATCGCCCGTACGGGCTCGAACCTCAGCGCTCGCCGTCTCCCGTCCGGCGCCGGCCATGACGCCATGGCGATGGCAAGGCTTTGTCCCGCAGCCATGCTCTTTGTCCGCTGCGAGAGAGGCATCAGTCATTCCCCGCAGGAGAACATGACCGAACTCGACGCAGGCATCGCGATCCGGGTGCTGCTCGAAACCATCCTGGAGCTGGCGCGACAGGAGGGGTGATCCCCCCTGTCCTGCTCGGCTATGTGTGCCGAGCAACCATCTCCTGAACCGGGCAGTGCCGATGGCCGGGACAAGCCCGGCCGGCGCCCGGGCCTTACTCGAGCGCCCCGACCACTGCCTCGACCGCCTCGACGATCGCGCCCGAGCGCACCAGCGCCGTCGCCTGATTCATCTCGGCGGCATACCAGCGGTCCCCGTCGAGCGCGGGCGGGATCGTCTCACGCAACGCGTCGAGTGCAGCCTGAGTGCCCCGGCCGAGCGGGTGGTCCTTGGCCGTCTCCGCGATCAGGGTCAGCGCCTGGCACGCCATCAGAATTTCCATGGCGATGATCATCTCGACATTCTCGACGACGGTCCGGGCCTTTCGGCCGCACCAGGTCGAGTTCGAGACATGATCCTCGGCATTCGACTTGCCTGGGATCGAATCGACGGATCCCGGCGACGACAGCGTCCGGTTCTCCATCACCAGCGCCGACATCGAGCACTGCACCGTGGCGAAGCCGGTGTTGAGGCCGCGCTTGCCGGCAAGCAGGTTGCGCGGCAGGCCGTAGCTGAGCGTCGGGTCGATCAGCCGGGCGAGGCGGCGCTCGCAGATCGAGCCGAGATCGGTCATGGCCATGGCGAGCAGGTCCATCGCCTGCGCGACGTATTGGCCATGGAAATGACCGCCGGAGATCACGGTGTAGCTGCCGCTTTCCTCGAAGATCAGCGGGTTGTCCGTGGCAGAGTTGGTCTCGGTGCCGATGACGCGCAGCACGTAGTCGAGGGCTTCGCGCGCCGGACCATGCACCTGCGGGCCGCAGCGCAGCGAATAGACGTCCTGCACGCGTGGTGACGGCGGCTTGCCGGGGGTGCGGCCGATTTCGTCCGGGTAGATCGTCTCGCGGGCCGAAGCCGAGCAGCGCTTCGAGCCCTGCGTCAGTTTCAGGATATTGCGGGCCACCAGCCCCTGGCCCGGATGGGGACGCGCGGCGTGGACGCGCGGATCGAAGGCTGCAAGCTCGCCGCGCATCGCCTCCAGCGAAAGCGCGAGCCCGATATCGGCCGCCTTGACCAGACGTTTGGCATCCTCGCTCGCCAGCACGCCGAGCGCGAGCGAAACCGTCGAGCCGTTGATCAGGGCAGAGGCATCCTTGGCGCCGAGCGGGAAATCCGGCGTGAGGCCAGCCTTCGCCAGCGCATCGCGCGCCGGCATGCGCTTGCCCTTGTAGATCGCTTCGGCTTCGGCGAAGCCGCAGACGGCCGCCGACATATGGGCGAGCGGGGCGAGATCGCCAGAGGCGCCGACCGAGCCCTTCTGCGGGATCACCGGGTGCACGCCGGCATTGAGGCAGGCGAGCAGGCGCTCGACGAGCTCGACCTGGGGGCCGGAATAGTTCGAGGCGAAGGCATTGGCGCGCAGCAGCATGGTGGCGCGCGTCACGTCTTCAGGGAAAGGCTCTCCGATGCCGGTCGCGTGGGCGTAGACGCTCTTGCGCTGATACTCGGTCATCTCCGACATCAGCACGCGCTGGTCCTTGAACAGGCCGACACCCGTGTTGAAGGAATACATGAAAGGCGCATCGTCGGTCATGAAATGCGCATCGATATGGGCGCGTGTCGCCGCAATGCGCTCGCGTGCCGCCTTGGCGAGGCCGGCCTTCTCGTAGCGACCGGATGGGCCCGGCCTTGCGACCTTGAGAACCTGCTTGCCCTTGAGCGTGCGCCCGTCGATCGAAACCGCCATGCTCGTCCCTTCCGCGTGGTCCGTTCTGTTTCCTCTGGTCTAGAGCATGGCATCCGAAAGGGGAAACCGGCCTTCTGGCGGTTTTTGCGCCCTAACTCCTTGATCGAAGACGGATTCAGGTTTCAAACCAAGCAGCTTTGCCGTTTCGTGAATAATCGGCCGGCCCTTGTGGCGTGGCTGCAGCAATGAAAAAGGCCGTGCACTGATGGGCGAGGTCAAGATTTGGAATTGGTGGCTCAGCCCGTACCAGCGCATGGTGCGCCGAACGCCTCATCTTGAGCGCTCCTGATCACGGATTCGCCTGCCAATGCCTCGCATGATCGACTATTTCTTCACGCTGTCCTCGCCCTGGGCCTATCTCGGCCATGCGGCTTTCCTCGAGACCGCCAAGCGCCATGGCGCGGCGGTGACCTACCGGCCGATGCCGGTGCGGGCGGTTTTCGACGAGACGGGCGGACTGCCGCTGCCGAAGCGCCACCCCTCGCGCCAGCGCTATCGTCTCGTCGAGCTGCAACGCTGGCGCGCACGGCGTGGCCTGCCGCTGGTGCTGCAGCCGAAGCATGTGCCGTTCGATCCCTCCCTGGCGGATCGCTTCGTCACCGCCGTGGTGGCGGCTGGCCATGATCCGGATCCCTTCCTGCGCCGCGCCTTCCACACCATCTGGTCGGACGAGCGGGACATGGGCGATCGCGCGGTGATCGCCGGGCTGGCCACCGCGGAGGGGCTTCCGGCCGAGGCCCTGCTGACGGCGGCCGAGAGCGCGGCGAGTTCTGAGCGCTACGAAGCCAATCGCGTTGACGCGATCGCTGCCGGTGTCTTCGGGGCGCCCTCCTATGTGCTCGATGGCGAGGTCTTCTGGGGCCAGGATCGTATCGAACTCCTCGACGCTGCTCTGGCGAGCGGGCGGCCCGCCTATCTCCCGCAAGCCTGATCAGCCTTTCGGGGGGCTGATCTGACGCGACGCCTCGGGTGCCTGCGCCCGGGGCGCTGGTATGTCGCGCCCCACGCGATATGGTTCAGGAACGCCTCTTGGGCGTGCTCAAGAATTCAATCGATTAAGGGAGCGCTGAGCGCGATGACACAGGATCATTCGGCACCGAACTGGCCGCAACTGGCTGACCTCAGGGGCAAGAGAATACTGATCACCGGCGCCAGCACCGGCATTGGCGCGGCGGCTGCCCGTGCCTTTGGTGCCAATGGCGCTCACGTCGGCGTTCACTACAATGCCAGTCGTGACAAGGCGGAAGCAGTGGCCCGCGAGATCGAGGCGGCCGGTGGCAAGGCTGTGCTGATCGGCGGCGACGTAACGAAGAGCGGCGAGATTCCGCGCATCATGGCCGAGGCGCTTTCGGGCCTCGGCGGACTCGACGTGCTGATCAATAATGCCGGAGGGCTGGTGAAGCGCGTGCCGGTCACCGACTATGACGATGGGATCATCGACGACATCATCGATCTCAACATCCGCCAGGTCGCGCATTTCATGCGTGAGGCGGCGAAGACCCTGATCGCGCAGGGCACGGGCGGCAGCATCGTCAATGTCAGTTCGGTCGCGGCGCGCATTGGCGGCGGGCCAGGCTCCGTACTCTACGCCGCCTCAAAGGGGTTCATCTCGACGGCGACCCGCGGCTGGGCTCGCGAACTGGTCAAGCACAGGATCCGGGTGAACGCCGTCTCGCCGGGCGTGATCATGACGCCGTTCCACGAGCGCTACTCGACCCCCGAGCAACTCGCCGCGATGCAGGCCGGCATCCCGATGGATCGGCTCGGCAAGGCGGATGAATGCGTCGGGGCGTTCCTCTATCTCGCCTCCGAGACACTCGGCAGCTTCGTCACTGGCCAGATTCTGGAGGTCAATGGCGGCCAGTACATGCCGTAACACTTCTTCCCTAGCGGCCCCCGCGACACCGCGCACCATTTCGCGTTAGGTTCTGCTCTCGTAGGAGAGGCCCGTCGCAGGAGGCCGCCGATGGACTACGAACATTTCTTCCGCACGGAGCTCGACGCGCTTCGCAAGGAGGGACGCTACCGAGTCTTCGCTGATCTGGAGCGCATCGTCGGGCGCTTTCCGCGTGCGCGCTACCACGGCGCGGACGGGCCCCGCGAGATCACGGTCTGGTGCTCCAACGACTATCTCGGCATGGGCCAGCACCCCGACGTGCTGGCCGCGATGCAGGAGGCTCTTGCCGGTTGCGGCGCTGGTGCCGGAGGCACCCGCAATATCAGCGGCACCAATCACTACCATGTGCTGCTCGAGCGGGAGCTGGCCGATCTGCACGGCAAGGAGGCAGCCCTTCTCTTCAACTCCGGTTACATGTCGAACTGGGCCTCGCTCTCGACGCTGGCCTCGCGGCTCCCGGGCTGCGTCGTCCTGACCGATGCGCTGAACCATGCTTCGATGATCGAGGGCATCCGGCATTCGCGCGCGGAGAAGCTGATCTTCGCCCATAATGATCCCGATGATCTGCGCCGCAAGCTGCAGAGCATCGATCCGGCCCGGCCCAAACTGATCGCCTTCGAATCGGTGTATTCGATGGACGGCGATATCGCCCCGGTCGCCGCCTTCTGCGACATCGCCGACGAGTTCGGCGCCATGACCTATATCGACGAGGTCCACGCCGTCGGCCTCTATGGTCCGCGTGGCGGCGGCATCAGCGAGCGCGACGGCCTCAGCGATCGCCTGACCCTGATCGAGGGCACGCTCGCCAAATCCTTTGGCGTGATGGGCGGCTATATCGCTGGCTCGGCCGCGCTCTGCGACTATGTCCGCAGCTTTGCCTCGGGCTTCATCTTCTCAAGCTCCCTGCCGCCGAACCTCGCGGCGGGCGCGCTTGCCGCGATCCGTCACCTCAAGACCAGCTCCGTCGAGCGCGAGCGCCAGAGCGACCGGGTCATGGCGTTGAGGAGCCGGCTAGACGCGGTCGGCATCGCGCATCTCGTCAACCCGAGCCATATCGTCCCGGTGATGGTCGGCGACGCGGTGCTTTGCAAGGCGATCAGCGACGAGCTGCTGGCGCGCTTCGACATCTATGTCCAGCCCATCAACTATCCGACGGTGCCGCGCGGCACCGAGCGACTGCGCATCACGCCGTCGCCGCTGCACAGCGACGCAGATATCGACCAGCTCGTGACGGCGCTGACCGAGATCTGGAGCAGGGTGGGACTGAAGCGCGCGGCATAGCCGCGGCTGATACTGTCCGAAAGCCGATCCGGGACCCATGCCGGAGTGCTCTGGATCCCGGCTTTGCGCTTCGCTGCGGGGCGGCCCTTAGACCGCCGCCAACGCACGCTCGAAATCGGCGATCAGGTCGTCGGGATGTTCGAGCCCGACGGAGAAGCGCACCAACCCGTCGGTGACGCCCATGCTGGCGCGGACCTCCGGCGTGAAGCGCTGATGGGTCGTCGTGGCCGGGTGCACGATCAGGCTCTTGGCATCGCCGAGATTGTTGGAGATGCGGATCAACTTGAGCGCATTGAGCAGGCGGTAGACGGCCTCCTTGCCCCCCGTGACCTCGAAGGCGATCAGCGTCGAGGGACCGCTCATCTGGCGCGCAATGATCTCGGCCTGCGGGTGATTGGGGTCGCCCGGGAAGATCACCTTCGGCAGCTTGGGCTGCTTAGCCAGCCAGGCGGCAAGGATCGCAGCGCTCTGGGCCTGCCGGTTGACGCGCAGCGGCAGCGTCTCCAGGGCCTTGAGCATCACCCAGGCGTTGAAGGGCGACATCGCCGGTCCGGTCTGGCGCAGAAAGGTCTGGATCTCGCTCTGGATCAATTCCTCCGAGGCGAGGACCAGTCCGCCGAGGCAGCGGCCTTGTCCGTCGATATGCTTCGTCGCGGAGTAGACGACGCAGTCGGCACCGAGTTCGAGCGGACGTTGGAAGAGCGGGGTCGCGAAGACGTTGTCGACCACGAGCTTGGCGCCGACCTCCTTCGCCAGCGCGGCGACGGCCGCGATATCGATGACCTCGAGTGTCGGGTTCGCCGGGCTTTCCAGGAAGAAGACCTTGGTATTGGGCCGCACGGCCTTCCGCCATGCCGCGATATCCGGGCCGTTCACCAGCGTCGATTCCACGCCGTAGCGCGGCAGATGATCCTCGACGACGTAGCGACAGGAGCCGAACAGGGCCTGCGCCGCGACGACATGATCGCCAGCACGCACCAGGCTCATCACGGCTGCCGTCACGGCGGCCATGCCGGTCGCCGTGGCGCGGCAGGCTTCGGCACCCTCGAAGGCCGCCATGCGCTGTTCCAGCATGGTCACGGTCGGGTTCGAGAAGCGGGCATATTGGAAGCCCGGATCCTTGTTCAGGAAGCGCGCCTCGCACTGCTCGGCACTGTCATAGACATGGCCCTGCGTCAGGAAGAGTGCTTCCGAGGTCTCGCCGAACTGCGAGCGCAGGGTGCCGGCATGGACCAGCCGCGTTTCGGGATGCAGCGCCTTTGCGCCAGCGTCTGGACCTGACATGAACTGAACTCCGTACGTTCGTTATAACGGACACGGGGAATAACAGCTCAGCAATCGTTCGTAAAGACGGACAAAAATTCTCCGGAAGGAACGCCCGCGATCTGCGCCTTAGCGTGACAGTTTCGGCGGGCGCCCGAGCGGGGTGAGGAAGCCGGTGAGGTCGGTCGTGACATGGTGGACATGGCCGGCTTCGATTGCGGCTTGCTCCCAGGCCTCGCGGAACGGGTCCGGCGTCTGCGGCAGGATCAGCACGGTCTTCATGCCGAGCGCGCTGGGGACAAGCAGGTTCCTCTCGATGTCCTCGAACATGGCGGCGCGGCTGGGATCGACCGCATGTTTCGCCAGGAAATGCTCATAGGTCGCGCGTTCTGGCTTTGGCAGGAAGCCAGCCTCGACGATGTCGAAGATATCCTCGAAATGGTGGAGGATGCCGAGCTTGCCCGCGACATTCTCGGCATGGCCGCGCGAGCCGTTGGTGAGGATCAGCTTGCGCCCCGGCAATGCGGCGATGGCGTCGCCAAGCGCGGGGTTGGGATCGAGCAGGGACAGGTCGATCTGGTGGGCGAAATCGAGGAAGTCGTCGGGATTGACGCCATGCTCCTCCATCAGCCCCTTCAGGGTCGTGCCGTAGCGCTGATAATAATATTTCTGCAATGCCCGCGACGACAGCCCGTCGAGCCCGAACAGCTCGCCCAGGAACAGCGTAATGCGCTCGTCGACCTGCGGCCAGACCCTTGCCTCGTGCGAATAGAGCGTGTTGTCGAGATCGAAAACCCAGTGCTCGACATGTGCAAACGCTTCCGCATTCGGAAGGAGCGGCGTAGCGGCGGATATGATCGGCTTCTGATTCATGGGTTATGTCATGTGGCGACGCCAGCGTCGCATGCAAGTCTTCCGCAAAGGTTTACCGGCGAGCGGCCGAATCAACACAGGTCGATCGCGAACAGGCAGCTACCCGGTGATCGCAGCAATAATCGGGCCGGTGGCCCGGCGCGTCGTGCAAGCGTAAGCGGATCTCATGTGGGCCGCCGCCCTACTCCCTGCTGCGAAACGGCATGCTGCTTCGCGCCGGCACGCGCGCAGCGTCCGCTCGCCGGCGCGACACCGCGTGAGCGAGCGCGACGCCGGCCACGATCAGCGAGAAACCAAGGCCGAGCGCAATGGTGATCGAGTAATCCATCATGGCTCCTCCCGAGAGAGCGCCCCCGGGAGGATGATGAACCTGTCGTTGCCGGCGCGCATCACCGGCAAAGGTGGATCACCTTCTGATGATGGTGCCAGAGCCGGTATCGGTGAAAAGCTCGATCAGCGCCGCGTGCGGGATCTTTCCGTCGAGGATGACGACCGCCTCGACACCCTTTTCGAGCGCATAGATGCAGGTCTCGATCTTCGGGATCATGCCGCCGGAGATGGTGCCGTCCGCGATCAGTCGGCGGCATTGTTCCACCGTGAGCTCCGGAATCAGGTTCTTGTCCTTGTCGAGCACACCGGGCACATCGGTCAGCAGCAACAGGCGCTTGGCGTTGAGCGCACCTGCGATCGCACCTGCAAAGGTATCGGCATTGACGTTGTAGGTCTGACCGTCGGCGGCGGCGCAGACCGGTGCCAGCACGGGAATGAGCTCGGCTTTCAGCACGGCCTCCAACACGCTGATATTCACCGCTTCGGGCTCGCCGACAAAGCCGAGATCGAGCACCTGCTCGATCTTCGAATCGGGATCGACGACGGTGCGCGTCACCTTGCGGGCGGTCACCATATTGCCGTCCTTGCCGCAGAGCCCGATCGCCTTGCCACCCTCGCGCGAGATGTAGCCGACGATCTCCTTGTTGACCGAGCCAGCCAGTACCATCTCGACGACATCGACGGTTGCACGGTCGGTGACCCGCAGGCCCTGCTTGAATTCCGACTTGATGCCGAGCTTGTCGAGCATCCGGGCGATCTGCGGGCCGCCGCCATGGCAGACGACCGGCTTCAGGCCGGACTGCTCGAGCAGGACGATATCCTCGGCAAAATCCTCGGCGGTCGCAGCATCGCCCATGGCGTTGCCGCCATATTTGATCACGATGATTTCCTGGTCGTAACGCTGCATATGCGGCAGCGCCTGAACCAGCAGTTCTGCCGATTGCGACGGCGTCAGGTGGACGGCGGGATTGATCATCGGCAGGCTCCGCGGGACGCGAGGATCGCGCGCCGGGCCTTCTAGCCGAAGAATGGCCGGGGCGGAAGCCGGCGGGCGCGGTTCAGCTACGCCGCGCGAACAGGGCAGAGAAGGCGAGCGCCAGCCAGCCGGCCAGCATCAGGAAGCCGCCGGCGGGGGCGGCGCCTGCAAAGAGCCGCTCCTCATAGAAGCCACGCCGGGTGAGATCGGCGGCAAAGAGCACAACGCCGAGGATGATGACGGAGAGCGCGATACGTGCCAGCAGGTCGGAGAGCAGGCCGGCCTTGCGCGCGGCCGTCGCGCCCAGGATCACGGGAGCGTGGGTCAGCAGCATCTGGCCGGCGGTCTGGAGGCCGCTCGTTCCTGGCCCGTGCGCTGCCGCGGCCAGGAGCGTCACGCCCGCAAGGCCCATCAGCGCGGCCAGCGTGAGATGAATCTTTGCAGCGCTCATGGCAGGATCACCTTCTCTACACCGGCCCGAAATGCGGGGCATGCGCGTCCTCGCGAGGAGGCCTGGCTGGATTGCCTCGCCTCCCTCGCGATCACGGCAGCCGTGGGGCTCATTCCCGCTCAGCCAGCACGCGCGCGATCGCTGCGCGCAGCTCCGGAATGCCGAGGCCCTTTTCGCTCGAGGTCAGCAGCACCTCGGGGAAGGCGGCCGGCCGGCGCTTGATCTCGTCGAAGGTCGCTTCCTGCATGAACTGTTGGTCGGCCTTCTTGATCGCGTCGCCCTTGGTCAGCACGACCTGATAGGAGACGGCGGCCTTGTCGAGCGTCTCCAGCACCGCGCCGTCGACATCCTTGATGCCATGGCGGGCGTCGATGAGCACATAGACCCTCATCAGGTTGGAGCGGCCGCGCAGGTATTCGTGGATCAGATTGGTCCAGGCCGCGACCTTGTCGCGCCCGACGGCGGCATAGCCGTAGCCGGGCATGTCGACGATGGTCAGGCGCTCATCATGCCCGACCTGGCGGAAGAAATTGAGCTGCTGGGTGCGGCCGGGCGTATGCGAGGTCCGCGCCAGCGCATTGCGCCGCGTCAGGGCATTGATCAGGCTCGACTTGCCGACATTGGAGCGCCCGGCAAAGGCGATCTCCTGGCCGACCATGGGTGGCAGGGCGTCGATCTTGGTCGAGGCCCAGACGAAATCCCAGGGACCTTCGAAGAGCTTGCGGGCGCTCTCGATCTCGTCGGGAGTGAAGGGGGCTGTCATGCTTGCTGTCATGGGTCCTGCCTACACGGCGGCGCGCAAGGCGTCGATGTCGGCGCCGGCGATTGCACCGAGATTGCGGGCGATTGTCTCTGCATCCCAGTCCCACCAGCGAATGGCCAGAAGCTCTGCCACCGTCTCGGCCGGGAAGCGCATCTTTACGATCCGGCCGGGATTGCCGACAACCACCGCATAGGGTGGCACATCGCGCGAGACCTGTGCCCGCGTCCCGATGATGGCGCCGTCGCCAATTGTCACGCCGGGCATGATCACGGCCTCGCGGCCGATCCAGACGTCGTTGCCGATCACCGTATCGCCGCGCAGCCCGAGCTTGTCCGGCGTCATTTCCGAAGCGCCCTCGAAGCCGAGCATCTGAAAGGGGTAGGTCGAGAAGCCGCCCATCGGATGGTTCGCGCCGTTCATGATGAACTGGGCCGCCTGGGCGATGGCGACGAATTTTCCGATGATCAGCCGGTCGCCGATGAAGTCGAAATGATAGCGCACGCAGCGGCCGACGAAATGCTCCGGCCCGCGCGAGTCGTCATAATAGCTGTAGTCGCCGACCTCGATCAGTGGGTGGTCGACGACGGCCCTCAGGAAGGCCGTGCCCTTCCAGCCCGGGATCGGGTGAAGCGTCCGCGGATCGGGAAGCGGCATGGAGGCTCCCTTTCGAAAGCAGCGTGAACGAGGTCCGAAAAAGCAAAAGCCCCCCTCCCGAGGGAGAGGGGCGTCGCGTCGCAGCCCGAAGACTTACTTCGCCTTGTTGCTGTTCGCCGGCTTTCCGGGCGCCGGCGCGGCCGTAGCAGCCGCCGCGGCCGGCTTCTTGCCGAACATGCCCTTCAGATTGTCGAACAGTTCGATCTTCACGCCGTGCTTGCGCATGATGAAGCCCTGCTGGACGATCGAGAGCAGGTTGTTCCAGCTCCAATAGATCACCAGGCCGGCCGGGAAAGAGCCGAGCAGGAAGGTGAAGAACACCGGCATCCAGGTGAACATCATCTTCTGCACCGGGTCCGGCGGCTCCGGGTTCATCTTCATCTGGATGAACATGGTGATGCCCATGAAGATCGGCCAAGCGCCAATCATCAGCATGGCGGGGACGGCGAAGGGCAGCAGCCCGAACAGGTTGAAGACCGAAGTCGGGTCGGGGGCAGCGAGATCCTTGATCCAGCCGAAGAACGGCGCGTGCCGCATCTCGATGGTGATGAACAGGATCTTGTAGAGCGCAAAAAAGACCGGGATCTGCACCAGCACCGGCCAGCAGCCGGCGAGCGGGTTGATCTTCTGGGTCTTGTACAGCTCCATCAGAGCCTGTTGCTGCTTCATCTTGTCGTCGGCGTAGCGCTCGCGAATGGCGAGCATCTCCGGCTGCACCGCCTTCATCTTCGCCATCGAGGCGTAGGACTTGTTGGCGAGCGGGAAGAACAGCGCCTTGAGCAGCACGGTGACGATCAGGATCGAGACGCCGAAATTGCCGACGTGCTTGTAGACCCAGTCCATCACGAAGAAGAGCGGCTTGGTGATGAAATAGAACCAGCCCCAGTCGATCATCAGCTCGAAGCGCTTGATGCCGAGATTCTTCTCGTAGCCGTCGATGGCGGCGACTTCCTTGGCACCGGCGAAGAGCCGGGCATTGGCAGTCGCGCTGGCGCCCGGCGCGACCGTGACGGCCTCGCCGAGGAAATCGGCCTGGTAGGTGTGCGAATTGCCGGTCTGGACCGAAGAATAGCGCCCGTCATACTTTCGCTGCTGATCGGGGATGACCGCAGCCGCCCAGTACTTGTCGGTGATGCCGAGGAAGCCGCCGACAGCGTCCTTCCAGACCTTGCCGGTGGTGCCGGGCGAGAGAGCCGGCTCCTTGTCGATCTTGTCGTAGGTGTATTCCTGCAGGCCCTGCTCGCCGAGATTGCCGACGAGGCCTTCGTGCAGCACGTAGTAGCCGAGCGTGTGCGGCTTGCCGTGGCGAACCACCTGGCCGAACGGATACAATGTGACCGGCGCGCCGCCTTTGTTCTCGACCTCGTCGCGGATCGAGAACATCGCGTTGTCGTCGACCGAGATCATGCGCTTGAACAGCAGGCCCTGGCCATTGTCCCAGGTCAGCGTCAGCGGCGTACCGGGGCGCAGCACTTGCGCGTCCGCGGTCCAGACGGTCGTTGCGTTCGGCAGCACGACATTGGCGCCGGGTGCGGCGACCCAGCCGAAATCGGAATAATAGGCGTTCGGTCCGCCAAGCGGCGAAAGCAGCACGATGTTCGGGCTGCTGCGATCTACGGTCTCGTGATAGGCCCTGAGCGAGACGTCATCGATACGCGCGCCGGTGAGCGAGATCGAACCGGCAATCTTGGGCGTGTCGATCTTGACGCGCGGACCGCGTGCGAGCGCCTGCTCGCGGGTTTCGACGGCTGCGACAGCCTGGGCCGTGCCGGGAGCGGCGGTCGCGGCCGGCTGGCCTGGGACGGTCGCCGGAGCCGGAGCGGCTGACGAGCCGGGCTGGGCTGGCTGGGTCTGTGCCTGCTGGCTCTGCTGCGCGGCCTGCTTCTGCTTTTCCATCTGCGGCACGCCGTAGAAGAACTGCCAGCCGAGCAGCACGACCACCGACAGCGTGATCGCCAGAAGCAGGTTGCGATTGTCTTCTTTCATCATGACCGGAAACGGATCTCGCTGAATGCCCCGAAGGGCTTTTGGCCTAAGGCTGGGGACGGGTGCCGCCACTGGTGGGGCGCTTGTCGGTCGGCCTGCGGCCGGGTTTTGCGGGTCTGGCGCGATCGAGCGCGACGGAAAGATCGGCGATCAGCGCGGAAAACGGAGCTGTCAGCACCTCTCGCCGCGCGACGATCACGAGATCGCAGGGCCGGTCGGCCTGGGTGGCAAGTGCTTGTTTCGCGGCGGCGCGCAGACGGCGCCGGATGCGGTTGCGCTCAACGGCATCGCCGACCTTGCGGGAAGCGGTCAGGCCGAGGCGCAGGCCGTGACGACCTTCTTCACCCGCGGCGTCGCGCACCTGCGCCGTGAAGGCAGGCGAACGAAAACGGCGGCCATGCTCGGCCGCCGCCAGAAACTGTTTGCGTTCGGTCAGACGGGCGTGGCGCATGGCGATGGGCCTGTCTTCCGGAAACGGCGCGCAGGTCACGCGCCGGCAGCTCAGGCCGACAGGCGCTTGCGGCCGTGCGCCCGGCGGGCGGCGATGACCTTGCGGCCACCCTTGGTCGCCATACGGGCGCGGTAACCGTGGCGGCGCTTGCGAACCAGCTTGCTGGGTTGATAGGTTCTCTTCACGGTCCGTCTCCGGGGCCTTGTTCCGGCATGGCGACCGGGTTTCCGCTGGGGAAAATCGGCCGGCCAAGCCTGTCATGCAAAAGGGGCGGCGCCGCCCGAAAGGCTGCGCAGGTCGCGGGCTTATGGCGGAAGGCCGGGGGCGAGTCAATGCCGAAGGCGCATCCTGCGACGATGCCGCGCGGATCGGCTGGCCAGGCTGCTCGGCCCGCGCTGCCTTGAAGACGCTCATCATCAGAGCCGCGATGCAGCCAGCGAGTACAGGCCTGCGATGGCGAACGGTGGCAAAACGTTGCAGGTGGCTGCCGGTGCAAGGTTGATGACGCCGAGGATGGCCGGCGTCGGGGAGCCGTCATCGACGAACATGCCGATCGGCTCGCGGATGATGGACGGGGAGGTTCATCGGGCTGGCTCTGTCATATAGGCGGTGCGCGCCCGCGCTGGGGGAGGCGGCCGGGCGGCTCTCGGTCGCAAGCAATCCTCAATGCCGAGGCTCAGAATCTCTTCGCGGCGGAAGAGGGGGATCGCCCGGTCGGACTGCGCGACAAGGCGCAGCTCCTGCTTGCGCTCTCGACCGACATGCACGATATAGCGCCCGGGAGGTTGGCGAGGGACGTCTCACTCGCCAACCGGGTCAGGTCCGGAAGGAAGCAGCCCTAACGAGACCGAACGGGTCTTCGTCCAGCCTCCCACTTTGCGGCTGCCTTGCGCGCTGCTCCCGCTTGCCAGGTCTTCGATCCAAGCCTTGGATCGGGGCCGCTCCTGCCTCGTCCCGGCCGGAGTATTGCAAGTCCGGCGTTGACCGTCGCCTCCCGATTGGCGAAAGCATGCGGATGACCGACGAGACCGCCGCTGCCGATTCCGTTGAAGAGCTGGGCTTCCCCGGCCTCGCGCCAGCGTCCGCCGCGACCGCGGCGCCTTATCGGGTGCTCGCGCGCAAGTACCGCCCCGCCCATTTCGGCGACTTGATCGGCCAGGACGCCATGGTGCGTACCCTGACCAACGCCTTCGCCGCCGGCCGTATCCCGCAGGCATGGATGCTGACGGGCGTCCGCGGTGTCGGCAAGACGACCACGGCCCGCATCCTGGCGCGTGCCCTGAATTTCCAGAGCGCGGATGGGTCGGGTGGGCCGACCACCGATCTCTCGCGTTTCGGCGTGCATTGCCGCGAAATCATCGAGGGCAGGCATATCGACGTCATGGAGATCGACGCCGCCTCGAATAACGGCGTCGACAATATCCGCCAGATCAATGACAGCGTGCGCTACGCGCCGGTCTCTGCGCGCTACAAGGTCTACATCATCGACGAAGTGCACATGATGACCGGGGCGGCGTTCAATGCCTTCCTGAAGACCCTGGAAGAGCCGCCGCCGCACGCAAAGTTCATCTTCGCCACCACCGAGATCCGCAAGGTGCCGGTGACGGTGCTGTCGCGCTGTCAGCGCTTCGATTTGCGCCGGGTCGATGGCAGCCTGCTCGTCGGCCATCTCTCGAATATCTGCAAGGCGGAAGGGGTCGACGCTGAGGAGGAGGCGCTCGGCGCCGTCGCCCGCGCCGCCGAAGGCTCGGTTCGCGATTCTCTCTCGATCCTCGACCAGGCCATCGCCCATGCGGCCGGCCGAATCACGCTCGAGGATGTGCGCTCCATGCTCGGCCTCGCCGATCGGGCCCGCGTCATCGACCTGTTCGAGTCGGTGATGAAGGGCGATATCGCGGCGGCGCTGGGCGAACTCAGGGCGCAATATGATGCCGGCGCCGATCCGGTCGTGGTGCTGACCGATCTCGCCGAATTCACCCATCTGGTGACGCGTCTGAAACTCGTGCCGGAAGCCGCCCGGGATAACGGCTTGAGCCAGGCCGAGCGCGTGCGCGGCGGTGATTTCGCGGCCCGCCTGTCGGTGCGCGTGCTGGCCCGCGCCTGGCAGATGCTGTTGCGCGGCATGGCTGAGGTGAAACAGGCCGACAGGCCGGTGATGGCGGCGGAGATGGTGCTGGTTCGTCTCACCCATGCGGCCGACCTGCCGACGCCCGACGAGGCCATGCGGATGCTGCGCGATGGCAATGGCTCTCCCGCTGGTGCAGGCAACGGCGGTTCAGCCGCGCCGCGCCCGCCCTCCGGTGGCGGCAACACGGCGCTCGCGGCACGCCCTGTGCTCGCCAGCGCCAACCCCGCGCCCGCTGCCGCCCCACGCGCGGTTGCGGCCCCTGCCGTGCTCGTCGCTTCGATCGAAGATATCGTCGCGCTCGCCTCGCAGAATCGCGACATCACCTTGAAGATTGCGCTCGAGCGCGATGTGCGGCCCGTTCGCTTCGAGCAGGGGCGGATCGAGTTCGCCCTGGTCGAAGGTGGCTCGCGCACGCTCGCCAATGATCTGTCGCGCCGCCTCAAGGAATGGACCGGACAGACCTGGATGGTCGTCATCGTCAATGCGGAGGGAGGCGCGACGCTGCGCGAGCAGGCCGTTGCCGCCAAGGATCAGCGCGAGAGCGACGCCGCCGCGCATCCGGCGGTGAAGGCGGTCCTGGAGCACTTTCCCGGCGCCCGCATCGTCAATGTGCGCGATCCGCGGGCGGCGGAAGCTGCCGAGGCGCAGTCCTCGGGCTCGGCCGACGATGATTACATGTCTGATGCCGAGCCGCTGTTCGACGACAGCGAGCCGGATTTCGACGGCGTCGATTTCTGACACTTTCGCATACGGAGAGACACCATGCGCGACATGATGGGCCTGATGAAGCAGGCGCAGCAGATGCAGCAGAAGATGGCCGATGTTCAGGCCGAGCTCGACACGATCGAGGTCGAGGGCGCCTCTGGCGGCGGCATGGTCACCGTGACGATGACCGCCAAGGGCGCGCTCAAGTCGGTCAGGATCGACCCGAGCCTGATGATGGCCGATGAGCGCGAGATTCTCGAGGACCTGATCGTCGCGGCCAGCACCGACGCCCGCGCCCGCGCCGAGCGCGTGATGCAGGAGCGCATGGCCGAGATCACCAAGGGCCTGCCGATCCCGCCCGGC
This sequence comes from Allobosea sp. 2KB_26, assembly GCF_052115715.1. Classification (NCBI taxonomy): domain Bacteria; kingdom Pseudomonadati; phylum Pseudomonadota; class Alphaproteobacteria; order Hyphomicrobiales; family Alloboseaceae; genus Allobosea; species Allobosea sp. 2KB_26. The sequence goes on from NZ_JBFRHE010000004.1 coordinate 211,581, forward strand.
ATGAAACTGTTCTGAGCCGCAAGTCCGCATGTCACGCGCCATTGTCGGCCCCGAGATCGAGCGGCTGATTCAGCTTCTCGCCAAGCTGCCGGGCCTCGGGCCGCGTTCGGCCCGGCGCGCAGCCCTGCATCTCGTCAAGAAGCGCGAGCAGCTTCTGGGCCCGCTCGCCGAGGCCATGGCCGCGGCGCGCGAGCGCATCGTCGTCTGCACGACCTGCGGCAATATCGATACCAGCAATCCCTGCTCGGTCTGTCGCGACGCCCGCCGCGACGATGGGGTGATCGTCGTCGTCGCCGACGTCTCCGACCTATGGGCGCTCGAGCGCTCGGGTGCCGTTTCGGGCCGCTATCATGTTCTGGGCGGCGTGCTCTCGGCGCTCGACGGCATCCGGCCCGAGCACCTGACGCTCGATGCGTTGGTGGCCCGCGCCTCCGACCCGGCCGTGAAGGAGGTTATCCTGGCGCTCAGCGCCACTGTCGACGGGCAGACCACGGCGCATTTCATCACCGATCTGCTTACCCATCTCCCGGTCAAGGTGACGAAGCTCGCCCATGGAGTGCCCGTCGGCGGCGAGCTCGACTATCTCGACGACGGCACGCTCGCTGCCGCCATTCGCCAGCGCACGGGCTTCTGATCCGGGCTTTTTCGCCCGTCAGAACTTGTAGCTCAGGCTCGTGCGGACGCTGTGCAGCGTCGAATCCTGATCGGTCGTCACACCAAGGAAGGCGCCGCGCGCCAGGCGGTTGAACCGGCCGAAATCGGTGTAGCGATATTCGACGCCGGCGATCACATGGTCGGTCAGCGCAAAGGAAAGGCCGCCGCCCACGCTCCAGCCTGTACGTGATGTCTGGGCGCTGTCACGCGCTCCCGAGGCCGGATCGAAGAGCTGCTGGTCGAACTCGGTGAAGGTCGCGCCACCCGTGGCGTAGATCATGAAGCGGTCCATCGCAAAGCCCAGGCGACCGCGCATCGAGGCCTGCCAGTCGCGTTTCACCTCTCCGATGCCGAGGGAATGATGGAAGCGACCATTGCTATTCAGGGCCTCGATATCGCCTTCGATGCCGAGGACATAGGATCCGAACTGGTAGTTGAAGCCGGCATGACCGCCGCCGAGCACCGAATCGGTATCGGAGGAGAAGGCTGCGCCGATGCCGTTGGCGGCGATGAAGCGGGTGCGCTCCGAGCCCCAGGAATAGCCGATCTGACCACCGGCATAGAACCCGGTCCAGGAAAAGAATTCCGGCAGCGCAGGAGCCGGCGGCAGCGTGCCCTTGCGATAGGGCATGTCCGCCGCGGAGGCCGCGCCGCCAGCCAGAAGTGCGAGGCTCGCAAGGCCGGCTTTCAGGAACATCTTCATCGCAGGTCTCTGTATGTCGTTCGCCGATCGGGTGGCCAGATGCGGTGCCCCCGGTCATCCGGGACGCGGAGGTCGCAAGCCCTTGCTGACGCATTCGAAGCGCGCGCTTTCTGGTTCTGATTAGGAACTGTTAAGGTTAACAAACGGATAAGCGACCTCAGGAAGCCCCCCGTTCAGGGAACAAACTCGTCGTCCGCCCGGTTTGCCCTAGGCTGGTGCCCGCGTGTCGACCCATCGCGCGGCGGAGAGTTTTCATGGCCTTCTTGAAACGCATCACGGGCGCGGCGGGCGCGGGGGTGGCGCTGGGCTACGTGGCCGAGGCGATCTCGCGCTGGCGTGCGCGGCCTTCGCGTGAGGAGGTTGCACGCGGACGCGACGCGGCTTCGCCGCCCGAGATGACCTGGCTTGGCTGGAAGGATGTGCTGCTGCGCTTTGCCGGCAATGTTGCCGATAACCGGCTCAGTTCTCTGGCCGGCGCGGTCGCCTTCTTCACCTTGCTTTCGCTTGTCCCGGCGCTCTCGCTCCTTGTCGCGCTGTACCGCTATTTCACCGACCCGCTGACCATCGCCGGCCAACTCGACAGCCTCACCACCGTCTTTCCGGCTGCCGCACGCGAGTTGATCCGCGAGCAGGCGATGCGGCTTGCGACACAATCCACCACCGGCCTGTCCCTCGCTGTCCTGGTGAGCCTGCTCGTGGCGGCCTGGAGTGCGAACGCCGCGGTGAAGGCGGTCTTCGATGCGCTGAACATCATCTATCGCGAACGGGAGAAGCGCAGCTTCTTCAAGCTGAACCTGATCTCGCTGCTGACCACGCTGAGCGGAGTCGTGCTGCTGATGGCGGCGCTGATTGCGATCGCCATCCTGCCCGTCATCTCAGCGTTCTTCCCGTTCCACTACGAGCTCGAGCAGCTGGTCCGGCTGGTGCGCTGGCCGACTTTCGTGGTGATGGCGATGCTGGCCATCGCCTGCCTCTACTGGATCGGGCCGAGCCGGCGGCCGCCGCGCTTCGCCTGGGTCATGCCTGGCGCCATCGCCGCCTCGCTGCTCTGGACGGCCGCGTCATGGGCCTTTTCCTGGTATGTCGGAACGCTCGGCAATTACACGGCGACCTATGGCTCGCTCTCGACGGTGGTGGTCTTCATGACCTGGCTCTGGCTGTCGGCGATGATCGTGCTCGCCGGCGCCGAACTCAATGCCGAGCTCGAGCATCAGACCGAGCGCGACACCACGATCGGCCGCCCCAAGCCGCTCGGCCGCAGGGGCGCGACCATGGCGGACAGGGTCGGTGCTGCCATGGCCGACGAGTAGGTGATGCTGGATCCTGACGACACGCGCCAGCGACCCGAAGCTTTCGCACCGGCGGCGCGTGCATTGCTGGGCGAGCAACCAGCTGCGTGAGCGGCTCACCTGCCCTGCTTGGGGTGGGGAGGGGCTCTGGATCTCTCATTTCGCGATCGACACCCCGAACCCTGTCTGACGTCATTGGAGATTGCGTCGCTGCAATCTTGGTCTTGCCACGCCCAGGGGCGACAATGGCCCGGATAATTGCCAATTGAAGGCTGCGGCGGACAACGGGCCGCATCAATTTCGGAGGCGGCGATGCTCACGGTTCAGGACAAGCTTTCGTCACCGCTACGGCTTGAGGCCTATGACGCGCCCCTTCATATTGGCGCGGTTTCCTTGCGGGTGCGCGATCTGCCGCGCCTGACGGCTTTCTATCGCGACGCGATCGGGCTGACGCTGATCTCGGAAGAGCCGGGCCTCTCGGTGCTTGGTGTCGACGGCGTACCATTGGTGCGGCTCGAAGCGGGGGCGAGCGCACCGGTATCGGCCGCTGGCCTTTTCCATCTCGCGATCCTGTTGCCCTCGCGTCGTGACCTTGCCAACTGGCTGGCGCATGCGGCCAGGACCCGAGTTCCGCTGGAAGGCGCCTCGAACCATCTTGTCAGCGAGGCGCTCTACCTCTCCGATCCGGAAGGCAACGGCATCGAGATCTATCGTGATCGCAGCCGGCCGGAATGGCCGCGACTCGATGGTGGCGCCATCAAGATGTCGACCGATCGGCTCGATCTCGACCAGCTCCTGCGTGAGTCGGACGGAGCCGCCTATCCCCGCATGCCGAGCGGCACGGGCATGGGGCATGTTCATTTGCGCGTCGGCGACACCGCCCAGGCCGAGGGCTTCTACCGCGATGGCCTCGGCTTTGACGTGATGGTGCATTATCCCGGCGCGAGCTTCCTCGCGACCGGCGGCTACCACCACCATATCGCCGTCAATGTCTGGGGCAGTCGGGGGGCAGGCGTGCGGGCTGACGGCGACGCAGGGCTTGCGAGCTTCGAACTCGTCGCCGCTGACGATCAGGTCTTCGCGGCGATGCGGACGCGGATGATCGCTGCCGGCGGTCGTGATCAGGGAGTCACCGTCACCGTCGCTGACCCCTGGAATAACTGTCTGATCCTGCGCCGCTGACTGGGTTGCGGTTTTCGGGAAAGCCTATCCAGGCTTCGATCCTAGCGAGTGAGCAGATGGCTGCGGCGAGTGCCGCCGCCATCGGGCTTGAAGCCCATGGCTTCCCAGAAAGCGGCGGCGCCGGAATCCGCGGCGTTGAGCGAGAGCCTCGGCGCCAGCGACAACCCTTGTTGCACCAGCGCGCTCGCCAGCAGGCGGCCGACGCCTCCGCGCCGGCCGGCGGGGCGGACATAGACATGGCGAATGCGCAGGAGGTCGGGCGCCGGGTCATAAGGATCCGGCGTCACCGCGCCGATTGCGGCGAGCACCCCATCACGAAACACCGCGAACAGGGCGTTCCGCTCGTTGGCGTCACGATAACGGCCGGATTGCCACTCGTCCCGCAAGCCGTCGACGAAGCGGTAGCCTTCGGCCGCCGCTTCGTCCTGCAGGGCAGAAAAACCGTCCGGCAGCGTGTCGCTGAGCCGGACGACCTGAAGCGTGCTGGAGATCACAGGCCTTCGAAGAGAGCGCTCGAAATATAGCGCTCGGCGAAGGAGGGGATGATCACGACGATGGTCTTGCCTTCGTTGCCGGGGCGCGCGCCGATTTCCAGCGCGGCAGCGACTGCCGCACCCGAAGAGATGCCGGCCGGGATGCCTTCGAGGCGGGCCAGCGCGCGAGCCGTGTCGAAGGAAGTCTGGTTGCCGACAGTCACCACCTCGTCGATCACCGAGCGATCGAGCACGCCGGGAACGAAACCGGCGCCGATGCCCTGGATCTTGTGCGGGCCGGGTTGGCCGCCGGAGAGGACCGGGGAGTCCTCAGGTTCGACCGCGATGACCTTCAGCCCGGGCCGGCGGGGCTTCAGCACCTGGCCGACACCGGTGATCGTGCCGCCGGTGCCGACACCGGAGACAAAGATATCGATTTCGCCGTTGGTGTCGTTCCAGATCTCTTCGGCGGTCGTCTTGCGGTGAATCTCGGGGTTGGCCGGATTCTCGAACTGTTGCGGAATGATCGCACCCGGGATCTCGGCCTTGAGCTCTTCGGCCTTGGCCACGGCACCGCGCATGCCGCCCGGGCCGGGCGTCAGCACGAGTTCGGCGCCGAGCAGAGCCAGCATCTTGCGACGCTCCAGCGACATCGTCTCCGGCATGACCAGGATCAGGCGGTAGCCGCGCGCGGCAGCGACGAAGGCGAGCGCGATGCCCGTATTGCCCGAGGTGGGCTCGATCAGCGTGCCGCCCGGCTTCAGAGCGCCTGAGGCTTCCAGCGCATCGACCATGTTGACGCCGATACGATCCTTGACGCTGGAGATCGGGTTGAAGAATTCGAGCTTGGCAAGGATTGTTGCCTTGACGCCGCGTTCTGCCGGGAGGCGGTTCAGCCGCACCAGGGGGGTGTCACCAATCGTATCGGTGATCGACTCATAGACCCGGCCGCGACCGGGCGCCTTGTCCTGTGCGGGATTGAGCTTCTGTGCTGCTTCGGCCATGGCGGCCTCCCTTGCGTCATGTGGTCAGGATGGAAGGGCTAACGTATTTCACATCTTCTGTCGAATAATTAAGTTTAATCACATGATTAAATTGTGAAATCGGCTCTCTGGGCGATCTCTCCGAAGACCGACTTCTGCTCGGACTGGCGACAGAGATCTTCGACCGTGACGCTGTCGAGCTCGGCCAGGAAAGCGTCGGTCGCCCGCCTCAGCGCTGGGCCGACCACCTCGTCGATAAGTCGGGACTGCGGCAGGGGCGTGGTTTCATCGCTCGTTTCCTGCATGGCTGCACGCGCGATATCGCCGGCCGTGATGCGGCGGCGTTCGCGAGCGAGCTCATAGCCGCCGCGCGGGCCGCGCACACCCTTCAGGATGCCGGCGCGCACGAGCGCCTGCAGCATGGTTTCGAGATGGCGCGGCGGCAGGTCGTGGCGTGCAGCCAGGAATTTGGCGGCGACAGGCGACGGGCGAGCATGCAGCGCGATATCGACCACAGCGGCGACGGCGAGGAGGCTGCGGTGCGAGAGCGGCATCATTGGCCGCCTCCTTCCGCCGTCGCCTTGCCGCCAGTGGTGCCGGTCGAGCCGAAGCCGCCATCTCCGCGCGCGGTCTCCTCGAGTGTGGCAGCCTCGACCAGGGCAGCCTGTGAGACCGGGGCGACCACAAGCTGGGCGATGCGGTCGCCGTGCCGGATCACGAAGTCTTCTGTGCCGAGATTGATCAGGATCACCTTGATCTCCCCACGATAGTCGCTGTCGACGGTGCCGGGCGAATTCAGCACCGTGACGCCATGCTTGAAGGCCAGGCCCGAGCGCGGGCGGACCTGCCCCTCGAAACCTTGCGGCAATTGCAGCACGATCCCCGTCGGGATGAGACCACGCCCACCGGGCGCCAGAACGCAGGGCTCATCGGCGGCCAGGGCGGCGCGGAGATCCATGCCGGCGGCGCCGCTGCTCTCATAGGCCGGCAGCGGCAGGTCGGCGCCATGGGGCAGGCGCTTGATGGGAAGCGTGACCATGGCGCTCAGCGTTCCGTCTCGCTGGCCTGCGGCATGCGCGCCAGATGCGCAATCAGCCGGCTCGCGACCTCGCCCTTGGGCAGGGTCGGCCAGGTTTCGACATTGTCGGAGGTGACGAGATGCACGGTGTTGGCATCGCCGCCCATCACCCCAGTGCCGCCGACATCGTTTGCGACGATCAGGTCGCAGCCCTTCTTTGCCAGCTTGGCACGGGCATAGTCGATCACGTGATCGGTCTCGGCTGCGAAGCCGACGACGAGCGCCGGGCGATCGATCTCGCGTGCGGCGATCGTCGCCAGGATGTCGGGATTCTCGACGAGGGCGAGGGCGGGCGCGCTCGCGCCGGCCTGCTTCTTGAGCTTGCCGGGCGCCTCTTCCGCAACGCGCCAGTCGGCGACCGCGGCGGCGAAGATCGCGATATCGGCCGGCAGCGCGCCTTCGACCGCGGCCAGCATCTCGCGGGCGGACTCGACATGGATCGTGGTCACCCCCTCCGGGTCGGCGATCGCGACCGGGCCGGAGACCAATGTCACGCTGGCGCCTGCGGCCGCGGCTGCGGCTGCGATCGCGTGACCCTGCTTTCCGGAGGACCGGTTGGCGATGTAGCGCACGGGGTCGATCGGCTCATGCGTCGGCCCGGAGGTGATGAGCACGCGCTTGCCGGCAAGCAGCTTGGATGCACTGGACGTGCCGCCCGGATTGCGACCAAGGAAGCCGATCGTTCCAACCGGGGAGAGCCGGGTTTCGCCGGCCAGCGCCTGTTCGATCGCTGCCAGCAACTCATGGGGCTCGGCCATGCGGCCGACGCCATTTTCGCCCCGCTCGGCCATGGCGCCGGAGTTCGGTCCGACGACGAGCACTCCGTCCTTCTCGAGCTGTGCCATGTTGCGCCGTGTCGCCGGGTGCTCCCACATTCGCGGGTTCATTGCCGGCGCAATCAGGATGCGCTTGTCGGTGGCGAGCAGGGCTGTCGAGGCAAGGTCATTGGCAAGGCCCGTCGCCATCTTGGCGATCAGGTCGGCGGTCGCGGGAGCGACGACGACCAGATCGGTCGAGCGTGACAGCGCGATATGGCCGATATCGGCCTCGTCGGTCAGCGAGAACAGGTCGGTGAAGCAGCGTTCGCCCGCCAGCGACGAGACGGCGAGCGGCGTCACGAACTCTTCGCCGGCTTTGGTCAGGATGCAGCGTGAGGTGATGCCGTGATCCTTCAGGCGCCGGATCAGCTCCAGCACCTTGTAGGCGGCGATTCCCCCGCCGATGATCAGCAGAACGGAGCGAGATGCGGACAAGGGCGGGCTCCCGAGGCAAGAAGCCCTTCACCTAGCATCGCGGAGGCGCGGCTGTCATGGGGCGGACGTGCAAGGGCTTTTAGCGGAAGGGCGGCTCGTCGAAGGAACGCAGCTTTCGTGAATGGATCGTGCTGCCGGCTTCCTTGAGCTTCTCCAGCGCGGCCAGTCCGATCTTCAGATGCTCGCCGACTGCGCGCTCATAGAAGGCATTGGCGGCGCCGGGCAGCTTGATCTCGCCATGCAGCGGCTTGTCCGAGACGCAGAGCAAGGTGCCGTAGGGCACCCGCAGCCGGTAGCCCTGTGCTGCGATGGTCCCGGATTCCATGTCGACCGCGATGGCGCGCGACAGGTTGATACGGCGGCGCTCCTTGGTCCAGCGCAGCTCCCAGTTGCGGTCGTCCTGCGTCACGACGGTGCCGGTGCGCAGCCTCTGCTTCAGCCGGTCCCCCTTCTCGCCCGTGACCTCGGCCGCGGCCTGTTGCAAGGCGACCTGGACCTCGGCGAGCGCCGGAATCGGAATGTCCGGCGGTACATGGTCATCCAGGATGCCGTCCTGGCGGAGATAGGCGTGGGCAAGCACGTAATCGCCAATGATCTGCGTCTGCCGGAGGCCACCGCAATGGCCGACCATCAACCAGCAATTCGGCCTGAGCACCGCGAGATGGTCGGTGATGTTCTTCGCGTTGGACGGGCCGACGCCGATATTGACCAGCGTGACGCCTTCGCCTCCAGCCCGGATGAGGTGATAAGCCGGCATCTGGAAGCGATGCCAGGGCGCGGACATCACGCGCTCGGCGGCGCTGACATCGATGCCTTCGCGGTCGATCCGGATACCGCCCGGCGCGACGAGCGCCTCGGCGGTGCCGGCCTCGATCTCGGCCAGTGCCAGCCGCACGAACTGGTCGACATAGCGATGGTAGTTGGTCAACAGCACCCAGGGCTGCACCAACCGCCAGTCCGTACCGGTATAGTGGACCAGCCGCCGCAGCGAATAATCGACGCGCACGGCATCGAAGAGCGAGAGCGGGCGTGGCTCGCCCTCGATGATCTCGAAGGTGCCGTCGGCGATCTCGTCGCCGACCAGCGAGAGCAGCGGCGTCGGGAAATGCCGCGCAAGCTCCGCAGGCGAGATCCGTCCGCCGCCCAGCTCGTCGCCGCCCTCGATGGCATAGGGGTAGGGAATTTCCTGGGTGCTGATGCCCGTCTCGATGGTGGCGCCGTATTCCGTCACCAGGGGCTCGAGCTGGTCGAGCAGATAGGCCCGGAACTCGGCCGGCTGGGTCACCGTGGTCGAGTAGATGCCAGGCGCCGCAAATTTGGCGAAGCCGCGGCGTGTCGCTGCCGGCAGCTTCGACGGCTCATAGGTGACGCGCAGCATCGGGTAGCGGTAGCGGGCGCGCTCCTCCTGCGTCGGCGGCTGTCTCGTGTCGAAGAAGCGTTGGAGATCGGCGCGTAGCGCGTCCTTCGCTTCGGCATAAAGCGCCTCCAACCGGTTGATGGCGTCATGCGGTGTGGCGGCGATCTCGAAGCTCATGGCTGACTCTAGCCGGCTGCGGGCGCTCCTGACAACAACCGGCATCGGGCCAGCCGATGGTCTGCAGGCCAGGGCGTTCGGCGGGCTCGCAACGGGCGCTTGACGTTACGGCCTTGCTGCATTAGTAAACCGATCAGTTAATTAACCGATCGGTTTAGTTGATGTCGCCGGACCACCTCAGCGCCACGCTCTCTGCCCTCGCCGATCCAACGCGGCGGGCCATCCTGGCGCGCCTCGCGCTGGGGGAAACCTCCGTCAAGGAGTTGGCGGAGCCCTTCGCGATGAGCCTCCCGGCCGTCTCGAAGCATCTGAAGGTGCTCGAGAAGGCGGGCCTGATCTCGCGTGGTCGCGAGGCCCAGTGGCGGCCCTGCCGGCTCGATCCCGGCCCGCTGCGCGATGTGGCCGCCTGGCTCGAGCACTACCGGGTCTTCTGGGACCAGAGCCTGGACAGGCTGGAGAGCATGATCCTGGAGCTGAGGACTGAGGACCAGAATGCGGCGCTGTCGCTGAGGCCGCCTTCGCAGGAGGAGGGCGGACAATGATCGCGGCCCGTCATCGCCCGGGAATGCAGGCGGTCTTGTCTGCTCGCAATGAGATCTTAGATCCCAATCAAACAACTTTGGAGAGCATCATGTCTCTATCGATTACCGAGCCCGCCTTCGCGGAGCCAAGAGCTAAACTCTGGACGGGACGGGTGCTGAGCGGCGTCGTCGTCGCGTTCCTGCTGTTCGACGGCGGCATCAAGCTGGCGCCCCTGCAGGTGGTCAACGATACGCTGCAGCAGCTGGGATATTCCGGAAGCAACGAGCTGGCCCGGGGGCTCGGCGTCATGACGCTGATCATTGCGCTGCTCTATGCCTATCCCCGCACCTCCATTCTTGGCGCCGTGCTGCTTACGGGGCTGCTTGGCGGTGCCATGGCGACGCATCTGCGGGTCGGCAGCCCGCTCTTCAGCCACCTTTTCTTTGGGCTCTATCTCGGCCTCATGGCCTGGGGCGGACTCTACCTGCGCGATCCGAGGCTGCGCGCACTCATCCCGCTGCGAAGCGCCTAGCAGCTCTCGCCACTCCATCTCGATCCGTCACAGGAGCGTTCCGTGCTCAACACCTTTCTCTGGGCCATTGCCGCCATTCTCGCCCTCGGCATCGTCATCGTGCTTGTCCTGGCCGCGATGAAGCCCGACAGTTTCCGTGTCCAACGCTCGCTTGCCATCAACGCGCCGCCCGAGCAGGTCTTTCCGTTGATCAATGGGTTCCGAAGCTGGGGTGCCTGGTCGCCCTGGGAGAAGAAAGACCCGGCGATGAAGCGCAGCTTCAGCGGTGCGGAAAGCGGCATCGGCGCGGTCTATGCCTGGGATGGCGACAAGAATGTCGGCCAGGGGCGTATGGAGATCGTCGAGGCCTCGGCTCCGCGCAAGGTTGGATTGAGGCTCGATTTCATCAAGCCCTTCGAGGCTCATAACGAGGTCACATTCGCCCTCGAACCTCGCGGGGCAGTGACCGAGGTGATCTGGACCATGACCGGCCCGGCACCGTTCCTCGCCCGGATCATGCACGTCTTCTTCAACGTCGATCGCATGATCGGAGGCGATTTCGAGACCGGCCTCGCCAATCTGAAGATGGCGGCCGAGCGCTAGACCTGTCTCATGTCCCGAAGATCCAGCACAGAGGAGGATAAGCCCATGCAGACTGTCGAACCGCAGGACGAGCATCGCTGGCTTCAGCAGCTCGTCGGCAACTGGACCTACGAATCGAACTGCTCGCCTGACAAGCCGGACGAGATCTTCAAGGGCTCGGAGACCTTTCGTTCCATCGGCGATCTCTGGGTTGTTGGGGAGAGCACGAGCGAGATGCCTGGCGGCGGTGCCTCAACCATGCAGATCACGCTCGGATTCGACCCCCAGAAGGGCCGTTTCGTCGGAACTTGGCTTGGCTCGATGATGGCGATGATCTGGGCCTATGAAGGTTTTCTCGACGACAGCCGCAAGATCCTGACGCTCGAATCCGAAGGGCCAAGCTTCTCCGGAGACGGCACGACGGCGAAATACCGGGACATCATCGAGCTCAGGAGCCCGACCGAACGACTGTTCTATTCGAAGGTCCTTGGCGCCGACGGCAACTGGACCGAGTTCATGAAGGCCCACTACCAGAAGACCTGATCAGCCAGCTCATCCGGGCCGGCATGACCGGCCGTTTCTCAAGGGAATAGCCCCATGAAGCTCTCGACTTATCTGATGTTCGACGGCAATTGCGAAGAAGCGTTCACGACCTACCAGAAGGTGCTCGGCGGCAAGATCACCGCGATGATGAGCCATGAAGGCACGCCGGCGGAGAACGACGTCTCGCCGGACTGGCGCAAGAAGATCATCCACGCCTGCCTGGAACTCGACGGCCAGATGCTGATGGCGTCCGATGCGCCGCCGGACCGCAGCAGCGGCCCGATGCGCAGCGTCTATGTCAACGTCATGGTCAAGGAGGTCGCGGAGGCCGAGCGCATCTTCAAGGGGCTCTCGGAGGGCGGTCAGATCCAGATGCCGATCGGGGAGACCTTCTGGTCCAAGAGCTTCGGCATGCTGACCGACCGCTTCGGTACGCATTGGATGGTCAATGCCGAGTTCAAGAACGGATGAGCGCTGGCTTGTCCGAAAGGGGCCTCGCCGACATGGCCGCCGCGATGCGCGGCCATGTCACGCGCGGTGCCGTCGCCGGGATCGCCACGCTGATCGCCCGGGGTGATGACGTGCATGTCGAGACGTTCGGCCTCGCCGATCTCGACAGTGCCACGCCGATGCGTCGCGATACGATCGTCCGCATTGCCTCGATGACGAAGCCCATGCTGGCGGTCGTAGCTCTGTCGCTGGTCGAGGATGGAGCGATCGGGCTCGATGATGCCGTCGAGCCCTGGTTGCCGGAGCTGGCAGACCGCCGGGTCCTGCGCAGCATCGCTGGCCCGCTCGACGATACCGTGCCGGCCAAGCGATCCATCACCTTGCGCGATTTGCTGACGCTGAGGCTCGGCATCGGCGCCATCATGGCGCCGCCGGGCCGTTACCCGATCCAGCAGGCAATGGCCGATGCCGGCGTCGCGCCCGGTCCAATGAACCCTGAGATGTCGCCCGATGCGTGGATGAAACAGCTCGGCGCCTTGCCGTTGATCCACCAGCCGGGTGAAGTCTGGATGTATCATACCGGTTTCGACGTGCTCTCAGTGCTCCTGGCCAGGGTTGCCGGCAAGCCGCTTGACGATCTCATGCAGGAACGTCTGTTTCGACCGCTGGGCATGGTCGATACCGGTTTCAGCGCGCCGGCGGGCGAGGTCGAACGACTGGCCAGCGCCTATCATCTCGATACGGAATTGGGCCGGCTCGTCCTGTTCGATCGCGGCGCCGAGGGGGCGTTTGCCCGCGCGCCCGCCTTTCCCTGCGAGCTGGTCTCGACGGCCGATGATGTCCTGAGGTTCGGGCACATGCTTCTGGCGCGCGGGCAGCACGGCGGGCAGCGCATCCTCTCGCCAGGGATGGTCGAGCAGATGACGCGGGATCAGATCACGCCGGAGCAGAAGGCGGTTTCGCCGTTCTTCCCGGGCTTCTGGGAGAGCACGGGCTGGGGTTTCGGCCTTGGGATCGCGACGCAGCCCGACCCCATCTCGGCGGTTCCGGGGCGCTATGGCTGGGAAGGCGGGTTCGGCACCAGCCTCAATATCGACCCGTATCGGGACCTCGTCACGGTCTTCCTGAGCCAGAGACTGATGCAGAGTCCGGAAGACGCCGCCCTCAGCCAGGAATTCCAGGTCCTGGCCTATCGGGCGGTCGCCGACTGAGGGGCGTCAGCTGAAGATGCTGTAGGCCAGCAGGCCGGCGATCAGCCACAGGGCCCAGTTACCCCAGCGGTTGCGCCGGGCTTCGGCCCGGCCGATCTCCTGGATGCTGCGTTCGTCCAGGACAAAGCCCTGGCGCGAGGCATCCTCGAGTTGTCCCAGCACGCGCTCGGCCCGAGCGGCCGTTTCGGGAAGGCTGGCGAGCGTCGAGAGCATGGACTGGGCGCCTCGGCCGACCTCCTCGATCTTGCCGAGAGGGCCGAGATTGCGGGTGATCCACTCGCGCACCACCGGCTCGGCCGTCTTCCACATGTCGAGCTGCGGATCGAGCGAGCGCGCTACACCTTCGACCACGACCATGGTCTTCTGCAGCATCACGAGCTCGGTCCGGGTCGCCATATCGAACAGCCCGGTGATCTCGAAGAGCAGGGTCAGAACCTTCGCCATCGAGATCTCGTCGGCACGCCGATCATGGATCGGCTCGCCGACGGCCCGAATCGCCTGCGCGAAGTCCGCAACATCGTGATGGGCCGGAACATAGCCTGCCTCGAAATGGACCCGGGCCACGCGGGCGTAGTCACGCGTGATGAAGCCGAGCAGGATCTCGGCGAGGAACCGGCGTTCCTTCAGGCCGAGTCGGCCCATGATGCCGCCATCGACCGCAACCAGCCGGCCCTGCGCATCGACGAACAGGTTCCCCGGATGCATGTCGGCATGGAAGAAGCCGTCGCGGATGGCGTGCTTCAGGAAGGACTGGATGACGGTGCGGCCGAGCGCCACGAGGTCATGGCCGGCAGCACGCAATGCTTCGACGTCGGAGAGGCGAATGCCGTCGATCCATTCGTCGACGAGCACCTCGCGGGCCGTCAGCTGCCAGTCTGGCTTCGGGACGCGGAAATCGGCATCGTCCCTGGTGTTCTCGGCGAATTCCGAGAGCGCTGCGGCCTCGAGGCGAAGGTCCATTTCCATGGTGACGGAGCGCGCCAGCGTCTCGACCACGCCGGAGAAACGCAGACGGCGCGCCTCATGCGAGCGGCTCTCGGCGAGTTCGGCGCCGAAGCGCATCGCCGCCAGGTCACGGTTGAAACGGTCACGGATGCCGGGCCGAAGCACCTTGACCGCGACCTCCGAGCCATCCTTCAGCCGTGCGCGGTGGACCTGCGCGATCGAGGCGGCCGCGACGGGCTCGCCGAATTCGGAGAACAGGGCTTCGACCGGCTCGCCATGCGCGGCTTCGATTGCGACGCGTGCCTGTTCCATCGGGAACGGCGCCATCCTGTCCTGCAGCGCCGACAGATCTTCGGCGATCTTCATCCCGACCACATCTGGCCGCGTCGCCAGAAACTGGCCGAACTTGACATAGGACGGGCCGAGCCGGGTCATCGCAGCGGCAAGGCGCGTGGCCGAGGAGCCGGCGCCCCGGCGCTCGATTAGCCGGCCGACCCTGATCAGCGCGCGCGCTGCGGGCGGCAGAACCGACGGATCCACGAGCGCGAGCGCGCCTTCGCGAGCCAGAACGAAACCAACCCGCGCCATGCGGGTGAAATGGGCGATTGAGGAGATCATGCTGGAAGGCGGGCCGTCACAGCTTCCAGCCGGAATGCAGCGCCACGACCCCACCGGTCATGGGCGTGAAGCGCGCGCGCCGGAAGCCAGCTGCGGCGATCATGTCGGCGAAAACCTGCGGCTTCGGGAATTTGCGGATTGATTCGACGAGATAGCGATAGGGCTCGGCATCTCCCGTCACGAGCCTGCCCATCGGTGGGATCAGGTTGAAGGAATAGGTCTCGTAGATCTTGTCGAGCACCGGCACGTCGACATGGCTGAATTCGAGGCAAAGGAAGCGGCCGCCGCGCTTCAGGACGCGGTGCGCTTCGGCCAGCGCCTTGTCGATGCGCGGCACGTTGCGAATGCCGAAGGCGATCGTATAGGCGTCGAAACTGTTGTCCGGCAGGCCGAGCTCCTCGGCATTGCCCTGGACGAAGCGGATGCGGCCATCGTCGGGAAAGCGCTTCTGAGCGCGTTCGCGTCCGACGCTTAGCATCTCGCCATTGATATCGAGCACCGTCACCTCGGTTGCGGGGCCGCCGGCTTCCAGGACCTGGAAGGCCACATCGCCTGTGCCGCCGGCCACGTCGAGATGGCGGAAAGCCCGGTCGCGCGGCGGCTTCAGCGTCGAGATCAGGGCATCCTTCCAGAGCCGGTGCAGGCCAGCCGACATCAGGTCGTTCATCAGGTCGTAGCGGCCGGCGACCTTGTGGAAGACGTCGTCGACCTTGGCCTGCTTCTCGGCGAGCGGCACGGTCTCGAAGCCGAAATGGGTGGTATCGGAGGCTGCTGTCACGGCTTGGCCCGGAGCTTGTGTTCTGGTGAGGCGGTAACTAGAGCCGGATGAATAGCGAAACGAGCGGGCCTTGTCGCGGCCCGTCTCGACGCATGCTGAAGAGCGAAGTGCAATGCCCGAGCTTCCCGAGGTCGAAACCGTCCGCCGTGGGCTGGAGCCCGCCATGCTCGGCCAGGTGCTCACCCGGGTCGAGCAGCGCCGGCCTGATCTGCGCTTTCCACTGCCGGAGCATTTCGTCGAGCGCCTGACCGGGCGGCGGGTCGAAGGTCTGTCGCGCCGCGCCAAATACCTGATCGCCGATCTCGATGATGGCGAGGCGCTGATCATGCATCTCGGCATGAGCGGCCGTTTCGTGGTCGAGGCGCCGGGTACGCCACCCACCGAACCTGGCGCCTATTACAACGAGATCGGCCGGCACCTGCAGCACGACCATGTCGTCTTCCATCTCGGTTCGGGAGCGCGCGTCACCTATAACGATGTCCGTCGCTTCGGCTTCATGGACCTCCTGCCGCGGGCCGAGCTGGAGACCTCGAAGCATTTCGCGGGAATGGGAATCGAACCGTTGGGCAACGAGCTCTCCGGCGAAGTCCTGGCCAAGCTCTTTGCCGGCAAGCTCGCGCCGTTGAAGGCTGCGCTGCTCGACCAGCGGCTCGTGGCTGGCCTCGGCAATATCTATGTCTGCGAGGCGCTGTTCCGGGCGGGGCTTCACCCGGAAGCGGCGGCCGGTACGATCGCGACGCCAACCGGTCGGCCCCGCGAGGCAGCTCATGCGCTCGCACAGATCATTCGCGAGGTTCTCGAGGAGGCGGTGGCCGCTGGCGGCTCGACCTTGCGCGATTTCGCCCATGCCGACGGCTCGCTCGGTTATTTCCAACACCGCTTCAAGGTCTATGACCGCGAGGACGACCCATGTGTCACGCCCGGCTGCGGCGGCCTGGTGAAGCGGCTCGTCCAGTCCGGTCGCTCGACCTTCTATTGCGAGCGTTGCCAACCGAAACGCTGAGCCAACGTCATTTCGTGCGGAGCGGCGTCGGCAGGCACAACCGCCGCAGGTCCGAAAGCCGCCTTTGCGCGGCCGCGCATGGACCGCGCCCGCTGCCCCCGCTAATGCTTCAGCCGAAGCATCATCCGGGAGGCCGCCATGGCTTATGAGACCATTCTCGTCGAGGTGAAGGGCAAGGTGGGCGTCATCACGCTGAACCGCCCGCAGGCGCTGAATGCGCTCAACGGCCAGCTGATCGGCGAAGTCAACGCCGCGATCGATGGTTTCGAGAGGGATGCCGGCATCGGCTGCATCATCATCACCGGCTCGGAGAAGGCCTTTGCCGCCGGCGCCGACATTAAGGAGATGCAGGCGCGCACCTTCCCCGAGACCTATCTCGACGACAAATTCGAGCCGTGGGACCGCATTGGCCAGCGCCGGAAGCCGATCATCGCGGCGGTCGCGGGCTTTGCGCTCGGCGGCGGCTGTGAACTTGCCATGATGTGCGATTTCATCATCGCCGCGGACAATGCCCGCTTCGGCCAGCCGGAGATCAATCTGGGTGTCATTCCCGGCGCCGGCGGCACGCAGCGCCTGACCAGGGCGATCGGCAAGGCCAAAGCCATGGATCTCTGCCTCACCGGCCGCATGATGGACGTGAACGAGGCGGAGCGCTCCGGCCTCGTCGCCCGTATCGTTCCGCTGGCCGACCTGATGAAGGAAGCGCTCAAGGCGGCCGAGGCGATTGCGGCGAAATCGCTGCCCTCGGTGATGATGGTCAAGGAATCCGTCAACCGGGCCTTCGAGGTCACCCTGAACGAAGGCCTGCGCTTCGAGCGGCGGGTGTTCTCCTCGCTTTTCGCTACGCAGGATCAGAAGGAAGGGATGGCCGCCTTCTCCGAGAAGCGGCCGCCGGATTTCAAGAACCGCTGAGCGCGGCCATGAACGGGACGAATGCCGGGACCGACGATCTTTGATTTGCGGCTCGGCCCCGCTTGCTGACACGATGCGGGTTCTCTTCGAAGCTTAGGGATACCAGATGACCGCTGCCGCTCCTTCCGCCACCGGCGGGCTCGTCCTGCCGACCTATGAGGATGTCGTGACGGCGGCGGGCCGTCTCCAGGGCATCGCACACCGGACGCCGGCATTGACCTCGCGGACTGCCAATGCCCGCACCGAAGCCTCGCTGGTCTTCAAGGCCGAGAACCTGCAGCGCATGGGCGCCTTCAAGTTCCGTGGCGCCTTCAACGCGATTTCAGCGCTGAGCGCCGAACAGAAGCGCGCCGGGGTCGTCACCTTCTCCTCGGGCAATCACGCTCAGGCGATCGCCCTGTCGGGCAAGTTGCTTGGCGTGCCGACCGTCATCCTGATGCCGCAGGATGCGCCTGCCGCGAAGGTTGCGGCGACCCGTGGCTATGGCGCCGAGGTCGTGCTCTTCGACCGCTACAGCCAGGATCGTGACGCGCTCGGCCGCGAGCTGGCCGAGACGCGTGGGCTCGCCCTGATCCCGCCTTATGATCACCCCGATGTCATTGCCGGCCAGGGCACGGCGACCAAGGAATTGATCGAGGAGGCTGGCCCGCTCGACATCCTGCTGGTCCCCCTCGGTGGCGGCGGTTTGATCTCAGGCGCCGCTCTGGCGGCCAAGGCGCTCAACCCCGGTATCCGCGTCTTCGGCGTCGAACCGGAGGCCGGCAATGACGGCCAGCAATCCCTGCGCAGCGGCAAGATCGTCAAGATCGACGTGCCCAAGACCATTGCCGATGGCGCACAGACCGCCTTCCTCGGCCATTACACCTTCCCGATCATCCAGAGCCTGGTGGAGGATATCGTCACGGTGTCCGATGCGGCGCTGATCGAGACGATGCGCTTCTTCGCCGAGCGCATGAAGCTTGTGGTCGAGCCGACCGGCTGCCTTGCTGCCGCCGCTGCCTTCACCGGGACAGTCCCGGTTGCGGGCAAGCGCGTCGGCATCATCATCAGCGGCGGCAATGTCGATCTTGCTGCCTTTGCACGTTTTGTCGGGCCTTCCGCATGAGCCGGATCGAGACCATCGCCTCGCCTGAGGTGCCGGCCCCGGCGGGGCATTATGCGCATGCCGTGGCGTATAAGGACCTCGTCTTCGTCTCCGGCCAGCTCGCACCCCGCCCTGATGGCAGTCATACCTCCGCTGAGCCCTTCGCCGTCCAGGCGCAGCAGGCGCTGGCGAACATGTTCGCCATCCTCACGGCGGCGGGTTGTGCGCCGACCGATGTCGTCAAGGTCACGGCCTATCTGGTCGGGGTCGGCAACTGGCCCGAATTCAACCGGATCTACGCCGAGGTCTTCGGCGATCATCGCCCTGCGCGCTCGGTCGTGCCGGTGCCCGAGCTGCATCATGGCTACCTGATCGAGATCGAGGCTGTGGCGGTTCGAAGGGGCTGATCTGGCACTCCTGGCGTGATACAGCCATTCCGGCGTTGACGCGGCCCGTACAAGATACTATAGGCCAGCGTCTCGCGACGGCTAGCGCAAGCAACCGCCGCCGCACATGCATTTCAATCAAGGTAGCGGCCCGAGCCCGCCAGGCAAATCCGCCGGGTGTTCGGTCGCAATGAAGACGAGGACGATCGATGGCCAATACGACGTCGGCCAAGAAGGCCACGCGCAAGATCGCGCGGCGCACCGAGGTGAACAAGGCGCGCCGCAGCCGTATGCGCACCTTCCTGCGCAAGGTCGAGGAGGCAATCGCCTCGGGCGACAAGGGTGCCGCTGCGGAGGCGCTCAAGGCCGCTCAGCCCGAGATCATGCGCGCCGCTCAGAAGGGCGTCGTTCACAAGAACACCGCTTCGCGCAGGGTCTCGCGCCTGGCGCATCGGATCGGCGCTCTCGCTTCCTGAGCGGCGTTCTGCAGAGCAGTTTCAGACTAAAAAAGCCCGGCCGTCAGGTCGGGCTTTTTGTTTGCTGTGTTAATCGACCGTTAGGCAAACCTGACTGCCGCAGACGTGAAAAATTTCACCCGCGAGGCCGATTCCGTAATCTTTCCGCTGCGTTATGGGGTTGACTTCGGTTGTGGTTTCAGGGCGCGAAAAGGTCCTTTTTTTGCCTTTTGGTCGCGCAAATAAATCCCATATTTTTCATGATCTTAGCGGGCAAAGGAATCTGTTGTCGGGAATCGTCGGACCTTCTGCCTGCGTCTCTGCCGCTTCCTGAAAAAAAGATTCGCCCTCCGCGCGCAGCCTCCGCCGTAAAAAAAACGTTAAGTTCCCCAACCTATTGGGCCTGCCTTGCCCATAGGTCATAGGGCCCCTGAAAGGGCTTGAGTCTCCGAAGCCGGCTGACAGGGATATTGCCCCCGTTCGAGGCGCCCCTGTAAGGTCCCTTCATCGCCGGGCGGACAGCAATGACCTCCGGGGGTTTCCAGAGATTAACGGCGTTTTTGGCTCACGCCCCAGAGGGGAGAGGATGCGGCTCTTTGTCTGTTTGAGTTGAGATGAAGTAGCGGCTCCGTCCTTCGGCGAGCCTTCTAAGCGTAATCAGAAATCGACCGAGAGCCTGTCACCCGCCGGCGCATGCCGTCGAGTGGGCGTCATTCTCTTTGTCCAAACAACAGCTCCGGCCGGCGGTCCACTAAGAGCCGCCGCCGATGGCGCATCTCTTGATATTGAAATGGGGCACGAAATGTTCGAGCGGCAAGCCATGGACGAGATTACCGATGCGAAGGCTGTGCCGGCGTCTGTGATCGCGACCACGACTGCGAGCATCCAGGGTGAGGGGGCAGCGCTTTCCCTGACTGAAGCCTGGGACCGTGTGCGCCGCCGCCTGCGTGCCGAGCTCGGCGAGGATGTTTTCTCCAGCTGGTTCGCGCGTGTCGAGATCGGCGGCCTTGTCGATGGTGTGGCCTATCTCACAGTGCCGACCCGTTTCCTGAAGAGCTGGCTGGAGGCGCATTATGCCGAGCGCCTGCGGGCGCATTGCCTCGCCGAGTTGCCCGCAGCCAATGGCATCCTGCTCTCGGTGCGCCAGGCCGCCCGTGATGCCATTCCGGCCGCGGTCCGCGAAGCTGCCATGGCCGCTCCGCGCGCGGCGGCGCCTGAACCCGTCATTGCCGTTCGTTCGGCGGAGGCCGGGGCCCGGCCCTGCGAGCAGGAACTCGTCGACGCCTGCGGCACGATGCTCGACCGCCGCCTGAACTTCCAGAGCTTCATCGTCGGCAAGTCGAACCAGCTCGCCTTTGCCGCGGCCGAGCGGATTGCCGCGGCCCCCGCCGGAACGACCCCCTATAATCCGCTCTACCTTCATGCTGGGGTCGGGCTCGGCAAGACACATCTGCTGCAGGCGATTGCTCAGGATGCGCGCAATCATGGCAAACGCGTGGCCTATTTCACGGCCGATCGCTTCATGTACGGTTTCGTCGCGGCCCTGAAGTCGCAGACGGCGCTCGCCTTCAAGGAAAAGCTGCGCGGTATCGACCTGCTGATCGTCGACGACGTGCAGTTCATCCAGGGGCGCTCGATCCAGCAGGAGTTCGGCCACACGATCAACGCCTTGATCGATGCCGGCAAGCAGATCGTGGTCGCTGCCGATCGGCTCGCGAATGATCTCGAGGCGCTCGACGAACGCATCCGCTCGCGGCTGGCCGGTGGGCTCGTCGTCGAGGTCGGCGAGCTTGACGAGGCGCTGCGCGTGAAGATTCTCGGAAGCCGGCTGGAGTCGCTGCAAGCGGCGCATTCGAGCTTCCACGTCAATTCCGACGTGATCGCCTATGTCGCCCGCGTCATCACCGCCAATGGCCGCGATCTCGACGGTGCCGCCAATCGGCTGCTGGCCCATGCCACCTTGTCCGGCAATGCGGTGACGCTGGAAACGGCCGAGGCGGCGATCCGCGACCTCGTCCGGACCCGCGAGCCGCGCCGCGTCAAGATCGAGGACATCCAGAAGCTGGTCGCCACCCGCTACAATGTCAGCCGGGCGGACATTCTCTCCGAGCGCCGCACCGCGGCAGTCGTCAAGCCGCGCCAGATCGCGATGTATCTGTCCAAGGCGCTGACTCCGCGCTCGCTGCCGGAGATCGGGCGCCGCTTCGGTGGCCGCGATCACACGACCGTGCTGCACGCCGTGCGCAAGATCGAAAAGGCGATCGCCGAAGATCGTCTGCTGCATGACGAGGTCGATCTCCTGAAGCGGATGCTGCAGGAGTGAGCTGCCTGCCGCGCTATGCCCTGGAGGCGAGCGCGGCTTTGGCTGTGGCCGGTTGTGAGAGCGCCCTTGCGCCACCGGCGCGCGTCCTGCAATGTCGCGGGCCATTCCGTCGCCCGCGCAGCCGCTGCTCGGGCGCTAGCACGCCAGAAGACAGACGATGAAGGTCACGGTCGAACGTTCTACGCTGTTGAAGTCGCTGGGTCATGTCCACCGCGTGGTGGAACGCCGCAACACGATCCCGATCCTGTCGAACCTTTTGCTGAGCGCGGACGGTGCCGGCCTCAAGCTGAAGGCAACCGATCTCGACATCGAGGTCGTCGAGACGGTGCCAGCCGATGTTCCTGAGCCGGGCGCGACGACCGTGCCGGCACATACGCTCTACGATATCGTGCGCAAGCTGCCCGACGGCGCCCAGGTCTCGCTCGAGACGACGGGCGAAGCGGGGCTGACGCTCCGCTCTGGCCGCTCGCGCTTCATGCTGCAGACTCTGCCCGAGGGCGATTTCCCCGACATCACCGCGGGCGAGATGGCGCATCGCTTCACGCTCGCCGCGGGTGAGCTCAAGCGCCTGATCGACAAGACCCAGTTCGCGATCTCCACCGAGGAGACGCGTTACTATCTGAACGGCATCTATCTCCACACCATCGAAGTCGAAGGCCGCAGCCTGCTGCGCGCCGTCGCGACGGATGGGCACAGGCTTGCGCGTGTCGATACCGCAGCGCCGAGCGGGGCCGCCGGCATGCCCGGCGTGATCGTGCCGCGCAAGGCCGTGGCGGAAATCCAGAAGCTGCTGGAGGATGGCGATACCGAGGTCTCGGTCGAGCTCTCCGCCACCAAGATCCGTATCGCGACGCAGGCCGTGGTGCTGACGTCCAAGCTGATCGACGGCACCTTCCCGGATTATCAGCGAGTGATTCCAAGCGGAAACGACAAACGCCTGACGGTCGACAAGGGCGATTTTGCCGCCTCGGTCGATCGTGTCTCGACAATCTCCTCCGAGCGTGGCCGCGCGGTAAAGCTGTCCATCGCCGATGGTCGCCTGACCCTGTCGGTCACCAATCCCGATTCCGGGTCGGCAACCGAGGAGGTCGAGGTCGACTACGACGCGAGCCCGCTCGATATCGGTTTCAACGCCCGTTACTTGATGGATATCGCGGCGCAGCTCGACGGAGACACGGCGCTTCTCAAGCTTGCCGATCCCGGCTCGCCGACCGTGATTCAGGATCGCGAGGGTGCGTCGGCACTCTATGTGCTGATGCCGATGCGGGTTTAGGCCGCGCTCGCATCTTGACCACGGTCGCGCGCCTGATCCTTCAGGATTTCCGCTCCTATGAGGCCCTCGATCTCACGATCGGGGGCCAAATCGTTGCGCTTGTCGGCGAGAACGGCGCCGGCAAGACCAATCTGCTCGAAGCCCTGTCGCTGTTCGCGCCAGGGCGGGGGCTGCGCCGCGCCGATCTCTCAGAGATGGCGCGCCAGGGGGGCCCGGGCTCCTTCGCCGTATCGATTGCGCTTGCGGAGGATGGCGCGCGCCTTGGCATCGGGCTCGGCAGCGAAAGCGACGGGCGGCGTGCAAGACTTGCCCGCATCGACGGGGTTCAGGTCGGCTCGGCGCTGGCTTTCAGCGACTATCTCCGCGTGGTCTGGCTGACGCCGGATCTCGACGGGTTGTTTCGTGGCGCGGCCGGGGATCGCCGCCGCTTCCTCGACCGGCTCGTGCTCGCGGTCGATCCTGGCCACGCGACACGATCGAACGCGCTCGAACGGGCTCTGCGCTCGCGCAACCGGATCCTCGAGGAGACGCCGCATGAGGTGTCCTGGCTTGATGCGATCGAGCGGGAAATCGCCGAACTCGGCGTGGCCGTCGCTGCGGCGAGGGCCGAGACGGTTGGCCGACTGGCGACGATCATCGCAGCCAATGGCGACGACGCATCTCCGTTTCCCCGTGCCGCGCTCGGCCTAGAGGGCGAGATCGATCGGCTTGTGGCGGGGCTGCCGGCACTCGATGCCGAGGATCGCTATCGCGACCTCCTGAGGCAGGGTCGCCAGCGCGACCGCGCGGCTGGGCGCACCCTCGTCGGCCCGCAAGCGTCGGACCTCCTCGTTCGTCATGCCGCCAAGGATATCCCGGCCGAGCAGGGCTCGACCGGCGAGCAGAAGGCTCTGCTGATCGGGCTCGTGCTTGCGCATGCGAGGCTGGTCCGGAGCATGAGCGGGCTTCCGCCGCTGGTCTTGCTCGACGAAGTTGCTGCCCATCTCGACCCGCGTCGACGCGCTGCGCTCTATGCCGAGCTTGCCGAGCTGGGCTCGCAGGTCTGGATGACGGGGGCCGATCCGGCGCTGTTCACCGATCTGCCGGCAGGGGCGCAGTGTTTTACAGTGACATCCGGGCAGGTCGAGCCCATCGACTGACGTGCTCAAGTCGGGCTGATCGGTCAGATCACGCGTCACAATGAGACGCCTCGGGTGCATTCTGCTAAAGCATCGGCCCGAAAAGTGGATTGCGGTTTTCGGCAAAGCCGATGCCATCACAGATGGTCTAGCGTTGCCGCTGCACTGAAGAGGCTGCTCCCATGGAACTCACAGGCCTTCTGGTTTTTGCCGGCGTCTATTTTCTGGCGGTCGCTTCGCCTGGTCCTGCGGTCGCTGCCCTGCTCGCGCGTTCGCTCGGCACCGGCATTCGCCGTTCGCTTCCGTTTGCGGCGGGAATCGTCGCCGGCGATCTGATCTGGTTCTCCTGCACGGCGCTCGGCCTTGCCGTGCTGATGCAGAGCTTTCATGGCCTCTTCGTCGCGATCAAATATGCCGGTTGTGCCTATTTGCTCTATCTCGCCTGGAAGCTCTGGACCGCTCCGGCGGAGGCGCCGCGTCAGCCGCCGAGCGCCCGCGGCGAGGGCTTGCGGCTGTTTTTCGGCGGCATTGCGCTGACGCTCGGCAATCCCAAGGTCATGGTGTTCTTCCTGTCGATCCTGCCTCTCGTCGTCGATCTCGGCCGGATGACGATGTTCGCCTTCATCGAGGTTGCGCTGCTGCTGACCCTGATCATCGGCTCGACGATGCTCGCCTATGCCTATGCCGCCGATCGGGCCCGGCGGCTGGTGGCGAGCCCGACGGCAATGCGTCGGATCAATCGCCTGACCGGCGGCGTCATGGCCGGTGCGGCGGCTGCTATCGCCGTTAGGGGCTGAAAACGAGTTTCGTCGCACCCAGAAGGTCGCGGCTTGGGGCTGGCCATTGCAGCCGGCCTCGGGCAAACCCTTCGGCATGCCGCAATCTCGCGAATCACAGGCGCGCGCGACGCTGAAATCGGTCTTCGGCTATGACGATTTCCGCCCCGGACAATGGGAGGTCATCGCGGCCGCGCTGGCGGGAAACGACGTCTTCGCGGTGATGCCGACCGGCTCCGGCAAGTCGATGTGCTATCAGCTGCCGGCACTGGTTACCGGCGGGCTGACGCTGGTGGTTTCGCCGCTGATCGCGCTGATGCGCGATCAGGTCGGGCAGTTGACGCGGGCCGGCGTCGCGGCCGCGTCGCTCAACTCGATGAACAGCGAGAGCGAGGCGGCGGACGCCTGGGCGAAGCTCAACGCCGGCGACCTGCGTCTGCTTTTCGTCTCACCGGAGCGATTGGCGGGGGAGGGACTGGTCGCCCGGCTGCGCCGGCTTGGCGTTGCCCGGCTTGCGATCGACGAGGCGCATTGCGTCTCGCAATGGGGGCATGATTTTCGGCCGGAATACCGCTTGCTCGCCAAGGCTCGCGAAGCGCTTGGCGGCGTCCCGGTCACCGCGCTGACGGCCACTGCGGATCGGCAGACGCGCGATGACATCGCCCAGCAGCTGTTCCCGAAGCCGCCTGTCACGGTCATTCATTCCTTCGATCGGCCAAATCTGAAGCTCGCCTTCGCACCGAAGGACCAGCCGCGACGCCAGATCGCCGATTTCCTGAAGCGGCATCGCGGCGGCAGCGGAATCGTCTATTGTTCGTCGCGCGGCCGGACCGAGCGACTTGCCGAAGGTCTGCGCGAGCAGGGCTACAAGGCTTTTGCCTATCATGCCGGGATGGAGCAGCAGGAGCGCAACCGCAACCAGGACCTCTTCCTGCAGGAGGATGGTGTGGTGATCTGCGCCACCATTGCCTTCGGCATGGGCATCAACAAGCCCGATGTCCGCTTCGTCGTCCATGCCGACATGCCGGGCTCGATCGAGGGCTACTATCAGGAGATCGGCCGCGCCGGCCGCGACGGACTGCCGGCCGATACGCTCACGCTCTATGGCGTCGAGGACATGGCGCTCCGCCGCCGCCAGATCGAGGAGAAGGCGATCGACGACGAGCGCCGGCGCATCGAGCATAAGCGCCTCAGCGCGATGACCGACCTGTGCGAGTCGGCGCTCTGCCGACGTTCCTCCCTCCTCGCCTATTTCGGCGAGGAAACGCCGCCATGCCGGCATCGGGAGGCGCAGTTCCGCTGCGATCTCTGTGGTGGAGAGGCGACGCTCCAGGATGCCACGCTTGATGCCCGAAAGCTGCTCTCGGCGGTGGTGCGCTCGGGACAGCGCTATGGCGCCGGACATCTCGCCGATATTCTGACCGGAACGATGAGCGAGGCGATTCGCCGCCAGAACCATGACGGGCTGAAGACCTTCGGCGTCGGCAACGACAAGCCCAAGGCAGCCTGGGCGGCGCTGACCCGCAAGCTCTTCGCCGCCGGCGCACTCGCGGAAGCCAGCACCGAGCATGGCGGTTTCTGCCTGACGGAGAAGGGTGAGGACATCCTGTACGGGCGCGAACCGATCGCGCTCAGGGCCGATGCCCTCCCCGTACGGCGCGCTCGCGCTGCCGAGCGTGGCGCGCGGGCCGACGGCCTCGATGAGGGCACCGCCGCCCTGTTCGAGCATTTGCGCCAGCTCCGGCTGACGATTGCCCGCGAGGAAGGCGTTGCGGCCTATATCATCTTCACCGACCGCACGCTGATTGCGATGGCGCGCGAGCGGCCGCTCGGGCTCGATCAGATGCGCGGGATCGAGGGCGTCGGCGAACGCAAGCTCGCCCAGTATGGCGCGGTCTTCGCCGATGCGATCGCGGGCTTTCGAGGGTAGCGATTCTGTCCCGTCATGGAGCGCGGGGGGAGCTCCTGCGCGCACGTACGCGTGCGCGTGAAAAAGCCACCGTTCCCGCCTATATTCATGATACGAATCAAGACGATCGCGGGCATAGCCTCGCCCGCTGAAGGACCCCGACATGAGTGATGCTGCCCGCGACCTTGAAGACGCTGCCTATGGCGCCGATTCCATCAAGGTTCTCAAAGGCCTGGATGCGGTGCGCAAGCGCCCTGGCATGTATATCGGCGACACCGATGACGGCTCGGGTCTGCACCACATGGTCTATGAGGTGGTCGACAACGCCATCGACGAGGCTCTGGCAGGGCATGCAGACCTCGTCACCGTCACGCTGAACGCCGATGGTTCGGTCACGGTCACCGATAATGGTCGCGGCATCCCGACCGATATCCACAGCGAGGAGGGCATTTCCGCCGCCGAGGTCATCATGACCCAGCTCCATGCTGGCGGAAAATTCGACCAGAATTCCTACAAGGTTTCGGGCGGCTTGCACGGCGTCGGTGTCTCTGTCGTCAATGCGCTCTCGGTCTCGCTCAAGCTGCGCGTCTGGCGTGGCGGTAACGAGCATTTCATGGAGTTCCACCATGGCGACGCGGTCGCGCCGCTCGCCATTGTCGGCCCGGCCGGCGACAAGCGCGGCACCGAAGTCACCTTCCTGCCCTCGACCAAGACCTTCACGATGGTCGAGTTCGACTACAAGACGCTCGAGCATCGTCTGCGCGAACTCGCCTTCCTGAATTCGGGCGTCCGCATCGTCCTCACCGATGCCCGCCATGCCGAGGTCGTTCGCGAGGAGCTGATGTATGAGGGCGGCGTCGAGGCCTTCGTGCGCTATCTCGACCGCGCCAAGACCCCCGTCGTCGACAAGCCGGTGGTGCTCGGCGCCGAGAAGGACGGCATCACCGTCGATGTCGCCTTGTGGTGGAACGACAGCTACCACGAGAACGTCCTCTGCTTCACCAACAACATCCCGCAGCGGGACGGCGGCACTCACTTAGCCGGCTTCCGCGCTGCGCTGACCCGCCAGATCACCGGCTATGCCGAGAGTTCCGGCATGATGAAGAAGGAAAAGGTCTCGCTCACCGGCGACGATTGCCGCGAAGGATTGACCGCGATCGTTTCGGTGAAGGTTCCGGACCCGAAATTCTCCTCGCAGACCAAGGACAAGCTGGTTTCGTCCGAGGTGCGTCCCGTCGTCGAGAACGTCGTGAATCAGGCGCTTTCGACCTGGCTCGAAGAACACCCGAACGAAGCCAAGACGATCGTCGGCAAGGTGGCGGAAGCTGCCGCGGCGCGCGAAGCCGCGCGCAAGGCACGCGACCTGACGCGGCGCAAGGGCGCACTCGACATCGCCTCGCTGCCCGGCAAGCTCGCGGATTGCCAGGAGCGCGACCCCGCCAAATCAGAACTCTTCATCGTCGAGGGTGACTCGGCCGGCGGCTCCGCCAAGCAGGGCCGCGCCCGTGAATACCAGGCGGTGCTGCCGCTGCGCGGCAAGATCCTGAATGTCGAACGCGCGCGCGTCGACAAGATGCTCTCCTCCGAGCAGGTCGGTACGCTGATCATCGCGCTCGGGGCCGGCATCCGCGAGGAATTCAACATCGAGAAGCTGCGCTACCACAAGATCATCATCATGACCGACGCGGACGTGGACGGCGCCCATATCCGCACCCTGCTGCTGACCTTCTTCTTCCGGCAGATGCCGGAGGTGATCGAGCGCGGGCATCTCTTCATCGCTCAGCCGCCGCTCTACAAGGCCGCGCGCGGCAAGTCCCAGACCTATCTCAAGGACGAGCGCGCGCTTGAGGAATACCTCGTCGACTCGACCTTGGACGGTGCTGTTTTCCGGACAGGGGACGGCATCGAGCGCGCCGGTCCCGACCTGCGCAGTCTGATCGACGAGGCGCGCGGCGTACGCCATACGCTGTCGCAGCTCCATTCGCGCTATGACCGGCGCATCGTCGAGCAGATGGCGATCTCGGGCGCGCTCCATCCGCTGACCAACGAGAGCGACGCGCAGGCCACCGAGGCCGCTGCCTCTGTCGCGCGCCGGCTGGATGCGATCTCCGACGATCTCGAACGCGGCTGGGAAGGCCGGGTGGAGGATGGCGGCTTCACCTTCTCGCGGCTTGTGCGCGGCGTGAAGCAGGTCGCAGTGCTTGATGCCGGCCTGCTCGCGAGCGCCGAAGCGCGCAAGCTCGCAGCAGCAGCCGTCTCGCTGCAGGAAGCTTATGCCCAGCCCGGCGTGCTCAGCCGCAAGGGCGATGATCATATCGTCAATGGCCCGAGCGATCTTTTCGACGCGGTCAGCGCCATCGGCAAGAAGGGGGTCTCGCTCCAGCGCTACAAAGGTCTCGGCGAAATGAACCCCGAGCAGCTCTGGGAGACGACGCTCGATCGCGATGTGCGCTCGCTGCTCAGGGTCAAGAACGACCAGAACGACGAGGCCGACGATCTCTTCGTCAAGCTGATGGGCGACGTCGTCGAACCCCGCCGCGACTTCATCCAAAGCAACGCCCTGAACGCGACCGTCGATACATGACGGCGCGGCCTCTGTGGGCCGTAAAGCGGAGCCATGGTGCGAGCCTGCTCCACAGACGCCTCCCTTGAACGGTGTGCCAACAGCGCCACTCTGGTCCGCAGATGCAGTCACGGGCGCTCACTCCAACCTCATGCCGGGAGATGGCATGGGGCAGAGCATCCCGAGAGTGCAATGCGACCGGCGCGGCGCTCCACTCGCGTGGCTGGAGCTATCAGCGGCCGATAAGAAAGGTCATGGCGAGGGCGCCAGGTAGTAGCAGCATCCCTGCCCACAGGAAGGCCGACGCCCAGTTGGCGATCTGGAAGATCGTTCTGGGCATGGCACAGACACCGGCGACGAACGGTACTGTGGCGCGCAACGGGCCGAAAAAACGGCAGAGCACGATACTCAGCGCGCCCCAACGGTTGAAGAAGGCTTCGCCCCGCGGAAGCAGCCCGGGGTGTCGGGCGACGAAGCGAGAACTTCTGACGGCAGAAGCGAAGTTGCGGCCTAGCCAGTAAGAAACCCAATCGCCCAGCGCTGCTCCCACACTGATCGCAATCCAGACCGGGATGAAACCGATACCGCTGGCGCCAATCAACGATCCGATGGCCAGCAACAGCGCGGTACCCGGAACGATGAGCGGAAAGAAGGGAAGCGACTTGACGAAAGCAAGCATGAATGCGAGCGGCACTGTCCATTGACGATGCTCTTGGACGAACGCCAGCAGCGCGGCGGAAAGATCTCGAAGCTCCGCCAGAATTGCTGCCATGTCAGCTACGGCACTCCTTTTGGGTTTGCTTGCGAGCTTGCGCGATGCCAGCGCAGGGCATGGGCCGCAGGCTCACACTCCTGAGAGCCCAATCTCGCCGTCAAGCAATCCTCACCCGCCAGTGCAGGGCCCGACCTTGTCGTTCAAGCCCTGGCTGCCCTGCTCGAAAGACGCCCGCGTCGCGACACCGTCACGGACAACTCGGACGATGTAGAGGCTATCGAAATCGCTGCCTGCCCATTTCCCAACCTGGCGAACATCGCCACCATGGTGGTCGAGAAGGTTGCGGGCCAGTTTGACAAGCTGCTTGTGTTCCCATGCGATGAGGAGAGTCGCTTCTCTATAGTCGGGAGATTGCAGCGCTGCCTCGAGCTTTCCGATCTGCTTGTAACCAAAATGCGTATCGACCGGCACCCCAGTCGCCTTCGACAGGGGAATGACTGTCTGCAGCGGGCGCAGATAGGGATACTTGATTCCCTCGTCCGTCTTCGCATGTTCGGGGTCAGGAGCGAAGATCGCATCGAAGCGGCCGAACTGCCTTGCGAGCACGGCTGGGAGGGCGTTCGCGCGGTTCAATCCACGGCAATCGAGTCGGCCCAAACCACCTTGTGGCTTTTCGCCGTGCCGGATCAGCACGATCGTTTGTGTCGCAGCCGCTGCTGAGGCGTCCCCGGTTGCTCCGCAAAGAGCAAGTAGAGCTATGAACGCTGCCGATCTCATTCTATGCCCTTTTCCGCATTGCATTGAAAGAAACGGCTTCCTGGGATGCGCATGAGATCGGCTGATATCAAATCTGCTCGACGGGCAGCTTAGGGAATAGAGCAAAAGCGTAGCGGGATGCGCTCGGACAGAATCGCATGGCGGGCTCCCGCGGCTACACGGACAGTCGCTGACGCCTGGGGAAAGGGATCAGGGTTTCTTTTCGTTGGGTGCCTGCGTTGCTGCAGTGATTGCCGCGATCAATCGCTGGCGATTGTCGAGCACGAAGGACGTGAAGGTGTCTTGACTGACGACCGACCTCAGCATGAGCGGCAACATAGCGTAGAGCTTGCTGGCGAAATTGGTCATTGCGGCGTCGTCGTTGACAAGGCCGGAGGCCTTCTGCCCCACGAAGTCCGTGATGAGATGCTGGTTCTGGCTCACCAGCGTGATGATCTCCGCTTCGATTTTCTGTTTCACGGCTTCGAACATGCATCACCTCGGTCAGCGCCATCCGAAAACCTAGAGTATCAGCCCGCAAACGGGAATGTGGCTTTCTGGTCAATGCCAGAAGGTATTCTATCAGGCGGCGGTGTCACCGAATGGACGCAAACCGAAATGCCGGTAGGGCATCGCGACGATGCCCGTGGACATTCCCTTTCAGCGTCGACCGGGTCTCGCCAGGCGGATTTGCACCTTCCGCTGCAAGGTCTCGACCGCTGCGACGATTGACGCGCCGTGTCTCGCCGTCACCGCGAGCGAAATCAAGGCCGCTGGAATAGCCACGATGATCGCTCCGAAGAGGTCGGATGGGTAGTGGACGCCGACATAGACGCGCGACCAGCCTACGAGCGCGCCAATCACAATAGCCAGGCAGGCCATCCCGTATTGCCGCACCAAAGCAAGCACAGCCGCGCCCACCGCGAAGGCGAGGGCGTGATTGCTCGGCAAGGAGGCGTTGGGGCGATGGTCTACCAGGCTGTGTCCGAGGCTGACCATGAAGGGACGAGGCCGGAAGGCGATGAACCCGATCGCGAAACTGATGACCATCGCGATTGCAAGGGCAAGAGCGAGCGCAAAGGCCAGAAGCCGCCGCCGTCGAGTGCCACGGATCCACAAGACGACGATGTAGCAGGGAACCAGAAAGATCACGAAGCGAGTGACCGCTATCGCGAAAAGAGCGACATATGAGTTTGGGCTCGCCCCGGCGTTGAGGGCGAGGAACAGTTCGGTATCGAGTGCGAGCATCGCTGGAGAATCGGTCACGGTCTTTGGGGGGACGGCTGTCGCACAGCACGCGCAAGCCGGCGAATGAAATTCGCCGGTTTTGTCGGCCTTTCTTCGTGCGGATAACTCCCAACGAATGTCCGGTTCCGGGAATGATGCGTTAGCAGAAGGCGCTCGGTATGTGAGGGAGTATGTCCGCCTGCACAGGCTTGCGCGCGGCCGAAATTATTACAATATAACGATAATTCAGATAGATAGAGACCTCGCTCTGTTCCATCTTTTGGAATGCTGTGCAAATTTGCACAGGTGAGCGCCAAAGGGTTCCCCATGAACAAGCCGATTCGTACGCCGATCAACGCCCAGCAAGTCGCAGATCGCGCCGGCGTGTCGCGTTCAGCGGTGTCGCGGACCTTCACCGAGGGCGCCAGCGTGTCGGAGGCGACACGCGCCAAGGTGCTCAGGGCAGCCGCCGAACTGGGCTATCACGTCAACCATCTGGCTCGCGGCTTGACCAGCCAGCAATCCGGCATCGTCTGTCTGTTGATCGGCGAAATCGCCACGCCTTATCAGTCGGCCCTCCTCGACGTGGTCACCCGGCGACTGCAGGCCATGGGCAAGGTCGTGATGGTCTTGAACACGGCGGGGCAGGCGGAGGCGACAGAGGCCGCGCTACGCCAGACGCTCAACTACCGCGCCGACGCCACGGTGGTCGTGTCCGGCAGCCCGCGATCCTCCCTCGTCGAGACCTGTGTCGCCAACGGCCAGCGCGTTATCCTGATCAATCGTGATGATCTGCTCGAAGGCACTCAGCAGATCCTCGTTGACAGTGCTGGCGCCGCTGCCGAGGCGTTGATGATGCTGCGGCGCGCTGGCTGCGATCGGATCGCTGTCGTCAGCTCGACCGCCGGTACGCCGAGCATCGTTGCGCGCGAAGTCAGTTTTTCGGTCGCCGCCGCCCAGGCCGGGGTCGACGTGCAGCTGTGCCGTTTCGGCCCGACCGGTTACGCGACGGGCGCAGAGACGGCGCGCCAGCTCTTCGCCTCGGCGGCGCGGCCGGACGGCGTCTTCTGCGTCACCGACCTGCTGGCATTGGGCTTCATGGATGCGGCGCGCAAGGAGTTTGACCGTCGCGTCCCCGACGATCTCTGCGTCATCGGCTTCGACGACATAGCTCAGGCTGGCTGGGCCTCTTACGAACTCACGACCTTCCGCCAGCCGCTCGACACCATGGCCGACCATATCGCAACAATCCTGGAGAGCGGAGGCCTGGTCGCTGGCCCCATCAACCTCCCGGCTCAGACGGTCTGGCGACGCAGTGTCCGCCCCTGAGACGGCGCCGCGACGAGCGCCTCAAGGTCCAGCGCCACATCAAGCGTCGGAATGCGGTCGAGATAGCGCCCGAGCAGGCTGATGAAGGCGATGAACCGCCCGGCCAGATCCGCCGCTTCGGCGTGATGCAGTTCGCCGATCCAGCGGCGATAGACGGCAAGGCGCGCTTCGGGCACCAGATCGAGCGCGAGGTCTGCTGCCTTGCGCAAGCGGTACCAGTCCTCGGCGAGGACGGTCAGCGCCACGTTACCCGTGCTGGCAGCCGGCGTTGCCTGTGGCCAGAGCAGCCTCTCCAGATCGGCGAAGCGGTGCGCGCGTACGAACTCCGCCATATCGCGCGGCCATTCGCGTACCATGTAACGGGCGCCGACGAGGGCGCACAGATGATGGTCGAGAAAGCCAAGATGGCCGCCGGCGCTGACAGCCTTCGGTGACGGATCGCCCGCGGCTCCCGCCTCGCGGCTGTAGTCATCGAACGCGGCATCGTGACCGGGCACGTCGTCGAGACGGATGGTGCGTAACCGCACGTGGTCGGTGGCGACATCGAGCAGCTTCATCGCCGGAGCGAAGCCGACCGGCGATGGCACGGCGATGTTGAAGAACCCCCCCCATTCGTCCCGGAACACTGCGGTATCGTTCACGTGCAGATGGCCGGAGAGGTGAAGACGCACGCCGGTCTCGGCGAAGCGCCGCGCCACCTCCACGGTCGGCGCACGTCGGGCGAGGCCAGAACTTGGGAAAAGTGCGCACTCCAATGCCGAGGCACCGGCGAGCGCGTCCAGTACCGGGTAGTGCGAGAACGCAACGAGAGCCTTGCCGCTACGCCGCGCTCGTTCGGCGACGTCGCACATCCAGGGGAACAGATAGGGCCGCGTCCGCAGCACCGCAGGCCACCCGCCATCCGACGGATCGAGCATCTGCGTGGGATCATCGAGATCAGTTGCCCCGTCGCGCGGCGCGACGATGTTGGCGTCGATGGAGAGCAGCCACAACCCCACAACGGGCTCGATCAGATACGATGCGTCGATCATGTCGAAGCCCGTGGTCCCGTCAGGGCTGGCGGCGCGGACCGTTCGCGAGCTCCAACGGGCATCGCTGCCAAACGGCGTTTCAAAATGCAGGTCGTCGGTGCGAGGCTGGAAGCCGAGATCGGCCATGAGCGTCAGCGCCTCGGGCGCGCCGAGCATCGCAGTCTCCGGCGATGAGACCGCGCCACCAGGTGCGGCGTGGCTCCCGACGATGACCCGGCTGCCGTCGCGCCCGACGAACTCCTTGCGCTGCGGCCGGCCCTTCAGCGCCCAGAAATCGTGATTGCCGGGTGTCATGAACACGCGCAGGCCATGGCGACGCTCGTACTCGGCGATGAGCGCCACGGCGACTTCGATATTGTGCCGCTGACCATCGTCGGTGAGATCGCCGGGAACGATGACGATCCTCGCGCCTTCCGCGGTGGCGCGATCGAGCGCGGCGCGGAAGGCAGGCAGGCTCTCGTTGAATACGCGGGTGGACGCGGTGGTATCGGCCCAGCTGCGCACTGCGCCAGCAAGCCCCGCCCCCGCTGGTTGCCAGGCAACGTCATGCACATGCGGGTCGGCGATGACGGCGATGCGGTATGTTGGGTTCAATCAGTCGACTCCGGCAGAGGGCCGTGCTCTTCGGGATGCGCGGTGATGTCGTCCTCGATCATGCGCGCCCAGCGAGCAGTCCGTGCGGCGGCCGCGATCAGCATGGGCTTGGGCGTCTCATGCCACTCGTCGGGACGAAGTTCGCGCTTGCCGCGAACGTAATTGATGGCGTCCTCCAGGGTGGGAAACTCCGCTGGGAGACGCAGATGCAGAAACAGCGCCACCAGGATGACAGAACGCGACCGCCCGGCCCGGCAGCTGACCAGCACATTGCCGCGCTCGCGCACGGAATAGGATGGCTTCTCCGGCAGAATCTGGTCGATTGCCCCCTTCAGCTGAAAATAGCCGGCCAGCATCATGGTTTGCGGGTTGCCCGGTCCGTCAACGATGCCAAGCTTGTAGTAGCGGATCGGGGCATGACCGAAATCGACGTCGTTCAGCGCGTCTGGCGCCGGCTCGGCGACATAGTTGAAGTCGAGATTGACGGCACAGTTGAGCACCGTGGTGATGCCGTGCCGCTTCAGCAGCGGGATGTCGGACGCACCTTCCCGCCCGCCGACATAGAGATCGATGCCATAGCCGGGCAGGTTCTCGTAGACGCGCGAGATGTGCGGCCGGTCATAGCGGGGCGTGGGCATTTCGGGTGCAGCGATGTCTCTTGTCGGAGGCATAAGGGGTACTCGCTAATTCCAGATCGAATGAGTTTGCACAGCTGTTCACTATGGCTCGCTCGCAGCCGCGCGTGGAGATGCAATGACGCAGTCCACTCCTGCGGTGACCGCGCTGCCGCAGTTGCGCGGCAATTCTAAGCGACGCATCGCCTTCGCCCCTCGGAGATCTCGCGCGCGATGCGATCCAGCGTCGGATAATTCGCCCCTGCTCCGACAGCGACATAGCCGGGATGGAGGAACGCCGGCGCAGCCTGCGCCACCTTGCCGAGGTCGTGGGGGGTGTAGCGTCCGCCTGCCTTCTCGAGGATCAGGATAGCGGCGGTGACATCCCAGGCGTTGACGCCGAAACCGGCGGCGGCGTCGACCCAGCCGGCAGCCACATGGGCGATGCTGAGCGCGGCGCTACCCGGTCGTCGCAGGGTCGCAAACGTGCGTGTCAGTTCGCCGAACCGGCCAAGTGCGACCGCTTCGCCGTCGTTGCGGAAGTCGCGCGGCACCGGATAGCCGGTGATCAGCACGGCGTTTGCTTCGTCGGGTGCCGCACGGCAGGCAAGCGGTTGTCCATTGAGCCAGGCCCCGTCTCGATCGGCGAGGAACAGGTTGCCACCGATCGGATCGAGGATGGCACCGGCGACGGTCTCGCCATCGACCACTGCTGCCACCGATGTGCACCAGAACGCCATCCCGCTGGCGAAGTTGGCTGTACCGTCGATCGGATCGACATACCAGTGCACCGCGCCGCTCCCGACCGAGCCGCCTTCCTCGCCGACGAAGGTCGAGTCGGGCACTTCCCGGAATACGAGATCGCGGATCACCGCCTCGGCTCGGCGATCATGCTCGGTGACGGGATCGTGCCGGTCGCGCTTGAAGTCGACCACCATTCCGGCGCGAAACGCCGCCGTGAGCGGCTCCTGAACGGCGAGAACGGCCTTGCGGGCAATGTCGGTGATCGTCGTCTGCAGCATTGTCTGGATTTCCGGCTCAAAGGGCGCGGCGGCTTAGCGCTTGTAATGAATTTGCCAAAAATCCTGCCAATCCTGGCGCTTGTCCCAATCGTCGAGGCCGGTCTTGGCGTCGTAGGGAAAGAGGCGATCGAGCACGGCAGCGACGCCCGACGGCTCGTCCTTGGGAACCGGGATCGCCTGGCTGGTCGGCAGCTTGCCATCCTGCATCTGCGGCATCAGCCCTTCCTCCGTCAGAATGTAGCGGACGAAGAGTTTGGCCGCGTTTGGGCTTTTGGTGCCTTTGGCGATGAGCGCAAGCTTCGTGTAGGTCCAACCGACCCAGGGCTCGAGCGTCTTGCAAAGGCCAAGCTTGTAGCCCTTGTCGGCATTGTCGCGGAACTTGGCCGAGCTCAACAGCCCCATGAAAGGCGCCTTCTGCCCGGGCGCGCCGACGGCGTCCGAGATGCGATCGTCGTTCTCGGACACGAGCGGCGCGTTCTTTGCCAATGCCGCAAGCCATTCTGCGGCAGCTGTCTTCTGCTGCGGGACCAGCGTCTTGCCGTAGCGCGCCTTGTAGGCGGCGGTGAGCGCTTCGTTGCCGTGCTGGGCCAATTGGTTGAACCAGTCGGTATAGGTTCCCTTGGTCAGCGGATCGATGAAGGCCACGCGGCCCCTCCATTCCGGCTCGGTCAACTGCCAGACATTGGAAATCGGGCAGGACGCGCCGTGGATTTCGGTGTTGTAGGCCCAGACATTGGCGTTGACTGAAATGGCAAGAGGGTCGCGATAGCCGGCCGGGATCTCGCTCGCGAGGTCGGCAGGCAGATGGCTTTCGAGCACCTTGGCCGGCAGCATCTGGCCGATGACGGCTGGCGTGTCGGTCAACAGGGCCACGTCTCCCTTGACGTTGCGACTCTGGCTCTCACGCAGCAGCATTTCGAGCTGGCTGTTGGCCGACACCTTCTGCCCTGTGGCGCTGAGGCCGTACTTGGCCGAGAACGCCTTGGCCATGTCGACGATCTTGCCGGTGCTGTCATAGATGGTGATCGGCGGCTCTTTCCTGGCCGCGGCGATCAGGCCGTTGAGGTCGAACGGCTCGACGGCGATGGCCGGAGTGGCGGCGGCTGCCAATGCAACGGCGAGGAGCGGTGCTCTCCAGTAGGCGCTCATGGTCGTTCCTCCCTTGTGCGGCTTGCGAGTGGTTGCTCCCGCGCCGCTTGATCCGCGTGTATGGCGCTGTCAGCGCCTGAGATTGACGCGCCACAGGTCCTGCCAATCCTGGCGGCGCTCCAGGTCGCTGACCGACGACGCCAGATCCCACGCCATCATCCGGTCGAGGGAACGGCCGATGCCCGAGGGCTCGTCATCGGGCAAGGCGATCTTCGGGTGCGTCGGCACCTTCCCGTCGACGAGTTGTGGTGCCAGTCCCGGTTCGGTCAGCAGATAGCTGATGAACAGCTTCGCCGTGTTGGGGCTCTTCGTGCCGGCCGCAATGACGGCCATGCTGGGATAGAGCATGCCGGCGAAGGGCTGCATGTCGCGGCAGATCGTCAGGCTGAACTTCTTGTCGAAGTTGTCGCGGAACTTGGCGACCGGCACCATGCCGAAGAACGGCTGCTTTTGCCCGGGTGCGCCGACGGCGGCGGCGACGGCGGTCGAATCGGCGACGAGCGGCCCGTTGGCCGCCAGTGCCTTCACCCAGGCGGCGGTCGCCGAGCCCTGTCTCTTGTCGAAAGGCTTGCCGAAATGCGTCGCATACGCAGCCGCCATCGCGGCGTCGTGATGCGTCTCCAACTGGTTGAACCAGTCGGCATAGGCCGGCCTCTCCAGGGGGTCCATCAGGGTCACCAGACGCGACCATGTCGGTTCGGTCAGTTCCCAGACGTTCTTGACCGGGCAGGATTGGGACGCGGCGCCGTTATAGCTCCAGACATGCGGGTCGGTGACGAAGACCAGCGGATCCCTTGCGTTCTTCGGCAACAGGTTCGCCGCATCGTCGGGCACGTAGGAGGTGACGACCTTCTTCGGCAGCAGCTCGGCGGCGACCGACGCCGTGTCGGCCGCGAGCGAGATGGAGGCGAGTGCGGCGCCGGCGCGATGTTCGCGGATGAGCAGTTCCACCTGCCCGGCCTCGCTGACCTTCTTGCCGGTGACACCGAGTCCATAGATCTTGTTGAAGGCGTTGGCCGTATCGACGATCTTGCCGGTAACGGCGTAAACCGTCATCGGCGGCTCGGCCTTCGCACGCTCGGCGAGCAGCTTCAGATCCTCGGCTGTGGCAGCCATTGCGGCGAATGACGCGGCGACCGCAAGGCCGGTCCGGAGCGCAGCCTTGGTCATGACAAGCATGGATCCCTCCCGTTTCCTGTCGTTGAGGTCGTTCATTGGACCGCTGCCTGCGCGAGGACGTCGTCGGCGCGCTCGAGACGCTGGCCGTCACGCGAAAACACATGCAGCGCCGCCGGTCGGACGTGGAACCATACGGTGTCGCCGACCTTCTGGCGGGGCGCCTCGTTGGCTGTCGCGAATGTCTTCTTGCCGCCCGAAGTCAGCTCGACGATCCAACTGCCACCGGTCGGAAGGATGCCGGTGACGACCGCCTCATCGGCGAAACTGCCGCCAGGCACCGCGTCGGCCGAGCCGGCGATCTGAATGGTTTCGGGCCGGAGCCCGAGCGATCCGATATCGGCGTCAGGGCCTAGCCGGGCGGTGAGAAAGGTGACCGCGTGCCGCCCAACGACGTCGTGCGAGGCATCGCCGATCTCGAAAATGTTGATCGGCGGGCTACCGACGAACTCGGCGACGAAACGGTTGGCTGGCCGGTCATAGATGTCGTTCGGCGTCCCCATCTGCTGCAGCGTGCCCTCGTTCATCACTGCAATCGTGGTCGCGAGCGTCATCGCCTCCCATTGATCATGCGTGACGAAGACGATGGTGGTGCCGAACTCGGCGTGAATGCGCTTCAATTCGGCGCGCATTTCCAGCCTCAGCCGGGCGTCGAGATTCGACAGCGGCTCGTCGAGCAGCAATACGCCCGGATTGACCACCAGCATGCGGGCGAGCGCCACGCGCTGCTGCTGGCCGCCGGAGAGCTGCGACGGATACCGGCCCCGGTATTTTTCGATGTCGAGGGCCTTCATGACGCGGGTGACGAGCGCCTCGCGCTCGGCCTTCGGCACCTTGCGCAGGCGCAGGCCAAAATCGGTATTGCGCTCGATGGTCAAGTGCGGCCAGAGCGCGTAGCTCTGGAATACGAGGCCGAGCTCGCGCTTTTCCGGCCCGACGAACAGGCCCTTGGAAATGCTGTCGACGACGCGCTCGCCGATGCGGATCTCGCCGCCGGAGAGGTTCTCCAATCCCGCGATCATCCGCAAGGTCGTCGTCTTGCCGCAGCCGGATGGGCCGAGCAGGCACATGAACTCGCCATTGGCGATCTCGAGGTCGAGATTCGACACTGCGTTGGGCGAACCGGCGCCGTAGCTCTTGTTGGCGTTTTCCAGGATGATCGCGGGCATCAGCTGCCTAGTCCTTCCGCCAGGTTCGTCTTAGTGAGCTTCTGCGCCGCCAGAGTGCCGAAATAGGCGATGGCCGCGATGATCAGGACGACCGCGTTGGCCGCCTGCGTGTAGTGATAATCGACGAGGCGCATCGAGAAGGTGGTCAGCACGTCGGTGCTGGGCACGGCGAGCATGACGAACAGGCTGAGCCCCTTGATGCCGGAGATGAATGGCAGGAGGATGCCGGTCATCAGCGAACCCTTCTGGATCGGCACGACGACAAGCCGCATGCGCGCCAGCCAGCCTGCGCCGACGACCTGCGCCGCCTCCTCCGGATCCCTGCCGAGTTGCATCATGGCGGAGATGCCGGCGCGCGAGGCATAGGGCATCTGGTCGGCGATGAGCGCCAGAATCAGGATGAGCGAGGTGCCATAGAGCGCCGGAATCGGCCCGCGCGGCACCGCAAACAACGAGAGATAGGCGGCTGCGAAGGCGATGCCCGGCACGAGATAGGGCATGAACGTCACCTGGCGCAGGACGGCTGCGAGTGGCCGGACCGGCGTGCGCACCACGACATACCCGGTGATGATGCCGAGCAGGCCCGAGCAGGTCGAGGCCAGCCCGACGATCCACAATGTGTTGAACGCCGCCTGCCACAGGTCCGGGCTGAGCAGGATGCCGGTGCGCATGGCGACCGTCGGCAGATTCCAGCCGATCCAATAGTCGAGCGTGAAGTTCGACCATGAAAAATCCGCCGGTACACGCATGACCGTCGACAGGAACAGGGTCAGCAGTGGCACGCCGACGCTGGCGGCGTAGACGCCCGCGGCGAAGCCGGTGGCCGGCCAGCGCCAGATGCCGAGCCGCGCCGGCCGGTTCATGGCGCCCTTGCCGCCGACTGTGACGAAGCGCTGCGCCTCGCGCACCAGATAGGCGTCGATCAGGATCGTGATGATGCCGATCAGCATGATGGCGCCGGCAATCACCCCGGCCACGCCGGTCTGGCGCGAGCCGATCGAGCGGTACAGCGAGGTCGCGAGCACGTCGTACTTCACCGGCAGTCCGAGCACATACGCGACGCCGAACTCGCCGAGGCACTTGGCGAAGATCAGCACCACGGCCGACATCAGCGCCGGGCGCATCAGGGGCAGGATGATCTTCAGCGCGATGGCGCCGCGTCCCGCACCGAGGACGCGGGCCGAATCCTCGAGTTGACTGTCGAAGCGGCGCAGCGCCGAGCCGAAGAGCAGAATGACGAACGGCGTGTAGTGCAGCGCCAGGATGAGTGTGATCGGCACCTGGCCGTAGGCGAGCCAGTCCGGCGGGCTGAAGCCGAGGCTCTCCATCCAGCCGGCCTGGCCACCGACCGTGCGGTTCTTGAACAGCGTCGTCCAGGCGAGTGCAAAGGTCCAGGCCGGCAGCATGTAGGGCACGATAAGGGCCGTTGCGAACCACTGCCGCGCGAACATGTCCGTGCGGCAGATCAGCCAGGCGATCGCCGTGCCGACGACGACGGCGATGCCAATGGCGCCGGCAGCCACCATCAAGGTGTTGCGCAGCGGTTGCCAGAACAGGTTCGCTGCCACCGGCGATGTGAAGGCACGGCTGAGATAATAGGTTGTGAGGCTGCCGACCTCGGCGGCGGTGCGGCGCTCGTCGCCGAACTGCACAGTCACCGCATCGCGCAGAATGGAGACCACCGGCACGACGATGAGATAGGCAAACAGAAGTGCGGCGAAGAGGCCGATGATGGTCGTCGGCTCGCGCAGCGCTACGCGGAGCCGGTAGCGCAGCCGACATGTCCAGGCCGGCGAAGGGATGGCATTCGCCCGAGCCACTTGCCGGCCACTCTCGCGGCGTGGCGCGACGGCGTTACCGGTGGTCATCGAGGCGCCCTATTCCGCGCAAAGGCGGGCGCCCGCTGAAGCGGGACACGTCTTGGCCATCGTACCCTCCCTCTCCCCGCACAGCCTTGCAAACAACGCTCTGCTGTGGGGCAGCTCTTATTTAGCTCTGATCGTGGGGCTGCACGCAGCTTGACCCGATCCGTTACGTATCAAGCTCAACGCAAACGGCAGGCCTGTCAATCGCAATTTTGCACATGCGTGCAAGCGCGAAACCGGGCAAGTTGTGGTGAACCTCGACCGCGCTTTGCGCCGCGATCCTCGCGCCTGAGCAGGTCGGGCACCGTTGGCCAAAGCGGCTACGGCCCGGCGGCTGCGATCATGCGCTTCGGCAAAACCGTCTTGGGAGCACTCTCATCATGGGAGCTCAGGGCGGTCCGGCCGCCTCAACCGGGCGGGCAGGACGTCAAGTCCGGGCAGCCCGGCGGGAACGTCACTCGACATCCAGGCCCGCATCGCATTCGTCGATCAGCCAGGAGCGAAAGGTCGAAACCTCCGCCCGCATTCGGGAGAGCTTTGGCGTGAGAAGATAGAAGGCTCGCTCCGAGGCGAGTCGCAGAGTCGTGCCGAACGGTGCCGCCAGGCGTTGCCCGGCAAGATCGTCCGCGACGAGGGCAGATGGCGCAAGCGCCACGCCCTGGCCGTCGAGCGCGGCAGCCAGTGCCAGTGCGGTCTGATTGAAGCGGCGCCCGACCGTATGTGGGGTCGAGGCGTTTGCAAGTTCGAGCCAGAGTGGCCATGCGTCATGGGCGTCGTGAAGGAGCGTCGCTCCCGCGAGGTCGTCCAGGCTCGATAGTGTCTGGGCCATGGAGGGGCTGCAGACCGGAAAGAGGTCGTCCGCAAGCAGGCGCCGGGCATCGAGCGAGCGCTCAAACGGCGGAGCCGACAAGCGCACTGCGAGATCCGGCAGGCCATGTCCTCCGAGGCGCTCGGTCGATTCCGACGCCAGGACGCGCACCTCGACATCCGGCGCAATCACGGAGAATTTCCCGAGCCGGGGAATGAGCCATCGTGCCGCGAAGGAGGGGGTGACAGTCACCGTCACGCCGCGTCGTTCCCGTTCCTGCGTGGGTTCGATTGCGGCCATGGCGCCCGCGATGAGTGCGAAGGCCCGCCTGATCTGCGGATGAAAGGCCCGCCCGGCCGCGGTGAGCGCGAGGCCGCGCGGCTCGCGCTCGAACAGGGCAACCCCGAGGCCTGCCTCCAGAGCGCGGACCTGTTGAGCGACCGCGCCATGCGTCACGTTCAACTCTTCCGCCGCAAGGCGAAGATTGAGATGGCGCGCGGCCGCATCGAATGCGCGCAAGGTCGCGAGAGGGGGCATTCGTGACATGAGGAGGGTGTAGCAACGCTACAGGGACACCGCACGGAAAATCCATGGCTCGGGGCGGCCTCGTCGCCTACGACCAATTGCAGCAGGCAACCAGGGGAAAGTCCATGACTCAGAAAGTCGCGATCATCACAGCCGGCGGCAGCGGGATGGGGGCCGCCACCGCGCGCCGGCTCGCCAAGGACGGTTTCGCAGTTGCCATCCTGTCCTCATCCGGCAAGGGCGAG
Organism: Allobosea sp. 2KB_26; assembly: GCF_052115715.1. Classification (NCBI taxonomy): domain Bacteria; kingdom Pseudomonadati; phylum Pseudomonadota; class Alphaproteobacteria; order Hyphomicrobiales; family Alloboseaceae; genus Allobosea; species Allobosea sp. 2KB_26. The sequence continues at coordinate 254,917 of NZ_JBFRHE010000004.1, forward strand.
GCCCTGGCTCATGAACTCGGCGGCATCGGAGTCACCGGTTCGAACCAGTCCAACGACGATATCAAGCGCCTCGTCGATGCAACTGTCTCCCGCTGGGGGCGCATCGACGTTCTGGTCAACAGTGCAGGCCACGGCCCGCGCGCGCCGATCCTGGAGATTCCGGACGAGGACTGGCATCGCGGCATGGAGGTCTATTTCCTGAGCGCCGTGCGGCCAGCCAGGCTGGTGACGCCGGTCATGCAGGCTCAACGCTCCGGATCGATCATCAACATCTCGACGGCATGGGCTTTCGAGCCCGACGCCATGTTCCCGACATCGGCCGTGTTCAGGGCCGGGCTCGCGTCCTTCACCAAGATTTTCGCCGACAAGTACGCAGCAGACAATATCCGCATGAACAACGTGCTCCCCGGCTGGATCGACAGCCTGCCGGCCACCGATGAACGGCGGCAGCGCGTGCCGCTGCAGCGTTATGGCAAGAGCGATGAAATCGCAGGCACGATCGCCTTCCTTGCCTCCGACGATGCCGGCTACATCACCGGGCAGAACATTCGCGTCGATGGTGGCATCTCACGCGGAATCTGAGCGGCAGGAACGCGGAGAGCTTTGGATGGTCTGGGACCTGCTGGAAACGCTTGCAGGCCCTCAAGGACGTCCGGCGATGCCCTTCCCACAGAACGCTCTTGCCCGATTGCCACGGGGTTGAGCGTGGCCCGAGCCAGGCGGAGACGCTGGCCGGTGATGGCCGTCTGCGCGCTCCGGACCGCTCATGAACGGCCGCTTCCTGATGGGCTGAACACCGACCACCCCGTCGCTTCGGCAATGCGCTCCAGCGCGAGGGTGCCGAGGCGGGAATTGCCGCATTCGTTCAGTCCGGGCGACCAGACGGCGATTGCGGCCTTGCCCGGCGCGATCGCCAGGATGCCGCCGCCGACCCCGGATTTTCCGGGCAGGCCGACGCGGAAGGCGAAGTCGCCGGAAGCATCGTAATGCCCGCAGGTCAGCATCAGGGCGTTGATCCGGCGGGCTCGCTGCGCCGAGATCACCCGTGCTCCGCCTGGCGAGTGCAGGCCGCCCAGCATCAGGTAGCGCCCAGCCATGGCGAGTTGCCGGCAGCTCATGGCGATGGCGCATTGGTGGAAATAGACGCCAAGCGTCAGCGGCGCCGCATGCGTCAGATTGCCGAAGGCCTTCATGTAATTGGCCAGCGCAATATTGCGGAAACCGGTCTCTTGCTCGGCACGGGCCACGGTCTCGTCGATGACGATCGTCTCGTCCTCGGCGAGATAGCGGATGAAGCGCAGAAGTTCGCCGATCGCGACGCGTGGTTCATGCCCGGCGAGATTGACGTCGCTGACGACAAGCGCACCGGCATTGATGAACGGATTGCGCGGAATGCCCTGTTCGCGCTCGAGCTGGACGATCGAGTTGAAGGGGGTTCCGGAAGGCTCGCGCCCGACACGGCGCCAGAGTGTGTCGCCGACCTTGCCGAGCGCCTGGGTCAACGCGAAGACCTTCGAGACGCTCTGGATCGAGAAGGGTTCTTCGGCATCCCCGGCAGCATGCGTTACGCCGTCGGAGGTGACGATGCACAGGCCGAACTGTCCGGGATCGACATGGGCGAGCGGCGGAATATAGCTCGCGACCTCGCCCCGCTCGGGATGGGCGGCCATCTCCTGGGCCACCTCGTGGACGATCCGTCCGATATCTGCCACGGCCGCTCTCCGCTTTCCCGCACGGCAGGAAGCCCGAGGGCGGCGAGGGGGTCAAGATTGCGGCGCGCCAGATCGACCCTGCAAGGCGGTCGTTGCGGTGCTCCAGGCGACGATGCTTCGCTCCCGCCCGACGCAGTGGGCGCGCGGCATTGACTGGCCAGGATCGCCTTGGCGAATCGTCCCTGGGGAGGAGCGCTGCGATCTGCAGCAAGCCGCGGATCTCGGGCTCAGTGCAGTTGGCGGCCCGAGCTGAGCAGCGGCGGCGCGCCGGGGAAAGGCCGGTCGAGTTCGCTCCGCGACGCGGACGCGATCATGCAGCGCGACTTGCCGCGCGACTTGGCCTGATAGAGTGCGCTGTCTGCCGCGGCGAGCAGGGTCATCATGTCGGTGCCGTGCTCCGGAGCAAGCGCAATCCCGACCGAGGCTCCCACCGTGACCTCATGCTTGTTGTCGAGCTCGTAGGGCCGCGAGATCTCGCGGATCAGCCTTTCGCCGAAGCCGAGGAGTTGTGTGGCCTCGGTTTGCTCGGACAAGACGATGAATTCGTCTCCACCCATCCGGGCGGCGAGATCACCATTGCGGATCATGCCGCGCAACCGCTCGGCGACGAGCTGCAACAGCCGGTCTCCGGCCATATGGCCGTAGCTGTCGTTGACGGCCTTGAAGCCGTCGAGATCGAGATAGATCAGTGCGAGCCGCTTCTGCCCGGCATCGCGGGCGAAATGCGCGTCGAGCGCCTTCGTCAGGCCCGAGCGGTTCGACAGCCCGGTCAGCATGTCGTGGCGGGCATGGAACTCGTTCTCACGCTCGGCGCGCATCGTCGTGACCAGCATCTTGTTGAGCGTATGGGTCGCCCGGCTCATGCTGAACAGGTAGAATGGGATCTGCATGAAGACGATCAGCATGATCGGTTCGCCGAGGAAGGGCGCGGCAAAACAGCAGGCCCCGAGCGTGAGGAAGATCATCACTCCTGCGAGACGTGGCGCCCCGTAATTGCGGAAGCAGATGCCGCCGATCATCGCGGCGGCCGACAGGCAGGCAAGTGTGGCCACGACCCAGTCGCCGCTGCTCAGGCTGATGAATGTGCCGTAGCCGACACCGCCGGCCCAGCCGACGCCGAGCAGGATGTAGAGATCCGTTGGCGTCTCCTTGCCCTGCCTCGCCCGCTTCTGGGCGAGGAGCAGCACGAAGAGCCGCGTCACGCAGCAGATGAGCTCGAAGGCGCACCAGAGCACGAAGGGCAGCGTCGGAATTCGCATCGCGATCAGAAACGACACGGCGATGGTGTTGATCACGCCGCCGGCGAAGATCGGCAAGGTGCCATAGAGGCTGCCAATCAGGGCGACCCGGATGTCGGCCGGCACATCCGGACCAGCATCGGTCAGCCAACGCGTCAGGCGCCAGCGCGGCAAACTGTAGCTCGATGCCTCGCCGCTCATGCGCGTGCTGCGACTCCCTGGCCGTGAGGTTCTGAAAGAGGCCGGTTCGAGACCGGCGCTCCTCGGCTCATAGGGCCGAGGCGTTACGATTCCGTGTGGAAGGCGCAATGACTTCTGCACATTCCCTAGCGTCCGACCGTCACGCCGCCGCGATTACAGGCTCTTGCCGGAAAGTTTGATCAGCCGGGCCACCTGGGCATCCAGGAAACCGCTGCTGCGCGCATCGGTGAGGTTGCCATCGGCATCAAACACCTTGTCGGCGAAACTGACGGCGACCATCTCGGGCACCATCAGCGCGCCGAAGCCGAGCTCGAGCGAGGTCCGCAGCTGGGTCAGCCCGCGATAGGCTCCGAGCGCGCCGGTCGAGGCGCCGCCAAGCGCCACGACCTTGCCGGCAAGGCCGCTGGCGGGGGCGCCGGGCTTGGCGGTCGATGCCCAATCGAGCGCGTTCTTCAAGGCAGGGGCGTAGCCTGCATTGTATTCCGGGCTCGCGATGTAGAGGCCGTCATGCGCGTCGATCAGAGCGCGCAGCTCATGGGCTGGCGGCGGCGCGTTGCCGAAGCCCGTGGCATCGACCAGGGGCAGCGGATAGTCGCCGAGCGAGATCTGTTTCACCTGGGCGCCGGCTGCGCGTAGCCTTTTTGCCGCCAGCACCGCGAGCTTGGTGTTGAGTGAGCCCTCGCGCCAGGAACCGGCGAAGACGAGAATCCTAGGTGCTGGCATGCGACGTCCCCATGGCGTAGCCGGGAAGTTCCAGCCTGACCGCGATCAGGAAAGCCTGCACTCTTGCCGGCGGCCTGAAAACCCGGGCTGGGGTATCGACACCATGCACGATAGGGCGGGTGGGACCATCGCCAGGGAACCGTCGCAGTCCTATGCCGCGCGACGATAGACCCAGACGCGCGCTGGCGGGATATTCCGCAAGACCCAGTCGGACACCATGGCCTTGAGGCCCGAACCCTTCCGCGGCACTGGCGAAATCACGGAGTAGGTGAACTGGATAAAGGGTGCATCCTGGACGAGCAGCGTAAAGGCGTCCTTGACGAGGGCCGTGCGCGTGGCCGGCGGGCGCGTGAACAGCGGCAGGCTGGAGACGACGGCCACGGCCTTCTCATTCAGATGCCCGGCCAGTGTCGTCGACAGTGCATAGGCGTCGCCTTCCACCACGGTGGCGCGCGGAAAGCGCTCGCGCAGCAGCTTGCAGAATTCGGGGCTGTACTCGACCAGGATCAACCTGGACTCGTCGATGCCGCGCTCGATCAGCGCCTCGGTCACCGGCCCGGTCCCGGGGCCGATCTCGATCACCGGACCAGGCACGCTCGGATCGACGAATGAGGCCATGCGGCGCGCCAGGAACGGGCTCGACGGTGTCACCGAGCCGGTGCGCAGCGGGTCGTCGATCCAGGATTTCAGGAAGCGGGCATCGTCGCCGAACTTCGCCTTGGCTTCATTGACCCGCGTCTTCAGCTTCCCGGCCGTGTTGCGGACCTCGCCCTCGACCTTGTAGCGCACGGCGGCGACCTTCAGCCTGGCCTCGGCCACGCTATCGGCCAACTCTGCGGCCGTGACGCGCATTTCGCCCTCGATGCGAGCGGCAACGCTCGATTTGCCGAGCCGGCCGGCGAGCGCGCTGCGAGAATCCCGGGTGGTGGAAGAACGCGTCATGAAACCTCAGGCCCCGCCCCGTTAGCCGAAGCATCAGAACGAACAGATGCCGCTAGCGAGCAGAATTGACGTTAACCGTCAAGAAGTTCGGGTCAAGAGTGCCGCGTAGCGGTTGAGCTGTTTCAGATCAACGGTCTGGGATGGCGTTCCCGTTCGAAAAGCAGGGCCATGCGCGCGGTCAGCCGCGGGTTGAGCAATGTGAGCCGTCCTCCGGCAAGCGAGAAAAGGCCGGCCCGGCGCAGGCGGGACCAGGTCTTGCTGGTGTGGACAAGTGACAGGCCGAGCGCATCTGCGAGGTGCTGTTGCGACAGGGGGAACTGGAAACCATTGTCACTGACGAGATCGAGCGCCTCGGCCCGGCGATAGAGCGAGATCACCAGTGCGGCGATGCGTTCGCCGGCGTTGCGTTGGCCGACCGAGGTCAGGTTCTCGTCGATCAGGCTTTCCTCACGGGAGCCGAGCCAGGCGATCTCGTAGGAAAGCGACGGCATGTGCACGAAGAGGTCCCAGATGCGCTTGCGCGGAAAGGTGCAGAGCTCGACATCAGTCAGCGCCTCGATGCCGTGCTGGGCCGCGCTCAGGAGGGACGCTTGCAGGCCGACCAGATCGCCCGGCAGCAGGAAGTTCAGAATCTGACGCCGCCCGTCGGAGAGCGATTTGTAGCGAAAGGCCCAGCCGGAGAACAACGTAAAGAGTTCGGCATCTTCCTGGCCGGGGTGAATGACCTCCGATCCGGCTGGAATGGACCGATGATCGATCTTCATCCCCTGAATGAAGCGGACTTCCTCATCGCTCTTGTCCTTGAATGCCGGCTTCAGCCGCAAAGGGCAGGCGAGGCACGGTACTCCGAGCCGGGCGATGCTGGCATGGTCTGGCATGGTCTTCATGGCCCTATTATGCGCGGGGGAGCCGGCACAGCTCAATGTCGAATCGCATGTCTCGTGCGGTGCAACATATCCTTGGCGATTGACGGAACTGGCAGAAGCTTCGCGGCGTTCTAGCGCCGTGGAGCGTGCCGATCTCCAGCCTCCGGGTTATGATTGCGACACCTCGCGATGATGCTCCGGTCAACGACATCTCGGGCGGGAGTTGCAAGGCCATGGCTGAGACGCCGCAACCATCCAGGCGGTCGCGCATGCGGCAGTTTTTCCGCATCGCGCTGCGGTTCTGGAGCGGTGAGACCCGGGTGCGCGCCTGGGTTCTGACGATAGCGGTGCTGGTTTTCGTCGCTGCGCAGACGGCGACCGCCGTCGGCATCAATAGCTGGAACCGGTTCTTCTTCGACGCGCTGGAAAAGCGCGATACCGGCGCCGTCTGGTCGGTGATCGCCTGGCTGCCGGCGCTCGTCGTCGCATTCAGCCTGTCGCTCTCCGCCCTTGTGATCAGCCGCATGCTGCTCCAGGCGCGATGGCGGGAGGACCTCACCAGGCGCCTTGCCGGCTGGTGGATCGCCGATCAGCGCTATTATCGGCTCGGCTTTCTCACCAAGAGACAGACGGCACCCGAATACCGGATCGCAGATGATGTCCGGCTGGCGATCGAGCCGCTTGCCGAATTCGCGATCGGCTTGATCAGCGCTGCGGTGACGGCCGCGACCTTTGCCGCCATCCTCTGGCAGGTCGCAGGCTCAGCTCACTTCACGCTCGGTGGGGTGCCGGTCGTGATCCCTAGCTACATGGCGCTGGCCGCGATCGTCTATGCGGCGGTCGCGTCGCTGGCGGCCTATCTCACCGGGCGACCGCTCGTCGCTCGCATTGCGGCCAAGAACGAAGCCGAGGCCCAGTTCCGCGCAGAAATGACGCGATTGCGTGAGAATGCCGAGAGCATCGCCCTGATCAAGGGCGATGCCGACGAGCGCGCATCGGTTGGCGAGAACTATGGCCGCGTCCTGGCCGCCTGGCTTCGCGTCATTCGTCAGCAAGGCGTGATCGCATTGGTGCTGAATACCAATGGAGCCTTGTTTCCGATCGTGCCGCTGCTGCTGATCGCGCCGAAATATCTCTCCGGCGAGGTTACGCTCGGCGCCGTGATGCAGGTCGTCGCCGCGTTCAGCGCCGTTCAGGCCGCGCTGATCTGGTTCGTCGACAATTTCGTCAGGCTGGCCGAGTGGTTTGCCTCCGTCACCCGCGTCGACGAGCTTGTCGAAGAGCTTGAAGCGCTCGATGTCGGCACGATCATGGTCGGCGAGACCCAGATCTCGCTCGGTGAGAGCAATGACGGCGCGATTCATATCAAGGAGCTCTCACTCGCGCACAGCAATGGGCGCGTCGTCATCGCAGACGCGACGGTTGTGATCGAACTCGGCGAGAAGGTCCTGATTGTGGGCGAGAGCGGTTCCGGCAAGAGCACGCTGATCCGGTCGCTGGCCGGCCTCTGGCCATGGGGTTCAGGCTCGATCCAGGTGCCTCGCGGCAAGAGCATCGCCTTCGTGCCGCAGAAGCCCTACTTGCCCCTCGGCGATTTCAGGACGGTCCTCCTCTATCCCGATTCCGATATCCCCGTCAGCGACGAGACCATCATTGCCGCCCTTCGGCGCTGCGGCCTGGCCTATATGGCCAAGCGCCTCAACGAGGAGGACAATTGGGATCGCGTCCTGTCCGGCGGCGAGCGTCAGCGTGTCGCCTTCGTGCGATTGCTGATCCAGAAGCCCGATATCATCATCATGGACGAAGCGACCTCGGCCCTTGATGAGGACAGCCAGAACTCGCTTCTTGGACTGTTCGAGGGCGAACTCGCACACGCGACGGTCATCAGTGTCGGTCACCGTCCGGGGCTCGAGGATTTCCACGACCGCAAGATCACCCTGGAGAAGCGTCTCGCCGGCGCGCATCTGAGCTCGCGCCGGATCGGCAAGTCGCTTTGGCGGCTGTTTCGCAGCCGTCAGCCCGCCAACGAGGACGAGGTGGTTTGAGCCGCCGCTCCCGGTTTCGTGATTGCCGCCACCCCCACAACGGGAACCGAACGGGCGGCGTCGCGTTCTCTTCGACGTAAGCCGGTCAATGGTGACCGGTCGTGGCGTAGGGAGAGACAGATGTTGAATGACAGCCTTGCCCCCATCAAACGCGCCTTCGCCTTCTTTGGAATCATGGGCGCGGTGGTGGCCACGCTGACCTTCGGCTCGGCTCTCCAGAGCACGACCGATCAGAGTTCGACCTCCGTCGCGGAGGCCAAGATTCGAAACAACTTCCCGACAGATACCCAGCTCGCATCGGTGGATCCCGCCCAGAGGGTCGCCGATAGGACCAAGCGCGCCATCGCAACCTCTCAGGAGGCTCGCGTGGTCGGGCCGGTCGCCAGCGTTGTTCGTTGAGCCGGAGCATTCTGCGGGGAAGCGGAAGCAGGGGCGCTCGGTCGCGGTGCGACGGGCGCTCCGCGCGCGCTTGTCAGGCGTGAAGCCGCCTTCGGGCGGCTTGCTTTGTCTGTGGTCGCACTGACTGCCGTGAGGCGCATCGCTTTGGCCCTGGAGGGTTTTTGTGCAGCTGCGTATCCGTCATGCGACGACCTATTGCTACGCCCAACCGGTTGAGTTCGGACCGCATCGCCTGATGCTGAGGCCGCGGGACAGTTTCGATCTGCGGGTCGTGGAAACCGCGCTCAGCATCACGCCGGCGGCGCAGTTGCGCTGGATGCATGATGCCTATGGTAACTCGGTTGCCATCGCGAGCTTCGAGGGGCTGGCCGATAGCCTCGACATCGTCAGCGAACTGGTGGTCGAGCGCTTCGGACCGGCTCTTCCAAGCCCGGTGCTCGCGTCGGACGCGGCTATGACGGGGGTTGTCTACACTCCCTCCGAACGCGCGGCGCTACAGCCCTATCTGGCTCTGGCAAGTGCGGATCCGGATGGTGCTCTCGACCAATGGCTTCTTAGCTTTCGCGCGCGGAGCGGCGCCGGCACCGGGCACCTCTTGCGGGATCTCGCCCATGCCATCAATGACACCCTGACCTACGCCATTCGCTATGACGAAGGCACGCAACACCCACTCGACACGCTTCAGCTGGGCTGCGGCTCCTGCCGCGACTATGCGTGGCTCTTCATCGAGCTGGCGCGCCGCCTAGGCTTCGCCGCCCGTTTTGTGACCGGCTATATTCACGAGCGCACCCTGGAAAGCGGAGGCCTCGTCTCACCGGTCGGCTTGACGCATGCCTGGGCTGATGTCTTCATCCCCTTCGACGGCTGGGTCGAGTTCGATCCGACCAATGATCTCGTGGCCGATCGCCAATTGCTGCGTATCGCTGTCGCCCGCGTTCCGGAGGACGCCTCGCCAGTCTCCGGCAGCTATACCGGGCTCGCCGGCGCCTTTCTCGGCTTGAACGTTGGGGTCAGCATCGAACCCGTCGAGACGAGCTCCTGCTGAGCAGCCTCAGTCACGATGCACGATACGCCACGAGCCCAGTGAGCGCCCGCCCGGCGCGGAGACCTCGGTCGCGGCGATCTGTGTCAGCAGACCGGCAAAGAGCTTGGGTGGTTCGGCATGGTCGATTTCGCGATCCGCCGCGATGCTGATCTCGATGTTCTCTGGATCGATATCGGCTGCTGTGACGGTCACCGTGAGGCCGGGGCCATGCCGCAAGGCGCGCCCCACCACATCGACGATCAGGAATCCGAGCGGAATGATCCGGTCGACGGAAAGGGATGACATCGTCTCGATCCGGCTCACCAGGCCCTGGTCCCGACGGCGGATGAGGTTCGAGATCATCGTCATGACGTCGTCGAGGAACAGATCGACGCGGACAGGCTGCATTTCACCGTCGGCGAGTGTGAAGCGATAAGCTGCGGAGAGGACGTGGACGCGACATTCGGCGTCGGCGAGCGCAAGCCTGGCTTCGCCGCGGGAATCGCGCTTGGTCAGCCCGATATAGCTCTGCACGACCTGGAGGCTGTTCTTCACCCGGTGATGCAGCTCGCGAACCAGGAAGCGATTGTCGTCGAGGGCGTTCGAGAGCTTGCGTTGTCGCACCTCCTCCTCCTCGACCATGGCGTTGAAGGCCTCCGCCACGCTGCGCATGTCGCTCGGCATGTCTTCCGCGACCGGGGCCCGGGCACTCGACAATTTCGCACGCGTCCTGGCTGCGACCTCGATGCCGCGCAGCCAGCGCACGCAATGCCGGTCGATCGCGCGTAGGTAGACGAAGCAGAGCAAGGCGAGCGTGAGGAGCGGGGTCAGCAGCAGAATGAGGAACTGCGTCTGGGCCGCACGTTCGGCTGCGTTGTCGAAACTCGCGATCACATAGAGGTCCGGCTCGGCGACCATGCGCGCGGCATAGGCGCGCTTGGGGCCGGCCCTGCTTGCCGCCTCCCAGCGCACCTTGACCTCGGGCACCACTTCCTGAGCCGGCAGCCAGGACTCGTCGCCTTCCTCCGCGCCCCGGCTGGTCACGATTCCGCTGCCCCGATGGATCAGTGCGACCGCAAGGTTCTCATCGCTCTCGCCGAGATCGAAGACGTTGTTGAGAAGGTCGGGGTCGGCGAGCAGCAGAGATTCCTGAACGGGCTGTGCGGGGTCATTGCTATGCGCATAGACTGCGAGATAGCGCTGCTGGTCGAGGGTCAAGTCATCATAGCGCACGCTCGCCAGTTCCGTGCCCGCCCAGATGCGGACCGGTGGTTGGGCGCTCAATCGCTCCGCGGTCGCGGCAAGTTTGGCTGGCGTAATCTGGGGGGCGAGCGAGACCGAGCAGATTTCGCCGTTGCGCATCTTGAAGTGCAACGCGCTGAAGCCGGTTACCCGCCTCAGAATCTCCCGGGCTGCCGCATCGCAATCACTATTGCCCGCCGTGCCCTTGACTGCGGCGGCCGTCAGCAACGAGCGCAGAGCACCGCGATACCAGACGCGGGCTCGCACGGCATAATCGTCCGCCGTGCGGATCTGGAAGGTCTGAATTGAGGCGATGACAGTACGATAAGTCGTGATCGCGGCGATCGCCGACAAGCAGGCGATCGGCAATGCGATTGCGACCAGCAGGGCAAGCAGCCTGCCGCGGACGGTCTTGAACCGCGCCAGTCGCATTAGGGTCGGATGGGTTCGGAGCTGGTCCTGTGAACGGCCGCCGCGCTCTGACGATCGGGCCCGAGATCATCGAGACCTTTGATGGACAGCAGCTCAGCAAGCTTGGTGCGCGCCCTGTTGACGCGGCTCTTGATGGTGCCAATCGCGACGCCGCAGATTTCAGCAGCCTCCTCATAGGAAAGGCCTGTCGCGCCGACCATGATCAGCACTTCTCGCTGCTCTTCCGGAAGCTTGGCCAAGGCCTTGCGGAAATCGGCGAGATCGAGATGGCTCTCTTGATTGCCATGCACCGCCATGCGCTCGGCATAGGTGCCTTCGCTATCCTGCACCTCGCGACCGCGCTTGCGATAGAGCGAGTAGTAGGTGTTGCGCAGGATGGTAAAGAGCCAGGCGCGCAGGCTGGTGCCTGGTTCGAACTTGTCCGAATTGCCCCAGGCCTTGAGCAAAGTATCTTGCACCAGATCGTCAGCGAGCTGCATCGACCCCGAAAGCGACGCTGCAAAGGCACGCAGGTTCGGGATTTCCTTGATCAGGCCGTCCTTGAACTCAGGGGCGCTCATCACTTGCTTCCTCAGCGGATGAACGGCTTTCCTTGGCTTCCAGCTGCGCCAGCAGAACCAGGAATTTGTCTGGGATGGGTGCGTTGATCAGATCGTCGTAATGGGCCTTCAGCGAACGGCCAATCGATTCCTGAACCCTGGGATCCAGAATGGCTTCGAAATCCGTCTCGTCGCCTCCGTTCGGCTCTGGCATCTCGATCTTCATACCACTCATCATACCCTCGCGCCGACGCCGCTCCGCTCTTGCTGCAGGGGCGGCCGGATTGCCCTGTTCAACCGACTTTCAATTCCCAGCCGATCATGATCCGCCGGGAATATCATTGACACGTATGCTGCCAGATAACGGTCCAGTTCCAGAAAAGTTCCGGGCAAATCGTAAAATAAATTGCTTGTCAGAAACACGTTGCGGGTGCTCACTTTCGGCAAGTTGAAGAAGGACCTATCAATGTCGATTGCGAAGGAAATTGCCCCGCATCTGCCCTATCTGCGCCGCTTCGCGCGAGCTCTGAACGGCACTCAGGCGAGTGGCGATGCCTATGTCGTTGAAATGCTCGAAGCGCTCGTCGTCGATCCGAATTCCTTTCCGCGCGACGTCGATGCCCGCACCGGGCTGTACAGGACCTTCCTGAAGCTCTGGTCTTCGGTCGGCATCAACAACCAGTCGTCGGGTGGTGTGGAGCGCTCATCGGCCGAGCGCAATCTCAGCGCGCTGACCCCGCGTCCGAGGCAGGCTTTCCTGCTGCGCACCGTCGAGGGCTTTTCGCTCGACGAGGTCGCTGCGATCATGGAGGTCTCCGCGGCGGAGGTGGCAAATCTCGTCCAGGTCGCTGGGCAGGAAATTGCCGATCAGGTCGCCACTGACGTGCTGATCATCGAAGACGAGCCGATCATCGCGCTCGATATCGAAACGATGGTCGAAGAGCTCGGTCATACCGTGACCGGCGTCGCCCGGACCCATCGCGAGGCGATCGCATCTGTCGCGAAGAAGCGGCCGGGCCTGGTGCTGGCCGACATCCAGCTTGCTGACGGCAGTTCCGGTCTCGAAGCCGTCAATGAGATTCTGAGTGCGATCGACGTCCCGGTGATCTTCATCACGGCCTACCCGGAACGCCTCCTGACCGGGGACCGACCCGAACCTGCCTTCCTGATTACCAAGCCGTTCCAGCCGGAAGCGGTGAAGGCGGCCATCAGTCAGGCGCTGTTCTTTGATCGGCGCGCAGGTCGCAAGGCCGCCTAATAGAGTTCGGTATGACAACCGGGCCCGTGGCGCCGTGGCGCAACGGGCCCTTTTCGTGCGTCTTACCAGCCCAGAAAATAGACGATCAGAAGTGCCGGAAACGGCAAGGCGACGATCATCGGCGCTATCCATTTCATGACATCTCTCCTGGCGCGTGGCCGGCTCAGGACCGCCGCCCCTTGGACATTGCAATCAGGCCGGTGACCACTGCTGCCACGAACGAAGCGAAGAAAACGATCCTTGCGGCCATCGTCGCCAGCCCTGGCACGCCGCCAAAAGCCAGCATTGCTGCAACAAGCGCTGCGACCAGGAATGTCACGGCCCACCCGGACATCGAGAAACCTCAGAAATCAACATGCATCGTTGAAGCAACGGTTCTGCGGCTGCAAAAGTTCCGACTCGGAGGTGCGGGACAGACGTATGCTGAAGGGAACAAGTCTTACATACTAAGCGTTGTCCCAGGCGCGTTCTGAAAATTGAAGAACGCTGAGAACGACAAGATTGATGCTGCTCGGTAGCCTTTCGAGTGCGACGGACGCGCCCAATGTATTTGGCAGTTACGTGGAAACCAGCGCGTAGGTCTCCCTGACCATCCCTCCGTCGATGCGCCACTTTCGCCCCCTTTGAAACCGAGACGAGGGGCCCTGAACGAAGGAGGGAATGCTGCGATGACGTCCAGGGGCATGAGGCCGATGGTGCGGGTGTGCTGCATTGGCGCGGTGGCCGCGATAGTCTCCCTTGGCGCGCTTTCCACGGTCGAGGCGGCCCCACGAGCGCGATCGGCGATGCGCCCTGCGCCAGTCGGCTTGCCGCCACCGCGCCCTCAGAATTTGGCTGCACCTTCGCCTGCGCTGCCCGTGCCGGCTCCCGCAGAGCAGCGGCCGGCGAAGTCGATCGAATCACATTCGCCCGTCTCCACTGCGCCGGGAGAAGGCGCCTGCATGCGGTCACTGGGAGCCATTGCGGGCAATCGCATTCGCCAGCCCGACGCGAAGCAATACCCGACAACGGACCCGGCCTGTCGGGTGCAGGAGCCTGTCGTCGTGGAGGCACTTGCCTACCGCGCGGGCGACGGGCCGGGAGTGGTCGTCTTCGCGCCGCCGGTCACGATCAGCTGTGCCATGGCGACGACGGTTTCGCAGTGGCTTGATGACACCGTCCAGCCCCTTGCCCGCGGGCATTTTGGGCGGGAACTCTCACGTCTTCAGGTCGGGGGTGGCTATGAGTGTCGTCGGCGCAACCGCTCGACGGCTGGCCCGGTTAGTGAGCATGCGACAGGGCAGGCGCTCGATATCTTTGCCTTTGTCGTTGGCGACGAGCGTTCGGGCGGTTCTCGTGTCGTCGTCGAGAAGCCGGCCGGATTGGTTCAGGATCGATTCTTGAAGTCGGTGAGGCAATCGGCTTGTGGGGCTTTCGCGACGAGCCTAGGCCCTGGCTCTGACACGGCCCATGCCAATCATCTTCATGTTGATATCCAGCCGCGCCGCTCAGCCGCGTCCCGCTTCTGCCAGTGACAGTGTACGGGGTCGCTCACGCGACGTGGTCGGAGATTTCGTCGCGCTCGACACGGGGGTGCCGCCAAGGATCGCTCGGGCGAAACAGAGCTACCGGAAGGCGGCAGGTCTCGGCCTGCGCGCGGCGGAGCGCAAGAATATCGAGCGCTGTGCTCCGGTCGAACCCCGACGCAATCAAATCCTCAAGTTCCCAAAAGGGAGGGAGCCGGTCCGGCTCGCTGCCTGTCGGGATCAGCGTCGCTTGCAGAGGAGGGCCAATACGAGTGAACATCTTACGTTTCCGTCCAGGGGCGGAATTGGAACGCAACGCTCCTGCCTAGGTTCCAGAGTGATCGGGAACTGTGGAGCTATTGCGGCATTTTTTGGTAACCATATTGTCAGGAGATTCGTCATGATCCATCGGCCTGCCAAAATTGTCGCCGCAACCGCGTTCTGCGTTGCCGTCCTGAGTGCTCTTTCAACGACGGCCGCAAACGCACAGAGCGGGGCTCCCGCAGGTCGGCTGAGTTGCCATGTCGGCAGCAAGCTCAGCCTTATCGTGACATCGCAGACGCCAATGGAGTGCCGCTTCACGCCGCGCCGCGGGCCGGTGCAGCGTTATTCGGGCGTTGTGCGCAGTTTCGGGCTTGATGTCGGGGCATTCAAGCGCAGCAGCATGGCCTGGCGCGTCTTTGGTCCTTATGCGCGAGCTCCTCTGGGAGCCTTGGTGGGCAGCTATGTCGGCGCGAGTGCCAGCGCTTCGGCCGGAACCGGGGGGTCGACGAACATGCTCATCGGCGGCGTCGAGAAGGACGTCATGCTGCAGCCTCGCGCGCTGCAATACCAGCGTGGCTTCAATGTCGCTGTCGGTGTTACCGGTCTCGAGCTTTCGCTCGCGCCGTCGTCTTCTTCGTCGCCGCGTGGGCGGCGCTGACGTCTCACAACGTGCTCAAGACGGAGAGGCTTCTGCAAAGGGTTACGCTTCGATAACCTTCTTGCCGCATGTTTAGCTCAATTTGGAGCTTCCCGTCGCGGTGCGTCCCGCGTGCCGGAACAACGCCATGCTTCGCCGCGTTCTTTAGGACATAGGCGAAAGTTCCATGGCAGGTCGAGAAAGGACGCGGGATTGATGAGCCAGATCCGCATCCTTATCGTCGAGGACGACCCGTTCATCGCGATGGATATCGAGTATGCCGTGATGGACAAGCTCGGGGAGGATGCCGAGCTCATCATTGTCGGTTCCGTCGAGGAGGCTCGACGCGCCATCGGTTCGCCGGTTTCCTGCGCGTTGCTGGACATCGACGTTGTTGGTGGCAAGACATACGACGTTGCCAAGAGTTTGCTCAGCAAGGGGACGCCGATCGCGTTTGTGTCCGGTGCGACACCGGGCGATGTGCCGGACGCGCTGCGCCAGGTGCGCTTTCTGCGCAAGCCGTTCTCGACGCGTGAGATCGCCAGCTTCGTATCACGGGCATTGAAGGCGAACTGACCGCGCCCTGCAGCTCCGTCCAAGGCAGCTTCCGCGGCCGGCTCAGTTCACTCGGCGCTCAGTCTCTCTTCGGGAATATCAGCGTGACCCGTGTTCCAGGGCGCTCTGTGCCCGGGGCGCGGGCGGCGACATCCATGGTTGCCCGCATACTGCGCAACAGGCTCGCAATCACCGTTTGCCCCAACCCCTTGGCTTCGGCCTGGGGCGGCATCCCGACACCGTCATCTTCGATCGTCAGAACGAGTGTCGGGGCTTCGGTGTCATCACCTCTGCCGAAGCGAATGACGACCCGGCCGGTCATGTTCCCGGGAAAAGCATGTTTGATTGCGTTGGTGACGAGTTCGTTGACGATCACCACGAAGGAGACTGCGTCGCGTCCGGGCAGGCGGATCGAATCCATATCGAGGTCGATCGAGATCGGTCGGCCCTCTGCCGCCTTGCCGATCTCATCCAGCAGGTCTTCCATATAGGGGCGGGCGTCGATCTCGTCGGTCTCGATGTCGAGCCGCAAACGGCGCTGTCCGGCGGCGATCGCCTGGATGCGCGATTGCGCCTGGGCGAGGGCCGTCTTGACCGCTGGTTCCCTCGTCTGCCGGCTCTGTACGTTGAGCAGTGCGGAGACCATGGCGAGGTTATTGCCGACCCGGTGGTTGACGTCGCGCAGCAGCGCCTCGATGCGCAATCGCTCCCCTTCGAGCTGTTGCGTGCGCTCACCAACGATCTGTTCGAGTTCCGCATTGGTCATCGCGAGCGCTGCAGAGCGGCGTTGGCGCGTACGGACCTGCAGCCATGCCGCGAATGCGAGCCCCGCCAGCGCCACCACGATTCCGACGCTGGCCCAGAGCCGGCGGCGTTCCTCGCGGCTGCTCAAAGCAACGAGCTTGATGTTCTCGGCGAGCTGAATCTGCTGGATTGTCCCACGCAGCTCATCCATCGCCGCAATGCCATGCCCATCGCGAATTTGGGCCAGCGCTTCAGCCTGCCGGCCTTCGCGTGCAAGCGCGACCGATGCCTCGAGTTCCTCGAATTTGCGGGCCATCTGGGCGCGCACCAGGGCCACTCGCTCACTCTGCTGCTTGTTGTCGGCGACCAGGCGCTCCAGCGCCTCAAGGTCGGACGGAGCGGCAGCGCGCCCCGAGGTATAGGGGGCAAGGTAGGCCGCCGTACCCGTCAGCAGATAGCCGCGCTGCCCGGTTTCAGCATCGCGCATGTGCCCGAGAAGGCGCTCCGCCTGTTCGCGAATCTCGACCGAATGAGCCACCTCGCGCGAGGTTTCTATCGCTTGCGAATTGATCCAGGCGGCGAGGATGATCGCCACGCCGACGACGGTGATGGCAGCAATGGTCGTGGTCGCGGAGCGCAGCCGCCGGGCCAGCGTCGGCAATGGCGATAAAAAGATCGGGCCTTGCGGCCTTGCTTGGGCGGACATGGGCACCGTGATAGCCGACCGAAGTCACAATCCCTATGTAAAAAGACAGGATTCGTCCATGCTCTGGGGGGCGTAGCCTAGGAGGGCGTCGCGACCGGCCGTCGCAGAGAGGTCCTCAGCTCTCCCCCTCGGCGCCACCATCCCCCTTGAAGAGCTGACGTCCGAGGATCGCGCCCAGGATCACCACGCCGCCGACGAGCACGGTGCTCCACTTCTTGCGAGAGCTCAGCAGTGAGGCTGCGATCGGAGCGGCGGCCAGGGCGGTTGCAGCGAAGGGCGGGGGCGGCCGGCGGCGGCTGTTGATGAAGGCCGCGATCGCGAAGACCAGCAGGCCGGCAATAACCAGTCCGCCAGCGATGATCAGGCTCGCCTGGACTTTGCCGTAATGCAGCTCCAGCACCGCATGCAGGGCGCCGAGCGCGAAGCCGACAGCGCAGAGCATCAGCAGAGCCGCCAACCCGTACAGGCTGTAGACGACGATATTGCGCTTCACCCTGCCGCGGATTTCCGACGCCAGAAGTGCTCCCAGCCCCCCCATCATGGTCTCAGCGTGCCGAAAGGAAGCCGACGAACAGACCGACAGCTGCGGCCACGCCAAGCGCGCGCAACGGGCGCTCCTGAATTTCAGCGACGATCAGGCGCTGCAATTCGGTCGCCTGCTCCTTGGCGACGTCGACCATCTTATCGGTATCGACCCCGACGGCCTTGAGCTTGTCGCTCACCGTTGCCGCAAGATCCTCGGCGCTGCGCGACAGGCTCTCCTCGACATTCTCGGTTTCGCCGCGGACGCGGCGCCCGGCGGTCGCCGCGCGCTTGGCGATGTCGTCGGCGCCGGCTGCGATCTCGTCCCCGGCGCTCTTGACGGAGGTCTCCGCCTGACGCTTCGCGGAAGTGGCGGTCTTGGCCATGTCTGTCGTTCCCTATGTCTGGAAAGCCGGTTCCGTCGAGAAATCGGCGCGTCATGGTGGTAACGCGCCATCATCGCTCCGGTTCCGCGAATGGCGCAGTGATCAGCCCGGTCGGTAAGCCGGTTTGGTCTCCTCACCAGCGTCGTCAAGCTGCGTCTTGCGATACCGCGCGAGCTCCTCTTGCGCCACCATGGCAACGAGGAGGATCGGTGTCGAGAGCACCGCGCCGACCGGCCCCCAGAGCCAGAGCCAGAAGATGAAGCCGATGAAGACCAGGAAGGGCGACACCGTCAGCTTGCGGCCAACGAAGATCGGGGTGATCGCGTTCCCCTCGAGAAGATGGAGGGTGAAATAGGTAGCTGCCGGCCAGGCCGCACTGAGGAGCGAAGGCGCATCGAGCAGGGCGCCGGCAAACAACATCACCGTGACGATGATCGGGCCAATGAAGGCGAGATAGTTGAGGAGGAAGGCGAGTGCCCCCCAGAACACCGGGAAAGGAAGTCCCGCGAGCCAGGCGATCGCCATCGCGGCCAGGCCCATGCCGAGATTGATCAGCGTGACGAGGCCGAAATAGCGTGCGACCCGCACTTCGATTTCCTCGAAGAAGGAACCCGCCGACCGGCGTGCGCCATGGCCGAGGCAGAGCCTGAGGACGCGCGCCTTGAACGTTCGGCGGGTCGCCAGCCAGAAATATACCGTCGCCACGAAGATCAGCAGCCCGCCAGCGGCAGTGGAGGAGCCGAGCGCGATATCGAAGAGCGGGTTGCCTTGCGAGACGTTCAGTTCCACGCCGCTCTTGCCGGAGAGGCCGGCTGCCATCTTCTTGAATTCGTCCATGAAGACAAGGATGCCGGCCAGTTTCGAGCGCAGCGCGGCCAGCATAGCCGGGAACTGGTCGCTCCAGCTTGCGATCGGTACCGCCAGCACCGTCAGAGAACCGATCAGAAGCACCACGCCGACAAGGACCATGATGAAGGCAGCCAAGAGCTGCGGCACCCCATGCCGGACGAGCCAGTCGACGACCGGGCCGAGCACCAGGCCGAAGATCACCCCCGCGGTGACAGGCAGGGCAATGACCTTGGTGATGGAGAGTGCCGCGGTGGCCAGGATCACGAAGATGCCGACGATGGCGTAACGCAGGATGACGTCATGCTCGTAGGGCGTGACGGTGTTGTCGCTCTCTTCCTCAACGACCTCAGGCTCAGCCATGTAGCGCGGAAAAGGCCTCCAGGCCGACGTGCTGAGCATGGTGCGTTTCCCCCGGCGCGCCCCCGAGGCACGACGGAATGATAACGTCAGTGCGGCCGCTCTGGTTCCCGACCGGTCTTGCCCGCGTTCAGTGTGCTTCGTCCCAGTTGCCGGCCGCGCGTGCATCGACCTGGAGCGGCACCCGCAACTGCACCGCCGGGTGCGGTGCCTCGACCATCACCTTGGTGATCACCGGCAGCGTCGCCTCGACCTGGGCGTCCGGCACTTCGAAAACGAGTTCGTCATGCACCTGCAGCAGCATGCGGGCATCGAGCCTGGCCCCAGTCAGCGCTCCCTCCATCCGGATCATGGCACGGCGGATGATGTCGGCAGCCGAGCCCTGGATCGGAGCGTTGATCGCCTGCCGCTCGACAAAGGCGCGCTCGGACGGGTTCTTCGAGGCGACGGCCGGGAAATGGCAGACTCTGCCGAAGATCGTGGTGACATGGCCGTTCGCCCTGACAGCCGTCTTGGTCTGATCCATATAGTCGCGGATGCCGGGGAAGCGCTCGAAATACTTGCGGATATAGGCGCCCGCTTCCTCGCGCCCGATGCCGAGCTGATTGGCGAGCCCGAAGGCCGAGATCCCGTAGATGATGCCGAAATTGATGGCCTTGGCACGGCGGCGCACCTCGCTCGGCATGCCCGCGACCGGCACGCCAAACATTTCCGACGCGGTCATGGCGTGGATGTCGATACCGTCGGCAAAGGCCTGCCGGAGCTGCGGTATGTCCGCGATATGCGCGAGAAGGCGCAGTTCGATCTGGCTGTAGTCGGCCGAGATCAGTTTGTGACCCTTCTCCGGAATGAAGGCTGTGCGGATCTTGCGGCCCGCCTCGGTGCGGATCGGGATGTTCTGGAGATTGGGCTCAGAGGACGAGAGCCGCCCCGTCGTCGTCGCGGCCAGGGCATAGGAGGTGTGCACCCGGTTGGTGGTCGCGTTCACATAGGCTGGCAGTGAATCGGTATAGGTCGATTTCAGCTTGGCGAGCTGGCGCCATTCCAGGATCTTCGACGGCAGCGGGTGGCCCTGCTCTGCGAGATCTTCCAGCACGCCGGCTCCCGTCGCCCATTGTCCGGTCGCGGTCTTCTTGGCGCCAGCGAGTCCCATCTTGCCGAACAGGATGTCACCGAGCTGCTTCGGACTGCCGATCGTGAACTTCTCGCCGGCGATCTCGTAGATCTCATCCTCGAGCCGCGCGAGCCCCTGCGCGAAGTCGCCCGAGAGCCGCGACAGGATCTGCCGGTCGATGGCGATGCCGCGGCTTTCCATGCGCGCGAGAACGGCGATCAGGGGCCGCTCGAGCGTCTCATAGACGGTAGTCTTGCTTTCGGCCGCCAGCCGGGGCTTCAGCGCGCGCCAGAGCCGCAAGGTGACGTCGGCATCCTCCGCCGCATAGGCGGTCGCCTTTTCCAGATCGATCTTGTCGAAGGTCACCTGTGCCTTGCCGGTGCCCGCGACCTGCGAATAGGGGATGGTCTCGTGGCCAAGATGCAGCTCCGAGAGCTTGTCCATGCCGTGGCTGTTATTGCCGGCATCCAGCGCATAGGAGATCAGCATCGTGTCCTCGATCGGGGACACGGTGAGCCCGTGACGCTGCAGGATGAGCAGGTCGTATTTCAGGTTCTGACCGATCTTCAGCACGCCGGCATCGGCAAGCAGCGGTTTCAGTGCCGCGACCGCCTCGGTGAGGGGAATTTGACCCTCCAGCATGCCGCCGCCGAACAGGTCGGTACCGCCGCGATGCTGCAACGGGACATAGCAGGCGCGGCCCGGCGCGACGGCGAGCGAGATGCCGACGAGATCGGCCTGCATTGCATCGAGCGAGTTCGTCTCGGTATCGAGCGCGACCTGGCCGGCCTCATAGGACCACGCGATCCAGCGCTGGAGATCGGCGAGCGTGCGCACGCATTCATAGGTCGAGCGGTCGATCGGCAGCTTCGCGACCTCGTCGCGCCGCTGCGCCACGAGATCGGCCGGCTTCATCCAGCCATCTCTGTCGGATGCTGCCGCAATGGGCGCCTGCGCCGAGCCCGGAGCAGCGACTGTCACGCCGGCGGTGGCGGCGATCGCCTCACCGGCCAGTACGTCCGTGCCGGCGTAGAGCGCCTTGAGCTCGGCTGCACGCGATCCGCCGGGGGCGAGCGCCGGGTCCGGGTCGACCGCTGCGACATCGACCTCGTAGGCCTCGGCAACGCGCTTGGTGATGGTGGTGAACTCCATCGCCTTGAGGAAGGCGACGAGCCTGGCGGGATCGGGCGGGCTCAGGGTCAGGTCCGCAAGCGGTGTCTCGACCGCGACATCGTCGACCAGGGTGACGAGCTTGTGCGAGATGCGGATCTTCTCGACCACCTCGGGGTTGGTCAGCGTTTCCCGGCGCTTCGGCTGCTTGATCTCGCCGGCGCGCGCCAGCAGCGTCTCCAGATCGCCGAACTCGCCGATGAGCTGGGCGGCGGTCTTGATGCCGATGCCGGGGGCGCCCGGCACATTGTCGGTCGCGTCGCCGGCAAGCGCCTGCACATCGACGACCTTGTCGGGCGTCACGCCGAAATACTCGACCACCTCGGGCTCGCCGATCTTGCGCTCGGCGCGAAAGCCCTTGCCCTTCGATGCGTCGCCGGAGGCAGGGTCGTACATGGCGACGCCCGGTCGCACGAGTTGCATCAGGTCCTTGTCGGCCGAGACGATCAGCACGTCGGCTCCAGCCTCGCGCGCCTGCCTGGCATAGGTCGCGATCAGGTCGTCGGCCTCGTAGACATCCTGCTCCACCGGAATCAGGCCGAAGGCACGGACCGCCTCGCGCATCAGCGGGAACTGCGGAATCAGGTCGGCCGGGGGCTCGGAGCGATTGCCCTTATAGGCCGGATAAAGCGCCTTGCGGAATGAGTTCTCGGTCTTGTCGAAGACGATGGCGAGGTGGGTCGGCTTCACGCCGAGTACGCCTTCTCGCACGAACTGGAAGAGCTTGGTCGCAAACAGCCTGACTGCGCCGGAGGGCAGCCCATCCGAGCGCGAAAGATACTTTCGATCCTGATTGATCGACTGGAAATAGGCGCGGAAGATGAAGTTCGAGCCGTCGACGAGAAAGAGATGATCGCCGGGCTTGAGGTCTGGTGCGGTCGTGCTCATGGCGCGGACCTTATGCGGGCGGCGCGGCCGGGTCCATTGCATCCGGGGCGCGATTCGCAGCAAGCTGCGCCAAAACTCGTCAGGAGCGACACGTCATGAGTCCCTACGTCACCATGCCTCTGGTTTTCGAGGGTGTTCCCGAGGATCAGATGCAGGGGCGCGCGGAGGCCTTCCTTGCCCGCATGCGCAAGCGCCGCACGGTGCGCGACTATTCGCAGCGGCCGGTTCCGCGCGAACTGATCGAGACCGCGGTTCGGGCCGCCGGAACCGCTCCGTCCGGTGCGAACCAACAGCCATGGACCTTCGTCTGCATCTCCGATCCGGAGCGCAAGAAGCTGATCCGTGACGGGGCGGAAGAGGAGGAGCGTGCCTTCTATGCCGGTCGAGCCGGCGAGGAATGGCTCGGTGCGCTTGCCCATCTCGGCACCGACGACAATAAGCCCTTCCTCGAAAGGGCGCCCTGGCTGATCGCGATCTTTGCGCAACGCTGGGGTTATGATGCGCAGGGCCGCAAGGTGAAGCACTATTACGTGCCGGAATCGGTCGGCATCGCGACCGGCTTCCTGATTGCGGTGCTGCACGATGCCGGGCTCGCGACCCTGACCCATACGCCGGCGCCGATGAATTTCCTGAACGAGATCTGCGGGCGGCCGGACAACGAGAAGGCCCTGATCCTGCTCGTCGTCGGCTATCCCGCTGAGGATTGCGTCGTTCCCGCGATCGGCAAGAAGCCGCTGGAGGAGATCGCAAGTTTCCTTTGAGGGCGTCGGACCTCGATGCTCGCCGTTGCGGCGAGCATCGAGGTCCTGAAGACGAGCCTCGCCTGGCGAGGACGCGCATGGTCGGGGCGGACCTGACCATGACGGACCTTATCTGGGCTCAGGGGCCTCGCCGGCTTACGCGGTGATTGCGTCGATCTCAGCCAGCTCATCGGCGTTGAGCGTCCAGCTTGCAGCCTTCACATTGGCTTCGATCTGCTCGGGCCTGGTGGCGCCCGCGATGACGCTGGAGACGACCGGCTGAGCCGCCAGCCAGGAGAAGGCCAGCTCGACCATCGTCTTGCCGTGCTTCTCGCAGAAGGCGGAGAGCTTCTCGGTCTTCTGCCAGTTCGCCTCGGTCAGGACCTCGTTGGCGCGCTGGGCCTCACGCGTCATGCGCGCGCCGTCCGGCATCGGCTGATTACGCTTGTACTTGCCGGTGAGCAGGCCGTTCGCGAGCGGGAAATACGGCAGAAGTCCCATGCCAAAATGGCGGGCAGCCGGAATCAGCTCCTTTTCGGCGCCGCGCACCAGCAGGCTGTACTCGTCCTGGCAGGAGGCAAAGCCTTCGATGCCATGGTTGCGCGCTGTCCAGTAGGCATCCGCGACCTGCCAGCTCGGCAGGTTCGAGCAGCCGATATAGCGCACCTTGCCCTGCCGGATCAGGTCCTCGAGCGTGCGCAGCGTTTCCTCGATGGGGGTCAGCGGGTCCGGCCGGTGGATCTGGTAGAGGTCGATCCAGTCCGTCTTCAGCCGCTTCAGCGAAGCCTCGACGGCCTCCACGATATAGCGCCGCGAGCCGCCCTTCTTGATGCCCTCGGCGTCCATGTCCATGCCGAATTTGGTCGCCAGCACGATGTCCTTGCGGCGTGCGCCCAGGAGTTCGCCGAGAGCCGTCTCCGAGCCGCCGCGCGCGCCATAGATGTCGGCGGTGTCGAACAGGGTGATGCCGCTCTCGATCGCCTTGTCGACGACCTTGCGGGCCGCCTCGAGATCGATCCGGCCGCCGAAATTGTTGCAGCCGAGGCCGACGAGCGAAACGCGCAGGCCGGTACGGCCGAGATTGCGGGTAAGCATGATATGATCCTCCCAGAGAGGGCGGCAGAGGATCAGAGCCAAGGCGACGTGGCAATCGCCGCTATCGTCATTCGCGGGCTGCGCGAGGCGCAGGTTCGCGGATACCCGCGAATGTCGGGTCGTTCACAAAGAAAAATGGCCGGGCGAGGGGCCCGGCCATCCTGCAGTAGCCGTTACGCCACCGCTTCCTTTTGCTTCTGCGAGCGCTTGCGCTCGTTGGGGTCGAGCACGCCCTTGCGCAGGCGGATCGACTTCGGCGTCACTTCGACCAGCTCGTCATCGTCGATCCAGGCGAGCGAACGCTCCAGCGTCATCCGGATCGGCGGCGTCAGGCGCACGGCCTCGTCCTTCGAGGTGGTGCGGATGTTGGTGAGCTTCTTGCCCTTGAGCACGTTCACCTCGAGATCGTTCTCGCGGGTGTGCTCGCCAACGATCATGCCCTGATAAACCTTCCAGCCGGGCTCGATCATCATCGGGCCGCGATCCTCGAGATTCCAGAGCGCATAGGCCACGGCCTCGCCGGTCTCCATCGCGATCAGCACGCCATTGCGCCGCCCGCCGATCTCGCCCTTGTAGGGCAGGTAGGCATGAAACAATCGGTTCATGATGGCGGTGCCGCGCGTGTCGGTGAGCAGCTCGCCCTGGTAGCCGATCAGGCCGCGGGTCGGAGCATGGAAGACCAGGCGCAGGCGGTTGCCGCCCGAAGGCCGCATCTCCAGCATGTCGGCCTTGCGCTCGGACATCTTCTGCACGACGACGCCGGAATGCTCCTCGTCGACGTCGATCACGACCTCTTCGATCGGCTCGAGCAGCTGGCCGTCCTCACCGCGCTTCAGCACAACACGGGGGCGCGAGACGCCGAGCTCGAAGCCCTCGCGCCGCATCTGCTCGATCAGGATGGCAAGCTGCAATTCGCCGCGGCCGGAGACGATGTAGCTGTCCTTGTCGGCGGCTTCCTCGACCTTGAGCGCGACATTGCCCTCGGCTTCCTTCAGGAGCCGGTCGCGGATGACGCGGGTTGTGACCTTGTCGCCCTCGGTACCAGCCAGCGGGGAATCGTTGACCATGAAGGTCATCGACACGGTCGGCGGATCGATCGGCTGCGCCTTGATCGCGGTCTCGACCGACGGGTCGCAGAAGGTGTCGGCGACAGAACCCTTCACCAGGCCGGCGATCGAGACGATGTCGCCGGGAATGGCTTCCTCGATCGGCGTGCGCTCGAGGCCGCGGAAGGCCAGAATCTTGCTGATGCGGCCGGTCTCGACGACGGAGCCGTCGCCGGACAGCACCTTGATGGTCTGGTTCGGCTTGGCCGTGCCGGAGACGACGCGGCCGGTGATGATGCGGCCGAGATAGGGGTTGGCCTCGAGCAGCGTGCCGAGCATCCGGAACGGACCTTCCTCGATGCGCGGCTCGGGCACATGGCTGAGGATCAGGTCGTACATCGGGGCCAGGCCCTGGTCCTGCGGACCGGCCGGATCATGCGCCATCCAGCCCTGCTTGCCCGAACCGTAGAGGATCGGGAAATCGAGCTGCTCGTCATTGGCGTCGAGCGCGGCGAAGAGATCGAAGACCTCGTTGATGACTTCCTGGACGCGGGCGTCTGGCTTATCGACCTTGTTGATCGCCACGATCGGACGCAGGCCGAGCTTCAGCGCCTTGGAGACGACGAACTTGGTCTGCGGCATCGGACCTTCGGCCGCATCGACCAGCACGATGGCGGAGTCGACCATATTCAGGATGCGCTCGACCTCGCCGCCGAAATCGGCGTGGCCCGGAGTGTCGACGATGTTGATCCGCGTATCCTTCCAGACCACCGAGGTGGCCTTGGCCAGGATGGTGATGCCGCGTTCCTTCTCGAGCTCGTTGGAATCCATCACGCGCTCGATCACGCGCTGGTTTTCGCGATAGGTACCCGACTGCTGGAGCAGCTTGTCGACCAGAGTCGTCTTGCCATGATCGACGTGGGCGATGATGGCGATATTGCGCATGGACATGCGTGGGGTACCTTTTCAGGACCGCGAGCCGGCGCGGAAAGCCCGGCCGGCGCAGTTCACTTTCGTATGGGGTTCTGGAATTCGTTGCGCTGCACATAAACGCTGGAGGGCGTTTCGGCAACCTTGATCGATAGCCGCCCGGCAACAGGGGCAGCGTTGACGCGTGAATCTCAGCGGGCGGTGGTCTGCAATTGCCGCCAGACCCAATAGGAATAGCTCAAGGTTCCGGTCATCAGGATGGCAAGCCCGAGCAGTGCCGCCGTGGCCAGGACGAGAGGCGCTGCGGCGCCAAGAGAGAGGCCGACAAGCGCAAGGCCGAGGCAGACGGAGCCCCAGCCATAGAGCCTGTGGGTCCTCTGCCAGACCCGTTCGTCTGCAAGCGTCCACGGCGTCCGGACACCAAATAGCAGCATCGAACGGGTCTTGGCTGCGACATTGCCGGTGGCGATAAGGAAGAGGCCGAGCATCGCGGTCACCAGGCGCGGAACATCGGCCGCATACCCGAGCGCGTGGGCCAACAGAAGCGCGTGGCACGCAGCAAGCATCAGCACTGCGGCGTTCCATGTTGCGGTATAGGCCTTGCCGGAGCGGACAAGATTGCTGGCGCGGGGCTCCAGGCGTGGAAGCAGAGCAAACAGTGCGGTGACGGCCGCCGCGATGGCGGGCAGGCTGAAGAACGCCACCCAAGGCCCGGCGAAGCCATCTGGCTGGCCATCGATCCCGAAATGAATGGCGATCCGGGCATCGGGCGACACGTGCATCAACGCAAAGGTCGAAGCGACCAGCATGCTGCCGAGGACGGCAAGGCTCAGGGTCATGGTGGAGCGGATCATGATTGAGCGTCCTTCGGTTTGGCCGCGCGAGGCCTCGGTTCGAGAGCGAGCCCGAAATGGTCGAGGAACAGGCACATTGCCTCTTCGAGCACGGACAGGTTCAGGCGGTAGGTGATGGTGGTGCCGAGCTTGTCGCTCTGGATCAGGTCCGCCTCGCGCAAGACGGCGAAATGGCCGGACAAGGTGGGTTTGGCGAGGTTGAAACGGGCGGCGATCTCTCCGGCCGTCATGTCCCGTTCGCGCAGAAGCCGCAGGATTTCGCGGCGGGTCGGGTCGGAAAGCGCTTTGAAGACCAGGTTCATTTTTGTTATTTAGGAAATTACCAAATCAAAGGCAAGTGCCCTGTTCGCCGTCCCCCCACTCACGACCGCCCGATCACTTCGCTGGCGCGTCCTGGGCGTCGAGCAGAGTCTGTCTGCGCTCGGCCACGGCGCGCCCGACCTGATCCATGGCCAGCCGATAGGCGGCGAGGCCGCTGGCATCCACATCGCCGCTCGAAAAATTCGAGAGCACTTCGGCGAGAATTGCGTCGGCCGTGCGCTCGAAACCCTGGAGAGCGGTCTCGTCCTGCTCGGAGCGGATTGCGGAGAGCATCGCAACAAGCCGATCGAGCCCCGCCATGGCCTTGCGCCGGCGCAGTGCGCTGTCATGGCTGAGCAGACCGGCGAAGCCGGTGCCCAGCAGCGAAAGCGCCATCACTCCGAGATAGAACCAGTCGCCATAGCGCTCGAAGAAGGTTTCCTGCTCGCCGTCGATGAAGGCTGCCGCACCGGGATGAACCGGCAGAGGTGTGTCCTTGTCGGTCGAGGGCGTCTCCAGCCCCTGGATCGAGGGCAGCTCGGCCGCCAGCGTCAGTCTGAGCGC
The DNA here is from genome assembly GCF_052115715.1 of Allobosea sp. 2KB_26. Classification (NCBI taxonomy): domain Bacteria; kingdom Pseudomonadati; phylum Pseudomonadota; class Alphaproteobacteria; order Hyphomicrobiales; family Alloboseaceae; genus Allobosea; species Allobosea sp. 2KB_26. The sequence goes on from NZ_JBFRHE010000004.1 coordinate 282,764, forward strand.
GAGCAGGTCCTTGACCAGATCCCCGACGATGGTGTCGTCTAGGCTTTGGGCGGCAACCAGCCGCGAGGTCACGGAGATTGTCGTCAGGCTCTCCGAGGGGCGTGGCGGATCTCCCCCGAGCGCTCCGCGCACGATCTCTCCGGTTTCGATCGATCTGTGACGTGCGGTGATCGCGTCGGCTGCGCTGATCGGGATGAGCACCGGGTCGTCGCCCCAGGCCGATTTGAGTTTGCTCAGGCCATCATTGTTGATGCGCGAGCCGACGGCATTGATCGAAAAGAAGGCGTCGATCCGGCGTTCCCGCGCAGCCGGCACGATTTCTTCGGAGTTCAGCCCGACGATCTCGACTTCTTCCGGCTTGACCTCGTACTGCGCCAGCACACGCTTCAGCAGCGCGATATTGCCTGCCGGATTGCGCACCACGCCGACCCTGTGGCCGCGCAGATCGGCGATACGGCCGATCGCGGTTTCCTTGTTGGTGATCAGGAAGGGAAAGGTGCGGCGCGTGATCAGGGCTGTGTCGGCATTCTCCGGCAGCGCGATATCAGGGCGGATGATGGCGAGATCGGCCTGGCCATTGTCGACGCGCTTGGCGCTCTCTTCGGAGCCCTCCGTCAGGATCAAGCGCAGCCGGATCGAGGATTTTTCGCGGCTGAGACCCTGCACGAAACCAGCGGCCATGCGCGCATCTTCCGATCCCAGCGGGCCGACGGCGAGTCTGAGCGTACGCGGTTGGTTCAGGACGTAGAAGGCCGAAGCGGCGATGCCGAAGATCGCCAGCAGGCCCGCCAGAGCCATGAAACCGCGCCGCCCCATGCCGGACCAATCCTGACCGTTTGCCGTCGCCCCCGCGACGCACTTGGCTTCGCTTGTGATCATGTCGCAAGTGGGGCGCGCCGCAAGAGGGCCTGACCGTCCGGGGACACGAAGGTTGCCGGGCCCGCTGCAGATGTCCTATTGCCGGGGAATGTCGCAAAGCCCCGATGCCTTCACGATCAAGATTTGCGGTCTCTCAACGCCGGAGACGATGGTGGCGGCACTCGCCGCCGGGGCCGACATGGTCGGGCTGGTCTTCCACCCGAAGAGCCCGCGCTTCGTCGATATGGCTCGCGCGGTGGCCCTCGCCGAGATGGCCCGCGGCCGCGCCGAGATCGTGGCCCTGATTGTGGATTTCGATGTGGTGCGGGCAAAGGAACTCGCGGACGCGCTCAGGCCGGACTGGCTTCAGCTGCATGGCAGCGAGACGCCCGAGCAGGCGCTGGCGCTCAAGGCTGCGACCGGTCTTCGCGCGATGAAGGCGCTTGGTGTCGCTGCAGCGTCCGACCTCGCCGCCATGTCCTCTTATGTCGGCGTCGCGGATCGCATCCTGCTCGATGCAAAGCCGCCGAAGGATGCCGCCTATCCCGGCGGCCACGGCCGGCCCTTCGACTGGACGATACTCTCCGGCCTCGACCCGGCTTCGCGCTTCATGCTATCGGGCGGCCTCGATCCGGCGAATGTTGCCGATGCCGTCCGCATTGCCCGGCCTGCCGGCGTCGATGTGTCGTCCGGCGTCGAAAGCGCCCCCGGCGTCAAGGATATCGGCCGGATCAGGGATTTCATCGCCGCCGCGCGTCAGGCGGCGCAGGATTTGAAGAAGGCAGGCCCGACATGAACGCGCCCCGCAATCCGAATACTTATCGTTCCGGGCCCGACGAGAACGGCCGTTTCGGCATGTTCGGCGGTCGTTTCGTTGCCGAAACGTTGATGCCACTGATCCTGGAACTTGAGCAGGCCTATGACGCGGCCAAGGCCGATCCCGCCTATCATGCCGAAATGGCTGGCGGCCTCAAGCATTATGTCGGCCGGCCTTCGCCGCTCTATCTGGCCGAGCGTCTGACCGATCATTTCGGCGGCGCAAGGATCTATCTCAAGCGTGAAGAGCTGAATCACACCGGCTCGCACAAGGTCAATAATGTGCTCGGTCAGATCCTGCTGGCGCGGCGCATGGGCAAGAAGCGCATCATCGCCGAGACCGGCGCCGGTCAGCACGGCGTTGCGACCGCAACGCTCTGCGCGCGCTACGGCCTCGAATGCATCGTCTACATGGGTGCGGTCGACGTCGCCCGTCAGGCGCCGAATGTCTTTCGCATGCAGATGCTGGGCGCCACGGTGGTACCGGTCGAATCCGGCACCAAGACGCTCAAGGATGCGATGAATGAGGCCCTGCGCGACTGGGTGACCAATGTCGCGACGACCTTCTACTGCATCGGCACGGTGGCCGGCCCGCATCCCTATCCGGCCATGGTTCGCGACTTCCAGTCGATCATCGGCAGGGAAACGCGCGAGCAGATGCAGGAACTCGAGGGGCGCCTGCCGGACTCACTGATCGCCTGCATCGGCGGCGGTTCGAACGCGATGGGGCTGTTCCATCCGTTCCTCGACGATCCCACGGTCGAAATCTATGGCGTCGAGGCGGCCGGACACGGTATTCCGAGCGGCCTGCACGCGGCTTCGCTCACCGGGGGGCGCCCTGGCGTGCTCCACGGCAACCGCACCTATCTGCTGATGGACGATGACGGGCAGATCAAGGATGCGCACTCGATCTCGGCTGGTCTCGACTATCCCGGCATCGGCCCTGAGCATTCCTGGCTCAACGATGTCGGCCGGGTCAAATACCTGTCCGCCACTGACGAGGAGGCGCTGGAGGCCTTCCAGCTCATCTCCAAGCTCGAAGGCATCATTCCTGCCTTGGAATCGGCACATGCGCTTGCTCGTGTAGCCGAGCTTGCGCCGCAAAAGCCGAGGGATCACCTCATGGTGGTCAATCTCTCCGGCCGTGGCGACAAGGATATTCCGCAAGTGGCGGAGATACTGGCGGGACGGTGATGCCGGCCCACCCGATAGCCTGAGGATAAAGCGATGAAGAAGACGATCCTGCTCGCCGCCATGCTGGTCCTGTCTGGCCCGGTAATGGCCCAGACCGCGAGCACGGTGGCTCCCGCCGAGGGAATCGTCATCCGGACCGAGGGCGAGGTCAGGGTCAGGCCCGATATCGCGATCCTGCAGGCCGGCATCGTCAGCGAGGGCAAGACCGCAGCCGAGGCTCTCGCCCAGAACACGCCGGCGCTGGCCAGGCTGGTCGAGGCCGTTAAGGCGGCGGGCGTCGCCCCCGGCGATCTGATGACCTCACAGGTCTCGCTGATGCCGCGCATGACGCAGCCCTCCATGTCTCCAGGTCCGAAGCCGCCGCGCGCCGCCACGATCGACGGCTACGAGGCCCGCACCGGCCTGACCGTCACCGTGCGCGACCTCGCCAAGGCCGGCCCGCTGATCGACGCGCTGGCCAAGGCCGGCGCGAATGAGATGTCCGGCATAAGCTTCGGGCTGGCGGACGAGAGCAAGGCCAAGGATGCAGCGCGCCTGAAGGCGGCGGAGGCGGCGCGTTCGCGGGCCGAACTCCATGCCACGGCGCTCGGCGTCAAGGTCGGTGAGTTGGTCTCGATCGTCGAGGCGGAAGCCGAGGTACCGGGCCGCGCTGCGGGCGATGTGCGTGCCTTCCGCATGGCGGCGGGCGCGGCGCCGATTTCGGTCGAGCCCGGCGAGATCACCGTGACGAGTTCGCTGCGCACGGTTTGGCGCATCGCACCCTGAGCCCTCGCCAGCCCGCCCCCTTCATGCTAACCGCACGCTCATGACAGAGACCGGCCAGACCCGCATCCAGTCCCGCTTCGCCGCTTGCGCTGCCCAAGGCCGGGCAGCGCTGGTGACTTTCGTCACCGCCGGTGATCCGGATTTCGAGACCGCAAGCGCGATCCTCAATGCCCTGCCTGAGGCAGGCGCGGATGTGATCGAGCTTGGCGTGCCCTTCACCGATCCGATGGCTGATGGCGTCCCGATCCAGCTCGCGGGCCAGCGGGCCCTGAAGGCAGGCCAGACGCTGAAAAGGACGCTCGCCATGGTCGAGGCCTTCCGCAAGGCCGGCCATGACACGCCGATCGTGCTGATGGGGTACTACAATCCGATCTGGGCCTATGGCGTCGAGCGCTTCCTGCAGGATGCGCGCCGGATCGGTGTCGATGGACTCATCGTTGTCGACCTGCCGCCGGAAGAGGATGTGGAGCTCTGCCTGCCCGCCCTTGAGGCCGGTATCAGCTTCATCCGTCTGGCCACGCCTACGACCGACGACAAGCGCCTGCCGAAGGTGCTGAGCAATACTTCGGGCTTCGTCTATTATGTCTCGATGACCGGTGTCACTGGCGGCGCGATCGCGAGCTATGACGCGGTCGGCGATGCGGTGGCCCGGATCAAGCGCCATACCGACCTGCCGGTTGCTGTCGGCTTTGGCGTGAAGACGGCGGCCGATGCCGCAGCCATCGCGAAGGGTGCCGACGGGGTCGTCGTCGGTTCCGCGCTCGTCGAGCGGGTTCGCCTCTCGCTGGACGCGGACGGCAAGGCCACGGACAAGACGGTTTCGGCGGTCACCTCGCTGGTTGCGGAACTGGCTGCCGGCATCCGCACGGTCTCCAAGGCGGCCTGAGCCGGCCGCTCCAGTCACACGTTTCAAGGATGATCCGATGAACTGGATTTCCGAAGTCGTTCGCCCGCGCATCAAGACCCTGTTCAAGCGCGAGAGCCCCGAGAACCTCTGGATCAAGTGCCCCGATTCCGGGCAGATGGTCTTCCATAAGGACGTCGAGGCCAATGGCTTCGTCATTCCGGGCTCCGACCATCATATGCGCGTCACCGCGCAGGACCGGCTGCGCCTGACCTTCGACGAGGGCAAATGGGTCGATGTCCCGCTGCCGGAGGTCGCTGTCGATCCGCTGAAGTTCCGTGACGAGAAGCGCTATGTCGACCGCCTCAAGGACGCGCGCGCCAAGACCGGCGCCGCCGATGCCTTCAAGGTCGGCTTCGGCCGCGTCCAGGGCCTGCCCCTGACGATTGCCGTGCAGGACTTCCACTTCATGGGCGGCTCGCTCGGCATGGCAGCCGGCGAAGCCTTCATCAAGGGCGCCGAGACCGCGCTTGAGAAGAAGACCCCCTATGTCGTGTTCGCCGCCTCCGGTGGTGCGCGCATGCAGGAGGGCATCCTCTCGCTGATGCAGCTTCCGCGGACGACGGTCGCGATCCGGCGTCTGCGCGCGGCTGGGCTGCCCTATTTCGTGGTTCTGACCAACCCGACCACCGGCGGCGTCACGGCGTCCTACGCGATGCTGGGCGACGTCCACATCGCCGAGCCCGGCGCCCTGATCGGTTTCGCGGGTCCGCGCGTCATCGAGCAGACCATCCGCGAAAAGCTGCCCGAAGGCTTCCAGCGCGCCGAATATCTCAAGGATCACGGCATGGTCGACATGGTCGTCCATCGCCACGACATCCCGGCGACGCTGGCGCGCCTCGGCCGCCTGCTGACCAAGCAGCTCGAGCCGGCGGCCGATTCCAAGCAGCCGGTCGGGCCGGTCCCCGAAGCGGCCTGACACGGATAACGGGACGGCCGGGGGCCGAACGCATCATGGGGTCTTCCGACACGCTGCTGGCGCGCTTCCTGGCGCTGCATCCCAAGCTGATCGATCTCTCGCTCGGCCGCATCCTGACCTTGTTGGAGCGGCTCGGCGATCCGCATAAGCGCCTGCCGCCGGTGATCCATGTCGCCGGCACCAATGGCAAGGGCTCGACCATCGCCTTCATGCGGGCGATTCTCGAGGCGGCGGGTCTCAGCGTCCATGTCTACACCTCGCCGCATCTGGTGCGCTTTCATGAGCGCATCCGGCTCGGTCAGCCGGGCGGCGGTCGTTTCGTCGACGAGGCCGTGCTGGTCGAGGCGCTGGAGCGCTGCGAGCGGGCCAATGCCGGCGACCAGATCACCTTCTTCGAGATCACCACGTCGGCCGCCATGTTGCTCTTCTCCGAGCACAAGGCCGATGTTCTGCTGCTCGAGGTCGGTCTCGGCGGACGCTTCGACACGACGAATGTCGTTGCCCATCCCGCCTGCACGGTGGTGACGCCGGTCTCGATGGATCACGCCGAGTATCTCGGCGATACCGTCACCAAGATCGCGGGCGAGAAGGCCGGCATCTTCAAGCGCGGCGCCCCGGCCGTGATTGCGCCACAGGAACCGGAACCGACGGCCGTGCTCGAAGCCGCGGCCGAGCGCGTAGGCGCCTCGAAAATTCTGATCGGCGCGCAGGACTTCAACATTCACGAGGCAGGCGGGCGGCTGGTCTACGAGGATGGCGACGGCCTGCTCGATCTGCCGTTGCCGCGCCTTGCCGGGCGTCATCAGCACGTCAATGCCGGTACGGCCATCGCGGCCTTGCGCGCAGCCGGATATGGCGCCCTGCCGGCCCGCGCTTTCGAGCAGGGCATGCTCAATGCCGAATGGCCGGCACGGCTGCAAAGGCTGGCGCGCGGCCAACTCGCCGAACTCGTGCCCGCTGGCGCCGAGCTCTGGCTCGATGGCGGCCACAATCCTGATGGCGGCCGCGTTCTCGCGCAGGCGATGGCCGATCTGGAGGAGAAGAATCCGGCCCCGCTCGTCATGATCGCGGGATTGCTATCGACCAAGGACGCAACCGCGACGCTCGGACATTTCAAGGGGCTCGCGCATGCGCTCTTCGCCGTGCCGATCCACAACCAGCTTGCGGCCCGCCCGGCCGAGGAGGTTGCGGCTCTCGCGCGGGTCGCCGGGTTGAATGCCGAGGTCGCGGGTTCCGTCGAGCAGGCGCTGCGCGAGATCGCAGTACGGACCTGGCGGGCGCCGCCGCGGATCCTGATCTGCGGCTCGCTCTATCTGGCCGGCGAGGTGCTTTCGGCCAACGGCACGCCGCCGGTGTAGCACTGGCACGGATGGGGAGAGCGCGATGCAGGCCCGGCAATTTGGAGCCAATGGCCCGTCGATCCCCGTCATCGGCCAGGGCACCTGGAACATCGAACTCGCCGATCGGGCCGGCGCGGTGGCGGCTTTGCGTCGCGGGCTCGACCTTGGCCTGCGCCACCTCGACACGGCTGAGATGTATGGTTCCGGCCGCTCGGAGGAGATTGTCGGAGAAGCCATCGCCGGGCGGCGAGACGAGGTCTTCCTCGTTTCCAAGGTGCTGCCGTACAACGCCTCTCGTGCGGGTACGCGCAAGGCCTGCGAGGAATCGCTGAGGCGGCTCCGGACCGACAGGCTCGACTGCTTTCTGCTGCATTGGCGCGGCTCATACGCGCTGGAGGAGACTTTTGCAGCCTTCGAGGACTTGAAGCGCCAGGGCAAGCTTCTGTCCTGGGGCGTCAGCAATTTCGACGTCGATGATCTCGATGAAGCGCTGGCGATTGCCGGCGGGGGCGCCATCGCCTGCAATCAGGTCCTCTATCATCTCCGCGAACGTGCCATCGAGCATATGGTCATCCCGTGGTGCGAGCGCCACGGCGTTGCGGTGACCGCCTACAGCCCATTTGGTCAGGATGATTTTCCCTTAGCCGCAAGTGCGGGCGGGGGCGTGCTCGCCGATGTCGCGATCGCGCATGGAGCAACACCGCGTCAGGTCGCGCTTGCCTTTCTGACCCGCCAATCCCAGGTCTTCGCCATCCCAAAGGCTGCCAGGGCTGAACATGTCGAGGACAATGCCGGCGCGCTGAAGCTGCGCCTGAGCGACAGCGAGATCGCGCGAATCGACGCTGCTTTTCCACGTGGGCCCAAGCCCCGCTCTCTGCCGATGTTGTAGCGGCGCCTGCAGGTCAAGCCGGCCGCGCAGAAACCAAGTTGCGGCTTTCTGCTTTACAACTGGGGGCTGAAGGGCGTTTCCTAGAGTAAAGGCGGCGGAGCATCGCATCCGACAACGCCGAATTCTTGCAACGGTTGCGTCTTCAGGAGTGGTGTGATGCGTCGCGTCCTCGGCGTCCTCGCCGTAGTGTTTCTTTCGTTTGTCGGCCTGGCTTCGGCCCAGGCCGGCGTTCAGGTCCGCGTCGACCTGGCTGCCCAGCGCATGCAGGTGACGACGACTGACGGAGAGATCTACAATTGGGCGATCTCATCCGGCCGCAAGGGGTTCCGCTCTCCCAACGGCGTCTATAGCCCGACGCGGCTGGAGCGGAGCTGGTACTCGCGCAAATATGGCGGGGCGATGCCCTATTCCGTGTTCTTCCGGGGTGGCTACGCCATCCACGGCACGACTGCGGTCGGTGCACTCGGCCGGCCGGCATCGCATGGCTGCATCCGGCTGCATCCTGCCCATGCCGCCAAGCTGTTTGCGCTGGTCAAGAAGCACGGTGCCGGCCAGACGCGTATTGCGCTGAATGGAGCCAGCTCGGACGGGCTGTCGCAATTTGCCAGGGCAGGCGGTGCCAAGAGCAAGCTCGCGAAGACGCCTCACAAGAGCAAGGTCGCCATTGCGCAGTCGAAATCCAAGCAGCGTGAGGCCGCGATCGCGCATCAGCGTGGCGTGCCGAACTGGGATGCGGCGCGTGATCAACTCTTCATGCGGCCGACCCTGCCGCCCAACGCCTACGGCTACCAGCCCTACCGGGCCGGGCCGACCTGGAGATAAGAGCTCAGATCGCCTCCACGGCGATCCGCATCCAGCCGCTGAGCGTCTCGCCCGGCTGAAGCCGCGTTAGCGGCGAGGCGGCACGCGCTGCAACCTCGCTTGGTGCACCGATGGCATGGCTTTGCGGCTCGACGCAGAGGAAGTCGGCGCCAGGAGGGGCCCAGACGACAGGGCAGCGCAGCGTTTCGCTTGCGGTGACGGTGACGGCGACGCCGCGCGAAGGCGTTTCCATGCGCGCCGTGCCATCCCAGCCGAGGAAGCTCCAGGCCGTTTCTGCCTGAGTTGCGAAGAGCGGGTTAGCGGCATAGGGGCCGCCATCTGCGAGCGCTTGCGAGCCGGTTGCGCGGAAGCCGTTGCCGAGGATCAATGCGCCGTCGGAGCGCATCTTGAGGCGCGTATCCGCCGCAGCGGGAAACCAGGGATGCAGCCCGAAGCCAAAGGGTAGGGCCATATCCGCCTCGTTGATGATCGCAAGGGCTATGGTCATACCGGAAACGTCGAGGCTGATCTCCTGCCGCGCGCGGTAGCGATAGGGGTCTTCACCGGCGCTGCGTCGATGTTCCAGAACGGTATGGCCGTGGTCATACCCCAGAATCTCCCAGGCCGACTGCCAGCCGAAGCCATGAATGCTGCCTGTGCCCGCAGGATCGTTGGGGGGCACCCGAAAGGGCTGCTCGCCATCGTCGATGACGCAATCGAAGGCGCGGTTGGCAAAGGGCAGCATGGCCCAGCTGCCGAAGCGATTGGGGGCCGCGATCGAGGGAACCGCCCCCGCCGGCGCCCGTAGGAGCGGATGCACCCGCCCGTCAGGCGCGCGCCATTCGAGCGCGGTCACCATCGCACCGATCTCGGGCGCGATCGCGGCGGAGAGAGGTCCGGACTGCAGGGCAAGCATCGTGATGTCCTTACTTGATCAGCGGGCGCAGCATCGCCTGCATCGAGCGCATGCGCGGCAGGAACTGCGCCACCATCTCCTCGGCCGAGGTTCGCTGCACCTGCCCGGAGATATTGAAGGCGGCAACAGTCTCGCCACGCGCGTTGGCGAGCGGGAGTGCCATCGAGATCAGGCCAAGTTCCAGTTCCTGATCGACCACGCTGTAACCCTGTTCTCGCGCCGCCGCCAAGGCGGCCATGATCCGTTCCGGCTCCGTTACGGTATGAGGCGTCAGCGCTCGCGGGTGGCCGGCCAGAATCCGTTCGCGGGCCTCGTCGGGTGGCAGCGCTGCGAGCAGGACGCGCCCCATCGAGGTGCAGAAGGCGGGCAGGCGCGAGCCGACGGAAAGGCCGACGGACATGATCCGCCTCTGCGCCGAACGCGCGATATAGACGATCTCGTGCCCGTCGAGCAGCGAGGCCGAGGAGGATTCATGGGTTTCCTCGGACAACCGTTCCAGGAAGGGCTGGACGAGCTGGGGCAGGGCGCTGGAGGCCAGCCAGGCATGGCCGAGCCTGAGCACGCGCGGCGTCAGCCGGAAGAACTTGCCGTCGAATTCGGCGTAGCCGATCCTTGTGAGCGTCAAAAGGCAGCGCCGGGCCGCCGCGCGGGACAGCGCGGTGGCGCGCGCAACGTCTGCAATCGTGAGCTTCTCATGCGCCGCGTCGAAGCATTCGATCACGGCCAGCCCCTTTTCCAGGGCGGCCATATGGTCGCGATCCGACGTTGCCGTGTCCAATCTTGACCCCCGTTGACGTAATCGGTATTGTTCGAAAATCAAAACGACGTGCGATTAACGCACAAAACGAGGAGATGTCAAGGTGGCTGAGTTCGTCTCCCTCGCCGAGGGAATCGAGTCGGTGGTGCGTGACGGCTGCTCCGTCGCGATGGAGGGCTTCACTCACCTCATCCCGCATGCTGCCGGGCATGAGGCGATCCGCCAGGGCCGCAAGCGACTGACGCTGATCCGCATGACGCCGGACCTGATCTACGATCAGATGATCGGGATGGGCTGCGCCGAAAAGCTGGTCTTCTCCTGGGGCGGCAACCCTGGCGTGGGCTCGCTGCACCGCCTGCGCGATGCGGTCGAGAATGGCTGGCCGCATAGGCTCGAGCTTGAAGAGCACAGCCACGCTGCCATGGCCAATGCCTATGAGGCTGGCGCCGCCAACCTGCCCTTCGCGGTGTTTCGCGGCTACAAGGGTGTCGACCTGCCGAAGGTCAATCCCCGGATCAAATCCGTTACCTGCCCTTATACCGGCGAAGTCCTGGCGACGGTTCCCGCCATCCGACCCGACGCCGCCGTCATCCATGCGCAGAAGGCGGATCGCGAGGGCAACGTCCTGCTTGAAGGCATCGTTGGCGTGCAGAAGGAGGCCGTACTGGCGGCCAAGCGTTCGCTGGTCACCGTCGAGGAGTTCGTCGAGGACTTTGGTCCACGCAATGCCAATGCCGTCATCCTGCCGTCCTGGGCAGTGACCGCGATCGCCAGGGTGCCGGGCGGAGCCTATCCATCCTACGCCCACGGTTATTACAAGCGCGCCAATGACTTCTACATTGCCTGGGACAAGATCGCCCGGGAGCGCGACACATTCATGGCCTGGATGAAGGCAAATGTCCTGGAGCAGGGGCCGGAGGTGTTTGCACACCATGCCGGCCTTGCTCGGCAGGCCGCGTGAGGATCAGCGCCATGAGCCATACTCCCATGAGCCACACGGCGACCGAGATGATGAGCATCGCGGCTGCCCGCCTGCTGACCGATGACGATGTCTGCTTCGTCGGCATCGGCGCCCCCTCGGCTGCCTGCAACCTGGCGCGCCTGACCCATGCCCCGAAGATCACGCTGATCTACGAATCCGGTACGCTCTCGACCCGCCCCTCCGTGCTGCCGCTCTCGATCGGCGACGGCGAACTCTGTGATACCGCGCTGACCACGGTCGGCGTGCCCGAGATGTTCCGCTACTGGCTGCAGGGCGGCCGGATCACCATTGGTTTCCTGGGCGGCGCGCAGATCGATCGCTTTGCCAATCTGAACACCACAGTCGTCGGGGACTATGCCGCGCCGAAGGTAAGGCTTCCTGGCGGCGGCGGTGCGCCGGAGATCGCCGGCAATTGTCGCGAGATCTTCATCACCATGGCCATGGGCTCGCGCGCCTTCGTCGAGACCCTGCCGTTCATCACCTCCTTTGGCCACGGCAAGGGCAAGGGCGATAGGGAACGGCTCGGCCTCAAGACCAGGGGGCCGACCAAGGTGATCACTGATCTTTGCGTGATGGAGCCCGATGCCGAGACCGCCGAGCTGACAGTGACCGCGCTTCATCCCGGCGTGACGCGTGATCAGGTTCAGGCCGGTTGCGGCTGGACCTTGCGTTTCGCTGGCGAACTCGTCGAAACTCCGGCGCCGACCGCGCAGGAGATCGAGATCCTGCGCGATCTGCACGCCCGAACCAAGCGAGCGCATGGAGTAGCGGCATGAGCCTGATCTATCCACGCGATGGCCTGAAGGCCCATCCGCTCAACGCGTCGCCGGCCTATACGAGCACGTTGAAGCGCGCGCCTTCGCAGCCGTTGATCCTGCTGCCGCATACGCTGTCGGAGATCAGCGGTCCGGCCTTCGGTCATAGCGCCGTGCAAGCCGGCGATTCGGACCTGACCCTCCAGCATGGGGGCGAACCGCTCGGCGAACGGATCATCGTGACGGGCCGGGTGCTTGACGAGGATGGCAGGCCAGTGCCGCATACCCTGGTCGAGATCTGGCAAGCGAATGCGGCCGGGCGCTACGTCCATCTGCGCGACCAGCATCCCGCGCCGCTCGACCCGAACTTCACGGGGGCCGGCCGCGCCATGACCGATGCGGAGGGGCGCTATCGCTTCGTCACGATCAAGCCCGGCGCCTATCCCTGGCGCAACCATCACAACGCCTGGCGCCCGGCCCATATCCATTTCTCGCTGTTCGGGTCGAGCTTCCTCTCGCGCGTGATTACCCAGATGTATTTCCCGGGCGATCCGCTCTTCGCCTATGACCCGATCTTCCAGTCGATTCCGGATGCGAAAGCACGGGAGCGCCTGATCTCGCGCTTCGACATCGACACGACCGAACCGGAATGGGCGCTCGGTTACCAGTTCGACATCGTCCTGCGCGGTCGCGACGCGACGCCGCTCGAGGAGCCGCATGATGACTGAGCACAAGGCCGCCCTTGGCCTCACCCCCTCGCAGACGGTCGGCCCCTTCTACGCCTATGCTCTGACGCCCCGCGCCTATGGCGGTTCAGAGCTGGCCAATGAGCGGATTGCAACTGATGGCGTCCCGGGCGAACGCATCACCATTCGCGGCCATGTCCTCGATGGCGATGGCGAGCCGGTGCCGGACGCCATGATCGAGGTCTGGCAGGCCGACGCGGATGGACGCCACAACGCCGGGGGCAATGCCGGCTTCACAGGCTTCGGCCGGGCGGAAACCTCGCCGGAGGGCTTTTTCCACTTCGAGACGGTGCGGCCAGGCGCCGTGGAGGGGCCGGACGGCACGAAGCAGGCGCCCCATCTCGCTGTCTCGGTCTTCGCGCGCGGGCTCCTGCTCCGGCTGGTGACCCGCATCTATTTCTCGGACGACCCTGCCAATGCGTCCGATGCCGTGCTCGCCCTGGTCCCGCATGAGCGGCGTGAAACGCTGATTGCGCAGCGTGGCCCGGACGGCGTCTTCCATTTCGACATCCGGCTGCAGGGCGAGGGCGAGACGGTCTTCTTCGACGTCTGAGCCCGCGCGGCACGCGCGGGCTTGACCCCGGCTTGCGGGCCAAGGAGATAGTCGGACCAGCGCTTTGCTTCGCCCGCGCCTGATGCGGCAAGGCAGAGCCACGACTGACGCCGTGCCGGAGCCCGCCATGCCGAAACCCTTGATCGCGCTCGACTGGGGCACCACCCGTGCCCGCGCCTTCCTCATCGGCGAGGATGGCAGCGTGATGGATCGGCGGATTGCGGATCAGGGCATCCAATCGGTGCCGCCCGGTGGTTTCCCGGCTGCTTTCGAGGGGATCGCCGGTGATTTCCGCCGCAAGCGGCCGGACGCCGCGATCGTGCTCGCCGGGATGGTCGGCAGCCGCAATGGCTGGGTCGAGGCGCCTTACGTTGCGTGCCCCGCCTCAATCGAAGCGCTGGCAGATGCCGGCATCGCGGTGACGCTGGAGGACGGAACGCGCGCAACCGTGCTGCCCGGGCTCTCCTGGGACGATGGCGTCTTCGATGTCATGCGTGGCGAGGAAACGCTGATCGTCGGACTCGGTCTCACCGATGGCATCGCCTGCCTGCCCGGAACCCATTCGAAATGGGCTGAAATGCGGGCCGGCCGGATCACGCGTTTTGCCAGCTTCATGACCGGCGAGATCTACGGCCTGCTGCGTCAGCATTCGATTCTGGCGCGCCTTGCCGAAGAGCCGTCGGGGGACGACGCAAGCACCGGTGCCGCGCGCGGCTTCGCTGCAGCAGTGCGGCCTGCCGGGCTGCTCAACGCAGCCTTTGCAGCGCGTACCGAGGTGCTTGCGGGACGAATGGGTGGCGGCGCGGTCGGGCCCTATCTCTCGGCGCTGCTGGTCGGCCAGGAGATTGCCGGCGTGCAGGCGTTGTTCGGACGCCCCGCCACGGTCCATCTCGTGGCCGATGGAGCGCTGGCGGCGAGTTATGCAGCGGCGTTCGAGACGGCGGGCCTGCCCTTCCAGATCACGACACCGGAAGACGCGTTTGTCGCGGGTGTGAAGCGTCTGGCTGCGAGGCTGGTGGCGTGATCACCGTCTTCGGGTCGCTGAATGTCGATCTGGTCACGCCCGTCGAGCGCCTGCCGGGGGCCGGCGAGACGGTGATCGGCCCTGGCTATGCGCTGCATCCCGGCGGCAAGGGGGCCAACCAGGCGCTTGCCGCACGCAGGGCAGGCGCCGAAGTCGTGCTCGCCGGCGCTGTCGGGCGTGATGCCTTTGCCGAGATCGCCCTGACCCTGCTGGCCGCCGACAGTGTCGATCTCACGCTGGTCGAGCGGGTCGAGGCGCCAACAGGTGCCGCCTTCATCGCGGTCGATGCAGCCGGCTCCAATCAGATTGTGGTGGCGGCCGGCGCGAATGCCCATGCCAGGGCCGGTGGCTTGCGCGAGCTGCCGCTTGGCCAGCGCAACATCCTGCTCTTGCAGCGCGAGGTTCCGGAGACGGAGTGCATCGCGGCGGCCCGGCTGGCGAAGCAGGCCGGCGGGCGCGTCATCCTGAATCTCGCACCAGCCGGCACGCCGGCTCCCGCATTGCTCGATTGCCTGGACATGCTGATCGTCAACGAGCACGAGGCGCTGGTGCTTGCCAGCGCCTGGGGCTGGGCCGAACGCGAGCCCGACGCCTTTGCGCAGCGCCTCGATGCCGAACGCGGCATTGCCTGTGTCGTCACGCTCGGCGGCGAGGGGGTCGTCGGCTGGCATGGCGGCGTTCGCCGCCGCCTCGAAGCGCCAAAGGTCGAGGTTGTCGACACGGTCGCGGCCGGAGACAGCTTCGTCGGGGCCTTCGCCGCGGCGCTCGATGCCGGCTATGGTTTTTCGGGCGCGCTCCAGCGTGGGCTCGCAGCCGGCTCGCTCGCCTGCACGGTGTCCGGTGCGCAACCAAGCGTGCCACGCCAAGCGGAGATCGAGGCACTGGCTGGCTCCGGCTTCCTCTGAGATGTCTTCAATCCGGATGACGATACGTTAAGTCTGTTTGGATTCATCAGGCCCAGGCTCGGCCGAACCCGGCAATCTGCCTGTTCCGATTCATTCTTCGGCAGTGTCCTGGGAGCAGCATCCCCGGAGCATGGCGGAGACTGAAAGCAAATGGCGCAACGGCCCATCATCTGGGCGCTCGGAGTAGCCTTTACCGTCGGCTACGGCGCGATGTCATACGGCACGCGTCTGGCAGGCTATGTCGAGGATGATGACACGCCCCGCGCGGCGGCTGTCGCGACCGGCGCGCGACAGCCCGCGCCGCCGTCTCCAGCCGCCCGATCGAGCGAGCCTCCGATGGTCACCGTGGCGGCCGATTCTCGCGGTCACTACATGGTCCATCCGACCATCGACAATTACCGTGTCAGGATGCTGGTCGATACCGGTGCGAGTTTCATTGCGTTGACGGAGAGCGATGCCCTGGGGCTCGGCCTCCGCCCCGCATCGTCCGACTACAAGGTCACGCTGCGCACGGCCAATGGCGTGGTACGCGGCGCCCGGGTGAATCTGCGCGAGGTCAGGCTCGGCGCCATCATCGTGCGCAATGTCGAGGCCATGGTTCTGCCCGCAGGCGCGCTCTCCGTCAGCCTGCTTGGAACCTCTTTTCTGAGCAAACTCAAGGGCTTCGAGGTCCAGACCGGTCGCATGATCCTGCGCGGCTAGGCGGTCTCCGGCGTTCCCTAATCCGCTGCGATCCGCTATGCCAGGGATCCGTCAAGACGGCGTCGCCGCTGTGTCACGGTCAGGCTGCATTCATGTGGCTTGATGCTTCGTTCGCCCTGCATGTTCCCTTGCAATGGATGCCTTGATGTTCCCGAAGCCGCTGCCTGAGCTGTTCCCGAATACCTTCGAGTATGAATCCCTGCCGATGGTGAAGCCGACGGGGTTCCGCGAATATGACGCGCGCTGGTTCTTCGGCAAGGAACTGAACCTGATGGGCGTACAGGCCGTCGGCATGGGCCTCGGCACGCTGATCAAGCGCATGGGCATCAAGCCCGAGATCGTCACCGGTCATGATTTCCGCGGCTATTCGTCGTCGATCAAGATGGCGCTGGTCACCGGCCTGATGGCGGCGGGCTGCAAGGTCCATGATATCGGCCTCGCCATGTCGCCCATGGCCTATTTCGCCCAGTTCGCGCTCGACGTTCCCTGCGTTGCGATGGTCACGGCCTCGCATAACGACAATGGCTGGACCGGCGTGAAGATGGGCGCGCAGCGCCCTGTCACCTTCGGCCCCGACGAAATGGGCCAGCTCCGCGACATCGTGCTCGCGGCCGATTTCGAGCTGTCGGGCGGCGGCTCCTATGTCTTCGTTCCCGATTTCCCGGCCCTCTACATCAAGGACCTAACCAACCGTCCGAAGATCACGCGCAAGCTGAAGGTCATCGCGGCTTGCGGCAACGGTACGGCGGGTGCATTCGCTCCGCAGATCCTGGAGGCGATCGGCTGCGAGGTCATCCCGATGGATGCGGAGCTTGACCACTCCTTCCCGCGTTACAATCCCAATCCCGAAGACATGAAGATGCTGCATGCCATGGCAGATGCCGTGAAGCAGCATGGCGCTGACGTTGCGCTCGGCTTCGATGGCGACGGCGACCGCTGTGGCGTGGTCGACAATCACGGCGAGGAGATCTTCGCCGACAAGATCGGCGTGATGCTGGCGCGCGACCTCGGCAGGTTGCATCCCGGTGCACAGTTCGTCGTCGACGTGAAATCGACCGGGCTCTTCATCACCGACCCCGAGTTGCAGAAGCTCGGCGTGAAGACCGATTACTGGAAGACCGGCCATTCCTATATCAAGCGCCGCGTCCGCGATCTCAACGCGCTGGCGGGGTTCGAGAAGTCGGGCCATTTCTTCTTCAACGCGCCGGTCGGGCGCGGCTATGACGATGGTGTGGTCACGGCGCTGGCGGTCATCGACATGCTCGACCGCAACCCGGGTAAGTCGATGGCGGAACTCTATGCCGCGGTTCCCAAGACCTGGGGCACGCCGACCATGGCGGCCAAATGCGCCGATGAGATCAAGTACGAGGTCAGCGATCGCGTGACGAAGCGCATCGAGGCCATGCAGGCCAAGGGCGAAACCATCGCCGGCCAGAAGATCCGCGACGTGATCACCGTCAACGGCGTCCGCGTCGTCAACGAGGATGGCACCTGGGGGCTGGTCCGCGCCTCCTCAAACAAGCCGGAGCTTGTCGTGGTCTGCGAAAGCCCGGTTTCGGACGCGCGCATGCGCGAGATGTTTGCCGCCATCGACGGCGTGCTGCGCGAGAATCCGGAAGTGGGTGCCTATAATCAGACGATCTGAGGCGGGTGAGCAGATATGTCCCGGCGCGAGCGAGCTCGCCTCGGGACACCCCTTCTCGCTGCCAGGATTCTCGGCGGCGAGGCGCACGCAACAGCTCAGCAGACGATGGTCTTGGCGGTGCTGCCAGTTCCTTGGATTCGCGCGACCTGCTCGATATTGAGCGCGCCTGCCTTCGCAGCCATGCGTGGGCGCATGTAGATCCTGTCGCCGCCCAGGGTGAGGGCGTCCTTGAACACCAGCTTGCCGAGCAAGGGTTCATAGGCATAGCTGGCTTCGGCCATGATCACGGACGTCTTGGGGAGGAGCAGCCCATCCGGCAATTTGATGTTTGTCGGCGGGGCGGTCGTGTTTCTCTGCGCGCTCCAGCAGACCTTTGCCACCCCCTTGTCGTCCACGGTGACGCTAGCGAACATCATCCTTGGCGTGGTGGTGAAGGGGGCCATGATCATTTGCCCGACGAGGAAGATCGTATCGACATCGGCGTCAGACAATGCGGTTCCCCGCGGGGCGCTTCCCGGCGCGGCGGCGCTTTCCGGCGGGAGGTTGCCCTGCGCGGCAAGATCAACGAGGGCCCGGTTGAGCTGGGTCACCCGGCGATCGGCCATGGCGGCCTCCCCGATCTCGGCAATGCCATAATATAGCAAGAGCATCACAGGCAGGATCAGAGCGAACTCCACCGCGGCAACGCCTTTCCTGTCCGTCTGCAGATGACGCCTGAGGCGGCGCAGCGCGGCCTTGTTGCGGCGGATCGAGAAGAACTGCCTCATGGTCGTTCTCATGGAGGTTCGCTTCGGAACGTCGCGACAGCCATGAGCCCGCGCTCACCGCCATCGATATTGGCCAGGGTGTTCGTCCAGCCGGTCAGGTAGAGCGAATAACGCAATGTCGCCCGCACGACGACGATCTCGCCTTTTCCGGGTTGGTTGTAGCTGAAATTACTGGTGTTCAGTGTGTTCCCGCTGAACGGGTTGAGCTTGGCAAGATCGGTTTGAGCCGCCGCTGGTGATACGTAGCCGCGCACGTCGACGCGCAGCTTCTCGCAATCGACGAGCGCCGGAGCCTGCGCGCAGACCTCGCGCCTGAATGCCTCAGTGGATGTCTTGGCATCGTGCGGAAGGGGGTTCGAGGGGGTGCTGTAGATTGCGACCGATTCCCCGGTCAGGAGCGTCCGCGACGCCTGCTTCACGGCGTCGTCGAGCACCTGGTAGGTCCACAGCATCAGCCCGGTTTCGATGATCGTGAACACGAGCAGGAGGAACGGAAACGCGACGAGCCCGAACTCGACGGCGGTCGCGCCGCGTTGGTTCCTGCAAAAGCCGTTGGATCCCAACCACGGGGTCCTGAGGAGGCGTCGCGCGACACGTCCGTTCGTTCGAGAAGGAGATGTGACCATGACCAGTTAAGCCAACCATCCGGATGCAGAGGCCGCGAGGGATCTCCGCTCTTCAGTGGAGGCACCCTAGCCGCAAAGCATTGCCGACTTGTTAGGGCATGGTTCGCCGAAGCCGCACTGGCGTTAGCGAAACCTTCACCTTGAGCGTTACGAAGCCTATTTGTCGCTGCCGCTGGCGAGAGCGTTGCGTCTGGTCGTCTGCCCGCCGACATCGCCGAAATATTTGGTTGCGTCCCCGAGCTGCACGGTCGGTTGGCAGGTCGGGGTGCAGGAATAGCTCTCCCGCTCCATGCCGCGCTGGACCGTGAGAATGGAATCCGCGGCCGCGCTGACGCGCACGAGCGATTCCGCCAACAGGCTGCCACTGGCATCGAGCGCGATGAGATTGGTGACGCCAAAACTCTTGCCGGTCACCACCATCACTCCGTTCCTTTGCACGGAGACATCGGCGATCGCCGGATTGCCGACGATCACGGTCTGGGCCTTTTCCGGCAGTCTGACGAGCTTGGCGTGATCGACGATGACGGCGACCGTGTCGGGCCGGACTGGTTCCGGCGCCGATCGCGCTACGGGCGCGCTTCCCAGAAGGATCGCGCCGGACGCGGCCATGGCCAGCGCTCTGCGGCGCGGGGCACAGCTGAGGACAGTCGACATGGTGGCGCCCTAGGTTTCCAACGTCTGGAGTAAAGCCGAAAATGATGAATCGAATCCTAATGCCCCCCGCGAACATGTTTATTGAGCAGGCAATTTCTAAAATGAGAAATGGAGCATCGCTTAAGGTCACGCTCTCCCGCGAGATAAACATTGCTAGAATGGTCAAATTCAATCGCGATGACACGTATAGTCGTAATTAAATTCAAATACTAATTGATGTTCATCATGATGATGGGTGGTGAATTCAATAAATATGGCGTTAACCATCCGGTAAATGTCTGATATCGACGTCGAGTTCTTTGTTTCGTTTAACCGAAACGCAACGGCTTCTGGGTAGTGTCTGTCTTGTCGCTGACCGAAGCCGTTCAGAGCGAAGGCAGCAGTCAAACCGTGGTGCAATAGGAGTTCCGTCATGAAGAATCTGTTCGCTCGCTTTGCCAAGGACGAGTCCGGCGCGACCGCCATCGAATACGGCCTGATCGCTGGCCTGATCGCCGTCGTCATCATCGGCACCGTCACGACGCTCGGCACCGACCTCAGCGATCTGTTCAAGCGCATTTCCGGCGAGCTGACCAAGGTCGCTAAGCCCGCGGCCTAAGCCATCCTCTGCTCGAAGCAGCGAACGCCCCGGCTGGTCCGGGGCGTTTTGCGTCCCGGTTCTCGCCTGGCCGACCAGATACTGTTTCTACAGAGTTGGATGCGATGCTGGCGCATTGTTCGTGAAGCTGCATTGCCCGGAGCCTTTTCGATGTCGCTTCCACTGCTGTTCCTCCTTGTCCTCTTTCCCGCAGCGATGACCTATGCTGCGGCGAGCGATCTGTTTTCGATGACGATCTCGAACAGGCTCTGCCTCGGTCTCGTCGTGCTTTTCGTGCCCAGCGCTCTCATCATCGGCCTGCCCTGGGTTCAAATCGCCTGGCATTTCGCTGCTGGTGGCCTGGTCCTTGCTGTTTGTTTCGGCCTGTTCGCCGCGGGCTGGATCGGCGGCGGGGACGCCAAGCTGGCTGCCGCCACGACGCTCTGGTTCGGCTTTGGGCACCTAATGCCCTATCTGGTTGTGGCTGCGATGTTCGGCGCGGTACTGACCCTGATCGTGATGAAGCTGCGCACTGCCCCCTTGCCGGCACTGGGGCAGAACTGGCTTTGGCTGCGCCGGCTTCATGCCGCGAACCAGGGGGTGCCCTATGGGATCGCCCTTGCCTGCTCGGCTCTCTTCGTCCTGCCGGACACGGCGATCTGGCGCGCTGCCATCGGTCTCTAGGCGGTTGGTGAAAGTTACGCCGGGTTAACCATAATTTGACGAATCCCGGGTCACGATCCTCTTCGAGAGCCAACGCAGCTTGGCCGAGGATCGGCGTTCATGAGTCCAGCCCGTATCATCATCCTGGTTGTCGCGCTTGTTGCGGGGCTTGGCGCAGCATTGCTGATCCAACGTCCCAAGGCGACACCGGCACCGGTGACACGCTATGAGCCGGCGCCGACGGTTCCGGTCCTGGTCGCAGCTGCCGATATTCCGGTCGGCAATACGCTCGCTGCCAGCGACATGCGCTGGATCGACTGGCCGGCTGACAGTGTTCCGGCCGGGGTCATCCGCAAGAGCGAGGCGCCTGAGGCCGAAACCGAATTGGCCGGGCAGCTGGCGCGTTTCGCAGTGTCTGGTGGAGAACCGATCCGTCGCGAGAAGCTGATCAAGACGGACGGTACCGGATTCCTCTCGGCGGTTCTGCCGGCCGGCAAGAGGGCAACAGCGATCGCTACCGATAGCCGCGGCGCCAATACGGCCGGTGGCTTCATCCTGCCGAACGACCGTGTGGATGTCATCCGGACTCACCAGGAGGGAGGCGGCGGCAACGCGAATAGCGGCGGCGAGAGCTTCATCAGCGAAACGATCCTGACCAATGTCCGGGTGCTGGCGATCGGTCAGAATATTCAGGAACGCAATGGCGAGAAGGTCGTCATCGGCGAGACGGCGACGCTCGAACTCGAGCCCCGTCAAGTTGAGATCGTCGCTCAGGCGCAACGCAACGGCACGCTTTCGCTCGCCTTGCGCAGCCTCAAGGATGCCGGCGATGCCGGGCGCCCCGACACCGAAGGCGGCCTGACCCTCGTGCGCTACGGCGTCACCAGCAAAAGCGTGAAGCCATGATCCCAAGGCGCATTCTTCGTTCCGTCGCGGCGCCGGTTCTGGCACTCCTGCTCGGCCTGCCGGCCATAGCTCAGTCGACGGGGCCTGCCCCGGTTCTGAATGTCGGCTCCAGCGAGCATGCCATTGCCCGCAAGCTCACGCTCTCGATCGGTCGTTCACTGATCGTGGAATTGCCGCGCGACGCCAAGGAAGTCTTCGTCGCCAACCCCAAAGTGGCCAACGCGGTCGTCCGCTCGGCGCGCAAGCTCTTCATCATCGGCATCGCCGATGGTTCGACCTCGATGTTCGTGATCGACTCCGAAGGCCGTCAGATTTCCGCGCTCGAGATCGAAGTCGGGCGGGATCTCAACGTGCTGCGCCAGACGCTGCGTGCGGCGATGCCCAGAGCCCAGATCGAGGTCAAGCCAGCAGGCAATTCCATCCTCCTGCTCGGCAATGTCGCCAATGCATCGGAAGCGACCCAGGCGGTCGACATCGCGAATGCCTTCGTCGGGACCGCCTCCGGCATCTTCTCCTCGTCCAAGGGCGCCGTGATCAACTCGTTGACGATCCGCGATCGCGACCAGGTGATGGTCAAGGTCGTGATCTCCGAGGTTTCGCGCAAGGCGATCAAGCAGCTCGGCATCAACTCGTCCGGCGAGTGGAAGCTCGGCAATTTCTCGATCACGCCGTCGATCGAGAACCCGCTTCCGTTGCAACCGCAGTCCCTGGCTGCGACGGCGATCGGAGCCGGGATCGGGAACTCGACCAATTTCACCTTGCGTGCGCTGGAGCGCGCAGGCCTCGCCCGCGTTCTGGCGGAACCGATGGTCACTGCGATCTCGGGGGAGAGCGCCAAGTTCACGGCCGGCGGCGATGTCCCTGTGCCCAACGGCTATTCCTGCGACTCGTCGGGCATCTGCACGCTCGGCATCGTCTATAAGCCGGTCGGCGTTTCCTTGAACTTTACCCCGATTGTCCTGTCCGACAACAAGATCAGCATGCGCATTGCCACCGAAGTCACGGAACTCGATTTCGAGAACCAGCTCCGGCTCAGCAATACGAGCAATGTATCGCGGGGCACCAATACCCGGGAATCGGTAAATGCCCCCGCCTTCCGCGTGCGCAAGTCCGACACCACGGTCGAACTGCCATCGGGCGGGACCCTGGCGACGGCCGGGCTGATCCAGCGCGTCTCGAAACAGTCGATCAACGGCTTCCCGGGGCTGATGAACCTGCCGGTGATCGGCGTGCTCTTCCGCTCGCGCGACTATCAGCGCGAGGAGACCGAACTGATGATCACGGTGACGCCCTACATCGCCAAGCCGATGGAGCCGAACCAGATCCAACGCCCGGATGACGGCTTCGTCGATGCCCATGATGCGCAGGCCGTGCTGCTCGGCCGCCTGAACAAGATCTATGGCACCAATAGCGGGCCATTGCCTCAGGCCTACAGGGGCCGGGTCGGCTTCATTGCCGACTAAGGGAGCTCTCATGAACGCGCAAGGGGTGGCTCGGGCCATGACAGATCGAGGACAGCTGCGGATGAGCCATTGGCCTCTGGCCGCCGTTCTGGCCGCCGGCGTTGCTCTTGGAGCCTGCGCGTCGAAGACCGACACGACGGGGTCGATCAGCGCCAGCGATCTGCGCGAGCGGCACCCGATTGTGCTGCGTGACGCGCCACGTTCGCTAGATGTCTTCATCGTGCGGGCCGGTGCGGGTCTCGATCGTCGCCAGGCCGAGGATGTCGCCAGTTTCGCCGCGGACTACCGGCGCAGTGGACGTGGCGGGCTCGTAGCACAGGTGCCAACCGGTGCCGGCCGGGAGATGGCAACCCATGGCACGCTCGAAGCGATCCGCAGAGCCCTGGCGCAGGGCGGGGTGCCGCCCGGATCGCTCTCGGTCAGGACCTATCCGATCGCGGACCCGAATCTCGCCTCGCCTATTCGCCTGACATTCGCCTCGCTGCAGGCGGGCCTGCCGCATTCCTGCGGACAATGGACGCAGGACGCGGGCGTCTCCGACTGGAAACTGGACATGGCCAACGAACCGCTCTGGAATTTCGGCTGTTCCAGCCAGGCGACATTGGCCGCGCAGGTCGCCGATCCGATCGACCTCGTCCGCGGCCGGACCGAGGGCCGCGCCGATATCGTCAAGCGCATGAACGCGATCGGCAAGCTGCGTGAGGGCAAGGACCCCTCGACCCAGTACCGGCAGGAAACGCCGCAGATCAACCAGTCGGTCGGAGGCCACTGATGGATCCGGCGCAGAATTTCGAAGCCCAGGCAGCGAGCAGTGCCGGCGACGAGGTCATCGCGCCGCTGCCGCGCATCACGCTGCAGGCGTTTTGCGAAACGCCTGCCATTGCTGCTGCCATGCAGACGGCGACCACTGACCGGCGTATGGAGAAGACGCATTCGCGCGTCCAGATGGGGGGACCCGCGGCCGCGGTCGAGGCGTTCCGCACCGCGCCCACGCCCAATGTCATCGTGCTGGAAACGGTGTCCGACGGAGCCACGCTCGTCGGCCATCTCGATGCCCTGGCCCAGAGCTGTGATGCCGGCACGAAGGTCGTCGTCATCGGGCATGTCAATGACGTCCAGCTCTACCGTGATCTGATCCGCCGCGGCGTCAGCGACTACCTGATCGCTCCGCTCGAGGCGCTCGACATCCTGCGCACCCTGTCCGAGCTCTATGTCGCCCCGGGCGCTCGCAATCTCGGGCGCATCGTCGCGGTGATGGGCGCCAAGGGCGGGGTCGGCGCTTCGACAGTGGCCCATAACGTCGCCTGGGCGATGGCGCGCAATCTCGATTTATCGACCGTGATCGTCGATCTCGACATCGCTTTCGGGACGGCGGGGCTCGACTTCAATCAGGATCCGCCGCAGGGCATCGCGGAGGCGGTGTTTGCGCCTGAGCGGCTTGATGCCAACATGCTTGATCGCCTGCTCTCGCGCTGCAGCGACAATCTCGCCTTGCTGGCGGCGCCGGCGATGCTGGATCGGACGCTCGACCTGCAGGAGGACGCGTTCGAGCAGCTCTTCGATCTGTTGCGCGCCAGCGTTCCTTGCGTGGTTCTCGATGTGCCGCATCTCTGGAGCGGCTGGGTCAGGCGCTCTCTGATCGGTGCAGACGAGGTCGTGATTGTTGCCGGCCCAGAACTCGCCTCGCTGCGGAACGCCAAGAACCTGATCGATCTGGCTCGGGCCAGCCGTCCGAATGATTCGCCGCCACGTCTGGTGCTCAATCAGGTTGGCTTGCCGAAGCGGCCCGAGATCGACGCAGGGGAATTTGCCAAGGCCTTGGGTGTCGAGGTGCTCGTCGCGATTCCCTTCGACGCGCAGGTCTTTGGCACGGCTGCAAATAACGGGCAGATGGTTGCGGAGGTCCAGGCCGGCGGCAAGATCAACGAGGCCTTCATTCATATTGCAAGCGCCCTGACCGGGCGCGGCGAGGCCAGGCGCGGAAAGCGCAGCCTGCTGGAGCCGTTGGTCGCCAAGCTCAAGCGTCGCAGGGCCTGAGCTGTGGGGCTATTCTTCGCCGCTACCTCCTGCTCCAACTGGCCGGCTGGCCGTTTCCCGGCGTGAAAGGGGGGTGACATGTTCGGAAAGCGATCCTCGAACGCTGCGACGGCGCAGCCGCTGAGTCCGAAGACTCCCGGCCCCACCTCGGCCGCGCGTCTGCTCGAACCGTCCGCGCCCCTTCCCGATATGCGTCGTCAAGTGCCGGCGGCACCCATGGCTCCGGTCGAAACACCGAAGTCCGACGATTACTACCAGATGAAGAGCATGATCTTCGGGGCGCTGATCGAGGCGATCGACCTCTCTCAGCTCGCGAAGCTCGATGGTGAATCGGCGCGGGAGGAAATCCGCGACATCATCAACGAGATCATTTCGCTCAAGAACGTTGTGCTTTCGATCGCCGAGCAGGAGGAGCTGCTCGACGACATCTGCAACGACGTGCTCGGCTACGGGCCCCTGGAGCCGCTGTTGGCGCGGGACGATATCGCCGACATCATGGTGAATGGCGCCTCGCGCACCTTCATCGAGACCGGCGGCAAGATCCAGCTGACCAATGTTCGCTTTCGCGACAACGCGCAGCTGATGAACATCTGCCAGCGTATCGTCAGCCAGGTCGGCCGGCGCGTCGACGAATCCTCGCCGATCTGCGACGCTCGCCTTGCCGACGGTTCGCGCGTCAATGTCATCGCGCCGCCGCTGGCGATCGACGGGCCAGCTCTCACCATCCGCAAATTCAAGAAGGACAAGCTGACGCTGGATCAGCTCGTCCGCTTTGGCGCGATCTCGCCGCCCGGTGCCGAAATCCTCAAGATCATCGGCAAGGTGCGCTGCAATATCGTGATTTCCGGCGGTACGGGCTCGGGCAAGACGACCCTGCTGAACTGCCTGACCAACTATATCGAGCATGACGAGCGGGTCATCACCTGCGAGGACGCTGCCGAACTGCAGCTCCAGCAACCCCATGTCGTACGCCTCGAGACTCGCCCGCCCAATCTTGAGGGTACGGGCGCGGTCACCATGCGCGACCTCGTCAAGAACTGCCTGCGCATGCGGCCCGAGCGGATCATCGTCGGTGAGGTGCGTGGCCCGGAAGCGTTCGACCTGCTGCAGGCGATGAACACCGGCCACGACGGATCGATGGGGACGCTCCACGCCAATACGCCGCGCGAATGCCTGAGCCGTATCGAATCCATGATCACCATGGGTGGGTTCAGCCTGCCTTCGAAGACATTGCGGGAGATGATCTGCTCCTCCGTCGATGTCGTCATTCAGGCCCAGCGCATGCGCGACGGCTCGCGCCGGATCACCCATATCACCGAGGTGATGGGGATGGAGGGCGACGTCATCATCACCCAGGACCTGATGAATTATGAGGTGCTCGGCGAGGATGCGGCGGGCAAGCTGATCGGGCGGCACCGCTCGACCGGCATCGGTCGGCCGCGCTTCTGGGAGCGCGCCCGCTATTTCGGTGAGGAGCAGCGGCTTGCCACGGCGATTGATCAACTCGCGGTCCACGACGAAGCAAACGCCGCGTGATCGCGGCTACGGGCGGAATTGAGCCATGGACCTGAGTGTCATCGCGGTTGTCGTGCTGGCGACCTTTGCGGCGGGCGGCGTGGTCTACGCGCTATTCTATCCGGCGCTGAGCGGGCAGACCCGGGTGGAGAAGCGCCGCAAGGAGTTCGCAGCCCCGGTCGCCGTACGGACGGTCGATCGCGAAGTGCAGGCGCGGCAGAAGCGCGGCCAGATCGCCCAGAGCCTGAAGGACATCGAAACCAGGGAAAACGCTCGCAACAAGGTCACGCTCGAACTCCTGTTGCTTCAGGCCGGGCTGAGCTGGGACCGCCGCAAGTTTTATATTATCAGCGCCGTTTCGGGCGTGGTTGTAGGCTTCCTGTTCTTCCTGGCAACAGCCAATCTCCTGCTCGTTCTGGTCGGTCTGTTCATTGGCGGCTTCGGCCTGCCGCGTTGGCTTCTGTCGCGGACCCGGGCGAAGCGGCTGAAGAAGTTCGGCAACGAATTTCCGAATGCGCTCGACATCATCGTGCGCGGCGTCAAGTCTGGTCTGCCGCTCAACGACTGCCTGCGCATCATCGCTGCCGAAGCCGTCGAGCCCGTCCGGACTGAGTTTCGGCTGATCATCGAGAGCCAGACCTTGGGGCTTCCGCTGACTGAGGCTGCCGCCAAGCTCTTCGAGCGCATGCCCTGCGCGGAAGCCAATTTCTTCGGCATCGTGCTGGCGATCCAGCAGAAGACGGGCGGCAATCTCGCGGAGACCCTCGGCAATCTGTCGAAAGTCATTCGCGAACGTCGCAAGATGCGCGACAAGATCCAGGCGGTTTCGATGGAAGCGAAGGCTTCGGCAGCGATCATCGGGGCCTTGCCCCCGGTGGTTGCGACCCTCGTCTACGTGACCAGTCCAAGATATATCGAGCTTCTCTGGCTCACGCAGATCGGCAAGGTCGCGCTCGTCGCCAGCGGAGTCTGGATGCTGATCGGCATCATGACGATGCGCAAGATGATCAATTTCGACATTTGAGGCTGCGGGAATGATTGCCCTCATCGCCGACAAGCTCGCCGACAGCCAGTTCCTGGTCGCTTTGCTTGCTGCCGTCGCTGCCGCTGCGACGGTTCTGACCCTGGCGATGCCATTGGTCGAGGGCAACGACCTCAACAAGCGCATGAAGAATGTTGCGATCGAGCGCGACAAGATCCGTGCGCGCGAGCGGGACCGCCTGAACCGGCAGAAGGACAAGGTCTCGCTGCGCCAGGAACCCAAGGCGTTCATGCGGCGCATTGTCGATCAGTTCAAGCTGGGCGACTGGCTCGGGACTGAAACTGCGAAGAAGCAACTCGCCATGGCGGGTTATCGCGGGCCACAGGCCGAGATCGGCTTCCTGTTCTTCCGCCTGGTGACGCCGATCGGCCTCTTCCTGTTCACGCTCTTCTACGTCTTCTTCATCAAGGATTTCGGTCAGCCGCCCTTGATCCGGTTCGGCATGGCGATCGGCGGCGCCTATCTGGGCATCAAGGCGCCGGAGATATTCCTGTCGAACCAGATCTCGAAGCGCCAGGCGTCGATGCGGCAGGCCTTTCCCGATGCCCTCGACCTGCTGCTGATCTGTGTCGAGGCGGGCATGTCGATCGAACATGGTTTCCGCAAGGTCTCGACCGAGATTGGCGGTCAGTCGGTCCCCCTCGCCGAGGAGTTCGCGCTCTGCACGGCCGAGCTCTCCTATCTCGCCGAAAGGCGCCAGGCCTATGAGAACCTGGCCGCTCGCACCGGACTCGAGGGCGTGAAGTCGGTCTCGACCGCGCTGGTTCAGGCCGAGCGCTACGGCACGCCGCTCGGTACGGCGCTGCGGACATTGGCGCAGGAAAGTCGCGACCAGCGCATGATGGCGGCGGAGAAGAAGGCTGCGGCATTGCCGCCGAAGCTGACGGTGCCGATGATCCTGTTCTTCCTGCCGGTGCTCTTCGTCGTGATCATGACGCCGGCGATCATTCAGGTGATGAGGCTGAAATAGCTTCGTCCGCGCGACCTGTAAGCCGCCACGCGCATATTGGGCCTGAGCAAGAGCAAAGGGGGGCGGCGGATGCTGCAGAGCCTCCTGACGGCTCATATGCTCGTGGTTGGAGGCCCCGCCGAGGTGACCGGCGGGCCTATCCCTGTGGGATAGACCGATCCGCTTGCTCAGGCTGCGCTGATGCCGCGGTCTTTGCCTTGCTGCTGCCCTTGAGCATGTTCCAGCTATTGGGCTGGCTGACGCTGCGCTTGAGATAGGCGATGGTCGCGGCTGCTTCGGCCGGGCTCTGGTCCTGCTGCGCCAGCGTTTCCGCTTCGCCAAACCTGCCCTGCAGGCCGAGCACCAGCACGAGATTCTGCCGGATTCGCGCGTCGGCCCGGTTGGAGTTCGACGCCTCGCGCAGCACGCGCTCGGCCTCGGGCAGGCGCTTCGACAGCGCGAGCGACAGGCCGAGATTGGACATCACCGTGGGCTCGCCGGGAGCGAGCTTGAGGGCGGTCTCATAGATCTGCTGGGCGCGGGCATGTTCGCCGAGCTGGTCGGCGACGGTGCCTTGTGCCGACAGGACACGCCAGTCAGGTCGTTCCGGCGAATGGGCACGCGAGAGCACCTCGTCCGCCTCCTTGTAGCGGCCATTATCGGCCAGCGAACGACCATAGGCGCCGAGCATCTCGCGATCGTCGCTGTGCACGAGCACCGCGTTCTGCAGGACGGCGAGGGCCTGGGCATTCTGGTCGAGCGCCCGCAGGGCGCGGGCATAGTAGAAGGCGGAGTTCCGGTCCTTCTGGTTCGCGTCGTAGCGCTTGCCCCATTGGTCGGCCTCGGCGCGCCATTCGGCGGGTCCGCGTGGCTGGGTCGGGGCGGATCGCCCGATGGAGCCGGTGATGTCGCCGATCCCGCCGCGGCTTTGGCAGCCGGCCAGGGCGAGCGAGGCGAGGCAGACCGCTGCCAACAGCCGGCCGCGGGAGGCCGCAGACGAAGGATACAAAACTGCGGAGAAGCAGCGGGACATGGGCCAGAGTGCCTTGCCACGAGAGAGAACTGGTCGTTCTGGTGGTAAAACGTTAACCCTAATGCTTCCTTAACTGGCTTCGCCGCTCACTTCTTCGAACAGGTTCCTTCAGCCGTGCACAGCCTGCTCCTTGCCTCTGCGCCGTCCGCCGTCCCGGTTCATCTCGTCTCGAAGGCGGGCTGGCCGGCACTTATCGAGCACCTCGCGCCCGAGGCCGCGCGCTTTGCGAAGGCCCATGGCTTCGCCGCGCGTCCCGGGCAGCATGTCGTGCTGCCGGATGGGCTGGGCGCTGTCAGCGCGGTGCTCCTTGGTGTCGAGGGGGCATCGGCGCGTCGACGCGATCCATTTGCTCCCGGCCGGCTCGCCGCGGTACTGCCGGAGGGCGATTATCGTCTGGAGGGCGAGATCGATGATTTCGGCCTTGCGGCGCTCGGCTGGCTGCTCCAGTCCTATCGGTTCGAGCGTTATCGCAAGCCGCAGCCGGTCCGCGCCCGGCTGCTATTACCCGAGGGCGTGGATGGCGTGGAGCTGAGCGCGCTCGCTGAGGCGGTCGCCTTCGCACGCGATCTCGTCAACACGCCGGCAAGCGACATGGGACCCGCTGAGATCGAGGCTGCGATCCGTCAGCTCGGGCAGGATTTTGGTGCGAGCGTCACCAGCCAGGTCGGGGACGATCTGCTCGAGCACAACTTCCCGATGATCCACGCCGTGGGCCGGGCGTCGCCGCGCGCTCCGCGCCTGATCGACCTCACCTGGGGCAATCCGGCCGATCCGAAGGTGACACTCGTCGGCAAGGGCGTGGCTTTCGATACGGGCGGGCTCAACCTCAAGACAGATGCCGGCATGTTGCTGATGAAGAAGGACATGGGTGGAGCTGCGGCTGCGGCTGCCGCTGCGCGCATGATCATGCAGGCGAAGCTTCCGGTACGGCTGCGCCTCCTTGTGCCCGCCGTAGAGAATGCCGTTTCCGGGGCATCCTTCCGCCCGGGCGATGTGCTCCGCAGCCGAAAGGGGCTGACGGTTGAAATCGGCAACACCGACGCCGAGGGCCGGCTCATTCTGGCCGACGCGCTGGCGCTGGCGGACGAGGAAGCCCCGGAACTGCTGATCGACTATGCGACGTTGACCGGCGCCGCCCGTGTCGCGCTCGGTCCCGACCTGCCACCCTTCTACACCCATGACGAAGGGCTCGCGGTCGAGATTTCTCGGCTGGGGCAGGCGGTAAACGACCCGGTGTGGCGCATGCCGCTCTGGCCGCCCTATGACGGGCTGCTCGACTCCAAGATCGCCGACGTCAACCACGTCTCCGGAGGCTCGTTTGCCGGCTCCGTCACAGCTGCGCTCTTCCTCAATCGCTTCGTCGAGAAGACACAGTCCTACGCGCATTTCGATATCTATGCCTGGAACCCGTCGTCGAAGCCTGGTCGTCCCGAGGGCGGCGAATGCCAGGCCGCGCGCTTGACCTATGCATTGGTCAAGCAGCTCTATCCGACGCTCCAGGGATGAAGCCCGGCGATCTCCGCGCGGCATGCCATTGATAGTCGGCGGTTAAGTCTGTTCGACGAGAGCGATTGCAGCCGCAGCTTGGCGCGATAATGATACGGACCCGTAACGATCGGGGTTCGTATCAGTCATGGCGTTGGAGATTAGGCCTTCGCAGGCGCTCAGGCTCTGGCGGCAGGTGCATCTCGATCTGGTGCATGACGGGCAGGCGGACCTTTCGGCCCGCCAGACCGCGATCCTGCTGACGATCTATCTCGAGTTGCCGCCGCATACCGTGCGCGGGCTTGCCCAGCAGCTCGGCGTCACCAAGCCCGTGATTACCCGCGCACTCGACACGATGGGCAAGCTCGGCCTCGTCACGCGCAGGCGCGACGAGTTCGATCGGCGCAATGTCGTAATCCAGCGGACCGTGGCCGGGGCCCTTGCCGTCGAACGGCTTGCCGATCTGGTGGTGCAACGGGCGCGTGATCTCGGGCCGGGTTGAGCAAAGGCGTCTTCGCGCAATGACAGGCTCCGGCTATGATGCCTGCATGAACACGATTCTCGACCGCCGCCTGACCCCGGCCCGTTCCGACCTCGCCGCCCGGCACCTGATGGGCCAGGTCGAGGCGCGGGCCTTCGCCGATCCCGTCACCATGCGCGTCGTTGCCCCCTCCGCACCGGTTCGGCGCGAACCGCGCCCCGACGCCCCTCTCGATACCGAGGCACTCGCGGGCGAGGTCGTGCAGGTTTACGAGCAGCATGAGGGCTGGGCCTGGGGCCAGCTCGGCGCCGACGGCTATGTTGGCTATCTGCCGGACGATGCGCTGCGCGCCGATGTGCCTGCGCCGACGCATCGCATTTGCGCTCTGCGGACCTTCGTCTATCCCGGAGCCTCGATCAAACTGCCGCCGCTTGCCGCGCTATCGCTGGGCGCCGGCTTGGCCGTTGCCGGCGAGAGCGGCAATTTTCTCGTACTCGCCGATGGTGGCCATGTCTGGCGCACGCATCTTGCGGAACTCAGCGAGGGCGAGACCGATTTCGTCGCCGTAGCCGAGCGTTTCGAGCATGTCCCCTATCTCTGGGGCGGCAAGACCAGTCTCGGCCTCGACTGCTCCGGCCTCACCCAACTGGCTCTGGCCGCGGCCAGGATCGCTTCGCCGCGTGATTCCGACATGCTGGAGGCAGCGATAGGCCAGCCAATCGCCTTCGATGAGAGCCTCGCCGGCTTGAAGCGCGGCGACCTCGTTTTCTGGAAGGGGCATGTCGGCATCATGACCGATGCCGAGACGCTGCTGCATGCCAATGGCTATACGATGACGGTCTATCGCGAGCCGTTGCGGACCGCTCGCGACCGGATCCTGGTCAAGAGCTTCGGCGCCATCACCAGCATCCGGCGGATTGCTGGCGCTTAGATCATCGGACCGGAATCGTATCCGGTCCGGTGATCTAAGTCTTTGTGTTCGCATCGGTTTTCCAGAAAATCGCAATCCACTTTTCGGGCCGATGCTCTAATCCAGCGCTTTCAGCCGATAGAGGGCGTCAAGCGCAGCGCGTGGCGTCATCTCGTCGAGGTCGAGCGCGGCGAGCGCTTCGCGCAGGACGTCCGGGCTAGCTTCGGCGCTGGCAACGGGTGCAGCTCGCCGGGCCGGCGCGGCAAAGAGCGGCAGATCATCGACCAGCGAGGCGACAGGCTTCTCGCGCTCCGTCTTCTCCAGCTCTCCGAGAATGGCGCGGGCCCGCTCGACCACGGCCGGCGGGAGGCCGGCGAGCTTGGCAACCTGGATGCCGTAGGAGCGGTCGGCGGCACCGGGCACGACCTCGTGAAGAAAGACGACCTCGCCATTCCACTCTGTCACGCGCACCGTGGCATTGGTGACCCGCGCCAGCCGGTCTCCGAGCGCGGTCAGCTCGTGATAATGCGTCGCAAACAGCGAGCGGCAGCGATTGATCTCGTGCAGGTGCTCGATCGCGGCCCAGGCGATCGACAGGCCGTCGAAGGTCGCCGTGCCGCGGCCGATCTCGTCGAGGATGACGAGTGCGCGCGGCCCGGCCTGGTTGAGGATCGCGGCGGTCTCGACCATCTCGACCATGAAGGTGGAGCGGCCCCTGGCGAGATCGTCGGCGGCGCCGACGCGTGAGAACAGCCGGTCGACAATGCCGATATGGGCGCTCGCGGCGGGCACATAGGAACCCATCTGCGCCAGCACGGCGATCAGCGCGTTCTGGCGCAGGAAGGTCGATTTACCCGCCATGTTCGGGCCCGTGATGAGGCAGATGCGTCCGCCGGTATCGGCCGCGCCGAGAGACGAGAGCTCGCTGTCATTGGCGACGAAGGGTTTTCCGTCGCGCTTCAGAGCCGCCTCGACAACCGGGTGGCGTCCCCCCTTGATGGTGAAGTCGGCGCCATCATCGACGAGGGGTCTCGTCCAGTTTTCACTGGCCGCGAGTGCCGCAAGGCTTGCTGCGACATCGATCTCGGCGAGAGCGAGCGCTGCCGCCTTCACAGGCTCGGCTTCGTCGAGAACGGCCGTATTGAGTGAGGCGAAGACCGAGAGTTCGAGCTTCAGCGCGCGGTCAGCGGCGGAGGCGATCTTCGATTCGAGCTCGCCGAGCTCGACCGAGGAGAAGCGCATCGCGTCCGACATGGTCTGACGGTGGACGAAGGTGGCGCGCCAGGGCTCTCTCAGGAAGTCCTCGCCGGCGGCCTGCGGCACCTCGACGAAATAGCCCAGCATGGAATTATGCTTGATCCGCAAGGTGCGGCAGCCGGTCTCGGCTGCATAGTGCGCCTGGAGCTGGGCAATGACCTTTCGCGAATCGACCTGGAGCAGCCTGAGTTCGTCGAGTGCTGCGTCGTAGCCGTCACGTACGAAGCGTCCATCGCGACGGTTGAGCGGCAAATCGTCGGCCAGCGTCTCGGTCAGCCGGGCGGGTAGGGCTGGATCGGTGGCGGCCAGCGTTCGGGCGGCCTGCGTCAGGGCTTTCGGCAGGTTGTCATGGTCGGCGAGCGACTGCGCGATCGCGCGTGCCGCGGTCAGGCCTGCGCCAAGCGCCGCCAGGTCGCGCGGACCGCCGCGATCGAGCGAGAGCCGGGCGAGCGCACGGGCGATATCCGGCACATGGTCGAGCTCTCGGCGCAGGGCCTCGCGCAGGGGCGCATCGTTCAGTAGTGCCTCCACGGCGTCGTGCCGCAATGCGATCGCCGCCGGCTCGGTCAACGGTCCGGCAAGCCGCTCCGCCAGGAGCCGCGCTCCGCCGGGTGTCACCGTCCGGTCGATGCTGGAGAGAAGGCTCCCGGTTCGCTCGCCCGAAAGCGTGCGTGTCAGCTCGAGATTGGCGCGTGTCGCAGCGTCGATCAGCATGGTCGCACTGCCGGAATCGCGGACCGGAGGCGACAGGGGCGGGCGGGCGCCGAACTGGGTCCGCTCGACATAGGCCAGCGCTGCGCCTGCGGCCGCGATCTCGGCGCGGCTGAAGGCGCCGAAGGCATCCAGTGTGGCTACGCCGAAGAACTCCTTGAGCCTGCGCTCGGCCGAAGCCGCATCGAGGCCCTCGCGAGCCAGAGGGGTCACCGGCACCGTCAGCTCGCGCCAGAATTCCTTCAGTTCGGGGTCGTCGTGGATCGCTTCCGGGCAAACGATCTCGCGCGGCTCAAGCCGGGCGAACTCGACGGCGAGCCGCTCCGACGGGGCCTCCATGACCGAGAAACGTCCTGTCGAGATGTCGACCGACGCCAGACCGTAGAGCGCACTCGAATCGCTGAGCTTGCGGCGTGCAACCGCGACCAGAAGGCTGGCGCGTCCGGGGTCGAGCAGTCGCTCCTCGGTGATGGTGCCAGGCGTCACCAGGCGCACGACGTCGCGCTGGACCACCGATTTGCCGCCGCGCTTCTTCGCTTCGGCGGGATCTTCGGTCTGTTCGCAGACGGCGACGCGGTGTCCGGCGGCGATCAGGCGCTGGAGATAGTCATCGGCGCGGTCGACCGGCACACCGCACATCGGGATGTCCTCACCGAGATGCTTGCCGCGCTTGGTCAGCACGATGCCGAGCGTGCGCGAGGCGATCTCGGCGTCCCTGAAGAACAGCTCGTAGAAATCGCCCATCCGGTAGAACAGCAGGCAATCGGGATTGGCCGCTTTGATCTCGACATATTGCGCCATCATCGGCGTGACGCGGCCGGGGTCGACCGCGGCCGCAGCCTTCGGGACGGAACTCGCTGCTTCGGGAAGGCTCGGGGATTCAGGAATGTCGCTGCGCATGGCCGGCGGACGCTATCAAAAACCGCGCGCGCCGCCATCCGTTAGCGAGACTTTCAACAATTGAAAGCACGGTCATTTCGTCATTCCGGCCCAAGGCCCGTTCATGCTGCTTCTGATCAGTCTCGTCGAAAGCCTGTCCTTCCTGCTGCTTGCGGCGTTGATCCTGACCATTGCGGCCCCGTTGATCGAGGGGCGGCCCTGGCTACGCTCATGCTGCGTCGGAGTGCTGTTTTCGGTCGGCGGCCTGCTCAGCATGGCGCATCCTTTTGTGCTTCAGCCCGGCATCGCCATTGATTCCCGCAATGTCTTCGCCATTCTGGCCGGACCGGTGGGAGGGCCCCTGGCCGCCGCTGTCACTGCTGTTTCGCTTGCCGCCATGCGTTACGCCAATGGCGGGGCCGGTATGCCGACCGGGGTTGCGGGAATCGTGCTGCACGCCCTTGCCGGTGTCGCCTATGCCGCCTGGCTGGGCCGGCGCAGGCGACCGCTGGCGTTCCGCGATCTTGCGGCGCTGAGCCTGGTCGGGGCTGGCTGCCTGATCGCCTCGGTGGCCTTTATGCCGAGCTGGGTCGTCGCCGAGCGGTTTCTGCGCGAGGCCGTGCCGGCCATGATTGCGGTGAGCGCTGCGGGCACGATGCTGGTTGGCCTCGTCATCAATAATGATCGTGAGCGGCGCGAGAACTCCTACAGGCTACGGACATTGATTCAGCGGGCGCCGGGCACGCTCTATCAACGGATCCTTCATCCCGCGGGTGTGACGAGCTATCGGTTCGCCTCCTTCTCCATCGACAAGTCGCTTGGGATTGCCAGGGAAGAGGTCGAGCGCGACCCGGAGATCTGGCTCGGAAGGATGCTGCCCGAGGATCGGGAGCGCTTCGAGCAACTGCGGGCGGCGCCGGAGGGGGCTGCCACCCTCTGGCGTTTCGAGGCGCGCTACCGCGGCGCTGGCGGATCAATCGTCTGGCTGCGCAGCGAATCGACGCGGCGCAAGATGGCGGACGGTTCCGTCGTCTGGGACGGCATCCTGCTCGACATCACCGACGAGAAGACGCTGGAAGCGCGCCAGCAGGCCCTGGAGGAACAGCGCAAGGCAGCCTTGACCGAACTTGCCGGCGACCTCGAGGTCACCGTGGGGCACGCCTTGCGGCAGGTTGGCGCTTCGGTGCGCGACATGCACCAGGCTGCGAGCCAGATGGCGGAGAACGCCAATAGCACCGCACTGCGCGCCGTCGATGTGACGCGCCAGGCCGAGAACGCCTCCCAGCGCGTTGGCAGCGTCGCGGTCGCCGCCGAAGAGATCGATGCCTCGATCCGCGAGCTGACGCGCCAGACCTTGCACGCCGAC
Organism: Allobosea sp. 2KB_26; assembly: GCF_052115715.1. Classification (NCBI taxonomy): domain Bacteria; kingdom Pseudomonadati; phylum Pseudomonadota; class Alphaproteobacteria; order Hyphomicrobiales; family Alloboseaceae; genus Allobosea; species Allobosea sp. 2KB_26. The sequence continues at coordinate 319,556 of NZ_JBFRHE010000004.1, forward strand.
GACACAGCACGCGAGGCAGCAAGCTATGTCCGCTCCACGCGCCGCGATGTTGCAGGTCTCACCGAGGCGGCCGACAAGGTCAGTTCCGTGCTCGCCTTCATCGAGGACATCGCCTCCCGGACCAATCTGCTCGCACTCAATGCCACGATCGAGGCGGCGCGTGCCGGTGCGGCAGGACGAGGATTTGCCGTCGTTGCCGGGGAGGTGAAGAACCTGGCGGAACAGACGCAGAAGGCGACGCGCGATGTCGCCGATACGCTGCAGGATATCCGCTCCGCCGCCTCCACCGCTTCAGACGCGATCGCGCGGATCGAAGGCACGATGAGCGTGATCGAGCAGACCTCCAGCGCCATTGCCGAGGTCGTCGGCCGGCAGGCCGGGATCGTCTCCGGCATTGCTTCGGACGCGGTGCTTGTTGCCGGCAGCACCACTGCGGTCAGCGAAAGCGTCGGCAGCGTCGGCGGTGAGGCCCGGATGACCGGCGAGAGCGCCATTCAGGTGGTGGAAGCCGCGCGCCAGGTCAGCGAGCAGACAGTTGCGCTCGATCGCTATGTCGGAGATTTCGTCCGCAGCGTTCGCGGCAGGCTCTGAAGGCAGCGACCGTCCTTCATTCTTGCGTCATCGTCATCAGGCTTGATCCGCAATCGCGCCTTGTGGAGCGGCTGCCGGCTGACCTAATGTCGGTACCCTTCAGGAAACGCTCACAAAAAGAACAGTCGCATGAACGATAGCCCGCCGATCAAACGCGCCCGCCCGACCTTCACCGATCAGGAGGCGTTGCTGTTCCACTCGCAGGGGCGGCCGGGCAAGCTCGAGATCGTGCCGACCAAGCCGATGGCGACGCAGCGAGACCTCTCGCTGGCCTATTCGCCAGGCGTTGCGGTGCCGGTGCTGGCGATCGCGGAAGATCCGTCGCGGGCCTATGACTACACCACGCGTTCGAACCTCGTGGCGGTGATCACGAACGGAACGGCGATTCTCGGTCTGGGCAATCTCGGCGCGCTCGCCTCCAAGCCGGTGATGGAAGGCAAGTCGGTGCTGTTCAAGCGCTTCGCCGACGTCGATTCGATCGATCTCGAGGTCGACACCGAAGATGCCGACGCCTTCATCGATGCGGTGCGCTATCTCGGACCGTCTTTCGGCGGCATCAATCTCGAGGACATCAAGGCGCCGGAATGCTTCATCATCGAAGAGCGCCTGCGCGAATTGATGGATATTCCGGTCTTTCACGACGACCAGCACGGCACTGCGATCATCGCTGCCGCCGGCCTGATCAACGCGCTCGATCTGACTGGCCGCGACGTCAAGACGACCAGGCTCGTCGTCAATGGCGCGGGCGCTGCCGCCATCGCCTGCACCGAGTTGCTCAAGGCGATGGGCTTCAAGCCCGACAACGTCATCCTCTGCGACACCAAGGGCGTGATCTATCAGGGCCGCACCGAGGGCATGAACCAGTGGAAGTCGGCGCATGCCGCCGTCACCGACCGGCGCACCCTCGCACAGGCGATGGAGGGCGCCGACGCCTTCTTCGGCCTCAGCCAGAAGGGCGCGGTGACGTCGGACATGGTTCGCTCCATGGCTCCGAACCCGATCATCTTCGCGATGGCCAATCCCGACCCGGAGATCACGCCGGAAGAGGTCGCAGCGGTACGTGACGACGCCATCATGGCGACAGGTCGCTCGGATTATCCGAACCAGGTCAACAACGTCCTCGGCTTCCCCTTCATCTTCCGTGGCGCGCTCGATGTCCGCGCCACCACGATCAACATGGAGATGAAGATCGCCGCCGCCGAGGCTCTTGCCTCGCTGGCACGCGAGGATGTGCCGGACGAGGTGGCCGCCGCCTATCAGGGGGCGCGTCCGCGCTACGGCAAGGACTATATCATTCCTGTCCCGTTCGACCCGCGTCTGATCCATGTCGTGCCGATGGCGGTCGCCAAGGCGGCGATGGAAACGGGCGTTGCCGGCAAACCGATCGTCGATACCGGGGCCTATAAGGCGCAGCTCTCGGCCCGGCGCGATCCCGTCGCCGGCACGCTGAACCGCATCTTCGAGCGGGTTCGCCGCTACCCCAAGCGCGTCGTCTTCGCCGAGGGCGAGGAGGAGCAGGTCATTCGCGCCGCCACCTCCTTCGTCAATCAAGGACTGGGGCACGCCATTCTGGTCGGCCGCGAGGACCGGATCAGCGAAACCGCGACCTTTCTCGGCGTCGATCTTGAAGCCAAGGGCATCGAGATCCAGAACGCGCGGCTCTCGCATCGAAACACCGCCTATGCCCAGTATGTCTATGAGCGCCTGCAGCGGCACGGCTACCTGTTCCGCGACTGCCAGCGCCTGATCAACCAGGACCGCAACCATTTCGCCGCTGCGATGGTGGCGCTCGGCGATGCCGATGCGATGGTGACGGGCGTCACCCGCAATTACTCGATCGCCCTGGAGGAGGTCCGGCGTGTCATTGACGACAAGCCGGGGCATCGGCTGATCGGCGTCTCGGTCGTGATCTCTCGCGGCCGCACGGTGCTTGTCGCCGATACGGCGATCACGGAGATGCCTTCGGCGCAGGAACTGTCCGAAATCGCCATCGAGGCAGCTGGTGTCGCACGTCGTCTCGGCTACGAGCCGAAGGTCGCAATGCTCGCCTTCTCGACCTTCGGCCATCCGGCGGGCGAGCGCTCCGAGAAGGTGCGCGAGGCGGTCAAGATCCTCGATGGGCAGCGCGTCGATTTCGAATATGACGGCGAGATGGCGGCCGATGTCGCGCTCAATCGCGACGTGATGAGCCAGTACCCGTTCTGTCGCCTGACAGCACCGGCCAATGTGCTTGTCATGCCGGCGTTTCACTCGGCGTCGATCTCGACCAAGATGCTGCAGGAACTCGGGGGCTCAACCGTGATCGGTCCGCTGATCGTCGGTCTCGACAAGCCGGTGCAGATCGTGCCGCTCGGTGCCAAGGATTCCGACATCGTCAACATGGCGGCGCTCGCCGCCTTCAATATCGGCGGCTGAACGCGCTGGTCGTCATTGCTATGGGATCAAGGTGATCCAGCGCCTCCCCGGTGCTGGATCACCGGGTTCTTCGCGATAACGGGCCAGGTATTCAGGACGCCATCTTCCTGCGGGTCTCGGGCGTCTTCCTGGCCGGGGCCGAGAATTCGGCCGACGGGCGTGGGCGAGACGGTCGTAATCTGTATGCTCCGGCCCGAACCGTTCTTGTTGCCGCTGCTATCCTTGTCGACGATGGCCCAGGCGCCTCGTTCGGCCTCCTCATGCGGGACGCCGGGAGCCTCGCCGCTCTCCTCGATATGACGGGCCTTGCGCCCTTGCTTGTCGGTGCAGGCGGATTTGTTGCCGTGCGGCTTGGCTCCCTCCCGTTTCTGGGTTCTCAGTCGGGCAACGCACTGCTCCAGCTCAGATTTCAGCCAGGCGCCGGCGCAGGTCGAAGGCTGGGCCAGTCCTGAAATTGCCATGGAGCGGGCGGAATCTGCGCCCTCGGGCCTTCTTCTGCTCAACCCAACTTGGAACGGGATTCGTCCGTCGATGCCGGATGAGTTCGCTCGACCGGGAGGACGTGATGCGCGAACCCGATATGCAAAAACTCGATGCCCTGATCGGCAATCTCGTTGGCGATGTCGGCGCCTCCGTTTCGGGCGCCCTTGTTGTGCTCGGGGACAGGCTGGGCCTCTTCAAGGCGATGGCCGATGGAGAGCCCGTCAGCCCGCAGATGCTCGCGCAAAGGACCGGCTTGAAGGAACGCTATTTGCGGGAGTGGCTGTCGGCGCAGGCGGCCGCCGGCTATGTGACCTATGACGAGGGCGAGGACCGCTTCAGCCTGACGCCCGAACAGGCGATGGTCTTCGCCGAGGACGACAGTCCCGCCTTTTTCGCGGGCGCCTTCGAAATCGTCCAGTCGATGTGGATCGACGAACCCAAGGTCGCGGAAGCGTTCCGGACCGGCAAGGGTTTAGGCTGGCATGAGCACAGCAATTGCCTGTTTCGCGGCACCGAGCGCTTCTTCCGGCCCGGGTATAACAGCCATCTCGTGGCAGACTGGCTTCCGGCGCTGGACGGTGTGCAGGAGCGCCTGGAGGAGGGCGCCGTCGTTGCCGATGTCGGCTGCGGCCATGGCGCCTCGACCATTCTGATGGCCCTGGCCTACCCCAAGTCCTCCTTCACGGGCTTCGATTATCACGGGCCTTCGATAGAACGCGCACGCGCCGCGGCGGAGGAGGCCGGTGTCGCCGCGCGCGTGTCCTTCGCACAGGCCAGCGCGAAGGACTTTCCGGGGCGGTCCTGGGATCTCGTCGCCATGTTCGATTGTCTGCACGACATGGGCGACCCGGTCGGCGCAGGCAGGCACGTCAAAGAGACCTTGGGCCCGAACGGCACCTGGATGATCGTCGAGCCCTTCGCGCATGATCGCTTGAAGGACAATCTCAACCCGGTCGGCCGGATCTACTATGGCGCCTCGACCTTGATCTGCACGCCGGCCTCGCTGTCCCAGGAGGTCGGCCTCGGGCTTGGCGCCCAGGCCGGCGAGCTGCGACTTCGCAAGGTTGTGCTCGACGCCGGATTCTCGCATTTCCGCCGTGCGACCGAGACGCCGTTCAACATGGTCTTCGAAGTTCGGGCCTGAAAGCGGCGCCCGATGTTTCAGCCGGCGGCCGTTGCCGCGTCATAGGCATCCTGCAGCATCAGGCGACAGGCCTCCGCCTGGTCCCGCGCTGAGGGGAGGGTGATGTACTGGGTGATTTCGGCAAGGTCGCGGAGCGCAACGTCGACGGCCGTCAGAAGGTCGATATCCAGCGGTTCCGGGAGGGTGAGCGGCTGTACGGGTAAGCGGAACTGGAGGATCTGGCCCATTGGGAACTCTAACTGACGGCGAATCGTGCCGTCAGTTTCGTTCCGCAGGGTCAGTAAGACGTTAACGCCGAAGCGGAATGTGACGGGAATATCTTTCTGACCGGCAGCGCCGCTGGGTGCGCCCCCTCCAGTTCAATTATGATTGAACTATTTGCAAGGATGCTGAAGTATCCAGGCCCCGCGCTGGACTAGTCGAAGAAGCCGCAGTCGCGCCGAAATGCTCCCCGGGAAATGATCCCGCGCACTCTGCTTAAAACGTTCTTTACAGATTTTGGTGATCTGATGGGAAATGTACGGCTCCTCCGTGCAGCCTGTCCGCCAGCCCTTGCCTGCAAGGGCTCCCTCTTCTTGGCCGCAACCACGCGCGAGCGTGTCGCGTTGATAACAAAAAAAGATCATGCGTCGGGGCGCAGTTCGATGAAGTCCATCCGTATCAAGATCCTGACCATGCTGGTCATTGTTGCAGCGGCCGCGGTCATTTCGGCAGTGCTGAGTTTCTACGCACTCTCCAAGGCGGATAGTCTGAACGAACGCGCAAGCAACCAGGGCGATATCGCCCTGCTGACCGAGCGGCTCAACGGGCATGTCACCGGTGTCGTGATGGAGTCGCGCGGCATTTACATGGCCAAGAACGCGCAGGAAATCGAGCAATACGGCAAGGGGCTGGAGGATCGCTTCCCGCAGATGCGGCAGCTCGTCGGACAGCTGAAGAAGCTCTCACCGGCCAGCGAACAGGAGCGCGTCTCCCAGATCGAGAAGGCGGTTGCGGATTTCATTACCTATCGGACTGAAACCGTTCGGGTCGGACGGCAGGTTTCGGCTGCTGCGGCCAATGCCCAGGGCAATACCGATGTGAACCGGGCGAACCGGAAGGCCGTGAACGATCTCCTGGTCGCATTCAGCAAGCGCAACGAGGATGTCGGAAACGCGCTCGGCGACGAGGCGGCAGCCTTCACGAAGCAGGCCAGGCTGGTTCTGCCACTGGTGCTGCTGGTGACCTTGCTGGGCGCGCTCGCTGCGGCACTGATCTTCGCGCAGCGCTCGATCACCTCGCCGATCCTCGCCCTCAGCGCCGTCATGGAGCGCCTGACTGCCGGCGATACCAAAATCGAAGTCCCGCATGTCGCCCGTCAGGATGAGATCGGGACCATGGCCCGCGCCGTCTCGGTGCTGCGGGAGAGCACCGAGCAGGTCGCCGCGCTGCAGGCGGAAGAGCGCGCAAGTGCGGAGCGTCGCCTGCGTCAGGCCGAGTCGATGGCCTCGGTGGTGTCGGATGTCGGTGAGGTCGTTGCGGCCGCTGCGTCCGGTGACTTCTCGGCGCGGCTCGCCATCGATGGCGCCGACGACCAGATGCAGAAGCTGATCAGCGGCATCAACGAGATCAATGCGGTGGTCGACACCGCCACGACCGAGTTCGCGAAGGTGTTGCAGGCTGTTGCCTCCGGTGACCTGACGAACCGGGTCGATACCATCTATCGCGGTCGCTTCGCCGATCTGAAGGGCGCGATCAACGAGACGGTCGATCGCCTGTCCTCGACCGTACGCACAATCCAGGTGACCGCCGGCGATGTCGGTCTGGCGTCGCGCGAGATCAACACGGGCGCCGACGACCTGTCGAAGCGCACTGAGGAGCAGGCGTCCTCGCTCGAGGAGACCGCCGCGACGACGGAGGAGCTTGCTGCTTCGGTCAAGGCTTCGGCTCAATCTTCGAAACAGGCCGCGACGATTGCCGAGGACGCGATGCGTGCTGCGCAGTCGGGCGGAGAGATCGCCGGCCGGGCTGTCGAAGCGATGGCGCGCATCGAAAGCGCCTCGAAGAAGATCTCCGACATTATCCGCGTGATCGACGATATCGCCTTCCAGACCAATCTGCTCGCGCTCAACGCGGCAGTCGAGGCCGCGCGCGCCGGCGATGCCGGCAAGGGGTTTGCGGTCGTTGCTTCGGAGGTGCGTACCCTGGCACAGCGCTCGGGCGCCGCCGCCAAGGACATCTCGGGGCTGATCTCCTCCTCGAATGCAGAGGTTACCGAGGGCGTCGAGCTTGTACGTCAGGCCGGTGCGGCCCTGACCGAAATCCTCGATGCATCGCAGAAGGTCGCGGCCACCATCGCCGAGATCTCGACAGCGTCCGGCGAACAGGCCAATGGCATCGACGAGATGAGCCAGGCTGTTGCGCATCTCGATGAAATGACCCAGCAGAACGCGGCTTTGGCCGAGCAAAGTGCTGCCTCCGCCGCGTCGTTGACGTCGCGGATCGGCCAGCTCAACGACCTGGTCGCGGCCTTCCGGACCGGGCCGGAGCAGGCAGGGCAGATGACGGCCCCGATCGCGACAGCGGCCGTCACCAAGATGGCGCCCCGCCCTGCGCGTCTTGCGACCAAGGCAGCGTCTTACGCGCCGCCCGCGCTGCGCGCTTCCGATATCGAGGCGATCGATGCGGGAGGTCCCGAGCCCGAGCGCCTGCGCCAGCTTGCCGAAGCCGCCTTCGCGCAGACCAAAGCTGCGCCGAAGCGCCCCGTCATGCCGGCCAAGAAGGTCGTCAACGGTCGCGCGTCGGACGCGGGCTGGGAAGAGTTCTGAGCCCGCCGCTCGGAGGCACGCGTCGCGTCAAACAGAAAAGGCCACCGGGTTCGCCCCGGTGGCCTTTTCGTATCAGCGGAGAGACGTGGCCTGGTGCGAGGCCGCTCAGGCCCATTCGCCCTGGCGGAAGACTGCGACGCGGCTGCCATCGGCATGCACACCGTCGATATCGACTTGGTTCGAGCCGATCATCCAGTCGATATGGATGAAGCTCTTGTTGCCGCCTTGCGCCGCGATCTGCTCGGGCGTGAGCTTGGCGCCATCGATGAAGCATTTCGAGTAGCACTGGCCGAGCGCGATATGGCAGGAGGCGTTCTCGTCGAAGAGCGTATTGTAGAACAGGATGCCGCTCTGCGAGATCGGCGACGAATGCGGCACCAGCGCCACTTCGCCGAGGCGACGCGCGCCCTCGTCGGTGTCGAGAACTTTGTTCAGCACCTCCTCGCCCCGGGTGGCCCTGGCCTCGACGATACGACCTTCTTCAAAGCGCACCGAGATGCCATCGATCAGCGTGCCCTGATGCGAGAGCGGCTTGGTGCTGACGACATGGCCGGAGACCCGCCGCGCATGCGGCGTGGTGAAGACCTCTTCGGTCGGGATATTGGCATTGCAGGTCACGCCGTTCTTGGCAGTCGAGGCGCCGCCCTGCCATTCATGGCCGTCGGCAAGCCCGATCGTCAGGTCCGTGCCCGGCCCGGAAAAGTGCAGCGAATGGAAGTTCTGCCCGTTCAGCCACTGTGTCCGGCTGCGGAGGGTCGCATTATGCGCAGCCCAGGCCGAAATGGGGTCGGCACGGTCAACTCGCGAGGCGGCGAAAATCGCCTCGGCCAACTTGGCGACAGCGATGTCTTCGGCCTCATCAGGGAAGACCTGGCGGGCCCAGGATGCCGTTGGATAGGCCAGGATGTTCCAGTTGATATCGAACCCGGCGATTTTCTCGAGCGCGGGCTGATAGGCGATCGAATTGGCCTTGTTGGCGCGCGCCACCTTGGCCGGATCCTGCCCTGAGAGCAGCATCGGGTTGTCGCCGACGATGGCGAGGCGTGCTGTATTGGCGGCGAAGGCTTTGCCGACGCCTTCATAGAGCCAGCCCGGCGCTCGATCGAAGCTCGCATCCGGGGCATGGCGATAGCGTGAGAGCGTTATCTCTTCATCTGCCAGCATCGGCGTCACGAGCCCGGCACCGGCCTTGTAGGCATGCTCGGCGATCCGCCGCACCAGCGGCAGGGCGGCGACCGGCGCGGTCAGGAACAGATCCTGCCCGGCCTGGAGATTCAGTCCGACCTTGACAGCGACTTCGGCGAGCCTGTCGAGCTTGGCCGGATCGATCGATGCCAGGATATTCGGCTGGTGCGTGGTCATGGAAAGCGGCCTCTCATGCTTGGCAAGTCCTTGACCGGCATCATGCGCAGCCGATCAGGGCGTCTTTGCGGTTTGGCAACAGGAACGTCGCCCGCTTGGTTCAGGTGCAATGCGCTAGCCGAGCAAATTGCGCAGCGTGCGCATGAAAGCGCGCGAGCCGGGCTCGATCAGGGCATCGGGAAAATCGAAATCCGGGTTGTGCAGCTGTGGCGAGGTTTCGCCCGAGCCGAGGATGAACATCGCCGATTTCGCCTGGCGGCCGAACAGGCCGAAATCCTCGGAGCCGCGCGAGGGCGAGCCCGGGCCGTGCCGTAGCGTCTCGTCATCGAAGGCCTTGCGCAGGAGCGCCACCGCCTCGGCATCGTTTTCGCAGTGATGGAAGACGTCGTGATAGCTCAGCGCGACGCCAAGACCCGATGCTTCAGCCGCTTCACGCACCAGCGCTTCGGCCCGTGTGCAAAGCGCGCCCATTTGCGCATCGTTCAGCGTGCGCAGCGTCGCCCAGATTTCGGCTCGGCCGGGCGCAATCCCAAAGGCCGCTTCGCCGATAGCGGCGTGGGTCACGGTGACGAGCGCATAGGCCGCATCGAGCGGCCCGCCGGGGCCGAGCGCCGTCAATGCCGGCATCAGCCGGGCTACGGCTGAAACCGGAGAGATGCCGTGTTCCGGCATGGAAGCATGCGAGGTCTTGCCGGTGAGCACGATCTGCAGTCCGCGCGAGGCGCAGTTCGCGGGGCCTTCCGAGAGCGTGATGTAGCCCAATGGCAGGCCGGGTTTATTGTGGAGCGAGAAGGCGTAGTCCGGCGCGATTTCCGCGAATTTCGGGTCGGCGATGACGGCGGCGGCACCTGCGCCGTTCTCCTCTGCCGGCTGGAACAGCAGCACTGCGCGGCCGCGCTGCGGCCGTTGGCGGCCGAGCCCGCGCGAGAGCGCCGCGACCATGGTCATGTGCCCGTCATGGCCGCAGGCATGGGATTTGCCGGGCACCTGGGAGCGATGGGCGCTCTCGGAGATTTCCTCGATCGGCAGGGCGTCGAGTTCGCAACGAACCATCACCGTCGGTCCCGGCTCGCGCCCTTCATAAATCGCGGCGACGCCGTGCCCACCGAGCTCCGTCACGATACGGTCTGGCTCGCTCGGGGCAAGGAAGGCAACCACTGCCTTCGCCGTCTCCTGCTCCTCGCCCGATATCTCGGGAGAGCGGTGCAACTGCTGCCGCCAGGCGACGAGTTCGACCATGTCGGAGTTGGTGAGAAACATTCCGCTATCCCCTGAGCGCCGGCTGAATCAGACCTGATGCCGGCTTCGTATGGCCAGAGAATTATCAACTTGCCTGGAGCGGCAAGCGCCATTCTTGCCTGCGGGGGGCGCGCTGTGCTCATTCCTGGCCCGCAAGCCGGTGGGTTTGTTGTCGAGGCGGCCTCCCGACACAAGGCCTCACCGGTTGCCCTCAAAACCCGCCAGGTACTTGCTCAGCAGGGCGTTGAGGGCCGCGTTTTCTCCCAGGGACAGCACGGAGCTCAGCCGCGCCTGGGTCGCGACATGCGCCGTGACGGCAGCTTCGATTGTCGCAAAGCCACGCTCGGTCAGTGAAATGATGAAACTGCGGCGATCCTCGGGGTTATGAGTGCGCTCGACGAGGCCCGCCTTCTCCAGTTGGTCGATGCGGTTCGTCAACGTGCCCGAGGTGATCATCATCGTCGCCAGCAGATCTCCCGGCGACAGGCTGTAGGGAGGGCCGGAGCGCCGCAGTGTCGCCAGCACGTCGAAACTTGCGCTGTTGAGGCCATGCTCGGCGAAGGTCTTCTCCATCTCACGGCCGAGATGCTGCGAGAGCCGTTTCAGGCGGCCGAACAATCCCATTGGCGTGACATCGAGGTCCGGTCTCTCCCGGTTCCACTGCGCCAGAATTCCGTCGACATGGTCCATGCCGCATCGTTGCGAGAGATTATCTTGACGTCAAGAGATCGCTCATTATCTTGACGTCAAGATAATGAGCGAGACCCATCATGGCCCGTAATGCCGACTTGCTGCTGACCGCGATCGCCCCGGCCATCTGGGGCAGCACCTATCTGGTGACGACGGAATTCCTGCCGCAGGGCTATCCCTTGACGGTATCGATGCTGCGGGCGCTCCCGGCCGGCCTCCTGCTGCTGCTCGCCGTCAGGCAGCTGCCGCAGGGGATCTGGTGGGGCCGCGTTCTCCTCCTCGGCGCGTTCAACTTTTCGCTGTTCTGGTGGATGTTGTTCATCGCGGCCTATCGGCTGCCGGGCGGTGTCGCGGCGACGGTTGGCGCCGTCCAGCCGCTTGTCGTGCTGCTACTCGCCCGCCTGCTGCTCGGTTCCGCCATCCGCCCGCTCGCCATTATCGCGGCCATCGCCGGCATGGCAGGTGTCGCGCTGCTGATTCTGACGCCGCAGGCTGCGCTCGATCCGCTCGGCATCGCCGCTGGTCTCGCAAGCGCGCTGTCGATGGCGGCGGGCACGGTCCTGAGCCGGCGCTGGCAGCCACCGGTCTCGCCACTGACCTTCACCGCCTGGCAGCTGACGGCGGGCGGAACGCTTTTGCTGCCAGTGGTCCTCTGGCTCGAACCCGCACCGCCGGCATTGAACGGGACGAACATCCTCGGCCTTGCCTATCTCGGACTGATCGGCGCTGCCCTGACCTATATCCTCTGGTTCCGCGGCATTGCCCGACTCGGTCCCTCGACGGTTTCGCCGCTCGGCTTTCTCAGCCCGATGACGGCCGTCATCCTCGGCTGGTCGGTCCTCGGCCAATCACTCAGCCCCGCCCAGATCGCCGGGATGGCAATCGTCCTCGGCAGTGTGTGGTTGAGCCAGCGCGCTCAGCAGTCAGCGTCCACGGCTACAGCGACGGCGGCGAAACCCCGGGAGGCGTGACCGGGGCACGCCTCCTCGAGCGTGTCTTCAGTTGTCCTGAAACAGCTCTTCGTAGGCGAACAGCCCCTGATGGCCGCCGGTGTGCCAGAACACCACTGTTTCATCGGACCGGAACGCGCCGCGCCGCACCAGCGCAAACAGCCCCGCCATGGCCTTGCCGGTATAGACGGGATCGAGAAGGATGCCCTCCAGTCGCGCAACACTCGTCACGGCCTCAAGCATCGCCGCCGTCGGCTGGCCGTAGCCGGGCCCGATCTGCGTTGCGTCTATCGTGATCGAGACATCGGCGACGCTCTGGCTCCCAACAAGCGCGAGTGTGCCGCGCGCAAGGCCAGCGACGATACCACGTGCCTCCTCGACTTGCCGCGAGACGCTGATGCCATGGACGGCGCAGGCAAGGTCCAGCGTCTGTACGCCCGCAACGATGCCGGCATGGGTGCCGCCGCTGCCGGTCGCGAGCACGATATGGTCGATCTGTCGGTCTGCGTCCCTGGCCTGCTCGACGAGCTCGGTGAGTGCGTCATGATAGGCGAGGCCGCCCAGTGCATTGGATCCGCCGATCGGGATGAAATAGGGCCGCCGGCCCTGCGCACGCAGCGCAGCCAGCGTCTGTTCGAGCGCCTCCATGGCGTCCTGCTCTGCGGATAGGATGCGGATATCGGCGCCGAGCAATCGGTCGAGCAGGATATTGCCATTGGCCCGGTAGCTCGCGCTGCGGCCGCTGATCTTGTCGGTCAGGAGCAGAACGCAGCCGAGGCCGTTCCTGGCCGCGGCGGCGGCCGTCTGCCGCGCGTGGTTGGACTGGATGGCCCCGAGCGTGACCAGCGTGTCGGCCCCCTGGAGAAGCGCGTCGCCGACGAGATATTCGAGCTTGCGGGCCTTGTTGCCGCCACCGGCGAGACCTGTGCAATCGTCGCGCTTGATCAGGATCGATGGTCCAGGGCCATGACGTCGGAGTTCCTCTGTCAGGCGGGGCAGAGCCTCGAGGGGCGTCGGCAGCATCGCAAGGGGAGCCCGGTTGCGTTCAACCAGTGACCAGGGCTTGTTCATGTCGGTTGTTCCTCACCGAGACCGGCGCAGTGGCGCTGCGGCCCACCATAGCGGCCGGCCCGAAAAAGGCAGCCGCGCCAGGGCGGGGCAGCCATGCGCGCCTGGCTGTCACATCCTCCGCGAAATCCGCGGATCGAGCTTGTCGCGCAGCCCGTCGCCCAGCAGGTTGACCGCGAGCACCACCAGCGCCAGCGCGATCGCCGGGCAGAAGATCGTCCAGGGCGCGCGTGCCAGGTAGAGCCTGCTGGAAGCGATCATGTTGCCCCAGCTCGGCGTTTCCGGGGGCACCCCAGCGCCGAGGAATGACAGCGACGCCTCGACCAGGATCGCCGATGCGCAGATATAGGTCGCCTGCACGATCAGGGGCGCGATCGTGCTCGGCATGATGTGGAGCAGCAAGATGCGAGGCGTCCGCGCCCCGCAGGCGATCACCGCCTCAACGAAAGGCAGCTCGCGGACACTGAGCACGATCGAGCGCACGAGCCTGACCACGCGAGGCAGTTCCGGAATGGCGATGGCGGCAATGACGATTCCGATGCTGCCCTGGTTGAGGGCGACCAGCGCGATCGCGAGCAGGATCGCTGGAATCGCCATCAGCCCGTCCATCAGGCGCATGACCGGGGTCTCGATCCAGCGGTAATAGCCGGCCATCAGGCCGATCAGCAGCCCGGCGCTGATCGAGATCGTCGCGACGCTGAGACCGACGATCAGTGAGACGCGTGCACCGTAGACTGTGCGGGCGAACACATCCTGGCCGAGATGGTCGGTGCCGAACCAGAACTGCGCGGATGGCGGCAGCAGCCGGCGTGTTGGCGCTTTTAGCATCGGGTCGCCGGCGAGCAGTGGCGCGAAGATCGCGATCGCGACGAAGAAGATCAGTATGGCGCCGCCTAGCAGCATTGTCGGGTTGCGCCGGGCGAAGCGCCTGAACCGGGCGCCGAGACTGCGCGGCGCAGGGCTGAGGGTGGCAGGGGCGGTATGGGCCGTGATCACGCTCATCGCTTCGCTCCCTCAGTACCGGATCCGGGGATCGATCAGCGAATAGGAGAGATCGACGAGCAGGTTGACCAGGACGTAGATGCCGGAGAACAGCAAGATCACACCCTGGATGATCGGATAGTCGCGCTTCGAGATGGCATCGACGACGAGCCGTCCGATGCCGGGAATGTTGAACACCGTCTCCGTGATGACGACGCCGCCGATGAGAAGCGCGACGCCGATGCCGATCACCGTGATGATCGGCACGCCGGCGTTCTTGAGCGCATGCTTCATCAGCATCGTTTTCGTCGTGACGCCTTTGGCCTTGGCAGTCCGGATATAGTCTTCCTCGAGCACCTCCAGCATCGAAGCGCGCGTCATGCGCGCGATCAGCGCGATATAGGCGAGGCCGAGTGTGACGGTCGGCAGGATCAGGTGAAGCAGCCACGGCCCCACGCCATCGGCGAGCGGCTTGTAGCCCTGGACGGGGAGCCAACGCAGCTCGATAGCGAAGATGTAGATCAGGCCGTAGCCGACGACGAAGGCCGGCATTGAGAAGCCGAGCACCGAGAAGCCCATCAGGGCACGGTCAACCAGACTTCCGACCCTCCAGGCCGCGATCACACCGAGGCTGACCGCGATGCCGACGGCGAAGAGCATGGTCAGCAGCGCGAGCGAAAGCGTCGGCTCCAGGCGTTGGAGGATCAGCCTGCTGACCGGCGTGTTCGAAAAGATCGAAACCCCGAGATCTCCGCTCAGCACGCGTGCGGCCCAGCGCCAGAATTGTACCAGCAGCGGATCGTCGAGCCCGAGCCGCTGACGGATGGCGACGATCTGCTGGGGCGTCGCGTAATCGCCGGCGATGATCGCGGCTGGATCGCCGGCCGAGAAATGCAGCAGCAGGAAGACGAATATACCGACGAGCGTCATCACCAGCAGGGTCTGGGCCAGCCGTTGGGCGATGTAACTGAGCATGGGGTCGATTGTCCTCCTTCAGCCTGAGCAGGCTGGAAGCGGCAGGCCGTTCGCGCCGCGCGCCGGCTGCACCGTCCACCAGCCCGCCGGAATGGTCCGATGCCGGCCGGGGCGGAGGCCGGCCTGCGGAGGCGGCTACCCCTTCTTGACGTTCCAGAACGGGATCAGCTCCGGCATGCCGATCAGCCCGGTGAGATTGCGCAGGGCCGCTGGCTGGAACCATTGCCCGTAATACATGTGGGGCACGAAATCCCAGGCGTTCTGCTGCATGTCGCGCGCGATCTGCCGGCGTTCGGCATCATTCGAAGCTGCCGCCCATTTGTCGCGGAAGGCTTCGTGCTTCTCATCGCTCGGCCAGCCGAACCAGCCCTTCTCGCCATTGGCGGCATGGCCGCTGAGCGCCACGGGATTGCCGAAGGCATTGACCGAGCCCGAGGTGAAGAAGACGTTCCAGCCGCCCTGGTCCGGAGGGCTCTTGACCGCACGCCGCGTGATGACCGCGCCCCAGTCCGAGGCCTGCAGTGAGACGTTGAAGCCGGCCTGGCGCATCCATTGTGCGATCAGGTTCGCGGCGTTGTTCATATAGGCGATGTTGGTGGCGTGCAGCACGACGACAGGGCGCCCGTCATAGCCGGATTCCTTGACGAGCTGCTTGGCCTTCTCGATGTTCTGGCCGCCCTTGAACCAGTCGATATTGGCGTCGTTCTCCATTGGTGTGCCCATGCCGAACAGGGACGAGCAGCCCTTGAAGTACTTCTCGTCGCCGAAGGTCGCCTTCATCACCTCGGTTGGGTGAATGAGGTAGAGCATCGCCTGGCGGGCCTTGACGTTGTTGAACGGCGGATGGAGCCAGTTGACACGGGCCCAGCCGAGCTGGCCCTGCTTGTTCAGGACCTCGAGCTTGATCTCCTTTTCTCCCTCCAGCGAGGACAGCAGGTCGACATTCGGATACTCGATCATGTCGATCTCGCCGGCGCGGATGGCGGCGATCGCCGTCGCCTCATCGGCGATGTTTTCGTAGACGACGCGGTCGACATTCACGACCTTGCCGCCGGAGGTGAAGACGGCTGGCTCCGAACGCGGCACATAGTTCGGGTTCTTGTCGTAGACGTAGCGCTGGCCCTGGACGACGGCGTCCTGGTTCATAACGAACGGGCCCGAGCCGATGATCGTCTGAATCTGCTGCATCGGGTCGGTCTGCGCTTCCTTCTCGCGCATGATGTAGCAGGCATTGGTGGCCGCCTTGGCGAGCCACTCGACCGCCAGGCTGTAGGGTTCCTTCATCACGAGCTGGAAGGATTTGTCGTCCTTCACCGGAGTGTCGGCGAGGCGGGCCATCATGTGCTGGCCGCCACCGTCGCGCGCACCCCAGCGTCGGATCGAGGCGACGCAATCGCGCGCTGTCACTGGTGTGCCGTCGGTGAAGCGCAGGCCGTCGCGAAGCTCGAAGCTGTAGGTCTTGCGGTCGTCCGAGAGCGAATATTTCGAGACCATCTGCGGCTTGGGCTCGAACTTGTCGTCGACCCCGAACAGCGTGTCATAGACCATGGCAGCATGGTACGAGGTCATGTTCGCGGTGGTCCAGACCGGATCGAAGACGCGAAGATCGCCATGCAGCACGGCGCGGACGGTGCGTGAGACGGGTGGGGTGGTCTGGGCCCTCAGGCGGGCAGGGGCGGCGGTCAGGGCTCCAGCGGCGAGACTGCCCTGGACGAATCTGCGGCGTGTGGTCGTCATGTCTCTCTCCCTCCAAGAGATGCTGAATGACCGCGAGCATTCGCTTCGTCTGGCCACCCTCGATGATCAAAACACGGTCTAGTCTCCTTGCACGGGGCGAGCCTCAGACGACGATGCGGCCGGGCGGCAGCGGGTCGTGGGGCCAAAGCGGCCGGGCGATCTTGCGATAGGGGTATTTGCGCACGTCGAGATGCGATGGGCCGCCGCCGTCAGTGTAGATCACCGCGCTGGCGATCGGCCCGTAAGCGGCATGGAAATGGTTGGTCGACTTGACGCTGACGATGCGCTTCTGCGTCGGGTCGATGCCGACGCTGGTAAAGATCTCGAGCCCCAGTGCCTGCGTGCGGTGCGATAATAGCGCGACGTCGATGCCGTCGATGCGGATGCCGACGGCATTGCCGATCGGGACCTTGGCCGTGCCGAAGCTCTGGGTGCCGTTGCGGATGGCGCCGAGCACTGTGACGTCGCCGTCGACCGGCTTGCCCGAGGTCGAGGCGGCCTTACCGCCGAAGCGCAGTGGGATGGTGGCGCCGACACCGGCGGTCAGGCAGAATTCGACGGCAACCGGGTCCCAGACCGGGCCGATCGCCGCATCGCGAATACCGCGTTCGCGCAGGCGGTGGATGATGTTGGTATTGTCGGACGCAGCACCACCACCGGCATTGTCGGTCGAATCCGCAATGACGCTCGGGCCGTTGGCGGAACTGCCGAGAGCCCGGTCGAGCGCCTCGTCGAGCGGAACCACGGGCGGGGCGAATTGCCCCTTGAGCGAACGGAACTCTTCGCCGAGCCGCGCGGCAAGGGCGTCTCCCGCAGCCTTGGCATTGTCGGTAACGACCAGGACCCGCGTGCCGATCTCCGGCACGTCGCCCTGCTGGAAACCGTGAGCCAGTGAAACCGACAGCACGCCGTCCTTGCCTTCGAGTGCGCTCATCCGGTCAACGAAGGAGCGACCGGGCTCGCGCGTGGTCGGCACCAGCTCGATCATCCGGCAGTCATAGAGCGACATCACTGGCTTGATCGTGCCATGGATCGTCCCAAGGATGATGTCGACCAATTCTTCGGCCCGCTCGACGAAGTCGATATGCGGGTATTCCTTGTAGAGGATGATGGCATCCGCCAGCCGCACGCGCTTTTCGGTCAGGTGGCAATGCGGATCGAGCTCGACACCGATCGGCACCTTCGGGCCGACGATGGCGCGGACATGCTCCAGAATGTCGCCCTCGCAATCGTCATAGCCATGCGCGACCATGGCCCCGTGCAGCCCGAGCAGGACGCCGTCGACCGGCATTGCGGCCTTGAGTTGGCCGAGGATCTCGTCCCGCATCTCCTCGTAATCGGCCTTGGCACAGGTTCCCGAGGGCTCGGCCCAGAAGCAGGAACCTTCGATCAGCGTGAAACCGTCTCGATTTGCTCGCTGGCGCGCGACGTAAAGGGGCGCGGTGCAATGCGTCGCCCGGTCGGGATGCTGGCCGGCGGGAAAATAGGCCGATGCCTCGAAGTTCGTGCGGGATGTCGGGATAGGCGAAAACGTATTCGTCTCGGTAGCAAGCGACGCGGCGAACAGACGCATAATCAGAGCCTTCCCGTTTCGTGCGGAGGCAAGCTCCGACGTCAGCAATGCGCCTGTCAAGCTGCGTCGCAGCAAGAAAACCCACTTTGTGATGCTCGCAATCCCGGAGCTGAGGTCAATGCCCATTGACGACGGCAATGGGAGCATTCGTCATTCTACATCCTATCCGCGCAAATTCACTTTGCCGTGTCACCCGGGGTGTAGGAGAATCCCACCGGCCGTCTGAAACTTGGGCCCCGGATACCGCTCATCATGTCGCTGCGGGCCGCGGTGGCCGTCGATCTGGTCGAGCAGATCGACGATTGGAACAACGCTCCGCGGGTAGGGGCGCGCAGGCCGCATGTGTTGGACAGCGCCGGTTGGATTCAACGCGCAGATGCGGTCGGCCTGCCGCGATCATTGGCTTCCCTCTCCGGTCCAGCATCCAGAGGGCTCGATCCCACTCCGGGCGGCAATCGGACGCCGCCGCTGTGGAACCGCCAGCCGTCAGCGGCGTTAGCCAGCATGACGGGTCGCGAGGATTTGCCCCATGAACAGCACTCGAGTCGGCGGGCTGCTCACCATTGGCCTGAGCGCGCTTGTTCTTGCGACACCCGCTCACTCTGCGGGATTCTTCGATGAACTGGCCCGCGCTGTGTTCGGGGGGCCACCTCCCCAGGTCTATCCGACTGCGCCTCAGCCGCTTGACGTAACCGTGAGGCCGGCGCGTCGTCAGCATCCGCGGAAAGTCGTGGCATCCAAGCCGACGCCTCCAGCCGTCAAGCTCGATCCGGCGACCGATCACTATTGGTATCTGGACGACTCAACCCTGCGCCGCGGGGACATCGTCGTCACGCGTTCGGACGTTCTGGTCTTCGAGGGGCGTGCCAGTCAAAATCACAGCGCCAGCGATTTTACGGCCCTCGGGAAGTCGCGCCTCGTATCCAGGTCCACCCAGCAGAAGGTCGAGGCGGCGGCGGGTGGTCGCAAGTTCGACCAGGAACCCAGCCCACGAACCATTGCTGAACGCGACCCAGCGAATTGATCTGTGGCGCACGGATCATTGTGCTGCAGGCGGCTGCCCGCGGGGCGCCGTGATCAGCTGTTGCGTCGCGGAATCTGATCCCACTGTGCATCGCGTTCCGGGTTGACGGAGAAGTGCTGCTGAATCCCCGCAGAGAGCGATATAATCAGCCCGATCGAGAGGAACCAGCCTGACCATATCCTGCTGCTGAACCGTTGAAATCCCCCTGAGGAGGACCCGGATCATGGCCGCCAAGGAGTTGAAATTCTCTTCTGATGCCCGCGAGAGGATGCTGCGCGGCGTCGAAATCCTGGCCAACGCCGTCAAGGTCACGCTTGGTCCCAAGGGGCGCAACGTTGTGATCGAGAAGTCGTTCGGTGCGCCCCGCATCACCAAGGACGGCGTCGCCGTCGCCAGGGAGATCGAACTCGCCGACAAGTTCGAGAACATGGGCGCCAAGATGGTGCGCGAGGTCGCTTCAAAGCAGCATGATGCTGCTGGCGATGGCACCACGACCGCAACCGTGCTGGCCTACGCCATCGTCCGTGAGGGAGCCAAGGCGGTCGCCGCCGGCATGAACCCGATGGATCTGAAGCGCGGCATCGACATGGCGGTCGAGGCTGCCGTGGCAGATTTCAAGAAGAACGCCAAGGCAGTTACTGCCAATAGAGAGATCGCCCAGATCGGCACCATTTCGGCGAATGGCGACACCGAGATCGGCGCCATGATCGCGGAGGCAATGAAGAAAGTCGGCAACGAGGGGGTCATCACGGTCGAGGAGGCAAAATCGCTCGAAATCGAGCTCGATGTGGTCGAGGGCATGCGGTTCGACCGTGGCTATATCTCACCCTATTTCATCACCGATGCGGAGAGGATGCGGGCTGAACTGGAAGACGCCTATATCCTGATCCACGAGAAGAAACTCTCTTCACTCCAGGCCATGCTGCCGCTGCTCGAAGCAGTGGTACAAACCGGCAAGCCACTGCTGATCATCGCCGAGGATGTGGAAGGCGAGGCTCTCGCCACGCTTGTCGTCAACAAGCTACGCGGCGGCCTCAAGGTCGCGGCCGTCAAGGCTCCGGGCTTCGGCGATCGCCGCAAGGCCATGCTGGAGGATATTGCGATCCTCACCGGTGGAACCGCCATTTCCGACGATCTCGGCATCAAGCTCGAGAACGTCACGCTCCAAATGCTCGGCGCTGCCAAGAAAATCATGATCGAGAAGGAAAGCACCACCATCGTCGACGGTGCCGGTGGGAAGAAAGAGATCAGGGCGCGCGTTGCACAGATCAAGGCGCAGATCGAGGAGACCAGCTCAGACTACGATCGTGAGAAGCTCCAGGAGCGTCTGGCCAAGCTTGCTGGCGGCGTTGCGGTCATCCGTGTCGGTGGGGCGACCGAGATCGAGGTCAAGGAGAAGAAGGATCGTGTCGATGACGCCATGCATGCCACCCGCGCGGCGGTCGAGGAAGGCATCCTGCCGGGTGGCGGCGTGGCTCTGCTGAGGGCGATGAAGGCACTTGCTGTCGTCAAACCCGCCAATGCCGACCAGAAAACCGGCGTAGAGATCGTGCGCCGCGCGCTACAGGCCCCGGCCCGCCAGATCGTCGAAAACGCCGGCGCCGACGGTGCGGTCATCGTCGGCAAGCTGATCGAGAAGGATGATTACAACCGGGGCTACAATGCCGCGACCGGCGAGTATCAGGATCTTGTGGCGAATGGGGTGATCGATCCGGCCAAGGTGGTGCGGACCGCCCTTCAGGATGCGGCGTCGATCGCCTCGCTGCTGATCATGACCGAGGCGATCATTGCCGAGCTGCCGAAGAAGGAAGCGCCGCCGGCGATGCCGGGCGGCATGGATTTCTGATGATCCACACCGGCGCGGACCCGTTCCGGTCGCATCATTCGGGAGGAGCATCGCGCGCCACCCCGGAGATTTTCGGCGCTGTCTCTCGCGCGTGGCGTCGGTGCGCCCGGTATGTATGGGCCAGGTTCAGCTGGGTCGCGGCTTATTTCGCCTCATGCCAATCGCAACGGCGAGTCCTGGAATGAGATCGAGACGGTTGTAGACGCAAATGGCGGTCGCCACATTCCAGAGCACCATGGTCGCCGTGGTGGCCACTGCCGCGCCGATTGCTCCGTAGAGCGCGATCCCTATGGCGCAGGCTGCGACATTCGCGGCGGCGCTCGCAACCATTATGACCGCGGCGGCGCGCTCATGACCGGTCATGGTCAGGAGGTTCTGATGCGGGCCGGCCGCCGCGGCAAAGACCTGACCGATCATCAGGATCTGAGCAACATGAACTGCGGCGACGAAATCCTTGCCAAACCATCGCAGCCCCGGCTCGAGCACCACCAGGAGCGGCACAGCCAGCATGACCGCCCCAACGAAGGACAAAACGCTGGCGCGCGCGAACAGCGTCTGCAGGCCCAGCCGGTCCCCGCGCGCGTGAAGGTCCGCGATCGTGGGGGCAAATACGGTGCTTACGGCGACGCGCGGCAACAGGAGCAGCATCGCCACATTGAAGCCGACCGCAAACGTACCGGCATCCCGGATGTTTCCGGTCCAGCCGAGCAGCATCACCCCGGTGCGGTTCATCAGGGTGTCGACGGCCGTCATGATCATGATGGGAAAGACGGCGGTCAACCAATAGCGCGGAGCGTAGGTCGAGCTCACGCCCTGCAGAGCACGGGGCCAGAGCTGGCGCATGATCACGCAGACCACGCCCACGGTGACCGCTGAGCTGATCAACAGCGCAGCCATGACGAGCGCTGCGTCCAGCTTCCATGAAGCTGCAGTGGCGGCCAGGACGACAAGCACCAGCAAGAGACCGTCACGGACGATGCGTTCCGGCAAAAGAGCCGAAACGATTCCGCCGAAGGCGCGTAGCAGCGTTGCACCAATCAGATACATCGTAACCAGCGGGACGGTGGCCATCCCGATCAGCAGGCTGGTGGTAAGTTCCGAGTGCGGGCGAGCGGAGGAAACGACCACGATTCCGGCACCGATTCCGGCGAGAACGAGGGCCGCCACGAGGGTCCAGCCCACGGCGAACTGAATCACACCACGCGCCAGAGACCACTGCTCCTTCGCACCATAGGCCGGCACGAACCGAAGCAGGGCAACATTGAAGCCGAGGGTCGCGCTGTAGGCCAGGAGGCTGACCCAGGCAAAGGCGTAGGAATATGTGCCATAGCTGGAAAGGCCGACCAACCGGGCGATCTCGAACTGAGCAATGCTGGTAAGCCCCGCGCCGCCGACATAGACGACGAGAGCCCAAACGCTCCCGGATGAGAGCCGGTGAGCCAGGTCAGTGCTGCCCTTCGAGCTGGTTTCGCCGCTTGTCGGCTCGGCCGCAGGCTCAGACAGAGCGGTCACTGTCGGCGCATTATCGCTGCGGGCCAGCCGGGCGACGGTGGCGTTGGCGTAACCTGTCAACATCAGATCAATACCCAGCGTTGTGACTGTAATCGATCATGACCGACGCCAGCTCATGAAGCTGCGCATGTCCTTGAAATGGAAGCCGGCATCATGCTCGGTATCGACCCAGGTCAGCACCGACGCCACTCGGGGAGCGCCATCGGCGTCGGGCCCCGGAGCGCCGCCGACGAGCCGCAGCGCACTCTGCGCCATTTCCCGGCCGGTCTGTGCCCAGCGCACCACGAGCAGTACCTGATCGGCCCAGCCCGCGAGAAAACTCGCTTCCAGCCGATCGACCGCTGCGGGCCCATCGATCACGATGAAATCGTAGGTCTCGCGGAACTGATCAAGCCAGTGCGGAACCTGCGGGTTTGCGAGGAAATGAAGCAGGTTGCCATCGAGCCGAGGCGGCGGAATGTAGTCGACCCCAAGCTCGGGAAGGTGCTCCACCGCATCGGCGATCGGCCGGCCGCGGCTCAGGACGTCGACGAGATCGACGCCGGGGGCAGTTGCGCGCGCCATCGTCACGATGTCCCGTTCAGGGAGCCCGCTTGGTTCGCCGAGATCGATCAGGAGTACGCGCAGTCGAAGGCGCGCGGCCGAGAGGACAAGGCTCCGCGCGACCGTGGTCTTGCCTTCGCCCGGAAGGGCGGAGCTGACAAGGATGATCTTCGACGCGAAGCTGCCGGAGCCCCTTGGCAACACGGAGATCAGCAATGAGCGGATTGACCGCGCATAGACTGATTGAGGCTGCTGCCGCAGCAGATCCTCGATCCGCTTTGCGTGCCGGAGCGTGACCCTCGGAACCTGTCCCAGGCAAGGAACGGCCAGAGCCTCGGCGGCTTCATCCGTGCTGCGAAGGGTGTGATCAAGTCTGTCGATGCCCAGCGCGAGCAGGACGCCCATGATGCCGAAGACCATCACGCCGGGCGGAATGAGGAAGGCCGGGTGAATCGAACTTGGCCTTTCCGGGGGCCACGCCGAGGCCATCACCCGGACATCCGGCTGAATGAGCTGGACCTGTTCGTTTGCCTGCTGCTGGCGGCTCAGAAGGGCATCGTAGAGTTGGGCTACCGCGGCCGCCTGACGCTCGAGAGCCCGCAATCCGGACATGCTGGCCGCGGTTTCGGTCGCTGCCGCCTTCAGGGACTGCAGTCGCTCCTCGATTGATCTGGCCTGGGCCTGGAGAATGCGACCGTCGGTCTCTACCTGGCTGACCGCCTGATCGATCGCCTGCCCTGTCGCACGGTCCGCCTCCAGGCGTTGTTCAGGCTGAGGCTCCTGACCGGCTGTCGCCGGTGTCGCTTCGCTGCGGGCGAACTCGGCCAAGCTCGCTGATCCCAGCGCTTCCGCAAGGGCGGCCATGGGCGCGCCGCGCTGGCGCAAGTCCTTGAATCGGTTGAGTCGTTGCTGCGTCGCCGCGAAATCGGACTTGGCCAGGGCCAATTGCCGGGCCAGCTGTGCGATCTGCTGTCCGGTTACATCAGGGGTGCCATCGACCGCTGCGCCATGGAGCAATCGGTAGGCCTGCAGCTCCTCTTCGGCACGCGCCACCTCCAGCCTCATCTCGGGAACGCGCTTGGCGAGCCAAACCACAAGCTGCTCCGCGTCGGTGCGCTTTCGTTGCGCAATATCCTCGATGTAGACATTCGCCACGGTGTTCGCGATCTCGGCTGCACGTCGCGGATCGGAGTCCGTCGCAACAACCGACAAGACTCTGGAACGTCGCTCTTGGCCGATCTTTACGGCGCGCTTCAATTGCGTGGCGAGCGCGCTTTCGTTGCTGTCAAGGGAGTGGCTGTCAACGGTACGCCGAAACGGCTGCGTGAGAGCCGACCAGGCGGCACCGAGCCCATTTTGGACACGGTGCAGCCAGGAATCCGGTTCGTTCGCCGCCACCCCTTCCTCATGGGCAAGAAGAAGCGCCGCAGCGACTCGTCGCAGATGCGCATCGGACGAAAGCACGGCCAGGTGGGTGTCGATTGCCGCATCGTCGAGCGCTTGAGAGGCTTGGGACGTGCTACTCGACCCTTCCGAGGCGCGGTCCACGACGATTTGCGTCGTTGCCGTATAGGTGGGCGACATGATCAGGCCAGCGAGCGCGACCCCTCCGCCGCCGAGGAGCATCATTGCAAAGATCAAACCCCGTCGCCTCGACAGCGCGTGGATGATCCGCTGGAATGGCAGCGGCCCTGGCGCCGATCCAATGATCGGTCTGGTTATCCGCGTCGTCGGTTCGAGTGGCGGCAGATCCGAAGGTCGTGCCGTCGCGATGAACCGCTGGCCCTTGCCGGTCAACGCTTCCATCGTCAGCTCCCCTGCAATGCGAGGTCGAGTTCGCCGACCGGCGTGGCGGCTGGCGGACCCGCGCCCTCGTCGAGCCAGGCCTCGAGCATCAGCACAGCCCAAAGCGCAAGCGAATGGTCGCGGCGGCCGCTCAGGTGCTCCGCCCAGCACGCTTGGACCGCCGCCGCGTCGAGAAGATCGTGGCGCCGCAACCGCGATTCCGTCAGCAGGTCGGCTGCCCAGGCCCGTAGCGGGCCCTTCAACCAAGAGCCGACAGGCACGTCGAAGCCTTGCTTGGGGCGCTCGAACAGGTGCCGGGGCAGATAGCGTGCAAGTACCTGTCGCAGGATCCACTTGCCCTGGCCGTGGCGCACCTTGACGGCTGTCGGCAGGCGCCACGCGAATTCGACGACACGATGATCCAAAAGCGGACAGCGGGCTTCCAGGCTCGTCGCCATGCTTGCCCGGTCGAGCTTCACCAGAATGTCGCTCGTGAGATATCCCGTCATGTCCCGAAAGATCAGTTGCGACACCAGATCGTCGAGGACGGGAGCATCGGGCTCGGCAGCTTCGGCGTCGCGCGACAGGGTTAGCTCCGAGACACGCGTCAGCCGGCGGTAGATTTCCTGGTCTCCGTTTGCAGCGAAAAGATCGGAAAGGCGCCTCAGGCGGTCGCCGCGCAGCGAGCGCCGCAGCCTGTCCGGCACCGGCAGCCGATTGACGATATCCTCGCTTGCGCCATTCGCCAGATGAACCAGGAAGTCAGCGGCGGTGCGACGGAGAATGGGGGGTAGACCGAGCAGCGAAGCGAGTCTCACCGCAAGAAAATGCCTTGAGTAGCCGGCAAAGCATTCATCGCCGCCATCGCCCGACAGCGCCACGGTCACGTCGGTGCGAGCGAGGCGGGAGACGAGCAGGGTCGGGATTTGTGACCAGTCGGCGAACGGTTCGTCCCAGATGCGCGGCAATTCGGGGATGACCTCGCGAGCCTCCGCCGGCGTCAGATGCAGCTCCGTGTGGTCTGTCCCGAGGTGCCGGGCGACACGACCGGCCTCGACCGACTCGTCGTAGCCCCGTTCGCGAAAGGCAATCGTGAATGTGCGCACCGGCCTGTCGGACTGGGCCTGCATCAGCGCGACGACGGTCGAGCTGTCGATTCCCCCGGAGAGGAATGCGCCGAGCGGAACGTCGGCGACCATCCGCTCGCGCACGGCAAGACGAAGCAGTTCGTCAAGCTCCGCGACCAGCTCGGCATCGTCCGAAATGAACGGATTCTTCCGCCCCTCCTCGGCCACGGCAGCCAGGGACCACCACTGGTGGATCCTCGCCTTGAGAGTTGCGGTGTCGGGAGCGTCGGCAATCTCGTCGGCGCTCACCGACAGCATGGCTCCAGGGGGCAGCTTGAACACATCGTGCCAGATGCAGCACCGATCCGGCATCGTGCCGCGCGCCAGCATGGCGGCCACAGCCTCGCGATCGATCCGGGCTTGAAAGCCCGGAAAGGTACGAATTGCCTTCAGCTCGGAGGCAAACACAAGGGCACGTCCGATGCGCGCGACGTAGAGTGGCTTCTTGCCCATCCGATCTCGGACCAGGTGGAGAACACGCGCCTTTCGGTCCCAGAGGCCGAGTGCGAACATGCCGGTGAAGCGCTGGAGCGCCCTCTCCAAACCCCAGCTCTCGATCGCGCTGAGCATCACCTCGGTGTCGCTGCCTCCACGGAAGCTATGCCCGAGATCTTCCAGTTCGCGGCGCAGGGTATGGAAATTATAGACCTCGCCGTTGAAGGTCATGACCAGCCGTCCGCTGTGGGAAAGCATCGGCTGGTGGCCGGCCTCGGTCAGGTCGACGATTGCGAGGCGTCGATGCCCCAGCGCGATGCCGGCATCACGGTCACTCCAAAACCCGTCGCTGTCCGGTCCACGATGGCGAATGGAAGCCGTCATCGGCTTGATCGCGCCCAATAACGCGGGGTCCGCAGCGTCGGGGGGCAGAAGGATACCCGCAATCCCGCACATCCTGTCATCTCCCGTAATGAGCGGACGCCGTCGGCCTTCGTGTGCAGCCCTCGGCCAAACATAGGGCGAGGGCGAACCAGAAGATCGGGTGGCGAAGAATGAAGTGGCTGATGCTGAACACCGCCACGGAGCAGATCAGTGCCGAGAGGGCATCGAAACGGGCGTGCAGCGTGAGCAAGAGGGTGCTGCCGACGAGCCACCCGAGAGTGGCGAGGCCCAGCACGCCTCCTTGCGTGTACAGGTCGAGGGGCGTGCTGTGGGCCTCGAACGGGCCGGGCAGGTTCTGTGGGTTAGGACCCGTGGGACGTTCGGAATGCGGCCCCGGACCCAGGCCCAGGGAGGCAGACCCCAACCCTTTCAGCAGCGCCTGCTGCCACAGCAGAAACCGCAGATTGGCTGTGGCTACGGTCCCGTCCCCGCCCTTGTCCTTGGCCAGGCTTTTGGCGAAATCCTCCGCCTCATCGGCAGCGGCGATGCCGTAGGGCAACAGCGCGATCGTGGTGGGCGGGGCGGCCAGGATGAAGAGGACGGCTGCGATGTAACGCATGCTGTATCCCGGCATGGCCAGCCAGGTGCGCAGCCGCAACCCGATCAGGAACGTGGTCGAGATGACCGTCGCACCCAAGAAGGCGTCGCTTTTCGTCAATCGCCCGAAGACCACGGGCAGGACCGCCAAAGCGAAGCCGGAGAAGCGGCCGAAGCCTGTCTCCGCACTCATCGCCAGATGGAGCGCGAGCGGGCCAAACACGGCGCAATAGAGCGCAGCCTGGTTGGGATTCTCGGACCAGCCACGAAAGCGATCCCAGTACCATGGATCGAGTGAGCCCTGAGGAAGCAGCCCCCAGCCGATGGCAATCTGCAGCGCGAGGCCGATATTGCCGAAGACGATGACAAACCAGGCCGTCTGCCGCAGGCGGTCGTCACTGTCTGGTTCGGCGATGGACAATATCGTCACGCAGGCCATGAGCAGATAGGCCGTGGAGTCGTGCACCATGGCGCCGATGTCGATCAGCGGATCGAAGAGAAGTCCGATGCACGCACCGATGCTCAAGGTGAGCGCGAACACGGCCCAGAATGCGCTCAGTCGGGTCAAGGCGGAACTGGCCGCCATCGGGTACCCGGCCAGAAATCGGGTCGCCGACAGGCCGATCCAGAGCGCGAGGCAGAGCTCGCCTAAGCCGATCGGCAGGCCGGGAAGGCGGAGCTGCGATGCGGAAGACAGCACGAGCCCCGCTCCGAGGAGCGCATTTCGGATCATTCCCCTTCTCCGACACCGCGGAGCGCGCGGGCCCCCTCCAGAACCGGTGATCGCGACCTGCCCGCAGCCTTGTCCGTACGACCCTGTTCCGACAGAACCTGCCGATAGAGTTCCGCGTAATGTCCGACGATCGTCGAGAGCCCGAATTCGCGCCGAACCAGCGCCACGGATCGACCACCCATTTCAAGCGCACTGCGCCGGTCTGCGAGGAGCTCGAGGATGCTGCCGGCGAGAGCGCCCGGGTCGCGCGGCGGCACGAGGAGACCGTTCCAGTGATGCGTGACCACATCGCTGCAGCCGGGCATGTCGGTCGTGACGATCGGTAAGCCTGCAAGGCCGGCCTCCAGCAGCACGCGCGGGATCCCCTCCCGGTATTCCGTTGGCAGGACGAACAGGTCTGCAAGGCCGAGCAGGGCCGGCACGTCTTTCCTCGCGCCCAGCGCCATCACATCGGGCGCCTGCCGGTCGATCTCGTCCTGAGCGACCGCGAAGGGCCCTTCACTTTCTCGTGGACCGACGAGCAGGAAGCGCACACCCGGGCGCGCCTTCCTGACCAGCGAAGCAGCCTCCAGCAGTGTCGGAATTCCCTTCTGCTGCGTCAGTCTGCTGACCGTGATGACGATCTCGGCCGTCCCGAGGCCGAGCTGTTCCCTTAGCGCGGCAGTGGCGGGGCCACAGGCGTGCGATCGATCGAAGGCGGCAATGTCGATGCCTGAGCCGCGGATCAAATGAGCGCGCTCCCCCGGAACCAGCCTGTGACTCTCGAAATAGGCCTTGTCGTCGCGGTTCTGGAAAACCGTAGCCGCGGTCCAGCGGGAGGCGAGCCATTGCAAGGCGCAGTAGACCGGCCGGAGGGCGAGCGCACGGGCCGTCTTGGAGGAGAACACCCAGCCCATCCCATTGATGGTCCGCACCACGGCGACCTTGCCCCGCACTGCGAGGGGTGCCAGCAGATTGGGCTTGGTATCGAAGGTTTGGATGATATCCGGACCGGTATCCGCGATCATTCTCGCGAGTTGGCGAATGGCAGCGAGGTCGGCGCCGCGACTGTCGAACCGGTCGAATTGATAACGCCGATGAGCCAGGCCGGCTTGCAAAAAGGCGGCTCCGTCTGTGGTCGAGGCCGCCGTTATCCGAAAGCCGCGGTCCTGCAAGGCTGCGAGGAACGGGATGCGCAGCGAATGGTCCTCCCCTCCCACGCAAAGCACATGCGGAACCATTTTGACTCCTCCTGCCAGGAGCTGGAACTGCAGGGGGCTTGACCCCTGAGTGCAAGCGCTCGGCCTGATGACCTTTTCCGGCTCGCTCCTGCCCCATAGGACCGTATCCGGCAGGAAATCACGGTATGGAGCAGGCTGTGCACTGTCCTCATTCATTTGGATGACGGATCGGAACCGGACGTGAGTGGCGTAGGCCGGCGGCATCAGTCCGTTTCCGCATCGTCGAGGAGGCAGTCCGGCGATCGCAGGCCTCTTCGCTTCCGAGGCGGCAGGTTGTTGGTCGTCAAGCCGACAGCTTCTCCCTCACGCTATAGGTTGCGTAGAAGAGGCCGAATCGGCGCCGGCGGCCACCGGTTCATGTGCTGGCAGACGCGTGATGTCCCCATTCGGGCGGGCGGACGGAAGAGGTGCCGCGGTAGCGCCCGGGCGCGAAGACCGGGCCGCCGGCCAACTGTGCAAGGAGCGGAGAGAACGTAAGTGTCCCGACGCATTTCCAGATCGTCACGAATTTGTGCGTGCAGCGGCGGCATTGATCTCGAAACGGCCTCGGAGCGAACCTACCCTGATGGGGGGCAGGCCCAGGGGCTCGCGTCCGTCGAAGGCGGCTGCTGGCGGGGTTCTATCCCTGCGGGCTGATGGCGATGATCGCCCCTGCCTTAGCCACACGAACGGAAACTCAAATCCCGTTCCGTACCGGGGGCTGCCAGCATTCGTGTCACGCTGGCATGAGCCCGCCTGCTGCCCCGCCGCAACCCGTTAATCCAATTTGGTTAGCCCTTTCTTGCCTGGGGCAACGGCCGATGTACACAGGCCGGCCGGCATGGCCTTTTGGGGGGGCGGGACCTTAACCTTTGGGTGTAGGTCGACTGGCTCCTTTGAATGCGTTTTCGCTCGGAGGTTTTCTGATATTGTTCCCTCATGGTTCCGATATTGTTCTATAGTAATGTGTTCGGAGCGTACGAATATCGAAGATAAATTTCCATATCGACGACATAATCAAAGGTAATTTGAGTATATATGTATTAGATCCTCTCTCCTTATGTGCGATATGTTGCAGCAATTAAGTTTATTAGAGCTGCGAGTGGTCGCGTCATCTCAACCGACATGGTTTTTGGAGTGAGGATAAGCGGATAATCTCTGGTCCGGAATGCGGAACATCGAGGAGAGTGCCGATATGTCATTGGTCAGCGGATCTGTCGAAGCGCCGGCGCGTCTGGGTGCGCCCGTCCGTCATGCTATGCCTTTGAATGCCGGCCTTGTCGGGCCTCTTGGTGCGTCCCCGGTTCTCGACCAGGAGGAGGGCGGGGCGGGCGTAGCGCCCCCGAGCAATTATCGCGGCACCGTGGCCCTGAGCATGCTCGACCGCATCGGCTGCGGCTATCTTGTCCTCGAGGACCGCCGGAAGATCGTCGAAGCCAACGCCACGGCCCGGCTGATCCTTGGCCGCGAGGCGGGCGCGGTTCAAGGTCTCGACCAACTGACGAGCGCCTTCAAGCGTTTGATCGCGCGCGCGCCGAACCGCCCGTCACTCGGCCCGCTGACCTGGATCGTCATTTCGGACAAGGACGATGCGCCTCTCGTTCTCAATCAGGTCGCGGACGACATGCCGGACGGCACCAGTGTGGTCATGCTTCTCGATCTTGACGCTCATCTGGAGCCCAATCCCTTCATGCTTCAGCGCATGTTTGGCCTGACCATGGCCGAGACGCGCCTGGCGCTTCAAATGGCGCGCGGCGACGTGCCGGCGGATGTCGCCCGCAGTCGGCGTCTCAGCCGAACCACCATTCGCTCCCAGCTGGCTTCGGTCTTCGCCAAGACACAGACCAGACGCCAGGCGGAGCTGGTCACGTTGCTCGCCCGCGTCGCGGTTCTGCCGTGAGGGGCGGGCTCGCTTCCGCGCGCCGCCTCGACCCGGAGCCGCGCAGCGCCGGTATCGACAGGCTTGTCCGCTGGAGGCGATGGCGGGCTGTCGCTTGGTGCGCCTTCTCCCTCGTCGGCATTGCCTCGATCCTGCCCGGAAGCATCGAGTTCAGAACCCAAGCACCACCCGAGCTGGAGCACGTGTTTGCCTATGCGGTCACGGGCGGAATTTTCGCGGTGGTCTACGGACGCAAGGGCGCCCCCTGGTCTGCCGCCTTACTGATCATTGGCGCCGTCGGTTTCGAACTGGCCCAATATTGGATTCCGGGACGCACGCCACGGGTTGTCGATGCGGCGTGTAGTATTGCCGGCAGCGCGATCGGGCTCGCGGCTGGTCTTGTCCTGCGCCGAACGTGGTCGAAGCGATATCGAGGTTCGAAGTAGGACTTTCGGCGAGGCGGATTGGTGGTTTTGACTTCGACCGGGGGCATCGGTTGCTGTGCGGAGCCAAGACACCGCGGCGATGCGGGCCGCTCGGCGAACGGAAGCTCTGCATCGCTTCTCCTCACATCGCAAGGACAGGTGAGGAGCCGGCCCGCTACGCCCTTGCGGATGCGCCGGTCTGATGCGGCAAACACGGACGTCTGTCGCAACCGCGGGTTTTGAGGGGCGCCAACCTGTTGCCTGCCTTGCTCCGACGCCGGAGTGGTCTGACGGGGGCAATGACGTTCCAGGCGGATTGCTGGCGAAGGCGTGATCTCTCCGACTATCGGATGGCATTCCTGACGGCCTTTCGGCCCGCAGGGAGAGCGTCCGCAGTATCCTTCGAACGGACGATGACGCACGCAGAGCGGCTCCATAGTGTCCTGCAACGGCCTGACCCGCTGCTTCGCGAGACTGCGCAGCCATGATGTGCTCGGGGGCCACAGGCAGAAGTCGATTGGCGCCGGGGCTCGACGATGGGGATGGGACGGAGTTCCGTCGATCAGGGATGGAGCGATGCTTGGATAAGAATGGGCCGGGCGCGTGGCAGGTAAGACCGCACATCGCTCAAG
Source organism: Allobosea sp. 2KB_26 (assembly GCF_052115715.1). Classification (NCBI taxonomy): domain Bacteria; kingdom Pseudomonadati; phylum Pseudomonadota; class Alphaproteobacteria; order Hyphomicrobiales; family Alloboseaceae; genus Allobosea; species Allobosea sp. 2KB_26. The sequence goes on from NZ_JBFRHE010000004.1 coordinate 351,692, forward strand.
GCTTATTGCGGTCATGGAGGTGGGAATGACTAACGCCGCAATGGGGGCAGCCGGACGTCTCAGTGCCAGACTCTCGGCAAAGCTTCAGCAGTCAGCCGATGTCTTGCAGGACGAGGGTGCACTCCGATTTCTCGAGTTGTCGGCTCTATCGTTGAGCGCCCCAGTTCGATCAATGCGCGTGCGGATTGCCGTGTCCGCTGACGCCAAGCGGGCTATCGCCAAGATAAAGAACAGTTCCCATGGGCGAGGGCTTTTCATTGATTGCGGGTCAAATGTCGGGCAGGGATATAGCGTATTCAGTCGATACTATACGAAAGAGTATTTCGATTTCATCATGATCGAGCCCAACAAGAGTTGCCTGCCATATCTTCAGGCCCTCCAGGCGAGCTCGAGCGCAAATATCGAGATCATCGGTAAGGCGGCGAGCGTCCGGGACGGCTTCACCAAGTTGTTTGGGCCTCCGCCCGATCGGCGGCAACCGACCTATGAAGGGCGATCGATCGTTCCCGAACACAATAGCAGCCTCTATGACGCGGCGGATACGGATTCTGACCTCGTCGAGACATTCTCGCTGTCGAATCTCATTATGGCGAAGAGAATGTTGTATGATGTAGTCGTTCTCAAGCTCGATGTCGAAGGTGCGGAATACGAAATATTATTTGATATGATAAATACCGGGGCTCATAGGGAGCTATATGCTGCTTATATCGAATTTCATTCAATTTATATGAAGCGTATCGAGAGAGAAATCAAAATTGTAGCGGAATCAAATATAAGAAATACGATAGAGAGCGATGGGATATTGTTTAGGGAGTGGATATAAGGCCTATTCGACTTGGATAAACAAAATTCGCATGACGATTTTCTGGACATAGAGATCAACATCTCTCTGTTTGGCCTAATTTTCCGAAGTCAGGGCGCGACTTTGAGCGTCAAGGCAAGAGGAAGAGGCTCGCGATGATCCTGGAGATGTTCGGGCCGTCCGGGGCGGGAAAGACGACGATGGCGTCTGCCCTGACCGCCCATCTGCGAGGTCTCGGCTATGTCGTGACCCCCCTGATCGGTGTGCGGGCGCATCCGCTGAGACGCGTTATCTTCAAATGCCTCGCTAGCGCCCGGTTGCTCAGCTCCGCCGGTCCGGCCGACGGCCTTGCGGAGCTCTTCAGGATCCTGCCACCGAAGGACCGGCTCTGGGTCGTTCGCCTGCACTGGCTCCTGGCACTTCTTCACCGCGAATGGGCTGCGGCTCAATCCTCGGATGCGATCACGATCTTCGATCAGGGCATGGTCCAGGCAGTGGCCTCGCTCGTTCTGCTCAGCGGCATAATCGAGCGCGACCCTGTCGGACGCGCGCTCGACTGCGTGCCGAAGCCGGACCTGCTCATCCGCTTCGACGCGCCACGCCCCCTTCTGGAGGCGCGCCTTAGGGACCGCCGGCAGAAGATCGGCCCGCTTCAGCGCTACCTCGAAATCGACCTGCAAGGCAGCCTGGACCACGTCGACCATGTCGACCTGATCTCGGATCTGGTCAGCGCGCGGGGGCTCCCCATGATCCGGGTCAGCAGCATCGATGTCCCCAGCCGGAATCTGTCGATCGATCGGATCACCGCCGCAGTTCTTGCAAGGGTGCGCCCATCGCGAGCCGTCGCGAAGGAGCCCACAGCACGCGGCTATGCGGCGCTCTCCCATTAGAGCATCGGACCGGGTCTCGTATCCGGCCGATTGCGCCGTATTTCCGGAGAATCGCAATCCACTTCCCGGACGGATTCTTTCGCTCTGGGAGGCCGCGGCTCGGATGGCCCGCGCCCAGGCCGTGTCGGAGGTCGCCGCGATCATCGGCCTTGGGGTCGAGGCTATCGCCCGCGAGAGCCAGGACTTCACTCAATGCCAGGTGGATTGCGCCGGGCGGGGGTAGCCGCTGCGCTGGCCGCCATCATCGGGCGCCCGTAGCCTGCGTCGCGCGGTCTTGTCAGTGAAGAGGGTTAGATCATCGGACCGGATACCGTATCCAGTCCGATAATCTAACCCTTTGTCTTTGCCTCGCCTTTCCCGAAAACCGCAATCCACTTTTCGGGCCGATGCCTTGATGGCTCGCAGCTTCATCCCTGAGCCCCTTTGCCGAAGGGGCGGCTTGGAACCTGCACCGGACCCGCTAGCCGGCTTCCATTTCAGGAGAGGCGGGATAGGGAGGCTGCCCGCGAGGGCAACGAAGGCTATCGCTGGAAATACGTGGCGCCGGATCTGGAGGCAGAGGAGCCGATGGCGGCATGCCCGCACCTCCATCATGCAAACGAACGAAGACAGTGGGTTACGGCGCTCATAGCATCCTCTCCCAGATGACCGGGTGAATTGTGTGCGTGGTGATCCAACCGGTGCCTTGTGCCGTGACGTTCCAGGCACCCCACCACTGCCACGCCCGGCGCCACACGTAGCAAGCCGGAGCGGCACGCAGCCGCAGACCACTTATAGGAGGCTCGGATGAAGGCTGTGATCCAATGCGGCGGCAAGGGCACCCGTCTGCGTCCCTATACTTCGGTTCTGCCGAAGCCGCTGATGCCGATCGGATCGAGGCCGGTCCTGGAGCTGCTGCTCAAATGGCTCCGCCGGAACGGCATCCAGGAGGTCTTCGTTACGACCGGATATCTCGGCCACCTCATTCGCAGTTTCTGTGGTGACGGCGCGCAGTGGAACATGAAGATCACCTACACCCAGGAGGTCGAGCCGCTCGGTACGATCGGACCGCTTTCGCTGCTGCGGGACCAGCTCGACAGCACGTTCCTCGTGCTCAACGGCGATGTGCTCACCGATATCAGCCTCAGCCAGTTCGCCAGCTTCCATCGGCACCATCCGGGGCCGGTGACCATCGCCACGACCACACGGACGATCAAGATGGATTTCGGCGTGATCGACGAGGTTGACGGCGAGGTCAAGACCTTCCGGGAGAAGCCGGCGCTGCCGCATCTGGTGAGCATGGGCTTGTACTGCATGGATCCGTCGGTGTTCGAGTTCATCCCGTCCGGGGTGCCCTTCGGGTTCGACGACCTGATGTTCCAGATGCTGGAAAATGGCACGCCCGTGCACGTTTTCAAGCACGAGGGCGTGTGGCTCGACATTGGCCGCGTCGACGACTTCCACAAGGCGCAGGACGTCGCCTGGGACGAGCAGTCCGTTGTCATCGAGCACCCCGTCGCAGCCTGACGACACCCGGTTCGGCCGGCGCCGCTCGGCGCCGGCGACTTGTCCGCCGCGCGAGATGGAGCCTTCCATGCTGCTGGTTGCCGAGCCCATCCTGGGCCCCGAAGAGAAGACTGTCCTTTCAGAGGTCATCGACAGTGGCTGGCTGACCATGGGGGACCGGGTCAGAGCTTTCGAGCAGGCCTTTGCCGAAGCCCATGGCGTCGCGGATTCGGTCGCGGTGAATTCCTGTACGGCGGCCCTCCACCTCATTCTGCACGCCCTGGGCCTGGGGTCAGGCGACGAGGTTTTGGTTCCCGCCCTGACCTTCGTCGCCACCGCCAACTGCGTGGTCTATGTCGGCGCGACCCCAGTCTTCGTCGATATCGAGTCGGCGGATGTCCCGCTGATGTCGCTGGCCGACGCCGAGGCCCGCTGCACCGCGCGGACCAAGGCCGTCATTCTGGTTCATTTTGCCGGCTATCTCGCTGATCGCGAGGCCTGGCGGGACTTCGCCCGCCGGAAAGGGCTTCTTCTGATCGAGGACGCGGCCCATGCGCCCGGGCTGCCGCAGGTCGGGACCTTCGGCGAAGCGGCGGCGTTCAGCTTCTACGGTAACAAGAACATGACCACTGCCGAGGGCGGCGCGATCATCGCCCGCGATTCCGCCCTGCTCGAGACGATCCGGCAGGCGCGGGGGCACGGCATGACCAGCGGAACGCGCCAGCGCCTGAACGCGCGCACGCCGACCTATGATGTCACCATGCTTGGCTTCAACTATCGCATGGACGAGATGCGGGCCGCCATCGGTCTTGTCCAGCTGCGGAAGCTGCCGGGCTGGAACGAGGTCAGGAGCCGCCTGGTGGCGCATTATCGGCGGCTCATCGCCGAACGCTGCCCGTCCGTCACGGTGCCTTTCCAGCAGCCGCGGCTATCCACGTTCCACATCATGCCGGTCGTTTTGCCGGCCGGTGTGGTGCGGCAGGAGGTGATCGATCACCTGCGGGAGAACGGCATTCAGACGACGATACACTACCCTCCGGTCCATCTCATGACGCTTTACCGTGAGCTCTGCCCCGGCGTGCAGTTGCCGCGAACCGAAGATTTCGCGCTGCGTGAGCTGACCTTGCCGCTCCACCCGCGGATGGAAGCCGAAACGGTCGAACTGGTCGTGGGCACATTGGCGCGTGCCGTTCAGGCCGAAACAGTCGTCAAGGCCGTCGCATGATACCCCGCCAGATCCGTGTCAGGCATTCTGCGGCGGGCGTCGATATGAACGCGGTCGCAAGTCGCGCCTTCGACATCATCGTCGCATCTGCAGCTGCCCTGGTCCTGGCCTTGCCCATGCTGGTCATCGCCTGCGCCATCTGGCTGGAGGGCGGTCGGCCGATCCTGTTCTCCCAGGCCCGCCTGGGAAAGGGCGGCCAGCCCTTTCGCATGTACAAGTTCCGGAAGTTTGCGGCTACCTGCGGCACCGAGGGATGTCCCCTGACTATGGCCAAGGACGGGCGCATGACGCCGGTTGGCCGCGTTCTGGCTGCGACCAAACTCGATGAGCTGCCGCAACTTTGGAACGTCCTGAGGGGCGAAATGGCCATTATCGGGCCGCGTCCCGAGTCGCTGGCCTTTGCCGACTGCTTCCAGAATGGCTTCGAACAGGTTCTGGAGCACAAGCCGGGTCTGTTGGGGCCAAGTCAGATCCTGTTCCGCAACGAAGGCAGTCTCTACCCGCCGGACATGGACCCGACGCGCTTCTATCGGGACGTGCTGTTTCCGACCAAGGCACGGCTCGATCTCGCCTATTTCCCCCATCACAGCGTCGTCGGCGACATTGGGTGGCTCATGCGGGGGGTGCTAGCCGTCTTCGGCTGGGTCCCGCCGCAGGCCGTGCCCGCGCAGCGGCCAGGCCGGCCAGGGGGGGCCGAAACCCGCGAAGCAACCAAGTCCGAGGGAGCAGCTCAATGAGCTACAGCGGCATGCGTGTGCTGGTGACCGGAGCCGACGGCTTCATCGGGTCCCATCTGACCGAGGCGCTGGTGCGTGACGGCGCCAAGGTCACGGCCCTTGCCCTCTACAACTCCTTCGACAGCCATGGCTGGCTCGACGATATTCCCGAGGCCACCCGCAATCAGCTGAATCTCGTGCGGGGAGATGTTCGCGACGCCGCGTTCATCGGGCGAATCGTGCAGGGTCAGGAGATCGTTTTCCACCTCGCCGCTCTCATCGCCATTCCCCATTCCTACCTGGCCGCCCAGTCCTATGTGGAAACAAACGTCCTGGGGACGCTGAACGTGCTCGAAGCGGCGCGCCAGCATGGCACCGAGCGGATCGTCCATACCTCGACCAGCGAAGTCTATGGCACCGCCCTGACGATGCCGATCAGCGAATCTCATCCGCTGCAGGGCCAGTCGCCCTATTCGGCGTCCAAGATTGGCGCCGATATGATGGCCGAAGCCTTCGCCCGGTCATTCGGGCTCCCGGTCGTGACGCTCCGGCCGTTCAACACGTTCGGACCGCGTCAAAGCGAGCGGGCGATCATCCCCACCATCATTCGCCAGGCGCTGGATCCGGCCTGCACGGCCATCATGGTGGGCGACACCACGCCGATCAGGGACCTGACCTTCGTCGAGGACACCGTTGCAGCGTTCATGGCCGCTGGCAGCGCAGTCGCGGTCGACTACGGACACGCCTATAACGCGGGCAGTCAGCGGGCGGTGACCGTTGCGGACCTGATCGAGCTGATCCGCGAGCTGAGCGCGTGCCAGAAGCCGGTCCTGCGCGACGAGACGCGGATGCGGCCGGTTAATTCCGAGGTGCGGGCACTCCTGGCCGACTGCTCCCGCTTCGAGCGCGAAACCGGCTGGCGACCGCGCACGAGTCTGCGCGAGGGCCTGGAACGGACGATCGCGTGGTGGCTTACCCGCGTGGCGGCCGGGCAGGTTCGCCGCCAGAAGGACTTCATCACATGAGGTCGGTTCTCCCGAGATCATGGCTTGGGGCGTTCATGGCCGCCGCGCTCGTGCCGGTATTCTGGCCCGCGGCCGCAGCCGACAACCTCTCCGCCGCGCAACTGGTCGCGCCAGTGGACATGCCTTTGCCCGGATATCTGCAACCCGCATCGGATCCGGCCTTCGGAGTGGCGTTCACACGCGTGACACAACCGGGTCCGTTGGGTTCCGGCATCGTGTGCGGCCCCGGCCATTGCAGCCATCGTTATTCGAGTGCCCAGGCCTGGAACGCAGATCAGAGCCTCCTCGTCATCGTCAATGGTTGCAACGGCCTGTGTTTTCTCGATGGGCGCAGCTATGCGCCGCTCTTCCGGCGCACCAGGAGCGGCGAATGCGAATGGCACCCGCGCAATCCGGAGCTGATGATCTGTGTCGGGGGACAGACCGTTTCGTTCTGGGCGCCGCGAACCAATCTCGAGCGAGTGGTCTACACCGCAAATCATCATCGCAACCTGCAATTCGGTCCGTACAAGGGAAACCCGTCCTGGGACGGTCGCCGCATTGTCGTACGGGCACTTTCGGAGAGTGGGGCGCTGGTTGCCTTCGCCTACGACCTGACGACCCGCACGAAGTTTCCCGACATCGCGCTCGCCAACCTTCCGGGCAAAAGCAATGCGTGCTCAATCTCTCCGCTGGGCCTGCATGTCTATTGTCTCCAGAGCTTGCCGGACGAGACCAACCAGTCCTTCATTTTCACGCTCGAAGGGGCTCTGGTGCAGAGCTGGACCGAGAACCATCGGCCCGGTCATGGTGACATGACGGTCGATGCGGACGGGCGCGAAGTCTATGTCGGCATCAGCAAGGCGCCGCCCGATCAGTTCCAGGTCATCAAGCGGCGTCTCGATGACGGAGCAGTCACCGCTTTGACCCGCTATGGCGAGGCTCAGCACGCTTCCCTGGCGATGCGACGGCCCGGCTGGGTTTTCCTGAGCTATTCCGGGATGCCCGACGAGGTCGGTCGCCACGAGGGGTGGGCGCCGTTCGCGCAGGAAATCCTGGCACTCAAGATCGACGGCAGCGGCGAGTTCCGGCGGATCGCGCAGACCAGAAATGCGCCCCATGACTACTGGAGCGAGACCCACGCCTCGCCGTCGCCCGATGGGTCGCAGATCATCTGGTCGAGCAATTGGGGGCAGGCAGGCGGCCCCGTCTTCGATTTCGTCTCGCGCCTGGATTGGCCCGACGAGGTCGCCCCTACCGGACAGGACGCGAGAGGCCAGTGAGATGACCCTGTTTGCAGTCAAGCTTTCCAGCCTCGGCAGGCTCGCATCGGGTGCCCTTTTGGCCGCCTGCCTGGGTGGCGGAGCCCATGCCGGCGCTCCGTACCGGCTCGCCCCGGGCGATACCATCGAGATGGCCCTGGCCGGACTGCCGGATCAGCGCCAACGCGCGACAGTCCAGCTCGACGGCACGATCGCATTGCCCGCTGTCGGCTCGGTCGTCGTCGCAGGCCTCACTCCTGCGGAGTTTCAGGCCCGGATGGAGGCGCTGATGCCGACCAAGGTCTTCCGATTTCGCGCTCCAGACGGCCGCGAACAGGTCCAGGTCGTCAGGCCAGGCGACGTGACCACCTGGGTTGCCGAATACCGGCCGATCTATGTCGCAGGCGACGTACTCACCCCCGGCCAGCAAGCCTATCGGCCGACCATGACGGTTCGGCAGGCCATCACTGTTGCCGGCGGATACAGCCTGCTGCGCTCTCGTGCCGGGCAGCTCGGCCCGGATCCTGTTGATATGAGGCGCGATCACGACTCGCTCTGGACCGAGTATCTGAAGGAATATTTCCACGCGCTGCGCGTGCGCGCTGAGCTGGATGATCAGGAGACCTTTGATCTGCGCCCGCCGAGGAGTTCGCCCCTGCCCACGATCGTGGCCTCGGGCGTCGCCCAGAGCGAGGCGGAATCGCTCAAGATCTCGATGGCCGATTTCCGCGACGAGCGGAGTTTCCTGGAGCGCGCCGTAAAGGAGGCAGGCGAACAGGTCACGGTGCTGATCCAGCGCGAGCAGGAAGAGGAAAAGGGAGTGCAGGCCGATTCTCAGGAACTCGAGCGGGTCAATAAGCTGTTTGGAAGCGGCGCCCTGGTCAGCCAGCGTATCAGCGAGAGCCGACGCGCGCTGCTCCTGTCGTCATCGCGCCGCCTGGAAACCACGGCCCAGTTGATGCGGACGCGGTTTCAGGTCGAAGAATATGGTCGCCAGCTCGAGCGCGTCGCCAACCAGCGGCGGATCACTCTGTTGCGTGAGCTGAGGGACTCCAATTTGCGCTTGGCGGATCTCAGCGTGAGAATTCAGGCGATCAGCGAAAAGCTCCGCCCCCTCGGCAATGTGAGCTCGATGCCAGCTGCAGGCAACGACCTTCGCTCGGAGGTCGTCATCGTCCGGAAAGCCGGCCAGCAATGGCAGCGGTTGCCCTCCACCGAGGACACTGAGGTCGAGCCGGGCGATGTCATCGAGGCCGTGTTCCGCGGAGAGGGGGCCACTGCTGCAGCCGTCCAGTAACGGTCAGCAGGATCGAGGCCCCGATGCCGTCCGCGCATTCGTCTGGGAACGCCGAGCCAACTTTCGCTGCACCCTTTCCATCAGCGCCTCGATGAGCGCATCCGGCATTGGGGGCTGTCTTGGTTCTCGGGCACACGCGGGCGATCAGGCCGGGCAATTGATCTCACCGGGCCAGGCACCTACCCTTGCCAAAGGCTCGGGCTGGGTTTGAAATTTCCAAGGCACCTATGGAGCGCGGGGCAGCACGTCGTTGCCAAAGAAGTCCGTTTGCCGTGGCCCGCTGGCCGTGTTCGCCTGGAGATAGGCCGGACCGCCTCGGCCGGGAGCGGGGCCCACGTCGAGATAGCTGCGCTCCGCCGAAGCACGGGGCGCTGCCGTGGATACGACGGAGGGTGAGGCGAATTCCTCGCGCGGCGTGCAGCCTGCAATACTGGTCAATAGAATAAGACTGGAAACAACCAGAGCAGCTCTCATCGCGCGATCTTCCAACTCATTTCATGCGATAATAGTATCCGAGAAAAACACGGGGCCGGCAAGTTGGCGATCTCCAGCGGTCTGATCAATCAATCACGTCAGAACGACGGTCGTGGAGCTTGAACGCCGAGGTAGCGTGGGAGAACGCTGCGCTCCGCCCCCCTGCTTCCAGTGATGGTCCTCAGGCTCGTGACAGGGAAGTGCCATTCATCGCCGGTACGGTTTGCTGCCGGGGCGCGAGGAGATGCCGTTCGTTCGCTTCAGGCATCTCCTGGAATCAGGTCGCAGTGGCTGAGGCTGCGCTGACCGGTCCATGCAGGAGAGAGCTCAGCAATTCGCTCGCTCCTGACCACAGGATCTGTACGCCCAGGCAGAAGAGAATGAACGCCGAAAGGCGAACCGCAATTTCGGTGCCGCCTTGCCCGAGAAGCTTTTGCACGCGAACGGCATAGGTAAAGCAGAGCCAGATGCTGAGCGCGATTACGGCGATGGCAAGGAGGCTGGCGAGAACGAAAACGACCGCGCCGGAGGATGCCGTGAACGTCGCGCGTGAAAGCCCGATACTGATGGTGACAGCGATCGTGCCGGGCCCGGTGGTCAGTGGCAGGGTCAGCGGATAGAAGGCCTGGTTCAGGAGGTTGGCGCGCGAGACGTCGTCCGCATGCGCGTCGAAATCCTTCTGGCTGCCTTCGTTGAGCAGCTTCCATCCGGATACCGCCACGATCAGCCCACCCGCCACGCGCAGGATGGGGATCGAAATTCCGTAGAATTGCAGGATGAGCGCGCCCAGAAGGAACGCTCCCATCAGAACGAAGAGCGAATTCACCGCGATACGCCGCGCGAGGATGCGCCTTGTGTCGGGCACCGCGCCGCGCGTCAATCCCAGGAAAACGAGTGCTGATCCCGGCGGATTGACCACGGGAAAGATGGCTGCGAGCACAACCAGGAACGTATTGATGGCCGCCGACATTTAAATCGGCTCAAGATAGTGGGGGCTGGTGATACAAAGGCTTGGGCGTATCTCCGCGGGAGGCGGCTCTCCGGAAAGAGCCAAGCCAGCGCGAACGCCGTGCCCACCCCGCTGAACCGGGCGCCCCTCAAGGTCGTCACCAATCGCATCCTTCATCGCGAAGCCTTCAAATTGAAATGGCGTCCTGTTCAGGTTCTCCGCTGTGAGGCAGCGGGTGGATCAGGTCAAAACGATCACGATCATCTTTCTCCCTGGTGCCGAGCAATGGGGCCCATGGGACTGCCCACCGCATCAAGCCGGACTGCGACGCCGTGCCGGCCGCTCGACCGGGAAGGGTTGGTTCGCGCGGCGAATGGAGGCACGGTATGGCGCCGGGATCATGTCCCGGCCATCGATGATCACCGTACGCTTGGCAGTATCCGGACGTCAAAGCCTGCGCGTCATTCATGGCAGGCCGCGTGCGTGGCCGAAAGACCGTGAAAATCCCGGCCCCTGCGCAATCGCTGAATGCTGGCTGAATATGATAGTGCGGCCAAATTCAGCAAAAATGATTTATCTGATTGCCCTTGTCGAGAACGGGGTGGCGGAAAGTTGAAAAAGTTAATTTTGGCAGTAATTTTGTCTATTATTTCAGGAATTGGTGTCAGAGCGCAAAATTTCTATGATTCTTCTGGTAATTATCAGGGGCGAAAGGATAGTGGCGGCCGTATGTACGATCGTAACGGCTCTTATAAGGGGCGTGTCGATGAAACTGGTCGCTCCTTTGATAGCAATGGCTCCTATAAGGGGCGTGTCGATGAAACTGGCCGTTCCTACGACAGCAATGGTTCCTATAAAGGGCGTGTCGATGGGAATGGCAGTTTCTATGACAAAAATGGTTCCTACCAAGGACGAAAGGATAGCAATGGCCATTTCTACGATCGGAATGGATCTTATAAGTGGCGCGCCCAATAATCAGTCTATTTGGTGATACTGCTAAGCCATCCCGTTGAGAGGTCAGGATACCCTGAACAGGGACAGTTCCTCCGAAGAGGTGGGAGAGCAGGTGCCATCCTCGCGGAAGCTTTGGGAAGCCGCACCGGACGATTGAAGTGATCCCTTGCCCGTGCAAGGGCGCGTAAGCCCCCGTCGAGTAGACAGTGTTTGATAGAGATTGGGATGGGAAAGCGGAAAGGTGGATCTGGCGGTCCCAAAGCGGAACTCGCGGCCAGTCACAGCCACCCATTTCAACTCTGTGGAAAGGACCCCGCACGAACACCGGGATCAGTTCAATTCTCGGGAAGGGGGATTCTAGCTAACTCTTTGAAACAAATGGCGCGCCCGACACGATTCGAACGTGTGACCTTTGCCTTCGGAGGGCAACGCTCTATCCAGCTGAGCTACGGGCGCAATCCGTGGAAGGTGGATAGCTGATCGCGACTGCTTCGGCAACGAGGGATTTTGCGATTGAGTAAGAACCCTGGAAGGCAAGGGTCACACGTTCGAATCGTGTCGGACGTGCCGCGGAAATTACGCGCGCTTGATTTAGACTTTCTTGGCTCTTGATTTTAGGGGGGCGCCCTTTTGCCGGCCAGAGCGATCAGGGAGCTGTCGTAGCCCGCGTCGCCGTGGAGGATGCGCGCCGGCGGCATTTGCTCCAGAGGGACCCGACCAGCCGCACAATCGGAAACTTGCGTTGCAGTCAAGGCATGAGCATCGATCGCACACTGAGTCGCAATTACCTCCGATCTGGCCCAAGATTGACGGGCGGGAATAGGAGCTTCGACTGGACGTCGTTCACCCCCGGATTTTGGGCGCCTGCTGAGGAAAGTTGATGACATCCGCCGTTAGCCCGCTTGCGGGAAAGCCTCTCGATCCCAGCCAACTCGTCGATGTCGCTCAACTGACGCAGGATTACTTTGACCGTCCTGATCCGGCTCAACCCGGGCAGCGCGTCGCCTTCGGCACCTCCGGCCATCGCGGTTCGGCATTCCAGCTTTCGTTCAACGAGGCGCATATCCTGGCGATCGCCCAATCGATCTGCCTCTACCGTCAGCAGCAGGGCATCAACGGTCCGCTCTTCCTCGGCATCGACACGCATGCGCTGTCCCGACCGGCCTTCGAAACAGCGCTCGAGGTTTTCGCGGCCAACGGCGTCGTCACCATGGTCGACGAGCATCTGCGCTTCACACCGACCCCGGTGATCTCGCATGCCATTATCCGGCATAATCGCGGCCGGAGCGCCGGTCTCGCTGATGGCGTGGTGATCTCGCCGTCGCACAACCCTCCGGCGGATGGCGGCTTTAAATACAACATGCCACATGGCGGGCCCGCCGATACGGACGCGACCGGATGGATCGAGCGCACGGCCAATGCGCTCATAGCGGAGAAGCTCGCTGGCATCGTGCGCATGCCCTACGGGAGGGCTCTGAAGTCGGATCTGGTCCGACGCCATGACTATATCGAGGCCTATGTCGGCGATCTCGCAGCCGTCGTCGACATGGAGACGATCCGCAGCTCCGGCGTCAGCATCGGCATCGACCCGCTCGGCGGCGCAGGGCTCGACTACTACGCGCCAATCGTCGAGCGCTATGGCATCAATGCGACCACCGTCGACACCAGGCTCGATCCGACCTTCGGCTTCATGAGCGCCGACTGGGACGGCAAGATCCGGATGGACTGCTCCTCGGCCTACGCGATGACGGGCCTGATCGGCATGCGCGATCGCTTTGACGTTGCCTTCGCCAACGACACGGATGCAGACCGGCACGGCATCGTCACCCGCAGCGGCGGGCTGATGAACCCGAACCACTATCTGGCCACGGCCATCGCCTATCTCTTCACCAGCCGTCACGGCTGGCGCGCCGACGCCGCCATCGGCAAGACCATCGTCAGCAGCTCGATGATCGATCGTGTCGCTGGCAAGCTCGGGCGTCGGCTCGTCGAGGTGCCGGTCGGCTTCAAATGGTTCGTTGACGGCCTCTCGGATGGCAGCTTCGGCTTCGGCGGCGAGGAGAGCGCCGGCGCCTCCTTCCTGCGCCGTGACGGCTCGAGCTGGACCACGGATAAGGACGGTATCATCCTCGGTCTGCTCGCAGCCGAGATCACTGCCAGCACCGGATCAGATCCCAGCGAACGCTATCTCTGTCTGACGAGGGAGCTCGGCGAACCGCATTACGCGCGCACTGACGCCGCCGCCAGCCCCGCGCAGAAGGCCGTGCTGAAAACCCTGTCGCGGCCGCAAGTCGCGACCGATCAGCTGGCCGGACAGCCGATCACCGCCATCCTGAACGAGGCGCCGGGCAATGGCGCTGCGATCGGAGGCGTGAAGGTCGTAACCGATGATGGCTGGTTCTGCGCCCGTCCCTCCGGCACCGAGGAGGTCTACAAGATCTACGCCGAGAGCTTCCGCGACGAGGCGCATCTGCGACAGATCCAGGAAGAGGCCCAGACGATCATCAATGGCGCCTTTGCCGCTGCATGAGATGCCGCCCACGATCAGATGCGTTGAGCTGCGGCTCCTTGGGACAGGATGCCTGGGCACGAGTTCAGCCCGTCGTGGTGCGATTGTGCCGTTCGAAGTTGCGCGCCGGTCACGAGCGCCGAAGAAGTCCGTATCCTATGAGGTTCGTGGATTATTCTGGGCGCGCCAGGTGCCCAAATCCAGCTGCGGAGGGAGCTGCTCCGTCCGTGGTGTGCCTCAACCTGGCAGTACTCTACGATGCGACGCCGCGAAGCGTGGGGCCATGCCCACTTCACCACCGACCCGTCCGCCTCTCGGTCGGCCGCGTCCCGATTCGCGGTCGACCGGTCGGTCCATTTTGAGTTTTGGCGGCCAATCGGTTGCGAGACCGGGCCGGGCAGCGCCCGTTCCAATAAGGGACGGGGCAGCTGTCTTGAATGAGGGGTGCGTGCCAAGCAGCGGTTCTCAGCCTCCGGTTCGGACAGGCACGAAACGCCATGCACATAGTTTGGGACGCAGGGCGATGGCGCGCTTGGGTGCTTGGCCTAGATTGGTGCGTTCGCATTCGCGCCCACTCTCGAACAAGGAGCCCTATGATGATCCGTTCGATCACTCTCACCGGCCTTATCGGCCTCGGCCTCTTACTCGCAGGCTGCAACCCTGAGTCTCAATCGCAGCGCACGCTTGGCGGTGCCGCAATTGGTGCTGGCGGTGGTGCGCTCGTCGGCGGGATCGCGGGCGGCGGACGTGGTGCCGCGATCGGTGCCCTTGCTGGTGGCGTGACCGGTGCGGTCGTCGGCCGGGCGACGACCCCGAACAACTGCATCTTCCAGGATGCGAGCGGTCGCCGCTTCACGGGTCCCTGCCCGTAAGGCGCCTGAGTGCTGCTGTAGGGCCGATTGGCGAGCCTCCTGGCAGCATCCGGTTCTCTATACCGCTGCTCCAACGGGGTTGCCGTTGCGCGTGAGGGCCAATAGCGCAACCCCTGTCGGGCCGGACCGTCGCACCGGCAACGGGCATGCATGATTGAACGAGACCGCGTCGGATGCCGGCGCAGTCAATGGCTGGATTCCGATCCAGGACCTGGTCGTCGTCGGCAATTTTGGATCGAGACGTCGGATCGAATCGGCTATCAGCCGGGATGTCAGTTACGTAACCAGTCATCGTGCAACGGGGCCGGAGAGCGAATGAGGCTGTTTGCTGCGAAGGGCGTGAAGGCCATCTGGCTGATGGCTACGCTCATTCTCTGCGCCTGCTCGGCTGCGGATGTTGGGCCCGTCAACAGTCTTGCCGAGAAAGCGCCGCCGCCTTCGCCGGAATTCGTTCCCGATCGTGGGGATGACGGCTCGATGGTCGTTGGCCTCGCCTTCTCGGGAGGTGGTGTTCGCGCTTCGGCCTTCTCCTATGGCGTCTTGCGTGCGCTTGACGAGATCGTCGTCGATCAGAAGCCCTATGAACGTACGATGGTCGATAATGTCCGTATGATTTCCGGGGTTTCCGGAGGAGCTATCACGGCGGCCTATTTCGGCTATCGCGGCCGCGACGATTATCGTGATTTCGATGAGCGCTTCTTGTTTCAGCATGCAGAAGCGAGCATGCAAACATCGCTGGCATCACCATTCAGCCTGTCTCGGGCAGTCGCGGGCGGCGTAAATGACCGAAATACCTTTGCGCGCTGGTTGAATGATAACCTGTTCGATGGGGCTGATTTTACACGCTTCAAATGGGCGAACGCGCCATCAGTCTGGATCAGCGCTTCGGATATCTACAATCGGACGCCTTTTCTCTTTAGCTACGATACCTTTGCGGCGCTCTGCAGCGATCTCGACAAGCTGAAGATTTCGGATGCGGTGGCAGCCTCGGCGGCCGTGCCGGTCGTCTTTGCACCCGTCGTGCTGGCTGCCACCAAGCAGGATTGCGGCTACCGCCACCCTGCGTGGCTCAAGGGTGCGCTAAGCGGCTCCAACCCATCCTTGCGGCTGACGGCCTACGCCAACGCATTGGATTCCTACCATGCCGAAGACGGCATCAAATTTGTGCGGCTTATGGATGGTGGGCTGACGGACAATCTGGGCATAACGGGGTTCGTGCTGGAAAGAAGCGCGTCCAAGACCCCGCACGGACCATTATCGGCGGAGCAGGCCGTCAAGCTGCGCCATTTCCTGTTCATTGTTGCCGATGCGGGCCGGGGTCAGACGGAGGATTGGGGAGCTTCGATGAATGGCCCCTGGCTGGCGCCGCTGGTCGAAGCGGCAATCGATACCGGCATGACCTCCTCGTCTCGTCATGCTCTCGACGCTTTGAACTTTGCAGTCGAAAGGTGGAAGGAGCGGGTGGTCGCCTACCGTTGCGGGTTGCCGTTGGAAACCGTGCGCCGGATCCGGGGCAGCGCCGACGGCTGGGACTGCCGCAAGGTCGATTTCAGGGTCGAGCACCTCGAATTCGCGGATCTCGAACCAAACGTCGCGGCCAGCCTGAACCGCGTCGAAACGCGGCTCTCGCTGCCGCGCGAGCAGGTGGAGCTGCTCATCGAGGCCGGCAAGACGGTTGTTCACCGGAGCGTTGCGGTCAAACAGGCGGTCGACGATATCCGCCGCATTGCGGGCGTCGTCGGGGGACATTGACCACAAGCCCCCTACGGTTCGGACAATGGCGCGCCTGCCAGAGCAGGGCCTATTCAAATGGATTGAATGGCGTCGGGAAATGTCCGGTGGGGGCGATTTCCGCATAGGCAGGTCGCGCAATCAGACGTCCGGCACCAGGCTGCACCAGCACGTTGGTGCCGTCGAAGATCAACTGGCCGCGCTGGTAGGTCGCGGTGGGATATCCCTGAACCTCGAGCCCCTCATAGGGCGTGTAGTCGCTGCCATGGTGCTGCAGGGCATTGGTCAGGCGCATGCGCCGGGTCGGATCGAAGAGGACAATATCGGCATCGGCGCCGATCGCGATGGAACCCTTGCGCGGGGCAAGCCCGAAACGGCGCGCCGGATTGGTCGCAACGAGCGAGACGAACGTGCGCAGATCGATGCGTCCCTTGGCGACCCCCTCGGAATAGAGAATCGGCAAGCGCGCTGCGAGGCCGGGAACGCCATTCGGGATCTTGTTGAAGGGGGCCGTTTCGCCGTGCTGCTTCTTGCCGCGCGGATCGTCGAAGCGCAGCGGCGAGTGATCGGATGAGACGATGTCGATGACGCCGTCTCGGATGAGCTGCCACAAGGCTTCGCCATCAGATGGCGGACGCAGCGCCGGCGAGATCATGAACTTCGCGCCTTCGAAACCGGGCCGGTCCATGTCGGATTCGCCCAACACGAGATATTGGGTGCAGGTCTCGGCCCAGGCCTTCTGGCCGCGGGCCTGGGCGCGCGCGACTTCCTCCCCGGACTGCGCGCCCGAGACGTGGAAGACCTGGACCGGGGTGTCGAGCGCCTCCGCCAGCGCCAGAATGCGGTGGGTCGCTTCGCGCTCGACCACCATGGGTTTGGCCGAGGCGAGATGCCGCGGCGCGGTCTGCCCTGCCGCCAGCAGCGCCTGCGTCAGCCAGCCGATCAGTTCGTGATGTTCGGCATGCACGCAGACGAGCGCTCCGGCGCGCCGCGCCGCGGCAAGCGTCTGCAGGATCTGCGCATCGGCGAGACGATTGCTCTCATAGGTCATGAAGACCTTCACCGAGCGGTGGCCCGCTGCCACCAGTGCCGGCAATTCCCGCTCGAGAACGTCCGGCGTCGGATCGTTGATCAGCAGGTGAAAGCCGTGATCGATGCGCGCCTGCTTCGCTTTCGTGGCATAGGCCGCGACGGCCTCGGTGAGCGATCCGCCACGCGTCTGAGGCGCGTGGCAGACGATCGTCGTCGTCCCGCCTGCCGCAGCCGAGGCCGTCCCGCTTGCAAAATCATCGGCGATATCGGCGCCGGACGAGAAGGGCTGGTCGAGATGCACATGCGTGTCGACCCCGCCCGGAAGGACCAGCAATCCCTTCGCATCGATATCGGTGTCGCCTCGAGGCAGACCGGCGCCGATCGCAGCAATCAACCCATCCTTGACGCCGACATCGCAAACGGAGATGTCGGATGCGGTCACCGTCGTTCCGCCACGAATGACGAGATCGAAATCGCTCATTGTAGTTCTCCGGTTCTGGCGGCTGGCTCGCCATTCACAAGCCGGCGCGGCTGCGCCGCAGTCTCGAGGGGATGATGAAGACGGAATTGCGCGTCCGGTTGGGCGAGCGGAGCTTTGGCGTCGAGCGGCCTTGGGGCGATCTGTCTCAAGCGCGGGGAAAGATCACCGACGTCACGATCGATGCCGAGGGTCGCGTCTATGTGCTGCTGCGCTCCGACGTCGCGGTCGATGCTCCCGGCCCCTGCGTCGTGGTTCTCAACCGTGACGGAGACTGGATCGCGAGCTGGGGCGAAGGCCTCTGCGTCGATGCACACAAGATTGCGGCAGGCCCCGACGGCGTGATCGCCATTGTCGATCGTGATGCCCACCGCATCCTGTTCTGCGATCGGGACGGCGTCGTGCGGAGCCAGATCGGGCAGATGCATCAGCCCGGGGCGCCGTTCAATCATCCCAGCGACATCGCCTTTGCGCCGGACGGGGGATTCTATGTGGCGGATGGCTATGGCCACGCGCTCGTGCATCGTTTTGACCGCGCTGGGCGGCATCTGTCGAACTGGGGCTCCGTCGGCACGGCGCCGGGCGCGTTCCTGACGCCACATGGCATCTGCGTTCTCAGCGATGGCCGCGTGATCGTGGCCGATCGCGAGAACAGCCGCGTCCAGGCCTTCACGGCCACCGGCGATCTGCTCGCCGTCTGGGACGGGTTCCTGCGGCCGCAGGATGTCGTTGCCGATGCCGCCGATCGCATCCATGTCTGCGACTCGATTCCCACGCTCAGCCTGCTGGCCTCGGATGGGGACCTGCTTGGCCGCTGTCGTCCGGTGCTGAACGGTGCCCACGGCATGTGGCTCGCCCCGAACGGCGACATCCTCCTGGCGGAGACCAGCCCCAACCGCCTGACGCGGCTGTTTCCGGTCTAGCCGGTGCTCCGGACGCGGGCCGGCGATCATCCGGCCTGCGCGACGGCCCTGTGCTGCAGGCGCGACACCATCCGGACGAACGGCCAGAACATCAGGAAATAGACGATCGCGACCGCAACCAGAGGCGTCGGGTTGTACAGAAGGCCCTGGGCGAGCTGCGCGGAACGCAGCAGTTCCTGCAGGGCAACGGCCGAGGCGATCGAGGTCTGTTTCACCAGCTCGACCGTGTTGCTGATCAGGTCGGGCAGCACATTGCGCGCGCCTTGCGGCACCACGACATAGGTCATGCTCTGGCGCCAGGTGAGCCCGGTGGAGCGCGCCGCTTCGCGTTGCCCCGTCGGCACGGACTCGATGCCGGCGCGGAAGATCTCGGCGAAGTAGCTGGACCCGTTGAGGGTCAGCGCGAGCACGGCGGCAGTGAACTCGTTGAGCTTCAGCCCGAGGAAGGGCAGGCCGAAGAAGATGAAGATCAGCAGCACCAGTGGCGGGATCGCCCGCATGACGTCGACATAGGCGACCAGCAGCATCCGCAGCAGTCGGTTGGGCGAATCCTGCGCCATCGCGATGGCGACACCGCAGGAGACCGATAGCGGCACGGCGACTGCCGCGAGCGCCAGCGTCATCCAGAAGCCCTGCAGGAGCAGCGGCCAGACTTCCCGGAGGACGTCGATATTGAGGAATGTCGTGACGAGTTCGTCCATCACGACCTCGGATGGGCATAAGCGCGTTCGAGCCAGCGCGTGAAGCGCACGAACGGCAGGAACAGGGCGAGGAACAGCAGCGCACCAACGGTGAGGGCTGTCGGATTGGCAACATTCGACTGGATGCTCGACGTCACATTGAGCAGTTCGGGAACCGCGACGACCGAGCCGAGCGTCGTGCCTTTGCTGATGCCGATCGCGCGGTTGGTCAGGGGCGGGATCGAGATGCGCACGACCTGCGGCAGGATGATATGGACCAGCGTCTGGTTGAAGCCGAGCCCGGTCGAGCGCCCGGCTTCCCATTGCCCCTTGGCAACCGCATTGATGCCGGCCCAGAAGATCTCCTCGGAGAAGGCCGAGAGCACGATTGCCAGCGCTAGAACGGTGGCGGTGAACGGCCCCAGCATCAGCCCGAAAGAGGGCAGCGCGAAATAGGCCAGCATGATCAGCACGAGCTGCGGGATCGAGCGGAAGAAATCGATATAGAGGATGATCAGCGCGTTCAGCGGCTTGAAGCCGTAGAGCCGCAGGATTGCGATGGCGAGGCCGAGCGGCACGCCGATCAGCACCGTCAGAATCGACATTTCGATAGTGATCAGGAAGCCGCGCAGGATGTCGGGCCAATAGGCGGACATCAGCGAGAAGTCGAAGAAATAGCGGACGATCTGGTCCATGACGTACTGTCAGGCCCTGGAGCGCGTGACGAAGTCGCGGATGCGCTGATGCTGCGGCGAGACCAGGATGTCCTCCGGGGTGCCCTCCGCCAGCACCGCGCCATGATCCATGAACACGACGCGATCGGCGACATCGCGCGCGAAATGCATCTCATGCGTGACGACGATCATGGTCATGCCCATCTCCTTGGTGCGGACCATGACGTTCAGGACCTCGCCCACGAGCTCGGGGTCCAGTGCCGAGGTCGGCTCGTCGAAGAGCATCACCTGCGGCTCCAGCGCCATGGCGCGGGCAATGCCGACGCGCTGCTGCTGGCCGCCGGATAATTGCGCCGGATAGGAGTCGGCCTTGTGCGCGAGCCCGACCAGCTCGAGATGCTGGCGCGCCTTCTGCTCGGCCTCGGCCTTTCCGAGGCCGGCCACCTTGCGCAGCGCCAGGGTCACGTTTCCCAGGGCCGTCTTGTGCGGATAGAGGTTGATGCCCTGGAAGACCATGCCGATGCGCCGGCGCAGCAGGTTGAGATCGACCTTGGCGCCGGTCACTTCCTCGCCGCCGACGCGGATGGTCCCCGCTGTCGGCTCTTCCAGCCGGTTGATGCAGCGCAGGCAGGTGCTCTTGCCCGAGCCGGACGAGCCGACGATCACGACGGCCTCGCCCTTGGCGACCCTGAGATCGACGCCGCGCAGGACTTCGACATTGCCGAAGCTCTTCCGCAGACCGTCGATGGCGACGATCGGCTCTGCGGATGCAGGCGTGATTGCGGTCGCTGACCTCACTTACAGACGGCCTTGTGCTCGGTCGCGTCGTAGCCCTCGAAGCCCGGGGCACCGATGCCCGGATAGATCTTCGCCGAAGAGGACGAGGCGTCCGGCTTCACACCGAACCACTTCTCATGGATCTTGGCGAGCGTGCCGTCCGTCTTGATGCATTCGAGGGCTTCCTCGACCTTGGCGCGAAATGCTGCGTCCTCCTTGCGGAAGGCGATGCCGAAATTGCGGCCGCTGTCGAGCACGAACGCAACCTCGGCTGCAGGCGTCTGCGTCGAAACGTAGCGCGAGACCGGCGCATCGGCGACGTTGGCGAAGGCGCGGCCGATCATCACGGCCTGCACCGCGTCGGCATTCTTGTTGTAGCGCTGGATCGTATAGCCGTACTTGGCTTCGTTGTCGGTCAGCCACTTGTCCGAAATGCTGCCATTGTTCACGGTCAGCGCCTTGCCCTTCAGCTCCTCCAGATTGGCGATCTTGCCGCCCTTCTTGACGAGGAAGCCGAGGCCGGTCGGCATATAGGGCTCGCTGAACAGCATCTGCTGCGCGCGCTCCGGCGTGATGTTGGTCGGTGCCGGGATCATCTCATAGCGCTTGGAAAACAGTCCGGCGAAGATCGCCGAGAAGTTCGAGTCCGTGACGTCGACGCCCGGGCGGCCCAACTTCTGTGCCAGCGCCAGCGACATGTCGTATGTGAAGCCCGTGGTCTCGCCGGCCGCCGTCTTGAAGCAGAACGGGGCAAAGCCGAGGTCGCAAGCCACTTTCAGCTTCTCATTGGCTGGATGATCGGCGTCCTGGGCCAGCACAGGGGTGACAAGGAGCGCCGCCACGGCGAAACCCTGAACGGCCGTGCGCGCCGCTTTGACCGACAAAAACCTCATCATCCTGCTCCCGTTAGATGCTGTCGCCGAGGGGACGTGATCGCCGCGCCTGTCGCTTGCAACAATCCGGCCACCCCAGCGGTAAAACTCTAACAGTGCAAATTCATGCCTTACCAATCACTTATTGTCGGGTGTCCATAACCTTATGTTAAGTCTCTGCCGCCCTCACCGGACCGCGGCCTGTAGATGGGGCGATGCTGCCGCAGGTTCTGTCGCCCACGGATAACATGCCGTTATGACTCCACGCCGAATTAGCATGTTCGTTCGGGCGTGCGGCCATCTAAGTTCGTCACGGCCCGGCGGGCTGCCGGCATTCGAGGCTGATTCGAGGCTGACCGATGGGACGTTTTCTGACGATTGGGGATGTCGAGGCGGCTATTGCCGGTGGCTCGATCTTTGCCGCTGGCGGCGGCGGCTGGGCTGAGCATGGGCGCATGCTGGGAACTGCAGCGGTGATGGCTGGCCGGCCGGAGCTGGTTTCGATTGAAGAGGCGCCGGACGACGCGATCATCGCGACGGCGGCTGCAATCGGCGCTCCCGCCGGCACGACGGAATGGGAGATGCAGGGCGTCGACTATGTCCGGGCCGTCCAGTTGCTGCAGGACGCGCTGGGCAAGCCTGTCTATGGCCTGATCATCGGCCAGAACGGCATGTCGAGCACGCTCAATGCCTGGCTTCCGAGTGCTCTCCTCGGCGTGAAGGTAATCGACGCCGTCGGTGATATTCGCGCCCATCCCACCGGTGACATGGGGTCGATCGGCCTTGCCAACAGCCCAGAGGCAACGATCCAGACAGCCGTCGGCGGCAATCGCGCCAAGAATTCCTATATCGAACTGGTGACGCGGGGCGCGACCGGGAAGGTCTCGCCGATCCTGCGTACGGCCTCGGACATGTCGGGCGGGTTCATCGCGTCCTGCCGGAACCCGGTTCCGGCGACCTATGTCCGCAAGCACGCGGCGCTCGGCGGTATTTCCATGGCGCTGGCGCTCGGGGAGCGCATCCTGGCCGCGACGCCCAAGGGCGGGTCCGCGATCATCGACGCAATCTGCGACCAGGTCGGCGGATCGATCATCGGACGCGGGACTGTCGTCCGCAAGGCGGTGCAATATACCAGCGAGGCCTTTGATATCGGGACCATCCAGGTCGGCTCCGGCACCGCGGCGCGGATTCTCCATGTCATGAACGAATACATGGCGGTGACCGATCTCGATGGCGCGCGCCTGGCGAGCTATCCCGATGTCATCACCACGCTCGGTTCGGATGGTCGGCCCGTCAGCGTCGGCCATGTCACCGAGGGCATGGAGCTCTCGATCCTGCGCATTGCCAAGGATCGCATCCCGTTGAGTTCCAGCGTGACCGATCCGAGTGTCTATCCGATCGTCGAGAAGGCGCTCGGGATGGATTTCACCGGCTATGCACTTGGATGAACAGCTGGAAACCCACATGCATTGTTTCCGCCGTCGCAATAACGACCGATTATGGGCGACCGCGAAATTGGTATGTTTGGCTCTGAGGCCGAGCAGCTATCGTGACACGAATGGCCTGCGGGCCACGCAGCATCAACCGGGCATCTGACCATGAGTGATTTCGATCTCGTTCTTCGCGGCAATGTCGTTCTGTCCGACCAGATCATCGAGGACGGCTATGTCGCCGTCACCGGTGGCAAGGTCGGCGCCGTCGGTGCCGGTACATCGCCTTCGGCGCGCGAGACGCAGGATTTCCGCGGCCAGTGGATCATCCCGGGCGTGATCGACGGCCAGGTCCATTCCGGTAGCCAGGCCAACCACGAGGGCATCGGCATGTGCTCGCGCGCCGCGGCTGCCGGCGGCGTCACCGTCATGGTCGACATGCCCTATGACGAGCCCGAGCCTGTTACCAATGCCAGGCTCTTCAACGAGAAGGTCGCGATCGTCGAACGCGACGCGCATGTCGATGTCGCGCTCTATGCCACGATCACCATCGAGAACGGGCTGCACGCCATTCCGGGCCTCGTCGATGCGGGCGCCTGCGCCTTCAAGTTCTCGACATTCGAAGCGAATCCGACGCGCTTCCCGCGCATCGGCGACGACACGCTTTACGAGGCGTTCAAGCTGATCGAGCCGACGGGCCTCCTCTGCGGTGTCCATAACCAGGACCAGGAGATGACGCGCCGGAACATCGCGCGCCTGATCGAGGCCGGCGATACCGGCTCCGACGCGTTCCTGCGCGCCCATACCCCGCTGGTCGAGAACCTCGCCACGGCACGGATCTACGAAATCGGCGCCGAGACCGGCGCCCGCGCCCATGCGGTCCACGTCTCGACCTCGCGCGGCTTCGAGATCTGCAACCTCTACAAGCGCGCCGGCTACAAGGCGACGGTCGAGAGCTGCGTGCAGTATTTCATGCTCAATGCCGAAGAGCACGGCCCGCGCTTCGGTGCCAAGATCAAGCATTACCCGCCGATCCGGCCGAAGGCGGAGAGCGAGCTGCTCTGGAGCCACCTCGCCGCCGGTCATTGCGATTTCATCTCCTCCGACCACGTCTCCTGGGGGCTGGAGAAGAAGGGCGATCCCAACATCTTCAAGAACACCTCCGGCGGCCCCGGCATCGAGACCCTGCTGCCGGCGCTGTGGACCGGCTGCGAGGAGCGCGGCATCTCCCCGACCATGGCGGTGAAGCAGCTCTGCGAAGGCCCGGCGAAGGCCTTCCTGCTCGCCGACAAGGGCCGTCTCGCGCCCGGCGCCGATGCCGACATCGTCGTGCTTGAGCCCGGCCGTTTCGTCCACGATCCGAGCAAGAGCCTCGCGGCGGTGAAGTGGAGCTCTTTCGAGGGCCGCGAATTCCGCGTGCGGGTGGCCGCGACCTATGTCCGCGGAGCTCTCGCCTGGGATGGCGCGAAGATCTGCAACAAGGCGGGTGACGGCCGTTTCCTGCGGCCCTCGGCGTAAGGCGCGGCCAATGTCGATCGACGCAGAGCGCTTGTGGCGGCGCATCGAGGCGCTGTCTGGGATCACCGACCCCGATCGTCCCTGGACGCGGCGTTCCTTTACGCCGCGCTTCCTCGAAGGACGCAAATGGCTGGCGGCGGAGTTCCGCGCAGCCGGTCTCGCGACGACGATCGACGCAGGTGGCAATCTCGTCGGCCGCCTCGCTGGCGCCGACCCCTCGCTGAAGCCGATCATCATCGGCTCGCATTCCGATACGGTGCCCTCTGGCGGCCGGTATGACGGGATTCTCGGCGTACTGGCGGGGCTGGAGGTCGCGCAGAGCTTCACCGAGCGCGGCGACCGGCTGCGGCATTCGCTCGAGGTCTACGACTTCCTGGCCGAGGAGCCGAGCGAGTTCGGCCTCTCCTGCATCGGCAGCCGTGCCCTTGCCGGGGCGCTTTCCGACGAGATGCTGGCGATGACGCGTCCCGACGGCATGACCCTGCGCGAAGGCATCGGCTTCGTCGGCGGCCGGCCGGACGACCTCGCCTCTGTTCGACGCGCCGCCGACAGCGTCGCGGCCTATGTCGAGGTTCATATCGAGCAGGGGCGTGTGCTGGAAAACGAGGGCATCGCGATTGGTGTCGTCACCGACATCGTCGGCATCCGGCGCGAGCGCATCATCGTGTCCGGACGCGCCGACCATGCGGGGGCGACGCCGATGCCGCTGCGCGCCGATGCGCTGGTCGGCGCCGCAAAGCTGATCGAGGCCGCTTACGAACGTGCCAGCGCGCGCTCGAACGATCCCCAACCGCTGGTCGCCACCTTCGGTCGGATCGAGGTCAGCCCCAATGCCGCCAATGCCGTGCCTGGCGAAGCCGTCCTGACCCTCGAGGTGCGCTCGGGCGACGAGGCGGCGGTCAAGGCGTTCGGCGAGGACCTGGTCAGCGATCTGAAGCCGGCGCTGGCGGCGCTGCGTCTCACTGTGCGGTCGGAACCGATCAGCCATGTCCCACCGACGGGCTGCGCGCCGGCGGTGCGCTCGGCGATCGCGGCCGCCGCGGCCGCGCTCGGCCTGTCGACGCGGGACCTGCCGAGTGGTGCCGGGCATGACGGCGTCTTCGTCGCTCGCACCGGCCCGATCGGCATGATCTTCGTGCCCTGCCTCGATGGTCGCAGCCACGCGCCGGAAGAAACGATCGAACCGCATCAGGCCGCGGACGGTGCCCGCGTCCTCGGCGAAACGGTGCGCCTGCTCGACGCGACACTCGGTTGACGCGATGGAATGGTCCGTCATCGATCTGGCCGAGCGCGATCTCTACAAACTGCTCGTCAACACCGTGTTGCCGCGCCCGATCGCGCTCGTCACCACGGTGAATGGGCAGGGGCAGGCCAATGCGGCGCCCTTCAGCTTCTTCAACGTCTTCAGCCATGCGCCGCCGCTCGTCGTGCTCGGCATAGAAGGCCGCGATCTGGAGGATGCGCCGCTGAAGGATACGATGCGCAACATCCGCGCGACGGGGAGTTTCGTCGTCAACCTCGTCGACAGGGCGCTGGTCGACGCGATGCAGGTCTGCGCGATCGATTTTCCCGGCGATGTCGATGAGATCGCGGCGGCTGGGCTTGAAACCGCTCCTAGCCGCAAAGTCGCCGCGCCCCGCCTCGCAGCGTCGCCGGTCCAGCTCGAATGCCGCGAGACGGTGTCGCTGTCGCTGGGTACGCGCCATCGCAATCTCGTCGTCGGCGAAATCCAGCACATCCATATTCGCGATGGAGCGGTCGATGAGCGGCTGCATGTCGACATCGACAAGCTCGACTTGGTCGGCCGTCTGCATGGTGCCGACTGGTATGTCACCATGCGCGACCGCTTCCAGGCACCGCGCCAGACGCTCGACACCTGGCGCGCGCAACAGGATGGGCTGCGCGCGAAGTCCGAAGGAGAGGCCCCGTGAGTGGCACGATCTTTGTCATCAACCCCAATTCGAACGGGGCGGTGACCGCCGGCATCGATACGGCGGTGGCGCCGCTCCGCTCGGTTGATGGTCCGGCGATCGCGTGCCTGACCCTGGCCGAGGGCCCTCCCGGCATCCAGTCCCAGCGCGATATCGACGGCCTGATCCAGCCCATGCTCAGGCGGGCGGCCGCACTGGAGAGCGAGGCTTCGGCCTTCGTCGTCGCCTGCTTTTCCGACCCGGGCATGTATGCGCTGCGCGAGCAGAGCGAGAAACCGGTGCTGGGCATTGCCGAGTGCGGGGTCCTGACCGCCTTAACGCTGGGCCAGCGCTTTGGCGTGATCGCCATTCTGCCGGCCTCGATCCCGCGTCACCTGCGCTATTTCGGTGCGATGGGCGTGACGGACCGGCTGGCCGGCGATCTGTCGATCGGCCTGACGGTCGCCGAGCTTGCTGATGACGCGCGGACCATGGGACGGATGACCGAGGTCGGGCGCACCTTGCGCGACACCCATCACGCCGATGTGCTGGTGATGGGCTGTGCCGGCATGGCGCGTTTCCGCGAGCCGCTGGAGAGAGCACTCGACGTGCCCGTGGTCGAGCCGACGCAGGCCGCGGTGACCATGGCGATCGGCCGCGCCCGCCTCGGCTGGGGCGGCCGTCCGCTCCGGGGACATACTGCGTGATGGATCTTGTTGCGCGCCTCGCCGAGATCGTCGGCGAGAGGCATGTGCTCGTCGATGCCGAAGCGCAGGC
Organism: Allobosea sp. 2KB_26; assembly: GCF_052115715.1. NCBI lineage: Bacteria > Pseudomonadati > Pseudomonadota > Alphaproteobacteria > Hyphomicrobiales > Alloboseaceae > Allobosea > Allobosea sp. 2KB_26. Next base: position 378,933 of record NZ_JBFRHE010000004.1, read on the forward strand.
ACCGTTTCTGACGGATTGGCTCGGCAAATACAGGGGCGATGCAGCCGCCATCGTCCGGCCCGGCTCGACCGAGGAGGTCGCGGCCGTGATGGCGCTTTGCGCGGCACGGGCGATTCCGGTCGTCCCCCAGGGCGGCAACACCAGCATGTCGGGCGGCGCGACGCCGGATATGTCGGGGCGCGCCATCGTCTTGTCGTTGACGCGGATGAACCGCATCCGCGCGGTCGATCCGATCGGCAACACGATGACGGTCGATGCTGGCGCCGTTCTCGCCAAGGTCCAGGAGGCCGCGAAAGTGGCTGGGCGCTTCTTCCCACTCAGCCTTGGAGCCGAGGGGAGCTGCACGATCGGCGGGAATCTTGCGGCCAATGCCGGCGGGGTCGCCGTGCTGCGCTACGGCACCATGCGTGAACTGACGCTCGGGCTCGAGGTCGTCCTGCCGGACGGGAGGATCTGGGATGGCCTCACCGCGCTGCGCAAGGATAACACCGGTTACGCCTTGCGGGATCTGTTCATCGGATCGGAAGGGACGCTGGGCGTCATCACCGGCGCGGTCCTGAAACTGTTTCCCCAACCCTTGGCGCGCGCGACGGCCTTCGTCGCCTTGCGCGACGCGAACGCCGCCCTGTCCTTGCTGCCTTCGGTGCGCGCCCGCTGTGGCGATCGCCTGACCGCCTTCGAATTCATGACCGGCGATTGCCTCTCGCTCATCCTGAAGCACGTCACCGAGGCGCGCTTGCCGCTCGGCGCCCTTCCGCCCGCGGCGGTGCTGATCGAATTGTCCGATGCGGATGACGAACTGGCGCTGACCGAGCGGCTCGAAGGCGCGCTGGCAGAATCTGCCGAGACAGAGATCGTTCTCGACGCCGCGATCGCCCAGGATGGTGTGCAGGCCAAGGCGTTCTGGCGTATCCGCGAGGGCGTCTCGGAAGCCCTGGTGCGCGAAGGCAAGGCTGCCAAGCACGATGTCTCGGTGCCGGTCGCGGCCATGGCCGATTTCGTCGCAGCCGCGGATGCGGCTGTCATCGCCGCGGCTCCCGGCGTGCGCCCCATCGTCTTCGGTCATCTCGGCGACGGCAACCTGCACTACAATCTTCTGCCGCGCATGGGGCAGAGCGATGCGGACTTTGCCGTCCTCGCACCGCAGCTCACCCGCATCGTCCATGACGAGACGTGCAAGCGCCGCGGATCGATCAGCGCCGAGCATGGCATCGGTCAGCTTCGGGTCTCGGAGATGCCGCGCTGCAAGGCGCCGATCGAGTTGGACCTGATGCGCTCGCTCAAGACCCTGTTCGACCCCCACAATCTGCTCAATCCGGGCAAGTTGCTGCCCGCCCCCGTCAAGAACTGAGGACTATCATGGCGTTGTTGGATGAAGGCGCGAAGGGCGTCTATGTCATCGCGGTTACTCCGTTCACGGAGGACGGCGCGCTCGACCTGCCGAGCACCGACCGCATGGTCGATTTCTACCTCGAGAAGGGCGCCACCGGCCTGACCGTGCTCGGCATGATGGGCGAGGCACCGAAACTGACGGCAGAGGAATCGCGGATATTCGTGCGGCGGGTCCTGGCGCGGGTGCAAGGGCGTGTTCCGGTCGTGGCCGGCGTCTCGGCTCCGGGCTTTGCCGCGATGCGGGAGCTGAGTGACAGCGTCATGGCCGACGGAGCCGCGGGCGTGATGGTGGCGCCGCCTGCAAACTTGCGGACCGACGACCAGATCGTCTCCTATTACGACATGGTCGCCAGGACGCTCGGACCGAAGACCCCCTTCGTGCTGCAGGATTTCCCGCTGGTCACCAATGTCCAGATCGCCTCCTCGGTGATCCTGCGCATCGTCGCGGCACAGCCGAGCTGCGTGATGCTGAAGCACGAGGACTGGCCGGGGCTTGCCAAGATCTCGGCCCTGCGTGCGGCGAGCGACAAGAACGGCGGCCGGCGCATCTCGATCCTGGTCGGGAACGGCGCGATGTTCCTGCCCGAGGAACTGTCGCGCGGGGCCGATGGCGCCATGACCGGATTTGCCTATCCCGAGATGATGGTCGATGTCTGGAAGGCGCATGCCGCCGGAGAGGTCGAACGCGCCCATGACCTGTTCGACGCCTATCTGCCGCTGGCGCGCTATGAGCAGCAGCCCGGCCACGGGCTCGCCATTCGCAAATATCTGCTCGCCAAGCGCGGCGCGATCGCGTCGGGCATGGTACGCAGCCCCGGGTCGACCCTTTCGGCGGCCGACATCGCCGACATCGAACGTCTCGTCGCCCGTCAGGCGCGGCGCCTCAAGGAGATCAACTGATGGATCTGGGCCTCAACGGAAAGCGCGCCTTGGTACTCGGCGCCAGTCGCGGCCTCGGCGCGACGATCGCACGCACGCTCGCCGCCGAAGGTGCGACCGTGATCGCGGCGGCGCGCAATCAAGACGCGCTCGTCGCCTGGATCGGCGAGCTGCCGGCTGAGCAGCGCGGCCGCGTGGTTGCCGCCACGCTCGACCTTGCGGATATCGCCTCGATCGATGCGCTGGCCGACAAGCTGATTTCCGAGGGCGGCGTCGATATCCTGATCGGCAATTCCGGCGGACCGCCGCCAGGCGAGGCCCGCGACGCGAAGCGCCAGGATTGGCTGATGCATTTCGAGGCCATGGCGGCCAACCTGTTTCACGTCGCGCAGCGCCTGCTCCCGGGCATGACCGAACGGGGGTGGGGCCGGATCGTTACCATCGTCTCCTCCGGCGTCGAGCAGCCGATTCCGCGCCTTGCGCTCTCCAATGGCGTGCGTGCCGCAGTCGTCGGCTGGTCGAAGACATTGGCCTCCGAGGTTGCGGGGCAGGGCGTGACGGTGAATGTCGTGCTGCCCGGCCGCATTCACACCGAGCGTGTCGATCAACTCGACGACGCAGCTGCGACGCGGGCGGGAGCGACGAAGGACGCGATCACGAAGGCCTCGATCGCCACGATTCCGACTGGCCGCTACGGCAGGCCTCAGGAATTCGCGGATGTCGTCGCATTCCTTGCCAGCGAGCGGGCATCCTATGTCACGGGCGCCAAGATTCGGGTTGATGGCGGCCTGATCCGAGGGATCTGATGGCTGTGTCCCCCGGCGGATGGGGCCTGGGCGCGTTGGTATGATCTACGTGAGCCGATCAGACGCGCGCCGATTGGTTCCCGGCAGAATGGCAGGCAGGCCTGCCCGGTAGCGAGTGCCTCGGCGGAGCAATCAGAGCCTGGCCGCCTGGTGGATCCTCGTTCTGCCCGCGACCGCTGCGGGCCCGTTGCATGGTACGCGCTCAGATCGTGATATGCCGGGCTCATCGCCCGGCATTGTGCGGCCGGCGATGCCGTCGCGGGGGCTAGCTGCCCGAGCGATCCGTCAGTTGCGGGACGAACATGTCGCTCCACTTGGCCGGCTTGATCTTGATCGTGCCTGCACGGTGCATGAATTCGGCGAACTGCATCACGCCGGTCGGTGTTGTCGAGAAGCGGGCGTCTGGATCTTCAATCATCGCCTGGATCTCGGCGGCGTCGACCTTCACCTTTGAGCTCTTGGCGTAGATCTCGGCCGCGCGTTTCTGATCCTTGGCGATCAGTGCGTTGGCGTCGTCCATCGCTTCGATGAAGGCCTGCGTCATCTTCGGGTTGGCATCGACGAATTTCTTCGGCGCGAAGGTGACGTCGAGGGTGATGTTGCCGAGATAATCGACCGAGTTCAGGACACGGTGCACGCCCGGCGCCTTGGCTTCGATGTACTGGAAGGGCGGTGAGGTGAAATGTGCCTTGATCTCGGTCTTGCCGCCGATGAGCGCGGCCAGCGCCTCCGGGTGCGGCAGGCTCACGGTCATCGGGTCCATCTTGGCATAGTTCTCGGGGCCGAACTCCTTGGCCGCGATCATCTGCAGAACGACGGCCGCAAGTGAGGTCTTGATGCCGGGCAGCGCGATCTTGTCGCTGCCCGTGAAATCCTTGAGCGACTTCAGCTCGGGCTTGTTGGCATTCAACCAGAGCGAGGTCGAGCTCATGCCGGAGACGCCGACGACCTCGACATTGGGAATCCCTTTGGCTTTTGCCCAGAGCGTCACGAACCCGGGCGCGCCAGTCCCCGCAAAGTCGAGCGTACCCGCCATCATCGCGTCGTTGATGACATTGCCGCCATCAAGCATCAGCCAGGTCACCTTGACGTCGCCCAGTCCGGCCGCCTTCGCGCGCTTCTCGAGGAACTGCTGATCTTGCATCACGATCAGCGGCAGGTAGAGGATACCGAAGCCCTTGGAGACGCGGACTTCGCTGACCTCGGCCCGCGCGGCACCGGCGCAGAAGGCGGTCCCGATCACGGCTGCGGCAAGCGCCCCCTTCAACCAGTTTGTGTGTTTCATCTGTCGTCCTCCCTTTGATGCGGCCATTCGGCCTTGGTGACTGGGTTCAGTGCTGCATGCCCCAGCGGCGGATCGTCCTGCGCTCGATCGTGGCGAAGATGACGTTCTCGACGAAGAGGCCGATCAGGATCACGGTGAAGAGGCCGGCGAAGACATTGGCCGTCTCGAGTTGATTGCGGTTCTCGTAGATGAACCAACCGAGGCCACCCGAGCCGGACGATACCCCGAAGACGAGTTCCGCAGCGATCAGCGTCCGCCAGGCGAAGGCCCATCCGACCTTCAGGCCCGTGAGGATGGCCGGGAAGGCGGCGGGAATGAGGATGAGGCGAACGAGCTTCAACCCACGCAAGCCGTAGTTCTGACCGACCATGCGCAACGTATTCGAGACCGAACGAAAGCCGGCATGGGTGTTCAGAGCGATTGCCCAGAGCACTGAATGCACCAGCACGAAGATCACGCTGCCCGAGCCGAGGCCGAACCAGATCAATGCCAGCGGCAAGAGTGCGATCGCCGGCAACGGATTGAACATCGAGGTCAATGTCTCGAGCAGGTCCGCCCCGATGCGCGAGCCGATGGCCAAGGTCGTCAGGAGCGCGGCGAGCGCGATGCCGATGCCGTAGCCGATGATCAGGGTCTGCAGCGAGACCAGCATGCGCTGCGGAATGACGCCGCTCGCGATATTGCTGACGAAGGCATCGACCGTCTCGCCGAAGGTCGGGAACAGCAGCGGGTTGCCGAGCCAGCGGCCATAGGCCTCCCAGGCAATGGCGAGCACCGCGAGGATCAGCCCCTTGCGCACGAAGCCGAGGCGGTAGGTCCGTTCGATCAGGCCAAGCGACTTGGCCACGACCGGCGCATCGCTCGAATTGACGTCGCGGATGATTTCCGGGCGGAAGGTCAGGAGGTCGGTCATGTCTGTCGTCTCCGTCTCAATGCGCCGCGAAGAGCATGTCGTTGATGCGCGTTTCGAGCGCAGCCTGCGTGCCGGTGCCCATCTCCTCGGGGGGCACGCTGTTGAGCTCGGCCTTGACCTCGCCCGGATGAGGCGACAGCAGCAGGATGCGGGTGCCGATGCGGATCGCCTCTTCGATCGAGTGCGTCACGAACAGCACTGTGAAATGGGTGTCGTCCCAGAGCCGCAGCAGCTCGTCCTGCATCTTGCGGCGCGTCAGTGCGTCCAGCGCGGCAAAGGGTTCGTCCATCAGCAGGACGTCAGGCTCCATCGCCATGCCGCGCGCGATCGCGACGCGTTGCTTCATGCCGCCGGAGAGCATGTGCGGATAGCTGTCGATGAACTTCGTCAGGCCGACCTTGTCGATATAGGATTTCGCGCGCTCTTCGGCTTCCTGCGCTCCGGCGCGGCCGCTCGACGTCAGGGCGAAGACGACATTCTCGCGCACCGTTTTCCAGGGCAGAAGCTGGTCGAACTCCTGGAAGACCATCATCCGGTCCGGTCCTGGCCCGGTGACCTCGTGTCCCTTGAGGCGGATGTGCCCTTCGACGGGGCTCAGATAGCCACCGATCGCCTTGAGGAGGGTCGACTTGCCACAGCCGGAGGGGCCGAGCAGCACGAAACGATCGGACGGATAGACGTCGAAGGAGACGCGGCGCGTCGCAGTGACGACCACATCCGGCGTCTTGTATTGCAGCGTGACGCCCTCGACGGAGAGAAGCGGCGCGGCAGTGTTGATGGAGAATGGGGCGTGCATCGGCCCTCCCTTGCTTTCGTTTCCCTGCGCACTTGCGGCGCTTGCCGTGCTAGTAACCTGCGAACCTGACTCCGACCTGACTCCGCCGAAGGATGTTTTGGCCGTGCGCGTTCTCGTCGTCGAAGACACCGCCGATATCGCCGAGGCCGTCGTGATGCGGTTCGAAAAGATCGGTCACGCCGTCGATTGGGAAACGAACGGGCGCACCGCAGCCGAGCTGCTGGAGGTGCAGGCCTATGATCTCGTGATCCTTGACCTGAGCCTGCCGGGCGAGGACGGGCTCACGCTGCTCAAGAGCCTGCGCGCGCGGCGGGTGAAGACACCGGTCCTGGTCATCACGGCGCGTTCCGCTGTCGACGAGCGGATCAGCGCGCTCGATCTCGGCGCGGATGATTACCTGACCAAACCATTTGACTATCGTGAACTGGAGGCACGTGCTCGCGCCCTCTTGCGACGCAGCGCCGGACTTTCGGATAATATGCTGCGGGTGGGCCCGCTCGCCATCGATCGAGCGGGCCGGGTCGCCAGCATCGGCGACAGGCCGCTCAACCTGACGCGCCGCGAGCTGACGGTGCTCGAGATCCTGGCGGCCAGGCCGGACAGGATCGTGCCCAAGGAGGAACTGATCGAGCAGCTCTTCAACTTCGATCAGGAGCCGAGTCCGAACGCCGTCGAGCAATTCGTGGCGCGCTTGCGGCGCAAGCTCGCGGATGCCCCCATCGAGATCAGAACCATGCGCGGCCTGGGCTATCAGCTTGCAACGACGTGACCTGCTCCTCTCGCTGCGGGTCCGCATCATCGTCGTTCTGTCGGCGGTGCTGGGGCTCGGCGCGGTGGTGCTCGGCGTGGCCGCATGGCACTCGGCGACGATCGCGGCACAGCAGGCCTATGATCGGCTGCTCAGCGGCGGCACGATCCAGATCGCGGAGAATGTCTATGTCCAGGGTGGCGTCGTCGCGCTTGATCCGCCCGTCGCCGCGATCGCGACACTCGCCGCCTATGATCTGGTTTTCTACAAGGTCGTCGATCCGCGCGGGGTGGTGGTTGCCGGCTATGACGATCTCGCCTCGGGAGCGGAACCGGCAGCAGCGCGCAGCGGCGTCGTGCTCGAGGACGGCTCCTTTCAGGGGCAGGGCGTGCGCATCGCGACGGTCGCCCGCCAGATCGACGATGCTAGGCTCGGTGGCTGGGCGACCATCGTGGTGGCGCAGACGACCGACGCTCGCACGGCGCTTGCGCGCGATCTCACTCTCAAGGCGCTGGGTGTCATTGCCGCGATGAGCGTGCTCGCCTTGCTGGCGACGGGCTTCGCGGTGCGCCTCGCCCTGAAGCCGTTGACGCGGATCGAGCTGGAGATCGCAGGGCGCCGCCCCGACGATCTGCGCCCGATCCAGACAGAGCCGCCTGTCGAGATCCGCAACCTCGTCCATGCCATCGACGATTTCATGCGCAGGCTCTCCGATCGCATGGCCGTGATGCAACGATTCATTGCCGACGCAGCCCATCAGATTCGTACGCCGCTCGCCGCACTCGATGCACAGGTCGAAATCCTGTCGAGCGCGAACCCCTCGAAGCGCCGCGCGGAACATATCGCCCGCGTTCGTGAGCGCACGACCGAGTTGGCGCGTCTGACCAGTCAATTGCTCGACCATGCGATGGTCATCCACCGCGCCGACGCGGCGCGCGCCGCGCCGGTCGATCTCAACGAATTGGCAAAGGCGGTTCTCGCCAAGGCCGTTCCGCTTTCGCTGCCGCGCGAGGTCGATGTTTCCTTCACGCCGGCTCCCTCGGCTCCGGTGATCGACGGCGACGCGGTGAGCCTGCGCGAGGCACTTGCCAATCTCATCGACAACGCACTCGTCCATGGAGCGCGTACGAGGCTGTCTGTAACGGTCTCGGCGGACACGAGGAGCGCCTGGATCGAGGTTGGCGACGATGGCGACGGCTTCCCGATCGAGCTCGCGGAAACATTGACCAGGCCCTTCGAGAAGGGCGCACACTCCAGAGGTTCCGGGCTCGGCCTATCGATCGCCGCGGAAGTCGCACGCGCCCATGACGGAGAGCTCACCTTCGCGAGGGACAGCGGCTTGACGCTTGTTCGCCTGTGGTTTGCCCGGCCGAACTGAGCCGATGGGCTGGCCTAGGTTCCGTTCTTGCCAAGCTGGGCCGTCTCGATCACGGCCCATTCGGAAATGGCGATGTTCTGACCTGATCGAACCAGGCAGAGGCGGTCAAAGATGATGGCTCTTCCGGTCAGCATGCGCTGAAACTCGGCCGCGGCCGCGGCCTTCGGGGCGGGCGCGACGGGGCCATAGAGCAACGAGACATGCGGCATGAAGCTGTCTGCCATTTCGCTGTCCAGTCGCTGCTTGAGCTGCGCCAGCGGCGCGCTGATCTGAAAGCGCGCATAAAAGGACCGGAAATAGGTGTCGCTGGTTTCGATCGCGGTGACCGTCTCCCGGAAGGCCGGAACTGTAGCTGCGGCCTCCGCGATCCCGGCTTCCAGTGCGGCAATGGGCAGATCCGTATCACCCCTGACGGTGAGATGCGGCGTGAACACCGGCGTACCGAAGCGGCCGGCGAGATCTGCAACCAGGCCGGCGAGGAATGCGCCGTCCTCGGCGCTCGGCATCAGCCAGATCGAATGAATTTGGGGTGACATCAAGCCTTCATAAACCTGTTGCACATCGGCGCGAGTGTTCGTTATGTTTATTCCAAGCGCTCCAGAAAATGGAAGAGATATTCCATTGATCTGGAAAAAGGTCGCGACAAGGGAGAAGGCGTTTTGCAAGTGGGAGTGCCGGACAGGGCGCGCAGAGGCGCGGCCATCAGCGTGCGTGACCTGCATGTCGCCTATGGCGGCACGCGGGTGCTGCACGGCGTCAGCCTCGATTTCACACCTGGCAGCTTCACGGCGCTTCTCGGTTCGTCCGGCTGCGGCAAGACCACCCTGCTGCGCTCGCTCAGCGGCTTCGTGCCGGTGCAATCCGGTTCGATCATCGTCGGCGGCAATGATGTCGCGTCACTCCCGCCGGAGAAGCGCGGGATGGCGATGGTCTTCCAGTCCTATGCGCTGTGGCCGCATATGACGGTGCTGCAGAATATCGGCTACGGGCTGAAGCTCCGTGGTGCGTCCAAGGCCGAGATCGCCGCCAAGGTCGCGTCCATGCTCGAGTTCCTCGGCCTGACCGGATATGAGGGCCGCAAGGTCACGGCACTCTCGGGCGGGCAGCGTCAACGCGTTGCGCTTGGCAGGGCGCTGGCGATCGATCCGGGCATCCTGCTGCTCGACGAGCCGCTCTCCAATCTCGACGCCAAGATCCGCATGACGATGCGCCATGAGATCCGTGCGATCCAGCAGCGTCTTGGCCTGACCGCCGTCCATGTCACGCATGATCGCGAGGAGGCCATGACGATGGCCGACCGGCTCGTCATCATGCAGGCGGGGCGGATTGCGCAGGTCGGCACGCCGGAAGAGGTCTATGATCGCCCGGCGAGCGCCTTCGTCGCGAATTTCATGGGGGCGGAGAACGTCCTTCCCCTGCATGTCGAACGCTCCGAGCGCGGCGCCTCGCTGAGGGCGGGCGACGCCACGGTCGAGATTCCGGCCGGTACATTCGATGCTTTGCCTGCCGGAGATGCCGTCGCCTATTTCCGTGACGACGTCGCGCGCCTCGATGCGACTGATGCCCCAGCCTCCGACGACTTGCTGGTGCCCGGACGCATTGCCGCTCGTGCCTATCCCGGCGGAGTCTACCGCTACCGGGTCGAAGCCGCCGGCCGCCAGATCACGGTCGACGACGCTGCCCGTCACGAACTCGGAACGAAAGTCGGCCTGCGCATTCCGCTGCAGCGCCTCCACATCTTCCCGGCATCCGAGGCCGGGATCGCCGCCTGACAGGGAGTCAGCTCATGCGCATTCTTACAGTTGCCTGCTCGATTGCAGCGCTGATGGTGGCGACGCCGCTGTCCGCTCAGACCTTGAACGTCGCCACCGCCGGCGACCAGAACATGGTCGATTACGTCAAGGACTATCTCGGGCCGATGTTCGAGAAGTCGCATCCCGGCGTGAAGGTCGTCTCCGTCGGAACCGGCGCCGGCGACTCCGGATCGCAGAAGATCTTCGAGAAGCTCGACGCCCAGAAGAGCGCCGCCGCATCGGATTTCGATGTCGTCGTCATCCATCAGAAGGCGGCCGGCACGATGGTGAAGGAAGGCCTCCTCGCCAAGTATACCGACAAGGTCGACACCGCGAAGCTCGTTTCCAGCGAAACCGCGAAGAACTCGCTCGGCGCTGACGTCTCCGGCTTCGTGATCCCGATGTTCCAGTCGCAGACCGCGCTCGCCTATAATGCCGACATGCTGAAATCGCCGCCGGCGACCTATGCGGAGCTGAAGGACTGGGCCAAGAAGAACCCCAAGCAGTTCGGCTATAACGGCATCAAGGGCGGCATGTCCGGTGTCGCCTTCGTGGCGGGCTGGGTCTACGCTTTCGGCGGCGACGCCGACAAGCTAATCAAGGGGCCGTACGATCCTGCGGTGAAGGCCACCTGGGACGGCGCGCTTGCCGACCTGAAGGACTTCAACAAGAGCGTCGTAATCACGCCCGGCAATGCCGGCACGCTCGACATGCTGAACCGTGGCGAGATCGCCATCGGGCCGGTCTGGGTCGACATGTTCTATTCCTGGCAGGCTGACGGCAAGCTGCCGCCGAACATGAAGCTGAAGCTCGCTTCCCCCGGCATGCCGGGCCAGCCGATGTACTACGCCGTGCCGGAGAAGACCGCACACCGGAAGCTCGCCGAGGAGTTCATCGCGCTCGCCACCAGCCCGCAGGTGCAGGCGGATGGCATCGTGAAGAAGTTCAACTGGTATCCGGGCATCGACGCCAAGAACCTCGAAGGCAAGCTCGATCAGGCGGCCTGGAACAAGCTCTTCACCGACATCACTCCCACGGACCTGTCCAAGAACGCCAAGGCGTTCCCGATCGCGCCCTATTTCAACGACATTCTCGAAGGCTACGAGAAGAAGGTCGCGAACTGAGACGTTCCACCACCTCCTGGCCCGACGCAAGTCGGGCCACCTTTCCTCTCGATCGGCATATCTGCCCATGTCCCAACGCCAGCTGGCGCTGATCCTGATCGCGCCGGGCCTGCTCCTTGTCGCGGCTCTATTCCTCTATCCGCTCGGCTTTTCGCTGGTCTCGGCCTTCACGCGCCCGGACGGCACCCTGACGCTGGAATGGTTCGCCAAGGCTTTTGAGCTCTATTCCGGCGATATCGTCTTCACGGTGATCATCGTGCTGGCCTCCTGCCTGCTGACGGCATTGGCTGCGATCGCCATCGCGGGAACGCTGACGCTCGGCGAAAACAGATGGGTCGTGGGCACGCTGAAGGCGCTCTATCGCTGGCCGCTCTTCATCCCTTTCATCGTTGCTGCACAGTGCATGCGGACCTTTCTCGCCAAGAACGGGCTGATGAACAACACCTTCGTCTCGCTTGGCCTGATGGACCCATTGAGCGCGACCAGTTTTCTCGACTGGCGCGGCATCATCGCGACCTTCGTGTGGAAACAGACGCCGTTCGTGGCCCTGCTGCTTGCCGGCGCATTGGCGTCGATCGACCGGGCGACGCTCGAAGCCGGCCGCAATCTCGGCGCTTCGCGCCTGCGGGTGCTGGTGGAACTGGCGCTGCCGCAGGTGATGCCGACGCTCCTCGTCGCGCTGGTCCTGTCCTTCGTGACGATGCTCTCGGTGCTCTCCGTGCCGATGATGGTGTCGGGTTCGCAGCCGACCATGCTGACCGTCGACATGGCCTTCCGCATCAACGCCTATGGCGACTACGCCACTGCGAATGCGCTCGGCGTCATCACCTATCTGATCAGCGCCGGCGCCGCGATCCTCTACCTGAAACGCGGCATGTCGAAGGAGGCCGCACCATGATCCGGCTCGCCTCCACTGCGAAGGCGGCGCTGGCCGCTGCTCTTCTCACCGCTTTTGCCTTCGTCCTCATCGGTCCGCTTGCGAACCTCGCTCTGTGGTCCGTCGCCGAGCGCTGGTACACGCCCTACAAGCTGCCGGTGACCTATGGCACCCGTTATTGGGAGCAGGTCTTCCGTCCGACCGGCGACGCCATGGCCTCGCTCGGGACCAGCGTATGGATCGCGGTACTGACGGTCATCGTCGCGCTCGCGCTCTCGATCCCGGCCGGCTATGCGCTGGCGCGGCTGAAGCTGCCGGTGCGGGCGCTGTTCATGGTGATGTTCCTGCTGCCGCAGGCCTTTCCGTCCGTCGCGATCTACATCAACGTCGCGCGCGTTTTCTACCAGATCGGCATCAACGGCACGGTCTTTGCCGTGGTCCTCGTCCACGCCGCTCACGGTCTCGTCTATTCCGTCTGGATCGCGGCGGCAGCCTTCGCGGCGGTCGACAAGGACCTGGAGCTGGCCGCGCGCAATATCGGCGCCTCCGCCATGCGCACCTTCGTCACGGTGACGCTGCCGCTGGCTGCACCCGGCATCATCGCCAGCGGCATCTTCGTGTTCCTGGAATCGCTCGACGAATTCACCGGCACCTTCTTCGTCGGAGTGCCGCAGGTCACGACATTGCCGCTGCTGCTCTACAACGCGGCGATGGGGGGCAATTACCAGGTCGCGTCGATCACGGCTTTGATCCTGCTCGTCCCGTCGGTGCTGTTCATGCTCTTCATCGAGCGCTTCCTGCGCGCCGACGTCCTGGCGAAGGTCGGTGCGTGAGGCCGCCAGCATGTGCCCGATCGCGGTCCAGGGCGTCTGCCGCGTCATTGCGTCAGCACCCCCGGGGCCGCTGCCCACTCGAACCCAAGAAAACGGGATTCCCTGACTAGCTTTGGGATTCCCTGCTGATCCGTCCCGAGACCAAGCACGGCATAACTGCAAGTGACGGCATCGCCTGATCATGATCGTCTGCCGCCCGGCAGGCGATCTCGGCGGCGACGTCGTCGCTTGCTTCGATAGCGATGGATTGCGCAACTCATGGCCCAGAATTCGACCAGGTCCGATCACAGCCTCGTTCGGTTGATGTCGGGCAAGATCATCGCACTCGGGATCGCACTCGTGATCTGCGGGATCATCGCGATCGCCAGCCCCGCCATCTCGACCATGGCGGTGACCTTGTTCCTTGGCCTGATCCTGGCTGTCGCCGGCGCCTTCAAGGTCGTCCAGTCCTTCATGGTCAAGGAGTGGAGCGGCTTCGTCTGGCAGCTTCTGGTCGGGATGATCGAACTGCTGGGCGGTATTCTGGTGTACTTCAACCCGATGAAGGGGGCGATCGCCATCACCCTCGTGATCGCCCTCGTCCTGATGGCGGAAGGCCTCGCCCAGCTCGGGCTCGCCATCAAGATGCGCGCGCAGAGCGGCGTGGGCTGGATGTTCCTGTCCAGTATCATCACGATCGTCGTTGGTGTCGCGTTGGCGATGCGGCTCCCCTATGGCGGCATCTATGCGCCGGGCACGCTGGTGGGCGTCTCGCTGCTCTTCGCAGGCTGGGCCTATATCGCGATCGCGCTCGCCGCCCGGAAGGCCGCTGCCTGACCTCCCGGTTCGGCGTATCATCGGCGGAACTGGTTCTCGAAGGTTTCAGGCATGCGCGGTTTCATCGGCAAGACGCTGAAGCGCGGGGGCGTCGTCCTCGTGATCGTCGCGCTGTCCCTGCTCGGACTGCGCATCTACGACACCCAGCGGGGCGCACCGCTTGAACCCTGGCACACCTATGTGCCGCATGAGCTCTCGATCAAGGAACTCGATCGCGCCGGCTGGGACGACTATCTCAAGGCGGAGGCGGCAGCTTTCGCAGGCGTTCGGGCCGAGGTCACCCAAAAGCTCACGCCCGAGGAGCGCGTTCCGGTCAATCGCTATTTCGACGGCAGCGCGATCCATCCCGAGCATTTCAAGCAGGATTGGAACCGCTCCTATGTCATGGAGCCGGAAGGCAAGCCGGTCGGCGTGGCCGTGTTCCTGCACGGGCTGACGGATTCGCCCTACAGCCTGCGCCATGTCGCACGGCAATATCGTGACCGTGGCTTCGTCGCCATCGCGATCCGCCTGCCCGGGCATGGCACGGTGCCGGCCGGACTGACCGAGATCGAATGGGAGGATTGGCTGGCCGCGACGCGTCTCGCCGTCAGGGAGGCCAGAAAGCGGGTGGAGCCTGCCGCGCCGCTGCATCTCGTCGGCTTCTCGAATGGCGGCGCGCTTGCGCTGATGTACGCGCTCGAAGCGCTCGAGAACAAGGAGCTGGCGCGGCCGGACCGCCTTGTCCTGATCTCGCCAATGATCGGCATCACGGCCTTCGCGCGCTTCGCCGGGCTCGCCGGACTGCCGGCCATCCTGCCGGCCTTTGCCAAGGCGGCTTGGCTGAGCGTTCTGCCGGAGTTCAACCCGTTCAAGTACAACTCCTTTCCGGTCAACGGCGCACGGCAGTCGCATCTGCTGACCAGCGCCCTGCAGCAGAAGATCCTGCGGCTCGCGCGGGACAATCGGTTGAAGGATCTGGCGCCGCTCATCAGCTTCCAGTCGGTGATGGATTTCACCGTGAGCACGCGGGCGATCATCACCTCGCTTTATGCCCATCTGCCGGCGAATGGCAGCGAGCTCGTCCTGTTCGACCTGAACCGTTCGACCAAGTTCGGGCCGCTGCTGAGCTCGGCCTCCGACACGCTGTTGAGCCGCATGCTGCCGGCGCCACCGCGGAACTTCCGCGTGTCGATCATTACCAATGCCAGCGAGGATTCCAGTGACGTCGTCGAACGGGTGACCGAGGCCGGCGCATCGGCCGAGACCGTGCGGGACCTCGGGCTGTCCTATCCCTTCGACGTGTTTTCGCTCTCGCATGTCGCGTTGCCCTTCCCGGTGACCGATGGCCTCTACGGCCTCAAGCCAGATCCGGCGGAGGATTTCGGCATCAAGCTCGGCGCGGTCGCCGCCCGGGGGGAGCGCGGCACCCTGATCGTGAATCTGGATTCGCTGCTGCGGATGTCGTCGAACCCGTTCTTTCCCTATCTGATCGACCGGATCGACGAGCCGCTGCGCGGCGCGGCGTCGGCAGCGCCCGCCGTGCCTGTCACGCGATAGATGGGCGCCGGAGCCGGTTCCGCGGCGATTGGATCATGGGCGGGCGGTTCGCGTTCGGGCCGCCGGAGAGCTCAGAACCGCCAGATTAGCGGTACGTAGAACACCGCCATGATGAAGAACCAGATCATCAGCGGCGTCCCGAGCTTCCAGTAGCTGTTGAAGCTGTAGCCGCCGGGGCCCATCACCATCATGTTCGTCGAGGTCGCGATCGGCGTCATGAAGGACGCTGCACCCGCGATGCACAGGCTCATAAGGATCGGGCGGGGCGAAACCCCCATGCCAGTGGCCGCCGCCATGGCAATGGGAATGACCAGCATCGTGGTGGCCGTATTGCTCATGATCTGGCCGAGGCTTGCCGTCAGCACGAAAAGGCCCGCGAGAAAGACGACCGGCCCGGCATCGCCGGTGAGCGCAACGAGGTAATTGGCGACGAGCTGTGCCGCGCCCGATTGCACCATGGCGGTGGAGAGCGGCATCATCGCCCCGACGAGGATCACCGTCGTCCAGTTGATGGCCCGGTAGGATTGCTCGACCGTGACGATGCCCGTGAGGATCAGCAGGCAGGCCGAGACGAGCCCGGCCACCGCCGGCGGGACGATGCCGGTGGCGAGCAGCACCACGAGGCAGGCCAGCACTGCGACGGCGACACCGGCTCCGGCGCCCATCGGAACCGCCTGGCGCCTGACGAGATCGGGCGAGTTGACGACCAGGATGTCGGGGTCCGTGAGCTGCAGGTCGAGTGCTTTCCAGCTCCCTTCTAGCAGGATCGTGTCGCCAGCCTGGAGACCATCGTCGGGTTCGAGATCGACGCCGGCCCGCTGCACCGCCAGCACCACGAGATCGCCGCTATCGGTGATCATCCCGGGGAACATCGCGCGTCCGATCAGGGCCGAGCGCGGCGGGATGACGACTTCTGCGAGGCCGGAGCGGCGGTTGAACAGGCTCGGCCCGGCCTCGTCGCCACCTCCGTCCTCGCGCAAGGCGAGGTGTTTCTCCGCAGCGAGATCGGCGATGGCTGCCGCATCGCCCTTCACCAGCAGGTAATCGCCCTCCGAGATCGCCGGCGCGCGCAACGGCGTACCGGAATCTCCGGCCTGCACGGCCATCAGGGTGAGACGCTGATCGCCGGCGAAGTCCAGGGCTGTGGGCGCAATCCCGATATAGGACGAGCTGGCGCGCACGCGCAGCCGGAAGACGCCGTCGCTCAGCCCGTAATGCTCGACCAGCGTCTGGGCGTGGCGGCTGAAATCGGCGGGCAAGCGCGCGCTGCTCTGCTCGGGCAGCAGGCGCTTCCCGAGCAGCAGGATGATCGCCATCGTGCCGGCCAGCAGGGGAATGCCGACGAGAGCGAACTCGGCAAAGGCGAAGCCCTGCAACCCGGCATCTTCCAGAGCTTCCGAGACCAGGATGTTCTTCGGGGCACCGGTGAGCAGCAGGTTCGAGCCGGCATGGGCCGCAAAGGCAAGTGGCATCAGGAGCTGCGACGGGGATTGCCGCAGCCGGATCGCCGCCATCACCACGACCGGCATCAGCGCAGCCACCGCGCCGCCGCCGCTGATCAGGGCGCTCAGGCAGCCGACGGCCGTCATGATGATGATCAGCAGGCGGGTTCGCCTGTTTTCGCCCGCCTTGGCGATCAGGAGCTGTCCGGCCCAGGCGGTCACGCCCGTCTTCTCCAGCGCGGCGCTGACGATGAAGAGACTGGCGATGAACAGCACCGCGCGATCGCCAAATCCGGCGAGAGCCTGCTCGAGCGTGACGGCACCGCTCGCCCAGAGCGAAAGCGCTGCTCCAATAGCCACGACGATGACCGGCAGCCTGTTCCAGGCGAACAGGGCAATCGTGATCACGGTGACGACGGCAGTGCTTTCAATCGGGGTCAAGTCTGGTCCAGTCTTGTGATGATGCGTGTCAAAGCGGCCATGGCACGAGGCCTCCGCTGTCCTGGTCGTTCACTGAAGCCGGGTCATGTGCTCCGCAGCAGAAGGGCGGATGCGGGCACTGTATCCGACCATGGCCGGGGCGCCAGTGAGCACAGACCCCCTCGTGTTCAGGCTCGAAACATCAGCGCTCCCAGCAGAACGGCAACGACGATGAGCGACAGCCCGGCCACCGACCAGCGGCGCAGCAGGACGTCCACCTGCTCGATGCCAGCAGCGAGGCGCTGAATGACGGAGGTACCGGCCTCTGCCAGCACGACGATGTCGCCCTCGGGGATGGAGCCAGGCAGTTTCGTGATGCGGCGAACCAGCAGCATGGCAAGCCCCCCCAGCAGCATGGGCCAGATGACCTTCCAGAGCGCGGCGGGTTGCAGCAGACTGGCGATGCTTTCGCCCGCAATCGCGGGATAGAGTGACCATGGGATCACCAGCGAGGAGGCAGCGACGACGAGCCAGGGTATGATCTGTCCGGTGGGGGCAGAGGATTGCGGATTCTCTCGCGCGTCGCGCGCCACGATCGACAGGAAATGCAGCATCAGCAGCGTACTTCCTGCGCCGGCCAGCGCCATGGCGTGGCTGACATAACCATAGCCCAGCATCGGCTTGGTCGCGAGTTTGGCCAGCGCCCCGCTGGTCAGAGGCAGGCCACCGAGGCTGAGCGCCAGAAGGCCGGTGAGCAGCAGGACAGGCCGCAACCGTGCCCGCCCGGTCGCAGCCAGAATGCCGACAGCCAGGAAGAGGGCGCCCTTCACCAGCGTGTGATGCACCCCGTAATAGGCAACGAGGCTCGTGGCACCGGCATCGGCAGTGTCGAGCCCGACACCGAGGAGCACCGCGAGCAGACCCATCTGGCTGACGGTGGAATAGGCCAGGATGGTCTTGGCGCGGGTCTGGGTCACGCCGACGATGACGCCGAAATACGCGGTGACGATGCCGGCCGCGATCAGCACATTGCCCCAGAAGGGCAGGCCGGCTTCGAAGGGCAGGAAGCGGATCAATCCGATCACGCCTGCTTTGACGACCACGCCGCTGAGCACCGCGGAAGCGGGCATCGGCGCCGCGGGGTGGGCGAGCGGCAGCCAGACATGCAGCGGCACGAGCCCCATCTTCAAGGCAAAGCCGAGGATGAGCAGGGCAACGATGCCGTCACGCATCGGGGATGACGGCAGGGATGCGACCACGTCCCGGATTGCAGGATTCGCGTCCGGGTGGCCGGCTGCGAGCATGACGAAGGCAAGCAGCAGAAACGCTTCTGCGAGCAGTGCCAGCACGACATAGACGATGCCGGCTCTGTGAGCGCGGGCGCTCTGCTCATGCACGATCAACCCATAGGCGGCGAGGCTCGCCAGCGTGAAGAGCAGGTAGAAATTCGCGATGTCGGCGACGATGAAGAGGCCGAGGCTGCCTGTCAGCGTCAGCAGCCACCAGATTGCGAAGCGGGCAGCCGCCGGTTCGCGGCCCATATAGGAGGACGCGAAGGCGCCCGCTGCGCTCCAGAGCAGGGCGGCGCCGCCGAGCAGGATTGCACCCGGCCGGTCGAGGAGGAGCGACATCCGGAACGGCGGCGGGAAGAAGGCCGAGGTTCCGTCCGGCACCAGAAGCGCCGCGAGCAACGCTGGCAGGGGCGCGACACCGAGCAGCGACAGCGCGCGGGCCCGGAAGGGCCTGACGATGCAGCAGGCCGCCATTGCGAGCGGGAGGAGCACCGAAGCGGCAAGGAGCAGGCCGGAAGCGTTCATGGCGCCACCCCTGCCATGGCACCGGAGCGTCCCAGCTGCAGAAAGCCGAAGGGCTCGAGCGGCACGAAGCCAAGCAGCATGGCGGCCAGCGCCAGAGCAAGGGCTACGAGCTCGAGGCGGCGCGGGATCGGTTTCTGTGCGACGAGCGCGATGGCCGGCGTTGCCAGGGCGCGGTCGACGACGCGAAAGACATAGCCCGCAGCAAGCAGGCCTCCGGCCAGAATGGTGGCGGCAAGCCATGGGTGGCCGTTCAGCACCGCGGCCGTCAGCAAGAGGCACTTCGCAATGAAGCCACCGCTCGGTGGAATCCCCATCAGGGACAGGCCGGCGAGGCCGAAGGCCGCCGCGCTGATCGGGAGTACGCGGCCGAATCCGCCGAGATCGGCAATCCGGTCGTGGCCAAAGGCCTCGGCGATGACGCCCGCCGCGAGGAACATCGCAGCCTTGGCGAATGCGTGAGAAACCAACTGGAGGGCGCCTCCGGTCCAGGCGATGGTTTCCCAGGGGGCCTGCGCCTCGTTTCCGGCGGCGAGCGGAAAGACGATGAAGAGATAGCCGATCTGCGCCACGGTCGAATACGCGATCATCAGCTTCAGCCGCTCCTGCCGAAGCGCCATGACGCTGCAGAACAGGATCGAGGACGCGCCGAGAACCGCCAGGATCTGACCGGCCAGGATCGCTGCCTGCGGGGGGGCGATGTCGAGCACGAGACGCAGGATCAGGAAGACCGGCGCCTTGATGACGAGAGCCGAGAGCACCGCGCTCGCGGCTGCGGGCGCGCCGGCATGGGCCAGGGGCAACCAGAGATGCAGCGGAAACAGGGCTGCTTTGGCGAGAAGCCCTACGATCATCAGGGCAAGTGCCACCGAGAGGGCCGGCCCGCCTTCGCTCAGGCGCGACAGCATCTGGATATCGAGCGTTCCGTAACTGCCATAGAGCAGCCCCGTGCCGAGCAGGTAGAGCAGGGACCCGAGCAGCGCGAACATCAGGTAGCGCAACGCTGCGGCGACGGTCTCGGCGCGGCCATCGAGGCAGACCAGCGGGACTGCGGCGAATGTCAGCAACTCTAGAGCGACATAGAGATTGAACAGGTCCTCGCCGACGAAGACCGCGTTCAGCGCGCTCCAGGTCGCCAGCAGCAAGCCCCAGAAGGTCGTCGGAGCCCGGCCGTCCTGCGCCTTCGGGCCCAGCGCATAAAGGCCCCGCGCAAACAGGCCTGTCGCCGTGATCACCATCGCCGTCATCGCGATCATCGTCGCGGAGAGCCCGTCGGCGCGTAGCGCGATTCCGAGCGGCGGCTGCCAGCCGCCGACGACATAGGTGAGCGCGGTGCCGGTCCGGATCAACTCGGCCACGATGGCGATCGCGGTCACGAGGCCCGCGGCCATGGTCACAAGGGCAACCTGCCTGGCGTGGCGAGGCGCGACGACCAGCATGGCCAGCACGCCGAGGACGGGCAAGGTCACGGCAAGGACAAGCAGATAGCCGCCGGGGGTGGCAAGGTGAACGGAGGCGGGCGCGAGAGGGGTCATGGCTCGGCCTGCTGCTTGTCGCTGGCCGCTGGCGCGTCCAGGCTTTCCCGGCCGGTGAGGTCGAACAGGCGTTGCAGCAGCGCGACGGCAAGGGCGGTTGCTGAGAATGCGACGACAATGCCGGTGATCACCATGGCCTGCGGAACCGGGTCGCCGGAGAAACCGGCGGCTGCTCCGCGCCGCGCCGCTGCGCCAAAGACCAGGAAGATGCCCGCGCCGAGAATGTTGAACCCGACGATCCTGCGCAGGAGGCCGGCATGGGCGATCACGATGAACAGGCCGATACCGGCCAGCGCCGCGCCGGCTAGGCCAAACAGGGTGGCAGAGTCGAGGGACGCAAGGCTCATGGGGCCGGCGCCCTGC
This sequence comes from Allobosea sp. 2KB_26, assembly GCF_052115715.1. Taxonomy (NCBI): domain Bacteria; kingdom Pseudomonadati; phylum Pseudomonadota; class Alphaproteobacteria; order Hyphomicrobiales; family Alloboseaceae; genus Allobosea; species Allobosea sp. 2KB_26. The sequence continues at coordinate 399,686 of NZ_JBFRHE010000004.1, forward strand.
TGGAGGGGCCGGCCACGAGCAGGCCAAGCGTCAGGGCGATGGATACCGTCAGCGCCGCCTCGATGCCGACGATGACGGGTTTGGCTGCGCCCTCCGGATAGGAGAGGAAGCCGTCGGCCACCGCAAAGCCGAGGAAGCCGACCGTGAAGAACAAGACGGGCCCCCCGACAAGCAGAAGCCGCAGCGTCGTCCGTCTCGTCTCGGGGGCCGGGCGCAGGCCCGCCAGCATGACGAGCAGCCACATCGCGGCAAGCACGGTACCCGCCTGGAAAGTCCCGCCCGGCGCGTCGGCACCCACCCAGCACATATAGACGGCGATCAGAACGCCAAAGGGCGGCAATATGCGGGCGAGGTAGACGAAGGGCGGCGGCGCAACCGTTTGCCTCAACTCTGGCGCACCACCCCAGAGCTGATCGGGCGCCAGCGACCACACCCCCAGGAGGGCGAGCAGCAGAACGACCTTTTCGAGCAGCGTATCCAGAGCCCGGTAAGCCAACAGGACGGCCGTGACAGGATTGCCGAGACCGGTTGAGTCGAGTGCTGCGGCGGCGGCAGGTGCGAGCGTCGGGGCGGGCGAGGGGAAGGAAAGCACGGCGAGCGCAAGGCCAGCCGCCACGACCGTGCAGCCGATGGCGGCGGCGGCCTTGGTGGTTCTGTTCGGGGTCTGGGGCTGGGATGAGTGCTGGCGCAGCCGGGCTTCGGCCCGAAGCAGCAGCATGCCGGTGACGCCGCCGCCAATCGCAGCCTCGGTCATGGCAACGTCGATCGCCGAGAGCCGCGTCCAGCCCAGTCCGAGCAGCAGCCCGAAGGCAATGAAGGCGATGATCGCACCTTGATCATCCCTGGCCCTGGCGACATGGATGGCCAGCGCGAGAAGCCATGCGACGATCGCGAGATCCAGAAGCATGGTCATGGGCGGGACTTGCGCCGATAGAGCACCCCGGCGATCAACTGGCTCGCCGTTGCGGCCGAGATCTGGGCCAGCAGCCAGACGCAGACCAGCTTCAGGCCGCCCGCGAAGCTCTCGGCCTGCGGCAGGAGCCCAAGCACGATCAATCCGAGCCCCAGATTGTCGGCCTTGCTCAGCGCGTGAAGGCGGCTGAGCGTATCGGGGAAACGCAGCAGGCCGAGCGTGCCGGCGAGAAACAGAAGAGCGCCGCAGCCGACGGCGACGAGCGTGAACGCATTGGCGAGCGATGTCACGCCTCGTCCTCCGCCTGCTCGGATGCGTCGGCGGTGTGACTGGACTGCCCGGAGGTGAAGGCCGCGCAGGAGACGGCGGCCAGCAGCATCAGCAGCAAGGCGACATCCGTCATGGCGGGGGAACTGGTCGCGGCGCCGAGCAGCAGAACCGCGGCAGCGCCACCCGTGCCCAGCAACTGAACGGCCATCATGCGTTCGACCGCGATCTCGGAGCGCAGCACCTTGAACAGCCCGAGCGCCGTGACGGTCAGAATGAAGAGTGCTGCTCCCGTGAAGAGGTCAGCCATGAACGCCCCCGCTTTGCAGGGTGTCGCAAAAGGCTGCTTCATCCGCGGCGATCTGTTCCGCCACGGGTTCGCGCAGATCGAGGCAATGGATGTGAAGCGTGCCATCCGCATCCGCCGCGACGGGCAGCTTGCCGGGCTGGAGGCTCATGACCGCGCATGAGGCGCTGCGGGCCATGCCGGGAGGCAGCAAGGTGCGATAGGTGACAAAACCTGGCGACAAGGCCGGCCGCGGGGCAAAGGCGCGGCGCGCGACATCGATGCCGGCGACGGCTGATTGCGGCACGAAACGGATCAGGAAGCGCACGAGGCCAGAAGCGGATAGTTTTCCGTTTTCCGGCCAAAGCGCCGTGCTGGTCCAGGTCGCGGCGGCTGCCGCAATCAGGCCGATGGGCAGATCCGTCAGGGCGGGATCCATCAGGATCAGCCATAGCGCGAGAAAGCCGAGACCTCTCGTGAGCCTGGCAAGGAGCGGCGTCCCGCCGATTTCGGTGGTCATGACCATGCCCTGTGGGCCGGAGGTCGCGAGACAGGGGCGGGCGGGGCCGGTGGCCTGATGATCGCATATCGGGCGCAATCTTGAGACCAAGCCAGCGTACAAGTATTTCGTTCGATTTGAAATCTGTAAAGAATGGATATCGAAGATGATGATCTCATCTTCCGGCGTGGCGGTGGCTGATGGAATATTGGAGCATAGCAATCAGGATTCCACCAACGCTGCTGCTGGCGAATGATGCCTGAAATATCGATGCAACCCTGTCTCTCGTGCATTGAAATTGTGCGCTCAATTCTCTTCAAAACACGTTGTTCATTTCATAAGTATCTGATTTTAAAGTAGCATCTGCTCTTTCCCTGGTCATCAGCCCCGTGTCTCACTTCTGTGCTCGGCGTCCCATTCTCGGTTTGGGCATGAAAGATTGGCCGTGAAGGCGTGCATGACGCTGGCATCAAGGCTATGTCCTTCGAGGCAACTGAGTTGCGTGCATCCTGACGTTGCCGCGGGGGCAAGGCATGAGTATTCGACGCCGATCTGCCCTTGCGAGCGCAGCTTCCCTGGATCGTGACTGACCATGCCGATGATTATCGAACCGCGTGCCGGAGACGCAGAGGACGACGCCAGCAGCACGAAGAAGCGCTCCCTGATTGCCATCGCCGGAAGCATGCTGGGGGAGATCAACCTGCCCAAGCTTGCGCTGGCCTGGGTCATCCTCGCTCTCTTGCCAGGTGTTCTGCTCGGGCTCGCCCCGCTTGTCGCCACGGCCTGGTTCACCTCGATGTCGGGCCGGATCTATGCGCTGGCAGGAATCGGGCCGCTCATTCTCCTGGCGCTGATCGCGGCTCTTGGCTGGTTCGGCTTCAGGCCGTTGTTTCGTGCTGCCGAGCGCAGCTTCTGGTCGCTGAATTCGCTCGCCGTCCAGCCAGGCTATGCCCTGTGCCGCGAGGGGCTGCGGCATCTGGCGGAGCGCTTCCTCACAGCGGAGGCCAGCGAGGACAAGCGCGCGGGCCTGCGGGCCGCGACCGCCATTGGTGCCGGCCTTGCTGCCTTCCTCATGGCCGCTGGCATTGCCGCGCTTGCCTGGCCCGCGACCCGCTGGTCGGGCGAGATCGCCGATCTTGCCAATCCCTTGCGACTGGTCGTTCCCGCGCTTGCTAATACCGTGACCGTCATGAGCGGATATCTCGCGGTTGCTTCGCTCGCCTGGGGCCTTGCCGATGGGCTGATGGATCAGCCGCGCGATCTTGGCGTCTTTGACGAGATGCCTGCGTCAGCGCGCACATGGCGGGTCGTGCATCTCTCCGACATCCATGTCGTGGGGGAGCGCTATGGTTTCCGGATCGAGAGCGGACGCGCCGGCCCGCGTGGCAATGAGCGGCTTGCCCAGGTTCTCGAGAGACTGGACGAGATCCACGCCCAGGAACCGCTCGATTTCGTCTTGATCACCGGTGACATGACCGATGCGGGCCGGTCGGCCGAATGGGCGGAATTTCTCGACGCGATGGCGCGACATCCGGCGCTGGCCGAAAGGAGCTTCATCCTTCCCGGCAACCACGACGTGAACATCGTGGATCGCGCGAATCCGGCGCGGCTGGAATTGCCGACGAGCCCCGGAAAACGCCTGAGACAGATGCGGACGCTGTCGGCCATGGCCGCCATCCAGGGAGACCGGGTCCGGGTCGTCGACCAGGGCCGGACTGGACTGGGTCGCACCTTGTCGGCGGCGCTGGAGCCTCATCGAAAGACGATTGCCGCCTTCGCCGATGCCGGCTCGCTGCGCCTGTCGGCCGGGCTGGCCAATATCTGGGACGATATCTTCCCGATGGTGCTGCCGCCGACGGGAGAGGACGGGTTAGGGCTCGTGCTCCTGAACTCGAACGCCGAAACGCATTTCTCCTTCACCAATGCGTTGGGCCTCGTCTCGGAAGAGGACATGCGGGCGATGCTCGCGATTCTGCGCCAATATCCGAAGGCGCGCTGGGTCATCGCCCTGCATCACCATCCCGTGGAATATCCGAAGCCGGCCAAGGCCTTCTCGGAGCGCATCGGCACGGCGCTGATCAATGGCAGCCGATTCGTGCGCCAGCTCAAGCCGATGTCGCATCGGCTCGTCGCGATGCACGGACACCGCCATGTCGACTGGATCGGGCGCTGCGGTCCGCTGAAAATCATTTCGGCGCCGTCTCCTGTGATGGAGGCGACGGATGACGAGGCGACCAGCTTCTATATTCATACGCTGGCAGCCGCCACGGATGGCGGTCTTGCCCTCCTCGAGCCGCAGCGGATCGAGGTCGCGCCCAGGCCGGATGCCGGCCTCATCTCTTGACGGGTGCCTCGATCGGGACCGCCGCCGTGTCCTTCTGGGGCGAACCGAAGAGCTCGGCAAGCCACAGGCTCGAGGGATGCTGGGCGCAGAAGGTCAGGAATGCGATCGTGATCGGCACGCCGATGAAGGCGCCGAAGACGCCCCAGAGATAGCTCCAGAAGAACACGGAGAACAGCACGGTCGCCGGAGAGATCGAGAGCGCGCTGCCGGCGACGCGCGGCTCGATATAGCTGCCGACGATGAACTGGATCAGGTTGAGGCAGGCAAAGACCGCAATCACCGCCTGCCAGGATCCGAACTGCGTCATCGCAAACAAGGTCGGGAAGACTGTGGCGACGAGCGGGCCCAAGAAGGGAATGTAGTTCAAGGAAAAGGCGATGAAGCCCCATTCCTCCGCAAGCTGAAGCCCGACCGCCTTGGCAAAGGCCCAGACCAGCAGGCCGGTGATGAGGCTCATCGCGGTCCTGACCACCATGTACCGGCGGATCTTGCTGGCGGTGGCCGTGCTGCCCTGGAGCAGGACCTGGCCGGTCTCGCGGTTGCGCATGCTGCGCAGCTTCCGCCCGAAATCGTCGACTTCCAGCAGGCCGAGGATGACGTAGACGAGGACCACGAGCCAGAAGCTCATCGTGCTGTTGAGGCGGCCGGTGATGGTCTGGGCGGTGCGCAGCATCCAGCTGACATTGAAGTTCTCCGACCAGACACCGGCCACGGCCACGCCATGCCCTTCCAGCCAGATCGTGATCTGGTCGTAGAACGACTGGAAGCGCGCAGCGTCGCTGACGATCCAGCGGCCGACGCGGCCGAAGGCCCAGACGATCAGCGACCCGAAGGCGAAGAAGGCGACGACCATGACCACGACACTGATCGCGAGCGCGAGCAGGCGGGGCAGAAAGGTCTGCAGGCTCTTCTGAAGCGGCCAGACGAGCGCGATGATGAAAAGCGCAAAGGCGACCGGCGCGAAGACCGAACTGGCGATCGACAGCGCGGCGACCGCCATGATCGTCGCAATCAGAATCAGGGCGCCTTGATAGATCTTGCCGGAGGTCATCTGCATTCCTGGTGAGGCTTGGTGTCGGGAGGTCGGTGCTGAGGTGCGCGGCAAATGCGGCCGCTCCTCTCAGATGCCTTCGGTCAACTCGTCGAGATCGAGTGTCGAGGTCCTGCCGATGTTGTCCCGATGCTCCCGATAGAAGGACTCTGCTGAGCGCCTTCCTTCGTTGTGGAGCATGGTCAGGAACTCCCATTCGGCATTGAGCTTGGAGGAGTAGCCGAGCTCGGTCATGGCGTCGCTGGTGATGCGGTGAAGGCGCATGCGGGCCCAGCGCGCGCCCTCACCGCTCTCGGGATTGGCCTTCTGGCGCAGCAGCGCCATCATCCGCAATTCCTTCAGCAGCACCGCGTTGAACGACACCTCGTTCAGCCGGTTGAGGATGTCACGCGCGGTACGCGGTGTCCCCGGTCGCTCGACCGGGTTGATCTGAACCAGGATGGTGTCGAGCGCATCGCTGTGCTTGATCAGCGGCGTCATCGTCGGATTGCCGGAATAGCCGCCGTCCCAGTAGCTCTCGCCGTCGATCTCGACGGCCTGGAACAGCGTCGGCAGGCAGGCGGAGGCCAGGAGCACGTCGGGCGTGATCTCGGCATTGCGGAACACCCGCCCCCGGCCTGTGCGCACATTGGTGGCGGTAATGAAGAGCTTGATCGGGCTTGTGGTCAGGCTGCCGAAATCGATCACCTCGGCGAGGATATCGCTAAGCGGGTTCGAGCCGCCCGGATTCAGGCTGTAGGGAGAGACCACCCTCGACATCATGTCCATGGCGACGAAGAGCGGCGAGTTGTCTAGCGTCCAGCGGCCGAGCAGGATGTCCAGCGGGCTGCGCTGGAATGGGCTGAAGCGCGCCGCGTCCGAAACCTTTCGCCAGAACAGCTCGAGTGCCTCGCGTGCGCCAGCGCGGCCGCCCTTGGCATATCCCGAGGCCAGTACGGCCGCATTCATGGCGCCGGCCGAGGTTCCCGAGATCGCCTCGATCTCGAGCCAGTCCTCCTCCAGGATCCGGCACAACACGCCCCAGGTGAAGGCGCCGTGAGCCCCGCCACCCTGAAGCGCCAGGTCGATCGCGAGGGGCTCGCGCTTGGTGCGATTGTCCTTGGCGCTGTCGTCGCCGCTGCGGAGCGCGCGTGCAGATGTCGGTGCTTTGCTCACGTCGGTCCCATCCTGAATGCGAGGCGAGCCGGCCGGGTCACGGCGACTTCACCAACCCCGAAAAACCGGCAACAGCCAGCAGGCTCAAAGCCCAGCCGACGATCGACTGGAAGTAGAAATAGGTGATGGCAATGCGACCGCCCGGCTTGGACGGATTAGGCCGCCAGAAGGTTCTTTGCCCCATGTCGAGCACCGGCAGCAGCGTATCGAGCGAGTACATCCAAGGGCTGAAGGCCGGGTAGCTCGACGCCTCCCAGCGCTGGCGAAAGCAGGCGAGCTGGGTCTGGCCGGGCTCGGCCAGGCCGCTCGTCTGCTGGGTGGCGATCAGGGAGCGCTGCTCGGATCGTTCGATGCCGCACAAGGTCCATTCGGGCGAACGCAGAACTACGGCGCTATTGGGCATCACGGCCCCCCGGTGCTCGGCATAACCGAAGATGGCGACGCCCAGAAACCAGAAGAACAGGAGCCAGACAAAGGCCAACAGCGGCTGGCGACCATAGGCTAGGGTGATTCCAAGCACACCGTCGGCGGCTGTCAGAAGCCCCCGCAGCACGGGATTGGCGGCCCGTTTGCGCCGGGCCTGCCTTTGCAGGCGCTCCTTGACGACGAGCACGGCGCGAGCATCCTCGCCATGTCCCATCTCGCGGAAGACGGAGGCCAGCTGCTCATAGGGCTGGGGCCAGAAATCCTCGCCCCAGCGCTCGGGCGCCTGCCGCCCCAGCCAGTCGAGCCGGCTCTCGGCATCGACTGGCCCGTCGATGAAGGCGCCATAGCGGCAGCGATTCAGGAGAAGATCGCCCTGCTTGGGCCAGCAGGCTGCCTCGTCATGGATGGTCCCGATCGAAGCGCCGGTCAGCACCAGCGCGCCGTTCACCTGGGCATCCCGGCGCAGGAAGAACGCGCCCTTGATCGCACTGCGGCTCATGTCCAGCGTAGTCTGGCCGGCGGCGCCAAGAACCGCGCCTGAGCAGTCGATGTCGCCGCCGATCTGCGAGGCGATCAGCCGGATCTCGCCTTCGATACGCGCGCTACGCAGCACGACGCTGCCGCGGTTCTCGATTTCACTCGCATCGATTGCGCTGCCGTCGGTCCGGGTGATGGTAGCGCCGGCGCAGTCGAGATCGGCGGCCAGCACTGCGCCGGACAGGTTGATGCCGCCGCGCAGCGTCGCTCCCCGCGCCAGGACGTTGCGGGCCTCCAGGCTTGGGGCGAGCAGCGCGTAGCCGCTCGGTGCGCGAATGGTGGCACCATCGCATTCAAGATTACCGCCGAGACGCGACTGAACGAGATCAACCTCACCAGTGACCTCCGCGCCGCGCAGATAGACGCCGCCGCGCGCCTCGAGCCGCTCCGCCTGGAGCCCGGGAAGCGAGGAGCCGTCCAGGAACAGGCGGTTGATGATCGCAGCCCTGAAGATCGGCGCGGCCTCGAAATGGCAGTCGTTCAGGCCGATGTCGCGGAAGACACGACAGGCTTCGAGGTCGAGAACATCCGTGATCCAGGCGCCGCTGATCCTGACGCCCTTCTCGTGGGGGCGGCAGCCTTCCTCGCCTCCCAGCATGAGAAAGCGCAGGAAGGGCGCCCGGATGACCCGCGCCGGGTCGGGTTTCTCCGGGCGCGAGCCGTCTCCCAGACGGTCGAAGTTACCGCTGAGAAGCTTGGCGACGACCTCCTCCTCTGCTGGCAGCAGGGGGCGGAAATCGTCGAGGCGCGCCGTCGCGATGGCCCATTGGGCTCGTTCTGCTCCCGCTTCGGCGCCCCAGTCCTGCATCATGTGGCGGCCGGAGGGGCGGCTTCGGCGCTGGCGCTTGCAGTGGCCGCCAGGGCTTCCCGCAGCGCAGCCTCCTTGGTCTCGTCGAAAGATGTGCTCATCAGCGTACCGCCGACGCCCTTCAGATCGGCGAGGACCTTGTCGGTGGTCATCTTGCGGATCAGCAGGAAGAGCCCGGCGGTGTTGGGTTGCAATGCGCTGGCCGCGTCCTTCATGAACTGGTCGTTGATCCCGACATCGCTGAGCTTTCCGCCGAGCGCGCCCGAAGCGGCTCCGAGAGCCGTGCCCAGCAGCGGGGCCAGGAAGATGAAACCGATCAAGGTGCCCCACAAGGCGCCCGATGCGGCGCCGGCTGCCGTCAGGTTCATCATCTGGTTGAGTTTGACCTGCCCCTTCTCGTCCTTGACGACGACGACCGCGTCGCCGAGCTCGATCAGATATTCGCGCTGGAGGGAAAGGACCTTCTGACGGACCTCTTCGGCCTTCTGTTCGGTCGGGAAGGCGATGAAAACCAGATCGCTCATGAGTGCAGCTCCATTGCTGAGGGGGAGGGAAGGGGCAGGCCATTCGGCGACGCTGCTTCCGCGGCGCGGCTGATGAGGAATTCGGCGAGCAGCGGAACAGGCCGGCCGGTCGAGGCCTTGGTGGCGCCCGAGATCGACGCGGTGCCGGCAATGTCCAGATGGGCCCAGGGATAAGCCCTGGCGAAGCGGGCAAGAAAGCAGGCGGCGGTGATCGCGCCGGCCGCGCGCCCGCCGAGATTGCTGGTATCGGCAAAGCTGCTGCCGAGCTGGCCGAAATAGTCGTCCCAGATCGGGAGCTGCCAGACGCGATCACCAGACACGCCCCCGCATCGCAGAAGCTCGGCGGCGAGCGCCTCGTCATTGGCGAAGAGGCCGCTGGCATGCGAGCCGAGAGCCACGACGCAGGCCTCGGTCAGGGTCGCGACGTCGATGACGCAGGCCGGCGAGAAGCGCTCGGCATAGGTCAGGACATCGCAAAGCAGGAGCCGTCCTTCGGCCTCGTGGGTGCGGATCTCGATGGTCTGGCCCGACATCGAGGTGACGATGTCTCCCGGGCGGCTGGCGCTGCCGCTGGGCATGTTCTCGGCCGCAGCAATCAGTCCGACGACGTTGATCGGCAGCTCCAGGCGGGCGACCGTGCGCATCACCCCGAGAACGCTGCCGGCACCGCTCATGTTGAATTTCATTTCGTCGGGGTCGGCTCCCGGGGTCAGCGGCGTGCCTCCGATATCGAAGGTGATGCCCTTGCCGATGAGGACGATGGGCCGGCTCCGGGCTTTGCGCCCATTGGACTGCATCACGATGAGCTTGCAGGGATTGGCGGAGCTCCTGCCGACGACGAGAAAGGCGCCCATGCCGAGCGCTTCGAGCTTCTCGCGCTCCAGGACTTCAACATCGAAGCCGAATTCCCTCCCCATCTCCTGCGCCGTGCTGGCGAGGAAGGCCGGCGTGCAGATATTGCCCGGGAGGTTGCCAAGATCCTTCGCAAGGGCGACACCTTCAGCGACGGCGATGCCCTGACGCAGCGCGCCAACGAGCTCCGACGTAAGGGTTTGCGGAACGAGCAGCATGATGCTGCGCAGCGGGCGGGCCCGCGCTTTCTGGCCGTGAGGATGGGCTCCGGGCAGGACGAAGACGTATCCGCCATCGGCCAGAATTTGTGCGGCCTGTTGAACCTGCCAGTTCAAGCTGCGCTTGGGGACCTCGTGTTCAGCCAGGGCGATGACGGCTTCGGAGACGACACTCTCCGCGATGATCTTCGCCGTTGCCGAAAGTGCCCGCAAATAGGCGCGGTCGGAGAAGGCTTCGGGTTTGCCGAGGCTGACGAGCAGGATGCGGGCCGCGACGGAGCCCGGCAAATGATGGATCAGCAAGGTTGCGCCGGGCGCCTCGCCCAGTTCGCCGCGCCCGACGATCGTGGAAAGCCTGCCACCCGTCCGGTCGTCGAGACGGCGAGCCGACCCGGTCAGCGCGCCGCCGCTGAATACGCCGACGACGAGGAGCTCGGTCCTGAGCCTTTCCGCCTCACCGACCGCGGGGATGATCTCCATAGAATGTCTCCAAGAGGACATCATGGCATCGCTTGGCTGGAGAATGGCGTGATCCCGCCGGGAAGCTCTTTGGTTGCAGGGCCCCGCTCGCTGCGGAGAAAGATTGTCATATGTCACGAAGGCGGAAGCACGGGGCCTCCCGGCGGCTGAGCCGCCGCAGTGCGGCCCGCCTCGCGCGCGGCGGCAAGCGGTCGCACGCGCTGGCCCGGGTGCAGCACCTGAATGCCGCCGGAGACAATGACCTCCCCGGGCTCAAGTCCTTGCGAGACGACGACGAGGCCAGGGTCAAAGCGCAGGACATCGACATTGCGCAGCGATACCGTCGATTTCACCGGATCGACGATCCAGACGGCCGGCGACAGGCCCTGCTGGGTCAGGGCGCTGGCCGGAATGGAGACGATCGCGGCCGATGTGAGCTCCACGGTCCCGACCACAGTCGACCCCAGCCGCATGTCCTCCGGTGGATCGATCAGGCCAATCCTGACCGCAAAGGTCCGCGTCACGGGGTCGGCTTGCGGAGCCACTTCGCGAATACGACCAAATGCGCTCACAGTCGGAGACTCGGCGAGCGAGACCCGGATCGGAATGTCGCCCTGCAGCGTCTCCAGCAGCCTGGCCGGGACGTTGAAGACCGCGTCACGGCCGTCCTCGCGCGCCAGTTGAACCACGACTTGCCCGGCCTGCACGACCTCGCCCGGCTCGATGTTGCGGGCGGTCACGACGCCCGAGACGCCTGCCCGCAACTCTGTGAAGCCGAGCCGATCCTGTGCCAGCTCGACTTGCGCTTCGGCGTTCTCGAGCTGGGCCTGCGCGGCCTCTTGCGCCTTGAGTGACTGATCGAAACGAGGCCGGGTGGTGAAGCCCTGCGCCATCAGCCGTTCCTGACGCTCGAACGTATTGCGCGTCGTGTTCACCTCGCCGCGGGCCGCTTCGAGCGCTGCCTTGGCCGCTGTCAGCGCGTTGCGTTCGAGCGAGGGGTCAAGGCGGGCAACGATCTGCCCGGCGGCGACGCGATCTCCGACATTGACCGGCCGCTCGGCGACGCGGCCGCCGATGCGGAAGCCAAGCCCGACATTCTTCTCGGCCTGGATCTCGCCGCTCAACCTGATGTCGTTGGCGAGTTTGCCGGCCTCGACCTTGACCACCCGGACGGGGCGGCCCTCGGAAGGGGCGGTCTCCTGGTTCTGGCAAGCAGCCAGCGTCAGGACGAGCATCGAGACGGCCGCGGCGCGGAGAATTCGCACGGCCGAGGGCTTGAACCGGATGGCTGGAATCGGTCTCATCGCGAAGAAACTCCCGCAGCGGCTGTCGCCCGGGCTTTCGTCTTGCCCGGTGTCGGGGAGCCTGCGCCGAAGACGGTGACATAGAGCACGGGCAGCAGGATGAGGGTCAGCACGGTCGCGACCAGCAGGCCGCCCATGATGGCGAAGGCCATCGGGCCCCAGAACACGGTCGGAGCGATCGGGATCATGCCAAGCACGGTCGAGACCGCGGTCAGCATGATCGGCCGGAAGCGCGTGCTGCTGGCGTCGAGCGCGGCCTCGACGACGCTCTTGCCGCTGGCCCGCTCCGCCTCGATCTGGCCGACCAGGATCACCGCGTTCTTGGTGATGATGCCGATCAGCGCCAGGATGCCGAGCAGCGCGACGAAACCCAGTGGCTTGCCCGACACGAGCAGTGCACTGACCACGCCGATGAGGCCGAGAGGGGCGATGCTGAGCACGATGGCGAACAGCCTGAAGCTCCGCAGCTGGGCCATCAGCACGGTGAACATGATCAGCAGCATGACCGGCACGACGGCGATGACCGAGGATTGCGACTTGGCGCTTTCCTCGACGGTTCCGCCGACGGCGATGCTGTAGGCGGGTGGCAACGTCTTCCGCAACTCTTCGATGGAGGGCTGCAAGGCGGAAACGACTGTCTCCGGCAGCGTTCCCGGCTTGACGTCTGCGGCGACGGTCAGGTTCGGAACCCGGTCGCGCCGCCAGATCAGCGGCGCGTCCAGCCCGTAGCTGAACGTGACGAACTGCGACACCGGCACCGAGCGTCCACCGGGCAATGCGACCTGCATGGTCCGCAGCGTATCAAGCGAGACGCGGTCGGCGTCCTGGGCCCGCACGACCACATCGACGAGATAGATATCGTCGCGCACCTGGGTCACGACGGTGCCGGAAACGACGGTGTTCAGGACCGCGGCCAGCGCTTGCGAACTCAGGCCGAGGCGGCGTGCCTCGTCCTGATCGACGCGCAGGCGCAGCTCGCGCGCAGGTTCGATCCAGTCGAAATTGATCTGCTCGGTCTTGGGGCTCGTCGCGACGACCTGCGCCAGCTTCATCGCAATCGAGCGCACCTCGGCGATGTCCGGTCCGCTGACGCGGTACTGCACGGGCCAGCCGACCGGCGGCCCGAGTTCGAGGGGATAGACGCGAGCGACGACGTTCGGAAACTCCTTGGCCAGGAGCTCTTCCAGTTTGGCCTGCAGGCGGTCGCGAGCCGGCACGTCCTTGGCGACGATCACGGCCTGGCTGAAGAAGTCGTTGGGCAGCTGCGCATTGAGCGGCAGATAGAAGCGGATTGCGCCGCGTCCGACATAGGTGCTCCAGCGATCCACATCCGGGTTGCCCTTCAGTGCCGCGTCGAACCGGGTCGCGAGCTGCTCGCTGGCGTAGATCGAGGCGTTCTGCGGCAAAGTCAGGTCGACCAGAAGCTCGGGCCGGTCGGAGGCTGGGAAGAACTGGCGCGGTACGAGGGGCAGGGCGAGGAGGGATGCGACGAACAATGCGAGCGTCACCGCGATGGTCGCCCAGCGCAGCTTGATGGCACCAGACAGCAGCTGCCGGAATGTCCGCTCGACCCTGCCGGGGCCGGCAGTGCTCGCTGCCGGGTCCGGCGCCTTGAGCATCGCGACGCCAAGCACGGGCGCGAAGATCACCGCCACGAACCAGGACACCACGAGGGCAATGCTGACCACGGCGAAGAGGGTGAAGGTGTATTCACCCGCCGAGCTGGCCGCAAAACCGATCGGTACGAAGCCGGCGATCGTCACCAGCGTCCCGGCAAGCATCGCCATCGCGTATTTCTTGAAGGCGTAGGTCGCCGCCTTCGCCTTTTCCTCCCCTGCGGCAAGACGCGTCACCATCGCGTCGGTCGTCGTCATGGCGTCGTCGACCAGCAGGGCGAGCGCGATGATCAGCGCACCGAGCGAGATCCGCTGCATGTCGATGCCGGCGACAAGCATCACGGCGAAGACCACCGCAAGCGTCAGCGGAATGGACAGCGCAACGACGAGGCCGGGGCGCACGCCGAGGCTGATGAAGCTCACCGCCATGATGATGGCGATCGACTGCCAGAGCGAGGTCATGAAGTCGTCGATCGCGTGATCGACCGTCACGGCCTGATCGGCCACCAGCCGTGGTTCGATGCCGAGCGGAAGATTGGCGGTGATGGTCGCCATCGCCTTCTGGATGTTCTTGCCGAGCGCCAGGATATCGCCTCCATCGCGCATCGCGATGCCCAGCCCGATCGCTTCTTGTCCGTTGACGCGGAACATCGGTTGAGGCGGGTCCGCGTGACCGCGGCGCACGGTAGCGATGTCGGCGAGGCGAACCATGCGATCGCCGACGGGAAAGTTGACGTTCAGCAGGTCGGCTTCCGACTGGAAGGCACCCGAGACGCGCAGCGAGACCTTCTCGTCCTCGGTCTGGATGATGCCGGCGGGGCGCACGACGTTCTGGCTCTGCAGGGCGCCGAGCAGGGCGGAGCGATCGATGCCGAGATTGGCGAGTTCCCTGACAGAGAATTCGACGAAGATGCGCTCGTCCTGGGCGCCGATGATCTCGATCTTCGAGACATCGGGCACGAGGAGCAGGCGCGAACGGGCCGCTTCGACATGGTCGCGCAGCTCACGGCTGGTGAAGCCATCGGCGGTGAAGCCATAGATGATGCCGAACGTGTCGCCGAAGCGATCGTTGAAGAACGGCCCAACCGCGCCCTGGGGCAGGGTATGGCGGATGTCCCCGACGAGATTGCGGACCCGGTACCAGGTGTCCTGTACCTGACGCGCCGGGACCGACTGCTTCAGGTTGACGAAGATCGTCGTCACGCCGGGCGTCGTGAAGCTGCGGACGAAATCGAGGCCGGGCGTCTCCTCGAGCTGGCGCTCGAGCCGCTCGGTGATCTGCGTCAGCGTGTCCTCCATGGTCGCGCCCGGCCAGGCGGCGGAAACGACCATCGACTTGATGACGAAGGAGGGGTCTTCATTGCGGCCGAGCCGCACGAAGGCGAGCACGCCGGCCGCGACGGCGACAATCATCAGATAGATCACGACCGAGCGGTTCTTGAGGGCCCATTCCGAGAGGTTGAAGCTCATCGTGTTTCCGTCCCGGTCAGCCGCACATGCTGGCCTTCCTGCAAGAGGCTCGCGCCGGCCGTGACAATGACGTCGCCAAGTGCCAGGCCCTTGCCGATCAGGGCCGTCGCGGGGTCGGCGCTGAGAACGTCGAGCTTGCGCAGCGATACGGTGAGATTCTTGGGATCGACGACCCAGGCTCCTGTATCCTGCGCGCGCCGCACCAGCGCCGTCGACGGAATGGCGATGGCGGCGCTTTCGCTGCCGCGAATGGTGCCCGTGACGGTCGTGCCAAGCCGGTAGGACTGCGGAGGCTCCGACAGACCGACCCTGACCCGGAAGGTCCGTGTCACCGGGTCGGCCTGGGGCGAGACCTCGCGTACCCGGCCCTTGACGGTGGTGCCGGGATCGCCGGTGAGCGCCACATACACGCGCGCATCGGCAGGGAGGGCGCGCATCATTGCAGCGGGCACCTCGAAGACGGCATCGCGCCCCTCGCGCCTCGCGAGCTGCACGATCGTCCGGCCGGCCGCAACGACCTCGCCTGGCTCTGCTCCGATCCTGGTCACGACGCCCGGTGCGTCAGCTTTCAGGGTTGTGAAACCGACGACATCTTCCGCCGAATTGACGCGGGCTTGTGCCGCGTCGACCTGAGCCTGGGCGGCTGTGCGGCCTTGCTCGGCGGCCTCGAAATCGGCCTGCGTCGTGACATTGCGCTGGAGCAGATGGCTCTGCCGCTGCAACTGGTTGTCGGCCTTCCTCAGAAGGCCCTGCGCAGCCGTGAGCGCTGCGCGCGCCGAGCGCAGATCGTTGAGTTCGTTCTCGGGGTCGAGGCGGGCAACCACCTCGCCCTCGCGGATAGTCGCGCCGACCGCGACGCTTCTCTCCGCCAGGCGGCCACCGATGCGGAAGGAGAGCGACGCCTGGTCCTGCGCTTCGATATGGCCGGTGAAATTGATGTCCGCCGCCTCGCGGGGCTTGTCGACCGTGATGGTGCGGACGATCCGCACGGGTGGCGGGGCCTCGTCGGCCTCGCGCTGGCAGCCCGCGGAAGCGAGGGCAATCACGGTCAGCGCGGCGGCGTGCAACCGGGCGGAACCAGGGCTGCGGCGCGGGCTCATGCCTGCTGCCCCCCGAACGCCACCCTCGCACGATGCGGAGTTCTTGCGCCGATCCTGCCATTCCTACGGAACGGGTTCTCCCGCAAGCCGTTCAAAAGCATCATGTTCTTCCTCTGGCACCCGCAAGGCAGAGGCCGTGGAACCTCGGGCGCAAGACAAGGGTCCGTCGCCAATTTCTTCGGGCGGCAGGGACGGACGCTACCAACTGTCCGGGAAGCGCGGATTAGCTCAGAATCCCAAGTTTGCGCTGGTCATCCCAATTTTGGGACAGGGTGCTGGGCATCCGGAACGCCTGGTTGCGGGGCCGGATCCTCCCGTCTCAGGTTGGCTGCGACAGGGATCAGCAGGAGGAAACCGGCACCGGAAGCGATCGCCATCAGGCCATAGACGTGCTCGCCCCACGAACCGTAGAGATAGCCGGCAAGGGTCGTCAGAGCCGCCATCACCCCGGCCCAGCCGGCGGCAAGCCAGGCCTGGGCCCGGGCCAGCATGCTACGCGGCGCGAGCCTCGCGAGCAGGAAGATGCTGCCCAGATGCGTCGCGCCGAAGGTCAGGCCATGTGTCAGCTGCAGCAGGATGACGAAGGCGATATCTGGATCGAGAGCCATGCCAGCCCAGCGCAATGTCGCGGCAGCGCCGCTGACGACCAGCAGCGCACCTGCTCCGGCCGAGCCACGGACGACATATCCGAGCAGGCTGAAGAACGTGATCTCGGAGGCGATGCCAGCCGCCCAGAGGCTTCCCATGGTCCCCCCGGAAATGCCGAGGCTTTGCCAGTGCAATGTGCTGAAGCCGTAGACGGCGGCGTGGCTCGCCTGGACAAGCGCGGCGCCCGCAATGGTCAGGATCAGCAGATACGGCCGTTCCACCGTCCTGGCTGCTTCGTCGGGAGCGGCCGATCTCTCCGGCAGGCGGATGGTTGCGACGGCCATCGCGGCGAGGGTCGTGGCAAGCGCCGAGAGCAGTAGCATTCCGATAATGGACGAGATCGGCAGCCAGTCGAGCATCCAGCCAGCCGAGAGATTGGCGAGTGCGAACCCCGCCGATCCCCACAAGCGAATTCGCCCATAGCGCAGCTCCGCCGAGCGCAGGCCATCGAGACTGCGCAGGGTTACGGCGTCGGTCAGGGCGATCAGGGGACCTTGGGCGAGCGCGATGGCGATCACCAGCAGCAGGATTGGCAGGAAGCCTGCGGCAAAGGCGAGAAAACCCGTGCCGACGACGACAGCCGCCGCGCAGGCAACCAGCGCGAGGGTCATGCGCAAGCTCCGGTCCGCGAGGGCGCCAACGACCGGATTTGCGATGATGCGGGTCAGCAGCGGTGCGGCAAGCACGATGCCGATCGCATCGTCACCAAGCGATTGCGCGCGCAACCAGAGCGGAAAGAACGGCAGATTGACGCCGAGCTCGAAGAAAAGAGCCGCATAGAGAAAGGAGAGGCGCCCCGTCGCCCCCTTCATGCCAAGACCCTCATGCTCTTCGGCTAGTCGGCAAGGCTGCGCGCGGCGCGTTCGACTCCAGGCCCTCCCAGTGCACCGTCCAGCGACGCATCCTGCTGGGCAAGTCCGGATGGCAGGGCAGAGAACTTGGTCAGGTGCTTCTCGCGCGCCTCGGTTGGGCTGTAGCCGAACTCGCGCCGGAATGCGCGGCTGAACGTCGAATGATCGACGAAACCCACTTCATTGCCGATGACGTGGATCGACAGGGCATCGCGGGTCGATGCGAGCCGGCGATGCGCCTCGCGCAGCCTCTCTCGATTGATGAAATGAGCAACGCCACCGGTGCTCTCGAACAGCCGGTAGAGTTTGGAGCGGGACATCGCCATGAGGCGTGCCAGACGCTCGGGACCAAATTCGGGGGAGGCCATGTTCTGTCGGACGACGCGCCGGGCACGATCGATCAGAAGGGAGGTCAGCGGCACCTCCGCAGCCTCGGAGCGCTCGACGCGTGGCGCGATGCAGGCGGCGACCAGCGAACGTGTCGCGGTGGCGAGGCCCTGGGCATGCTCTGCCGAGATGTGGGGCAGCTGTCGGGCCAGGTTC
This sequence comes from Allobosea sp. 2KB_26, assembly GCF_052115715.1. Classification (NCBI taxonomy): domain Bacteria; kingdom Pseudomonadati; phylum Pseudomonadota; class Alphaproteobacteria; order Hyphomicrobiales; family Alloboseaceae; genus Allobosea; species Allobosea sp. 2KB_26. Next base: position 417,557 of record NZ_JBFRHE010000004.1, read on the forward strand.
TCCATATAGCCAGTGAGCAGCGCCCCCAGCTCTGGGTTGATTTCCAGATCGTGCGCCCGCTCGAAATCGACGAGTTCCTCGTGGCAGAAGTTCCGAGGCAGGAACAGCGTTAGGACTTCCGTGTCCTCGGCCTGGCCTTCGAACGGCATGGCGAGCGAGCGGAAGCTGAGATTGCCTGGCCGCTCTGGAGGGCTCAGGGAAAGCAGGTTGCATTCTGGCGAAAAGGAGTGGGCGAGCACGACGCACCAGTGATCCATGAAGGATCGCGGCCTGTGCCGCCAATGGCGGGCAGGGGCGTCGGCGTAGAGTGTCCTGGTCAGAACGACGTCGCCGAAGCTCCACGACGAGAACTCGGCTTCAAACGCCTCGGACCCGTCTGGCGTAGGCAAGAGATCGATCGTCTCGGAGAGCAGCGAACGCCACGCGTCGAACTGATCCTCGGGGGGCAGTCCCTTGGTCGAGAAGTTCTGAACGAAGACCGCTCCGCCTGGGGGCCCTGAATTGGTACTAGAGAGAGCCGACACGGCATTCTCCTCGCGATAGCGTTGCGTTAATCTTGGCCCCGCGTACCAACGGGATGTCAATGTTTCTCAGTGCCGTGAAGAAACTGTGACGCTCAGAGTTAGCAATGGCAAGCAATAAACCGCTGAGAATTGTCGTTAACAGGCCAAAGCAGCTGGTCCTTTTGCGGCAGTTGGCTCGCTACTGGCGCGGGGACGCTGCGTCGAAGACGCGAATTGGCGCGGTAACAATGAGGCTGGCGGCCGAACCAAGCGCATCCGCAGCCATCAGCGGAGTGGAAATGTCGGAATCGGTGATGACCTGGCCTTGGAGCAGCCGGCCTCCAATGAGGCGGACCGCATCGGGGCTGGCGGCAAAGAGGTCGTGATTGATGCGATCGCCTGCATTGATGGCGCTGAGGTCCAGCACCGTGATGCCTGACAACCCCGCCAGCTGCTGCTGGTACTCGTCGCGCGTCAGGTCGATGCCGCCGAGGCGCGTCGCTCCGCGGGAAATGAAGCGGGAGAGCTGCAGCGCCCGGTCGTTCTGCGAGACGAAAAGCGTGATCTGCGGACGCTGGGAGCCCATGTCCTCGACTTGCCGGCGGAACACGCCGACATCGAGATCGGGCGAGGCCAGAATGAGATTGTTGATCTTCCGGGGGACCCCGCCCTGCTCGAGAGCGATCTGCCTGACGGCCTCGACGGCAGGCCAGCTCCCCATGGAATGGGCGAGGATGACGATTTCGCCGACGGAGGGGCTGCTTGCAGCCGCCTTCAGCAGATAGGCGAGATCCGAGCGGGAATAGGATGCATTGTCGAAATCCCGGCTGTAGTCGAGCAAATGGCCGCGCGACGGCCACGAGAACAGCACCGGGGACGCGTCGGCATCGGCGTCATGGGTCAACTGCGCGAAACGAAAGACTGCGCGGTCGAAAGGCGTGTTGAAGCCGTGGACGAACACGAAGACCCGGCGCTTTCGACCGCCCGTCGACTTGAACCATTTGACGAGATCCGTCTTGGCGACCGGCGCGGTCGAGGTGACGACAAAATCGGTAGCCGGATTGCCGGGAGCCGCGCGCGGCAGCTGGATCGTGCCGACCTCTCGATCCCTGGGGATCGAGACGACGATATTGCTGAAAGAGACCGTATCTCCGCGCTCGCCGCTGAACAGAACACCCGCTTCCGTCGAGGGCGCGCGCGTCGTCGCGGCAAGCATGTTCACGCGGTCGGTGCCGGCAACGGGCTCGACCGGTTGAAGCAATCCGCGGGGCGCCGAAGCGCAAGCGCTGAGGCCGAACGCGACAGCAAGTCCTGCCAGGCTCATCCGCAAGGTGTCGAGGCGGCGGCCCATGGTCAAAGAGCTCCAGAATTCGGGCGCGTGCCGGGCATTGCAGGCAGTAACGGGCTTACCGGATTGCTCTTGCATGCCTTACCGTGCGTCGGCGTCACGTCGACGTCCCCAATCTGCGAATAGGAGATCGGAGGATCTCGAACGGCTGCGTCAGGATAAAGAAGCCATCCGGTGGCAGCAAGCTTGCTGGATGCCTTTCCGTCGCGCAGACGCCTCGCCATCAACTTTGGGACAGGCGGTCCAAGCTTTGGGATTCTGTGCCGATGCTCTCGGCGCGCAGCGAATTAAGTTGCCGGGATGACCGCCTCGGCAACGATTCCGGCGGCCTACCTGCTTATCGCGACCCCCCGTGGGGCGGAAGTCTAAGGCTTAGGGGAGGCAAGACATGGCTACCGGGAACGTCGCGTCAAAGACCACGATGCAGAGATTTCTCGATACGGTCGAGAAAGTGGGGAACATGGTTCCCCATCCCGTCGTCATCTTCCTCATTCTCATCGCCATCGTCATGGTGCTGTCGGCTGTGCTCAGCCTGTTCGGCGCGGCGGTCACCTTCGAGCGCATCAATCCCGATACCCATAAGGTCGAGATGGCGAGCACGGCGATACGCAGCCTGCTCAACGTCGAAGGCATTCGCTTCATCTATTCGTCGCTGATTCCGAACTTCATGAGCTTCACCGCCGTCGGGCTGATGATCGTTGCGATGATCGGCGCTGGCGTCGCCGAGGAATCCGGCCTGGTGACGGCGCTCATCCGCAAGCTCGTCATCGTGTCGCCGGGCTGGGCTCTGACCTATATCCTGGCCTTCGTCGGCATCCTCGCCAGCATTGCGGCGGATGCGGGCTATCTGGTGCTGATCCCGCTCGCCGGTATTGCCTACCTCGCAGTCGGGCGGCATCCGCTCGCCGGCCTCGCGCTCGGCTTTGCTGCGGTGGCCGGCGCCTTCACGGTCAATATGCTGATCAAGCCGCTCGACGCCGTCCTCGTCGAATTCACCAATGACGCCGCCCATCTCGTCGATCCGAATCGCTCGATCGGCCTGGCCTCCAATGTCTGGTTCTCGATCGCGTCGGTGTTGTTCCTCACCGTCGTCATCGCCTTCATCACCGACAAGATGATTGCGCCGCGCCTTGGCGTCTACGATCCGAAGCTGGCGGCCGAAGGCACCACGACGGAGCAGGGCGCCTCGCTGTCCGATCAGGAATCGCGTGGCCTGCGCTATGCCGGGTTCGGCCTGCTGGCGCTGGTTGCCGTGTTCTGCCTGCTGACGCTGCCGTCGGGAGCGCCGCTGCGCAATCCGACAACCGGCGAGCTGATCGGCAATTCACCCTTCATGAACGGGCTGATCGCCCTGATCATGCTGATGTTCCTCACCACGGGCTGGGCCTATGGCATCGGGGCCGGGACCTTGCGGACCCTCCCGGAGGTGATCGCGGCGATCGAGAAGTCGATCAAGAATCTCGGTGGCACGATCTTCCTGTTCTTCGTGCTCAGCCAGTTCGTCGCCTACTTCACGTACACGAACATGGGCACGGTCATGGCGCTCAGCCTGTCCGGCGTGCTGCAGTCGGCCAATATCGGCGCGCTGCCGCTGCTGCTCGGCTTCATCGTCGTCGTGGCGATCATCGACCTCCTGCTGACCGGGGCGATCGCAAAATGGGCGATCTTCGCCCCCGTGTTCGTGCCGCTGCTGATGAAGCTCGGCGTCGAGCCGGAAGCGGTGCTGGCTGCCTATCGCGTCGGCGATTCCCCGATGAACGCGATCACCCCGCTCAACGCCTATTTCGCACTCGTCGTGGGCTTCGCCCAGAAATACGACAAGACCGCGGGTGTCGGCACGATCGTCTCCCTGATGCTGCCCTATGTCGTCTGGATGTTCGTGCTGTGGACGGCGCTCTTCGCCGTCTGGAAAATGCTCGGCCTGCCCTGGGGATTGTGACGGCCGGTCCCGCAGCCCGAAACGAAATAACCTTGACCTGATCGGATGGACATCATGAGCAGCCCCTCAATCCCACTCGACGTCGCCAGTGCGATCGACCACCTGATGAATTTCCTCTCGGTCGAAGGCGTGACCGGCCAGGAAGCCAAGATCGGGGCCGCCGTCAGCGAGGCCCTGAAGAGGGTCGGAGTGCCTGCTTCCGCAATCCGCTTCGACGATGCCAATAAGCGCATCCCGGTGCCGACGGAGACAGGCAATCTCTTCGTCGATCTGCCGGGCACGCGGCCGGGGCCACGCCTGCTGTTCTCCACCCATCTCGACACCGTGCCGCTTTGCGCCGGCGCCAAACCCCGGCGTGAGGGCGACCGCATCGTCTCCGACGGCACGACCGCGCTCGGCGGCGATGCCCGCACCGGCGTCGCGCTCCTGGTCGTGCTCGCCGAGACGCTGATCAAGCACAAGCTGCCGCATCCGCCGATCACCCTGCTCTTCACCGTCCGCGAGGAGAGCGGCCTGCACGGTGCCCGTGAACTCAACCCGGCCGATCTCGGCGGGGCCGCCATGTGCATCAATGTCGATGGCCAGCTCGCCTCGGAACTGCTCGTCGGTGCAGTCGGTCAGGAGAACTGGGAAGTCGAGATCAAGGGCAAGGCATCCCATGCCGGTGTGGCCCCGGAAAAGGGCATCTCGGCGACGCTGGTCGGCGCCATCGCGATCGCCGAGGCCCAGCGCAACGGCTGGTTCGGCAAGGTCGTCAAAGCCGATGGTCGCGGCACCAGCAATGTCGGCATCTTCGGCGGCAAGGGCGGCACGGTCCCGGCCGGCGATGCGACCAATGTGGTCACCGACTATGTCTATATCCGGGGCGAGGCGCGCAGCCCCGAAGCTGCCTTCGCGACCAAGATCGCGAACGGCTACAAGGAGGCCTTCGCCAAGGCGCAGGGCGAGGTGAAGGATCACGAGGGCAACACCGCGGAGGTGAAGTTCAGCCAGAAGCCGGCTTATCCGCCCTTCGAACTGGGCCAGGATGCTCCGGTGGTGAAGCGTGCCACCAAGGCGCTCAAGCTGCTCGGTATCGAGCCGACCTATCTGTTCTCCAATGGTGGTCTCGACGCCAACTGGTTTGACAAGCACGGGGTTCCGACCATCACCATCGGCGCCGGGCAGGCCGAGATCCATACCATCAAGGAGTATGTGAATCTCACCGAATACGAAAAGGGTTGCCGCATCGGTATCCTGATGGCGACCCTGGAAGACTGAGGCCTTGGCTGGGTGCGGTGTGCCGGGGCGTAGCCTGCGCCGGCATGCTGCGCCCTACGCATTTCTGCGGCCTGGCAGGGCCCAATAGGGAGCTGAGCGATTGAGCCCGATAGCCTATACCGGCACCATCATCGCCGTTGCCGTGGTCTTGTTCATCTGGAACAAGATTCCCGTCGTTCTGGTCGCGATGGGAGTAGCGCTTGCCCTTTGGGCGACCGGGGTCCTGACCCTGCCCCAGGCTCTGGGCGGTTTCGGCGACCCCGCCGTCATCTTCATCGCCTCGCTCTTCGTCGTCAGCTCCGGGCTCGAGGTCACCGGCGTCACCGCCTGGGCAGGCCAACTCCTGATCAAGGGAGCGGGCGAGGAAAGTCGAACCCGCCTTCTAATTCTCACCATGATTCTCGTTTCGCTGCTGACCGCCGTGATCAGCCTCAACGGCGCCGTCGCTGCATTGCTGCCGGTTGTTGTCGTCATCGCGGTGCGGCTCAAGCGCAATTCTTCGCAACTGCTGATGCCGCTGGTCTTCGCCGCGCATGCGGGTTCGATGCTGGCGCTGACGGGAACTCCCGTGAACGTGCTGGTCTCCGAGGCCAGTAGCGATGCAGGGATGGGCAGCTTCGGCTTCTTCGAATTCGCGCTGGTCGGCGTGCCGCTGCTGGCGGGCACGATGGCGATCATCATCCTCTTCGGCCAGCGCCTGCTGCCCGAGCGCAATGGCGCGACCATGCCCGCCGATTTCAGCCGGCATGCCAAGACGCTGGTCGAGCAATACGGCCTTGCCAGCGGCATCTATCAGATGCGCGTGCGTGCCAGTTCGCCTTATCTCGGCGCTGCGCCCGCCAGCATCGACCTGTCGGCCTATCCGGGGCTGCAGCTGGTCGCCATTCAGGAGGGCGAAACCGCAAGCCCCATCCGCCGCTCGGTCATTGCCGATGGCGATCATCTTTTGGTTCGCGGTGAGGCTGACGCTGCCGCGACACTGGCGGCGGAGATGCATCTCGCCTTCCGTGAGGAGGCAAAGCAGGGGCAGGGCGCGGAGACGCTGTTCAACCAGCGCTCCGGTCTGGCCGAAGTCGTGATCCCGCCGCGCTCCGGCCTGATCGGCCAGACCGTCTTCCCTGGGATGGTCACCGACAGTGGCGATCTGATCGTTCTGGCCGTGCAGCGCGCGGGGGCGGAACTCGCCGCCGCGAATGCAACCAAGGATTCCGGCGGCATCGTGCTGCAGGCCGGCGATACGATGCTGCTGCAGGGCACCTGGAAGGCGCTCGACGTCCATCTCGACGATCCCGATGTCCTCGTCGTGAGCTCGCCCGAACTGGTGCGCCGTCAGGCCGTGCCGATGGGCCCCGGCGCGAAGCAGGCCGTCATCATTCTCGTCGCGATGGTTCTGCTGCTTGCCACAGGCGTCGTCCCGCCCGCCGTCGCAGGTTTGCTGGCTGCAGGCGCGATCATCCTGTCGGGCATCATGAATGTCGAGCAGTCCTACCGCGCGATCGGCTGGACCACCGTGATCCTCGTCGGCGCCATGATGCCGCTCTCGACCGCGATGGTGGAAACCGGTGCGGCGAAGCTGATGGCGGAGCGGCTCGTCTATATGGTTGGCGATGCCGGGCCCGTCGCATTGCTTGCCGGACTGTTCGTGCTGACCGCCGTCATGGGGCAGTTGATCAGCAATACCGCGACTGCGCTCATCGTCATTCCGATCGGGGTCGCTGCGGCCGCCAGCATGGGGATTTCGCCGCGGCCGGTCTTGATGAGCACGGCAGTTGCCGCGGCCGGAGCCTTCCTCACCCCGATCGCAACGCCGACCAACCTGATGGTGATGGGGCCGGGTGGCTATGCCTTCAGCGATTATTGGAAGCTCGGCCTGCCGCTGCTGATCTGGTTCTTCGTGGTGGCCGTCTTCATCGTGCCGCTCATCTGGCGCTTCTGAATTCTGCCCGATCGCCTGGCGTTTTCGCCGATCTCGCGGTCAAAGCGGGCGGAGCAGGAACGATCGGTCGCGACAGCGGCCGATCGATTGCCTGGCGTGGTAATGCGTCGGGCCGACATCTGGCTTGAGGCTAAGGAGGATCAATTGGTTGATATTCGCGGAGCGGCACTGGCTGCTGGAATGGTTATCGGAGCACTGTGTTCGGGCACTGCCTTTGCTGCCCCGGTTTCTTCGAGTGGTAGCGTTGCCACCAATCCCGGCGTCGAACTCGCACAATGGCACCGTTCGCCCCCGCGGCATGTCGCGCCACGCCATGGCCGCTGCTGGTGGGAAAACCGGCGCGTGCGCGACCATCGTGGTCGCTGGGTCGTCCGCCGCGTGCAGGTCTGCCGCCGCTGATCGAACCATCCGGGGCGCGCCCCCGGACCACTGCGGGCGGTCGCCGCGCAGGGATGACGCGGCGTAGTGTCGTATGTCCAGCTGGCCTTGGGGCCAGGATGCAGACGCCGAGAAGCGCCAAGAACTCCCACGCTTCTCGGCGCACCACATCTGATCGGCAGGAGCTGCCGCTACCCCGGGCTCAAACTCCGAACCGCACCGATCCAGGATGTTCCGGCCTTCGGGCGTCGCTCGATCCTCCGAGACAGTGGCGTGTGATGACAGTGTCGCCGGCTGTCTTGCATTGAGAGCGATGTCGCGATGGATGCACCGATAACCCAAGCACCCGTCACCCCGCTCTTCTGAGCCACGTCCCTCCCTGAAAGATGCTGCCGAAAGAGCGGCCAGAACGGCCGATCCGCTCGGAATCCGGCGATATCGAGCATCTTGTTCGGTCGGCGCGGGGTCAAATCACATAGCCCCCGTGCTGCTAATTGCGGTGCCCGGGACGGTCTATCGCCGATTTGGGCAGCCGATGACGATGAAAGGGGTCTGCGCAAGCCGATGACCAATCTGCCCGTCGGCACTCCAGGAGGCCACGCCCCATGCCAGAAGCCACCGCCCGACCAACAGCATGCATTGCTGCGTATTCTCGGCCTCGCCTGCTTCGGCTCTTCGCTCGGTGTGTTCCTGTTCGACCCGGTGCTGCCCATGCTCAGCCGGGATTTTGCGGTGCCGCGGAGCCAGGTTGTCGCGATGGCGACGGCCTTCGCGCTCGCCTATGCCCTGGCACAGCCGATTGCCGGCGCACTCGGCGACCAGCTCGGCAAGTTGCGGGTGATGCGCTTCTGCCTGGGGGCGAGCGCACTTGGAACATTGCTCGGGAGCGTGGCCCCCAGTTTCGAGCTGCTGCTCGCCACCCGGCTTGTCGTCGGCTTCTTCACAGCCGGCACATTCCCGCTGTGCTTTGCCATCCTGGCGGAGCGGATCGCACCCGATGGACATCAGGAGGCTTTCGGCAAGGCCAGTGCGGCTTCGGTTACAGGGTCGCTGGCCGGGGCCATTGGGTCCGGCTTTGTCGCCGATGCGCTCGGCTGGCGCGGCAGCCTGCTCGCGGCCGGCCTGATCGGTCTGACCTGTTTCGCTGTCGTGACGGTGGCGCTGCGCGATGCCCGTGACGCCTCGTCATCGCGCGCGGGGTTCGGCTCGGCGTTCTCTGCCTATCGCAGGATTCTGGGGCTGGCGAGCGCCCGCCGCGGGCTGGGGCTTCAGCTGGCCCTGACCGGGCTGACACAGGGCCTGTTCCCGCACATCGCCTTTCTCGTCGGGGCCAGCGCCTCGACCGTCGGCATCGTGCTCTCCGGCTTCATGATCGGCAGCATTGCCTATGGAGTAAGCCTGCGCCGCACCCTGCGCTGGATAAGGCCGACGCACCTCACTCTGGTTGGCGGGCTGGTCATGACGCTCGCCATGGCAAGCCTGAGCGCCCATCTTCCCTGGCCGTTCCAGTTCGGCGCATTGCTGGCATTCGGCTTTGCCTATCGCAGCGCCGCCATTCCGCTCCAGACCTATCTTGCGACCCTCACCCCACATACGCAGGGCGCCATGATGGCGCTGCACTCGATGGCGGCGATGCTCGGACAGTCGGTGATGCCGCTCATCTATGCGGCAGGGTTCGACAGGGCCGGCATCGTGCCGACCCTGATTGTCTCGGCAAGTCTGCTAGGCCTCGGCGCCGTCGCGGTTGCCTCAATCATGCATTCCAGCAAACGCTCCCGTTGAACGGGATCGCCGGGGGCGTGAGGGACGATGCATCTTCCGTGGCTGCAGATCGAGGCGTTTCGCGCGGTCAAAATGACCGGCCGCATGTCGGCGGCAATTTCGAGACGGCACCAGCCGCGCCGCTCAAAAGGCGACCTTGTCTGCCCCCTTGAGCTGCAGAAGCTCGCGGGCATCGTCGGGCGTCGCCAGCTCCAGTCCGAGACCTTCGATGATCATCCGCGCCGCCCGGACCTGTTCGGCGTTGGATTTTGCCAGCTGCCCCGGCCCGATCCAGAGCGAATCCTCCAGGCCGACGCGCAGGTTGCCGCCCATCGCGACCGCCATCGCGGCGATCGGCAGTTGGTGACGCCCGGCGCCCAACACGGACCATTGGTACTGGTCGCCGAAGAGCCGGTCAGCCGTGCGCTTCATATGCGCGACATCTTCCGGATGCGGGCCGATGCCGCCGAGCAGCCCGAAGACCGACTGGACGAAGAAGGGCGGCTTCACCAGCCCGCGATCGACGAAATGCGCCAGCGTGTAGAGATGCCCGATATCGTAGCACTCGATCTCGAAGCGCGTGCCGTTCTCGGCGCAGGTCGTCAGGATATTCTCGATGTCCTGGAAGGTGTTCTTGAAGATGCGGTCCTTCGAGCCTTCGAGATAGGGCTGCTCCCAATCATGCTTGAACTCCTTGAAGCGGCTCAGCATCGGATACAGCCCGAAATTCATCGATCCCATGTTGAGCGACGCGACCTCGGGCTTGAAATGGGCGCAGGGTCGCAGGCGCTCCTCGACACCCATGGTCGGCGCGCCGCCCGTGGTGATGTTGATGACGCAGTTGCTGCGCTGCTTGATCACCTTCAGGAAGGGCTCGAAAGCCTCGGGGGACTGGTCCGGCTTGCCGGTTAGGGGATCGCGAGCATGGACATGCACAAGCGCCGCCCCCGCTTCGGCGGCGCCGACCGCAGCGTCGATGATTTCATCGGCGGTCACCGGTAGGTAAGGCGACATTGAGGGCGTATGGATCGCGCCGGTCACCGCGCAGGTGATCATGACTTTGCGGTTCTTGGCCATGGCGGGCTCCTTCAGGCGAGCTGGATGGTGGAATTCAGGCGGGTTTGTGTGCGGCAGCGCGCTTATGGGCTTGCAGCGCGGCTAGCCGCGTGTCGCGCCAGTCGCTCAGGCGTTTCACCCGCTCGGCCGATTGCGTTCCGGGCCATTCGCTCATGACCGTGGCGACGGTTTCCGCGCCAAAGGGGTCGCCGCCGACGGCCTGCGCAGCCATGGTCGCGATGGAGGCGCCGTAACGGGCGCAGTAATCGGGAATGCCGCCGGGCGCATTGAGCTCGATCGTCTCGAACGGCCCCATGAAGGACCAGCGCAGGCCGAGCCCGTCGCGGATCGTCTTGTCGACGTCTTCCGCGCTCGCGACGCCCTCGCCGACGAGGCGAAAGGCCTCCGCCAGGAGCACCGCCTGCAGGCGATTGAGGACGAAGCCCGGCTTCTCCTTGCGCAGGATGATCGGAACCTGCCCGGCCTGTTCATAGATCGCCTTGGCCCGGGCGAGGACGGCCGGGTCCGTCCAGGGCGCTGGCGCAAGCTCGACGATCGGCACGAGATGAGGTGGATTGACGGGATGGGCGACGAGACAGCGCGCCCGTCCCGCGAGCGTCTCGCTGAAGACCGACGCCATGATGAACGAGGTCGAGGAGGCGAGAATCGTTCCCGCGGCGGCAAGCCTGTCCATCTCGGCAAAGAGGGCGCGCTTGGTTTCCACGGCTTCCGGGCCGTTTTCCTGCACGAGCTCGGCGCCCCTCAAGGCATCCGCCAGATCTGAGGCGACACGGATGCGCGCGAGCGAGCCCTTCGGGTCCTCGACGAGGCCGTGGCCGGAGAGCTCCTGGAGATTGCGGCCGATATGCGCGCGCGCGGCCTCGGCCGCTTCGGGCGCGACATCATGCAATGCGACGTCGAAACCATGGCTGGCGAAGATGGTGGCCCAGGCACGGCCGATCAGCCCGGAGCCTATGATCGCGATCTTGGTCATGCGTGTTGATCCTGCGGGAAGCGGCGAAGGGTGGGACAAGAGTTAGGCAGGGGGGCTCACAGCCAGAGCACCTGCCGGCGTAGCGCGAGGTCCTGGCTGAGAGCCTTCGATGGGCCGACATGAGTGACCTGGCCGCGCTCGAGCACGACCGTGCGGTCCGATAGCGCCAGGGCGAGGTCGAGATGGTGGTCGACGATCACGATCGCGATCTCCTGTCTCAGCTTGTCGAAGGCCTCGAAGAGTTCTTCGACCACGGCCGGGGCCAGGCCCTCGAAGGGCTCGTCCAGTAGCAGGACCCGCGTGTCACCGGAGAGCGCGCGTGCCACCGCCACCATCTGCTGCTCGCCACCGGAGAGGTAGTCGGCCGGAGAATGCCAGCGCTGCTTGATGCGGGGAAAGAAGGCGAAGATCTTGTCGTCTTCCCAGCGCGTGCCATTGCCGGTCAGGCGCTTCAGGCGCCCGAGTTCCATATTGTCCTTGACGCTCATGCCGGCGAAGAGACCGCGCCCCTGCGGCACATAGGCGATGCCGGCGCGCGCGATCACGGCCGGCGGCAGGCGCGCGATACCGGCTCCGGCCAGATCGATCGTTCCCGTGGCGGGCGGTGCGATGCCGGTGATCGTCTTCAGCAAGGTGGATTTGCCGGCGCCGTTGCGGCCGAGCAGCGCCACGATCTCGTTTTCATGCACGTCGAAGCTGACATCGCGGAGAATGTGGCTCTTGCCGTAATAGGTGTCGACGCCGGAAAGCCCGAGCAGGACCTTCTCTCCTGCCGCACTGGGGCGCGGCTTCTCGGCCAGCGCATGCGCGCCCGAGCCGATATAGACCTCCTGAACCTGCGGGGAGGAGCGCGCATCCTCGACCGTTCCGTCGACCAGCACGCTGCCCTCGTTCATCACCGTGACATGGTCTGCGATCTGGAAGACGCGGTCGATATCGTGCTCGACCAGAAGCACCGGCAGGTCGGTCGAGATCGACTTGATCAGGTTGCCGACGCGCTCCCGCTCGGCTGCCGCGAGGCCCGCGAGCGGTTCGTCCAGGAGCAGGACGCGCGGCCTGGTCGCAAGTGCGAGGCTCATGTCGAGCAGACGCTGGCCACCATAGCTGAGCGAGCCGGCCTCGGCGCGCTCGATCCCGCGCAGGCCCATGGTCTCGATGACCTGGCGCGTCTCGTCCAAGACCTGTTCCAGCGAGCCAGCCGCCCGCCAGAAGCCGAAGCGCTCCGGAGCGCGTGCCTGCACGGCGAGGCGGACATTTTCGGCGACGGAAAGCGATGGGAACAGATTGGTGATCTGGAAGGCGCGGCCGATGCCCGCGCGAGTGATCGCTTCGGGCGCGAGGCCGGTGATTTCGCGCTCGCGCAGGCGAACCTCGCCGCTATCCGGCCGGAACTGGCCCGAGATCAGGTTGAAGGCCGTCGTCTTACCGGCACCGTTCGGGCCGATCAGCGCATGCAGCGACCTGTCGCGTATCGCGAGATCGACGCCCTCGACCGCCTTGATGCCGCCAAAGCTCTTGGCGAGGCCGGTAGCGGTGAGGATCGCGCCCTCGACCCAGTCCTGCGGCTTCATGAAATCCGGGAGCGTGACTGCGCCGACCTTTCGCGCCGACATGGCCGCATCTTCGGCGGCCTGTTTGCGGAAGGGCCGCAGCAGCCGCTCGCCGACGCCAACGAGCCCCATGGGCGAGAAGACGATGAAGCCGACGAAGAGCAATCCGAACCAGAACAGCCAGTTCGGGGTGAGGCTCGAGAGATAGTCGCGGAAGATCACGAAGAAGAGTGCGCCAAGCGCTGGCCCCAGGAAGGAGCGCATGCCGCCGATCACCACCATCGCCAGCAGCTCGCCGGAGAAGGCGACCGAGATCGGGTCGGCCGAGGTCATGCGGTTGTTGAACAGCAGCAGCGTGCCGGCGAGCCCGGTCAGGGCCGCCGAGACGGTGAAGGCGACGAGCTTGTAGCGGTTCGCCTGGTAGCCGAGAAATCGGGCGCGCTGTTCGTTCTCGCGGATCGCGACCAGAACGGTGCCGACCGGCGAGCGCTGGAAGCGCCAGAGCCCGTAGACCACTGCCATGCCGATCAGCGCAACGAGGATGTAGAACGGCAGGGCTTGATCGAAATCGACCCCGGCAAAGAGCGGGCGCTTGATGCCGCCGAGGCCGTCCTCGCCGCCGGTCACGGCGGTCCAGCGAAAGGCGACCGAATAGGTCATGGCGGCGAGCGCCAGGGTCAGGAGCGAGAAATACACGCCCTTGCGGCGCAGGATCAGGGCGCCGAATGCGAAGGCGAGCACACCCACGAAGACCACGGCGAGCAGGACCGGTAGGGCGAACTGGCCGGGCAGCCAGTTGCGCTGGATCAAGCCCGCGGCATAGGCGGCGAGCCCGAACCAGGCGCCATGGCCGAAAGAGACGAGTCCGGTCGTGCCGACGAGAATGTTCAGGGCCATGCAGGCAATGGCGAAGACGACGATCTCGGTCGCCGAGGTGGTGCCGAGCCCGATGAGGTGCATCAGGAAGGGCAGGGCGGCGAGGCCGATGGCGGCAATGAGGAGAGGCGCGCGGTCGCGCTGAGCGGCTGTCATTTTGCCCTCACTCGAAGCGCTGGATGCGTTCGCCGAACAGGCCGCGCGGCCGGAACAGCAGGACGAGCAGCATCATCAGGTAGATCACCGCGGTCGACCATTGCGTGAAGCCGAGGCCGATGGTGATGCCTTTGACCACACCGACCATCAGCGCCGCCACGACCACGCCCCAGAAGGAGCCGAGCCCGCCGATGACGACGACGACGAAGGCCGGCGTGATGATCTCCTGCCCCATGGCGGGATGGATCGAGTAGATCGGCGCGAGCAGGACGCCGGCCAGGCCGGCAAGCCCGATGCCGATGCCGGCCACAGCCATCATGTAGGGCTGCAGCGAAATGCCGAGCGCACCGACCATGTCGGGGTTCTGCACGCCGGCCCGGACGACGCGGCCGAACGCGGTGCGCTGGAGCAGGAACCAGAGCCCGAGTACGCAAGTGGCTGCGATCAGGAGCAGCAGCGCGCGGTAGCGCGAATAGATGAACTCGCCGAGGACGATCTGGCCGCGCAGCGCCGGCGGGATCGAGAACGAGAGCGGCGGTGCGCCGAAGATCATGCGCAGGGATTGCTCCGCCACCATCGCGAGTCCGAAGGTCAGCAGCAGGGAGAGGATCGGGTCCGAGCGGTAGAAGCGCTGGAACAGGCCGCGCTCGACGACGATGCCGATCAGCGCCACCAGCACCGGCGAGGCGATGATCGCGCCGCCGAAGCCGATATGAGGCGCGAGCACGATCGTGAGATAGGCGCCGATTGCATAGAAGGCGCCATGCGCGAGATTGACGATGCCGCCGAGCGAGAAGATCAGCGACAGGCCGAGCGCGATCAGAAGGTAATAGACGCCGTCGAGCAGCCCGTTCAGCACCTGCTGGATGAAGAGAATGAGCAAGGGGATGCCTTTGCTTGATCGACAGGGCCGGGCAGGGGCGCGTCGCGCCCGAGAGGTTCAGGAGGCGCCTTCATCCCGGCCGCAACGAAGCGGAGTGCCGGGACCGACCCCGGGGCGCCGGGCTCCGTGATGAATTCCGGATCGGTGCCGCTGGAGCGACCGGTCCGGAATGACGGCGGGGACCTGGCAGGGGCAAAAGCGCGCTCAGCTCATCTTGCAGACTGCCTCGTCGCCCGTCGTCGCGATCACTTCGAGGCTTTCGTTCGGTCCCGGTACGGGGGGCGAGGAGGTGAAGAGATCCCACTGGTTCTTGACCTGCGCTGCCGGCAGCGCCGTGATCGTGTACATCTCGCTCATCAGCTGGTGGTCCGAGGCGCGGAAATAGCCTTCACGCGTCTTCATGACGTCGAATTTCGCGCCCTTCTCCCAATGCTCGAGGATCTTGGCGGTGTCGGTGCTCTTCAGCTCGTTCATCGACTGGGCCATGATCTTCACGGCCATGTAGTCGCCCCAGGCCTGGTTCTCGGGCGGCTTGCCGTATTTCTTTGTGAAGGCGGAGACGAAGGCCTTGCTCGCCGGCGTGTCGATCAGGTGGTGCCAGACGCAGGGCCAGACGCCGCCAAAATTGTCCTTGCCGGCAGCCCAGGCGAGCGCCGTGTCGAAGCCGAACCCAGCGACCGGGAAGGTCAGGCCGAACTCGGAATACTGCTTGAGGAAATTGGTGATCTGGTTGCCGGCGAGGTTCGAGATCACGATGTCGGGCTTGGCGGCGCGGATTTCGATCAGGAGCGCCGAGAAATCTGTCGCATCGGTCGGCACCAGCTTGTCGGCGGCGAACTGGCCGCCATTGGCCTCCATGAAGCGCTTGGCGACCTTGAGCAGGTCATGGCCGAAGGCGTAGTCGGCGGTCAGCGAGAACCACTTCTTGCCCTTGACCAGCCCCTGCACCATCAGCGAGCGACCGCAGCTCTTCACATACATCGAGTTCTGGTGCTCGACATGGAACATATAGCGGTTGCAGCTCTCGCCGCGCAGGGCATCGGAATTGCCGCCGGTGTTGACGAAGAGGATCTTGTTGCGCGCCGCGACCTGCGAGATCGTCAGGCAGGAGGCCGAGGAAATCTCGCCGAGAATGCACGCGACCTTGTCACGCTCGATCATGCGCTCGGCCTTGGTCGAGGCGGTCTGCGGATTGACCGAATCCTCCTTCAGGGCCTCGAGCTTGCGGCCGTTGATGCCGCCCGCAGCATTGATCTCCTCGACGGCGAGGTCGACCGCCATGACGCCGTACTCGCCGAGCGGACCGAGGAAGCCGGTGCGCGGCGTCAGGTGGCCGAAGCGGATGGCATCTGGCGTTTGCGCCAGGATCAGCGACGGACTTGCAATCAATCCGGTGGCGGCACCGGCTCCGAGGCCGGCAAGGGCCTGACGTCGTGACAAACGAAATTTCGACTGCTGATGGTCTGCCATTGCGTTCCTCCCAGAACGGTTCCGCGCTTCGCGCTGGAGATTGTCGACCTGCTGTCAGCTCTGCTGGCGGCTTGATATCCACTTGTCGTGATCTGTGATCACAGTTAGGTTGGCAGACATGGTTGCCCCTGTCCAGTCCTTCGCGAATCCGCCTGCCGACGATGGGATCGGCGATGTGTCGGCTGGTCGTGATCCATCCGCGCTCGATGAGGTCAGGGCGCTGACGCGTGAGACCCTGGGCGAGCGCGTGACCGGGGAGTTGCGGGCGCTTCTCGTCGCCGGCCGGCTCGCTCCGGGCGAAAAGCTCTCGCTGCGGCGTGTCGCGGAGGCTCTCGGTGTCTCGATGATGCCGGTGCGCGAGGCGGTCAGCCGGCTTGCAGCCGACGGTGCATTGGAGGTGCTGCCCGGACGCGCCGTCCGCGTTCCCGTGCTGCGACTGGCACAGTTTCGCGAACTGACCCGTCTGCGTCTGGTCGTCGAGGGCTTTGCGGCCGAAGAGGCGGCAAAGGCTGCGAGCGAAGCCGAAATCGACGAGATCGCCCAACATGAGGCTGCGTTCCGGCAGGCGGCAAGCGCCGATCCTCCAGACGCCGCAGGCGCAGTCGCAGCCAACCGCAATCTGCATTTCGCGCTCTATGAGGCTGCACGCATGCCGACCTTGGTCGAGATGATCGAGCGGCTCTGGCTCAAGGCCGGCCCCATCCTCAATCTCGATATGCGCCACGAACCGCGTCGCCTCGATGGCGGCAGCGCCGTGGTTTCCCACGCCGCTCTGCTCGATGCCCTCCGGCGCCGGGATCCGCAGGCTGCAAGGGCCGCGCTGGAAACCGATATCGCTGCGGCCGCGGCTCATATCGAAAGCACCGGCGACCTGGCGCCATAGTCCGGGTTCGCCGCAATCTGAGAGGCGCTACGGCGCGGGCATCGGGGGGAGACGACAATGGATTTGCAGATCAAGGGACTGCGCGCTCTGGTCACGGCTGGCGCCAACGGCATTGGCCGGGCGACGGCGCGTGCCTTTGCGGCAGAAGGCGCCAGGGTCCATATCTGCGACGTCGATCGCGAGGCCCTGGCAGCGATGGCGGCCAGCGATCCGGCGATCACGCAATCGCTCTGCGACGTCTCGGACCGCGACGCGGTGGCCAACCTGTTCAAGGAGGCGCTGGCGGCACTCGGCGGGCTGGATTGCCTGGTCAACAATGCCGGCATCGCCGGGCCGACCGGCCGAGTCGACGAGATCGACCCCGCGGACTGGGATGCCTGCGTTGCAGTCGATCTGACCGGTCAGTACAACTGCACCCGGCTCGCCGTGCAGCATCTCAAGCAATCCGCCAATGCCAGCATCGTCAATCTGTCGAGCCAGGCCGGCAAACACGGTTTTCCGCTGCGTTCGCCCTATGGCGCGGCCAAATGGGGTGTCATCGGCTTCACCAAGGCGATCTCGGCGGAGCTCGGCGAGTTTGGAATTAGGGCCAATGCGATCTGTCCCGGCCTGGTCGACGGCGCCCGCATCCAGAGCGTGATCGCCAATAAGGCGCGCAGCTTCAACATCTCGCATGAGGACATGACGCAGCGCCTGTTCGCGGGCGTCTCGATCAAGCAGTTCGTCGACCCGAACGACATCGCCAAGCAGATCGTCTTCCTGGCGTCCCCCTTCGCCAAGACGATCTCGGGTCAGGAAATCTCGGTCTGCGGTGACACGCGCATGCTCAGCTGAGGCGGGCAGAGCAGCGCGGCAAGATCCTTGCTGAGTCCCGGCCTCGCTCGGAGGCCGGGTCGGATTGCGATGACGGGCGCGCCGATGCCGAAGTTCAGACGTCGGAGAGGCGGCTGAAGCGCACGATAGCGTCGGCGCGCTTCTCCAGCCCAGGGAGCAGCTCTAGTCCGAGGCCAGGTGCGTCCGATACGGTGATCATGCCGTTCTCGGCTTTGGGCAGGTCGGTGACCAGCTCGGTGTACCAGCCGGTATAGAAGGCGCGGACCGATTCCTGGATCAGCGTGTTCCGTGCATGCATCGAGAAATGGCACGATGCCGCGTACACGACCGGGCCGGTGCAGTCATGCGGGGCGACGGGCGTGTGCCAGGCCTCGGCCATGCCCGCGATCTTGCGGGCTTCGGAAAGACCGCCGCACCATGACAGGTCGAGCATGACGACCCCGGCCGCGCCGCTCTCGAGATAATCCCGGAAGGAATGGGTATAGGCCAGCGTTTCCGAGGCGCAGACCCAGGCCTTGGAGTGGCGGGCGTATTCGCCGAGGTCGTGGACATTGTCGAGGCGGAACGGGTCCTCGTGCCAGTAGGTGTCGAACTCGGCCAGGCGCTCTGCCAGCTTCTTCGCCATGGGCAGGCTCCAGAGCGAGTGGAACTCGACCATGATGTCCATCTTGTCGCCGACCGCCTTTCGGATCTTGCGGAACGGCTCCAGCGCGGTGTTCAGCTCCTGAGGCGTGATGTCCCAGCCGGCCGAGCGTTCGGCCGCGATATCGAAGGGCCAGATCTTCATGCCGGTGATGCCCTGCTCGAGCAGGGAATGGGCGAGCTCGTCGGCGCGATAGAGGAAGCCCTCGAGATCCTCATAGGGGCCGCCCTGCTCGCCGACATGCCAGTTGGCGACGGCCTGAGAGCGCGCATCGCGAATATATTTGTAGCCGGCACAGGTGTTGTAGGTGCGAATCGTATCACGCGTCTTGCCGCCGAGCGCGACGCTGACCGGCTGGCCGATCGCCTTGCCGTAGATGTCCCAGAGCGCGATATCGACGGCCGAGTTGCCGCGCGTCTCGACGCCCGAGCCGCGCCAGCCGAGATAGTTGTTCAGGCTGGCATTGCGCGCCTCGATCTGGAGCGGGTCCTTGCCGAGCAGCTTCGGCGCCACGGTCTCGTGCAGATAGGCTTCGACCGCCGCGGCGCCCATGAAGGTCTCGCCGAGGCCGACGACGCCCGCGTCGGTGTGGAGCCGCACCCAGATGATGTTGCCGAACTCGGTCAGGCGGATGGTTTCAACAGCAGTGATTTTCATGAGGTTTCTCAAGCGAGCGGCTTGGCGTAGCGGGTGAGGGCCTCGGCGGTCGGCGTCGTACCGGCGCCGGGCTGCTGGGGTCTTAGGAAATAGCCATCGGCGACATTGGCGGGCTCGACGAAGGCATCCTTGATCCAGGGAATGTACTCGAGGATCGGCGTCGCCTGATGCCAGTAGGCGAGATGGACATGGACCTGGCTCATCTCGCCAGCATGGGGCGCGACCGGCAGGCGGCTGGCGAGGGCAAGCTCCGCGACCTGGATGTACTCGGTGATGCCGCCGAGACGGGTCACGTCGGGCTGGACGTAGTGGATGGCGTCAGCCGTGACGAAGGCGCGGAAGGCGTCGAGCGAATAGAGCTGCTCCCCGAGCGCGATCGGTATCGAGGTCGCTTTCGCCAGCGCGGCATGCGAGCCGACATCGTCATACCAGAGCGGCTCCTCGAACCAGAAGATGTCGAGCGCCTCGGCCCGCGCGCAGAAGCGCTTGCAGGTCGGCAGATCCCATTTGCCGTTGCCGTCAATCGCGAGTGCGATCTCGTCGCCAATGGCACGCCGCACGGCTTCCAGCCGGGCGATGTCCGTGCCGGGGTCGGAATGGCCGACCTTGACCTTGAGACGCCGGAAGCCGTCACGTTCGACCGCCATGCGGCAGCCTTCGACAAGCTCGTCCCGCGGGATCGAAAGCCAGCCGATATCGGTGTTGTAGGCTTCGAGCTTCGGCTTGGTTGCGCCGCCGAGCAGGTGCCAGAGCGGTACGCCGGCCGCCTTCGCCTTGAGGTCCCAGAGCGCGACATCGACCGCGGCGAGCGCGAGCTGGGTGATCCCGGCGCGTCCGACCCACTGCAGGGCAGGGTGGCGGGCGAGCTTCAGCCAGAGCCGCGTGATCTCGGACGCATCCTCGCCGATCAGCAGCGGCGCGTAGCAGTCGCGGATGCAGGAGGTGATCAGCCGGTCGGAGGCGAGATCGGCATGGGTGCCGGTGAAACCGTAGCCTTCGAGGCCGTCCTCGGTGACGATCTTCGCGCCGACGACGCCCCAATGGCTGATGCGGTGGGTCGAGTCGGCAATCGAGCCGCCCGTCACCGGGATGTGCAGGATGAAGGGTTCGATGCGGGTGATGCGCATGGCGGTAGCCCCGGAGCTGCTGCGGCGCTCCGGGGCTCTCCTGATCAGTTGGTGCCGCGGATCTTGGTGAGATCGGCCTTGAGACGGTCGATCGTCTCCTTGCCGATCGTGGCCTCGTGGCGCTGGTAAACCGCCGCGGTGGCCTCGCGCATCTTGGTCAGTTCGTCGGCGGAAACATCCGAAACCTGCATGCCCTGATTCTTCAGGTTCGCCATCGACGCGTCGTTGAGCGTGCGCGAGACGCGGCGCTCCTCGTCGCGGCCGACGGTCGAGCACTCGTTCAGGATTGCCTGTTCTTCGGCGGAGAGCTGGTCCCAGAGCTTCTTGGAATAGAGCACCAGGAACGGGGTATAGGCGTGGCGCGTCATCGTCAGGTATTTCTGGACCTCGTAGAGCTTCGAGGTGTCGATCGTGACGAGCGGGTTCTCCTGGCCGTCGATCGCATGCGTCTCCAGCGCCGCGAAAACCTCACCGAACGCCATCGGCGTGGCATTGGCGCCCATGCTCTTGAAGCTGTCGAGGAAGATGTTGTTCTGCATCACGCGGACCTTGAGCCCGGTGAGCTCTTCCGCCTTGGAGACGGCGCGCTTCGAGTTCGTCAGGTTGCGGAAGCCGTTTTCCCAGTAGGAGAGGTTGACGACGCCGAAGGCAGGCAGCTTGTCGGAGATGTACTTGCCGAAGGCTCCGTCGAGGACTGCATCGGCCTCCTTCTCATTGGTGAAGAGGAACGGCAGGTCGAAGACGCCGAGCGCGGGCATGATGCCGACCAGCGGCGAGGAGGAGGTGATGACCATCTCCTGCGTGCCGGCGCGCAGCGCCTGCGTCGCCTGCAGGTCGCCGCCGAGCGCGCCGCCCCAGAAGCCCTGGAGCTTCAGCTTGCCGCCGGACTTTTCAGTCATGCAGGCGCGCATCTTGGCGACGCCGTTGCCGACCGGGTGGTCCTCGTTGATGCCGTTGGAAACGCGGATATTGCGTTCCTTGATCTGCGCCTGGGCGGACCCTGCTAGCGCTGCAAGTGCGACGCCGGCGAGGATGGAGACGAGACGTGAGCTCAGCATGGGCTTTCTCCCTGATTGCCTTGGTTTTTGGATTAGCGGCCGCTCAGCCAGGCCAGCGGAACGGTCACGAGTTGCGGGAACAGGATCAGCAGGAACATCGCGATGGTCTGGGCGACCAGGAATGGCCAGACGCCGCGGATCACCAGCGTCATCGGAATGCGGGCCACGCCACAGACCACGTTGAGCACGATGCCGACCGGCGGAGTGATCAGGCCGATGGCGTTGTTGATGATGAAGAGCACGCCGAAATAGATCGGGTCGATGCCCGCCTGCTTGATCACCGGCATCAAGACCGGTGTCAGGATCAGCACTGTCGGCGTGAAGTCGAGCGCAGTGCCGACCACCATGACCAGCAGCATGATGACGATCATCAGGACCGTCTTGTTGTCCATGAAGGGCTCGAGCACGCTCGACAGCTCGGCCGGGATATTGGCCTGGGTGATGAGCCAGGCCGAGACGACGGCCGCGGCGACCAGCAGCATGACTGCGCTCGTCGTCTTGGCTGCGGTCAACGCCACCCTATAGAGGTCGCGCGGCTTGAGCTCGCGATAGACGAACATGCCGACGACGAGCGCGTAGACGGTCGCGACCACGGCCGCCTCGGTCGGCGTGACGATGCCGAAGCGAATGCCGCCGAGGATTGCGAGTGGCATCAGCAGGGCAAGCGAACCGTCCCAGGTCGCCTTCAGGCGCTCGGCGCCGCTGCGCCGTGGCAGGACCGTGATCTTGTCGTGGCGGCAGACGATGAACCAGGCGATCACCAGCGACAGGCCAATCAGCAGCCCCGGAAAGACACCCGCGAGGAAGAGCTTCGTGATCGAGAGATTGGCGGCGACGCCGAAGACGATGAAGCCGATCGAGGGCGGGATGATCGGGGCGATGATGCCGCCGGATGCGATCAGACCG
Source organism: Allobosea sp. 2KB_26 (assembly GCF_052115715.1). NCBI lineage: Bacteria > Pseudomonadati > Pseudomonadota > Alphaproteobacteria > Hyphomicrobiales > Alloboseaceae > Allobosea > Allobosea sp. 2KB_26. Next base: position 439,775 of record NZ_JBFRHE010000004.1, read on the forward strand.
GCCGAGCGACCGGTGTCGTAGCCGGCTTGGCGCATCATCGGCAGCAGGATCGAAGCGAGTGCCGCGGTATCGGCCGCAGCCGAGCCTGACAGCGAGGCCATGATGATGGAGGCGAAGATCGCGACATAACCCAGGCCGCCATGGAGATGGCCGACCAGCGAGAGCGCGAAATTGACGATGCGCTTTGACAGGCCGCCGGCATTCATCAGCTCGCCGGCGAGCAGGAAGAACGGGATCGCAAGGAGCTGGAACGAATCCGCGCCGACGATCATGTTCTGGGCGATGATCTGGGTGTCGAAGACGCCGAGCCAGAGCATCAACGCGACCGCGCAGACGATCAGCGCAAACGCGATCGGCATGCCGAGCGCCATCGCCCCGCAGAGCGAGAGAAGGAAGATGGTGATCGTCATTCGAGGTGGCCCTTCAGGTCATGCGAAGGGTTACCGCTGTAGTCGCCAGCAAACTCAGCCAGTTCGAACTCGCCGAGTTTTCCCGTCAGGGCACGAACGAGCCGGGCAAGCGTGATGAATCCGATGCCAAAGCCGGCGAAATACAGCACACCATAGACATAGCCCATGCTCAGCCCGGTGACCGGCGCGACCGCAGTAGCGTTGATCTCGTGCTGCTTCCAGGTTCCGTCGAGCAGCATCACGCAGCAGGCCAGGATGAAGGCGTCGCTGATGATCATGCAGATCAGCCGGCCCTGGCGGCCAAGCGCGCCAACCAGCGTGTCGACGCCGAGATGACCATTCTCGCGCATCACCACGACGGCGCCGATATAGGTCAGCCAGACGAAGAAATAGCGCGATAGCTCCTCGGACAGGTCGAGGCCGGAGTTGAAGGCGTAGCGCAGGACGACATTGCCAAAGACCATCACGACCATCCCGCCAAGCAGGATGACCAGGACAGCCTCAAGCCCCCGTAGGATCCATCTTTCGGTTTTGGCGAGCATGGTGCGTTTCCCGTGAGTTTCTTGTTCTCTCGCCCCGTTCCGTGACGGAGGCCGTCCGTCCGGGGGCGAGGTCGATATCGGCCTGGGCCACTTTCAGCAGCGCGATCATGCTCTCGCGTGCCTGCTCGGGCCTGCGCGCGGTGATCGCTGATGCGACATGGCGGTGGATCGCAACGGAGGCCTGGGCCCGCTCGTGGTCGTGCATCGATAGCCGGAACGAGGCTTTCAGTACGGCGTGCAGGATCGGCTTGAGCTGGAGCAGCAGACTGTTCCCGGACGCCTCCAGAATCGCTTCGTGGAAGCGAAAATCCGCCGCCTCGTGCTCCGCTTTGCCCGGAGCGCTCGCCATCCCCTCCAGCGCGGCCGTGACGGCCTCGATCTGAACGGGAGTGCCGCGCTCGGCGGCGAAGGCCGCTGCCGCGGGTTCGATCATGCTGCGCAGCTCGAGAAGATCGCGCTCGAACCCGCTCGCCATGTCGGCATCGGTGATCCAGTCCATCACCTGAGGGTCGAGCAGCCGCCACGATGACATCGGCTGGATGCGCGAGCCGACGCGGGGCCCCGTCGTGATCAGTCCGAGCGCCTGTAGGGTCTTCGTCGCTTCGCGGATCACCGTGCGGCTGACGGCGAATTGGGTGGCAAGCTCGTCTTCCCGCGGCAAGGCCCCGTCGTTGCCGATCTGGCCTCCGACGATCATGCGGCCAAGGCGGTCGACCAGATGCGAATGGAAATTGGAGGGGCGTGCCATAATATGATCATATCATCATATGATTGATTGACGCGCAAGCCATCGGTCGCGAGCCCGCAACGGCATTGCGAGGATGCGTCGTCGAAGGGCGTCCGGTAGTATGGGCATGTCCGTTCGCCCGGCTGCGATGGCCAGCCTGCGGGAGCGATCTTTGAGCGGTGCGGTACCCGCGCGGTGATCGCGGGGGCGCAAGGCACGGGAAGGGACATGAAGCTTCACCTGATCATCTCGGGCCGCGTTCAGGGCGTTGGCTATCGGCAGTGGTTCTGTGAGCGTGCACGCGCTGCGGGTGCGGTCGGCTGGGTGAGAAACCGGGCCGACGGCACGGTGGAGGCCGTGGTCTCGGGGCCGTCCGACATCATTGAGATGCTAGCCGCGGATGCCTTTGTTGGACCGCCTGGAGCCGGCGTCCGTCACATCGATCGGAGCGAGGCTGATGCCTCGCACCTCGGCGTTCCCGGCCGGGGCTTCGCCATCGCACCCAGCATCTGAACGGGCGATGGGCAAGGTGCCAGGAGGAGAACGAGGTCAGGCCCGGCGACGGGCGGGGCTCCCGCGCCGGTCGCCCGCCATTGGGGGATCGGACTCGAAGAGGCCGGCCCTGGCAGAGCTCGCCCCGGCCCCCTCGATCAGTCCTGTGGACCGGCGTTCGGGTCGGAGTCCAGCATCTGGCGCCAGCCCGCATGCAGCACTGACGGGTCTTCACGGTCGACGCTGTAATGGCGCAGGACGTGCTGCACGTCGTTCATGCGGCCGATCAACTGCGGGCCCTCACGCAGGCCGACGAGGATCATCAGCACTTCGATGGCGATGAGCTGGACCACATAGGCATCCGTCCCGACCAGCATTGCGGTGTCGTGCGGAACATCCAGGGGCAGCGCGACATCGGCGAGTTGAGCAAGCGGCGTGCCGCCTTGCGCGAGCGCGATGATCGTTGCGCCGCGGGCCTTGCCGACCTCGACGGCGCGCAGCAATGCCGGCATACGGCCGACGAAGGAGATTGCGACCAGCACATCCTCCGAGGTCAGCGTTGCCGCCGCGACGAGCTGGAAATGCGCGTCGGAGAAGGCATTGGCGTTCAGGCCGAGGCGGAACAGCCGCGCCTGCAGATCCTGCGCCAGGAAATGCGATGTAGCGCCGGTGCCGAGGCAATCGATCCGCCGCGCCTTGCTGATCGCCGCCGCGGCGCGGTCGAGATCGAGCGGGTCGATGCGGCGTTGCCATTCGGCGAGCACGGTCGTGATGCTGCCCGTGACGTTGCGCAGTACGTCGCTCGCCGTCTCCCCCATCCGCACGGAGCGATGCAGGAATGGCGCGCCCAGCGCCACCGCACCGGCGAGCTTCAGCTTGAGGTCCCTCAGGCCCTGGCAGCCGACCAGCCGGGCAAAGCGCACGATTGTCGGCGCACTCACTCCGGCGCGTGCCGCGATATCCTCGACATTCGCCTTCACCACCCATTCGACTTCGTCGAGGAACAGGCGCGCCACTCTCTGCTGACTCTCGGACATCGCGCCGAGCCCCTGCCGAATGGAGCTCATGATGTCGGAGGCGCCAATCGAATCGTCAGGGCCGCTGGGGCGGCCGGCTGCGTCAGCAGGGACGATGTCTGTCATGCGCTCGGACTGTGGCTGATATCGAAATGACAGGCAAACTGATGTTCTGGCCCTGTCTCGCGCAAGGCCGGGACCTCCTTGGCGCAACGCTCCGTCGCGTGCAGGCAGCGGGTGCGGAAGACGCAGCCCGAGGGCGGTGCGAGTGGGGACGGGATGTCGCCGGTCAGCATGCGCTCCCGCGGTGGTGCGTCCGGGTCGGGCCTCGGCGAGGCGGCGATCAGCGCCCGCGTATAGGGATGGCGCGGATGGCGGGCGACCTGCTCCGTCGTGCCGATTTCCATGATGCGGCCGAGATAGAGCACGGCGATCCGGTCGCACATCAACTCGACGACGTCGAGATCATGCGAGATGAACAGCATGGCCAGGCCGAGCCGGCGCCGCAGGTCCTGCATCAGGTTCAGCACTTGCGCCTGCACCGAGACATCAAGGGCCGAGACCGGCTCGTCGGCGATGATCAGCCTCGGCTCGACGGCGAGCGCCCGCGCGATGCCGATGCGCTGCCGCTGCCCGCCGGAAAACTCGTGGGGGTAGCGCTCCATATGTGCGGCGGGAAGGCCGACGAGTTCGAGTAGTTCGGCAATTCGGGCTTTGCGTGCGGCCCCGCGCGCAAGGCCGTGGGCATCGAGCGCCTCGCCGACGATGCTGCTGACCCGCAGCCGTGGATTGAGGCTGGCATAGGGGTCCTGGAACACCATCTGCGCCTGGCGGCGGAACTGCCCCAAACGGCGTTCCGGCGCTGCCGTGATGTCCTGTCCTTCGAAGCGGATCTGACCTGCCGACGCATCGATCAGGCGCAGCGCAAGCCGGCCGATCGTGCTCTTGCCTGATCCGGATTCGCCGACCAGCCCGAGCGCTTCGCCGCGCCCCAGCGAGAAGCTGACATCGTTGACGGCGCGCACCAGGTGGGGCGCCTTGCCGAAATTCTTGGAAAGACCTGCAATGGTGAGGAGCGGTTCCGTGCTCATGCAAGCTCCCTCCAGCGCAGGCAGCGTGTTTGCCGCCCCGCATCACTCTCCAGCATGGGTGCCTCGACGGAGCAGGCAGACGTTGCATCAGTGCAGCGCGGCGCAAAGGCGCAACCGCGCTCGACGCGCGAGACCTGGCCCGGAATCGAGCGCACGACGCGCCGACCGCTTGCGTCCTGGATCGCGCGCGACGGCATGCACTCGAGCAGGGCACGCGTATAGGGGTGGCGCGGGGCGTTGAAGAGGTCCCGAACCGGCGCGCTTTCGACCACTTCGCCCGCATACATCACCGTCACGCGGTCGGCGATCTCGGCGACGACGCCGAGATTATGCGTGATGAAGAGCACGCCCATTCCAAGCTCGCGCCGCAGCCGGTCGAGCAGCGTCAGCACCTGTGCCTGGATGGTGACGTCGAGCGCCGTGGTCGGCTCGTCGGCGATCAGCAGGGCGGGCCGGCAGGAGAGCGCGAGCGCGATCATGACGCGCTGACGCATGCCGCCCGACATGTGATGCGGATAGTCCGAGGCGCGGCGCGCGGCATCCGGGATTTCGACGAGGCCAAGCATCTCGACGGCGTGCGCCCAGGCCTTGCGCCGGTCATAGCCGAGATGCAGCCGCACTGCCTCGGCGATCTGCTCGCCGACGGTCAGCACGGGGTTCAGGCTGGTCATCGGCTCCTGGAAGATCATCGCGATCTCGGCGCCGCGCAGCGCCTGCATGGTCGCCCGGGGCGCGGTCGCGAGATCGATCGTATCGCCGGAGCGGCGGCGGAACAGGATGCGGCCCTGCGAGACCCGCCCCGCCGGGCGCGGCAGCAGGCCCATGGTAGCGAAACTCGTCACTGACTTGCCGGAGCCGGACTCGCCGACCACGGCGACGGTTTCGTTCTCCGAGATCTGCAGTGACACGCCGCGCACCGGCGTCACCTCGCCCTCCTCGGTGCGGAAGGAGACGGCGAGATCTTCGATGGCGAGAAGGGGCGCGGTCATCTCACAGCGCCTTTCTGAGCTTGGGGTCGAGCATGTCGCGCAGGCCGTCGCCGACGATTTGCAGCGAGAGTGCGACCAGCACGATCGCGACACCGGGAAATCCGACGACCCAGAATGCGTCTTCGGCATATTGCTGGCCCGACGCGATCATCGTGCCCCAGGTCGGCGTCTCCGGCGGCACGCCAGCGCCGAGGAAGGACAGCCCGGCCTCGGCAAGGACCGCATAGGCGAAGATGAAGGTCGCCTGCACCAGGAGGGGCGACGCGACGTTGAGCAGCACATGCACGAAGAGGATGCGCCAGATCGAGACGCCGAGCGCGCGGGCCGCCTCGACGAAGGGCAGTTCTCGCACCACCAGCGTCGAGGCGCGGATCACGCGGACGACGCGCGGCGTGTAGACGATGGCGAGCGCCAGCACGACATTTCCCGCAGAGGCCCCGAGCACCGCGACGAGGAAGATGGCGAGCAGGATGTCGGGCAGCGACATCAGCGCATCGACCAGGCGCATGATCACGGCATCGGCGCGCTTGAAATAGCCGGCGACGAGGCCGAGAGCAGCGCCGATCGAGATCGAGATCACGACGACCGCAAGCCCGATTCCCAGCGAGGCGCGGGCTCCCCAGATCACCCGCGAGAAGACGTCGCGGCCGAGTTCGTCGGTGCCGAACCAGTTCACCTCGCCGGGCGGGCGCAAGCGCCTGGCCATGCGCATCGAGGCAGGATCGAACGGGGATAGCCAGGGCGCCAGCAAGGCGAGCGCGAAGGCAATCACAAGGATCACGGCTGCAAGCAGCACCAGCTTGCGGCGGAAGAGCCGGCGCAGGAACAGAAGTGTCGGAGCTGAGGTCACGACGGAGCTCATTGGCGCACCCGCGGGTCGACGAGGGTGTAGATCACATCGATCGCCAGGTTGATCAGTGCGTAGATCGCCGCGACCGCCAGAAGCGCGCCCTGGATCACGGGATAATCGCGGCGCAGCACCGCCGACACGACGAGATTGCCGACGCCGGGCAGGCCGAACACGGTTTCGGTGACGATCGCGCCGCCGATCAGCAGGGCAAGCGTCAGGCCGAGCACGGTGATGATCGGGACGAGCGCATTGCCGAAGGCGTGGCGCAGCACCACGCGCAGTTCCGAGATGCCCTTCGCCCGTGCCGTCCGCACGAAATCGGCATCGAGCACATCGAGCATGCTGGCGCGGGTGAAGCGCGTGATGAGAGCGGAGTTGACGACGCCGAGCACGGCCGATGGCAGAAACAGATGCTGGAGCCGCTCGAAGAAGGAGGCGTCGGGCGCGCCATAGCCGGCAACGGGGAACCAGCCGAAACGCACGGCGAAGAGCTGGATGAAGATCAGGCCGAGCCAGAAGCTCGGGATATTGGCGGCAAGCATGGCAAGCCCGCTGACCGCCTGGTCGATGGGGCGGCCACGCCAGACCGCAGAGGCGATGCCGGCCGGGATGCCGATCGCCGCGGCGATGGCGAGCGAGAACATCGCGAGGAAGAAAGTCGGCTCGGCGCGCTGCAGCAGCGCCTGGGTCACGGGCTGCTGCAGGAAGATCGACTGGCCGAGATTGCCGGTCGCACATTCCTTCAGCCAGAGCACGAATTGCAGCAGGAGCGGCTTGTCGAGCCCGTAAGCCTCGCGCAGGCGCGCCACATCCTCCGGCGTCGCCTGATCGCCGAGCATCAGGGCCGCGGGGTCGCCGGGCGCCAGCCGCGTCAGGAAAAAGACCAGCGCGGCAACGAGAAAGAGGACCAGCAGCAGGCCGGCGAGGCGACGTCCGATATGTGCGAGCACCGGATGCGCTCCTTTCGCGGGAAGCGGATAAGACTGTGGCGGGGCGCGCGAACGCACCCCGCCACATCAGCCTTGCGCATTACTTGGCGAGAGCGACGTTCCAGAAGGACGGCCACGGCATCGCCGCATAGCCGGACATCTTCGGCGAGGCGCCTGCCAGTGCGGCGAAGTTGCCGGCACGGATATAGGGCACCTCGTCATAGACGACCTGCTGGACCTTGCCCCAGAGCGCGCCGCGCTTCGCCGGATCGGGCTCGTTGTTGAAGGCGTTGAGTGCGGCCTCCTTGGCCGGGCTCGACCACCACCCCGGAGCGCCTTCGCCGAGCTGTGGCGGAGACAGCATCGGCTCGGGCAGGAAGGCCGAGTGGGTGATGTAGATGTCCCACAGCGCCGGGTCGCCGCGGCGCTGGACCAAGGTGGCCCAGTCCACGACATCGAGCTGGACCTTGAAACCGGCCGCCTTGAGCTGCTCGGCCATCACCAGCGCCATGCGGTGATGGAAATCATACTGCTTCGAGTTGAGGATACGGATCGGCGTTCCGTCATATTTGGCATCGGCCAGCAGCTTCTTGGCGCCGGCGACGTCCGGCTTGCTGTACTTGTCCTTGCCGGCCTCCGAATAGAACGGCGAGCCCTTCGGGAAATGCTCGGCCGCAAGCGCGAAGAACTTCGGCTCGCCAAACCCGGCCATCATCACCTCTTCGAGGTCGAGCGCCATCTGGAAGGCCTGGCGGACCTTCCGGTCAGCCATCGGCCCCTGCTTGGTGTTGGTCGGAAAATACGGGAAGCCGAAGGGCATGGTCAGCACGGGGCGCGTGCCGCTCGCGGCCGAGACCTTCTTGTAGCTCTCGACCGGCAGCTGGTCGGCGAAGTGATACTGGCCGGCGATGGCGCCTTCGACGCGGGTATTGGCGCTCGGCACCGGGATGAAGCGCAACTCGTCGATCTTGGCTTCACGCTTGCCGGCATAGCCGGAGGCCGGCTCGCTGCGCGAGGCGTAGCCATCATGCTTCACCAGCACGACGAACTGGTCCGGCTTGCGCTCGCGGAATTTGTAGGGGCCGGTGCCGATGAATTCGGTCAGCGGGGTGGCGATCGATTCCTTCGCCATGATCGCGGCAAATCCTGAGGGCAGCGCCAGATGGGCGAGCAGTGCCGGCTCGACCTTGCTGAGCTGGATCTCGACGGTCGACGGGCTCTTGGCGGTCAGGCTCGTGATGCTCTTCGCCAGGCCCTTGCCGCGCGGCGTCATCTCGAGCCAGCGCTTCAGGGAGGCGACGACGTCCTCGGAATCCAGGTCGCGGCCGTTATGCAGCTTCACGCCCTTGCGCAGCTCGATCGTGTAGGTCTTGCCGTCCGCGGACACCGTCGGCAGTGCCGCCGCCAGCATCGGCTGGGTCGCCCAGTTCGCATCGAAGGTGAACAGCGGCTCGTAGACATGCTGCATGATCGTTCCGACCAGATCCGCGGTCGACGCCATCGGATCGAGCGACTGCGGCTCGCCGACCATGGCGAGATTGGCGCTGGATGCGCTCTGGGCCATGGCCGCCATCGGCATCAGCGCGGCCGAGGCACCAAGGGCCGCTGCCAGGATGCCCAGTCCGCGCCGGGTGACAGAATTCTGATTGTGATCGCGGTTCCGCATTGGCCTCTCCCTGCCGTTCGCGTTGCCTATTGTGAGGGTGGTGAAAATTTATTACGCAAATAGCATCTGTCAATCGTCAAATTTCATGCTGCATAGCAATATGTGGATGAATTTGCGCCGAAGCGATTGATGTTTCTATCTGGCCCTGTAATTAAATTCCATATGACCCAGGGGTAACCAATGTCCTCTCTCGATCTGGTTCTGCGCGGCGGGCGGGTTGCCGACCCCGGCCAGGGCATCGATGCGGTTCTCGATATCGGTATCGCGGACGGGCGCATTGCAGCCTTGGCACCGCGCCTGGACGCGCCGCAGATCCACGATGTTTCCGGCCGGATCGTCACACCCGGCCTGATCGACCTGCACACCCATGTCTATTGGGGCGGGACGTCGCTGGGTGTCGACCCGCTGATCCTCGCGCGCCGCGGCTGCACCACGCTCGTCGACACCGGCAGTGCCGGGGCCGGAAATTTCGATGGCTTCCGCAGGCATGTCATCGACACCTGCCCTGTGCGGATCATCGCCTATCTCAACATCTCCTTCGCCGGCATCTACGCGTTCTCGAAGACCATCATGGTCGGTGAGAGCGGTGACCAGCGACTGCTGGCTCCGATCGACACCCTCGCAGTCGCCGAGGCCAATCGCGATGTGCTTGCAGGTCTGAAGGTGCGCGTCGGCCATCACGCCTCAGGCTCTGCCGGCCTCGTCCCGCTCGAAATCGCGCGCCAGACGGCAGAGCGCCTCGACATGCGCATGATGGTGCATATCGATCATCCTCCTCCGACTCTTGAGCAGGTACTCGCCCTGATGCGTCCCGGCGATGTGCTGACCCATTGCTTCCGGCCTTTCCCGAACTCGCCCGTGACGCGGGATGGCGGCGTGCTGCCGGCCGTCAGCGCGGCGCGCGAGCGCGGCATCATCTTCGATATCGGCCATGGCATGGGCTCGTTCTCCTTCGACGTCGCCCGCACGATGCTCGCCAATGGCTTTGCGCCGGACACGATCTCCAGCGACGTCCACGCCTTGTGTATTGAGGGGCCGGCCTTCGATCTGACGACGACGATGTCAAAGTTCCTCTGCCTCGGCATGCCGCTGGGCGAGGTCATCAGGCGCGTGACGGTCAATGCGGCGCAGGCGATTGAGCGTCCGGAGTTGGGTACGCTCGCCCCGGGGACGATCGCCGACATCTCGATCCTGTCGCTGGAGGCCGGGGCCTTCGACTATATCGATTCGACCGGTGCGATCCTGCAGGGCACTGAGCGCCTGACGGCGGCGGGAATCGTGATCGGCGGCCGCTTCTTGGAGGCTTCCGAAGGGGCGAGGCAGGCGGGTTGAGGCATCACGCCTCGAGATGGGGCACGGCCCCGGCCTTCGGGCTGTTTGCGGGTGAGCTGGCGCTGCTGAGTCGCGCCGCTGGCCTGATGCCGCGGGCGACAGGCCCGCGGCGGTCCATCGCCTATGCTTCCCAGGAGGTTGATCGCGAGGCCTTTCCGGCTCTGGCGAGCCAAGGGGCTTGCGGAATGACGCCCGGCACTTTCTTTCCTCAATGAAACGGTAGTATAGTTCTGCATTCTGCATCCGATGGCGGCCGGATGCAGGATTTTCTACTCGCGGTAGTAATAGGTCCGGTTCTGCCGGCCAGACGGAAAGGCCGGCAGCCATGATGAGAGGAACTGAACCGCTCGAAGTCTGGGAGATCATTTCCTCTCCAGCCGGCTATGCGGCCCTGCAATACGCAGCCGAGCAGGGAGATCCTCCTCTCGAGCCTTTGGTCACACTCATCGAAGAAACCTGCGCAACTTGGTTATCCTGCGACCCCGATACCCATCTCAAGCGCATTCACAGGATGGTGGCGCGACTGATGATGGCCGATGGCTGGCAGGAGGCCGGCGTGAAGCCAATGCGGCGTGGGCGCCTGATCACCGAGGCCATGACCTTCCAGCGCGGCCCTGACCAGATGGTCCAATAGCCTCGCTTCAGCTGGCCTCGACCCAGGGCATCTCCGTCCCCGTGGGATCGCCCTGTGCCACCAATCTCTCGATCAGGCGCATCTGGCGGTCGAGGCAGCTTTCGAGTTCGAACCTCGCCTGCACCGTAGCGCGTGCCGCGCGGCGCAGGCCCTCGAACTCGCCCTGCCGTTCAAGCGCCTGTACGATCGTGGCGGCCAGGGCCGGCACGTCGTGAAACGCAGCGAGCAGCCCGTTGCGGCGGTCGGTGATCACCTCCTGGACCGGCGGTGTGCGCGAGCCGACGACCAGGCAGCCGCAAGCCATCGCTTCCAGCAGGGACCAGGAGAGCACGAAGGGCACAGTCAGATAGGCATGAGCCGCTGAGACCTGGAACAGCTGCCGCAACTCCTGATGTGCCAGCCAGGAGATGTGAACGAGGCGCTCGCCAAGGCGGGTTTCCTGCAGCATCGCATCTCGCCAGAGCCGCCCATCCGGGCGCGGACGGCCATAGCCGGCGCCGTCCCCGCCGACGACGATGAAGCGGGCCTCGGGTCTTGCCTGTGCGACCAGCGCGGCGGCGCGCATGAATTGCGGATAGCCGCGATAGGGATCGAGGTCGCGGGCAGCGAAGGTGACGATCTCGTCGCCGGCGCGAATCACGTTGCCATCGGGCAGCGTGAAACGGGCCTCCGCATTCGGCCGGCATTGCTGCGTATCGATGCCGTCATGGCAGATCGCGATCCGGTCCCGGATGCTGGCAGGGTATTGCCGGTGCTGCCAGCGCGTCGGGGTATAGGCGGCGTCAATGGCCTGCAGGGTCAGGAGTTGCGCGGCATTGCGCATTCTCAGCCGCATGCGCTCCGCGTCCGTCGCTTCGTCCGCGGGTTCGAAATCAAAATCCGAGTCCCGATCGTTGTAGTAATACTCGCAATAGCCGAGCACCGGCGTGGCTGGCAGCGCGTCCTTCGCGAAGAGTAGCCCACCCCAGCCGGTATGGCCGATGATGACGTCCGGTCGTTCATGGCGTGGCAGTCGCCGTAGGACGGAAGCCACGGCTTCGCCCGTCCTGACGTGATACTCCGTCGCGGCGAGGCTGGGGCTCGCCGTCACGGGTCCGCTGACTGTGTAGAGAAGCTGGCGCAGTCCGGGACGGACGGCCTCCGCATGTTCCGTGACCAGCGTCACCTCGGCGCCTTCGCCGAGGAGGCGTCCGATCAGGTGAGCGAATTGACCAGATCCTGAACGATGAACGAATAAGACGCGCATGACGCCAGCAGAACCCCTCCATAGCGCAGGGCGTCGCTCCAGAGCTGCTCGAGACGCCGCAAGGTGTCGTAGGTCGTCCGCATATCCGGCTCGACATCGAGATCCTGGCTCGGGCCGAACTGATTGCTCTCATCGAGCTGCTTGAGTCGTTCGACCAGAAGCTGGCCCTTGGGGGACAGCGAGATTCGGGCAAGCCGCCGGTCACGCGGCGAGGCGCCGCGCTCGAGATAGCCGCTCTCGACCAGCTGCTTGAGGTTATAGGAGGCGTTCGAGCCGAGATAATAGCCGCGGTCGAGCAGGTCGCGCACCGCGATCTCCCCAGTGCCGATCGTCAGCAGCACCATCACCTGCGAGGGCGAAACATCATCGACGCCCAGCCTGGTCAGCTCCAGGCGCAGATAGTCGAGAAAGCGCCGGTGGACCCTGTCGATCAGGCGGGCGAGGTCGAGCTGGGTGACGGTGCTCCGCGAAATTCCATTGTCCGAATCAGTTCTCCGCTCTGGCCGGCCGGGCTGGCCGTTGACTGCGGCACCCAGGAACTGGGCGCCGTATTGCGGTTTCGAATGCATTCTCTACTCCGCCTGGTTTGAAAATGGGCACCCCGCCCGAAGAAAACCCCTTCTGGAGTGGAATAGCCTATACGCAAAGCACATGCCATCGACGATATGTGGAAACTAAGATTGTAGCAATTTTTTGATATGTATAAACTGTTTCAAAATTCAAAGTATTGCGTTTTTTGGCCATATTCCTCTTTAATAATCGAAGATATTCGATTCTTAGTCTGTCATCATAACGACACTCCTAGCGCAACATGCTAGTAATCGATCGTGTCCCTTCTAGCGATATTTCGTGGTTGATGGTTGGCCGTCACCCCAGCCGATCCAGACCCCTATGCAACGGAGATATGAATGAAGGTCGCAGCCTCGGCGCCCGATGGTTTGATCCGTGAACTGCAGCGCTCCTTTGCCGGTGGCCTTGCCTATGCGGCCTTCCTGAGTTTCTGCGTCAACATCCTGCTGCTGACCGTGCCGATGTTCATGGTGCAGGTGCAGGACCGCGTTATCGTCAGCCGCAGCTTCGACACGCTCACCATGCTGCTGGTGATCGCGTTCGGTGGTCTCGTGCTCTACGGTGTCATCGAGTTCATTCGATCCCTGACCTTCCAGACCATGGCGAGCGGCTTTGCCCGGCGCCTCAATCTGCCGGCCCTGGAAGCGGCGGTCAGTGCTTCGCTCGAACAGGGCTCGGCCCAGGCCACCCAGGCGATTCGCGACTTGAACGATATCCGCTATTTCATCGCGAGCTCGGCCATCGCGACGCCGCTCGAAGCGGCCTGGTCTCCGATCTTCCTTGCCGTGCTCTTTGCCTTCCACCCGGTTTACGGGCTCGTCGGCGCGATTTCGCTGGTCATATTGCTGATGCTCGGCGTGCTCTCCGACGTGCTGACGCGCCGTGTGCTGAAGGAGGCCAACGAAGAAGGCGTCGCCAGCATCAATGATGTCGGCGCCAGCCTGCGCCACGCCGAGACGATCGAGGCCATGGGCATGCTGCCGGCTCTGGCCAGGCGCTGGCGCGGCAAGCAGGTGGCGATGATCGAGCTGCTCGATCTCGGCACGCGCCGCGGCAAACTGATTGCAGCCGTGACCCGCGCCTCGCGCATGACGATGCAGCTCGCGATCTATGCGACCGGTGCCACGCTGATCATCAAGAACGAAGTCTCGGTGGGCACGCTGATGGCGGCGAGCATCCTGCTCGGCCGCCTGCTGGCACCCTTTGATTCGATGATCTCCGACTGGCGGCAATGGGTTCTCGCGGCCGCCGCTTGGAAGCGCGTGCGCGATCTGCTGCTGCTCGGCTCGTCACGGCGCCAGACCACCGCCAATCCACCGACCCAGGGCGATCTGGTGATCGACCGCGTCGTCTACGCTCCGGCCGGGGCCGAGCAGACGGTCATCAAGAGTGTCTCGTTCTCATTGTCGCCGGGCGAGGTGCTTGGCATCGTCGGTCCGTCCGGAGCCGGCAAATCAACCCTGGCGCGACTGCTCGTCGGGGTCCTGAAGCCGAATGTCGGCGGCGTCTATCTCGACGGCCACAATGTCTATCTCTGGGAGCGCGCCTCCTTCGGAGCCATGGTGGGCTATCTGCCGCAATCGGTCTCGCTGCTGAACGGTACCATCGCCGACAATATCGCCCGGATGCGTGTTCCGGAGCCGCAGGCCATTCTCGAGGCCGCCCGGACTGCCGGCGTGCATGAACTGATCGGGCGCATGCCGCTCGGCTACGACACGAACGTCAATGACGGCGACTTCAAGCTCTCGGGCGGCCAGCGCCAGCGTATCGGCCTTGCCCGGGCGCTATACGGCGCGCCGCGCCTGCTGGTGCTGGACGAGCCCAATGCCAATCTTGATGCGGAAGGCGAACAGAGCCTGATTCGCGCCATCAACGCCGCGCGCGAGGGCGGCGCCATGGTCATCCTGATCGCGCATCGCCCCTCCGTGATGCAGATCGTCGACAAGATCCTGGTGCTGCGCGAAGGCAGGATCGCCCAGTTCGGACCGCGTTCGGCGATCGCCGGCATGATCACGCCTGGTGGCCTCGTCGAGATCGAACCCAAGCCGCAGACCGGTGCGAGCAAGCCCCGCGAGGTGATGGCATGAGCAAGCTTCCAGCCCCCCTGAGCGCGAGCCGCGCGCTCGTTCCGGTCACCCCCGTCGAGGAGCCGGAGGAGCGGATGCCCTCGCTGCGCAATCTCGTGCTGGCCGGTGTCAGTGCGATCGCCATCGGCTTCGGCGGCTTCGGGGCCTGGGCGGTGACGGCAAGGCTCGACAATGCCGCCGTCGCGGTCGGTACTGTCGTGGTCGACAGCAAGCGCAAGACCGTCAGCCATCTCGAGGGCGGCGTCCTGAAGATGCTGCTCAAGCTTGAGGGGGACCGCGTCGTCAAGGATGAGCCCCTGTTGCGGCTCGAGGATGCCCGTGCCCGCGCCGAGCTGCAGCAGCTCCACGGTAAGCGCGTCGGCTTCGAGGCCAGGCTGGCCCGGCTCCGCGCCGAGCAGAACAACGCGACGGAGATCGACTTTCCCGATGATCTCAAGATGGCCGGAACGCCGATCGCGCAGGAGGTGATCAGAGCGGAACGCAAGCTCTTCCAGGCGCGAACGCAGGTCTATGATGGGCGCATCAGCATCCAGAAGCGTGTCATTGAGCAGCATCAGGCCGAGACCGAGGCGCTTCAGGCCCAGATCGAGGCGACTCGCTTTCAGCGTAGCCTGATCGACGAGGAGGTCCGCGTGGTCGGGGACCTCTACGAGAAGCGCTATGCCAAGCGCAGCCAGCTCGTCGAACTCCAAACCAAGCAGAGCGAGCTTGCCGGACGCAGTGGCGAAGCCGCGGCCCGCAAGGCCAAGGCGGAGCAGGCGGTCGCGGGCGCGCAACTCGAGATCACCTCGCTCGGCCTCGAACGGCAAAACGAGATCGCCAAGGATCTGCAGGATAGCCAGCTCGCCTTGTCCGAGGTGGTCGAGCGCATCGTCCAGGCTGAGGACGTGCTGCGCCGCCTCGTGGTCATGTCCCCGCAGGAGGGTATCGTCGCCAATATCCGGGCGCGGACCGCCGGAAGTGCGATTGCTGCCGGGGAGGCCATTCTCGACATCGTGCCCGAGCGCGAGCCCCTGATCGTCGAGGCCAAGGTCGATCCGCGCGACATCGACTCGGTCAAGCTCGGTGCCGAGACGCGGGTGCGGCTGACCGCCTTCAATGCGCGGCTGATGCCGCCGCTGATCTCGAAGGTGACCTATGTCGCTGCCGACCAGCTTGTCGATGAGAAGTCCGGGGTCGCCTATTTCATCGTCCGGGCCGAGATCACGCCAGAGAGCCTCGCCCAGAACAAGGTCACCCTTCATGCCGGCATGGCCGCAGAGGTCCTGATCGTGAACGGCTCGCGGCGCGCCGTGGACTATCTGCTGGCCCCCTTCGCCGAGAGCTTCAACCGGGCATTCCGGGAGGACTGAACAGGGGCGGCCGGTGCGAATTTTCACAGTGAATTCAGCAAAGTAAGAATACGTTTCGATTTATATTTCGAATTTTGAAATTCATTCAATGTATAACGTTTGGCAATTAGAGAATTAACGCCAGTAAATCTTTTCGCGCCATAATATTGTCACAACAAATCTCTTGCTGCATCGCACATATTCGGTAGGCTTAGCTCCGTTGAGCAATGACGAGTCATCTGCTCGTCATTGGGGCGGCGCCGTTTTGCGAGGTGTTTTGGCGAATGCGCGCCGAGACCCTTGGGGCGCCTCAGTTCATTTCCAGGAGGTGACTATGGCCACGATAGAAGGCAGCGCGTTCGACGACTTCTTGATCGGGACACGGTTCAGCGATGTGATTCATGCCGGTGCCGGCGACGACGTCGTCAAGGGCGGCCATGGAGCAGACGTCCTGTTCGGCGAAGACGGCGACGATGTCCTCTTCGGCGACCAAGGCGATGACGTCATCTTCGGTGGCGAGGGGCGCGATATCCTCTTCGGCGGTCAAGGCGACGATGTCCTTTCCGGCGACGAGGGCAATGATCTGCTCTCCGGCGGCCAAGGAGATGACGTGCTCATGGGTGGCGAAGGGAACGACCTGCTGCAGGGCGACTCCGGCAACGACGTCCTCATCGGTGGCGAAGGGAACGATATCCTCCAGGGCGGCTCCGGCAATGACGTGCTCGAGGGTGGTCTCGGCAACGACTTGCTCCAGGGCGGCTCGGGCAACGACGTCCTGATGGGCGGCGAGGGTAACGACATCCTCCAGGGCGGTTCGGGCGACGACCTGCTCTTCGGCGGCGAAGGCAATGACATCCTGTCCGGCGGTGCCGGCAACGACGTCTTCGTCTTCGAAGGGGGCGGCGGCAACGATCTCGTGCTCGATTTCGATGCCGGTCACGACATGTTGCAGATCGCCTCCGACATCAACGGCACCGGCGTTACCTCGGCAGACGACCTCGCCGCGCGGACGACGACGGTCAACGGCAATGCGGTTGTCGATCTCGGCAACGGCGATTCGCTCACTCTCGTCGGCGTCACCGCCGAGGACGTCCAGAGCGATCCGAACTCCTACTTCACCGTCGCGTAACGACCTCGCGACGCCGGCTACTCCTGGCCGGCGTCGCACCCTGACACGTCGGAAGTTGAGCCATGTTGACGATCACGACGACCCAGTTGGTCGGAGACCAAAACTCCAATCCCGAGTTGCTGCGGCTCTGTGGTTCCGTGTTCCTGCTGAGCTGGAGCCTCGACGGACCGCTGGCTGATCGGCAGGTCGTGTCGCTGGCAAGCCGGGAGCGGCGCGTTTCCTCCGCTTCGCTGACGCTGGGCCTCGGCGACGGGCGCACCCGGATCGTTTCGGTCTTCCGGCATTCTGGCCATGACGAGATCGTCGCGACCTTGTCCGGTGGCAATCTCGGTCCGGATCAGGCCGTCTCCTTCGATCCCGAATTCGTGCATGCAATGGCGGAGGCGCCCGAGATCCTGCGCGAGTTGACGCCGGCCGCGAGGATTGCGCTGGCAAGCGCCCTGATCGCGACCTGGCCGACCCTGTTCAATCTGCGGGAGACGACCGCCTATCTCGCCTTCCTGCGCCAGTTCCTGCTCGCCCTTTCACGCAAGCCGACTCCTGTGCTGCCGGTCGCTGCGCTGCCCGACGGCAAGATCCTTCTTGAATCCTCGGTGCCCGGGCGCCTCGACGCGATCAAGGTGGCATACTGGCTCGGCCCCGCAAGCCTGACGCGCATCGCTGCGAATCCGAGGCTCGGCAAACCTGACCGGAGCGCCCGCCGCTCGCTGCACCTTATCCTCGACGAGCCTCAGCCGCGCGGTCCCGGCTTGCTCGTTCTGCAAAGCGATGTCGGGCTGATCGTCCGTGCCCTTCCCGAGCGCGCCACAGCGCCGACGCTTGGCCGCTGGTGGGCCGGGAAGGCCAGCGAGCGCGACGATCTGCGCAGCTGGCTCGTCGAGCAACTGGCCGGCCAATCCGAACAGGGGCGCCTGCTCGCGATCGAGATGCAGAGGCGACTGCCCTTGCCGGTCCAGAGCGTCCGTCGTCACGACGACCTGCCCTCGGCCGAGCTCGATCTCGCGGTTTCGACCCCTGCCGGCCTGCTGCTCGGTGGCTGGTACCGCGATCTGGACGGTTTGCTCGATCAAATCCTCATCCACCGCAGCACCGGCGCGCCGAGCCCGATCGGCGATCGGATCGCGCGGTTCCCGGCCGTGGTGGCTGAGCCCGGCGGCGACAACCGAGCCGTGACCGGCTTCCTCGGTCTCGTGCCCGGTTATGCCGGCGGCGCTCCTGTCCTGCAGCCGCGCTGCGAGCTGAAGCTGAGATCGGGGACCACGCTTTTCCTGCGCCCGGCGCCGCAGCCCGCCGACATCGCGACCATCCGTGCCCGGGCCCTGGCCTCGATCCCGCCGCAGCACCTCACGGCTGAAATCCTGCAGCAGAGCCTCGCGCCCGTGCTAGCCGCATGCCAGTCCGCGCTGCGCGACAGCCTGCCAGAGCCACGGCTGCGGACGATCGGCACTTTGCCGGACCGGCCCGGCGTCTCGGTCGTGATCCCGCTCTACCGAGTCTATGACTTCCTGCGGATCCAGGTCTCGGCCTTTGCGGCCGATCCCTGGTTCGTCGAAAAGGCCGAGCTGATCTATGTGCTTGATTCCCCCGAGCATGAGGCTGAAGTCGCGCATCTGCTCGGTGGCCTGCACCTCGCCTATGGCCTGCCGATCCAGCTTGTGGTGATGGGCCGCAATGGCGGCTTCTCGGCCGCCTGCAATGCCGGGGCCGAGGCGGCGCGCGGCGATGTGCTCGCCATGGTCAATTCGGATGTGATCCCGAGCGAGGCCGGCTGGCTGCCCGCTCTGGCGCGCAAACTCGACCGGCGCGGGCGTGTCGGCGCCGTTGGGCCGAAACTGCTCTATGACGACGGCTCGCTGCAGCATGCCGGCCTCCTTTTCAAGCGGGACCGTCACGGCGTCTGGCTCAATCATCACTACTTCAAGGGCATGCCGGGCAGCTATCGGCCCGCCAATGTCGAGCGGCTCGTCCCAGGTGTCACCGGTGCTTGCATCGTGCTGCCGCGTGCGCTCTTCAACGAGGTCGGTGGCTTCGACGACAGCTATGTCATCGGCGACTACGAGGATAGCGATCTCTGCCTGAAGATCCGGCAGGCCGGCTTCGGCATCAAATATGTGCCGTCCGTCGCGCTCTATCATCTCGAGCGCCAGTCGATCTCCAAGAGCCTGGATTACACCCGCGGCGTCGCCTCGCAGCACAATGCCTGGCTGCAGACGAGCCGCTGGGATGCCCAGATCGACGCGTTGATGGCCGATGAATCGGCTCTGCCGCGCAAGGTCGCGCCTGCGCGCGACCCCGACATCCTTCCCCGCACCGTCCTCAGGAGGGCAAGCGCTGCATGACGGCGACCCTGGCACTGCGTCCCATCGAGCCCAGCCCGGGCACGATCCCCAGCCAACCCGGCAAGGAATTCGACTGGCTGCTCGACCATATCCGCACCAACCGCTTCCTGCCGCATCCGCCGGCCGAGAACATCTTTGTCGGTGACGGCGACTACCGCGAGATCGGCGCGGAATTCCTGGGCCATTACGTCCGGATCGGCCGCCTGAAGCCGACCGAGCGGGTCTTCGACATCGGCTGTGGCATTGGCCGCATGGCGGTGCCGCTGACGCAGTATCTCGATCCGTCGAAAGCGAGCTATGACGGGGTTGACCCCGTGATGGACGGCATCCTCTGGTGCGCCCAGACGATCACGCCGGTCTACCCGCGCTTCCGCTTTCAGCGGCTCGACATCGCTCATCCCCTCTATAATCCGCAGGGTTCGCTGCCCGGCACCGAAGTCGCTTTCGGCTTCGCGAACCAGAGCTTCGATTTCATCACGATGGTCTCTGTGGCGACGCATCTGCCGCCGGAGGAACTGACGGTCTACCTCAAGGAGGCCTGCCGCCTGCTCGCGCCGGGCGGACGCCTGTTCCTGACCGCCTTCGCCATCAACGGGCAGCCGACGGGGCAGGAGCGCCTGAAATTCAAGCGCTGGCGCGATGGGCCGGGCTGGTACGCGATCGAGGAGGCACCGCTCGCTGCCGCCGGCATTGAGGAGGAATTCCTGATCGCGCAGACGCAAGAGGCGGGGCTGCTCGTCGAGAGCCTTGGGCGCGGCCATTGGCGTGGCATCAACGCACCGCACTATCAGGACGTGCTGATCGCGACCAAGCCGGAGCGCAGCCGATGAGCCGCCGCATCCTCGTCGTTGCGCATAACCATCCTGATCTGCATCCCGGCGGCACCGAGATTCTGGCTCATGACCTCGCCGCCGGTTATCGCGAGCAGGGCTGCGACGTGCTCTTCCTCGGCGCGACCAACGCGATCCATCGCGAGGCGCATCCCGGCACGGCATTGCAGGCTACCGGAACGGATGGCGATGTCCTGCTGTGGAGCGGCCATTTCGACCGCTTCTATCTCAGCCAGATCGATCACTACGGCACCCTGCAGGATCTTGCCGGTCTGCTCCAGGAATACCGGCCGGATGTGATCCACATTCACCATCTCGTGCTGATCGGCGCCGAGTTCCTGACCTTGGCGCGGCGCCTCCTGCCGGCGGTGAAGATCGTGATGACGCTGCACGACTATTACCCGATCTGCCATAATGACGGGCTGATGGTGCGGCCGACCGATAAGGAGCGCTGCACCGCAGCCTCTCCGACACGCTGCCGGAGCTGCTTTCCCGGAATCGGCTCCGACCGCTTCCTGCTGCGCGAGCGCTTCCTGAAGACCCATCTCGCAGTGGTCGATCAGTTCGTCGCACCGAGTCACTTCCTGCGCCAGCGCTATGTCGACTGGGGGCTGGCGGGCGACCGCATCGACGTCATCGAAAACGCCCGCCCGGCTCGCGAGCCGGCACCGCACCGGGCCAAGCGCGGGCCCCGTGCCAGCTTCGGCTATTTCGGCAACGTCAATCCCTGGAAGGGGGTGCTGGAGCTGGTCAAGGCCGCCTCGCTGCTCAGTGCCTCGGGCCTGCGCGGCTTCGAAGTGCGCATCCATGGCGGGGCTCCGTTCCAGAGCGAGGCCTTCGTTGCGCAGTTCGAGGCGGCGCTCGCGGCCT
Organism: Allobosea sp. 2KB_26; assembly: GCF_052115715.1. NCBI lineage: Bacteria > Pseudomonadati > Pseudomonadota > Alphaproteobacteria > Hyphomicrobiales > Alloboseaceae > Allobosea > Allobosea sp. 2KB_26. The sequence goes on from NZ_JBFRHE010000004.1 coordinate 460,855, forward strand.
CGGACGGCACGGTCACCCATTGCGGTCCCTATCAGCGCGAGGAGATGCCGGAGCTGATGGCCGAGATCGATTGGGTGGTGATGCCCTCGATCTGGTGGGAGAACGCCCCGCTCGTCATTCAGGAGGCGTTCCAGCACCGCCGCCCCGTCATCGCCAGCGGCATCGGTGGCATGGCGGAGATGGTGCGGGACGGCATCGACGGGCTGCATGTCCGTCCGGGCGATCCGGCGCAGCTTGCTCGCATCTTGCGGCGCGCGGTCGAGGAGAAGGGCCTGTGGGATCGCCTCGTCGAAGGCATCCGGCCCCAGCCGACCATCGCCGATTGCACCACGGCGCATCTCGCGCTGTTCGACAGGCTCACACTCGCGGAGGCGGCATGACGGTCATGCGCGATCCAGACGGAACCGAGCGGCTGCCCAATGTCGTGCCGGCGCGCCTCAATGGCCGTGTCGATGCCCTCGACGGCAACCGCCTGCATGGCTGGATCTGGGATGAAACCCGTCCCGAGGAACGGCTCAAGGTCCGGCTCAAGCTCGATGGGCGGGTTGCGATGGAGGCCGTTGCCGACCAGAGCCGAATCGACCTCCGTCGCAACGGCATTGGCGACGGGCGCCACGCCTTTGCGATGGAACTCGATGACACTCTGGTCGCAGCCCGCGACCGGCTGAGCATCGTCGGCGTCTCTCCGAGCACGGATGTCGAGCTTGAGCTCAGATTGCCGCCGCCGGCCGAGCTCGCGGCCGAGGCTGCGATCGCCGTGCCGCTGGCGCGCTTCTTCGATCGCGTCGAGGCGTTGATCGCGCTCAACCGGCGTGGACAGCTCGCCCAGAAGGAACTCGTCGAGAAACTCGACGAGATGACGACGCGCATGGCGGGCAGCGGCGTACAGCGCGATGAGGCCGCGGAGGCCGCGCGCGCCGACCATATTTCCCAGCGCCTGGCCGAGCTCGATGTCTTCCAGCTCCGTTTCGATGCAACGCTGCGCAGCTTCGACGAGCGCCTGGTCACGATCCGCAAGGAGGCGCAGCGCCCGATGCGGCAGGCGACCATCCTGCTCGGCTCGCTCTCCGGGCTCGCCGCATTGATGTCTTTCGTGACCCTGACCCTGATCCTGCTGGACCGGTGATGCGATGAGTGAAGTGATCGTCCCCGATCAGACCCGGATCAGCCCGGCGCCGACCGTCGCCTGGACGCCGCTCGGCGAGAACGCCATCCTGATCATGAGTACCTGCGACGCGATGCCGGGCAAGGTGCCTGTCGCCGTCGATGGCAATCCGCGCAACAAGGCCGAGACCATGGCGCTGACCTGGCGTCGGCCGCAAGCCGAAGCCTCGGCAGCCATCGGCTTCCTTTGTCTCGCACCCGCGCCCGCGACCGACCGCTCCGGTTCCGGCGCCCTGCTGCTCGGTCGCCCCGGCCGGCCGTTGCGCCTCGTGCTGGCGTCGAAGCCGCTGCCGCTGCAATCCTTCCTTGCCGGCCTTGCGGAAGATTCGGGGCAGGCTTTCCCGATGGTCGTCGACGGGCTCCTGGAGATCCTGCTCGCCGGAAAGCCCAATCCGCGCCGCCTGCGTGCTGCCTCGATGCTGCTCCAGTCGATCGCCAAGCCCGGCGGCTTCGTCGAGGTTATGGGGCCGATCGACGACGGCGTTTTCATCCAGGGCTGGACCTCCGATTTCTCGGCAGGCCGGACCAAGCTGCTGATCGCCCATGGCGGGCTGTCCTTCGCCGTTCTGGAGGCAGGAACCTTCGAGCGCGACGATTTGGCCGACGGTGCGCGAGGCTTCTTCGGCTTGCTCGAGGAATGCCAGATCCGCCATCCCAGCGAGATCGAGCGGCTGTTCTTCCGCGCCACGGATGGCTGGCGCGCGCTCGATGTCTATGAGCGCCATGTCCTGCTCGAGCCGATCACGGTTCCCGGCCATTTGCGCGACGGGCTGCAGCGCGGCAGCGCGCCGCAAGCGACGTCGGACAAGCTCCGGCGTGCCTCGCAGCGCTTCGACGGCCGCGACACGGTCGCATTGCTGGAGGCGCCGGTGCGGGCCGGCATCGACGACGCGACCATCGTGGAGGGCACCGGCACGCTGATCATCGGCTGGCTGTTCGATCCAGACCGCCATGTCAGCGCGGTGACGCTGCGCTCCGGAAGCCAGTCCTGCGTGCTCGACCGTGTCTGGACGCGTGTGTCGCGCCCGGACGTTGCCGATGCCTTTGCGGGCGACCCGCGCTTTGCCCATATGCTCAGCGGCCGGCGCAACAGCCACGGCTTCATCGTCTTCGCGCCGAAGCTCACGCCCGAGCCCGGGCAGCCGCTCTATCTCGAGTTCGAGATCGAGGGGTCCGGCCCTGCCTTCCTGCCCCTGGAGGCCGGGCGCGGCCAGCCGCGGCGCACGCTCGAGCGTGTCTTCGCCCTGCTCGATCCGAAATCCTCGACCGCAGCCTCGGTGGTCGAACGCCAGATCGCTCCCGCCTTGCAAGCCGCCGAGATCGCGCCGCCGCGCGTGATCGAGACCTTCGACATCGGCGCCTTCAAGGCCGATGCGAATCTGGGTCTGGTGATCGGCCTCGACCATCGCCAGCGAGAGCTCTCCTCGCTCTTCGCGCTGCTCGCGATCGACCCCGAGATCCGGCCGGTGCCGATCGTGCTCGCGGTCCCCGGCGAGAGCTTCGATCGGGTCGGTGCGGAAGCACGCCGGCTCGCTCGCTTCTACGGCCTCGCCGTGCGGCTTGCGCTCGTCGATGGGGTCGAGGATGCCTGCGACGCGATGGAGGCTGGCGCGCGCGCCTGCCGCTTCCAGACCATCGCGCTCCTGTCGGGTGCTGCGCAGATCCGCATGCCCGGTTGGCTTGGCCGGCTTGAGCGCGCCTTCAAGGCGCGCGGCGGACAATGCGTCGCGAGCCCGACTCTGCTTTTCGAAGACAATTCGATCCGCTGGGCCGGCGCCTGGATGGAAGGGGAGGGGCCGAGCCGGCGCGTCTTCAATCGCTTCGTCGGCTATCCCTTGGAGGCGATCGGCAATCTCGGCCCGATGGAAGTCGCGGCTGGCGCCACCGAATGCTGCGTGATGTCGCGCGCCGCCTTCATCGAAGCCGGGGGATTCGCCCGCAACTACTTCACGACGGCCGAAAAGGGCCTCGATCTCTGCCTGAAGCTCAGGATGAACGGCTTCCCATCGGTCTGGGTGCCGGAGGTCGAGGTTTATGTCGTCGACGATGGCGAGATGGCGCGGCCGCATCTGGTCTCGCTTGCCCAGCTCGCCGACCGCTCCAGCTTCGACCGTCGCTGGGCGCTGGCCGTTTCGAACATGCGAGGATGATGATGCGCGTACTCGTCGTGTCCCATGGACACCCGACCCTGTCTCTCGGCGGCGCCGAAATCGCCTCCTACAACCTGCACAAGGGCCTGCAGGCAAGCGAAGGCCTCGACGCGCATTACCTCGCCCGTGTCGGCTCGCCGACGCCGCGCCATGCCGGCACGGCACTGATGAGCCTGCGCCAGCGCGGCGGCGAGCTGCTCTACTATGCTGAGGAATACGATCACTTCCTGCTCTCGAACCGGAACACCGAGGAGATCGAGCGCGATTTCGTCCGCGTGCTCCGCGATCTGAAGCCGGATGTGGTGCATTTCCACCATTTCATCGGGCTCGGGCTCGAATGCCTGTTCGCGGTGCGGGACACGCTGCCCGACGCTCTCATCGTGGTGACCTTCCACGAATATCTCAGCATCTGCCATCACCACGGCCAGATGGTGAAGACCGGTGCCTTCAAGCTCTGCTACAGGGCCTCGCCGACCGACTGCAATGCCTGCTTCCCGGATATCGCGCCCGGCCGCTTCCTGGCGCGCGAGACCTTCATCCGGGGCATGCTCAACCTCGCCGATCACTTCATCTCACCGAGCCGCTTCCTGGCCGAGCGCTACCAGGACTGGGGCCTCTCGGCCGATCGTTTCTCGGTGATCGAGAACGGCATCGACGTTGCCGAGGTCGCGCCGCCCCGGCCCTTGCCGGACAAGGCGGCACGACGTTCGCGCTTCGCCTATTTCGGCCAGCTCACGCCCTACAAGGGGGCGGATGTGCTGATCGACGCGGTCACCCGTATCCCGGAAGCCGTCTGGGGAGAGGATTCCATCCTGCTCGTCTATGGCGGCAATCTCGAGCGCCAGCCCGAGGCCTACAAGAAGAAGTTCGCGGAGCTCGTCGAGAATGCTGGCCGGCGCGTGCGTTTCTGCGGTGCCTTCCAGAACCACGAGATGCCGAACCTGATGCGCTCGGTCGACTGGGTGGTGATGCCCTCGGTCTGGTGGGAGAACTCGCCGATCGTGATCCAGGAGGCCTATTTCCACGGCCGCCCGATCCTTTCGAGCAATATCGGCGGCATGGCCGAGAAGATCGTCGACGAGGTCAACGGCCTGCATTTCCGCTCGGGCAGCTCGGAAGACCTGGTCGACTGCATGACGCGCGCCCTGAGCGAGCCCGATCTCTGGTCGCGCCTGCGCGCCGGGATCACCCGTCCGCTCACCCATATCGACTGCGCCGCCCAGCATATCGCGCTCTACCAGCGCCTGATCGAGCAGCGCGGCATGCCGGTTCCGGCCAGCCGCGCGGCCACGCCGATGATCGCCTGATGCCAGAAGAAGCCGACACGAAAAGCAGGGGAGACAGAACCATGGCCCGCATCCTCGTCATGATCCCGTCGGGAGAGGTCTACGACCATGACAATGTGCGCTGGTACCAGCACGCGGATCTCGCGAGCCATATCAACCACTACCACAATATCGGCGACGCCTTCGTCTTCGACTCCTCGTTGAAGCTGCTCAATTTCGAGAAGCTCGACGTCCTGCCGATCGCCAATCCGGACATGGCGCTGATCGACCGGATGAATGCGGAATACGACTATGTCTTCCTGCGCGGTTCGAACTACGTCCATGCCGAGATGGAATGGAATCAGACGGCCGATGTGCTGCGCCGGCTGAAGATACCGGTCATCGCTTTCGGCATTGGCGCGCAGGCGCCGGTCAGCGGCAAGCTGGAGCTCAGCGAGGACACCAAGACCGTGCTCAGGCTGATGGCGGATTCGACCGCCTCTCTGGGCGTGCGTGGCACCTACTCGGCCGAGATCCTCAACGAGATCGGTATCAAGAATGTCCGGATCATCGGCTGTCCCACGGCGTTCCGCGCCAACAGGCCGGATCTCGCGATCAAATTGCCTGCACTCGACAGCGTGAAGAAGGTCGGCATCACGCTACGGCGCGAGGTCTCGCCGACCTATGCGCAGGACATCAAGCGCTACCTCACCTTCCATCGCGACCTCGTGAAGTCGCTGGCGGGCCGGTTCGAGGCGACGCTGATGGCGCAGGGCGAGATCGAGGAGAAGAAACTCGCGCTGGGAACGCCGGAGCAGAAGGAGGAGGCGATGGCGGCGCTGCGCCAGAACGAGTGGGCCACCTCCTGGTACCTCGATGAGGCGATGGAGGCGCTCTATCGCGGGCGGATGTTCTATTCGGACGTGGTTGCCGATTACGAGAATCTCGTGCGCAGCCTCGACCTCGTGCTGGGTTACCGGCTGCACGGCAACCTGATGGCGCTCGCCAACGGTACGCCCTCGATCTACTTCACCTATGACAGTCGTACCGTCGAGTTCGCCGAGACCTTCCAGATTCCGAGCTTCGACGTTTTCTCCGGCCAGGATTTCAGGCTGGAGGAGCATTGGGATCAGGCGCGCTTCGACCGTTTCAACACGACCTACGCCCAAGTCTATGCCGCGATGCGCGACTTCCTGGTCGAGAACAAGGTCGACACCAAGATGCGCGCCCCGGCGCTCAGGGCGGTCCCTCCCGCCATGCCCGAGGCCGAACGAAAGGTGGCCTGATGGTGGAACGCTCCATCCTTGCGGCGACGCTGGCGGCGCTGCCGCTGCTGACCGTTCCGCACCCGTCGTTTGCGCAGGCATCTGGCTATCGCGTCGAGATCGTTCCCGGCGCCACGGAGGAGACCGTCTACGCCTGGTCACGCCAGCGCTGCGAGGAATGGCATATTCCAGACGCGCCCTTGCGGGCCTTCCGCAATCAGAACGGGACGGTGGTCGCCTTCGCCAGCAATTACCGCAACCGCGCCATGGCCGGCCCCAGCCTCGACCGGATCGGGATTTCCTGTTCAGTCTCCTACGAGGCCAAGAGCAGTCCGGATCCGAGCGAGTTCAGCGACAAGAATTGGCTCACCGCGACATGGACCAGCAATGGTCGCGACGTCTTCGGGCTGGTGCATGCGGAATACCATGCCGACCGCTACGGCAATGCCTGCCGTTTCAGGGACAGGATGAGCTGCTGGTACAATGTCGTGACCGCCGCGCATTCGGCCGATGGCGGGCGCCATTTCAGCGCAGAGCCGCGCCAACTCGTCGCCGCGCCGGCCTTCCGCCAGGATGTCGGCCAGGGGCGCCATCGCGGGTTCTTCAACCCGTCCAACATCATCGAGCGGGACGGCGCCTGGTATGCGCTGATCGCGACCACCGGCGGCGAGGGTCAGAAGGGCGGCGTCTGCCTGTTCCGCAGCACCGACATCAAGGATCCCGCTTCGTGGCGGGCCTTTGACGGCACGGACTACACCGTTCGCGCGGTCGATCCCTATCGCGAGGACCTGTCGCAAGCGAAGCCCTGCCAGCCGCTCAAGGGACTGCCGACCACGATCGGCTCCGTCACGAAGCACGAGCCGAGCGGACTCTATCTGGCCGTGCTTCATCTCGGTCCCGACCCGAGCCAGGGGATCGCGGGCGGCCGCGTTGCCTATAGCTGGTCTGCGGATCTTCTGCGCTGGTCGCCGCTGCAGACGCTCGTCGTGCATCCGACGATGTGGAGCAAGAACTGCGCTGACACGACCCGCTACGCCTATGGCGCGGTTGCCGACCCCGACTCCACCTCGCGCAATTTCGAAACGACCGGGGACGAGGCATTCCTGTTCATGACCCGGATGCGGGTGAAGGACTGCAAGCTCGGGCCCGAGCGCGACCTCGTCCGCGTCAAGATTCACATCGTGAAGGACCAGCCTTGAAAATCCTGCGTGCCACAACGAACGAGATCGTCGTCTCCGTCACGAAGCGTCCCGATGGCGGCTGGCCGGCGCTGCGCCTGCGGCTCGACGGTCAGGATTATGCGACGATCCAGCCGGGCGCGGTGATCGTCGGCGACGTTGCCGGCGCCGAGCTCACCATCCCGCTGCCCAGGCTCGCCGACGGTCGGCCGCGTGAGGTCTCGGTGCTTGACGCCGAGAGCGGCAAGGTCGCGCCCGGGTCGGGACTCGCGCCGATCGCGACCGAGAAGAAGCTGCGCGCGCTGGTGATCTACCCCGCCGGAGAAGTCTACGAGCACGACAAGGTGCGCTGGTACCGGGCGCCGATGGAGAAGCTGCTCTCCGACTATTTCAACATCGGCGACATGATCGTCTTCGACTCGACGCTCAAGCTGCTGCGCTATGCGCATCTCGAGCCGATGAAGATCATGAATCCGACTGAGGCCGATATCGAGCGCTATGCCAGCGAGTTCGACTACGTCTTCGTCCGCGGCTCGAATTTCATCCATGAAAAGATGGAGTGGTTCCGTGCCGTCGAGGTGTTGGAGAGGGTCAAGCTGCCGGTCTACGCCATCGGTGTCGGCGCGCAGGCGAGCCAGAACCGCGCCATCGAACTGCCGGACGCCTCGAAGCGATTCTGGCAGATCGTTGCCGACCGCTGCGCAGCGATTGGCGTGCGCGGCGCCTTCAGCGCCGAGACGCTGCGCCATAACGGCATTCGCAATGTCGAGGTGGTCGGCTGCCCCTCGATCTTCCGGACGCGCAAGCGCGATCTCGCCATCCGGATTCCGGACCAGCGCGAGATCCGAAAAGTGGCCTTCAGCCTCAGACGCGAAGCGGACAAAAGCTATACCGCCGATCCGGAAGCCTATCTGCGTAACCAGAAGGCCGCGCTTCTCAAGGTCGATCGTCAGAGCGAGATGGTGATGTCCTCGCATGGCGAGCAGGAGGAGAAAGCCTTCTTCCTGCGCGACGAGAAGGCGATGGAGAAGGCTGTGGCCGAGTTCGTTCACACCGGTTGGTGGAGCGGCGCCGATGATACGGCGATGCGCCGGATCTACGAGAAGCAGCTCTTCACCTTCTTCGATGTCGAGCGCTACGACGCCTTTGCGCAGGGGCTCGATCTCGCGGTCGGCTATCGCGTCCACGGCGTGCTGCCGGCAGTGGCGCAGGGCGTGCCGGGCGTTCTCGTCGCCTATGACACGCGCAGCCAGGAACTGGCCGAGACCCTGAAGATCCCCGTCGTGCCGGAGTCCGCCCTCGCCGAAGGCGGCTGGCGAGCCGTCTATCAGGAAGCCCAGCTCAATACGCTCGCGAAGAGCTATGCCGGTTCCTACGACCGCATGCGCGACTTCCTCGACAGGAACGGCGTCCCTCACCGGATGTGAGGCGGCCGCCGTTGTCCTGAAACCCGATTGTCGAGGCGCGAGCGAGTGCCTCTCCGCAGCACGCACGCTGCGAGAGCGCTTGAACCGAACACCCCGAAGAAGGCCGGCGGCATGGTGCCGGCGGCGAGAAGCGGCAGGAGCAGACCATGAAGATCGAATACGACGCGGGCACCGCGCTCACGATCATGCGCGGCAATCCGGTGCGCGGCTGGATCTCGGGCAAGCCCGAGCGCATGGCCAAGGAGCGGCTGACCACCGGTAACTATCTCTCGGTCGAGCACAAACCGAAGTTCCAGATCGATCCGGCCTGGCCGATCTTTACGATGGGGTCCTGCTTCGCGCGCGAGGTCGAGAACATCCTGATGATGCGGGGGCTGTCGCTCCTGCTCGAAGGCCATGGCGTTCCAGCCGAGCATTTCGAGAGCTGGAACGAGGCCACGGGCCGCGGTGGCGGCGCGGCGCGCGGAAGCCTGAGCCGCGGCGCGCTCAACAAATACTCGGTGCGGTCCATGACGCATGAGCTCAAACGCGTCCTGCTCGACGAGCCCTATCCGAATGAAGGGCTGATCGAGCTCGCCCCCGACCAGTGGTTCGACCCGCACGCCAGCGGCCTGAGATTGCTCGATAAGCAGACCGCGCTTGCCAACCGCAAGCGCCTGACGGCCGCGACTGCGCGGATCAGGGAGGCGCGGATCTGCTTCTTCACGCTGGGGCTGACCGAAACCTGGCTCGACTCCGAAACCGGGCTCGCCATGAATATCCATCCCGGCCCGACCTGGCTCTCGCGCATGCCCGAGCGCTTCCGCTTCGTCGACTACGGCTATGAGGCGACTTTGAACGACATGCTCGGCGTGATCGCTCTGATCCGCGAGCACTGCCATCCGGAGATGCGTTTCATCGTCACCGTTTCGCCCGTGCCGCTCGGCGCGACGTTCAAGGATGCCGATGTCATCGTGGCCAACAGTGCCTCGAAATCGGTGCTGCGCGCCGTCGCCGAGGAGCTCTACCGACGCTTCGACTTCGTCGATTATTTTCCGAGCTACGAGATCGTCCTGAACTCGCCGCGTACGATCGCCTTCGAGGAGGACCAGCTCCACGTCGCCCGCAAGATGGTGGCGACGGTGATGGAGACCTTCGAACGCGGCTATCTCGCTCAGCCGGTCGGTACGACTGGCAGCCCGGCCCTGGTCTGACACAGGCTCGCTGGCGCCCGGTCAGTCTGTTCCCGTCCACACGGTGGTAATCGCCTCGATATCGGGGCGCCGGCGCTCGGTCGGCGCTTCCTTCGCCGTGCCGATATGGACGAGGCCCGCGAGCTTCTCGCCGCTCGAAAGCCCGAACAGGGCGTGCACGCCGGGGCTGTAGGCGGCCCAGCCGGTGAGCCAGGTCGCGCCGAAGCCAAGCGCGTGGGCTGCGGTGAGCAGGTTCATGCAGACCGCCCCGGCGGAGAGGTCCTGCTCCCAGACCGGCACGCGCGCCTCGGGGTCGCTCTTGCTGACGACCAGGACGATCAGGGGCGCATAAGTCAGCGAGCGGCCGATGATCCCAGTGAATTTCTCGCGTTTCTCGGCATCCATCGCCGCGTTCTCGGTGGCATAGAGCTGCGAGACACGCTCGCTTGCCCGTTTGCGCGCTTCGCCCGCAAGCACGATGAAGCGCCAGGGTTCGAGCACGCCATGATCGGGCACGCGGGCGGCGATCGTCAGCATGCGGGCCAGCGCCGCGGCATCTGGGCCCGGCTCGCTGAGCATCGTCATCCCGACTGAGCGGCGCGTTTCGAGCAGGCGCAGCAGCGCCTCGCCATCCCCCGGCGCTGCGGCAAGGGCCGCCTGGCTCTGGTTCATGTCCTCACGTCCTCGATCATTGGCGCTTGAGCGCGTGCCCGCGCCCGAAGCATCCGTCCGAAAAGTGGATTGCGGTCTTCGGGAAAGCCGATGCAAGCCCTAAAACTCAGATCAACGGGCCGAGTACGATATCCGACCTGATGATCTAAGCCCGGCCGGCAACCTCGACCAGTCTCAGATCGGCGATCGGCGCCGGTCTTGCCAGACGCGCCAAGGCCGCCTGCAGGGCGTCGATATCCTGCTCCGGGCTCGGCCGCCAGCCGCATGGACAAGCGTCCTCATGGCGATGGGCATCGGAGACCTCGCGATAGATCGAGCCGATCGCCTCGGCGGCGAGCCGCATCACGGTCATCGGGGCGAGCTGGGAATCGTGCAAGGCGTTGCAGAACGCCGTCATCACCACCTGCCGCAGCGCGGCGCGGGCGGCGTCGGTGTTCTCGTCATGGATCAGTTCAAGCGGCACGGTGCGCGTCCTCCCGCCGATGGCTGGGTTTCTCACCCTGCGCCGATCCCTCCAGCGCAGCAGTCAGCAGGTCGACGAGACGCTGCATCCGCGCCGGCAGCGCCTGATAAGCGGCTGGGCTCGCATTGGCGGGGCCCTTTGCGAAGGCGAGCGCCCGACGCAGTTCGAGCGGCGTTGCCCTGGTCCGCAGCGTTTCCCGGATGATGAGTTCGTCGCTCCGGCCGATTGCCGCAACCACGTCTCCTGCAGAAATCTCGCTCATCTCGATGCCTCGTCGTGACCGATTCTTACATGGCGCAACTCAGTACGCGCGAGGGCATGGTTGTGCAACTTATTGTTTTTATTGAATAAATAGAACAGTTCGAAACTGCGAAGCGCCGTTGGTGCCGCAAGGTCAGAGTCATTCAGCCTGGGTTCATCGAGCGCGCGATACGCGCCATTCCGGCAGGCGTGCGCATCAACCGGGAAAACCCGGGGGTGGACATGTGTTGTTGCGATCCGGGGGGATCATCGTTCTTGCTGAGAGCTGTCGAAGCGCCTGGTGTTGCCGAAAGCCTGCCCTCCGACCGGCAGGTCGCCTGGCGCTTTGCCGGCTTGACCGGCGGCTTCTGGCGCGGCGCGACCAGCGGCAAGGCCTGGTTCTGGACGCTGTCGCTGGCGGCGTCGATCATCTTCAGCGTTTTTGTCAATGTCACCGTCAATCGCTGGAATGGCTGGTTCTTCGATGCGCTGGAGAAGAAGGACACGGAAAGCGCGCTGACCGCCATGGCGGTTTTCCCGGTGCTCGCGCTCATCGTCGCCGGTATCGGTGTCGCCATCCTGGTCACGCGCGAGACACTCCAGGTGCACTGGCGGCAGTGGGTGACGGCAAAGCTTGCTGACGGCTGGGTCGGAGAGCGACGCTTCTTTCGTCTGAGCCTGTCGAATGACGAGCCGGCCAATCCCGAATACCGCATCGCCGACGATGTGCGCTGGGCCACTGAACCGCTCGTCGATTTTGCCATAGGTCTGCTGTCGGCTTTCATCACCATCGTGATGTTCATCGAGATCCTCTGGGAGATAGGGGGGGCGCTGACGATTCCGGCCGGCTCCGGGGCGATCACCATCCCGGCCTATCTCGTGCTGGCAGCAATCTTCTATGCGGTGCTGGTTTCGCTGCTGATCACCGTTGTCGGCCGCCGGCTGCCGCGTCTCGTCGCGGCGCGAAACGAGGGCGAAGCCAAGTTGCGCTTCGCCCTGATGCGTATTCGCGATCATGGCGAGCCGATCGCGCTCGCTCGCGCCGAGGCCGGCGAGCGCCGCGCCGTCGCGCGCACCTATGACAGCCTGGCGCAGCGCTGGCTCGCCATGATCCGCCAACGCGGCCGGCTGACCTGGATCACCAATGGCAGCGGTGCGCTCGTTCCAGTCGTTCCGTTATTGCTGGCCGCCCCGAAATATCTCTCCGGTGAGATGTCGCTCGGCGGGGTCGTTCAGGTCGCTGCCGCCTTTGTGGCCGTGCAGAACGCCTTCAACTGGGTGCTCGACAATTTCATGCGCATCGCCGAGTGGCTGGCCGCCGCGCGGCGCGTCAATGAGCTGGCCGCCGCGCTCGACCGTGTCGAGCAGAGCCGGCCGGATGATCATCTGACTGTGAAGCAAAGCCCTGACGCTCTGCTGTGTCTCGTGGATGTCACCTTGACCGATCGCGATGGTCGCAACCTGGCCGCCGATCTCAGCTTCTCCCTGCCGGCCGGAGCGACCTTGCATCTTTCGGGCGAACTCGGGCTCGGCAAATCGGCGCTGATCCAGGCGCTCGCCGGTCTCTGGCCTTGGGGGCGAGGCGAGATTTCCCTGCCGGAGGGAGCGCGGGTGACCGTCGTGCCGCACAGCCTGCACCTGAGCGAAGGCAGTCTGCGCACGATTCTCGATACCGCGTTGACCCGCCCGGGCGATGCGCTTGCCGATGCCTTGCGCCGTTACGGGCTCTCTGCGCTCGCCGCGAGCCTCGACGAGCATCGCGACTGGGACAAGCTTCTGGCGACGGGAGACAGGCAGCGCCTGGCGCTTGCCCGCGCCGAACTCGAAGCGCCCGACGTCCTCCTGCTCGACGAATCCACCAGCGCCCTGGAAACCGACACTGCGCTCGAACTCATCGCCGAACTCCGAGCCGCAAAACCCGGCGCCATCATCCTGCTGATGGGCCAGAGCCCTGGCTTTGCCGAGGCTGCCAGCCTGCATCTCGTGATGAAGCGGGCCGGCGGCGTGGCGCGGATGGCCAATCCGGACGGCACGTCCGCCGTGCGGGCGGGGGCGGTGGAGCGGGGCCTGACATGACGATCTCTTGGTGCCGCCATGCCGCGAGACCCTTTGCCCCGGGCTTGATCGAGCCCGCCTTGCCTCATGCCGCAGGCCCGTCGGGCCTGCCTGTTACGGAGCTGATCGCATGCTGAATATCTGGGACGTCTATTGGGGCCTGCGGGTCGAGCAGTGCCCTTGTGACGTGCATTTCGTCGAATGGCTCGAAGATCAGGGCCTCACTGGCAAGCGCATCTATCATTTCGGGACCGGCGGCCATCACTATATCGGCATCCGCTGCGCCGAGCCGGAGCTCGACTGCTCCGTGCTGGGCATCACCGCCTCGCCCAAGGAATATGATGCCTTCGTCAAGCTGGCGACCGAGAACCCCTCGATCACCAAGACCTATTCCGCCTATTTCGGCGACATCTACACCAGCAACGCAAAACTGCTGCCGCGCTTCGACATCGTCACCCTGTTCCATTCCTGCGAGTTCCGCAGCGAGAAGAACGACGCCTATGGCGCGCTCACCGATCTCGAGGTGATGCAGCTCTTCACCGACCAGACCGATGCTGGCGGCCATATCCTGTTCTACACTGGCTCCTTCGCCTATGCCTCGGCCGAGCCGATCATTGCGGACTGGGTGAAGTCGCGCTCGGTCGAGGAGATTGGCCAGTTCAAGACCCTGCGCGTGTTCCGCAAGACAGCCTGAGACAAGCTGCGGTTGCGAACGATCGGGAACGGCGCTAGGGCTGTTTCCATCGCTCATTCGAGAAAGGGGGGCTGCGTGATCACGTTTTTTCGTCACCATCGTCAGCGTGGCCCCGTTCAGGCCCTGCAAGCAGTCTTGCAGGGCTGACCCAAGGACGATCCCTCAGCGGTTCTCTTCCCGGTCTGCCCTTCGTGGCGGCGCAGCATCGAGCCTTATGGCTCCGGTGAACTGCGCCTCTCCCAATTCAACGAGCTGACGCCGCACAGGCATCTGGCATCTGCATCCACAAGGCCGTGAAACGCGCCTTTCCTGGATGCCGGTCAACGGCTCGGGCAGTCCAGAGAACGATTATGGCCTTGATCAACGCTCGCAAACTCGGCGTCACGCTTGGTGCGCCGCTCTTTTCCAATCTCAATCTTGCCATCGGGCCGGGCGATCGCCTCGGCCTCGTCGCCGCCAATGGTCGGGGCAAATCCACGCTGTTGCGTTGCCTCGGCGGCTCCCATGAACCCACGACGGGTGAGATCACGCGTTCGCGCGGGCTTCGCGTCGGTCATGTCGAGCAGGAGATTCCGGCCGCGCTGCTGGCATTGCCCTTCTATGACCTCGTGCTTCAGGCCCTGTCGCCGGAGCAGGCCGAGACGGAATCCTGGCGCGTCGACGTCGCGCTGGAAGCGCTCGAGATTCCCGAGGCGCTTCGCCGGCGCCCCTTGTCGCAGCTGAGCGGCGGCTGGCAGCGCTTCGCCCTGCTGGCCAGCGTCTGGGTGACCGATCCCGACATGCTGCTGCTCGACGAGCCGACCAACCATCTCGACCTCGCCCGGATCAGCCAACTCGAGGACTGGCTGAATGGCCTGCCGCGCGACGTGCCCGTCGTGATCTCCAGCCATGACCGCGCCTTCCTCGACGCGGTGACCAACCGCACGTTGTTCCTCAGGCTGGAGAGCTCACCGGTCTTCGCGCTGCCCTATACGCTGGCGCGCGCCGCGCTGGATGAGGTCGATGCCGGGGAGGAGCGTCGCTACCAGCGCGAGATGAAGACGGCCCAGCAGCTGCGCCGGCAGGCTGCGAAGCTGAACAATATCGGGATCAATTCCGGCAGCGACCTGCTCGTGGTCAAGACCAAGCAGCTCAGGCAAAGAGCCGAGCGCCTGGAGGAGGCGGCACGACCTGGCTATCAGGAGCGCTCATCGGGAGCGATCCGGCTGGCCAATCGCGGCACGCACGCCAAGGTCCTGGTGACGCTCGACGATCTTTCCGTCGAGGCGCCGGATGGGGCGCTGCTGTTCAAGACCGGCAAACGCTCGATCGCCCAGGGTGACCGGATCGTGCTGCTTGGCCGCAACGGAACCGGCAAGTCGCGACTGATCGGCCTGATCAGGGATGCGATCGCGGAAGCCGACGGTGCGAGCATCAAGGTCACGCCGTCGCTTGCCCTGGGTTATAGCAGCCAGAGCCTCTCCGAACTTGCCGATAGCGATACGCCGCATGGCGTGATCACCCGACGGTTCGATGTCGGCGACCAACCGGCGCGCAGCCTGTTGGCGGGTGCGGGAGTGTCGATCGACATGCAGAGCAGCCGGATCGGCGCGCTCTCGGGCGGACAGAAGTCGCGGCTCGCCATGCTGGTGCTGCGTCTGGCCAATCCGAATTTCTATCTGCTCGACGAACCGACGAACCATCTCGACATCGAAGGGCAGGAGGCACTGGAGGGCGAACTCATGGCGCATGAGGCGAGCTGCCTGCTGGTTTCACACGATCGCAGCTTCGTCAGGGCGGTCGGCAATCGCTTCTGGCTCATCGAGAATCGCAAATTGGTCGAGATCGAGGGGCCGGAGGCATTCTTCGCGGCCGCTCAAGTCAGAGAAATCTGAGGATAGCCAAACGGTTGGGCCGGAGCGGACAGATGTTGTCGGGCCGTCGCAATGCCGGCCCGACGCGCCCTGCATCAGCCTCATGGCGCGCATTCGCCGCGTCCTTCCGTCTTGTGGATCGCGGCCGAGGCGCTATCTGTCGGGGCCGGGGTGCTGCGGTGCCCTCCCGTCCGCAATCGGCGCGAGCCACACTCCCACCTCGCGCAATTGACCACGAGAGAGCATGTCGTACGGCCCGCACGAGCCCGGAATGCCGCTGCGCAAACGCAGCCGCTGGCGCTGGCTCGGCCCACTTGCCAGCACGGTCATCTTCGTCGCTTCGCTGGCCGTCCTCTGGCTGATCATCCGCGAGATGGAGCCGGGCCAGGTGGCCGGTGCCTTCGCCGATGCCAGCCGCCGCCAGATCGGGCTGGCGCTCGGCTTCACCGCGCTGAGCTATCTGCTGTTGACCGGCTATGATGCGCTGGCGCTGAGAAGGCTGGGGATGTCGATCCCCTACCGCACGACCGCGCTCGCCTCCTTCACCAGCTATTCCGTGTCCTTCACGCTCGGCTTCCCGATCGTGACGGGCGGCACGGTTCGCTACTGGATCTATTCGGCCAAGGGTGTGCGCGCCTCGGAGGTCGCTCGCCTGACGGTCATCGCCGGCCTGACCTTCTGGCTCGGACTCGGCGCGATCCTCAGCGCCTGCCTGTTCTATGCCACCGATTCTGTCGCCCTGCTGGCACGCACCTCGCCCTGGGTCGTGCAGGTCGTCGGAGCCGCGACGGCGCTCGCCATCCTCGGCTATCTCGCCTGGGTCGCGACCGACGAACGCACCTTCCGGGTTCGCGGCTGGAACCTGCCGTTGCCGGGACTGGGCATCACGCTAGGCCAGATGACGCTTGGCGCCTGCGAGGTCTGCGCCGCCGCTGCCGTGCTCTTCGTGCTGCTGCCCGGCGGCTATGGGCTGGAATATCCGGCCTTCCTGGCAGCTTATGTCTTTGCCTGCCTGATCGGCATAGCCGCCCATACGCCCGGCGGGCTCGGCGTCTTTGAGGCGACGATGCTCGTCGCGCTCAACCGGCTGCCTTATGGCCATGTGCTTGGAGCCCTGCTGCTCTTCCGCATCATCTACTATCTGCTGCCCTTCATCCTGGCGCTGGTGATGCTGGCGCTCCACGAAATGATCCGCCGCATCAAGCGCCACGACATCTAGGGCGCGGCACTTCCAGATCATCGGACTGGATCTCGTGTCCGTCCGATGATCTGACCTCCTGTGATTGCAGCGGCTTTCTCGAAAACCGCAATCCACTTTTCGGAGCGATGTCTTAGCGGCTGCTGCGCGCTGCGTAGGCGACCTGACGGCTGCTGCGCTTGTGCCCATACCAGGTGGCCTCGCGCGCTCCGACATCGACATGGACGAGGCCGTTCGAATAGGAGCCGACGCCGCCGGTGCTCGCGAGGGCCTTGGCCGCAGCGACCGCGCTGCGCGTTGAAGCAGCCACCGGCCTGAAATCGATCGCCTTTCCGCTATAGTGCTGCGAGTTCCGGGCATGGCGACCACCGCAGGTCGAGGTGATCTTGATCGGGCCGATCTTGGCGACCAACTCGCTGATCATCGCCAGGGTTTCGGGTTTGAGGCAGCCCAACCCCTTCACTTGCGGTTGGAACGAGACCTTTCCGGGGGGAACGTTGGCATAGGCGGATACAGGGAGGCACACTGCAACACATGCAGACAAGATAATGCGACGCATAAAATACTCAACAAGACTGGGGAGGATGGAAGGCTCAAGCCACCAGATTCTTGGTCTGGCCGAGCAGTTCCATGTCCGAATAGTGTCGTTAAAAGGCCAAAAGATGGCTGGCCAGGTCGAGGGTCATCATTCTGTCGGGTGAGCATCATCATTCGGATCCTTTCCATGTTCGAGAATGCCTCAATCAAGAGGCAATAATTGGCTGGAGATACATTCCTGATCTGAGCGAGAAGGCCGGTCGCAATCCCGACCGTGGTCAAGACAGCCTCGACCTCCACGGCGCCTAGCGCGTTGCCGATAGTGATCACCCGAGCACATTCTCGCTCCTGCTGAGATCCGGGATGGCATGGCTTTCGCCCGCGCTGTCGCTGCACGCTCTGGGAGGCCTCGCAAGTGCGGGGCATCTCGCCCGGAGCGATTGGCAGAGTGCGTGCCACCCCCTATGAGGGCGCCAGCTTCCTCCTGATAGGCATGTTCACATGGTCGATGTCGTCGATCCCCACGCGCCGGCCACTGCAGCGCTGATCGAGGCGCTGGGGGCCGCCGTGGTGCTGCTCGATGCGCAGGGTGTGGCGCAGGCGCTGAGCCCGGCGATGCGTGCGCTCATTCCAGCGCTCGAACGCGGCCAGTCGCTGACGCTCGTCCTGCGCGACCCCGACCTGATCGACGCGATCGAGCAGGTTTCGCGCCGCGGAGGGCGCCGGGTCATCGAGCTGATCGAGCGCGTGCCGGTCGAGCGCACCTTCCGGATCCACATCGCGGCGCTGACCGGCGGCGTCTGGCGTAATCCCGTGGTGCTGACCTTCGAGGATCTGAGTGAGCTGCGCGTCACAGAACGCATGCGCGTCGATTTCGTGGCGAATGCCAGCCACGAATTGCGCACGCCGCTCGCCTCGCTTCTCGGCTTCGTCGAGACCCTGCAGGGGCCGGCGCGCAACGATACCGGCGCGCGCGACCGTTTCCTCGCCATCATGCGCGAGCAGGGCCTGCGCATGGCGCGGTTGGTCGACGATCTGCTTTCGCTCTCGCGCATCGAGCTGCGCGCCCATCTCGCACCGGACACGCCTGTCGATCTCTCCGCGATTTCGCGCGAGATCGTCGACTCGCTCACCCTGATGGCACGCGGGCGCAAGGTGACGTTGAAGCTCGAGACGCCGCCCCAGCCGGTCCAGGTCGCGGGGGACCGCGACGAGCTGTTGCGGTTGATGGAGAATCTCGTCGAGAACGCCATCAAATATGGCCGCGAGGGCGGCGTGGTTGCGATCAATGTGGTCGAGGGCGTGAGCGAAGCCAGCGTCAGCGTTCGTGACGATGGGCCGGGCATCCCGCCCGAGCATCTGCCCCGCCTCACCGAACGCTTCTATCGGGTCGACACGGCCGCGAGCCGCGAGGCCGGCGGCACGGGCCTCGGTCTCGCCATCGTCAAGCACATCGTGCTACGCCATCGCGGCCGTCTCACCATCGAGAGCGAGTACGGCAAGGGTGCGCTCTTCAAGGCGATCCTGCCGCGCCTCGGCGCGATGATGCGGAGCCCATCCTGACCAATGTGACGGCGAACGTGACGGTCTGTCATCTGTCTGTCATATGGAAGGTGTTCTAGCGGGGCTGCTAAAGACTGCGACCCAGACGAGGACTCCTCTAATGCGCAAAATTCTCATTCTCGCGGCTGCGACGATCGGCCTGGCCGGCGTTGCCCAGGCCGCTGACATCACCGGCGCGGGCGCGACCTTCCCTTTCCCGATCTACTCGAAATGGGCTGAAGCTTATAAGAAGGAGACCAATATCGGTCTCAACTATCAGTCGATCGGCTCGGGCGGCGGTATCCGGCAGATCAAGGCCAAGACGGTTGCGTTCGGTGCGACCGATGCCCCGCTCAAGGGCGAGGACCTGACCAAGGACGGCCTGATCCAGTTCCCGACCGTCATGGGCGGCGTCGTTCCGGCCGTCAACATTGCCGGCGTCGAGCCGGGCAAGCTGAAGCTCACCGGCGCGATCATCGCCGACATCTATCAGGGCACCATCAAGAAGTGGAACGACCCCAAGATCGTCGCCATCAATGCCGGCCTGACCCTGCCTGACGCCAACATCAACCCGGTCTATCGTTCGGACGGCTCGGGCACGACCTTCGTCTTCACCGACTATCTCTCGCGCGTTTCGCCGGACTGGAAGTCGAAGATCGGCACCAACACCGCCGTGCAGTGGCCGGTCGGCATCGGCGGCAAGGGCAATGAGGGCGTCTCGGCCTCCGTCAAGCAGGTCGCGAACTCGATCGGCTATGTCGAATACGCCTATGCCAAGCAGAACAAGCTGGCCCATGCGCTGGTCGAGAATGCCGAAGGCCAGTTCCCGGCTCCGGACGACAAGTCCTTCCAGGCCGCTGCCGCCAATGCGAACTGGAACGAGGCTCCCGGCTTCGGCATCTCGCTGAACAACCAGAAGGGCGCCCAGGCCTGGCCGATCACCTCCGCCACCTTCCTGCTCGTGCATGCCAAGCCGGAGAAGCCGGAAGAGGTGCAGTCCGCGCTGAAATTCGTCGACTGGGCCTACAAGAACGGCGACAAGCTCGCGCTCGATCTCGACTACGTGCCGCTCCCGGCCAACGTCAAGGATCAGGTCCGCGCCGCCTGGAAGGGCGTCACCGACCCGGCCGGCAAGCCGATCTTCTGATCCATGCTATGGCGCGAGGCGGGCAGTTCCCGCCTCGCGTTCGACTTTGTGAGACCCGTTTCCTCGTGCTTCTTATGCGACCGGAGTAACCACGGATGGCTGCCGTGACAGACCAGATGGCCGCGCCCGGTGCGCCTGCCATTCGCCGCACTCCAAAGGGCACCTTCGACATTGTCTTCCGCAATGCCAGCCGGGCCGCTGCGCTCTTCGTGCTGGTGCTGCTCGCAGGCATCATCGCCTCGATGATCATCGGCGGCTGGCCTGCCTTCCGCGAATTCGGCCTTGGTTTCATCACGTCCAGCGTCTGGGATACCCAGAATGAGCAGTATGGCGCCTGGCCCGCCATCGTCGGCACCTTGTCGACCGCGCTGATCGCGCTGGTCCTTGGCGTACCGCTCTCGCTCGGCATCGCCGTCTACCTCACCCAGCTCGCGCCGCCCTGGTTCAAGCGCCCGGTCTCGACGACGATCGAGCTGCTCGCTGCCGTGCCCTCGATCATTTACGGCATGTGGGGTCTCTTCGTCTTCGTGCCGCTCTTCGCGGCCTATGTGCAGATCCCGGTCTCGAACATCGTCGAAGGCATTCCGCTGGTCGGCACCGTGCTCTACTCGCGCTCGCCCTCGGGCCTCGGCATCCTGACGGCCGGCATCATCCTCGCCTTCATGATCATCCCCTTCATTGCCTCGATCACCCGCGACATGCTGGAGCAGATCCCGTCCGTACTGCGTGAGAGCGCCTATGGCATCGGCGCCACGACCTGGGAGGTCGTGCGCCATGTGCTGGTGCCGCAGGCCGGCGTCTCGATCATCGGCGCCATCATGCTCGGTCTTGGCCGCGCGCTTGGCGAGACCATGGCGGTGACCTTCGTCGTCGGCAACGCCAACCGGCTTTCGGCCTCGATCATGGATCCCGGCTCGACCATCGCCTCGCGCATCGCCAACGAATTCAACGAGGCGATGGGCCTGCAGCTCAACGCGCTGATCGCGCTTGGCTGTATCCTCTTCTTCGTCACCTTCGTCGTCCTCGTGATCGCGCGTATCCTTGTCGCGCGCGTCAAGTCCTTCTGAGCGGAGCCTGGCCATGAACAGCGCCGTCACCCCGCCCGCCACGACGCCTCATCAGGTCTGGGGCCGTGTCCGTCCCGCGCGCCGCACCGCCGATCGGGCGATGAAAATCATCGCCACCAGCTTCACCCTTCTCGCCATCTTCGTGCTGTTCTGGATTCTCGGCATGCTGCTCGTGAAGGGGATCGGCGGGCTCTCCGTCGCGACCTTCACCCAGGTCACGCCCGGTCCCGGCAGCGAGGGGGGCGGCCTTGCCAACGCCATTGTCGGCTCGATCGTGCTGACCTTCCTCGGCATCGCCGTGGCGACGCCGGTGGGCGTGCTCGCCGGCACCTATCTTGCCGAATACGGCAAGGGCTCGAAGCTCGCGGATCTGATCCGTTTCATCAACGACATCCTGCTCTCGGCACCGTCGATCCTGATCGGCCTCTTCGTCTACGTCATCCTGGTCGAGCCGTTCCGCGGCTATTCCGGCTGGGCCGGCGGCGTCGCGCTGGGCATCATCGCGATCCCGGTGATCGTGCGCACCACCGAGGACATGCTGCGCCTCGTGCCGAGCTCGTTGCGCGAAGCCGGTGCTGCGCTGGGCGCCCCGCCTTCGGTCGTCATCACCAGCGTGACCTGGCGGGCGGCGAAATCCGGTATGGTCACCGGTATCCTGCTGGCCCTGGCGCGCATCGCCGGCGAAACGGCGCCGCTGATCTTCACTGCGCTGAACAACAATTTCTGGTTCTCGCCCACCCTCGTCGGCGGCGTCTCCAACCTGCCGGTGACGATCTACCAGTTCGCCTCCGCCCCTTATGAGAACTGGCAGCAGCTCGCCTGGGCCGGTTCGCTGATCATCACCGTCTCGATCCTGTGCCTCTCGCTTATCGCCCGCCGTATCGTGCGGGGCGGCAAATGAACGGCCTTAAACCCTCGTCGCGTTCGATCTGAAGGAACAAGTCGATGCTTTCGACGCTGGAACTGAGCCCGCAAGCGCTTGATGCCGAGGCCCCCGTCCGGATCGCGGTCAAGAACCTCGATTTCTACTACGGCGAGCACAAGGCGCTGAAGAACATCAATCTCGACTTCCGGGACCGCCATGTCACCGCCCTGATCGGGCCGTCGGGCTGCGGCAAGTCGACCCTGCTGCGCATCTTCAACCGGATCTATTCACTCTATCCGGAGCAGCGCGCCACCGGCGAGATCCTGCTCGACGGCCGCAACGTCATCAGCAACGATATCGATGTGAACGAGCTGCGCTCGCGCGTCGGCATGGTGTTCCAGAAGCCGACGCCCTTCCCGATGTCGATCTACGACAATGTCGCATTCGGCATCCGCCTCTATGAGAAGCCGCCGAAGTCCGAACTCGACGACCGCGTCGAAGGTGCGCTGCGCCGCTCTGCCCTCTGGGACGAGGTCAAGGACAAGCTGAAGACCTCCGGCATGGGCCTGTCCGGCGGCCAGCAGCAACGCCTCTGTATTGCGCGTACCATCGCCCAGAAGCCGGAAGTGATCCTGTTCGATGAGCCGACCTCGGCGCTTGATCCGATCTCGACCGGCAAGATCGAGGACCTGCTCGAGCAGCTCAAGACCGACTTCACCATCGTCATCGTCACCCACAACATGCAGCAGGCGGCGCGCATCTCGCAGTACACCGCCTTCATGTATCTGGGCGAGGTGATCGAGTTCGACGCCACCAACACCATCTTCATGAACCCGCACAAGAAGCAGACGCAGGATTACGTCACCGGTCGCTTCGGCTGAAACGGTACCAAGCCTTCCAACTGCTTTGCCGACAAAGGACACGCCGCGATGACTGATCACATCGTCCGCTCATATGACGCCGATCTCGAGGGGATCCGCCGCAGCCTTGCCGAGATGGGGGGCATGTCGGAGCGCATGCTCGGCGATTCGACGGTCGCCCTGGTGCGCCGTGATACCGGATTGGCACAGAAGGTCATCAGCGCCGACCAGCGCCTCGACAACCTGCAGCGTGAGGTCGAGGAGAAGGCGGTCCTCACCATCGCCCGGCGCCAGCCGCTCGCCAACGACCTGCGCGAGCTGATCTCCGCCATTCGCATCGCCGCCGATATCGAGCGTGTCGGCGATCTCGCCAAGAATATCGCCAAGCGCGCCGTTGCGATCTCCGGCCAGTTCCAGCCGCCGTCGCGTGCGGTCGTCGGCCTCGAGCATATGAGCCGCCTGGTTCAGGCCCAGCTCAAGGACGTGCTCGATGCCTATGCCGTCAGCAATGAGCAGAAGGCCATGGAGGTCTGGCGCCGAGACGACGAGATCGACGCGCTCTATACCTCGCTCTTCCGCGAGCTGCTCACCTATATGATGGAAGACCCGCGCAACATCACCTTCTGCACGCATCTCCTGTTCTGCGCGAAGAATGTCGAGCGTATCGGCGACCACACCACCAACATCGCCGAGACGATCCACTATCTCGTCACGGGCGAAGCCTTGGACGCAGCCCGTCCGAAGCTCGACACCACCAACATTCTTCTGGACGCCGCCACCGGTGAGTGACCGGCGCCCGACACCTTTGGGACCGAGTGAGACATGCCTGCACGCATCCTGATCGTTGAGGACGAAGAGCCGTTGACCCTGCTGCTGCGCTACAATCTCGAGGCCGAAGGCTTCGAGGTCGATAGCGTAGCGCGTGGCGACGATGCCGAGCTGCATCTGCGCGATCATACGCCGGACCTCGTGCTGCTCGACTGGATGCTACCGGGCCTTTCCGGCATTGAGCTCTGCCGGCGGCTGCGGACCCGTCGCGATACCGAGCGAGTGCCGATCATCATGCTCACGGCCCGCGGCGAGGAGACCGAGCGTGTGCGCGGCCTTGCCACCGGGGCTGACGACTATGTCGTCAAGCCTTTCTCGCTGCCCGAGCTGATCGCGCGCATCCAGGCGCTGCTGCGCCGCGCCAAGCCGGGTCATGTTGCCGGGCTGCTGGCCGCCGGCGATCTTGAACTCGACCGCACCACCCGCCGTGTCCGCCGCTCAGGGAGCGAGTTGCATCTCGGCCCGACCGAGTTCCGCCTGCTCGAGTTCCTGATGCAGGCGCCGGGTCGGGTCTATTCCCGCGCCCAGCTGCTCGACGCGGTCTGGGGTCGCGATGTCTATATCGACGAGCGCACTGTCGACGTCCATGTCGGCCGCCTGCGCAAGGCGATCACCCCCGACAACGCCAAGGATCCGCTGCGGACCGTTCGTGGCGCCGGCTACGCCTTCGACGAGACCTTTGCGCGGAGCTGAGACTTGGATCGTCGGGCCGGATATCGAACCCGGCGCGATGATCTGATCGTCTATGTTTGCATCGGCTTTCCCGAAAGCCGCAATCCACTTTTCGGGCCGATACTCTAGCGCGGCCCTGCGATGATGACCGCCGCGCCGGCGAGGCAGATCAGCCCGCCGGCAATGTCCCAGCGGTCGGGGCGAAAGCCCTCGACGACCCAGAGCCAGGCGAGCGAACTCACGATATAGATGCCGCCATAGGCGGCATAGGCGCGTCCGGCCATTTCGCTCTCCGCCAGCGTCAGCAGCCAGGCGAACAGGGCGAGGCAAACCAGTCCGGGCACGATCCACCAGATCGGCTTGCCGAGCCGGAGCCAGCCCCAGAACGCGAAACAGCCGGCGATTTCGAGAATGGCTGCGCCAAGATAGGCGGCGATGGTCGGCATGGTTCGTCCTATCGATGGCCCGCGCGGCGGGATTACCCTTGACCGCAGGCCGCGCGGACGGCAAGCCGGACCGATGTCCTCACATCACATCGCCATCATCGGAGCAGGGCCGTCCGGGCTGATTGCGGCCGAGCGCCTCGCAGTGGCCGGCCATGCGGTCACGATCTACGATCGCATGCCCTCGCCGGCTCGCAAATTCCTGCTGGCCGGGCGCGGCGGGTTGAACCTCACCCATTCCGAACCGCTCGACAGCTTCCTGGCCCGCTATCGCGATGCCCGAACCTGGCTGGAGCCGGCCATTCGTGCCTTCCCGCCGCAATCCCTGCGCGACTGGGCCGATGCGCTCGGGCAGGACACGTTCGTCGGCAGCAGCGGGCGTGTCTTCCCTCGCGCCATGAAGGCTTCCCCCCTGCTTCGTGCCTGGCTGCGCCGGCTCGATGGTCTCGGCGTCGCCTTCGCGCCTGGGCAGCGCTGGACCGGCTGGAGCGAAGCGGGCGTTCTGACGTTCCGGAGCCGCGATGGCGCCGATTTCGAGGCGAAGCACGACGCGACGCTGCTCGCGCTCGGCGGCGCAAGTTGGCCGCGGCTAGGGTCCGATGGCGCCTGGGCGACTTTGCTGGCAGCGCGCGGCATTGCGATTGCGCCGCTGCGCCCATCCAATGGCGGCTTTACGGTCGATTGGTCGCAGACCATGCGCGAGCGTTTTGCCGGCGTGCCGCTGAAACGGATCGTCCTGAGCTTCGGCGGCCAATCCGTGCCCGGCGAGGCGATGATCGATGCGGCGGGTCTGGAAGGCGGGGCGGTCTATGCACTCTCTGCCCCGATCCGCGAGACGATCCTGCGCGAGGGCAGGGCGGTCATCACCGTCGATCTGCGGCCCGATCACGAGGCGGCGCTGCTGGTCCAGCGGCTCGCGCATCGTCGCAAGGGCGTGACGCTGAGCAATCATCTGCGCAAGGCTGCAGGTCTTGCTCCATCCGCGATTGCGCTGCTGCGCGAAGCGGCGAA
Organism: Allobosea sp. 2KB_26; assembly: GCF_052115715.1. Lineage (NCBI taxonomy): Bacteria > Pseudomonadati > Pseudomonadota > Alphaproteobacteria > Hyphomicrobiales > Alloboseaceae > Allobosea > Allobosea sp. 2KB_26. Next base: position 486,623 of record NZ_JBFRHE010000004.1, read on the forward strand.
GGGGCCACTTCCCCAAGACGCGGAGAGGCTGGCCGCACTGATCAAGGCCGCACCTCTGGTGCTCACCGGTCTCAGACCGATCGAGCGGGCGATCTCCACCGCCGGTGGCGTCGCCGCGGCCGAGGTCGAGGAAGGCTTCATGCTGAAACGCTTGCCCGGTACCTTTGTCGCAGGCGAGATGCTGGATTGGGAGGCGCCGACCGGCGGCTATCTGCTGCAGGCCTGTTTCGCGACCGGAGTCGCAGCTGCAGCAGGGATTCAGGCCTGGCTCGCGGAAAGCTGAACGATCGCCTCAGGCGATTGCGATGATCTCGACCGCCTCAACGCCGATGCTGACGCTCTCGCCAATGCCCTTGCCCATCAGCGCGCTCGCCAACGGCGCGACATAGGGCAGCGTTCCCCGCGCCGGATCGGCCTCGTCCTCGCCGACCAGTCGCCAGTTCTGCTTGCGCCCGTCGGCCCGGCGGATCGTCACTGTCGAGCCGAAGCGGACGATGTCGTGCCTTTCCTGCGCAGGGGCCAGCTTGGCGCTGGCGCGCCGCGCGGTCCAGTAGCGGAACTCGCGCCGCGTCTGAGCGATCTCGGTGCGGTCGCCTCCAGCCAGCGCCGCCGCGTGTTCGTCATGCCAGCGCGCCAGCTGGGCCTCGATCTGTGCGAGCCCTTCAGGCGTCACGAGGTTCGGGTGAGGCGAGACTGGCCGGTCTGGCAGCTCGTCCAGGGTCCCTCTTTCCTCGGCTTCCTTGACGAAGGCGCGAGTCATTCTGGCCTCCTCCTATTGATCTCGGCACATCCGGCGAACCGGACCACAGCTTTCAGTGTTACGTCCTCACGGCTGCATGTGCTGCAGCGCCAACCCGATGCTGGAATCTGAAGCGGCGATCACTTGGAGATGGGGATCAGGCACTGCCGAAGACAAGACCCGGGCAGTCTACACCGACGTGTCCGGCCGCACCATCGAGAGCGGAACCATCGCGCCGCCGCTGCCCCGGGATAGCGAGCACAGTCTCGCTTGAAGGTTGCAGCCATGCCCGAGAAGCTCTGCGCTCGCACCAGACTTTCCATCGCGGCCACTCTGATCGTGTGTCGCGAGACCCGAAGTGGATCGTCCTGGAAACGCGGCAACGGATCGTTGCGAGTGACGGTCTCGATTGACCGACACATATCCTATTGGTTATGAATTCAGACCAATAGCCAGAGAGTTATGCGTCCTGATCCCGTGCCGTCGCAGCGTGCTCTCCCAAACGTTTGCCGGGCCGAAGCGGCCTCTTCGAGAGGCTGTATCGCGATGTCGAGCAGACGGTGGCCTCGTCCAAGAAACAGCAGCATCGAGGGAAGATCATGAGCCAGAGCGAGTCCCAGAACCAAAACTCCCCGTCCCAGATGATAGACGAGCGGATCAGCGAGCTGGGAGACTGGCGGGGCACGATGCTCTCCCTGCTCCGCGCATGGATCAAGCAGGCCGATCCCGAGGTCGTCGAGGAGTGGAAGTGGCGAGGGGTTCCCGTGTGGGCGCACCACGGAATGATCTGCACCGGCGAGACCTATAAGAGCGTCGTCAAGCTGACCTTTGCCAAAGGGGCTTCGCTCGACGACCCATCAGGCCTCTTCAATTCCAGTCTCGACGGCAACACCAGGCGTGCCATCGACGTCCATGAGGGCGAGACGATTGACGAAGGGGCATTGAAGGCTCTCATTCGCGCAGCCGTGACCCTGAATACGTCCCGCGCTCGTGGCAAGACCAAGTCGCGCGGATAAGGCTCGCTCCGTTTCGACATGCGCAGGCGCGCGATAAGGCCGGACGCCCATCGCGCCCGCTCAGGAATCGCTTCAATCCGGGTGCGCACGGCACGGCGTGCTCCTGTCACCTGCTGTCAGCTATGCGCCAGCTGCGACCGCTTAGCCCTCGCGCCCGGACCGGTTTCGCCCCATATTGCGGCCATGCCGAAAAGCTCCGACACGACCGCCAAGGCGAAGCCTGCAAAGAAGCCCGCGTCCGCGCGCACGCCGAACTCGAAGGCCACCAAGCCGGAGTTGATGCCGCTCGAGGGCTATCTCGCCGATCTGCTCAATCCCGCGATCAACCGCGGCAGGGCGGTCCCGGGTGGCGCTTCCGGTTTCAGCGACCAGCCACAGGCCGGCTATGGCGAGCCGCGCCCCGGCGACACCAAGCTGAAGAAGAAGCCGAAGAAGGGCGACGCGGCTTCCGCTTTCGGCGAGGCCGAGGGCGAGACCGCGGCCTCCGTCACCGCGCATTCGCTGCAGCACCTGCTGGAGTCCGGCAGTCCTTTCATCGATCCCGGCAAGCCCTGGACGCCGCATCGCCCGGCTCGACCGGACAAGTCCGAGGGCGGCATCGCCTTCCGCATGCAGTCGGATTTCGAGCCCGCAGGTGACCAGCCGACCGCGATCGCCGATCTCGTCGATGGTGTCGCACGGCAGGAGCGCGACCAGGTCCTGCTCGGCGTCACCGGCTCCGGCAAGACCTTCACGATGGCCAAGGTGATCGAGGAGACGCAGCGCCCGGCACTGATCCTCGCCCCGAACAAGACGCTCGCCGCACAGCTCTACGGCGAGTTCAAGAGCTTCTTCCCCGACAACGCGGTCGAGTATTTCGTCTCCTACTACGATTACTACCAGCCCGAGGCCTACGTCCCGCGATCTGACACGTTCATCGAGAAGGAATCCTCGATCAACGAGCAGATCGACCGCATGCGCCACTCGGCCACGCGCTCTCTGCTGGAGCGCGACGACGTTATCATCGTGGCCAGCGTCTCCTGCATCTACGGTATCGGCTCGGTCGAGACCTATACGGCGATGACCTTCGCCATCAAACTCGGCGAGCGCATCGAGCAGCGCCAACTCATCGCCGACCTCGTCGCCCTGCAATACAAGCGCACGCTCGGCGATTTCGCCCGCGGCACCTTTCGCGTGCGCGGCGACGTCATCGAGCTGTTCCCGGCCCACTATGAGGACCGCGCCTGGCGCATCGGCCTGTTCGGCGATGAGGTCGAGAGCATCTCGGAATTCGATCCGCTCACCGGCCAGAAGACAGCCGACCTCGAATTCGTGAAAGTCTACGGCAATTCGCACTACACCACGCCGCGCCCGACGCTGACCCAGGCCGTCAAGTCGATCAAGGAGGAGCTCAAGGCCCGCCTTGAGGAGCTCAATCGGATGGGGCGCTACCTCGAGGCTCAGCGGCTCGACCAACGCTGCACCTTCGACATCGAGATGATCGAGTCGACCGGCTCCTGCAACGGCATCGAGAACTATTCGCGCTATCTCACCGGCCGCAAGCCGGGCGAGCCGCCGCCGACCCTGTTCGAGTATCTGCCCGACAATGCGCTCGTCTTCACCGATGAGAGCCACGTCACCGTGCCGCAGATCGGGGGCATGTACCGGGGCGACTTCCGCCGCAAGGCGACATTGGCCGAGTACGGCTTCCGCCTGCCGTCCTGCATGGATAACCGGCCGCTGCGCTTCGAGGAATGGGACGCGATGCGCCCGCAATCGGTGCATGTCTCGGCGACGCCCGGCGGCTGGGAGATGGACCGCACTGGCGGCGTCTTCACCGAGCAGGTCATCCGTCCGACCGGGCTGATCGACCCCCCGGTCGAGGTCCGCCCCGCCAAGCACCAGGTTGCCGACCTGCTCGACGAGATCAAGGAGGTCACCGAGAAGGGCTACCGCAGCCTCGTCACAGTGCTGACCAAGCGCATGGCCGAGGACCTGACCGAGTACCTGCACGAGAATGGCGTGCGCGTGCGCTACATGCACTCCGACATCGATACGATCGAGCGCATCGAGATCCTGCGCGATCTCCGCCTCGGCGCTTTCGACGTGCTGGTCGGCATCAATCTGCTACGCGAGGGGCTGGACATTCCGGAATGCGGCTTCGTCGCCATTCTCGACGCCGACAAGGAGGGTTTTTTGCGCTCCGAGACCTCGTTGATCCAGACCATCGGCCGCGCCGCCCGCAATGTCGACGGCAAGGTCATCCTCTATGCCGACCACATCACCGGCTCGATGGAGCGGGCGATGGCCGAGACCAATCGCCGCCGCGAGAAGCAGGAGGCTTATAACCTCGCGAACGGCATCACGCCGCAGACGATCAAGCGCGCCATCGGCGACATCCTCGGCTCGGTCTACGAGCGCGACCATGTCACGGTCGACAAGGGTTTGGTCGATGCGCCGATCGCCGGTCACAACCTCAAGGCTGCGCTGGCGGATCTCGAGAAGCGCATGCGCGAGGCTGCCGCCGATCTCGAATTCGAGACGGCCGCCCGCCTGCGCGACGAGATCAAGCGCCTGCAGGCGACCGAACTCGCCATCTCCGACGATCCGCTCGCCCGCCAGAGCGACGTCGAGGCCTCGGCTGGCAAGTACAAGGGGGAGCGCAGTTACGGGGCATCGGCGAACCTGCCGACGCGGGCGCGCAAGCCCACCGATGAGGATATGGGCCCGCATAACTGGGGCGGCGGCGAAGCCAAACCGGTCTCCCGTCCACGCAAGCCGAGCCTGGACGAGATGGGCCCGGTGCCGGAATCTCGGCCGAAGGGCGCGGGGGAACAGACCAGGCGACGGGGGCGGCGCTAGCCGCAAGCAGCGGAATTCCCCGCGCAGCGCAAGATCGGCGGCGGATATCATGATCGTGCCCACCACACGACCGGGGCGCCTGCCAGGCGGGGCACGCCCACCGGCCGGCGAGCGGTGGTGTCTGTCGCCGACATGAACGCCGAGGCAGGACGAGATGGGCTGGTGGCGGAGGTCGGGGACTCGCAGTAGCTCTGCCTTGGTCCGGCATCTGCCGCACCCTGATCCGGGCGCGCCGGCGCCACGGCCAAAGGGCTGCAAGACCTACAGCACGAATGCTCTTCGACCTTGGTCCGTAGTTCCACGACTGCACCGCCGGTATCCTTTCGAATGAATGGTGCTCGAGGGGGATGGCCATGGGACAGGCATTCGAGATTGCCGATGGTAAGGTCACCATCTCCCGACGGGTCGCCCTCAGGGGCGCCGCACTCCTGGCCGGGGCGCTGCTCGCTCCTGCATCGGCTTGGGCGCTCGATCTGCCGCGGCATAAGGTTGAGCTTGTCGCTCCGCCCTTCGTTCATCCTCACGAGCAGGCGACCAAGCTGGGCCCGAGGATCATGGAATTCAGGCTCTGGGTCGAAGAGAAGACGATTGTCATCGACGAAGAGGGCACCAAGCTGCAGGCCATGACCTTCAACGGGTCGATCCCCGGGCCGCTCCTCGTCGTGCACGAGGGCGACTATGTCGAGGTGACGCTCGCCAACCCCGACACCAACGTGATGACGCATAATATCGACTTCCATGCCGCCGCGGGCGCATCAGGAGGCGCCGACCTGACCTTGATCAACCCCGGGGAGCGGGCCGTGCTGCGCTGGAAGGCCACCCGGACGGGGGTGTTCGCGTATCACTGCATCCCGGGGGCGATGACGCCCTGGCACATCACCTCGGGTATGAGCGGCGCCGTGATGGTGCTGCCGCGGGACGGCCTCAAAGACGGCGCCGGACGGCCACTCCGCTACGATCGCGTCTACTACATCGGCGAGACCGACTACTACGTGCCGCGCGACGAGAAGGGCAAATTCAAGCACTACGACAGCCATGGCGACGCTTACATGGATACGATGGAGGTCATGCGAAAGCTGGTGCCAAGTCACGTCGTGTTCAACGGCGCGGTCGGAGCCCTGACTGGCAGGAACGCGATGCCCGCAAAGGTCGGCGAGAACGTACTGATCGTTCACTCCCAGGCCAGCCGCGACACTCGTCCGCATCTGGTCGGCGGCTTCGGCGACTATGTCTGGGAGACCGGCAAGTTCTCGAATCCTCCCGAAACCAACCTCGAAACCTGGTTCATTCGGGGCGGGTCTGCGGGCGCGGCGCTCACCAAGTTCCTTCAGCCGGGCATTGTCGGCTACGTGAACCACAACATGATCGAGGCCTTCGAGCTTGGCGCGACAGCCCATTTCAGGGTCGAGGGCCCATGGAATGATGACCTGATGACCCAGGTAATGGCACCCGGGCCGATTGTGAGCAGCGCCGCGCATCAGTGATCTGACCATCAGCCCTTTGGGCCGTCGGACGGCCGCCTCGGGAGGCACCATGCTGTCCGCGTTCAAGCTCATGGCCCTGGCCACCGCGGGGCTCGCACCCATCGCGATCTCGGCCCTCGCGCCGAGATATGGCACGGGCTCGGCGGCACCAAGTGTGCAGCTTCCGGAGCTCGTGGAACTCCGGACTGGGGCGATCCATTTCCGTGCCAACGGCGAGTTCCTACGGGATGGGAAGCCGATCACCGCGCCGATCGTGGCGGTCACGGTCGACAGGCCGCTGGCCGTGATGAAAAATCAGGTCTCGGTGGCCGACTATCAGCTCTGCGTCAAAGCCGGAGCATGTCCGGCGACGGGTCCAGGCGAGACCGCCTCCGACCGTCCTGTTGTCGGGGTGAGCTGGCGGGACACTCAGACCTATGTATCCTGGCTGTCACGCGAGACGGGGACGAGATTCCGGCTGCCGACCGACGAAGAATGGGCCTACGCGGCCGCGAGCCGATTCCACGACGACGCCCTTCCGGAGGAGCTCTATCGCAGCGACCCGGGCCAGCGGGCACTTGCGATCTATGACAGGGACGCGAGTCGCGTGATGGCGGCCGACAAGGCACCACAGCCGATTGGAAGTTTCGGCGCGAACGAGAATGGACTTCTCGATCTGGCCGGCAATGTCTGGGAATGGACCGATACCTGCTTTCAGCGCATCACCCTGGATACTGCGGGGGCAAGGACGGCCGCCGTGGCCAATTGCGGAGTTCGTGTCGTTGAGGGCCTTCATCGCGCCTATATGGCCGATTTCGTGCGCGATGCGCGTGCTGGGGGCTGCGCATCGGGCACGCCGCCGAGCAATTTGGGCTTCCGGCTCGTACGAGACGACGTGTCCTGGCCCGGGTTGCGCTTTGTCTTGAGATTGGTCCAGCCGGGCTCAAGCTAGGCCACGTTCAGCGTATCAGAAGCGTCCCTGACCTCCCGCCGGACCAGTGACCCCCTTGTTGATGAGGTAGGTCACAAACGGTGCCGCGCTGACGCCGGCACAGATGGCTTCGGGGCGCCGCGACAGCGCGGGCGCGGCGCTTGCAGGCGTCAGCTCAGCGGTGCGAGCTTGATCGAACAGCCATAGGCCTTGGTCGCGGCCTCGGAGACCGGCTTGCCGGCCTTCATTTCGGCGACTGCCTGGCGCACATAGCTCTTGGCGCCGTTCAGGCTGGCGGCGCTGGCCGAGGGCCTGTCGTCAATCGCGCCCGCATAGACCAGCATGCCCTTGCCATCGATGATGTACATATGCGGCGTGGTCTGCGCGCGATAGGCGCGGCCCATGGTGCCCTTGGGGTCGAGCAACAGGTCGCTGGGGGCAGCGTTGCGCGAGGCGGTCAACTCCTTGGCCTGGGCGGCCGTGACATAGCCTTGCTCGCCTGGAGGCGAGGAGACGACGCTCAGCCAGACGATGCCCTCCTTCGTCATGTCGCGCTGCAGGCTCTGCATGGTGCCGCTGTTGTAGTGTTTGCGGACATAGGGGCAGTCGTGATTGGTCCACTCTAGGATCACGGTCTTGCCCGCGAATTCCGGGAGCGACCTGGTCCGGCCCTCGACGTCGATCGCAGAGAAGGCGGGAGCCGGGGCGCCGACCCGCGGGCCGTTCTGCGCCTGCGCCGAGCCCGCTGCGAGGGTGAGGCCCGCAAGGACCAAGCCTGCGATGAAACTCTGACGTGTCACAGCTGTCATGTCTGCCTCCCTCTTCCCAGGATCAGGGCCGGTTCTCTGCGGTCCTCGCCTCTTTGCCGGCGGCACGGCCGGCAGCCTCGACCAGCATGTCGGTCGTCAGGAGTTGCGGCAGGATCTCGGGCGGTGCGCCCTTCGTGCCGGGATAGAACAGATAGAGCGGCACGCCGGCCCGGCCGTGCTCGGCGAGTGCGGCCGCTATGGTGGCGTTGCGGTTGGTCCAGTCGGCCTTGAGATAGGCGACGTTCAGCTTGGCAAAGGTGTCCTTGACCTCCTGCCGGACCAGCGCGACCCGCTCATTGGCGAGGCAGGTGATGCACCAGGCCGCGGTGAAGTTGACGAAGACGGGACGCCCTTCCGCCTGCAGCGCGGCGACGCGCTCGGGAGACCAGGGCTCGATGTCGCCGGCCCGTGCTGCGTCCGTCGCGCTTGGAACGGCGCTCTGCAGCACGAAGGCCCCGGCGCTCACGGCGACGAGCAGGGCGAGAGCCGACAGGGCGATCCGGGTCCGCCCGCCGGCACTGCGGCCGAGGCCGAGCAGCCAGACGAGGAAGCCGGCGGCGAGGATCGCCGCCAGAGCGGCAAGCACGCCACCGGGCCCGGCCTGGACGGAGGCGACCCAGACCAGCCAGGTGGCGGTCGCAAACATCGGGAAGGCAAAGGCCTGCTTGAGGATCACCATCCAGCGGCCGGGCTTTGGCAGCAGACGCAGCCAACCGGGAGCGAAGGACAGGATGACCACCGGCGCGGCAAAACCGAGCGCCAGCGCCAGGAAGACCGCAAGCGCGATCTGCGGCGGCTGCGTCACGGCATATCCCATCGCCGCGCCCATGAAGGGGGCGGTACAGGGCGTCGCGACGATGACGGCGAGCGCCCCGGTCATGAAGGCGCCCAAGCGCCCGCCGCTGGAGGCAAGCCCGTGCCCGGCGCCCTGGACGGAGCCGCCGATTTCGAATGCGCCGAGCAGGTTGAGGCCGATCAGCACCATGATGACTGCAAGCGCGATCACCACCGGCGGCGATTGCAGCTGGAAACCCCAGCCGATGCTGGTGCCAAGCGCTGCCAGCGCGATCACCGCACCGGCAAGGACGATGAAGCTGGTAAGGACGCCGCAGAGGAAGAGCAGGCCCTGCTCGCGCACCTCGGCGCGGCTCGCCTGCGCGGCCTGCGCGAAGCCGAGCGCCTTGATGAACAGTACCGGCAGCACGCAGGGCATCAGGTTGAGGATCAGGCCGCCGGCGAACGCGAAGGCCAGTGCCGCCCAGAGCGTCAGGTTGCCTTCGGGCGCCGCGGAGGCGCGCACCACGGCCGGGGCAGCTTGCGGCGTGGCTGCCGCAGGGGTGGAATTGACCAGCGCAGGCTCGACATCGGCCATCAGGCTGAGCGCGCGTGGCACGCCGGCCTCGCGATAGGTGATGACCCCGCTGAGTTCGGTCTCGCCGACCTTGAACGAGCTGGAACGGGCAAGCTGCAAGGTTGTGCCAGCGGCAGAGTTCGTCGCGGTCTGCGGGGCGGCGTGCTCTATCAAGGTCTCGAGCAGCGGGAAGTAGCGCAGCTCCTCGACGGGCTGCGCGAGGCCCGGCAGCGCGAGGGCGAGCGCATCGCCGTCCTGGGTCAGCTTCGCCCGGAAATCGGCAGGTTGCGGCAGCGCGGCGCGGGCCGCGTCGATCCGCGACTGTGCCGCCTCATCGGCGACCGGGGCCGGGCCGACCTTGAGGTCGAGCGTGAAGGAGCCTTCCTCGGGAATGCAGATCTTCTCGCAGACCAGCCAGGTCGCGTTCGCCTTGAGGGTCAGGCGCTCGCCCGGCTGTGCGCCTTCGGGAACGGTGATCTCCACCGGCAGCAACACGGCATCGCTGAAGCCGAAATTGACGAGCGGCTCGACCGGGAGCGCCTTCGGCGCCGGCCACTGGATCGCACCGGCGCTGAAGCCTGCGGGCAAAGTCCATTCGATTCGCGTCGGCTCGCCGGAATCGCCGGGATTGGCCCAGTATGTGTGCCAGCCCTTGGCGATCTTCTGGCTGAGCGCGACCTGGAAGCGCTCGCCGGGTGCAACGACGTCGCGGCTGGAGAGCAGGGTCGCGGTGACGCGGGGGCTGGTGACCGCAGCCGATTCAGCGGCAAGGGCGGCGCCGGGCAGGAGCAGTGCGAGGATGAGAAGGCCCCGCCGCAGCAAGCCGTTTGTAATGCGCTCGACCATGTTTTCCGTCATCTAATCCGTAAAAGCCTCAGCTCACCTGCCCCAGATTGGAGCCGCATGCCAATGACAAGCCGGTGATAGCGCGTGAGCAGGGCCTTCTTCGGGCATCAGGTGCAAGGATGCCCCGCGCCATGATGTCGCCCCGCGCACGGGAGCTTCATCATTCCGTCCGAGCCGCGCGGCGCCGCCGTTCCGGACGCCAGCATCGCTCCCGGCGCCCCTGAGAGCGTCCGAGGCTGCGCTGCGCGTCGGCTGGAATCACGACGTGGTGTGACCGGCGATCAGATCGCTGCGCCATCCGCGACGATATCGGCGCCAAGTCCGCGGCGCACGGCACGCACGATCTCGGTCTCGGCGGCGGCCCCGCGGCGGCGCGGGCGCGGAGCGGTGATCCGATGCTCGGCGATGATCTGGCCGGGTGCGCCCGAGAGCACGACGACGCGGTCGGCGAGATAGGCAGCCTCGTCGATGTCATGCGTGACGAAGAGCACGGTCTTGCCGGTGCTTTGCCAGACGCGGATCAACTCGTCCTGCAGGGTTTCGCGCGTGAGTGCGTCCAGCGCCGAGAAGGGCTCGTCCATCAGCAGGATTTCCGGCTCGACCGCGAGCGCGCGCGCCAGCGAGACGCGCTGGCGCTGGCCGCCCGAGAGCTGGTGCGGCCAGCGCTGTGCGAGCTGACCGAGCCCGACGAGATCGAGCATCTCCTGAGCCCGCTTGAGCCGCGCAGGGCGCGAGGCCCGCCCCTCGAGCCCAAAGCCGACATTGGAGATCACCTTGCGCCAGGGCAGCAGGCGCGAATCCTGGAAGACTAGCGCGACCGGCCGGCGCGTCCGGTCCCGGGCATGGAAGATGACCTCGCCGCCGCTCGGCCTCGCGAGCCCGGCGATGACACGCAGCAGCGTCGACTTGCCGACGCCGGATGGGCCGACAATGGCGAGGAATTCGCCGCGCGCGACCTGCAGGTCAAGCTTGTGCAGCACCTCGGTCGCTTCCCCGTCGCGGGTGAAGGTCAGCGACAGGGCCTTGATGTCGATCACGCTTTCCATCGCAGCACCCATCCCTGGAAAGCGACGAAGGCGGTGTCGAGCAGGCCGTAAAGCGCAGCCATGGTCAGCATGTAGATCACCACGATGTCGGTCGCGAGCAGACTGGAGGCCTGCATCATGCGCTGCCCGACGCCGGCGACGCCGAAGATCTCGGCGGCGACCACCGCCATCCAGGCCTGGCCGAGCGCGGTGCGGACGCCGACCAGAATGCCGGGCATTGCGGCCGGCAGCAGGATCTTGCTCAGACGCTGCCAAGCCGATCGGAAACCAAACGCGTCCGCAACCTCGATCAGGTCACGGTCGACGCCGCGGATCGCGCCCTGCGCCGCAAAGAAGACGATCCAGAACACGCCGATGGCGATGATGAAGACCGCCGCCGATGGATTGACCCCGAACCAGATGATGGCGAAGGGCACCCAGGCGAGGCCGGGAATCGGCCGGAGCACGCGCACGACCCAGGCCGTGGCCTCTTCCGCAGTGCGCGACATGCCGACGAGCACGCCGGTGGCGATGCCGAGGCCGGCGCCGACGATGAGGCCGGTGAAGTAATGGCCGAGCGAGCCGCCGATCGCCGACAGCCACGCACCCGAGGTCACCTCGCGCCAGAATGCCTTCGGCAAGGCAGACGGGCCAGGCAGGAAGGCCGGGTTCACCAGGCCAAAATAGGGGATCGCCTCCCAGAGCAGCAGGAAGGCGAGGAGGCCTGCAAAGGCGAGGGCCGGAGCCCTGAGCGAGGTCAAGATCAGCCGCCGGATTCTGTCAAAGGGTTTTGATGGCGCGCTCGTAATACTGAGTCTCGAACAGGCCGTCGAAAGGCAGCTCCTTCTCGAGCGAGCCGAGTTTGACCTGATAGGCCTGCATGGCACGCGATGGCTCGATGATGACGCGCGGATCGATCTGGAACTTGCTGGCGGGCGAGGTCAGCGCCTGTCGGATCAGGGCCGGGTCGACGATGCCCTTGCCAAGCGCAGCGCCGACATGCGGGGCAGCTTTGTCGGGATCCTTGGCGATCAGGGCGGCGGCACGCACGAGGCTCGTCACCAGCTTCTGCACGGCGTCGGGATTCTTGGTGATGAAATCGCCTGATGCCGCGACCACCGTCCCGGGCTGGCCCGGGAACAGCTCCTCGCCGCCGGCAATCAGCTTGATGCCGGGATTGCGGGTCTGGATGATCGACAGCGCCGGCTCGCGCACGATCGCGCCCTCGACGGCTGCCGCGAGCACGGCCTGTTGGGTCGCGTCGATGCCCATCGGCACGACCTCGACATCGGCCTTGTCGGCCTTGGCGACCTCCCAGAGCCAATATTGCAGGGTGGTGTTGGGCACCGAGCCGGCCGGCTGGGTCGCAAGCCGGGCCGCCTTTCCGGTGGCGGCCTTATGTGCCTTGAAGGCCGCAGCCGGTGCGGTGCCGGGCGTAAAATACCTGGCGAGCGCGGGAGCTGCCACGAAGACGTTTTCGGCGATCGCAGTTGCGGCCACGACGCGAATGTCGACGCCGCGCGAGCGGGCGACGGCAAGCGGTGCGATGCCCGCGACATAGAGGTCGATCGTGCCCGAGGCCAGTGCCTGGATCATGTTCGGACCGGATTCGAAAACCGTGAAGGCGGCATTGATGCCGGCCTCCTTGAGCCAGCCTTCGCCATTGGCAACGAAGACAGGCGCCGTGCCGATGACCGGGATGTAGCCGACACGGGCTGCCACGCCGCTCTGGGCCCATGCAGCGCCGGCAAGGGGAGTGCTCGCGAGAAGCGAAGATCCGGCGAGCAGAAACTGGCGGCGATCCATCGATCCATCCTTCATCAAAAGCGGCCCGGCGAGAACGCCGGTTGACAGATTGAGAAAAGGATTTTCTATCTGAATGCAAGATGCGGGCATCGAAAAGATGAATTTTCTCTCGATGGCCAATTCAATAGGAAATTAATTCTCCAATTGATGGGCTGAGAGAATGGATGCGATCGACCGAAAAATCCTGACTGTCCTGCAAGCCGATGCGAACATCTCGATCGCCGAGCTGGCCGATCGCGTCGGCCTCTCGCAGACGCCCTGCTGGAAGCGGATTCAGCGGCTGGAGGCGACGGGGGTCATCACCAAGCGTGTCGCGCTGGTGGCGCCGGAGAAGATCGGGCTCGGGCTCACCGTCTTCGTCCAGATCGAGACCGCCGACCATTCCGGCCCCTGGCTGGAGAAATTCGCACAGATGGTCGCGTCGATGCCGGAGGTCATGGAGTTCTACCGAATGGCCGGCGATGTCGATTACATGCTGCGCGTGGTGGTCGCCGACATGGCGGCCTATGACGGGTTCTACAAACGGCTGATCGAGACGATTCCGCTGAAGAACGTCACCTCCCGCTTCGCGATGGAACGGATCAAGGCGACCACGGCCTACAAGGTTCCGGACCTGCCGAAAGTGTAAGGACCAGGCCTACTGGGTTGGAACGACAACAGGCGGTGCAACCGGGCGGGGTACGGTTGGTCGCGCCGGCTTGGGTCGCTCGGGCTTGGGTTCGGGCAGGCCGAGGCGGGCGCGGATCGCGGCAGCCTTGGCCTCTGTGATGCGCGCGGCACAGAAGCCGAGCGTGCCCTCGCGCTGAAAATCACGGCAGATCAGCTCGCGCTCGGACGTGAACCCTGCCTGTTCCCGTGCGATGCTGCGCTGCGTACTGAGATCGCCCTTGGCGGCGAGGGCGCGAAAGCCCTCTCGCACGGCGCGCTCCGCCCTGCCGCGCTCGGATTCGGTCTCCTTGGCACGGGCCGAGAGAGTGCGTGCATCGGGCCCCCAGAGGCCTCGCGGATCGATCCGGCAGGCGGCTGCCTCGATCACGCAGGGGTGCTCCGGCTCGACCACCAGAAAGGCGCCTTCCAGGACATCGAACACGATCGGGCAGGCCGAGGCCTCCAGCTTGTAGCGTGGCACGCCGGTCGGCTTACCGAGCGATGTCACCGGCAGGGGCGCGTCGCCGAAGGAAATGGCACAGGGCTCCGTCAGGTTGCCGGGCTGGAAGCCGGCCGCGTTGAGCTTGAGGCCAAAGCCGCTCGGTGTCTTCTCGAAGACCGCTTCGCCGGCGCCGCCATTCTGCCGGAGCACGCGGCCGATGATCCCGTCCTCGGTCGGCAGCTTGATGGCCGGCATCGACGGGGTGTGCGGCTTGGCCGGTCCGCTCGTGCCGGGGGGCGCCGCCTGATGTGCGCCCGGCGGATTGAAGGGTTGCGCGCCCGGCAATTGCATCGGCTGAGCCTGGGCAAGCCCACCTGAACCGGCTGCAGCCAGAATCGCGAAGATCTTGAGGGCTATGCGGCCGGGTCTGGTCAGCATCGGGTGCCGTGAAATGGTAAACGCAATCTTCTGCATGAATTGGCGGGCGAATGCGTGCAAGAGCATTGGCGCAACACTGCTTGGCAATGATGCGGCCGCGACCGCTCCCCGCGTGACGCGCGCGGTTGCCGATTCTTAATCCGGCTCCGTGTCTTGCAAGGGCGGGAACACCCTCACTATATACGCCGCCAAGAGGCGGTTTGACGACCGCGAAACGTGGAATGCCGGTTCCGTTTGCCGCGTAAGGCGGGGGCGGGCCGGTCCATGGGCCGGCAGGCGGTGCGAAATGCGTCGCCGGTCGGCGATCTGCTAATCGAAAGGGATCCCGTCCATGGGTAAAGTTATTGGTATCGACCTCGGCACGACGAACTCCTGCGTTGCCGTGATGGAAGGCAGTACACCGAAGGTTATCGAGAATTCCGAGGGCGCGCGCACCACGCCCTCCATCGTCGCCATCACCGATGACGGCGAGCGGCTTGTCGGCCAGCCGGCCAAGCGTCAGGCCGTCACCAATCCGGAGCGCACTTTCTTCGCCATCAAGCGCCTGATCGGTCGGACCTTCGAGGATCCGATGACGAAGAAGGACATGAATCTTGTTCCTTACCGGATCAAGAAGGCCCCGACGGGCGATGCCTGGGTCGAGGCTGACGGCAAGGACTATTCGCCCTCGCAGATCTCCGCCTTCACGCTGACCAAGATGAAGGAGACCGCCGAGGCCTATCTCGGGCAGCCGGTCACGCAGGCGGTCATCACCGTTCCCGCCTATTTCAACGACGCCCAGCGCCAGGCCACTAAGGATGCCGGCCGCATCGCCGGCCTCGAGGTGCTGCGCATCATCAACGAGCCGACGGCGGCTGCGCTCGCCTATGGCCTGGACAAGAAGGCCGCCGGCACGATCGCGGTGTATGATCTCGGCGGCGGCACCTTCGACGTCTCGATCCTCGAGATCGGCGACGGTGTCTTCGAGGTGAAGTCGACCAATGGCGACACCTTCCTGGGTGGCGAAGACTTCGACATGCGCCTCGTCGAGTACCTTGCGGACGAATTCAAGCGCGAGCAGGGCATCGACCTGAAGAAGGACAAGCTCGCCCTGCAGCGCCTGAAGGAAGCTGCCGAGAAGGCTAAGATCGAGCTCTCCAGCGCCGCGCAGACCGAAATCAACCTGCCCTACATCACTGCCGACGCCTCCGGGCCGAAGCACCTCGCCATCAAGCTCTCGCGCGCCAAGTTCGAGAGCCTGGTCGACGATCTGATCCAGCGCACCATCGAGCCCTGCCGCAAGGCGCTCAAGGATGCCGGTCTTTCGGCGGGCCAGATCGACGAGGTCGTTCTCGTCGGCGGCATGACCCGCATGCCGAAGGTCCAGGAGGTGGTGAAGCAGTTCTTCGGCAAGGAGCCGCATAAGGGCGTCAATCCGGACGAAGTCGTCGCCATTGGCGCCGCGATCCAGGCCGGCGTGCTGCAGGGCGACGTCAAGGACGTGCTGCTGCTCGACGTGACCCCGCTCTCGCTCGGCATCGAGACATTGGGCGGCGTGTTCACGCGCCTGATCGACCGCAACACCACGATCCCGACCAAGAAGAGCCAGGTCTTCTCGACCGCCGAGGACAACCAGGGCGCGGTGACGATCCGGGTCTTCCAGGGCGAGCGCGAGATGGCTGCCGACAACAAGATGCTCGGCCAGTTCGACCTGATGGGCATCCCGCCGGCGCCGCGCGGCATGCCGCAGATCGAGGTGACCTTCGACATCGACGCCAACGGCATCGTCTCGGTGACGGCGAAGGACAAGGCCACCAACAAGGAGCAGCAGATCCGCATCCAGGCTTCCGGTGGTCTCTCCGAGGCCGATATCCAGAAGATGGTGAAGGACGCCGAGGCGAATGCCGCCGAGGACAAGAAGCGCCGCGAGTTGGTGGAAGCCAAGAACCAGGGCGAGAGCCTGGTCCACTCCACCGAGAAATCGCTGAAGGACTATGGCGACAAGGTTTCTGCCGCCGACAAGTCAGCGATCGAGACCGCACTGGACGCGCTCAAGGCCGCGCTGGCCGAAGAGAATGTCGAGGCGATCACCTCGCGCACGACCGACCTGATGCAGGCCTCGATGAAGCTCGGTGAAGCCATGTATGCGGCGAGCCAGGCCGAGGGTGCCACGGCAGAAGGCGGCGAAGAGCATGCCGACGCCAAGAAGGACGACGTCATCGACGCCGACTTCAAGGATGTCAGCGACGACAAGAACGACAAGAAGAAGAGCGCCTGATCGCGCTCTGACCTCTCCACGACGACCTGGCCGGGCTTGCCCCGGCCATCTCGTTCGGGAAGGGCCTCTTGCAAGGGAAAATGTCGTTCTTCTGACGAGTATGGCCGGGTGCCCGGCCATGATGCCGAGAAGAACGAAGGGGTGGCTGTTTGATGTCCAAACGCGACTACTACGAGATCCTCGGCGTCTCGAAGACGGCTAACGAGGCGGAGCTCAAGAGTGCTTTCCGCAAGCTCGCCATGCAATGCCATCCCGATCGCCATCCCGGCGACAAGGGGGCCGAGGCCAAGTTCAAGGAGCTGAACGAGGCCTATCAGGTGCTGGCCGATGGCCAAAAGCGCGGCGCCTATGACCGCTATGGCCACCAGGCCTTCGAAAATGGCGGCGGTGGTGCCGGCGGCGGTGCCGATTTCTCCGACTTCATGTCGGACATCTTCGATTCCTTCTTCGGCGATGCGCGTGGCCGTGGTGGGCCGCGCGGAGCCAATGGCCGCGAGCGCGGCGCCGATCTCCGCTATAATCTCGAAATCGGGCTGGAGGACGCTTTCGCCGGCAAGAGCGCCTCGATCCGCGTGCCGACCTCGATCGCCTGCGAATCCTGCTCTGGGACGGGCGCCAAGCCGGGCTCGACGTCGCGCCAGTGCCCGACCTGCGGCGGTCATGGCCGCGTGCGCGCCAATCAGGGCTTCTTCTCGGTGGAGCGCACCTGCCCGACCTGCAACGGGCGCGGCGAAGTTATCGATGACCCCTGCAAGAACTGCTCGGGCGCGGGTCGCGTCACCCGCGAGCGCACGCTGTCGGTCAATATCCCGGCCGGCGTCGAGGACGGCACACGCATCCGGCTTGCCGGTGAGGGCGAGGCGGGCCTGCGCGGCGGGCCGGCGGGCGATCTCTACATCTTCCTGTCGATTAAGCCGCACGCGATCTTCCAGCGCGACGGGGCCGACCTGTTCTGCCGCGTTCCGCTTGGCCTGACCTCTGCTGCGCTCGGAGGCGAGATCGAAGTGCCGACGCTGACCGGCGAGAAGGCGCGGGTCAAGATTCCCGAGGGTACGCAGAACGGCAAGCAGTTCCGGCTCAAGAGCAAGGGCATGAGCGTGCTGCGCTCGCGGGAGGTCGGGGATCTCTATATCGAGGTCGTGGTCGAGACGCCGCAGAAGCTGACGGCGCGCCAGCGCGAATTGCTGCTGGAATTCGAGCGCGAATGCTCAGGCGCAACCCATCCGGAAACTGCCGGCTTCTTCGGTCGCGTCAAAGAGTTCCTGGGCGGCATGAGCGGCGGCGCGGCCTGAGGGCGGCCCCGCAATTGAAAAGGCGGGCGACCCGTCCGGGGCACCCGCCTTTCAGATCGCCGGTCTGATGCAAATCAGGCCTTGTCGATCACTTTCTTGACCGCATCCTTGGCTTTGCCAACGGCCTGCTGGGCCTCGCCCTTGCGCTCCTGCGCAATTCCTTCGGCCTGAAGCCCCGGCTTGTTCATCGCCTTGCCGACGCCCTGCTTGACGTTGCCAGCGGCCTCGTTCGCCATGCCCTTGATCTT
The DNA here is from genome assembly GCF_052115715.1 of Allobosea sp. 2KB_26. Lineage (NCBI taxonomy): Bacteria > Pseudomonadati > Pseudomonadota > Alphaproteobacteria > Hyphomicrobiales > Alloboseaceae > Allobosea > Allobosea sp. 2KB_26. Next base: position 504,775 of record NZ_JBFRHE010000004.1, read on the forward strand.
GTCTGCAGTGCTGCCCATGAGTCGTGTTCCTCTGTTGAAAAACGCATGTCGCATCAGCGACTTGTGCTGAGGAAACGGCTGGAACGCGCAAAGGTTCCCGGAAAAATTCAGGCCGGCCCGGACCGGTCCGCAGATGCCGCGGCCATCGCCCGGAGCGCTTCGGCCGTCGCCGCATCGGCCGGAAAGAACGTCTCCAGCGCCAGCTCCGACAGCGTGATGTCGACCGGCGTGCCGAAGACGGTCGTCGTCGAAATCAGGGAGAGCACCTGGTCGCCGACCTTCAGCTGCATCGGTACGACGATCGCCGCCTCCACCTCGGGGTCTGGCGCATGGCCCTTGCGAACGGGCTGCAGCGGCGCCGGATAGGTCAGCAGCTCGACGAGGAGATCGGCCAGGATCGGATCGGCGGTCGCCCGGATCTGCTGCCTCAGCCTGGCGATCAGATGGCTCCGCCATTCCGCGAGATTGACGATGAAGGGCGCGAGCCCGCCCCGATGCAGGCTGAGCCTCAGCACGTTGACGGGTGGGCGCAACAGCTCGGCATCGGCGACGAGGCCGAGCAGAGGCGTCACTGCGGCATTTGCGGCGAGCAACGTCCAATGCCGGTCGACCGCAACCGCCGGATAGGGCTCGTGGCCCTTCAGCACGAGATCGATCGCCGACTTGGCTGCCTGCAGGCTCGGATCCTCCAGCGACCGTTCGAGATAGACCGGCGCATAGCCCGCGGCGAGCAGCAGGGCGTTACGCTCGCGCAGCGGTACGGCGAGATATTCTGCCAGGTGCAGGACCATATCGCGGCTCGGCGCCGAGCGGCCGCTCTCGATGAAGCTGAGATGCTTCTGGGAGATCTCGGCCTCGACTGCGAGGTCGAGTTGACTCAGCCGGCGCAGCTGGCGCCAGTCGCGGATGAGGTGACCGACGGTGGGTTGATGATGCTTGTTCATGGCGAGAAACCTATCCGGGCTGTCGGTTCGTTCCAATTACCTCCGGCTTAATCGACGCGCCGACAGGACGGCGTCAGCATGGCTCCAACATCAACTGCCCGGGCCGGCTGCCGGAACGGGCTCACACCCAGGAGACCACGCCATGTCCTCGATCCAGTCCTCGCGTTTCCTCCGCAATGCCCTTGCTCTCGATGCCGCTGCCTGCGCTGCCACCGGTCTGCTGCTCGCCTTCGCTGCTGCGCCGCTCGCCGGATTGCTCGGATTCCCCGAAGCTTTCCTCCGCGGCGCCGGCCTGGTGCTGCTTCCCTGCGCCGCGCTGCTGGCTCTCTTCTCCAGTCGCGAGACCCTGCCGCGGCTCGCCGTCTACGCGGTGATCGGCATCAACCTCCTCTGGATCGCCGACAGCATCCTGATCCTGGTCGCCGGATGGTTTGCGCCGACGGGGCTCGGCGTAGCCTTCGTCCTGGCGCAGGCTGCGGCGGTCGCCATCGTCACCGAACTCGAGATCATCGGCTTCAAGCGCTCGACCGCGGCTGCCGTCGCGGCCTGAACGCGAGCAGCAGCCATCTCCAACCAGACGCCCCCCGGCCCCCGCCGGAGGGCGTTCTGCTGTTTTCGCAAAGCCACCACGTGGCGGGGGGCTGTTCGCGGCCCGATAAGGGAGCACGCGGGCTCCGATCGGGGACAGCGTCACGAAACTGTCGTGCGCACTCAATAGCTGATGCGGCCTGCACAGTTTCTTGCCCCAACGGAACAGGACCGCCCCATGCGCACCTCACTCGTTCTCGCGGCTCTCGCCTCGGTCCTGCTTGGCGGCACGGCTTTGGCCGAGCCGATGTTCAACCGTGTCGCGACCTTCTCCGTGCCGCTCAACCTGCCGGCCGACCGCGACGCATCCAAGAAAACCGTGTCTGAAATCATCGCGTCCAACGAAGCGGGGACGCTCCTGGCCTATACCGATGCCGAGCAGAAGGCCCTCGGCCTGATCGACATCACGACGGCTTCCGCCCCGAAGCCGGCAGGCTTCATTCCGCTCGAAGGCGAGCCGACCTCGGTCGTGATCCTTGGCGACAAGGCCTTCGTCGTGGTCGTCACCTCCGGTGACAATTTCAAGGAGCCGGCGGGTCATCTTGCCACGGTCGATCTCAAGACACGGCAGGTCGTTGCCAAATGCGAGCTCGGCGGCCAGCCGGATTCGATCGCGCTGACCAAGGACAAGGGTAAGCTCGCCATCGTCATCGAGAACGAGCGCGACGAGAAGCTGAACAAGGGTGCGCTGCCGCAGCTGCCCGCCGGCAACCTGACCCTGATCGGCATCAAGGATGGGGGCGCCGACTGCGCCTCGCGTCAGGTGGTCGACCTGACGGGGATCGCCGCCATCGAGCCGACCGACCCGGAACCGGAATTCGTCGACGTCAACCAGGACGGCCTCGCCGTGGTGACGTTGCAGGAGAACAACCACCTCGCCATCGTCGACACCAAGACTGGCAGGATCGTCACCCATTTCTCCGCGGGCACCGTCGATCTGAAGAACATCGACAAGACCCGCGACGGCGAGATCAAGCCGGTCGAGGAACTCAAGGGCGTCGCCCGCGAGCCGGACGCGGTGCGCTGGATCGACACCGAGCGCTTCGTCACCGCCAATGAAGGCGATTGGAAGGGTGGCTCGCGCGGCTTCACCATCTTCCGCAAGGAAGGCACGATCGAGTTCGATTCCGCCTCGATGGTCGACCATATCGCCATGCGTCACGGCCATTATCCGGAAAAGCGTTCGGCCGCCAAGGGCAGCGAGCCGGAAGGGATCGAGGTCGGCACCTACGGCAATGACAAGCTGATCTTCGTCGGCCTGGAGCGCGCATCGCTCGTATTGGTCTTCAAGGACGAGGGCGCCGGGAAAGCGCCGCGTTACCTCCAGGCCCTGCCGGGAGGCATCGGTCCGGAAGGCCTGCTCGCCATCCCGCAGCGCAATCTCCTTGTTTCGGCCTCCGAGACCGATGTCGGCGAGAAGGGCGGCGCCCGCTCCGCAGTGACGATCTATGAGCGCAAGGAAGGCCCGGCCGCCTATCCGACGATCGTCTCGCAGGATCATGAGGGTCTGCCGATCGGCTGGGGCGCGCTGTCCGGACTTGCCGCCCATGGCAGCACGGCTGGCCGCCTCTTTGCCGTGACCGACAGTGCCTATACGCCGTCCCGCATCCTCGAGATCGACGCCACGCAGAAGCCGGCCAGGATCGTCGCCGGCCTGACGGTGACCAAGGATGGCAAGCCCGCTTCCTATGACCTGGAAGGGATCGCGACCCGCGCCAATGGCGGCTTCTGGCTGGCTTCGGAAGGCAATCCCGAGATCAAGGACAAGCCGACCCGCAATATCCTGCTGCGGGCGACCGCAAAGGGTGAGATCGAGGAGGAGATCCACCTTCCCGAAGAGCTCGACAAGCATGCCGTGCGCTTCGGCTTCGAGGGCGTGACGGTGACCGGCGAGGGCGCGGACGAGACCGTCTGGCTTGCCGTGCAGCGCGAATGGAAGGACGATCCCAAGGGCAAGACCAAGATCCTGTCCTACAAGCCGGCCAGCAAGCAGTGGGGCGTGCTGCATTACCCGCTGACGGCTCCGGCCGCCGGTGCCTGGATGGGCCTCTCGGAGTTGACCTATCTCGGCAACGAGACCTTTGCCGTGATCGAGCGCGACAATCTCTTTGGCGCCAAGGCGGTGAAGACGCTGGCCACCTTCTCGGTCAAGGGTCTGACGCCGGCCGCAATCGGCGCCGCCGCCATCCCCACCGTCGAGAAGAAGCCGCTGCGCGATCTCACGCCGGATCTGATGAAGGCTGGCGGTTATGGGCTCGACAAGGTCGAGGGCATGGCTGTCGACAAGGCCGGCGATCTCTTCGTTGTCACCGACAATGACGGTGTCGACGATTCCTCCGGCGAGACCCAGTTCTTCGCCTTCGGCAAGATCGCGCAGTAAGGGGCGCGCAATGGCCCGGCAGCGGGCCTCAGGCACCGTCCCGAAAAGCGGATTGCGCCTTTCGGGAAAGACGACGCAAACACGAGATGGTCAGATCATCGGACCGAAAGATCCGGTCTGATGCTCTGACGCGGCCGGGTTTCTAGCGAACCGGATCCAGGAACGGCGTGTCCGGCTCGCTGACATAGAAGATCACCACTTTCAGCATCTCGTTGCCGCGGTTGTAGCCGGTCATCTTGACGTTCGGCGGCTCGACCAGCGATTCGCCGGCCTTCACTGTCACGGCCGTGCGCCCCTGCATTTCCAGGGTGAAGGCGCCTTCGATGACATGGACCGTCACCGGAAAACGGTGCGTATGGAACGGTGTCCTGTCTCCCGGCCTGATCATGGCGGTCATCACTCTGATTTCCTGCTGGGGGCCGGTCGGCATTCCCGGAACCACTGTCTTGAGCACGAGTTCAGGGCGCGCCAGCCGGTCGGTTTGGGCGGCGGCCGGCAGTGAGGCGAGGGCGCAGGCGGCGAGCGGCAGGCAACGCATGATCTCCTCCTCTGATCACGGTAATCCTGCGCCCATCATAACCGCCTGCACCGCGGCAGGTCCCGCCTATCTTGCCTGCAAAGAAAAACCCCGGATGCTCGCGCATCCGGGGCAGGTGCCTGGCCGCATCGCGTGACCAGGTGGGAGGAACGGTTGAGATCACCAGCCGGCGAGCACGTTGCCCTTGAAGCGCTCGGTGACGAAGGCCTTGATCTCCGGTGAGTGATAGGCCTCGACCAGGGTCTTGACCCAGGGCTTGTCCTTGTCCGCCTCGCGCACGGCGATGACGTTGACATAGGGGCCCTTCGGGTCTTCGCGCAGGATGGCCGAGGTCGGCTCGATCTTGGCGTCGACGGCATAGTTCGTGTTGATCGAGGCGGCCCCGACATCGGCAAGCGAGCGCGGTGCCTGTGCCGCATCGATCTCGATGATCTTCAGCTTCTTCGGATTGGCCGTGATGTCGGCGACGCTCGGCTTCACGCCGACGCCGTCCTTCAGCTTGATCACACCCTTGTCCTGCAGCAGCAGCAGCGAACGGCCACCATTGGTCGGGTCGTTCTGGATGGCGACGGTCGCCCCATCCGGAATCTCGGCCCAGCTCTTGTACTTCGACGAATAGATCCCGAGCGGGAAGTTCACGGTCAGGCCGACGCTGACCAGCTTGTAGCCGCGGTCCTTCACCTGATTGTCGAGATAGGGCTGGTGCTGGAAGGAGTTGGCCTCCAGCTCGCCGGCATCCAGAGCCTGGTTCGGTACGACATAATCGGAGAACTCGACAATCTTGATGTCGAGGCCCTTCTTGGCGGCGATCGGCTTCACCTTCTCGAGGATTTCGGCATGGGGGCCGGGCGAGACGCCGATGCGCAGCGTCTGGTTCTGCTGGGCGAGGGCCGGCGCCGAGAGGAGAAGGGCGAGGCCGGAGGCGGCAAGCGCGGCGCGGCGGGTCAGATTGATCGACATGATGTTTCCTTGCGGGTGTTTGAATGGTTGAGGACGGAATGGCTCAGGCGTGGCGCAGGCGCTTGTTGAGGCGGCGGGCAAGCCGGTCGCCGATGCTCTGCACGGTCTGGACGAGGACGATCAGCACGGCGACGACGACGGCCATCACGTCCGGCATGAAGCGCTGGTAGCCGTAGCGGATGCCGAGGTCGCCGAGGCCGCCGCCACCGACTGCACCGACCATGGCCGAGAAGCCGATCAGGCTGACGATGGCCAGCGTCAGTCCGAGGGTGATCGCCGGCAGTGCCTCGGGCACCAGAACCTTGCGCACGATCTGCAGCGGGCTCGCGCCCATGGCGCGCGCCGCCTCGACCAGGCCCTGATCGACTTCGCGGATGGCGCCCTCGATCAACCGGGCGATGAAGGGGGCGGCCGCGACGGTGAGCGGGACCATGGCGGCATTGGTGCCGATCGAGGTGCCGGCCAGCAGTCGGGTGAAGGGGATGATCGCGACGACGAGAATGATGAAGGGCGTCGAGCGCGTGGCGTTGACGAGCACGCCGAGCACGGCGTTGACGGCGGGCGCGGCGAAAAGCTCACCACGTTTGCTGGTTGCCAGGAAGACGCCGAGGGGCAGGCCGATCAGCGTACCGATCCCAGCTGCGACCGCGACCATGAGCAGCGTGTCGGCGGTCGCCTGGGCGATGAGGCGGATGAGTTCAGGAGACATGGCCGATAACCTCCGCCTTGAGTTCGAGGCTCTTCAGGGCGCCGAGCACGGCAGCGAGTTCCGGCTCATGGGCCGTGACCGAGACGAGCAGGCTGCCAAAGGGCTGGCCCGCGATGGCATCGATCCGTCCGGCCAGGATGTTGACATCGACGCCGACGATCGAGCTCAGCCGGCTGATCACCGGGGCTGTCGCATTCTCACCGATGAAGGTGATGCGCAGCAGGGCGCTGTCGCCTGGACGTGCCTCCGACCTGACGCGGCCGGCGAGTTGGGCGGGAAGTTCGACACCGGTCACCGTCTCGACGAAACGCGCGGTGGTCGGGTGCTTGGGCTGGGTGAAGACGGTAAAGGTCTCGCCTTCCTCGACGATCCGCCCGCCCTCGATCACCGCCACGCGGTCGCAGATCTCCTTGATCACCGGAATTTCGTGGGTGATCAGCAGGATGGTGATGCCGAGCTCGCGGTTGACCCGCTTCAGCAGGCCGAGGATCGACTGTGTGGTCTCAGGGTCGAGCGCCGAGGTCGCCTCGTCGCAGAGCAGCACCTTGGGTTCGGTCGAGAGCGCGCGGGCGATACCGACGCGCTGCTTCTGGCCGCCGGAGAGTTCGGCCGGATAGCGCTCGCGCTTTTCGGACAGGCGGACCAGGTCGAGCAGCCGCGTGACCTGGCGTTCGATCTCGGCCCTTGGCGCGCCTGCAATTTCGAGCGGCAGCGCGACATTGTCGAAGACGGTGCGCGACGAGAGCAGGTTGAAGTGCTGGAAGATCATCCCGATCGTCCGCCGCCGCGCCCGCCAGCCGGCTTCGGTCAGGGCGGTGACATCCTCATCCTCGATCAGGATGCGGCCGGAACTCGCCCGCTCCAGACCGTTCACCAGCCGGATCAGCGTGGACTTGCCGGCGCCGGAGCGGCCGATCACGCCAAGGATTGCGCCCCGTGGTACGGTGAGATCGATGCCCGAGAGCGCGGTCACGGCGCCTTGCCCGGAGCGGCCGGAGAAGACCTTGCCGACATTCTCGAACCGGACCGTCGGTTCTGGACTGAAAACGGGGTTGGCACCGACGCTGAAGGCGTCGGGCTTCACGAGAGCGTTCATCATAACCTCAGAGGAGCGTGTGGCAGGACCAGTGCGAGATGCCGAGCTGTTCCAGCGTCACGTCGTGGATGGAGCGGCGTGTGTTCTCGTCTTCGTCCGCCCGCTCCTGGGTCGAAGATGGTGCGAGCACGGTGGGAAGGGCCCGGTCGAGCCAGTCCCGGAGCAATGCGCTCAGGGTCGTGATCAGCTGCATCGGCCTGCCCCCGCTACGACGCCAGCCGCAGCGCCGGGCGGCGCTGGGAGGCGGCGAGCTGCCGGGCCGCGGTTTCGGCAGCGTTTGGCGTTGCGAAACGGAGGCCCTCAAGTGCGCGAAAGGCGGACGAGGCGGAAATGAAGGTGAAGAAGCGTTCGTCGCTGCGGCGATTGACGAGCCCGGCCTGGGTCTCGCCGATTTCGATGATGAATGCTTGCTGGGTTTGCGACTGGGTCATGGCTTGCCTCCGCCGCATGGGCGGCGTTCGATTGGGCGGATCGGATTGGGAGAGGCCCCGGCGTCAGCCCGGGCCGTCTTTCAATGCAAGATCAGCATCGACAACAGCAGGCAGCCATCAGCATCGTGGCAGCGGACCGGCGCAAGGTCGAAACGGTCATGTTCATCTCCTCGTCACTGGAGCCCACGACCCGGTCGTGGCGCTTTAGCGTTTGGTGACGCGGCGCAAGCTGCACGCTCAAATCTCCGCGGCCGCCGAACCATGTCCAGCGACAGTGCCAATCTGGGTGAAATTGTCCTCTTTGTCAACCCGATCGTTCTTTTAAAGAAACGAATGAAAGGGAATGAATCTTTCGCGCACCGTTGCCGAGGGGGCAGAAATCTCTCCGCGATCGTCTCGCGGACCTCACCCTGCGACAGAGCGCGGCTTGACGGAGAGCAGGTGAGGAGGCCAAGTCGCGCCATGTCGGCCCTTGGTTCCCCGCTTGAGACGCTGCGCCGCTCCGTTCTCGGAGCCTGGCTAGCGGCTGTCTATGCGCTGGCCGTTCTGGCCGCGGGCCTGACACCGGCATCAGCCTTTGCGGCTCATCCAGCGCTGGCAGGTGCGGTTCTGTGTTCCGGGCAATCCGTCTCGGACACGTCCGAGGTTCCGGAGCCGGCGAATGGCGTCCAGCATTGCATCGGCTGCCCGATCAATCCTGCCCTTGCGATCCCTCCTGTGCCGCCACAGCCGGTGGGCGCGCGCCTTGCGGCCCCGCTGGAGCGCTCCGTCCCGATTCTGACGGATGCCACCCATGGCGCTGTCCTCGGTCTGCCGCAATCGCGAGCGCCGCCGATCGCATCCTGAACACGGTTTCGTCTCTCCCTCTCGTCTTGCGGCCAGCCCGACAGGCCGCCGCAAACCGGGATTTCCGGCCATTCGCGAATGGTCGCGACCTCTTTCAGGACCATGCTCATGAACAAGCCCGTTCACTACCTCGCCGCGGTCGCGCTCACACTGGCGAGCGCCGCCGCCTTCGCCCATGACTACAAGGCTGGCCCGCTGAAGATCGGCCATCCCTGGTCGCGCGCCACGCCGGCCGGTGCCAAGGTCGGTGGCGGCTACCTTTCGATCGAGAATACCGGTTCGACACCGGACCGGCTGATCGCGGTCTCTGCGGCCTTCGCCGGTCGCGGCGAGATCCATGAGATGGCGGTCACCAATGGCGTGATGACCATGCGCGAGCTTGAAAAGGGCATCGAAATCCCGGCCGGTGCCAAGGTCGAGCTGAAGCCCGGCGGCTTCCACATCATGTTCCAGGAGCTGAAGCAGCCGCTGAAGCAGGATGAGCGCGTCAAGGGCACGCTGACCTTCGAGAAGGCTGGTGTGGTTGAGGTCGAGTTCAAGGTCGAGGGGATCGGCGCCAAGGGCGCAGCCGCCGAGCACACGCACTGAGCGCTTGAAGACAAGGCGATGCCCCCCTCTCGTTGAGAGGGGGGCATCGCGATTCCTGCTTTCAGAATTTGGCGCGCGGGTCGTGCTTCGCCAGCCGCGCCAGCAGATAGTCCACTTCCGCCTTGGCCGCGGCGGTCAGACCGGCGCCCGGCTTGCGCTGGGCGTCGCTGGCCAGGATGCCGCGCTTCATCATCGTATATTTGCGGACGGCAAGGCCGACGCCCTGCTGCTGCTCGTAGCGCAGCAGCGGCAGATGCGCGTCGAAGATGTCATGCGCCGCGTCGCGCTTGCCCTCGCTGGAAAGGCGGACGACGTCGATCAGCAATTCCGGGAAGGCATAGCCGGTATTGGCACCGTCGGCACCGCGTTCCATCTCGAAATCGAGGAAGAGCCCGCCATTGCCGGTGAGGATCGCAATCTTGCGCAGGCTGCCTTCCGCCTGGAATTTGCGCAGCGTCGAGATCTTCTCGAGCCCAGGCCAGTCCTCGTGCTTCAGCATCACGCAGGACGGGTTGTCCTGGACGATGCGGCGGATCACGGCCGGCGTCATCACCACCGAGAGCGTCAGCGGGTAGTCCTGGATGACGAAAGGAATGTCGCTGCCGATCGCCTCGACAGCCTGCGCGTAATAGCCGACGATCTGGTCGTCGGTGCGAAGGCTCGGCGGCGGGGCGATCATCACGCCGCCGGCGCCGCGATCCATCACCTGCCGCGCCAGTGAACGCATCGCCGCAAAGCCCGGTGCCGAGACGCCGACGATGATCGGCTTGCCACCCATCTTCGCGACCGCGCGCTTGACGAGCCCGATGGACTCCTCCGGTTCGAGCTTCGGCGCCTCGCCCATGATGCCGAGCACGGTGATGCCGTCAGAGCCGATGCCGGCATAGAAATCGAAGAGCCGATCGGTGCTCGCCCAGTCGATGGCGCCATCGGGCGTGAAGGGGGTCGGCGCGATGGGATAGACACCGCGGGCGTCAGGGGTCAGCTGCATGATCAGTTTCCTTGAAGTCTCTTCAGGCGATCCGGGTGCGGACGCTGCCGACGCCGTCGATGGCGCCTTCCAGCACGTCGCCCTTGACGACGGCCGCGACGCCTTCCGGCGTTCCGGTGAAGATCAGGTCGCCGGGCGCCAGCGCGACGAGGCCGGAAAGATAGGCGATCGTCTCCGGCACGCTCCAGATCAGCTTGGCGAGATCGGAGGTCTGGCGCACGCGGCCATTGACCGTGAGCTCGATCTTGCCGGCGCTGGGATGGCCGCTCTGGCTCGCCGGCACGATCTCTCCGATCGGGGCCGACTGGTCGAAGCCCTTGCCCATGTCCCAGGGGCGGCCGGTCTTCTTGGCTTCGGCCTGCAGGTCGCGACGGGTCATGTCGAGCCCGGCCGCATAGCCATAGACATGCGAGAGCGCCTCGGACACCGGGATGTCGCGCCCACCGGTGCCGATCGCGACGACCAGCTCCATTTCGTGATGCAGGTCTTTGGTCTTGCTGGGATAGGGCATGTCGGTGCCGTTGATCACCAGCGCGTCCGCCGGCTTGGTGAAGAAGAACGGCTCCTCGCGGTCGGGATCGCCCCCCATCTCGCGGGTATGTTCGGCATAGTTGCGCCCGACGCAGAAGATGCGGCGCACGGGGAAGAGCCCGCCGCCCGCTACCGGAACCGCGCTGATGGCGGGCGGTTCGATCACATAATTCGTCATGACGCAGCGCTCCCTCGATGTTGTGCCGTTCATGGGCGAGCGATGGACGCGAAGCAAGGGGCGGGGCGCTCGTGGCGGGGCTGCGCGCCCGGCATTGCCGCGTGACGGTTCAGGCGGATGCGGGAGCTTCCGGCGGCGTCGGCAGCAGCCGCTCGAGCACCGCGCGCAGCGCGCGCGCGGCGGCCCCGACATCGTCCTGCACGAACAGTGCGCCGATCACGGCAATGCCGTCAGCCCCTGCCTCGATGACGGAGGCTGCATTCATGGCCGTGATGCCCGCGATGGCTCCGACCGGGAGTGGTCCCAATACGGCAGCAGCCTTGCGCCGGAGGGCCGTGAAGCCGTCGAGCCCGAGAGAGGAGCCTGCATTGTCCTTGTGCGAGGTCTGGAAGACACCGCCGATGCAGGCATAGTCGATCTTCGCTAGGGCCAGCGCGGAGAGTTCATCCTCATGCTTCAGCGTCGCGCCGATGATGGCGCGGGGCCCGAGCAGGCGGCGGGCATCGTTCGGCTTCATGTCGTCGGCGCCGAGATGGACGCCGTCGGCACCGGAAGCAAGTGCGACATCGACGCGGTCGTTGATCAGCAGCGGCACCCTTGTGCCGTGCAGGGCCGAGCGGATGGCCCGAGCCTCGCGCACCATCTCGCGCGTCGTCTCCGTCTTGGCGCGCAGCTGGATCAGGGTGGCGCCGCCATCGACCGCGGCACGCGCCAGGTCGGCCAGCGAGCGCCCGGCCGCGATCTGCGGATCGACAATGCCGTAAAGGCGGATATCAACGCTCACCCGTGCTCTCCCATGCGTTCGCGCAGCGTGGCTTCGTCCATTCCTGCCAGCGCGTCGATCAGGTGCACGGCGAAGCTGCCGGGCCCTTGCGATGTCTCTGCCGCAATCTCACCGGCGATGCCATAGGCGGTCAGCGCGGCGGCCGCCGCGATCGCCGGATCGCCCTCGACCGCGCAGCATGCCGCGATCAGGGCGCCCGCTGCGCAGCCGACCCCGGTGACCTTCGTCATCAGCGGATGGCCGTGGGAAATGGATAACGTCCCGCTCGCCCCCGCAATCCGGTCGACCTTGCCGGTGGTGACGAGCGTGAGGTTGCGCTCGCGCGCCGTCTCGAGATCGGCCGCGAGCGCGGCCATCTCGGTCGCGTTGCCGCGCACCACGATGTTCGGCAGGCGCAGCACCTCGCGCGCCACGTGCTGGCGCAGCGGCGAGAGCTCGACGAAGACCGGATCGAAGACGAGCGGCTTCCGTCGGTCGCGCGCAACCTCCAGCAACTTGGGGATGGCAAGTTCGCTCTCGGCATTGATCGTGCCGATATTGATCAGGATCGCGCCCGCGCCTTCGGCCATCGCCGCGACCTCGTCGACATGGATCGCCATGGACGGGATCGCGCCGAAGGCGAGCAGCATGTTCGCCGTGATGTTCTGCGCCACTGTATTGGTGAGGCACTGCACACGCGGGCGGCTCGTCGCCACCCGCGCCAGCACGCCCGCGACGACCGTCGCGTCGAGGCGGGCCGCGGTCATCGTCGCGCTCATTCGGCCGCCGGCAAATAGAGATTGCCGCCCTTGGCCAGGAATTCCTGCGATTTCTCCGCCATGCCTTCGAGCGCTGCGCGTTCGTTCTCACCCATCGCCAGCACTTCGGCGCGCAGATCCTGCGTGATCTTCATGGAGCAGAATTTCGGCCCGCACATCGAGCAGAAATGCGCGACCTTGTGAGCGTCCTTCGGCAGGGTCTCGTCATGGAAGGAGCGCGCGGTGTCGGGGTCGAGCGCCAGGTTGAACTGGTCTTCCCAGCGGAAGTCGAAGCGGGCACGCGAGACCGCGTCGTCGCGGATCTTGGCCGCCGGATGGCCCTTGGCGAGATCGGCGGCATGGGCCGCGATCCGATAGGTGATGACGCCGGTCTTGACGTCGTCGCGGTTGGGAAGGCCGAGATGCTCCTTGGGCGTGACATAGCAGAGCATGGCGCAGCCGAACCAGCCGATCATCGCCGCGCCGATGCCTGAGGTGATGTGGTCGTAACCCGGCGCGATGTCGGTGGTCAGCGGTCCCAGCGTGTAGAACGGCGCCTCGCCGCATTCGCGCAGCTGCTTGTCCATGTTCTCCTTGATCTTATGCATCGGCACGTGGCCGGGGCCCTCGATCATCACCTGGCAGCCCTTGTCCCAGGCGACCTTGGTGAGCTCGCCCAGCGTCTCCAGCTCGGCGAACTGGGCGCGGTCATTGGCGTCGGCGATCGAGCCCGGACGCAGGCCATCGCCGAGCGAGAAGGAGACGTCATATTTGCGCATGATCTCGCAAATCTCGTCGAAGCGCTCGTAGAGGAAGCTCTCCTTGTGGTGCGCGAGGCACCAGCGCGCCATGATCGAGCCGCCGCGCGAGACGATGCCCGTGACGCGGCTCGCGGTGAGCGGGACATAGGGCAGCCGCACGCCGGCGTGGATGGTGAAATAGTCGACGCCCTGCTCGGCCTGCTCGATCAGCGTGTCCTTGAAGACCTCCCAGTCGAGCTTGATCGGGTCGCCGCCGACCTTCTCCAGCGCCTGGTAGATCGGCACCGTACCGATCGGAACCGGCGAGTTGCGCAGGATCCAGGAGCGGATGTTGTGGATGTTGCGGCCGGTCGACAGGTCCATCACCGTGTCGGCGCCCCAGCGGATTGCCCAGACCAGCTTCTCGACCTCCTCGGCAGCGCCGGAGGTCACGGCCGAATTGCCGATATTGGCGTTGATCTTGACCAGGAAATTGCGGCCGATCGCCATCGGCTCCAGTTCGGGATGGTTGATATTGGCGGGAATGATGGCGCGGCCGCGCGCGATTTCCTCGCGCACGAATTCAGGGGTGACGAATTCCGGAACCGAGGCGCCGAAGCTCTGGCCATCGGCATGGCGCTCGCGGGCGCCTTCGAGCATCGCGGCGCGGCCGAGATTCTCGCGATGCGCGACATAGATCATCTCGGGCGTGATGATGCCGGCCTTGGCGAACTCGTACTGGGTCGCCATCTGGCCGGGCTTGGCCTCGAGGATCGGGCGGGCGGCCGGGCAGGCGGGAACGAGCTGTTCCGCCGAGATATGGCCGTTATCGGCGGCGGTGACGGCACGGCCGGGCACGGTCGTGAAGCCACGAGCATCGAGCCAGGCCCGGCGCGGCTGCGGCAGGCCGGCATTGAGATCGATCGTGACATCGCTCTCGGTGAACGGACCGGACGGATCGTAGATGCGGACCGGCGGCTCGGAATCGGTGGTGAGCTGTACTTCGCGGAAAGGCACCCGCATCTCGGGGTGGTCCGGCGGCGCGACATAGATCTTGCGCGAGCCGATGATCGGGCCGGTCGTTACGGTTTGAGGGGCCGCCTTGACGGTATTCTTCTGTGGCTTGGTATGGGCGTTCATGGGATCTCCTCCTTGGTCCAAGGTTCAGGAGATCCGGGTTTAGAAGCGGTCCAGTCGCTGTCTGCGGGTACACGTGTGGCGCACGCCGCGTTCCAGTCCCTCCGCCGGTATGACCCGGATCAGGTTCGACGGGTTCGGCTTTGGACGCCATCTCAGCTCTTGCGAGCACCCCTCGGAACGAGGCGGAGGTTAGGGCCGGCGGCTCTTGAACGCAACCGGCAACGGGCCGGATGCGACCCGGCCATGCGGCGCCGGAATGCCGCCTTCAGGCGAGAATGTCGACGTTCTGGCCCTGGCCAGCGGCTAGAGTAGCCTTCTGGGTTTCGGCGCTCTGCTGCAGCATATCCACGAGCGCCTGGTCGGACGAGGCCTGCTGCTTCACCATCGCGGTCTGCAGGGTCTGGCGGGTCGAGGCTGCCTGGCTTGCGGCAAAGCTCTGGGCGATCGCGACGGATGTCTCACTCATCATCAACTCTCCTTACGGGAGGTCTTAAGCATGAGAGCTTGCTGATTCCTGAATCCCCCGAACCGGGGAGGCCGGCGCGACGGTCGCCCCCCGCGCCGGTTCGATCGGTTCACTGCGGCTGGTTCTGTCCGGCCAATAGCGGGGTGATGCGTCGGAGCGTGACGCGGCGGTTCTCGCGCGCGGCCTCCTGCGTCTGCACCTTGAGATACTGCTCGCCATAGCCCTGCGTCGTCAGGTTCTCCGGCGGCACCTGGAAATCGCGCGTCAGGATCTCGGCGACGGATTGGGCCCGGCGATCCGAGAGCGAGAGGTTGTCGACATCCGAGCCGACGGCGTCGGTATGGCCCTCGACCAGGAAGACCTCGTTCGGCGCGCGCTGCAGTGCCTGGCTGATCGAGGCGGCAATCACCGAGAGCCGCTGCGCCTGATTGGGCGTGACCTCCCAGGATCCGGTCTCGAATGTCACCGTGTCGATATCGACGCTGCGCATGCGGGCGCGCAGGTCCGGCGAATAGCGGACTTCGTCGAGCGTGTAGCGACGCGGGATCGCGGCGATCGGCGGGGCAGTGATCGTCTCGTAGATCAGGCGCTGATCGGCCTGCTCGGCATCGACGATATAGCGCTCGCGCGGGATCGGCAGCGGCGGCGGCGGCAGCACGACGACCTCATCCGAGAAGCGCATGTCCGGCCGATCGCGGCGGGTATTGTCGATCATCACGATCTCATCGCCGTCGCGCATGCGCCGGGTCCGGCGGATCAGGCGGCCGTCCTCGTCGGTCACGGTGATGATGCGGCTGCCGTCCGGCCGTTCGTACACGGTGACGTTCTCGTCTCCGCGCCGTTCGGTCCGCCCCTGCCAGCCGAGGTCGCGAAAGCGCTCGGTCTCGTCGCGGCGGATGATGGCACGGTCGTCGTCGCGGATGATCGTGCGACCGGGCTCGCGAATGATCGTGACGTCGCCCTCGCGACGCTCCTCGCGGCGGCCACGGACATCATCGAGACGGGTCGCGCCCTGCGTCGCCATGATGCCGCCGAGCATACCGACGCCAAGTCCGATTGCAGCCGCGCCACCGAGCCCGATGCCACCGCGACGACCCTGCCGGTCAGGAGGCGGCAGTTGCCCGGGCCCAGCGGCCGGAGGCTGGCCGGCCGGAGGCGGAGCGAGCGTCTGGCCCGGCTGCGGCGGAGCAACTGGCGGTGGGACCGCGCCGGGCGCGCGACCGCCGGGGGGCGGGGCGAGCGGGGCGGTTGCCGGCGGC
>NZ_JBFRHE010000005.1:0-351120 GCF_052115715.1 Allobosea sp. 2KB_26
CGGAAAACGTCTGCCAGAGTGGCTGACCCAGGCCTCCAACACCCCCTTCAGGGTGCCGGCTTCATCTCGGAATCACATGCCGGCTTCAAATCGGAATGCCCTGCCGGCTTCGCTTCGGAATACCCCGCCCGCTTCAATCGGAATCCGCACAGAA
Organism: Allobosea sp. 2KB_26; assembly: GCF_052115715.1. Taxonomy (NCBI): domain Bacteria; kingdom Pseudomonadati; phylum Pseudomonadota; class Alphaproteobacteria; order Hyphomicrobiales; family Alloboseaceae; genus Allobosea; species Allobosea sp. 2KB_26. Next base: position 155 of record NZ_JBFRHE010000005.1, read on the forward strand.
GGGCTTCCGGCCTTCGAATGCCCTTCGAGGCGCCGGTTCTACAAGGAAATTGATTCCCTCGACCGCTTCTGGGTGCACGCGAGTCGTCACACACTTGATGCCGCTCGCAAGAAGTTTGCTTCTCAAGATAAGGGACCGGAGGCGACCCGCATCGGGGAGCGCATCGAGATGGACGAATGGAAGGTGAGCCTGCAGTCGCTGCTCATAAAAGCACGGGTGTGGCGGGAACTCGACGTCGAAACGCGGCAGGAGGTTAAGTCCGGCCGCCACTGGCTTTGCATCGCCCTGGATCGCGCAACGCGCTGCGTGCTGGCAATGCGGCTCATGGCCGAACCCAACGCGGATGAGGCCATTGCGACCATTCGCATGATCTTCTCCGACAAGGCACAGTTGGTCGAAAGTGCGAACGCAATGACCGACTGGTCAATGTCAACGGGCATCGGAGCTCTGGCCGTGGATTGGGGTTCTGCTTTCAGAGCTGACAAGACCCGAGCGGTCGTCATTTCTACCGGCGCTACTTACACCCATCCCCCAGCAAGCATGCCCGAATTCCGAGGCGCCTGCGAACGCATTTTCCTGACGACCGAAACCCGATTCATGCCCCACTTCGCTGGGCGAACTTTTTCAAACGTCGTTCAGCGCGGGGATTACAAGTCCGAGGAAAAAGCCAACATCCCCTTTGACGTGCTGGCGCAACTGGTCGTCCGCTATGTCGTCGACGATTATCATAATCGCCCGCATGAGGGACTTGGCGGGGAAACGCCGTTCAACGCCTGGCACCGCGTCTTGACGCTCACGGGCCGTATCCCCATCCCCGATCAGCATATGCAGCGTCACATTTTCGGGCTGGAAGATACTTGCCAGCTCGACAAGAGCGGTGTGGTCATGCTCGGTCTGCGGTTTCAGAGCAAGAGGATCTACTACTGGTTCACTACGCACGGCGCGAGAAAGGTTCGCGTTCGCGTCGATCCCGCCGACCTCGGTTTCGCCTCGGTCAAGCTTGGCGAGGAGTGGGTCACCGTCCCCAATGTGAAGGAGGAGTTCAAAGGCACCACGTTGCGAACCTGGGTTGAGACCGCAACAATCCTGCGCGCTCGTTTCAAGGACGAGGCTGCATTGTCGCGCCCGGTTGTGCTGGATGCGATGCGCGACATCGATGCGGTCGCGCGGCAGTACCAGCGAGAAGCTGGCATCTCCGAGGAGTTGGACACGCCCGAAACACTTGAGCGCGCTCGCAACAATCTTGGCCTGGGCTTCCGTTTGCCGGAGTGGGAGCAGGAGGACGCTGACGGCGTTAGCCGAGATCTTCTGGACGGTGTCATCGCGGTCCCGCACCAGGTGGAGCCCCCTCAGGAGGACGAAGCCCCCTTGGCGATCGCCCCCCCAGGACCGGCCGCTACCTGGCGGATGGGCGATCGCAACGAGGGCACGTCGTGACGCACCCGACCGATAACTCGACCGCTGTGTTGGAGAAATTTCTGGCCGCGCTCTCCCCGGAAGAGCGTGATCAGATTTCAGTGATGGAGCGCGTCAAATCACGCGTGCTGCGGACGGCTGATCGAGACGACGCCGTTGACCGAGCCTTCGCCTTTCTGCTCCGCGATCTCATGATGCGCGTCGACCCAACCCGCCCGTTTGGCCCGGGAAACCGGGTTGAGACCCGCGCCTTGGTCGTTACGGGAAAGACCGGCGCCGGCAAAAGCTCGCTCCTCTCCAGGATGTTCTCCAATCATCCGGCCTTTAAGGGCTACGGCACGCCCCGTTCCGGGTGCCCCGCCGTCACGATCGGAACTCCGTCACCCTGCACGCCAAAGGCGCTGGGCCTCGAAATCCTTCGCGTGCTGGACTACCCATTGGCGGCCCAGCGAACCCAGTCCTACATCTTTTCACGGGCCAGGGATCGGCTCCAGCACCGAGGTATCCTCGTCTTGCACTTCGACGAGGTTCACAACGTTTTAGAGAACGCGAACGACCGGGAAGTCCGAGAAATTCGCAAGCTCTTCAAGACTTTCATGGTCTCGGACACCTGGCCTGTTGTCCTGGTTCTGTCGGGACTTCCAGAGATCGTCCCGTTTTTTGAAGGCTTGGCGGAAACGGACGAAGAGGGGCAATTTCGAGCCGACACCAAGGGAGAGGTTCGGAGGCGCAGTCAATTCATCCATCTGCGATCGCTAAGTCTCCCCAACGATATTGCTATGTTATTCGCAGCACTTCGGGACGTCGCCTCAGCCACCGGCTTGCGCTTCGCCGCAGACATGGAAAACCGCGTTGTGCCGAGGCTGATCCACGCCGGACTCTATGAGCTTGGCACTACGATGCAGTTGACCCATGAGGCCATCGCCGAAGCAATCTCAACTTCGAGCCCTGAGCTGACCCTTCAGCATTTTGGACAGGCTTATCGCGCACGTACCGGGTGTGCCGACAGCGTGAACCCGTTTGTCGTTACCCAGTGGCAATCCCTCGACTGCACACTCCTGCTCAAACGAACTCCGAACGAGGCCAACGCAGCGAGCTTAGCCATCGAAATCAAGAATACACGGAATATCCGATGAGACTATATCCAGTAACTCCCTTTATCGACGGGGAGACGCCCGCCAGCTATGCTTCACGGCTGGCAATTTTGAACGGGGTCACCGCCGAGATCTTTTGCAAGGATTTTCGCATCGGGCTCGACGGATTGCTTCGAGGTGAGCCGGATAACGTGTGCCGACTTGCTGAACTCGCCGGCGAAGAAGCGAACAAGCTCATCGCAAGTGCATGGCGTACTGAAGCGGAGTTCTCCTATTTTCGCGGTCATACCTTTGGTGTCAATTATCTTCGTCGCGAAGGTGGAAGGGCCTGCCTCCGATGTCTTCAAGACGATCGCGTCGCTCCTGACTTACCACCGGGTGCCGGCATTCGTTATCGCGGGCACTGGCGTCTTACGAACCTTCGCACCTGCCACCTTCATAAGACACCAATCGTAACGCTGCCGCCGCCTGATGAGACGGGGCTGCGGCGGGATTTCGCCCGCCGTGTCGCAATTCAATTCGATGATCTCGATTTCTCGACGCCGCACCGCGTACCGTCACGCCTTGAGACATACATACTCTCACGGCTCTACAATCAGCCGCACGCCCCGTGTTGGCTCGACACTCTCCCGCTGTACGCCGCCGCGAATAGCTGCGAGGCAATCGGGGCAACCAGCGTTTTCGGGATTCGTCACAATCGCAAGAAGCTAAATGATGATGAGTGGTGGCTAGCCGGCAGTCGAGGTTATGAAATCGCGTCGGGCGGAGCTGTTGCCATCGACGCGTTTCTGACGGAACTGCGGCTGGGCGCGTCCGACCGATGCCACCGACCGGGTCCATATTCTTGGTTCGGCGCCCTGTACAAATGGCTGTTGGGGGAGAAAGGCGCCGACCCCGTATATGATCCGCTGCGATCGATCATGACGCTCAACTTGGTTGAGACGGCCGCTTTTTCCAGCAATATCACCGTCTTCGGCAAGCCGCTGCCCGATCGAAAAGTCCACTCTGTCCGCTCCGCAGCGCAAGAAACCGGAATTCACCCGCGCTTCATTCGGAGAGTTCTGGACGCGACCGGTATCGCTGGCGGTTCGATAGAAGAAAAATCGGACACGGAGGTCACTTTCGATGTGACGGCGTCGGCGGACGCCTTTCGGCGCTTGGCATCAGCTCTGCACATCAGGGAGGTGGGCCCCTACGCTGGTTGCTCGTTGCGGATATCGCGCATGCTCGTCCGGGAAGGCTTCATTCCGCCCATCCTTCACAGCTCAGGCAGAGCGAACGGCATTTCCCGATACGCAAGAGAGGACGTCGACTCATTTCTGACACGCTTGTCCGTGGGATCAGAAGTTTTAGACGAAGCGCCGCTGGGAGCTCATCCCATCGCTATGGCACCTCGTCATGTCCCCTGCGAGGTATCAGTTGTCGTGAACCTGTTGCTCAAGGGGGAACTTGCCTGGTCCGGCCGACTTGCGCGAGCCCGTGGACTAGATGGAATTCTGATTGACGTCAGAGAAGTCCGGAAAAAGGTCATTGACCCCAGACTCGGAGATTTTACGATCCATCAGGCCTACCCGCTACTTGGCGTCAACTCGGGGGCCATCTATGCCCTGGCTAGAGCCGGTTTGATCGAGCTACTGCCAATCAAGCAGCCCCCGAACCGGCGGTCGCTACCGAGGATTACCTTCGATCAGATCATGGATTTTAGAAGAACGTTTGTTTCCATGACTGAAGCGGCGAGACAACTTTCCAAAAATCTTCATCAGCTGCGGGCCGGTTTTGCCGCCGCGGGAATCCGGCCCCTTGATTTACCGACGAGCCTATCACTCAGGCTCTATAAACGGGAGGATATTGCGGTTCTCTATCCTGCAATCAAGGAAATCGCGAACCCGTTAACGCTGTCGAAGGATCATCGGGACCAAACTGTTCATCGGAAAAGAAATAAAACAAAGGATACCGCACGCCTAGAGGACCTAACTATTCACTTGGACCCCACCTGACGCACTCTTGTCAGCAAGCAACTCGACTGGCGGCAACCCGTTGAACGCCGGGTGTAATTTTTGAATACGGGCGTATCTCCGGTCAATATCGGAAGCAGATTCCCAGTCCCTTGTGAGTCGAGAGCAGGAGGGCAACTCGCGAAAACGCGCTTGCCCGATCCGCCCGAAGATCCGACTTTCCATTGGGCATAAAATCGAGGGTGAAAGCCCGCCCAGAATGCGGCGCGCTTCCTTCTCTGATATTCGCCAATTTTCAAGCAGCATGACCCCGCTCCGCGCCAGCAGTTCCAACTCGCTGGTGGTCAGGCGACCGCGCCCGTCCCTCAATTCCTGCGGTGATCTCCACAGAGCGAACGTCCTCATGTGGCGACTTGGCCCCTCGATTCAAATCGATGTCGTGGCCGACAGAGATTGCACGCAATTACCGACACACTCGGTGCCCTAGCAGATTTTCGGACCAATGGATTCGGTCATTTCTAGAGGGGGCAGCCGACATTCTTCGGGTAGCGCACAACGTTGTAGGGAAAACCGACATTTGCCGCGATTGCAAAGAGCGATCGCAATTGTGTCGGTTCGTGTCGGCAGCTGTCCAAAATGGGGCACGCGCTGAGCCAAGATCCGAACGGCATAGACCTCACGAACCGCGGAGCATGAAAGGCGAGGCAGCCAGCAACTCCCCGGCCGCGTTCGCTGCGGCGGATTTCGCCTCGACGGGCGTGTTCACCGGAATCCTGCTGACAGCCTGCGGCTGCGCTCTCCCTTATGAGTCTTCGCAGACGCTGAGCGTCCACGATGACTCCCAACTCCCGAACCGCCGCCCGGGACGACCCCGCGCCGCGCAAAGAAAGGCGTTGTACGATGAGCGCGACTTCCCGCAACGGATTCGACTTCAACCACGGTGAGTGGCGCGTCAGTCATCGCAAGCTCAGGACGCGCGGCGTCGGATCGGGCGAATGGGATCAGTTCGAGACCCGAACAGACGCGCAATTGCTGATGGGCGGGACCGTTTCGATCGATGAGACCGACTTCACCGACCGCGGCTTCAAGGGGATGTCCCTGCGCCTCTACGACCCCGCCCAGGACCAGTGGGCGATCTACTGGATCAACTCGAGCGACGGGGCGATGCAGCCGCCCGTCTTCGGCCGTTTCACGGATGGCAAAGGCGTCTTCGAAGGGGACGATCTCGATGGCGTTCGTCCGATACGCGTCCGGTTTGAATGGACGGGGACCGAGACCGCCACGCCTCAGTGGAGCCAGGCCTTTTCCTATGACGATGGACAGAGCTGGGAAACCAACTGGGTGATGCTGTTCCGCCGCCCCCAATGAGCTGATCCACGAGAAGACACTGTCGAAGGCGCCGTCCCATCATGGGGACGAGCGCGACACCAACGGGCGTTAGGTCCGCCCCCCTGCCTTCGCCGCATTATTGCGTCGCGGCCTCAACGGGAAAACGGGAAGCCGCGACTGCCAGGGACTTCGGCTTTCCCTACACGCCGTTACGAGGCGAGTGCTTCATCCAGCGCCACGCCATCGCACTCAATCCGGCACATAGCGCCGGGACAGTTCGTTGCGATCGTCATAGGACGCTTCAAAGATGGAGGCGGCCAGGGTGGCGCGGACATGCAGGATCCCGGCGCCGACATTCCTGAAGCCATGGCGGGCGCCTGCCGGAATCAGCACCGACTGATTGGCCGTCACGGTCCTCGTTTCATCGCGCAAGGTGATCTCGGCCGTCCCCGCGATCACTTCGAGCACCTCCTCAACGGCATGGAGATGCATCGGCGCGCCCAGGCCAGGGTCGCAATACTGCTCAAAGATGCAAAGCTGCCGGCTCTGGACCGTCGCCGAAACGCGCATCAGCGTCCTCACCCCGTCCCGCCAGAGTTCCTGCGGCTGGGTTGCGTGGTCGAGGATATCCATGGCGCTGCTTTCTTCCCCAATCGGAGCCTGCATTCAGTCGGACACGCCGTCGCGACCGGCAATGGTCATGCAGGTCGCCGTCATCATGGCACAGAGCCTGGCTGCGCCATCCTTCAGCGCCAAGACCTCGGCGGTCGCGAGCGTCAAAGTGCGGCCGGCCTTGACCACCCTGCCCTTCGCCAACAGCCGTTCGCCGGCAGCGGGCGCAAGGAGGTTGATCTTGAACTCGGCAGTGAGGATGCCGGTGCCTGGCGGCATCATCGTCAGCGCTGCATAGCCTGCGGCAGAATCGGCGATGGTGGCGACCGCTCCGGCATGGACGAAGCCGTGCTGCTGGGTGAGATGGGCCGAGACCGGTAGCTCGATCTCGACCTCGCCGGGCGCGACCCGGGTCAGGCGCGCGCCGATCGTCGTCATGAAGGCCTGCTTGCCGAAGCTTGCCTCGATGCGCCTGACCACATCCGCATCTGAAGGCGACTGGTCGGACACAGTCATGGCAAGCTCCTATGCAGCGGCAGCCGCCTCTTCGTAGCGCGAGACATGGGCGATCGCGGCACGCAAATCCGCAAGCCCCGCTTCGCTCCCGACGCAATGCTCGGCGAGATGGCGGCGGAACTGGCGCGCACCCCGGCGGCCCGGGAACAGCCCGACCAGATGACGGGTGAAGGCATGCAGCCGGCCACCCTTTTCCAGATGCGAGGCGATATGTGGTTCGAGCGCCTCCAGCATGGCGAAGGCATCGTCAACCGGAGCCGCCTCGCCAAAGAGCAGCGGATCGACCTGCAGCAGCACCTCGGGATTTTGATAGGCCTCGCGGCCGATCATCACGCCGTCGAGATGCGCCAAGTGAGCCGGCCATTCCGTGGGAGCGCGGATGCCGCCATTGATCGCCACGATCAAGTCCGGATTGGCCGCCTTCAGACGATAGGCGCGCTCATAGTCGAGCGGCGGGATCTCGCGGTTTTCCTTCGGCGACAATCCCTGCAGCCAAGCCTTTCGGGCATGCACGACGAGCGCATCGACGCCGGCGGCGCGCACGCTGGCGGTCAAAGCATCGAGCGCGGCTTCCGGATCCTGATCATCGACGCCGATGCGGCATTTGACGGTGACGGCGACGGAAACCGCTGCCTTCATCGCCGCGACGCAGTCACCGACGAGCGCGGGCTCGCGCATCAGGCAGGCGCCAAAGGCGCCGCCCTGCACGCGGTCGGACGGGCAGCCGCAATTCAGATTGATCTCGTCATAGCCGAAATCGGCCCCGATCTTCGCGGCCTCCGCCAACAGGGCCGGATCATTGCCGCCAAGCTGCAGGGCAACAGGCTGTTCCATCGCATCGAAGCCGATCAGACGCTGCCGGTCGCCGCGGATCACCGCCTGCGCCGTCACCATCTCGGTATAGAGCCGCGCCCGACGCGACATCAGGCGATGGATGACGCGGCAATGCCGGTCCGTCCAATCCATCATGGGCGCGACGGAAAATCGATATGACTGATAGTGCTGCATTTTATCCGGACATGGGCGGCGCGTGTTGAGCTTCGCGCGTCCTTATACGCGAAACCAGGCGATTTTCGACCGGTTTTGCGCATGGGATTCAGCCCGGCGATCTGCCGCGCTCAGAACTGGTAGCGCAGCAGCCGGCCCATGCGTCCGAGCGGCGGACATGCGGAGAGGAAAAGGACCGTCAGGCGGGCGGGCCAGGACATCCGGGCGATCTGGGCGGGATCATAGCCGCGTGGATCATAGGCGGTCAGATCATTTCTGAGTTTCAACCCGGGAATACGGTCTTCAAGCTCTTGGGGCTCGTCGATGCTCCACAGCAACTTTGCGCCCGTCGCCCGGACCGAGCGATGATGGCTGACAAGCCAAAGTCCGAGCGGGCTGAACGCGTCGAAAGCCAGTTCGCCATGCCCGAAATGCGCAACCAGCCGCTTGATCAGCCGTGGCACGGCATCAGGCCGGAGATACATGAGCAGCCCTTCTGCGACGATCATCGTCGGCCGGCCCGAAGGCACGCCGTCGAGCCAGCCCGGCTCCGTCACCGGGGAGCCGATCAGGGTGTAACCGTGTCTTTCCGGATAGAGACGCCGGCGCAGAGCGACGACCTCCGGATAGTCCAGATCGAACCAGCGAACGCCCGTGGGCGGATCGATCCGGAAGACCCGGCTGTCGAGGCCGCAGCCGAGATGCAGCACCGTCGCATCGGGGTGCCGCATGATGAAATCGCTGGTCCAGCCGTCGAAAATATGCGCCCGCATCGCCAGGGCGATCATGTCGTCCCGGCTGACGCCCAGTTTCCGGAAGTCATAATCGATCCGGCGGACCGCGCTCGCGGCGAAGCGATCATGCAGCAGGGAATCTCGCAGGCGGCTTTCTTCCCCCTTGGCGTAGAGGGTGATGAGCAGCGTTTCCCGCTCCCTGGTCAGGGTCACTTTCTCCGACAGCAATGCCTCGGGATCAGCCTGCACTGGCCGCGCCATATTTCGGGTGGTCTGGCTGCGCACCATTGGACGATCCCCGATCTCGTTGCTGGATCGATCGGCGCGAGCCTCGGGCGTTTCCCGCGCCCCGAGCGCACCGATCAGGGCCTGTGCAGCACCTGCGTATGTGCCGGCATGACTTCGTCCTCGAACAGCTCCGGATAATTCTGCGCGATCCGGGGCAAGGCGTTGAGGATCTCGCGCAAGTGCCTGCGCATCTCGCATTCGGCTCCGTCGGCGTCTCCAGCCTCGATGGCGTCGAGGATCGCAGCGTGCTGCGCAACGAGCAACGGAACCGGCGAGGCGCCGGGAAGCGACAGGTAGCGGACGCGGTCAGTCTGGGCGCGAGCACCTTCGACGATGCGGGCGGCGTAGTCGCAATCGACGATCTCGGCGAGGGTCTGGTGGAAATTCTCGTCGAGCACGGCAAAGGCAGCGCGATCGGAAAGGGCAGACGCCTCGCGCTGACGCTCGATCAGCCAACGCAGCCGCATCACGTCGTCCTTGGTGATCAAGGCGCTGGCTGCACGCGCAATCGCGCATTCCACCGCCTCCCGCACGAAGCGGGCATTGGCGATCGCCCGCATCGAAACTTTCATCACATAGGTGCCGCGGCTCGGCAGGACCTGCACGAGACCGGCTTCGGAGAGTTTGATGAAGGCCTCGCGAACCGGCTGGCGGCTGACGCCGAAGCGGCCGGCGATATCCTTTTCGGAGAGCGCCTCGCCGGGCCTGAGCTGCGTGGCGATAATCGCCTGCCGCAAGGACGAAACCAATTGCGGAGCGATCGGATCCTTAAGGCGGAGGCTGGGTTCCATCGTCATGGGCAGAGCGTCCCGCTCATCCCCCATCCGTTGGTCTATCTAGCATACCGGTATGGTGGATGTCGCCATGCCCATACGTCGCAGGGGCCGGCCGCCCGAAGGCGGCCGGGTTTTCAGTGTTGGCGTCCTACTTCTTGGCCCGGGCGACGATCTGCGTCGGGTTGACGAAGCGCAGTGCGATCACCAGCCAGATCAGCGTCGTGATCATGTAGATCACCGCCATGGCATCGATCGACTGCACGGCACGCACGCCTGCGGCGAAGACCGCATAATAGAGGGCAACGACGAGCGTCTGACTGGTCGGACCAGCGGTCAGGAAGGTCAGCTCGAACATCGCAATCGTCCTGACCAGCACCAGCAGCAACGCGGCCAGAATGCCCGGCATCAGCAGGGGCAGCAGGACGTGAATGAAGAGCTTGAAGGTGTTCGCCCCGAAGACCCGGGCGGCCGCCTCGATCTTGGTGTCGATCTGCTCGATGAACGGGATCATCACCAGGATGACGAAGGGAACCGTCGGCACCAGATTGGCGAGCACAACACCCGACATGCCGCCGGCAAGACCGAGTTTGTAAAGCACCGTCGCGAGCGGGATGCCGAACGTGATCGGCGGCACCAGCAGGGGCAGAAGGAACAGCAGCATGACGAGCTTCTTGCCCGGGAAATCCCGCCGCGCCAGCGCATAGGCGGCCGGCACGCCGAGCAGGCCCGAGAGAAACACGACCAGGAAGACGATCTGGAAGGTGACGCTCAGCACATCGGAGAGCTGGAATTCGCTCCAGGCGGCCGAATACCAGCGCGTGGTCCAGCCGGCTGGCAGCCATGTGCCAAGCCAGCGGGTCGCGAAGGAACTCGTCACCACCGTCGCGATCATCGCGCCGAGGTTGAGGATGAAGAAGCCGATGAGCGTCCAGTTGGCGGCAGCCCAGAGCTTGCTGGAGAGGCGGGTATCCTTGACCATGATCTCAGCCCTTCCCGCCGCCGGCGGGGCCACGGTAGAGCATGCCGCGCGCGGCCAGCACGACGACGACGATGCTGAGCTGCACCACACCCATGATCATCGCGACAGCGGATGCCATCGAATAATCATACTCCTCGAAGGCAGCCTGATAGGCCGCGATCGAGATGACGCGCGTCGGCCCTGCCGGCGCGCCCAGCAAGACCGCCGAGGGAAAGACCGAAAAGGCCTGCACGAAGCTGAGGCAGAAGGTGATCGCCAGACCCGGCAGCAGGAGCGGCAGGAGGATGTGCTTGAACCGTTCCCACGGCCCGGCGCCCAGCGTCGCGCCCGCCTGCTCGAGCGCCGGATCGACGCCAGAGAGGTAGGACAGGGTCAGCAGGAAGGTGAAGGGGAAGCCGGTAATGACGAGAGAAATGCAGACGCCCCAGTAATTATGCAGGAGCTTCACCGGCGTCGAGATCAGCCCAAGCGTGAGCAGGGTGCGGTTGAACCAGCCCTGGGGGCCAAGATAATTCAACAGGCCCTGCGCGACGAGAACCGTCCCGAGCGTGATCGGAATCACCAGGATCGTGGTCAGCAAGCGCTGATGCTTCATCATCCGGACCCGGAAGGCGATCGGGATCGCCAGCAGAAGCGTCACGATCGTGACCGGCAGTGCCAGCCAGAGCGTCGTCGCGATCGTGCCGTACAGGAAGGAATCCGAGAAGAAGCGCGTGTAGTTCGCCAGCATCGGCCCGGTCTTGGGCGTGAAGGAGAGCACGAGCCCATAGAGGAACGGGTAGATGAACAGCGCCAGGAGGAAGAACACCGCTGGCAGAACCAGCAGGGTCAGAGAATCGATGCCGCGTGCGGCGAGCCTCTGGCTGAGGGGGATGGATGTGGTCGCGCTCACGCCGCCCCCCCGAAAACCAGGACGCGATCGGGATCTGCAGCCAGCGTGACCTCGCCACCCGGCGCGATGCGGTCATGCGCCAGGAAGGAGAGATCGGTTCCATCCGCCATGCGGGAGAAGCCGACGAATTCGCGGCCACGGAACTCGGTCGAGACGACCGACGCCTTGAGGCCCGCGCCTCCCGCAGCTGCGGGGTGAAGGTCCTCCGGCCGGATCGCAAGCCAGGCCTGCCCACCAGGGGCCACCGTGCCGCGCACCCGCCCGACGACCTTGGCATCGCCGACGGTGACGGTCGCATGCTCGCCCTCGACGGAGGCGACGCGGCCAGCGACCTTGTTGCGGAAGCCCATGAACTCGGCGACATCGAGATGGTCGGGGCGGGAGAACAGGTCTTCCGGCCCGCCGACCTGACGGACCTGGCCGTCACGCATCACGACAATGCGGTCGGCCAGCGACAAGGCCTCTTCCTGATCATGCGTGACGTAGATCGTGGTTGCGCCGAGCGTATTGTGGATGCGGCGGATCTCGGCGCGCATCTCGAGACGCAGCTTGGCGTCAAGGTTCGAGAGGGGCTCGTCCATCAGCACGAGCGGCGGCTCGACGACGATGGCCCGGGCGATGGCGACACGCTGCTGCTGCCCGCCGGAAAGCTGGCCAGGCAGTTTCTCGGTCTGCCCCTGCAACCGGACCAGGGCCGCAGCCTCGCCGACGCGCCGCTCGATCTCGGATTTCTGGACGCCGCGCATCTTCAGGCCGAAGCCGATATTCCGCTTCACGCTCATATGCGGGAAGAGGGCGTAGTTCTGGAACACCATGCCGAAGCCGCGCTCTTCGGGCCGCAGCGGATCGATGCGCCGGTCGTCGAGCCAGATGCCGCCGCCGGTCGCCGGCAGAAGGCCCGCGATCAGGTTCAGCGTCGTCGACTTGCCGCAGCCCGACGGACCGAGAAGCGCGATGAACTCGCCCTTCTTGATCGTCAACGACACGTCCTTGACGGCGTTGTGAGTGCCGAAGTCGCGGCTCAGATTGTCGAGCCGCAGCTCGCGGAAGTTCGCAGCGTGAATCGTCATTTAGGTCACGTCTTTGGAAAGCGGCTGATGGGTTCTGTCAGGAAATGTGACGGCGAAGCGAGCCGGCCGGAACCGGCTCGCTGTCGTTAGCGGGTTTCGTTCACTTGCGCTTGGCGCCGGCGACTTCCTCGTCCCAGCGACGGAAGGCAATCACCATCTGGTCTGGGTCGAGCGGCGTCTCGAGCGGCGCCTCGGCGATGAGCTTCTCATATTCGGGGCGGCCGAATTCCTTGATCGCCGCCTGGCTCTCGGCGGGCGCCATGTCGAGCGTCACACCCTTCACGGCCGGACCGGGATAGAAATAGCCTTCATCATAGGTGTAGGCCTGCTGCTCCTTGGTGAGCAGGAAGCTCATCAGGTCGAGCAGCACCGCGAGCTTCTCGTCCGAGACGCCCTTCGGGATGCACATGTAGTGCGCGTCGGTGACCCAATGGAAACCCTTGAGCGCGCCGATCTTGGCCTCCTTCGGCACGACGCCGAGCACGCGCGGGTTGATGTCCCAGCCCGTGGTCGTGACGGTCATGTCGCGGGAGCCTTCGCCGAGCTCCTTCATCACCGCACCGGTGCCGGCCGGATAGTACTCGATATTCTCGCCCAGCGCCTTGAGATAGGCCCAGGTCTTGTCCCAGCCCTTGACCGGGTCCTTCGGGTTCGAATCCCCAAGGATATAGGGCAGCCCCATGATCCAGGTCCGGCCGGGGCCCGAATTGGCGGGGCGCGCATAGAAGAAGCGGTTCTTGTTCTCGCGGGTATAGGCGAGCAGCTCCTCGGCCGTTGTCGGCACCTTCTTGACCTTGTCGGGCATGTATTCGAGCAGTGGGCCGGACGGATAATAGGTCACCACGACGCCCTGCCCGCTCGCGAGGCCCTGCATCTTGGCGGCACCTTCGAGATAGATCTCGTCGAGCTTCGGCAGCGAGCCTGCGAGCTGCGGCAGCAGCGGCGTCCAGAGCTTCTGGTCGACACCGGCGGAAAGCGCATCGGTGCCGGTCAGCACCATGTCGATATCGACGCGGTTTGCTTCCTGCTGCGCCTTCAGCTTGCCCGGAAGTTCCGGCGCGGGCGCCTTGGTGAAGGTGATGCGCGAGACCAAATTCGGCTTGGCCTTGCGATAATTCTCGATCGCCTTCTGCGTCAGCGCCAGATTGCCGGCGACATCGACGACGGAAAGCGCGACCGGTGAGGTCGGCAACTTGAGTTGCTGCGCGAAGGCGCCCGGCGCATAGGCCGCGGCACCCGCGAGACCCGCGACACCACCCAGAAATATGCGCCGATTGATGCTGTCCTGGACCATGACTTCTCCCTTCGGTACGGATTTACCGCTTTTGGATTCTTAGACACCTTTCGGCATCAGCCTCGGCGAAGTTCACATTGACGTCGCCTCGGATTGCCCGGTATCCTAGTATACTAGTGGACTAGAGCTTGGCAATGGGCAGCGCAGCGGCACGACAAAGCACAGACCAGATTCACCGCGCCTTGCGGGACGACGTCCTCAACGCGGTGCTCCTGCCGGGCGAGGCGATGTCGGAAGCGCGAATGGCCGTCCAGTTCGGGGTCAGCCGCACGCCCGTGCGCGAGGCCTTCAAGCGACTGGTCGACGAAGGTTTCCTGGTGGTCGTGCCGCAGGTCGGTACCTTCGTCGCGCCGATCGATCTGGCGGCAGTCTATGACAGCCAATTCGTGCGCGAAACCCTGGAATGCCGCACTGTCACGCTGGCCGCGCAGCGGATCGACGATGCCGGGCGCGCCGCGCTGGAACGGCTGATCGCACAGCAGGAACAGGCGCTCGCAGTGGGCGATCGCGTCAACTTCTTCCGTGCCGACGAGGCCTTCCATGCCGAGCTTTCGCGGCTCTCAGGCCACCCCTCGGTCTGGGGGCTGATCGAAGGCGTCAAGGCGCAGCTTGATCGTGTGCGCTGCCTGTCGCTCGAAGCTGCGTCCTGGCCCGGCATGATCATGGACCAGCATCGCGAGATCGCCGCAAAAGTCAGCGCCGGCGACGAGATCGGCGCCGAGAAGGCGATGCGGGCGCATCTGCGCACGGTGTTCGATGCCATCGAGGCGATCGCACACAAACACGTCGACGCCTTCGTCGCGAACACGCCGATCCGCAAGGTCTGAGGCGGCCGCATTCTCTGCATCACCAACAAGAAACGACTTAAGAAGGAACGCGACGATGGAACAAACCTGGCGCTGGTTCGGGCCGGACGATGTGGTGACGCTCGCCCAGGCACGGCAGGCGGGCGCGCAAGGCATCGTCAACGCGCTGCATCAGATTCCCTATGGCGTCGTCTGGAGCGTCGAGGAGATCGAGGCGCGCAAGGCGATCATCGAGAAGGATAAGAGCCTCGGCCTGCGCTGGTCCGTGGTCGAGAGCCTGCCGATTCATGAAAGCGTCAAGATCGGCGAAGGCGATCTCGAGCCGATCTTCGTCAATTATCGCCAGTCGCTGCGCAATCTCGCCGCCTGCGGCATCGAGGTGGTCTGCTACAACTTCATGCCGGTTCTCGACTGGACCCGCACCGAACTCGCCTGCCCCCTGCCCGGCGGCGGCACCGCGCTGCGCTTCAACCTGCATGAATATGTCGCCTTCGACCATTTCATGCTGGAGCGTCCCGGCGCTGCCGACGGCCATTCGGCCGAGGTGATGGACCGGGCCAAAGCCTGGTTCGAACGTTCGACCGAGGCCGATCGCGCCCGCCTGCTCGCCAATATCATGGCCGGGCTGCCCGGCGCCTATGACCGCTATGACGTGCCCGGCCTGAAGCGCATGCTCGCGCGCTACCATGAGATGAGCCATGACGGGTTGCGCGCCAATCTGAAGCGGTTTCTCGAGGCGGTGATCCCGACCGCGGAAGAGGTCGGGATCCGCATGTGCATCCACCCTGACGATCCGCCGCGCCCGCTCTTCGGCCTGCCGCGCATCTGCTCGGAGGAGAGCGACATCGCCTTCATCCTCGGTGCCGTCGACAGCCCCTCCAATGGCCTGACGCTGTGCTCGGGCTCGCTGGGGGCCAACCCAAAGAACGACGTACCCGGAATCGCCCGGCGCTTCGCCGACCGGATCTGGTTCGCGCATCTGCGCAATGTCGCCAAGGATCCGGACGGTTCCTTCATGGAGGCTGAGCATCTCGGCGGCGACACCGACATGGTGGCACTGGTCGATGTGCTGATGGCCGAGGAGCAGCGCCGCAAGGCCGCCGGCTGGCGCCATTGGCGCATCCCGATGCGGCCCGATCACGGTCATGAACTGCTCGACGATGTCGGCAAGGGCAGTTTCCCGGGCTACCCAGCCGTCGGTCGCCTGCGCGGTCTGGCAGAGCTGCGCGGCGTGATGACCGCCCTGACCAGCCTGCGCGGCTACGACGCCTGATCAGGCCGCAAGACGCTACTCAGGCCAGAAGACGCTGGTCGGCGAGCTGCACCAGCTTGCCGCCAGCGATCGTTGCAACGACGCGCGGCTGCGGCGCGTCCTCGACGATGATCAGATCCGCCCGCCTGCCGGGCGCGATGACGCCGCGATCGATCAGGCCAAGGGCATCGGCCGGGGCCTGCGAGACCAGCTTCCAGGCGTCGGGAAAGCTCGCCGTGCCGCTGCGCGCCAGCATGAAGGGCGCCAGCAGCAGCGCGGGGTAGTAGTAATCCGACGCCAGGATGGTGCAGAGCCGCTTGCCGACCATGTCCTCCGCTGCCGGGCAGCCGGTATGCGAACCGCCGCGCACGACATTGGGCGCGCCGAACACCGTCGCCTCGCCATGCGCGACAGCCTCACGTGCCGTCGCCTCATCCATCGGGAATTCCGCCACGGTCACGCCGAGCGAGCGATACCAGCGCCGCATGTCCGGGCTCATGTCGTCATGCGAGAGCGTCGGAATGCCGGCGGCCAGCGAGATTTTCGCCAGCCGCGCGACCGATCCCGGCACGTCGTTACCGCGGTCATGGACGTTCTGCGCCAGCGCCATGAAGTCCGCATGCGAGAGGCCGGTGCGCTCGACCATCTTGGCGACCTTGTCCGGCCGGGTCGTCTCCTTGAGGATGCCGCCGGTATGGTCGTTGAAGGCCAGTACTCCGACGCGCCCCGCCTGCAGCCACTCGATGATCTCGGCCTCGGCATCGAGGTTGAAGGTCTCGTGGCGTAAATGGAATCGCGTATCGGCCCCGAGCTCCGGCGCGAGCCGCGCGATCGCGTCGATCAGGCGCCGCGCATTGCCGGCTCCGCGCAGACCGGGTTCCCAGGACCAGGTCACACCGTGGAAGGCCGTGGTGATGCCGCAACTCAGCATGGCGCGATCGGCGTCGCGCAGGGCGAGATCGATGTCGAAGGACACCCGCGGTCGCGGCATGATGTGCCGCTCGAAGGCATCGCCATGACAATCGACCATGCCCGGCAAGACGAGGAGGCCGGCGGCATCCAGGTGCAAGGCGCCGGCAGGAGGGGACGCATCGAGGGCGGCGATGCACGATCCGTCGGTGACGAGATCGGCACGGGTGAGCGCGGCGGTCATAACTGTTCCGCCCGTGATATGAAGTGACACGCCCGCCTCCGCCGCAGCCCTTGGGAGAGCGCGCTTGACGGGCCATCATGACAGCGGAATGACGGGCGCGGGCCGATCAGGATGGCGCCCCCCCCTGTTCAAGGTACCGAGACGGGCGACAGCGTCATCGACCGAGCCGCCTTCCGCAAAGCCGGCATCGGCCGGAACGGTCAGCAAATGGCGGCATCGGCCAGGGGCAGATCGCCGACGCACCGGTGCGGGGTCATTTCAACACCTCCGCCGCGGTGATGATGGAACGGGCGATGTCGACCAGCTTGCGCTTCTCGTTCATCGCGGTGCGGCGCATCAGGGCATAGGCTTCCGCTTCGGGGAGCCCCTTGAGGTGCATGACGATCCCCTTCGCACGATCGATCAGCGCGCGATCGTCGCGCTGCGACCGCACCTCGTCCAGCCCCTCACGCAGCTTCGAGGCGGCGCTGAAGCGACTGATGCAGGTCTGGAGGATTGGCTCAAGGGCCTCCCACTTCAGCCCGTCGACGACATAGACCGCGACCCCTGCCTCAACAGCAGCCTCGATCAAGGCCGCATCCACCGGTTCGACGAACGCGCTGATCGGCCGCTTCGGGCGCCGGCTGACCAGAAGCATCTCGGCGAGTGCATTATGGCCGGGATTCACGAGATCGATCACGACCACATCGGGGTCATGGGCCTCGATGACAGTGACTTGCCCATGCGTCGCGCCGATTCGGACGAGGTCGGTAAAGCCCGCTTCGCGGAAGCCCTCATCGAGAATGGCAGCCCGGACCGGGTTGGCATCGACGATCAGAATTTTCAACGCAGGTGTCATGAGCCACGACGCCTAACGCATTGAGGGGAAGGCCCGCACTCAGCCCGACAGGATTGCGACACCTGCCAGAATGAGACCGCCACCGGCGATGCGGGCAAGCTGCGGCATCCGCACCGCAAGCTGGCTCGCAAGAAGCAAGCCTACTCCATGCAGAGCCGATGTCGCGATCACAAAGCCGATCGCATAGCTCACACCGCTGGCATCCTCCGGCAACTCGGCACCATGGGCAAAGCCATGGAAGATCGCGAAGACCCCGCAGACCAGGGCACCGGCGGCGAGCGGTGGCGAGAGATTGAGCGCGATGGCGAGCCCGAGGATGACGACAGAAAAGGCAATGCCAACCTCCGCGCCTGGAAGCTGTCCGCCGGCCATGGCCCAGAGCCCGGCCAGCGCCATGGCCGAGACGAAGGCGACGGGATACGCGATGCGCGCCCTGCCACCGATGAGCCCGGCCCAGAGGCCGACCGCGATCATCGCCAGCACATGATCCAACCCGGTGAGCGGATGCTGCAGCCCGTGAACGAGACCATCGACGGAGCCCATTCCGGTATGGGCAAGGGCGGGCGCCGCCATTATCGTCAAGACCAATGCCAGGGCGCCCGTCAACCGCGTCAGCATGTTCGCCTCCCCTATCCCCCGGCGCTCGCCTTCAGGCCGCCCACGCTCTCGATGAAATCCACCACCGCATCGACGCCCTCGCCCTCCCTCGTATTGGTGAAGACGAAGGGCCGCTTGCCCCGCATGGTCCTCGAGTCCCGGTCCATCACAGCAAGATCCGCGCCAACATGAGGAGCGAGATCGGTCTTGTTGATGACGAGCAGGTCCGAACGGGTGATGCCAGGGCCGCCCTTGCGCGGGATCTTCTCGCCGGCGGCGACATCGATCACGTAGATCGTCAGATCGGCGAGTTCGGGCGAGAAGGTCGCCGCCAGATTATCTCCGCCGGACTCGATCAGGATCAGGTCGAGCCCGGGAAATTTGCCGCGCATTTCCTCGACCGCGGCAAGGTTGATCGAACAATCCTCGCGGATGGCGGTATGCGGGCAGCCGCCGGTCTCGACGCCCATGATGCGTTCCTCGGGAAGAGCCCCTGCGACGGTCAGGAGACGCGCATCTTCCTTGGTGTAGATGTCATTGGTGATGGCGCAGAGATCATAACGATCGCGCATGCGCTTGCAGAGCACCTCCATCAGGGCGGTCTTGCCGGAACCGACCGGGCCGCCGATGCCGACGCGCAAGGGGCCGTGGGGAGAGCGGGTCATGAGCGGAACAGCCTCGAATACTGGGTTTCGTGCCGCAGGGACGCGAGGTCCGAGCGCAGCGCGCAGCCGCCGAGATCAGCAAGTGTCGCGGTTTCCGCGCGCGTGGCAGCCGCATGCAAGGACGGCACCAGCCCAGCCGTGATCCTCTGCCCGTCGGTCTGGCCGACGATGCCGAGCCTGACCGAGGCCGAAACCAGATTGGCGACGAAGGCGAGGCTGTAGGTTTCCAGCGCCGGGCGCAGCGGCACGTCATGGCCGCTGGCGGCAGCAGCGACCGCGATGGGATAGGCGATGTCTCCCTCCCAGGCAGCGCGCAGCCGATCAAATGCCGCGCAAGGCCAGGCGGCACGCACGGCCGCGATAAACGCATTGCCCTGCGTCACCGTTTCCAGCCGGCGCTCTGCGGAGTTCGCCAGCGCCAGGGCCAGTTCCGCCACCTCGCTCAGCGCCGCGCCGTCCTCAGCCCCGAAGGCGTTGTAGGCGCACGTGAACAGGACGAGGTCATTATGGAGCGAGCCGTGGCCGACGAGCGCCTCGAGCCAATCGCGAAGCGTGTCGGCATTGGTGAGGTCGCCGGCCTCGAAGGCCCATTCCAGCCCATGCGAATAGGCAAAGGCGCCGACCGGGAAGGACGGCGAAAGCCAGACCATCAACGGCAGATGGGCGTGCGACATCAGCCCTCAATGGTCGTGCTTGTGACCCTTATGCGCGTGTTCGGCGCCATGATGGTGGCCGTGGTCATGCTTATGATCATGATCGCCATGGCTGTGGTCGTGACCACAGCCACAATCCGCGCCATGGGCGTGCTGGGCATGATCATCCCGCTTCTTCTCATCGTGGTCATGGCCATGGTGGTTATGGCCATGATGATCGTGACCATGGTCATGCCCGGCGTGAGCGTGCCCGTGATCATGGTGAGCGTGGCCATGATCATGCCCGCAGCCGCAGGATGCGTCATGCGCGTGATCGTGATCATGGTCGTGACCGTGATCATAGGCGCCGCGCTCGGGCTGGAACGGACGCTCGACCACGCTCATGGCGCAGCCCTGGCCACGGACCATCTCGGCGAGGACATGGTCGTTCTCGATATAGATGGCGTCTGCCGTGATTTCCGCCGGTGTGTGCCGGTTGCCGATATGCCAGGCGACGCGCATCAACCGCAACGGGTTCTCGGCCCGCACTTCGAGCAGGCTCTGCGCAGCGGCCCTGATCAGGACCAGGCCGCCGTCTTCGAGCTTCACGGCATCGCCATCGTTCAGAACCGTCGGCTTGTCGAGATCGAGCAGGATCTCGCGCCCGCCATCGCCCTTCAGCGCGATGCGGCGGCGATTGCGATCCTCATGGTCGAGCGTCAGGGTCTCAACGACCTTGTCCTGCTTGACCGCGGCCTTGCGGACGACGGAGGTGGCGCGCAGCATGATGGTACCCGTGACAACGAGATGGATCAGAGGCGATCGACCGATCGCGGCTCGACCACTTCGATCACCGGAGGCGTCGTGACGCAAGCCCCCGCGATCTCAAGGAATGCCTGAAGATGCGGCTGCTGCAGGTGGCGGTCGATATGCTCGCGCTGCTCCCAGCTCTCCACCGACACGAAATACCCGGGCTCGGTGATGCTCTCATGCATGTCATAGGCGAGACAGCCATGTTCGCGACGTGTCGCGGCGATGCAGTCCTGCGCCGCAGCGACAAAGGCTGCGCGGGTTTCGGGGCGGATGCGCGCCCGCGCTATGACGATAACCGGATCCGACATACCGCATTCTCCTCTCTTGCCTGAGGGGCGCTTCACGCGCCCAGGGGGAATACGCCTGTTTCGGGCGGCTGGATGCAGCCGCCGCGCCCTCTGCAGCAGAATGGCGCAGAGGGTCCGGATGCGTGGGATGCGCTTGCGAAGGCGAGAGCCAGATTTCGCCGCCCTTACCGTGGCAGCGCCTTCACCTCGGTGTCGAACTTCTTCAGCAGGCGCGAGCGCTCGGCCGGGCTGCCCCAGCGCGGCGTATCGTAGTCGATCAGCTTGATCTCCGAGAACTTTGGCGCGTCGGGAGAGAGTTCGGCGTTCCTGTTCGACGGGATGGAGTTGATCTTGAGCTTGGCGTTGATGTTCTGCGCCTCGGGCGAGAGCGTGAAATCGATGAAACGGCGCGCCGCCTCGGCATTCCTGCCGCCCTTGATGATCGAAACCGAGCCGGTCTCGTAGCCCGTGCCTTCGCAGGGCGCGACGGTCTTGATCGGCGCCCCCTGAAGCTTCTGCGTCAGCATGTCGTGGATGAAGGCGATGCCGATCGCCGTCTCGCCCAGCGCCGTCGCCTTGACCGGTGCAATGCCGGACTTGGTGTACTGGTTGATGTTCTTGTGCAGGGCCTTGAGATAGTCGAAGCCCTTCTCCTCGCCGAGGCGCTGCACGGTGGTCGCGAGGAAGACGTAAGCCGTGCCGGACGAGCTCGGATCGGCAATCTGGACCTCGTCGCGATAGGCCGGGTCGAGCAGGTCCGCCCAGCATTTCGGCTCGGGCAGGCCCTTCTTCTTCAGCATCTCGGTGTTATAGCCGACGCCAAGCGCGCCGAGATAAATGCCGGAGGTGCGGAATTTCGACTGCTCGGCATGACGCTGCGCCCAGTCATGCAGCTCGGCGAGCTTGGGCGAACGATACTCGTCGAGCAGTCCCTCCTCCGCGGCCTGCAGATGCGGCTCACCCGGGCCGCCCCACCAGACATCGCCACGCGGATTGGAGGCTTCCGCCTTGACCTGCGCATAGACCTCGCCCGTGCTCTTGCGCACCATCGAGACCTTGATGCCAGTGGCGCGCTCGAACATCGTCGCGCCCTCACGGCACTGCTCCTCGAGGATCGAGCAATAGACCGTGACCTGCCCCTGCGCCGCGGCGGGCTGATGGGAGGCCAGAAGCGCAGCACTGGCGAGCCAGAACGACGCCTGGCGGGCAAAACGGAAACCGGACACGAGCTCTCTCCCTGGCAAACTTGTCTGTCTGACAAATTCATTTGCCGACGAAGAAAGGATGCGCGAGCGGGCTAGTCAATACGGAAGCGGCGCGGCCCCAGGCGGTCCACAGCCCAGGACGCCAACCAATCGCTCAGAACAGGAAATAGCGCTGCGCCAGCGGCAGCTCGCTGGCAGGTTCGCAAACCAGCAACTCGCCATCCGCCACCACCGCATAGGTTTCCGGATCGATCCGGATGTCGGGCGTCGCGTCGTTGTGGATCATGCTCTTCTTGGAGATGCCGCCGCGCGTGTTCTCAACCGCGACCATCTCCTTATCCGTACCGAGCCGGGACTTGAGGCCGTTCGCCATTGCGGCCTGCGAGACGAAGAGCAGCGATGTCGTGGTCACCGCCTTGCCGAAGGCGCCGAACATCGGGCGGTAATGCACCGGCTGCGGCGTTGGAATCGAGGCGTTGGGATCGCCCATGGGCGCCGCCGCGATCATGCCACCCTTGAGGACGAGATCGGGCTTGGCGCCGAAGAAGGCCGGCGACCAGAGCACGAGATCGGCGAGCTTGCCGATCTCGATCGAGCCGATATGGCGCGAGATGCCATGCGCGATCGCCGGATTGATCGTGTATTTCGCGACATAGCGCTTGGCGCGGAAATTATCGGCGCCGGTGCCGGCGTCCTGCGGCAGCGGGCCGCGCTGCACCTTCATCTTGTGCGCGGTCTGCCAGGTCCGGGTCACGACCTCGCCGATGCGCCCCATGGCCTGGCTATCCGAGGACATCATCGAGAGCGCGCCCAGATCGTGCAGGATGTCCTCGGCCGCGATCGTCTCCTTGCGGATGCGGCTTTCGGCGAAGGCGAGATCCTCGGGGATAGAGGGCGAGAGGTGATGGCAGACCATGAGCATGTCGAGATGCTCGTCGAGCGTGTTGACCGTGAAGGGCCGCGTCGGGTTGGTCGAGGACGGCAGCACATTGGGCAGGCCCGCCACCTTCATGATGTCCGGCGCATGGCCGCCGCCGGCCCCCTCGGTGTGGAAGGCGTGGATGGTGCGGCCCTTGAAGGCCGCGATCGTGTCCTCGACGAAACCGCTCTCGTTCAGCGTGTCGGTGTGGATCATCACCTGGATGTCGTAATCGTCGGCGACGGAGAGGCAATTGTCGATCGCGGCTGGTGTCGTGCCCCAGTCTTCATGGAGCTTCAGCGCGCAGGCACCGGCCTCGATCATCTCGGTCAACGCGCCCGGCAGCGCGGCATTGCCCTTGCCGGCAAAGGCGAGGTTCATCGGGAAGGCGTCGGCCGCCCTGATCATCTGACCGAGATGCCAGGGGCCGGGCGTGCAGGTCGTCGCGAGCGTGCCATGGGCCGGGCCCGTGCCGCCGCCCAGCATCGTGGTGAGGCCGCTCATCAGCGCGTCCTCGATCTGCTGCGGACAGATATAGTGGATATGGCTGTCGAAGCCGCCGGCGGTGATGATCTTGCCTTCGCCCGCGATGACCTCGGTCCCGGGGCCGACGACGATGGTCTCGGAGGGATCGAAATTCCCGAACCCGTCCTGGATGTCTGGATTTCCGGCCTTGCCGATGGCGCAGATGCGTCCGGCCCGGATGCCGATATCGGCTTTGACGATGCCCCAATGGTCGAGGATCAGCGCGTTGGTAATGACGGTGTCGACCGCACCAGCGGTATTGCTGACCTGACTCTGGCCCATGCCGTCGCGGATGACCTTGCCGCCGCCGAACTTCACCTCCTCGCCATAGGTGGTGAAATCCTTCTCGACCTTGATGACGAGTTCGGTATCGCCGAGGCGCACCGTATCGCCGGTCGTGGGGCCGAACATGGCGGCATAGGCATTGCGCGGGAAGGGAAAGGGCATCTCGAAGTCCCTGGTCGGTTCTTGCGACGTGTTAGCAATTCTCAGGCCGACGCATCCGGCTCCGATTTGGGCTGCCGGTCCTCAGCGCGCCGCTTCGTCTTGGCCTTCGCACCCGCGGGCTTGCGGCGGCGGGTAGCGCGCAGGCTCTCCTCCTGCAGCATCTCGAGCTGGACCTGCTGGATCTCGGCCAGTCGCTGCCATTGCCGGGTGATCAGATGGTCGATCTTCTCGTGCAGATGGCGGATCTCGAGTTCGGCCTTGAGGTTGACCTGATAGTCGTTGAACGAGCGCAGACGGTCCTTTTGCTCCTGCCGCTTCTGGCTCATCATGATGATCGGAGCCTGGATCGCCGCGATGCAGGAGAGGACGAGGTTGAGCAGGATGAAGGGATAGGGGTCGAAGGCCTTGTCCATTCCTTCCACGACATTGATCATCATCCAGATCGCCAGCACGACGCCAAAGCTGATCAGGAAGGCCCAGGAGCCGCCGAAGCCGGCGAGACCGTCGGAGAGGCGCTGCCCTACCGTGCGATGCTCCTCGAAATCGTCCTCGACATTCGCCGCGATGGTGTCCTGCTTGGCGATGCTTTCGACGACTTCACGGTCCAGCTCCGTGTACTCGCCATGCTCCTCGCGCAGGATTTCCTCAACATAGCGCGTGCGGTAGCGCGCAAGCTCCGCCTTGCTGATCAGGCTCTGCTCGGTAAGCTGCGGGAAGTCGGACTGGATGCGCTCGGCCAGCGAAGGACGCAGCGTGGCAAGCGGGACGAGGTTCTTGCGGCTGGTCTCGACGCCTGAAATGGCGCAGGTCCCGCGCTTCTTTCCGTTCGCGGCCAGTTGTTGCGACGGTTTCTCTGCGATCACGGTCATCGGCACTCTCACTCCGCACCGGCATCGGTCTCGCTAGAGCTTACCCATGATCTCCTGCCGGAAGCCATAGACCTCGCGCTTGCCGCCGAGCGCCACGAGCCTGACCTCGCGGGTCTGGCCGGGCTCGAAGCGCACCGCCGTTCCCGCGGGAATATCGAGCCGAAAGCCCCTCGCCTTCTCGCGTTCAAAGGAGAGCGCGGGATTCGCCTCGAAGAAATGATAGTGGGAGCCGATCTGGATCGGCCGGTCACCGGTATTGGCCACGGCGAGCATCAGGCTCTCGCGACCTTCATTGAGAATGAGGTCGCCGGGCAACGTCGTCACTTCGCCGGGCTTCAACCGCCCCGCCGAGCCGCGGATCGGCTCATGCACGGTGACGAGCTTGGTCCCGTCGGGAAAAGTCGCCTCGACCTGCACGTCATGGATCAGCTCGGCGATACCGTCCATGACCTGGTCGGCGGAGATCACATGGGCGCCGGCCTCCATCAGCTCGGCGACGAAGCGACCGTCGCGCGCACCCTCGACCACGAAATCGGTGATGAGCGCAACGGCCTCCGGATAGTTGAGCTTGACGCCGCGCTCCAGCCTTCGCCGCGCCACCATGGCAGCCATGGCGACGAGCAGCTTGTCCTTTTCGCGCGGCGTCAGGTTCATGCCTTTTCCTTCTCGTCTTCCTCGTCTTCTTCGGACTCGTCTTCCAAGGCCTCGACCTCGTCGTCTTCCGCCTCGTCCTCATCGAGGTCGAGATCGGCGTATTCATAGGCGAATACGATCTCGCTGGTGGCGGGATCGAAGCTGCTCGTGGTGGATTCCTCGAAGGCCTCGATCAGCATCTCGGCATCATCGGGCCCGTCGACGTCGAAGCGACGCGTGACGGTTTCTCCCTCGCCGGCAAGGGCGAGCTCAACAGCCCAGCCCCGCGAGCCGGTGTCATAAATGCATTTCAGGCCTTGGATCGCCAGCATGGTGCTCTCCTCACGTGGACCATGTGCGCGGCAGCGCACGCCCCGTGACATGCCGAAGCAGCATGACGAGGGCGCGACGGAGCGCCTGGGCATCGCGGGAGAGAAGGCGAATGACGAGAAGGCCGGAGATAAGCCCGGCCCCGGCCTCGACTGCCTCACAGGCGGGATCCTCGGCAAGCAGCGCACGGAGCTCATCGAGCCCGGCGAGATGTCCCGAGCCGGCGGCGATCACGGTTGCGACGGCCCGCGCGCCTGCGGCAATGGCAGGCCGCTCCAGCGTGGCGGCGACCGCGCCATCGAGGTGAAGCGCGTCGGCGAAAACGAGGTGGCCGTCGCGGCGGATGCGCCAGCGGTCGCGAATGGCGCCGCGCTGCATCGTCTCGCCCATGGCCGTGCGGCCGAAGACGATCGATTCACAGGCGACGAGCCGTGCGTCACCGGCAAGATCGATTGTCAAATTCCGGGCGAGGCGAGCGCCCGAGAACAGGATGCTCTCCTGCGGCAGCCAGGCGAGGCTCGCCCCGGCGGCAACCGAGAGACTGGTCTCGATCCGCGTGTCATCGCCCTGGCTGCGGTAGATCTTTTCGGCCGCCTGCGTCGTGATGACCGCCTCGGCTTGCGCCTCGATGACAGCATCGACCCGCATCGCGTCGCCACCGGCCATGCCACCGCCGGTGTTGATCAGCACGGCCTCGCAGGTTGAAGCAAACGTGTCGGGAAAGCGGGCGCGATAGCCGCCGGACTCCGCGAGTTCGAGCCGGCGCGTCACCTCGCCAATCCTGGCGAGCCGCAGGCGCACGCCGCCATTGGCCCGGACATAGGCCGGCAACAGCGGATCGGCGGAGGGCGGGAGCGGCGGCGCGAACATCAAGGGCCCTGGCGCGAATGAACCTTCAGCCATTCTCCGCCTGCGGCCTCGACGGGCAAGAGGCGGCGCCGTCAGCGCTGCCCAAATTTCAGGCAGGCG
The DNA here is from genome assembly GCF_052115715.1 of Allobosea sp. 2KB_26. Classification (NCBI taxonomy): domain Bacteria; kingdom Pseudomonadati; phylum Pseudomonadota; class Alphaproteobacteria; order Hyphomicrobiales; family Alloboseaceae; genus Allobosea; species Allobosea sp. 2KB_26. The sequence goes on from NZ_JBFRHE010000005.1 coordinate 27,037, forward strand.
ATGCCCGTTCCACGGGCGCCGCTTCAGCCGGGGCCCGTTTCGATCAGGAAGCGCATCACCTCGCCGCGCGTCGGCGCGCCGGCGCGACCACCAAAGCGCGTGCATTTGATCGCAGCGGCCGCCGAGGCGAAGCGGATGGCGCTGCGCTCGTCCTGTTCCTCGGCCAGCGCCAGCGCAAAGGCCCCATGCCAGACGTCGCCTGCGCCAAGCGTGTCGACGGTCTCGATCGCGAAGGCCGGCACATGCGCGACTTCGCCATTTTCGATGAAGAGCACCCCTCCTTGCCGAGCGTGACGGCAAGCCAGGTCGCTGTACCCTGCGCGATCCGGGCGAGGCCAAGGCGCGGATCCTCCTCCCCCGAGACCTCCCGCAGCGCCTGGGCGCTGAAGGCGACATGGCTTGCGGTCGCCACGAGATCGGGATGCGGCGGCCTGCGGTCGCCATCGAGCAGGCCTGGAACTCCGGCCTGGCGCGCGAGCGTCAGGGCCGCGAGCGCTCCTTCGCCCCAGCGCGTGTCGGCGAGCACGGCCTTCGCCCCATCCGGCAGGGTTTTCGGGAGCCAGTCGGCGCTCTCCGGCATCGCCGGATCGGAATAGGAGACGACCATGCGTTCGCCAGCGGCGTCGACAAGAATGGCTGAAACCGGTGAACGCAGCCCCACGGCGCGCAAGGCAAAGCGGGTATCGACCCCCTCGCCTCCGAGCTCAGCCACGATCTCGTCGCCGACACGATCGTCCGCGAGCCGGGTCGCCAGCCAGGATCGACCACCCAGCCGCGCAATAGCGACCGAGGCATTGCCGGCGCAGCCGCCGCCGACCACGGCCAGATCGCGTGAGCGGTATTTCTCGCCGCGCGTCGGCATGGTCTCGACGCTGTAGACATAGTCGAGGGTTGCGATGCCGAGACTGAAGACGCCTGCCATGGATTTCAACCGCTGAAGCGATATTCGCTGACCTGCCGGTAGACCTCGCCGGGACGCAGCACGGTCGTGGGAAAATGCGGCAGATTGGGTGAGTCCGGCACGTGCTGGGGCTCCAGCGCGATGCCGGCATTTGGACCATAGGGCTGGCCATCGAGCCCCGCCACGGAGGTGTTGAGCTTGGCGCCGTCATAGACCTGGAGCGCCGGCTCCGTCGTCCAGAGTTGCATGGCGAGCCCGCTGCGCAGCGAGCGCAAGGTCGCGGCATGGGCGAGCGTCAGCCCGGCGAGCACGCTCGGCTCGCACCGGTCGCGAAGCAGGACATAGTCGTGATCGAACCAGACGCGCGTGCCGTCGGGGTTTGTGAAGCCGATCGCGCGCGGCTTGCGGAAGTCGAAGGGCGTGCCGGCGACCGGAGCGAGCGATCCGTCCGGGATCAGGTCGGCATCGACCGGCGTCATCAGATTGGCGCGGACCTCCAGCTCGTGGTCAAGAATGTCGGGACCATCATCGAGCTTGAAATAGGAGTGATGCGCGAGATTGACGATCGTCGGCGCATCGGTGGTGGCGGTGAGTTCGATGCGCAACGTCGCTGCCCCGACCAAGCTGTAGCGACACCAGAGGTTCAGCGCACCGGGATAGCCGGCATCGCCGTCGGGCGAGACCAAGGCCAGCGTCACGCTTGCCACGTCATGATGCAGGATCGTCCAGGGCCGCTTGCCAAATCCCTGCCCGCCGCCATGCAGCGAATGCCGGCCGTTCTCGTTCAGAGGCAAATGATAGGTCTTGCCGTCGAGTGTGAAGCGCCCGCCGCCGATACGGTTGGCGAAGCGTCCGGCGATCGCGCCCATATGCGAGGCGTGCTGGGGATAATCGGCCGCATCCGCGAGCCCGAGTACGACACGCTGCGTCTCGCCGCTCGGCAGCGCTACGCTGAGATCGCGCAGCGTCGCACCCCAGTCCATGACACGCGCCTCGGCCCCACCTGGCGAGCGAAGCACGATGTCGTGGATCGGCGTGCCGTCCTGAAGGGTCGCAGCGAGAGCAGGCTTGGTCATGGGCATCACACCACCGGCAAGGAAACGCGGCCGAAGCCGCGCTCTCTCGTGCCCGATTTCATCGCCGCGCTCAACGTCCGGGCGTTTGGGCCCGGCGCCTACGTCCTTACCATACCCCGGTATTCGGCATGCTCGCCCACGGCTCGGCCGGCGCCTTGGCGGGGCCCTTCTGCAGAAGCTCGATCGAGATGTTGTCGGGCGACCGGACGAAAGCCATGTTTCCGTCGCGCGGAGGGCGGTTGATCGTGACGCCCGCCTTCATCAGCTTGTCGCAGGTCGCGTAGATATCGTCGACCTCATAGGCGAGGTGACCGAAATTACGGCCGCCGGTATAAGATTCCGGGTCCCAGTTATAGGTCAGTTCCAGTGTGGGGCGGCCGCGGCTGCCTTCGGCGCCCTTGGCGTCGGCGGCGTCATCGGGCGCAGCCAGGAAGACCAGCGTGAAGCGTCCCTTCTCATTTTCGATGCGGCGGGTTTCGACAAGGCCGAACGTGTTCACGTAGAATTCGAGCGACGCGTCGAGATCGGTGACACGCACCATGGTGTGGAGATATCGCATGCTTGGGGCTCCCCTTGTTCGGCCGGGTTGATCTCGCTCCTAAATCGGGCCAGACGCTCTGCTTTCCAAGAGGCGGCGCGCGAGGCGGGCCATGACGAGAACGCAAGACGTGGACACGAAACGCCCCGACGCCGCAACAATTTCCAGCATCAAGCAGCGTGCTGCCTTGCTGTCGGTGATGGCGACGCTCCTGCTGACCGGAGCCAAGGGCATCGCCGCGATCCTCTCCGGCTCGCTCGCCCTGCTGACCGACGCCTTGCAGGGGCTGATCGATATTGGCTCGACGCTGTTCACCTGGTTCGCGGTGCGCGCGGCCGACAAGCCGGCCGACGCGGAGCACCACTATGGCCATGGCAAGGTCGAGGCGCTGGCAGCGCTGGTCGAGACCGCGATCCTCTTTACGCTGGCCGGCGCGATCCTCTGGGAAGCGATCAGCCGACTGTGGAGCGGTACGGTCGACGCCGTTACCGTCACGCCCATCGTGCTCGGCGTCATCCTGTTTTCCATGATCGTCGACGCGATCCGCTGGCACTCGCTGCGCAAGGTCGCGGCGGAAACGGGCAGCGAGGCCCTGGCCGCCGAGGCGACGCATTTTTCGGCGGATTTCGTCGGCTCAGCCCTGGTTCTCGTCGGCCTCATCGCCGCCTGGTTGGGCTTCGGGCGGGCCGACACGATCGCCGCCTTCGCGATCGCAGCCTTCATGGCCTATTCCGCCTTCAAGCTCGGGCGCCGCACGATCAATACATTGCTCGACGCTGCCCCCGCCGGGCTGAGCGAGCGCCTGAGCGCCGCAGCCGGGGCTGTGCCCGGCGTCGTCGCCGTGGAATGGCTGAAGGTTCGGCCCTCGGGCGGCCAGACCCATGGCGAGATCGGGATTCGCGTCTCGCGGACGCTCCCGCTCGACCGTGTCGTCGCCATCAAGGACGCGCTCGTGCTGGCGTTGCGCGAGGTCGAGCCGGGAGCCGAGATCACCGTCACCGCCAACCCGATCCAGGTCGATGACGAAACCGCGCTCGAACGGGTTCTGCTGATCGCGCTCAAGCTCAAGATCCCGGTACATCACGTCACGGTGCACAGCATCGGCGACCGGCTCTCGGTCAGCCTCGATATGGAGGTCGATTCCCGGCTGCCGCTCGGTGAGGCGCATGAGATCGCGACGCGGCTCGAGACCGCGATCCGCGCCGAGTTCGGCGGCGAGACGGAGGTCGAGACCCATATCGAGCCCATGGAAACCGGCACGCCGCCGGGCCACAATGCCGCCTGGGACGCGGTGGAGGATATCGGCAAGGCGCTTGCCAAGGAGGCCGCGGGACTCGACGGCCCGATCCACGACATCCACAGCGTCCGCGTCCGCCAGACCCCGAACGGTCTCGTGGTGAACTATCACTGCCGCGTCGATCCGGCGCTCGATGTCGCGGCAGTCCATGCTGCGGTTGACGCGATCGAGCGCGCCGTCCGGATCGCGCGCCCGCAGGTCTGCCGGCTGGTCAGCCATGCCGAGCCTGCGCATCTGCGCCAGCCTGCCTGATCAGCGCACACGGACTTTCAGCGGAAGGGGGCTCGGGCTACAGACAAGGCTCAGATGTCGTTTTCGCCAGGGTTGTCCATGCGCGCCGAAGATACCCCCCTGATCCGTCTCGAGGATTATCGTCCCTCCGACTGGCTGATCGATACGGTCGATCTCGACTTCGTTCTCGATGCGCATGAAACGAAGGTGCGGGCCCAGCTTGGCCTCAGGCCGAATCCGGCGGGCCAGCCAGGATCGCCACTGGTCCTCGACGGGGACGAACTCACGCTGGTCTCGCTCAAGCTCGATGGAACGACGCTGGATGAGGCGGCCTACAGCGCCACGCCGCAGGGATTGACCGTGCTCGCGCCACCTCGGCGCGGCTTCACCCTCACGATCGAGACGGTGCTGAACCCCTCGGCCAACACCAAGCTGATGGGGCTCTATCGCTCGTCCAACGTCTACTGCACCCAGTGCGAAGCGGATGGCTTCCGCAGGATCACCTATTTCCTCGACCGCCCCGACGTGATGTCGGTCTACACCGTGCGTCTGGAGGCGAAGAAGGCCGAGGCTCCCGTCCTGCTCTCGAACGGCAACCGGGTCGCGACCGGGGATGTCGCCGGCACCGACCGGCATTTCGCGGTCTGGCACGACCCCCATCCCAAGCCCGCCTATCTGTTTGCCCTGGTCGGCGGCACGCTCGATCATGTCCGCGAGGATTATGTCACCGCCGATGGCCGCAAGGTCGAGCTCGCCGTCTATGTCGAGCCCGGCAAGAGCAGCCGCGCCGGCTGGGCACTGGACTCGCTGGTGCGCTGCATGCGCTGGGACGAGCGCGTCTTCGGCCGGAATTATGATCTCGACGTGTTCAACGTCGTCGCCGTGTCGGATTTCAACATGGGCGCGATGGAGAACAAGGGCCTCAACATCTTCAACGACAAATATGTGCTGGCCGATCCGCAGACCGCCAGCGATGGCGATTATGCCAGCATCGAGGCGATCATCGCGCACGAGTATTTTCACAACTGGACCGGCAACCGCATCACCTGCCGCGACTGGTTTCAGCTATGCCTGAAGGAAGGGCTCACCGTCTTCCGCGACCAGGAATTCTCCTCCGACGAGCGCTCCCGCCCGGTGAAGCGCATCGCCGATGTGCGGACCCTGCGCGCAACCCAGTTCTCCGAGGATGCGGGGCCCCTCGCCCACCCCGTCAGGCCGCGCGCCTATAAGGAAATCAACAACTTCTACACGCCGACCGTCTATGAGAAGGGCGCGGAGGTGATCCGCATGCTGAAGGTCCTGATCGGCGACGAGGCCTTCAAGCGCGGCATGGATCTCTATTTCGAGCGCTGCGACGGCACTGCCGCGACGATCGAGGAATTTCTGGCCTGTTTCGCCGAGAGTTCGGGCCAGGATCTCAGCCATTTCGCTCGCTGGTACGAACAGGCGGGCACCCCAACGATCGTCGCCTCCGGCCGCTACGATGCTGCCACAAGGAGCTATACGCTCGACCTCGCCCAGAGCACGCCGCCGACGCCCGGCCAGCCCCAGAAAGCGCCGGTGGCGCTGCCGATCGCGCTCGGCCTCGTCGGCAAGGCCGGCGACTTGCCGCTCCACAGCAACTCGAATGCCTATGCGGGCGACGGCCTCATCGTCCTCGACCAACCCTCGCTGTCAGTGACCTTCACGGGCCTGGACGAGGCGCCGATCCCGTCCCTGCTGCGCGGCTTTTCAGCCCCGGCACGACTCGAACTCGATCTTGCCGATGCTGATCTGCTGCGCCTGTTCTCCGCAGACAGCGATTCCTTCAATCGCTGGCAGGCGCTCCAAACGGTCGCGACGCGCGCGTTGACCAGCGCCGGGCGCGGAGCCCTCAGCGCGGCCGGGCTTGCCGACAAGGCCACGGAAATCGCCGGCGCGCTCGACGCCTTCCTGCGCGATCATGCGCTCGCCGACCCTGCCTTTGCCGCCCAGGTGCTGCGCCTGCCCGCCGCTGCGGATATCGCCCGCGAGATCGGTCGGGATGTCGATCCCGACAGGATCCATGCGGCCCACCGCGCGCTCTCGGCGCAGATCGGCAACGCCCTGGCCGACCGGCTTTCGAGCCTGCGCGACGCGCTTGACGAGACGAGCCTCTATTCGCCGGATGCCACGGCAGCCGGGCGACGGGCACTGCGCAACGAAGCCCTGGGACTGCTCGCCATCGGCGCCCCCGAAACCAGCGCGCGCCTCGCTGACACCCAGTTCAGCGCCGCCGACAACCTGACCGACCGGCTTGCGGCGCTCGCCGCCATGACGCTGATCCCGGGTGAGGCTCGCGAAGCCCTGATCCGGCGCTTCGGAGAGCGCTATGCGGCTGAACCGCTCGTGCTCGACAAATGGCTGATGGCGCAGGCCCTCATCGCCGAGCCCGGCACGCTCGACCGCGTCAAGGACCTGATGCGGCACCCGACCTTCTCTCTCGGCAACCCGAACCGCGTCCGTTCGCTCATTGGCGGCTTTGCCGCCAACCTGACGCAGTTCAACCGACCCGATGGCGCAGGCTATGATTTCGTCGCGGATATCGTGATCGCGCTCGATCGGACCAATCCCCAGATCGCCTCGCGCCTGCTCGGTTCCTTCAAGACCTGGCGCACGCTGGAGCCGGGCCGTCGCGCCCTCGCTCAGGCGGCCCTCACCATGGTGTCGCGCACCCCCAATCTGTCGCGGGATGTCGCCGATATCGCGGAGCGCGCACTCGCCTGAGAGGCGGGGCGCGCACCGCCTGTCCAGTTCATTAACGATTTATTACCCGCACAAGATTCATTCTATGAATTACTACAACCATAGGGTGAATTCTGAGGCCCTGATTCAACTCAAAGCTAGACAAACCGATTCGGTCGGATTCAACTGGCGGTGATTCGAGGGGATGCGGCACGTCTCCCGATCTTACTGACGGTACTGTTATCCGAAGGGGGACGGGCATGGCGCGTGCGAACGCGACCTGCGCGGCAACGCGCGCAGGCACGATTCTAGGTGTCGCAAGATCGCTGACTCATCCGCTCTACCAGCGGTTTGAGAAGGCTGAGCCGACCTTTCGCAAAGTCATTCCTGCCCTCGTCCTCGGCTTTTTCGTCCTGTTCGGTGCCGGCGCCTATATCCAGACATCCGCGATGCGCGACGATGCATTGTCGGATGCGATATCTGATCTCGACCTCGTCGCATCACTGATCGCGCGAGAACTCGATATCGCGACAAAGCTCGATACGGCACCTGCAACTGTTCTTGCTGCACTTGCGACCAAGCACCTGTCCTCGCACGGCCGCCTCGTCCATATCAGCGATGCCAGCGGTCAGGTCATCGCCAGCGAGCCCATGATCGGACAGGCCCGGCGCACGCTGGTCGACTTCCTGGGCCAGACCCAGCCGCTGACCGTATTCGGCGACCGGGCCGGCGTCATGAAGATCGTCCTCCCAGGCGGCCTGGAGACCTTCGCGACCGTCCGCAACCTCGCCGCCCCGCTCGGCCAGGTTGCGGTGCTGCAGCCCGCCTCGCGCGTGCTGTCACTCTGGAATGAGCGCAGTCGCGCGCTCACCATCCTGTTCGGCTCGGCAGCGCTGGTCCTTGCCGCGCTGACCGTCGCCTTCCTGATGCAGTCGAAGCGCGCCCGTGCTGCCGACGAGGATTGCGACTGCGTGCGCGAGCGTATCGATACCGCGCTCAACCGCGGCCATTGCGGCCTCTGGGACTGGGACCTCGCGCGCGGCCGCATCTACTGGTCGGACTCGATGTATGCGATGCTCGGCTATGACCGCGCCGGCGACTTCATGTCCTTCGGCGAGGTCAATGCCTTCATCCATCCTGCCGACGTCGATCTCTACGCGCTCGCCGACGCCATCAGCCGCGGCGAGGCCGACCATCTCGACCAGGAATTCCGGGTTCGCGACGTCAATGGCGGCTGGGTCTGGCTCAAGGCCCGCGCCGAGCTGGTCACCGACCGGCGCACCCAATCGCAGCACCTCGTCGGTATCGCCGTCGACATCTCCGAGCAACGCCGCATGGCCGAGCAGACCGCGACAGCCGATGCCCGCCTGCGCGACGCCGTCGAGGCCATCTCGGAAGCCTTCGTGCTCTGGGACGCGGATAATCGTCTCGTACTCTGCAACGCTAAATACCAGCAGTTGCACCAGCTTTCCGCCGAAGCCGTCCACCGGGGCGTCAGCCACGAAGAAGTGATGAGCCTCAGCGCCCAACCCAATATCGACCGCGAGCCGACCCGCCACTCCCGCGAGAACGGCACCTCCTATGAGGCGCGCCTCTCTGACGGCCGTTGGCTCCAGATCAACGGACGCCGCACGAAGGATGGCGGCTCGGTTTCGGTCGGCACCGACATCACCACGCTGAAGCAGCAGGAAGAGCGGCTCACGCAGTCCGAGCACGAACTCCTGATGCATGTCACCAATCTCAAGGCCTCACGCCAGAAGCTCGAAGCGCAAGCGCAGCAACTCGCCGACCTCGCCGAGCGCTATCTCGAGCAGAAGGCTGCCGCCGAGAGCGCCAACCGCGCCAAGTCGGAATTCCTGGCGAATATGAGCCACGAGCTGCGCACGCCGCTCAACGCCATCATCGGCTTCTCCGAGATCATGGAGAACGGGATGTTCGGTGCCCTCGGCAGCGAACGCTATGTCGAGTATGTGCGCGACATCCGGACCAGCGGCGGCTATCTGCTCAGCGTCATCAACGACATCCTCGACATGTCGCGGCTGGAATCCGGCAAGCGCCGGCTGGAAGCCTCCGATGTCGCAGTCGACCTCGTCGTGGCCGAGGCTGTGCATGAGGCCCAGGACCAGATCGCGCGCAAGGACCTCACCCTGACCGTCGAGGGGGCCAAGAACCTGCACCTCGTCGCCGATCCGCATGCGCTCTACCAGATTCTCCAGAACCTGCTCGACAACGCGATCAAGTTCACCCCCACCGGTGGGCGCGTCGCCATCCGCACGCGGCAGGTACCGGACGCGCTCAACATCTATGTCGAGGATACCGGCATCGGTATTCCGAAGGAGAAGATCGACCGCATCGGCCGGCCCTTCGAGCAGGTCGAGGGCGAGTTGATCCGCAGCCATGGCGGCTCCGGTCTCGGTCTCGCCATTGCCCGGTCGCTGACGGAGCTCCATGGCGGCTCGCTACGCCTGCGTTCGACCAGCGGCGCCGGCACGATCGTGATGGTGCACCTGCCCCTGAACGGGGGCGCCGGGCGGATCAACGCTCAGGCTGCGTAAGGCTCCCTCAGCCCTGACGGGCTGCGCCCAGTACCCGCTTGAAGATCCCGCGCACGGCGCTCCGCGTTTCGTCCAGTTCTGCGCGCAGCACCTTGGCATCCGGCCGGCCGACGGCCGTCGCGATCCGGCGCAGCACACGCTCCGGCACCGCCTTCGGATCGAAAGCCTCCTCAACGGTGAAGCGCTGCCAGAGTTGCACGTCGCCGATCAGGCGATGCGCCTCCGCGAGAACCGAGGCATCACCTTGTGCCAGCAGCCCAGCTTCGCGCGCAGCGACGAAGACCGACGCGGTATCGCGCACCAGAAGCCCGGGGTGAGCGCTGGCGTGAGCCAGGATCAGGAACTGCGCCAGGAAATCCAGATCCGTCAGTCCGCCTGCAGCGAGCTTGAGATCCCATGGATCGCTTTCACCCTTCTCCCTGGCGATCAGTGCCCGCATGTCGGCAACCGCCGCAGCGACCTTGGCCGGCTCGCGCCTGCGGCCCAGGATAGCCGCGATCGCCGCCTCGGCACGATGTGCAAGCCCAGCATCGCCGGTGATGACGCGGGCACGCGTCAACGCCATTTCCTCCCAGATCTCGGCTTCGCCGTTGTGATAGGCCTCGAAGCCGGCGAACTGGGTTGCGGCCGGGCTCTTGTTGCCGGAGGGCCGCAACCGCATGTCGACCTGATAGAGCGTGCCACGCCGCGTCGGCACCGTCAGGGCAGCAACGAGGCGCTGGGTGAAGCGGATATGCCAGGTCACCGGATCGAGCGACTTTCGCCCGGCGCTGGCCTCCGCTGCAGCCGGTCGGTCATAGAGCAGGATCAGGTCGAGATCGGAGGACGGCGTCAGCTCGCCCGCCCCGAGCCGTCCGAGCCCGAGGACCACGGTCTCCGCCCCCTCGACCACGCCATGGTCCTCGGCGAAGGCCGTCTTGGTGTCGTCGAAGGCAACGCCCAGGCAGGCTTCGGCGACCGCACAATAAGCCTGACCCGCCTGCTGGGCAGAATAGACGCCCGAAAGCAGCCGCGCCCCGACGAGGAAGTTCTCCTGCCGGGCCGCATCGCGCAGTCGATCGAGCCCGTCTTCCACACTGGGCGGCGGCGTGCCGACCGCGGCGCGAATGCGCCGCACGACCGCCTCGCCATCGAGGACGGATGAGGTGAAGGCCGGGTCGATGACACCGTCGAGCACATGCGGATGCAGGGCAGCGACCTTGGCCAGGCGGGGCGCGCTGCCCAGAATCTCGGCGAAGATCGTCAAGAGCGAGCCATGCGAACGCAGCAGAGTCAGCAGCTCGACGGCCGCCGGCATCCGCACGAAGGCGTTGTCGAGATGGGCGAGCGCACCATCGGGATCGGCCGTGCGGCCCAGCGCCACGAGCAGCGCCGGCGTCAGCTCGGTCAACACCTCACGGGCGCGGGCGCTGGTGACGGCGGCACGGCGGCCGAAATGCCAACCGCGCACGGTCTCCGCCACGGTTTTCGGGGCGCGGAAGCCGAGCTTTCCCAGCGTTTCCAGCGTGTCGGGATCGAGCTCGGTGCCGGTGAAGCTCAATGTGCCGGCCTCGCTCGCCAGGCTCGGTCCTTCCTCGAACAACAGCCCATAATGGCCTTCGACGCGCTTGGCATGAGCCGTCAGCGCCTTGCCGAAAGCAGTCGTCGAGGGATATCCGCAGAAACGGGCAAAAGCCTCGAGATCGGCCTTCTGCGTCGGCAACGTCTGGGTCTGCTCATCATTGCGCATCTGCAGGCGGTGCTCGATCGTGCGCAGGAAGCGATAGGATTCGCCGAGTTCGTCGCGCGCCTGGGGCGTGATCCAGCCTTCGCGGGTCAGTTCGGCCAGCATGTCGAGCGTCCGCGCGCCGCGCAAAGCCGGACGCCTGCCGCCGAAGACGAGTTGCTGTGTCTGCACGAAGAACTCGATCTCGCGGATGCCACCGCGCCCGAGCTTCACGTTATGGCCCGCGACCGCAACGGTCTCGTGGCCCTTCACCGTCTGAATCTGGCGCTTCATCGCATGGATGTCGGCGATCGCGGCGAAATCGAAATATTTGCGCCAGATGAAAGGGGCGAGATCGCGGATGAAGCGGTGGCCGAGTTCGAGGTCGCCCGCCACGGGACGCGCCTTGATCATCGCCGCCCGTTCCCAGTTCTGACCGACGGTCTCATAGTAGGAATAGGCGGTCGGCAGCGCGACGGCGACATGGGTCGAGCCGGGATCGGGCCGGAGCCTGAGATCGACGCGGAAGACATAGCCGTCCGGGGTCCGTTCCTGGATGATCCGGGCGATCTGTTGCGTCAGCTTGACGAAGAAACTCGACGGCTCGGCGACGCCCGCAGCCTCGGCCGCTTCGGGATCGAAGAAGACGACGATATCGATGTCAGAGGAGTAATTCAGCTCGCCGGCGCCGTGCTTTCCGAGCGCGAGCACGACGAGCCCCGACCCCGGGCCTGGGTTGGCTGGATCGGCCAGCGTAATCCGACCGAGGTCGGCCGCTTGCCGCAACGCATGCGCAACCGCCAGCCGCACCGCCATGTCAGCCGTCGCGGTCAAGGCCGCCGTCACCGTCTCGACGTCCCAGAGGCCGCCGATATCGGCGAGCGCCACGAGCAGCGCCATGGCCTGGCGAAAGCGCCGCAAGCCGCGCATCAGTTCGCCGGTCTCGCATTCGGCGGCGGCACCCAGAGCCTGGATATCACCGAGCAGGGCGTCCCGCCGCGCTTCCGGCTGCAAGGTCAACGAGGCGAGCAGCCCTTCGGGATCAAGCCGCATGACCTGCGCGAGAAAGGGCGAATGCGCCAGCAGGCCGGCAACGAGTTCGGTCGAACGCGGATAGTCCGCGAAATGCGCGGCGAGTGCCTGGGCGGCCTTCTCGTCCCGCAGACGATCGATCAGGTCATGCGCGATGAGCGCATCGGACTTGGCCCGCGCCGGTAGAACGGGCGCGCTCGAAATTCTCTCGCAAAGCTGCCCGTCCATTGCATAACCCCGCCGATCAAGCCGACTGGAGGCCAGCAGGGTTCGTCTGCGCTGTCGAGGCGGGAAGCGCTCCTTCCCCGGCTGTTTCCACAGGCTTGGGCGGAGCTTCCGGCAGCAGCATGACGACGCGCAGGCCCGGCGCATTGTCTTCGAGCCTGATCTGGCCGCCGTGGAGCCGGACGACGCCGGCCGCGAGTGAGAGGCCGAGCCCGAAGCCGGGCTTGCTGCGGCTCTGGTCGAGCCTGACGAAGCGCTCGAGAACGCGGCCGCGGTCGGCCTCGGGAATACCTGGCCCATTATCGGTCACGGAGAGCTCGATCTGTTGCGCGACCACCGCTGCGGCAACGCGCACGACGGGAGCGGCGTCCCCGGTCGGCTTGCCATATTTCAGGGCATTGTCGATCAGATTGGCGAGCGCCTGTCCGATCAGCTCGCGATTGCCCAATACGCGCAGGTCAGGCGTGACCTCAGTGACGATCTCAAGACCTGCCTCCTCCGCCAAGGGGTCGTAGAGCTCGGCGAGCCCCGAGACGACTTCCGAGAGATCCAGTTCGGCCATGCTGTCATTGATCCGCCCCGTCTCCAGCCGCGCGATCATCAGCAGCGCATTGAAGACGCGGATCAGATTGTCGGCCTCGTCGATGGACGCATCCAGTGCACCGCGAAGCTCGTCCGGCGACTGGGCGGTCCGGAGCGCCTCCTCCGCCCGGTTGCGCAGACGTGTCAGCGGCGTCTTGAGATCATGCGCGATATTGTCCGAGACCTCCTGCATGCCAGACATCAGCTCGCCGATCCGGTCCAGCATGGCATTGAGATTGAGCGCCAGCCGGTCCAGCTCGTCGCCGGTACCGGAGATCGCGAGCCGTCCCTTGAGATCCCCCGCCATGATGGTTTGCGCGGTATCGGTCATGTCGTCGATGCGCTTGAGCACGCGCCGCGCCACAAACCAGCTCGCGAAGCAGCCCAGCACGAAGACGAGCAGGAGCGACCAGCCGGCCGCCCGCCGGATCACCACGCCCAGCCGGTCCCGTTCCTCGAGGTCCCGGCCGACGAGCAGCCTGAAGCCGGCCGGAAGCACGAAGACCCGGACGATGGCGCGGCTCGGCGAGTCGAGCGCGTCGCTGCTGCGGGAATATTCGATCTCGCTCTCACCCGGCAGATCGAGAGCGCCCGGCTGCAGAGCCTCGACATTTCCGGCCAGACGCTCGCCGACCGGCGTCGTCACGAGATAAAGCGAAGCGCCCGGCGCGCGCGAGCGCCGCTCGATGATATTGACGAGGCGCCTTATGCCACCCAGGCGCTGCTGCTCGGCGAGCCCCTGGATCTCGGCGTCGATCGTCGAGCGGATCTGGTCATCGAGCAGCCGCTTGGCGTTCCAGGCGACATAGCCGAGCACAAACCCGGCGAAGAGCGCGAAGATGACGAGATAGATCGCCGTCAGCTTGAAGGCGGTGGTGCGGAACAGGTTCGGCAGGAAGCGCTGCTTCCTCCTCGGAGCCTGAGGCGCACCGGAGCCCGGCGAGACGATGTCAGCGGGTCGTGTCACGAACCATGTATCCCGCGCCGCGAATGGTGTGGATCATCGGATGCTCGAAGCCCTTGTCGACTTTCGAACGCAACCGCGAGACATGCACGTCGATGACGTTGGTCTGTGGATCGAAATGATAGTCCCAGACATTTTCGAGCAGCATCGTGCGCGTCACGACCTGCCCGGCATGCTTCATCAAATACTCGAGCAGGCGGAATTCGCGCGGCTGCAGCGGAATCTCGCTGTCGCCGCGCGTGACCCGGTGGGCCAGCCGGTCGAGCACGAGATCGCCGACGCGATAGGTCGTCGGCTCCGAGGCCGGCGCCGCACGCCGCCGCGACAACACCTCGACGCGCGCCAGCAGCTCGGAGAAGGCATAGGGCTTCGGCAGATAATCGTCGCCGCCGGCACGCAAGCCCTTGACGCGGTCATCGACCTGCGCGAGCGCCGACAGGATCAGGGCCGGCGTCGCATCGTTCTGCTCCCTGAGCGAACGGATCAGCGACAGGCCATCGAGCCGCGGCAGCATGCGATCGACCACCAGAACGTCATAGGCGCCCCCCTCCGCCATGGCATAGCCCTGCAGGCCGTCGGCGGCATGATCGGCAACATGCCCAGCCTCGCGAAAGGCCTTGACGAGATAGGCCGCCGCTTCGGCGTCGTCTTCAACGATTAGGAGTCGCATGACGGCAGGTTACCTCAGGAAACTGAAAAACGGCAGGCCGGATGAATACATCCGGCCTGCCGCGTTAAGGCTGGTTTACCTGGCAGGGGCGACTGAAGGCCAGGAAGCCCGCCCAACCTTGTTTAGGCGGCCGGCTGACGGCCGACCTCGAAGCTGACCTCGCGCTCCTTGCCTTCGCGCCACACGGTCAGGGTCGTCTTGGTGCCCGGGGCGAAGACCGCAATCTTCTTGGAGAGATCGCGGGCGTCGGCGACCTTCTCGCCATTGACGGCGATGATCGTGTCACCACGCTTGATGCCTGCCTTGGCGGCGGGGCCATTGGCCTGCGCCTCGGCGATCAGGGCGCCACGCGGCTCCTTGAGGCCGATCGCATCGGCAACTTCGGCGGTGACCGGCTGGATCTGGACGCCGATGAAGCCACGGGCCACCGAGCCATCCTTCTTCAGCGAGGCGACGACGCTGTCGACGGTGGCAGCGGGAACGGCAAAGGCGATGCCGACATTGCCGCCCGACGGCGAGTAAATCGCGGTGTTCACGCCGACGACCTCACCCTTCTGGTTGAAGGTCGGGCCACCCGAGTTGCCACGGTTCACGGCCGCATCGATCTGCAGGAAGTCGTCATAGGGACCAGAGCCGATATCGCGACCCTGGGCCGAGACGATGCCCGCGGTCACGGTGCCGCCGAGGCCGAAGGGGTTGCCGACAGCCAAGACCCAGTCACCGATCCGCGGCTTCGACTTGGCGAGCTGGACGAAGGGGTAGTTGCCCTCCTCGGTGACCTTCAGCAATGCGATATCGGTCCGCGGATCGGTGCCGATGACCTTGGCCGCAAGCGTCTTGCCGGAATCGGTGACGAGCTGGACCTCTGTCGCGTTCTGGACGACGTGGTTATTGGTCACGACATAGCCGTCCTGGCTGACGAAGAAGCCCGAACCCTGCGACATGCCCTGACGCGGCTGCGGCTTGCCCTGGCGCGGGCCCTGGCCCTGGCCCTCTTCTCCGAAACGGCGGAGGAAGCGCTCGAGCGGGTGGCCGGGCGGCAGACCTTCGATGCCGCTCTCGCCATCCTCGGCGGAGGCAGCAGCGACGCTGGTCTTGACGCGAACGGAAACGACAGCCGGCTTCACGTGATCGACCATGTCCGCAAAGGACGGGAGCTGGGTCTGGACGCCGGAGAGCTGGATCGGCTGGGCAAAGGCGCTGTGATTCTGCATGAGAGCGCCATCCGCGAGACCAGCGGCAAGGCCGATGCCGAGCGTGGCCGCACCGGCGATCATGGCGCCGCGCTTGAGAATGGACCTGGAAGTGGTGGGGGTCGTCATGGTTTTACCTCTGCGACTGACGGCAGGGGTATTCCCTGCTTGGTGTCGTGACCATGACGGGTGGCGCCTTACCCCGTTTTCGCGCCGAGATGACGTTTTTGTAAGGTTGAGCGGGCCGATGCCTTAGTTGCCGTCCCGCCTGATCAGCGCGTCGACGCGTGCCTGTTCATCTTCGCTCAGGGGTCTCGTCTGCTGCCCGGCCGGGGTCCGCATCAGCCGGCTTCTCCGGCCGAGATAGGCAAGACCGAAGGCAAGGATCAGGAACGGCGCGACCCACAACGCAATCGTGCGGATATTGAGGGGCGGACTGAGCAGGACGAAATTTCCGTAACGCGCGACGACGAAATCGCGCACGGCCTCATCGGTATCGCCGGCCACCAGCCGCTCGCGCACGAGAATGCGCAGGTCGCGGGCCAGCGGCGCGTCGGAATCGTCGATCGACTGGTTCTGACAGACGAGGCAGCGCAGGCCACCGGAAATCTGGCGCGCCCGCTGCTCGAGCGTGACGTTCGGCAGGACCTCGTCAGGCTGCACCGCCCTGGCCGGGCTGGCGCAGAGCAAGCCGAGCATCAGCAAGGCAAGGACGCGGCGCATGCGTTCACTCCGCCGGCTGGATGACGGCGCGCGTCGCGGCACGCCGCGGCACGGCGAGACGGAAGCGCCGGTCGGTCAGCGAAAGCGCTCCGCCGAAAGCCATGACGACAGCACCAATCCAGATCAGCAGGATAAGCGGCTTGTCATAGACCCTGACCGCAATTCCGCCGCCCTGCGGCTCGCCAAGGCTGACATAGACCTGGCTGAGGCCGTCGGTCCGAATGCCGGCCTCCGTCGTCGGCATGGCGCGGGCGGTATAGACCCGCTTCATCGCCTCGATGGGTTTCAGCTGCCTGTCGCCGGCAGAAACGCGGAAGCGCGCCACATCCTCGGTAAAGTTGGGGCCCTTGCGCGGCGTGACCGACTCCAGGACCACGGTATAGCGGCCGCTGGTCAGGCTCTCGCCCGGCTTCAGCACGCCGATCCCCTCCGCGCTCCATGCGGCAGCCGCGATACCGATCACGCTGAGGCCGACGCCGGCATGGGCGAAGGCCGTACCCCAGGCGGAACGCGGCAGGCCGATTGCGCGCGACAGCATCGCGGAGGCGCCGCTCGCCCGCCGCACCACGCGCTCGCCGATATCCCAGGCCGAACCTGCGATGAGGAAGACGCCAAGCCCGATGCCTAGCGGCGCCAGGACGGGGCCGCCGCGCATGATCGCGACGACTGCAAGCCCGGAGACGATTGCGAGCACGAGAGCCGCCGACATGCGTTGCGCCGCACCGAGCAGATCACCGCGCTTCCAGGCCAGCGTCTGGCCGATCGGCAGCAGCAGCAGCAGAGGCACGACCACGGGTACGAAGGTGGCGTTGAAGAACGGGGGGCCAACGGAAATCTTGTCGCCGGTCAGCATCTCCAGCACCAGCGGATAGAGCGTCCCGATGAAGACGGTCGCGCAGGCGGTCGCGATGAAGAGATTGTTCACGACCAGCGCGCCCTCCCGCGAGATCGGGGCGAAGAGGCCGCCCTGCCGCAGCAGCGGCGCACGCCAGGCGAAAAGCGCCAGCGAGCCGCCGACGAAGAAGACCAGGATCGCAAGGATGAAGAGGCCTCGCCCGGGATCGCTGGCGAAGGAATGCACCGAGGTCAGGACGCCGGAGCGGACGATGAAGGTGCCGAGCAGCGAGAGCGAGAAGGTCAGGATCGCGAGCAGGATCGTCCAGACCTTCAGCGCATCGCGCTTCTCCATCACCACGGTGGAGTGGATCAGCGCCGTTCCGGCCAGCCAGGGCATCAGCGAGGCGTTCTCGACCGGGTCCCAGAACCACCAGCCGCCCCAGCCAAGCTCGTAATAGGCCCAGTAGGACCCCATCGCGATGCCGAGCGTCAGGAAGACCCAGGCCAGCAGCGTCCACGGCCTGACGGCGCGCGCCCAGACGGCATCGATACGCCCGTCGATCAGGGCGGCGACCGCGAAGGCATAGGTGATGGAGAAGCCGACATAGCCGACATAGAGCAGCGGCGGGTGGATCGCGAGGCCGAGATCCTGAAGGATCGGGTTGAGGTCCTGGCCTTCGCCCGGCGCCGGATCGAGCCGCCGGAACGGGTTCGAGGTCAGCAGCACGAAAGCCAGGAAGGCGACCGTGACGAAACCCTGCGCCGCCAGTGTGCCGGCCCTGAGACGCGTGGGCAGAGACCGGCGCGACACGGCGACCAGTGCGCCAAACAGCGTCAGGATCAGCACCCAGAGCAGCATGGAGCCTTCGTGATTGCCCCAGGTCGACGTCACCTTGTAGATCAGCGGCTGGGCCGAATGCGAATTGGCGACGACGTTCTCGACCGAGAAATCCGAGCGCACATAGGACACGACGAGCGCAAGGAAGGAGAAGGCGACCAGCAGGAAACAGGTCACCGCCGCGGCCGGGCCGACCGAAGCCAGCGCCGCATCCCGCCGCGAGACGCCCCAGAGTGGGACGAGCGCCTGGACGACGGCGACACCCAGCGCCAGCGCGAGCGCGAAATGTCCGATCTCGACGATCATCCTGCCCTCACCGCTGCGGCTTCTGCGCACCGGCGTCGCCGGGCTGCCAATGGCCTTGCTTCTTCAGTGCGTCCGCGACTTCGCGTGGCATGTAGGTTTCGTCATGCTTGGCCAGAACCGAATCCGCACGGAACCGGCCTGCCACCTCAAGCACGCCTTCGGTGACGACGCCCTGCCCTTCGCGGAAAAGATCCGGCAAGAGTCCATCATAGCTCACCTGGACGGTGGTCTTGCTGTCGGTAATGGCGAAGGTCACGCGCTGGCCAGGCCCGCGAGACACGGACCCCGTCTCGACGAGGCCGCCGAGCCGCATGCGCGTGCCGGGCTGCAATCCCTTTTCGGTGATTTCCGTCGGTCCGTAGAAGAAGACGATCGAATCGCGCATCGCGAAGAGCACGAGGCCAGCGGCAACGCACAGGACCGCACCTGCCGCTCCGATCAGGGCAAGGCGACGTTGCTTGCGGCTCATCCCGCGGCGCGGCGCCACGATCCGCGACGGTTCTGTGGCGGTCATGGCGCGGGCTCCCGCAATCCGAGTTCTCCGGCCAGGGCATCAAGCTGGCCAAGCGCGGCACCATCGTCGGCGAAGCGCTGGCGGGCCGCGATGATCGCCTCTCGCGCGGCCGGCTTGTCGCCCAGCACGACCTGCGAACGGATCAGTCGCGTCCATTCGGCGAAGGTGCCGCCGCCCATCTTGAGGCGCTCGGCAAGACCATCGACCATGCCCCGGATCGCAAGCTGCTGCTCGCCCGGCGGCAAGGCCGCGATCGAGGCGCCGGTGGACGGGGCGGCCTCCAGCCCCTCCAGGCGTAGGCGCACCGTCCCGACCCAGGTCGCGTCGGCCGGAGCATCGGCGAGCAGAGCGCGCAGATCCGCGATCGCGCCGGCGCTGTCGCCGTCCTGCTCCTTGGCGATCGCCAGGAAGAAACGGGCCCGGGCATTGCCGCCGTCGAGCTTGACCGCTTCGGTCAGCGGCTGGCGCGCTTCGGCCGTCACCACGCCGCCTGCGGCAAGCGCACGCGCCTCGCCAAGGCCGGCCAGCAATTCGGCATTGGCCCCGCCATGCTCCAGTGCCGCCGCGAAGGCCCGCGCCGCCTCGTCGTAACGACCCTGGCGCAAATAGACCGGCGCAACGACGGACCAGCCCCGCGCGTCTCCGGGGTTCGCCGCCAGATGAGCCTCGATGCGGCTGACCGCGAGCGCGAAATCCTGAGAGGGGTCCGATTTTAGCCGTGCCGAGAGGGGCTGATCCGGCTGCTCGGGCGAGCCTTGGGCGCCATAGAGCAGAAGTGCAAAGAGCGGCACGCAGGACAGCGCGATCGCCGAGGCTGCACGCCGCCGACGCAGCGCAGGCTCGCTGTCTCCCGTGGGCACAGCCTCCCCGTCCGCCGCCCGCAGCAGCCTGCGCCCGGCCTCGGCACGCGCGGCATCCGCCTCGGTGCCGCCGATCAGGCCGCGGCCAAAATCACGATCGATTTCGGCAAGCTGCGAGCGATAAAGGCTCTTTGCGTCTGAGACCTCGGCAAACGCGTTCGCGCCCCCGCGCCCAAGAGGCCAGAGCAAGGCGAAGACCGCCGCCGCCGTCATTGCTGCAAAGATGATCCAGATCAGCATGTCGCGTTCATAGCCAATCGCTGACGCCGTATCATGTCTGCCGATGGCGACAAAGGGTCACGTCGGCACCGTCAAACCGAAGGAAGCAGCAGGCGTGCCCGCAGGCCACCAAGGCGGGAGCGCTCGAGCGTGACCTCGCCGCCATAGAGCTTGGCGAGATCGACCACGATCGAGAGCCCGAGGCCGGAGCCCGGCGTCGTCTCATCGAGCCTGCGACCGCGCTTGAGCACGTCGAGCAGGGCCTCGGACGGCAACCCGGGACCATCATCATCGATCAGCAGCGCGATCCGCCCCTCTTCGGCTTCGGGAGCGAGGCTCACCTCGACCGTCGAGCGCGCCCATTTGAACGCATTGTCGAGCAGGTTGCCGAGCATTTCCTCCAGATCCTGCCGCTCGCCGCGAAAGCGGACATGGGGTGGGACGTGGTGCGTGCCGGTAATGTCGCGCCCCTGCGAGATCTTGGCGAAGGTGCGGATCAGCGCATCGAGCGAGGGCGCAACCTCGGTGACGCTGCCGAGCGCGCCGGAGAGTGCGGCCGCCCGCGCGCGATCGAGATAATATTGCACCTGGTCGCGCATGATCGCCGCCTGGTTCCGCACCGTCTGCGGCAGATGCGGGTCGCTTGCCTCGGCTTCGTTCAGCATCACGCTGAGCGGGGTCTTCAGGGCGTGGGCGAGATTGCCGACCTGTGTCCGGGCCCGTTCCAGGATTTCGCGGTTGGCGTCGATGAGCTGATTGAGTTCGCCGGCCAGCGGCGCAAGATCGGGTGGATATTTTCCGGCGATCCGGGCCGCCTCGCCGGTTCGCACCGAGCCGACCGCGGTGCCAAGCCTGACGAGGGGGCGCAGGCCGAAGCGAACCTGGATCAGGGTCGAGGCGACGAGTGCGAGCCCCAGCAGCAGGAAGGTCAATGTCAGCGCCAGGCGGAAATCACGAATGTCGCCTTCGATCTCGTCGGCAGGGGCCGCGACGCCGACGATGAAGCGGCCATCCTCGCCGACATCGATCTCGCGCTCGATGATGCGCAGGCCCCTCTCGTCCGGACCCGAGACATAGCTCTCCCGCAGGCCCCGCGCGTTCGGCGTCAGCTGCTGGTCGAGAAGCTTCGGTAACTGCCCGCCGACGAGGGAGCGCGAGGTGCGCACCACGGGCTTTTCACCGTCGAGCCGGACGATCTGCCAGTACCAGCCAGATAGCGGCAGATCGAAACGCGGCTCGCCGAGATCCCCGATCGCCTGGCGTTCGGTTTCCGGCGGCGCGGCGAGATCGGCGACCAGTTCCTTGATGTAGACGCTGAGCCGCTCGTCGAAGCCGCGCTCGGCCGAGCGGCGGTAGAATGTCGTCAGGCCGAAGCCGGCGAGCGCCAGCACCAGCGCACAGCACACTGCCGCCGACAGGAAGAGGCGAGCGCCGAGCGAATAGCGATGCGATTTGCCCGGCATGGACCGTCGTCAGACCTTGGCAGGCGCGGCGGCGATGTAGCCAAGCCCACGGACGGTCTCGATGATCTCGACGCCGAGCTTCTTTCGGAGACGGCCGACGAAAACCTCGATGGTGTTGGAGTCCCGGTCGAAATCCTGATCGTAGAGATGCTCGACCAGCTCGGTGCGCGAGACGACACGCCCCTGATGATGCATCAGATAGGCAAGCAGCCGGTACTCGTGCGAGGTGAGCTTGACCGGATTGCCGTCGACGACGACCCGGCTGGCGCGTGTGTCGAGCCGGACGGGGCCGCAGGTCAGCTCCGAGGTGGCATGGCCGGCCGCACGGCGCAGCAGCGCCCGGACGCGGGCCAGCAGCTCCTCGATATGGAACGGCTTGACGACATAGTCGTCGGCGCCCGCATCGAAGCCCGATACCTTGTCGCTCCAGCGATCCCGCGCCGTCAGGATTAGCACCGGCATGGTCTTCTCGGCCCGGCGCCAGCCCTGGAGCACAGTCACGCCGTCGACCTTCGGCAGGCCGAGATCGAGGATCACTGCATCATAGGGTTCGGTCTCTCCGAGATAGAGCCCCTCCTCGCCATCGAACGCCTTGTCGACGGCATAGCCGGCATTCTCCAGCGCGGTCACGATCTGGCGATTGAGGTCCTTGTCGTCCTCGACGACGAGCAGTCTCACGTCGGCTCACTCCTGTCTTGATGTCCCGGGGCCGGATGCCTTCGCCTGAAGGCTGCCGCTCAGCGAATGGTTGAGACCTTGCCGGACTGGCCCTCGAGCGTCACACGGGCCACGCGACCATCGCGCTTCAACGTTGTTACAACATAGACGAAATCATCGCCCTGGCGACACAGTCTGATACGGACGACCTCGCCCGGCGCGGCGTTGCGCGCATGCCTGGAGGCCTGGGCCGGCTGGATCACCCGCCCATCCGACACCGCCTCGCGCATCTCGTCCGCCGACAGGCAGGAGATAGGCTCCTGGCTGTCGATCGTGACAATCGGGAGGGGCTGGGCAAGCAGTGTCAGGGCGAAGATCGTTTCGACGGGCATCATCGACATTCGCTAATCCCGAGCAACTGAACACGCCATGAATGGGCGGCTCGCGTGTCGTCAGGATATGCCACTGCAGCGCCAGCCGTCCACGCCATTCCTGTCCTTTGCCCACAACCTCGCGGAGCTGTGCATCGGCGATCTCAATCTCGGTTTGCAGACGACCGGATCCAGAAATCCCCTATTCTCGCGCCGCGTCGGCCGCGGTGCGGCGCCGGCTGGCCAACAAATTGGACCGGCTCAGGTGCAGCCAGAGTTCAGGTGCCGGTTGTCGCAGCGACTGCGATTGCGGGTTCAATTATGCGGTTCGACGCGCTATCGCTCCCAGCTCACGAGGAGAGGAGATCCGATGCGCGTCGGAGGTTCGATTGGCCTTGGCGGGCTCGCACTCGCCGCGATGCTGGCGGGAACGCCTGCCCTGGCCGTGCTCGGCGGGCGTGAGGGCGGTCCTTCGGCTGCGTCGACGCTGATGGTTCTCAATGCGCGCGGCGGCGTCTGCACCGGGATCGTCCTGTCACCGCGAACGATCCTGACCGCGGCCCATTGCGCCGATGGCGGCGTCGAGCTGCGTATCCACTGGAAGGACGGCAGCGGCGAACCGGTGCTGATCGCTCCTGCCGCGGTTGCCTTCCATCCCGGCTTCGACGCGAAGGCGATCACGGCCCGGCGCCGCTCGATTGATCTCGCCCTCGTGCGCCTCTCCGCACCGCTGCCCTCGCGCTTCTCCCCCGCCGCCTTGATCGACGGCGGCCTGCCACGCGCCGGTTCGGAGATAACGCTCGCAGGCTATGGGGTCTCCCGGGAGGGAGAGGCCCGCACGACCGGCACCTACCGTTCTGCCGCCTTGACGACGGTCGAGCCCTATGGCCCGGGCAAGATCCTGCTCTGGGCGGCAGATCCCGCTGGCGCGGGCAGCCGCCCCGGCGCCGGCGCCTGCCAGGGCGATTCCGGCGGCCCTATCTGGCAGGGCAGTGACGGCGTCATTGCCGTGACGAGCTGGTCCACCGGCCCGAAGGGCAGGAGTTGCGGCCTGCTCAGCCAGGGCGTTCTCATCGCGCCGCAGCGAAACTGGGTCGACCGCACCTTGTCGCAATGGGGCGAGAGCGCATCCTGGACGACCGGTCGCTGATCGAAACACTGGACTGGCTCGAAACAGGCCATAGAGTGGCAATGTGAATCCGGCGGTTGCTTCATGATGTCTCGTGCTCCGATCCTTGCCCTTGCCGCCGCGCTTTGCTCGGCTGCCTCCCCGGCGGCGGCCGTCGTCGGTGGCGCTCCCTCGCGAGGGGTCGACGGGCCGCGCGCCTGGACGGTCAGGGTCGAGACCAGCCGCGGCGAGCTCTGTTCCGGCGCGGCGATCGCTCCTGAACTCGTCCTGACCGCGGCGCACTGCCTGATGGGCGGTGGGGCCGTCCGTGTGGTGAGCCTGGACACGCGCTTTCGCGAGCGCAGCCACCCGGTGATCGGGGTCCTGCCGCATCCGAGCTTCGTTCCCGGCACCACGCCACGGACCCAACCCGGCACCGACCTCGCCGTTCTCAGGCTGGCCTCTCCCCTTCCCGCCGATATCGAGCCGCTCTCGCTTGGCAGCGGTCTCTGGCAGGGTGAGACCGTGACGATGGCTGGCTATGGCCTCTCGTCCGAGAACAACAAGCGCACCGCGCGGCGGCTGCGCGAGACACCGCTCGTCAACGCCGGAAACTACACGACCTCGAACACGGTGAAGGTCGCAGTCGATACGCAGGCGCTGGGCGAGACACCCGGCGCGGGTGCCTGCCGTGGCGATTCCGGCGGCCCCGTCCTGCGCGGCTCGGCTGCCTCGCGGGACCTGGTCGGCATCGTCAGCTGGTCGAGCGGCCCGCTGAATTCGCGCGTCAGGCGGATCTGCGGCGGTTTCACCGCCATTACGCCGATCAGCGAGCACCGCTCCTGGATCACCGAGGCCAGCGGCCGGCTTCTCGCGCTTGGCGAAGGCGGGCGCCAGGACGCTCCGGTCGCGCCGCGCGCCAGCTATAGCTGGTGGTTCAGCCGCTGAGCCGGATCCGGCGGCTCAGATTGAGTGTCGGTCGCCCGCGCCAGCAGAGCCGCTCGACGCGCGTGGAGTTCGCAACCATCGGGTCGCGGTGACCCGGCGATCCGAACAGGTCCGTCCGGATTGGCAGCGCGAGCCGGGACGCGCAGCAGTTGAAGGAGGTCTCAGGTCTCCTCCTTCTCCACCCATTTGAACGTCGCGGACGGAACATATTGATCCATCCTTTCCAGTAGGGTCGCCGGCTCGGTATCCGTTATCGCCATGGCGCGGTGGTTCTGCTTCAGGAAGCCGGCCTCGACCGTGTTGTCGAGGAAGGTCGCGAGCGGGTCGTAGAAGCCGCCGATATTCAGGAAACCGAGCGGTTTCGTGTGGATGCCGAGCTGGCCCCAGGTCCAGATCTCGAAAATCTCCTCGAAGGTGCCGATACCGCCCGGCATCGCGACGAAGCCATCCGAGAGTTCGGCCATCCTCGCCTTGCGCGTGTGCATGGTGTCGACCACTTCGAGCCGGGTCAGCCCGTTATGGCCGATCTCCTTTTCGCGCAGCGCGCGCGGGATGATGCCGTGGACCTCGCCTCCAGCCGCGAGCGCCGCATTGGCAACGGTCCCCATGAGACCGACCGCACCGCCGCCATAGACGAGCGTCAGCCCGCGCCTGGCGATCTCGGCGCCCATGGCCCGGGCGCCGGCGGCGTAGACCTCGTCATTGCCCGGGTTGGAGCCGCAAAAGATACAAACTGATTTCATGCGCCCAGCGCCTGCAGGATGCGGGCCCAGGAACGCTGGCCCTTGTGGAAGGAAGACAGGTCGTATTTCTCGTTCGGCGAGTGGACCCGGTCATCATCGAGACCGAAGCCGACGAGCAGCGTGTCCATGCCGAGCGTGCGCTTGAAGTCCCCGGCGACCGGGATCGAGCCGCCCGAGCCGATGGTCACCGCCTTGCGGCCCCATTCCTCGGTCAGCGCGGCCTGCGCCTTGAGCAGGGCCGGCGAATCGACGGGAACGGCAATCGCCGGCGAGGCGCCGTGCGCAACGAACTCGGCCGTGACATCCGCCGGCAGTCGCGCCCGCACGAAAGCCTGGAAGGCGGCCGCGATCTTCTGCGGATCCTGCTTGCCGACGAGGCGGAAGGAGATCTTGGCCGAAGCCTTGGCCGCGATCACCGTCTTGGTGCCGTCGCCGATATAGCCGCCCCAGATGCCGTTGACGTCGCAGGTCGGGCGCGACTGGATCTGCTCGATCAGCATCCGACCGTTCTCCCCGATCGAGTGCTTGAGGCCGATCCCCCCGAGGAATTCCGCCTCGGTCAGGCCGAGCGCCTGCCAATCCGCCTTCTGCTCGGCCGTCGGTTCCTCGACACCGTCATAGAAGCCGGGAATGGTGATGCGGCCGGTCTCGTCGTGGAGCGCCGCGACGATGCGCGACAGCACATGAATCGGATTGGCGGCGGCACCACCGAACAGGCCCGAATGCAGGTCGCGGTCGGCGCAGGTGATCGTCACCTCCTGATAGACCAACCCGCGCAGCGAGGCGGTGATGGCCGGCGTTTCCCGGTCCCACATGCCGGTGTCGCAGATCAGCGCGACATCGGCCTTCAGCTCCTCGGCATGCGCCGCGACGAAGGGCGGCAGATTGGGAGAGCCGGATTCCTCTTCGCCCTCCACCAGGATGGTGATGCCGACCGGCAGATCGCCGGTTTCCTTCAGCGTCGCCCGCAAGGCCTCGATGAAGGTCATCACTTGGCCCTTGTCGTCACAGGCCCCGCGCCCCGTGATGACCTTGCGGCCGGGCGCGATCTCCTTGACTACGGGCTTGAACGGGTCGCTCTCCCACAGGTTCAACGGGTCGACCGGCTGGACGTCGTAATGGCCATAGAACAGCACATGCGGCGCGCCCGGCTTGGGCCGATGCCCGACGACGATCGGCTGGCCGGGCGTCTCGCGCAGCGAAGCCTTGAAGCCAAGCGATTCGAGATCGTCCCTCAGCCATTCCGCGGCGCGGCGGCTATCGGCGGCATAGGCCGGATCGGTGGCGATCGAGGGAATCGCGATCCACGACGCCAATCGGGCCAGCGAGGCATCCAGTTCGGCATCGAGACGGGAGAGAATCGCAGGAAGCTTGGGCATGTCGCTCGATCTCACAATGGGCTCAAGGCATGAGCGGATTAAAGGTTGCATCATCATGACAAGCCACGGGGCCGGCGCCAGCAGGCCGGCCGGCATGGCTGTCCCGCGTCGCCAGCTATTTGCGCCCGCCCATCATCGAGCCGAGCACTCCACGCAGGATGGCCGAGCCGATCTGGCGCCCCATCGTCGAGGCGGCCGAACGGGCTGCCGACGTAATGATCTTCTCCGTCATGCTTGGCGGAAGGCGCCCGCCACGGCTGCCGGGACCGGTCTTCGGACGCTCGCCATTGCCGACGGCATCGCCAAGCCAGCCACCGATCGTATCCATGATGCCGCCGCCGCCAGTCGACGCCTCGACCGGCGAGCCATCGGCGTTCAGGCCCTTGCGCTTCATCAGCTCCTCATAGGCCGACTCGCGGTCGATCATGGTGTCGTATTTCCCGGCAAAGCCGGAATCGCGCATGCACTGGGCGCGTACCTGCGGAGAAACCGGGCCGACCTGTGCCATGGGCGGGGCGATCAGCGTGCGCTCGACCATGGTCGGCGTGCCCTTGCCCTCCAGCGTCGAGGTCAGCGCCTCGCCGACCGCAAGCTGGGTGATCGCGTCCTCGGTCTTGAACTTGGGGTTCTGGCGGAAGGTTTCGGCGGCCGCCTTGACCGCCTTCTGATCGCGCGGCGTGAAGGCGCGAAGCGCGTGCTGCACGCGGTTGCCGAGCTGGGCCAGAACCGTGTCCGGGATATCGAGCGGGTTCTGCGTGACGAAATAGACGCCGACGCCCTTCGAGCGGATCAGCCTGACGACCTGCTCGACGGCGGTCAGCAGGGCCTTCGGCGCGCCGTTGAAGAGCAGGTGAGCCTCGTCGAAGAAGAACACCAGCTTCGGCTTGTCGAGATCGCCGACCTCCGGCAGCTGCTCGAACAGCTCCGAGAGCAGCCAGAGCAGGAAGGTGGCATAGAGCCGCGGATTGGCCATCAGCTTGTCGGCGGCAAGCATGTTGATGACGCCGCGCCCGTCGCGGTCGGTCCGCATCAGGTCGTTGATGTCGAGCGCCGGCTCGCCGAAGAACAGATCGCCCTTCTGGTTTTCCAGCACCAGCAAGGAGCGCTGGATCGTCCCGACCGACTGCGCGGTGACATTGCCGTATTTCGTCGTCAGCGACTGCGCGTTCTCGGCGATGAAGGAGAGGATCGCGCGCAGGTCCTTGAGGTCGAGCAGCAGGAGCTTCTGCTCGTCGGCGATGCGGAAGGCGATGTTGAGCACCCCTTCCTGCGTGTCGTTCAGATCAAGCAGGCGCGAGAGCAGCAGCGGCCCCATTTCCGAGATGGTGGCGCGGACAGGATGGCCCTGCTCGCCGAACACGTCCCAGAATACGGTGGTGAACTGGTCGGGCTGGTAGGTCACGCCGATCTCCTCGGCGCGCTTGAGGAAGGGCGGCTTCGAATCGCCCGGCGCGGCAACACCGGACAGGTCGCCCTTGATGTCGGCTGCAAAGACGGGAACGCCGTGGCGCGCAAAGCCTTCGGCCAGAACCTGCAATGTCACCGTCTTGCCGGTGCCGGTTGCGCCGGTAATCAGGCCATGACGATTGGCAAGCTTGAGCAGGAGCGATTCGGGCTTCCAGCTCTTGCCGATCAGAATCGTGCCGTCATCCGCCATGAGATTCGCCTATGCTGTTGTCGAAGCGTCAGGCGATGGGTGTAGCGAAACGGGCCGACCGGCGGAAGCCTGAACCCTGTTTGATTCAGATCGTAAATATGTAAACTATCGCCAAGCGGCACAGGCCGACCCGTTGAAGAGGACAAACCGATGGATGAACTGATCTCCCGCATCGTGGCGGCTTCCGGTCTCGATGAAGGTCTCGCCCGCAAGGCGATCGGCATCATCCTCGCCTTCCTGCAGAAGGAAGGCCCGGCCACCGAGATCGAGCAATTGATGTCCGCCCTCCCCGGTGCACAGGAGCTCGCCGATTCCGCCAATGGCGGTAAAGGCGGCCTGATGGGCATGGTCGGCGGCCTGATGGGCGGTGGCGGCGGTGTCATGGCGCTTGGCGGGCAGCTGATGGGCGCCGGGCTCTCGATGGGCCAGATCCAGAGCGTGTCCAAGGAGATGTTCGCGGTCGGCCGCGAAAAGGCCGGCGAAGATGCGATGGGCGCGATCGTCGGAGCGATTCCCGGACTCGGCCAGTTCGTCTGATCCCTATTCGGCTTGAGGATCGAGCGCCGCCCGGCAACGGGCGGCGTTTTCGATTCGATCGGGGGTTTGCGCACGCGGCGTTGGACGAAGTAGGGATGGCGGTGCGTCTGCGCACGTGGCATCACGCATTCGCAATTGCAGCATGCCGCAAGCAGGGAGACCGGCGCGCATGAACTCGGCCTCGACATCCGATCTGCCCTTCATGGAAGCCTTTCCGCTGCCCGACCAGGCGCAGTGGCGCGCGGCCGTCGACAAGGTTCTGAAGGGTGCCGATTTCGAGAAACGCCTCGTCCGGCGGACGGCCGACGGCATCCGGATCGAGCCGCTCTATGCAGCAGCCAACCCGCAGGCACGGCCGGCACGATCACAAGCCGGACGCTGGCATGTCAGCACGCGGGTCGACCACCCCTCCCCCGCAGAGGCCCGCGAACTGGCGCTGGCCGATCTCGAAGGCGGCGCGGACTCGCTTGTTCTCAGCTTTGCCGGCGCCCGCGCGGCCCGCGGCTATGGGCTTGTCGCCGATGATGTCGCCACGCTGGATGCCGCGCTCGACGGCGTGATGCTCGACCTGATCAACTTGCGGATCGACCCCGCGGCGGGCGGCCGCATCAACGCGCTGCTGCTTGCCGCGCTTGTCGAACGTCGCAAGATCGACCCCGCGACGACGACAATCGACTTCGGGCTCGACCCGGTCGGCATCCTGGCGAGCCAGGGCGTCTTCGCGGCCTCCTGGCCCGAGATCGGCCGCCGCCTCGTCGAAACCATCGAAGCCCTGAAGGCGCGCGGATTCGCGGGCCCCTTCGTCACGGCCGATGCGCGCCCCTATCAGGAGGCCGGCGCGACCGAGGCGCAGGAACTCGGCGCGGTCATGGCAACCGCGATTGCCTATCTGCGCGCGCTGGAAGCCGGCGGCATGCCCCTCGATCAGGCCCGCGACGCCATATCCTTCGTTCTCGTCGCCGATACCGACGAGTTCATGACCATCGCGAAGTTCCGCGCCGCGCGGCTGCTCTGGCAGCGCGTACAGCAGGCCTGCGGGCTTGATCCCAAGCCCATGGTGCTGAACGCCGAGACGGCATGGCGCTCGCTGACCCGGCGCGACCCCTGGGTCAATCTTCTGCGTGCGACGGTCGCGACCTTCTCGGCCGGCATAGGCGGGGCGGACTCTCTCACCGTCCTGCCATTCACCGCCGCGCTCGGCCTGCCCGACGCCTTTGCCCGCCGCGTCGCCCGCAATACCCAGCTCGTCCTGCTGGAGGAGGCCAATCTCTGGCGCGTCGCCGACCCCGCCGCTGGAGCCGGCGGTTTCGAGGCACTGACCCAGGCGCTATGCGAGCAGGCCTGGACCAAAATGCAGGATCTGGAGCGCGAAGCCAGTGACGGCCGGCCCGGCATCGTCGCGGCACTCGCGAACGGACATGTCCAGCAGGGTCTTGCCCGCCAGCGCGATATCCGCGCCAAGGCGATCGCGACTCGCCGCGAGCCGATCACGGGAACCAGCGAATTCCCGAATCTCGCGGAGGCTCCGGTCAGCGTCCTCGACATCGCGCCGGTCAAGCGGACCCGATCCTCGCCATCCTCGATCAGGGCGGCCGATCAGAACCAGGCGGCCTTGATCGGCCAGCTTGCAACGGGTGCGACGCGCGCTGACGCCGCAACGGCTCCCGAACAGGATGGGCTGAAGGTCGAAGCCCTGCCCTCGGTGCGGCTTGCGGAGGCTTTCGAGACCCTGCGCGACAAGGCGGATGTGCTGGCGCGGGAGCGCGGCAAGCGCCCGACCGTCTTCCTCGCGACCCTGGGGCCTGTTGCCGATTTCACGGCGCGCGCCGGCTTCGCGCGGAACCTGTTCGAGGCTGGCGGCCTGTCGGCTCCCGGCCATGATGGCTTCCCCAGCAATGGCGGGACCGACATTCCGGCACTGGTCGAGGCCTATCAGGCCTCGGGCGCGCGCCTCGCCTGCCTCTGCGGCTCGGATGCCGGCTATGCGGCCGAGGCGGTTGCCGCCACGGAGGCGCTCCGTGCCCAGGGCGCGACGATCTGGCTCGCCGGCAAGCCCGGTGAAATGGAGCATGCGTTGAACCAGGCCGGCGTGGCCTCGTTCATTTTTGCGGGAGCCGATGTCGTCGCCGCGCTTGAACAGGCGCAGGCGATCGCGGCTGCCTGATCCGGAGAGCATTGCCGTGACACCCATCGCCCTCACCATTGCCGGCTCCGATTCCAGCGGCGGCGCCGGGATTCAGGCCGATCTCAAGACCTTTGCGGCCCATCAGGTCTATGGCGCCAGCGTCATCGTCGCGCTGACCGCACAGAACACCACCGGCGTCACTGCCATCCACGCCGTGCCGGCCGATTTCGTCGCGCAGCAGATCGACGCCGTCTTTTCCGATCTCGACGTGGCAGCGGTGAAGATCGGCATGCTCGCCACGGCCGGACTGATCGAGACGGTTGCCGCGGGCCTGGTGCGGCACAAGGCCCGCAACATCGTGCTCGACCCGGTCATGGTCGCAGCGTCAGGGGCTCGCCTGCTCGAAGACAAGGCCGTTGAGGCCATCCGGCGTCTGCTCTTCCCGCTTGCGACGCTGGTCACGCCCAACCTGCCGGAAGCAGCGGCGCTGCTCGGCACCACGATGGCGACAAGCGAAGCGGCGATCGACGAACAGGCCGAGAGGCTGATCGGCTTCGGCGCCGAGAACGTGCTGCTGAAGGGCGGGCATGGCAGCGGCGAGACCAGCACGGATCTGCTGCTCCTGGCGGGCGGCCAGCGTCAGCGCTTCAGCGCGCCGCGCCACGAGACGCGCAATACCCACGGCACCGGCTGCACGCTGTCCTCAGCGATCGCGTCCGGGCTCGCCAAGGGATTGACGCTGCCTGAAGCGGTCGGCCAGGCAAAGACCTATATCTCAGCAGCCATCGCCGCCGCCGACCAGGTTCCGGTTGGCCATGGCCATGGACCGGTGCATCATTTCCACCATTGGTGGGACAGGACCGACGGGAGAAAGCCATGACCGCGATCCCGGACTTCACGACGCTCGCCTTCGGCGATCGCGCCCCGGCAGCAACCCCGCTCCCGGCTGCGGCAACCGAGCCCTGGCTGACGCCCGAGGGCATCCCGGTCAAACCCGTCTATACCGCTGCCGACCGCGACGGGCTTGGCTTCGTCGACAGCCTGCCGGGCCTGCCACCCTATCTGCGCGGCCCCTACCCGACCATGTACGTGAACCAGCCCTGGACGATCCGGCAATATGCCGGCTTCTCCACCGCAGAGGATTCGAACGCCTTCTATCGGCGCAATCTCGCCGCCGGGCAGAAGGGGCTGTCGGTCGCCTTCGATCTCGCGACCCATCGCGGTTATGACAGCGACCATCCGCGCGTCGGCGGCGATGTCGGCATGGCAGGCGTCGCGATCGACTCGATCTACGACATGCGCACGCTGTTCTCCGGCATCCCGCTCGACCAGATGAGCGTATCGATGACGATGAACGGCGCAGTCCTGCCGGTTCTCGCGCTCTATATCGTCGCGGCCGAGGAACAGGGCGTGCCCGCGGCCAAGCTCTCGGGGACCATCCAGAACGACATCCTCAAGGAGTTCATGGTCCGCAACACCTATATCTACCCGCCCTCGCCCTCGATGCGGATCATCGGCGACATCTTCGCCTATACCTCGGCGAACATGCCGAAATTCAACTCGATCTCGATTTCCGGCTATCACATGCAGGAGGCAGGCGCGACGCAGGACCTGGAGCTCGGCTACACGCTTGCCGACGGCGTCGAGTATATGCGCGCCGGGCAGCGGGCCGGTCTCGGCGTCGATATCTTCGCGCCGCGGCTCTCCTTCTTCTGGGCCATCGGCATGAACTTCTTCATGGAAGTGGCGAAACTGCGGGCGGCCAGGCTGATCTGGGCCAAGCTCGTCAAGGATTTCGGCGCCCAGAACGAGAAATCCCTGCCGCTGCGCACGCATTGCCAGACCTCCGGCTGGTCCCTGACCGCGCAGGACGTGTTCAACAATGTGCCGCGCACGATGATCGAAGCGATGGCCGCGACGCAGGGCCACACCCAGTCGCTCCACACCAATGCGCTCGACGAAGCGCTGGCGCTGCCGACCGACTTTTCCGCCCGGATCGCCCGCAACACCCAGATCCTGCTGCAGCAGGAGAGCGGCACGAGCCGGATCATCGATCCCTGGGGCGGCTCCTATTATGTCGAGCGGCTCACCGCCGAACTCGCGGCCAAGGCCTGGGCGCATATCCAGGAGGTCGAGGCGCTCGGCGGCATGGCCAAGGCGATCGAGGCCGGCATCCCGAAGCTGCGCATCGAGGAAGCGGCCGCCAAGACCCAGGCACGCATCGACGGCAAGCAGCAGGCGATCATCGGGGTCAATATCTTCAAGCCGGAGAACGAGGCCTCGATCGACGTGCTCAAGGTC
This sequence comes from Allobosea sp. 2KB_26, assembly GCF_052115715.1. Lineage (NCBI taxonomy): Bacteria > Pseudomonadati > Pseudomonadota > Alphaproteobacteria > Hyphomicrobiales > Alloboseaceae > Allobosea > Allobosea sp. 2KB_26. Next base: position 60,295 of record NZ_JBFRHE010000005.1, read on the forward strand.
GATAATGCCTCGGTTCGCACCCAGCAGCTCGACAAGCTCCGCCGCCTCAAGGAAGAGCGCAACGAGGCCGAGACGCAAGCCGCACTGACCGCCCTCACCCATGGCGCCGCCGGCGACGCCAATCTGCTCGATCTCGCGGTCAAGGCGGCCCGCGCCAAGGCGACGGTCGGCGAGATTTCCATGGCGATGGAGACGGTCTTCGGGCGGCACCGGGCCGAGATCAAGTCGATCTCCGGCGTCTACAAGCGGGAGGTCGGCATGGAGAATCCGGCGGTGACGCGCGTGCAGATGATGACTGAAGCCTTCGAGGAGGCCGATGGTCGCCGGCCGCGCATCCTCGTCGCCAAGATGGGCCAGGACGGGCATGACCGCGGTCAGAAGGTGATCGCGTCGGCCTTCGCCGATCTCGGCTTCGACGTCGATATCGGACCGCTTTTCGCGACGCCGGACGAGGCGGCGCGGCAGGCCGTGGAGAACGATGTCCATATCGTCGGCGTCTCCTCGCTGGCGGCGGGGCATCTGACGCTGGTGCCGGAACTGAAGGCGGCGCTGGGCAAGGCCGGCCGGCCCGACATCATGATCGTCGTTGGCGGCGTGATCCCGCCCCAGGATTTCGAGGCGCTGATCGAAGCCGGTGCAAGCGCGATCTTCCCGCCGGGGACCGTGATCGCCGACGCGGCCGAGAAGCTGCTCGAGGAACTCAACCAGCGGCTGGGCTACAGCCAGCGCACCGCCGCGGAATAGCAGACGGGCGCGGCTGGAAGAGCCGCGCCCGCGCCTACAGGATATCAACGCCAGCCGTAGCCATAGCTCTCGTAGTGACGGGGGCGGACAAAGCGCCGGTCGTCCTCGCCGAAGCGGCGCCACTGACGCTGTCCCCAATAGCCGTGGAACGCGGGCGGGGCCGGGCGCCAGCCATAGGCCGGGCGCTCCTGAGAGCGATCCCAACGGCCGTCAAAGGCTGCGGCGGAGCCCGTCCCCGCGAGGCTTGCCGCGCCCAGGGTCGCAGCGCCGATGATGAAGGTCGCGAGGCCGGCTGAGGCGAGTTTGCGGAACATGGTCCTGATCCTGTGTGGCGGCCCGGGCGATCCCCTTGCCTGACACGGACATTCGCAGGTTCCGTCTGAACGGCCCTTGAGGGGGCCATTCACCAGCCGTTCAAGCGCCGGCCAATTGATCGCGCTTCAGGAGCAGAGAAGCCGCGATGACGACGAGAGCGACGGCACCGATCATGATCGTGCAGGCCGCATTGATCTCTGGCGAGACGCCCAGCCTGACCGCCGAATAGAGCCGCATCGGCAGGGTCGTCGCGCCTGGCCCCGTCGTGAAGCTCGCGATCACGAGATCGTCGAGCGAGAGCGTGAAGGCGAGCATCCAGGCGGCGGCGACCGCCGGCCAGATCAGCGGCAGGGTCACGGTCCAGAAGGTGACGATTGGAGTGGCGCCGAGATCGCGCGCCGCTTCCTCCAGCGAGCGGTCGAAGCCGGCGAGCCGCGACTGCACGACAATGCAGGCGAAGCCGAGGCTGAAAGTGGCGTGGGCGATCGTGACGGTCCAGAAGCCGCGCTCCACCTGTGCCGAAACGAACAGCAGCAGCAGCGACAGGCCGGTGATCACCTCCGGCATCACCAGCGGCGCCAGCACCATGCCCGCGAACAGGGTGCGACCACGAAAGGCGCCATAGCGTGCGAGCGCCAGCGCAGCCAATGTCCCGAGCGCGGTCGCGACCGACGCCGAGACGAAGGCGAGGCGGATACTGAGCCAAGCGGCGTCCAGCAAAGGCTGGTTTGCCATCAGCGCGCCATACCAATGCGTCGAGAACCCGCCCCAGACCGTCACCAGCCGGGAGGCGTTGAAGGAATAGGCGATGAGCGCGAGGATCGGCAGATAGAGAAAGGCGAAGCCCGCCACCAGCGCCATGATCAAACCGGGACCGAGCCGCTTCATGCCGCCCCTCCCCGCGTCAGGCGCGCCCGCTGCAGCAAGGCGAGCGGCGCGACCAGCACGAACAGCAGGACGACCGCGACGGCAGAGGCAAGGGGCCAGTCGCGGTTCGAGAAGAATTCGCTCCAGAGCACCTTGCCGATCATCACGGTATCGGGGCCGCCGAGCAGATCGGGAATGACGAACTCGCCGACCGCCGGAATGAAGACAAGCGCCGAACCCGCCAGGATGCCGGGGATGGACAAAGGCAGCGTCACAGTCGCGAAGGCGGTCCATGCCGGGGCACCGAGATCGGCGGCAGCCTCCAGCAGCGAGCGATCGAGCTTCTGCAGCGTCGCGAAGAGCGGCAGTACCATGAAGGGCAGATAGGAATAGACCATGCCGATCAGCACGGCGGCTTCCGTGTTGAGCAGCCGCAGCGGCTCGCTCGTCACACCCGTGCCCGCCAGCACCATGTCGAGCAGCCCCTCTGGCCGCAGGATCCCGATCCAGGCGTAGACGCGGATCAGGAAGGAGGTCCAGAACGGCAGGATGACCAGCACCAGCAGCAGGCTCTGCCAGCGCCTCGGCGCGCTCGCCATCGCATAGGCCAGGGGATAGCCGATCGCGAGCGCGATCAGCGTCGTCAGCGCGGCGATGCGTAGGGAGTAGAGATAGCTCTGCCAGTAGAGCGGGTCGTCGCCAAGGAGCCTGAAATTCTCGAGATCGAGCGCGGCAATGAACTCGCCGAGCTGGGAGAAGCCCTGGAAATGCGGCGCATAGGGCGGCAGATCGGTCGCGGCGTCCGAGAACGCCATGCGCAGGACGATCGCAAAGGGCGCCAAGAAGAACAGCAGCAGCCAGAGATAGGGCACGGCCACGACCAGGCGGCCAAGCCGGCGCGTGGGAGCATTCCCCGTCCTCATGGCGGCAGGACCAGCCCGGCTTCGACATCCCAGGAGAGCCAGACCCTGTCCTCCCAGGCGAACGGACGCTCGATCCGGCGGGTGCGGTTGGCAAGCGCAACCTTGAGCAATTGCCCGTCATCCCCGCCGACCATGACCTGAACCATGGTGAAATCGCCGAGATAGCCGATATCCCAGATCTCGCCGGCGACCTTGTTGACCGCCTGCGCCGGCTCGTCATGGCTGAGCGTGATCTTCTCGGGCCTGAGGCCAACGAAAAGCGTCTCTCCCGTGGCAAGCGAGGCCGTCTCCTCGTCGAGCTCGATCGCGCCGGCCGTCGCCGTCTCGACCCGTACGATCTCGCCGGCGACGGATGCCACGCGGCCTTCGAGGATGTTGATGTCCCCGACGAATTCCGCGACGTAGCGGCTGGTCGGCGCCTCGTAGATCTCATCGGGCGGGCCGATCTGGACGAGCCGGCCATGGTTCATCACCGCCATGCGGTCGGCCATGGTCATCGCCTCGTCCTGGTCGTGTGTGACGACCATGAAGGTGAGGCCGAGTTCGCTCTGCAGATCCATCAGTTCGAACTGCGTCGACTCGCGCAGCTTGCGATCGAGCGCCGCCATCGGCTCGTCGAGCAGCAGGAGCTTGGGACGCTTGGCGAGCGAGCGTGCCAATGCGACGCGCTGGCGCTGGCCGCCGGAGAGCTGGTCCGGGCGGCGCTTCCCGAGCCCGTCGAGCTTGACCAAAGCCAGCATTTCGCCGACGCGCCGCGCGATCTCCTGGCGGGGCAGCCCTTCCCGTCTCAGGCCATAGGCGATGTTGTCGCCGACGCTGAGATGCGGAAACAGCGCATAGGACTGGAACATCATGTTGATCGGCCGGCGATGCGGAGGCACGGCGGTGATGTCGACGCCGTCGAGCAGGATCTCGCCGGCATCCGGCTGCTCGAACCCTGCCAGCATCCGCATCAGCGTGGTCTTGCCGCAGCCTGACGCACCGAGCAGCGCGAAGAACTCGCGCGGGTAGAGCGCAAGCGACAGGTCATCGACCGCCGTCACCGTGTCGAAGCGCTTGGTGACATTGCGGAAGACGACCAGCGGCTCTGCCGCAGGGTCGTTCCAAGGCTGGAAGGCCCGGCGAACGCTCCCGGGCGAAGCCTTGCGCTTCGCCCGGAGCGGAGCCAAAGCCCCGGCATCGCGTGCGTTCATTTGCCGGTCTTGATGCGGGTCCAGAGCCGGTTGACCACCCTCTGGCTCTTCTGATCGTAGGGTGTGATCGTGTAGAGCCGGCTCATCACGGCTTCCGACGGATAGATGCCGGGATTGTCGCGCACCGCCGCCGAAAGCAGCGGCTTCGAGGCGATATTGCCATTGGCGTACTGGATGAAGTCCGAATTCTTCGCCGCCATCTCGGGCCGGTTGACGAAATCGATGAACTTCAGCGCGGCATCCGGATTGGCGGCATCCTTCGGAATGACGAAGGAATCGAACCACATCAGCGCGCCTTCCTTCGGGATGGAATAGGCGATCTCGACCTTGTTCTTGGCCTCTTCCGCCCGCTTCTTCGCCTGCAGGATGTCGCCGGAATAGCCGACCGCGAGGCAGATATCGCCATTGGCGAGAGCGTTGATATATTCCGAGGAGTGGAATTTCTGGATGTGCGGACGGATCTTGCGCAGCAATTCGCCGGCCTTGTTCAGATCCGCCTCGTTCTTCGAATCCGGGTTCAGGCCGAGATAGCGCAGCGCCGCCGGGAACATTTCCTCGACCGCATCGAGAACATGCACGCCGCAGTTCGAGAGCTTCTTGAGCTGGTCGGGTTCGAACAGGATACGCCAGGAATCGATCACTGCATCGGGGCCAAGCCGCTCCTTGATCTTGGCGACGTTGTAGCCGATGCCGGTCGTGCCCCACATGTAGTTCACGGCAAACTTGTTGCCGGGATCGTATTTCGCAAGCCGCTGCTGGATCTCGGGCCAGGCGTTCTTCAGGTTCGGAACCTTGGCCGTATCGATCGGCGTGTAGAGATTGAGCGGGATATGGCGCGGCAGGAACGAAGCCGTGACCACAATCAGATCATAGCCGGTCTTGCCTGCGAGCAACTTGGTTTCGACCGTCTCCATCTGGTCGAACGTGTCATAGACGACGGTGATGCCGGTTTCCTTCTTGAAGGCATCAAGCACCTCCGGATCGACATAGTCCGACCAGTTGAAAATGCGCAGCTGCTTGTCCTGCGCGCTAGCGGCCGTGCCCGAAACCAGCGCCCATCCAAGCGCGATGGCTGTCGCAAGGCCCTTCAGCCCCCGTACCGATGAACCCAATCTGCCCCTCCTTAGCGGGTGAATCTCCACCCGGCGCGCGGCACGCTATCAGCTTGCCGCCAAGCCTCAACCACCTTTTCGTGAAGTCATGTCGCAGTGTCTTTTCTTGCGATGCCGCAATCGGGCTCACTATCGTCCTGCCATGCACCATCTGCGCCGCGTCCTGACCCTTTTCATCGTCCTTTTCCTGCTGCCTGTCGCGACGCATGCGGCCTGGTGGCAATGGCAACCGCTCGCCGCCGACTGGCGCCGGGCGGACTGGTCCAGCGCCAGGCTCCTACCGGCCGCAGCAACCGTGCCCGAGGCGACGATCCATGTCTTCGCTGCCCGCGTCGGGCGCTGGCGCGGGATCTTCGCGCATCATTCCTGGGTGGTGGTCAAGGAGGCGGGCGCGAGTGCCTATACCCGCTTCGATGTCGTCGGCTGGGGCAGTCCGGTGCGCATCAACCATCGCGAGGCCGATGGCCGCTGGTTCGGCAACGTGCCGGAGCTGGTGACGGAGGTGAAGGGCGACGCAGCCGAGGCGCTGATTCCGCGCATTCGCGCTGCCGTGCAGAGCTACGCCTATAGCACGTCAGACAGCTATTCCGCCTGGCCGGGGCCCAATTCGAACAGCTTCGTGCAGCACGTGCTCGCCGAGATTCCCGAACTCGCCCATGCGCTGCCGCCAACCGCGATCGGGAAGGACTGGCGCGATGACGGCTTGTTTCTCGGCATGGCGCCGAGCCGCACGGGCATCCAGGTCTCGCTCTTCGGGGTCGCCGGCATCACGCTGGCCTGGGTCGAAGGCGTCGAGATCAATCTGCTCGGGCTCGTCACCGGATTCGACATCCGCCAGCCGGCACTGAAGCTGCCGGGCTGGGGGAGAGTGGGCGTCTAGGCGCGCTCGGCATGCCGCGCCAAATCAGAGGCGGCATGCCCGTAATTGGCAAGCTGGCATGGCCGGTTCGAAACCGGCCATGAAGCTCCCGCTCAGACCGCCTCGAAGGCCTGCGCCAGATCCGAGATCAGATCCTCGATATTCTCGATGCCCACCGAGATGCGGATCAGCGCATCGGTGAGCCCGATCTCCTCGCGCAATTCGCGGGCGACACCCGAATGCGTCATCGCGGCGGGATGCGAGACAAGCGTCTCCGTTCCACCGAGGCTGACCGCGAGCTTCATGATCTGGAGATTGTCGAGCAGCGCGAACGCTTCCTTCTCGCCTCCCTTGACGTCGAAGGAGAAGGTCGAGCCCGGCGCCGAGCACTGCTTGTCGAAGACCGGCTTGCGCGGATCGCCGTCCTTCAGATCGCCAAGGTAATGCAGCTTGGCAACCTTGGGATGGCCCGCAAGATACTCCGCCACAAGCCGGGCATTCTCGTTGGCGCGGCTCATGCGGATGTCGAGCGTCTCCAGCGAGCGCATCAGCATCCAGCAGGAATTCGGATCGAGCTGCGTGCCGAGCGACGAGCGCCAGCCCTTGACCTGGCGTACCAGCGCATCCTTGCCGCTGATCGAGCCGCCGACGAGATCGCTATGGCCGCCGACATATTTGGTGAGCGAAAGCAGCGAGAGATCGGCGCCATGCTGCAGCGGCTTCTGGAATTTCGGGCCGAGCATGGTGTTGTCGACCACGACGGGCGGGCGATGTCCCTGTGACTTCTCGAGTTCGTCGGCGATCGTCGCACAGGCTGCGAGATCGACCAGCCCATTGGTTGGGTTGGCCGGCGTCTCGACCAGGATCATCCCGACGCGGCCCTTGGCGGCGGCGGCCTTGGCGGTCGCACGCATCTGCGCGACATCGACGCCGTCGGTGAAGCCGAACGGCGTCACCCCGAAGGCGCCCATCTGGTTCTTCAGCAGCGTCTCGGTGCCACCATAGAGCGGCCGGCTGTGGATGACGGTGTCGCCCGGGCGCAGGAAGGCGAAGCAGGTCGTCGCGATGGCCGCCATGCCGCTGGCGAAGACCGCGCAGCGTTCCGCCTCGTCCCAGATCGCCAGGCGATCCTCGAGGATCTCCATGTTCGGATGGTTGAAGCGCGAATAGACCAGACCGGATTTCTCGCCGGGCTTGAGTTGGCGACGCCCCGAGGTCAGATCGAAGAAATCCTTGCCCTGCTGGGCGCTCTCGAAGACGAAGGTCGAGGTCAGGAAGACCGGCGGCTTGAGCGAGCCCTCCGACATCGCCGGCGAGTAGCCATAGCCCATCATCAGCGTCTCGGGATGGAGCTTGCGGTTGGCGATGCGGTCCTTGTGATAATTGTCCTGGCTCATCGCACTCTCCTCTGCCGATCAGGCTGCCGACCTTGCGGCACCAGAAAGGCAGGTTAGGCCGATCCGCGCGGCATTGCATGAATGATCCCCTCGGGATTAGATCCCGTTTGCGCATCTTCCTGCTCAGATATCGAATTCGAGGAGCATCTTATGCTCGATACGACAGACCGCCGTATGCTTGCCGTGCTGCAGGAGGACGGGCGCATCACCAATCAGGACCTGTCGCAGAAGATCGGCCTGTCGCCGACGCCCTGCCTGCGCCGGCTGAAGCGACTGGAAGAGACCGGCGTGATCAGGGGCTACTCTGCGGTCGTCGACCCCAAGGCCTATGGCCTGCCCTTCAGCGTCTTTGTCTCGATTCGGCTCAGCCAGCAGACCCAGGAGCATATCAGCGAGTTCGAGAAAGCCGTCGAGAGCTGGAACGAGGTCGCCGAGCGCTATCTGATGACCGGGTCGCAGGATTACCTGTTGCGGGTGCTGACAGACGGGATCGAGGGCTATGAGCGCTTCCTGAAGCAGAAGATCACGCGGCTGAAATGCATCCACTCGGTCGAGTCGAATTTCGCCATGGCAACCATCAAGAAGCGCAACGGCCTGCCACCGCTCTGAGCCCTATCTGCCGCCGAACAGCGCCTGCGCCGCCGCATTCGCCATCTTGCCCTGCTCGTGTCCGGCGTTTGGCACGACAACCTCGCGCCATGGGCTGGCAACCCCAAGGCGCTTCGCCTCTGCGGCCGCAACGCGCGTAAAATTCTCTCCGCGGGCAAAGCGGTTGGGGCCTTGCGCCTCTGCGCCTTTGGACTTGTTGAGTTGCGGGTGGTTTGGGTCGGTATCCCGATCGCCCAGCATGATCAGCATCGGCTTGGCCAAGGCCGCCTTCGTGCTGGCCGCGGTCGCCGGCGTGCCATCGAGCGAATAGGGATAACTGAAGCCGCCGGCCGCCTCCTTGCCGACAGGCAAGGTGTAGTAGCCGGCATTGGCGGTGACCGCTGTCGAGAATCGTGCCTCCGGCATCAAAATCGCCATGCGGTGGACGAACTGCGCTCCGGCGGAATGGCCGAATAGGACATAGCCTGTGTCCGTGACGCGACCGCTCTTCAACGCCCGGTCGTAGAAGCGCTCGATGACCGCGTAGACCCATTTCGTCCGGTCCGGCTCACCCTGGACTCCACCCTGCTGGTAGAGACGCGTCGGAAAGCGCTCCTTGTCGAAATGCGGGGCGGCAATGATCAGGCCATGCCGGTCTGCCGCTTCCACCCAGTTGTCGCGCGCGGAGGCTGCATTGCGCAGCAGGCCGTGCAGCGAGATCACCAGCGGGCAGCGCTTGTCGGCGCAGGCCTGCGGTACATAGGTCTCGATATTGATGGTCTCGGTGCCGGTGGGCGAAACGTCCTCATGCAAGACATGCGAGCGCCCGGCTTCCTGGAACGGCGTCAGGTCATGCGCCTGCCCGGCCCAAGGCATGAGCACAAGCAGGCAAGCGGCGCGCAACAACACGCGTGGCATCGGCGTCTCCTTGAAGGTAGTGCGATGCTGCCCCCAAGACGGGCCGCTCCGCAAGCCTCAGGAGCCCGTGCGGTCCATGGCGCGACGCACCACCTGCGTGACCTCGCTGTCCGTCAGGAACAGATCATGCCTCAGCATGCTCCAGCCGCGGCCGGAGGTATCGGCGACACGCACACCCAGAGCCTCGAGCCGCGAGCGTTCGGCCGCGCCGGCCCGCGCCACGCCGCCGGCGATACGCGAGGATATGGCAAGCGCCCTGTCATCAGGGTCGATGATCAGGGTCATGCGCTGGGCAAGCGGACCCAGCCGGGAGACCGTCTGCTCGAACGCGTCGATGTCGATATCGGGCGAAGCGAAGACGATCGAGCCAATCTGCGAGGAGACGTCCGACGAATCCCGCAATTCGCGCAGGGCTTCCAGTGTCAGGAAGGTGCCCATCGAATGTGCGACGATGTGGATGCGACCCACGGTCGGGTTGGCGACGAGGGCGCGCAAGGCCTGGACGAAGCCTTCACGCGACCAGAGCGCGCTCTCGCGATCATAGCCGTAATCGAAGAGCTTGCCGCCGGAGGGCCAGGTGAACAGCGCGGTACGCCCCTGGAACTTCAGCGCATGCGACAGCTGTCCGGCGCTGCGGGCGGCGGATTCGAAGGTCTCGTTATAGCCGTGGACATAGAGCAATACGTCGCGCCCGGTCGCAGCGTCCGCGAAGGCGCGGGCCGCGTTGGTGGACGTCCGGTTGCTGACACCGACGACGCGCCAGTCACTGCCGACGGTCGCCGCGACAACGCCGCGTCCCGGAGGCGACAGGCGCGCTTCAGCGAAACTCAAGCCCGAACCGCGATCCGGCCCGAAGAACGGCTCGCGGTCGCCGAGTGACTTCCGCGTGGTCGCAACCAGAAGCACGGGCTCCCTGCCGAAAGTGGACGAATCAGCATGAGCCGTTTCCGAGAATGGCGAGATCGCCGCCTCGGTCTGCGCGCAGGCCGACAGGCCGAGCGAAAGCAGCGCTGCAAGCGCAACGAAGCGACGGGAAGGGGCGTGCCGCACAGCGGACATGGGCGATCGAGAATTCCAGTGTTGCAGGAATGCGGGCGGAAATGGCCAGCCCGGCCTTAAGGCCAAGCTAACGCGGCCATATTGCGGCAACCCTGCAGCAATCTTCGCGCAAGCCTCGCGCGTGGCCCTGGCGCAACAGCTGCCGCCCTATTGCTGGACGATCGCAGCCGGGGCCGTGACCACGAGTTCCAGCGTGCCACCGACGGTGCCGACCACGCCGCCGGCGATATCGCCCAGGCGATCGCCGAATTGAGGGCCGCGCATCGCGATGCCCCTGTCCGCCTGCAGCCGCTTGCCGATCATCTGGACGACCTTGGGCGAGGCGGCGAACTTGCCGTGGTTGAGACTGTCGCTGGTCGAAACGTCGGACAGATCGATGATATCGACCCCGGATTTCGCCAGCTCCGCGACCGTATCCTTGTCGCTCGCGGAGATCGCCCCCAGGCGCTTCTTGTCGCCGGCGAAGCGGCGCGAAAATTCGAGCGCCTTGTCGTCGGCCGAGACAAAGACCGTCACCGGCGTCTTGATCTCGCGCATCACGGTCTTGAACACATCGAGATCGACATCGGGCGCAGCCAGCATGACGTCGCGGAGCTTTCCGCCGAAATTGCCGTCGCCGCGAATGGATGCCTGCCGCAGGGTTTCCAGCGTCAACTGCGTTCCCATGGAATGCGCGAGGATGTCGATGCGGCTCGGACCGAGGTCCTTGGCGATCGCGCGCAGGTTCATCTCGAGGAAATCGCGGGAATAGAATGCGCTTTCCCGGTCGTAAGGGTAGGCCAATAGCTGCCCTCGCGAGGGCCAGGTGAACAGCACCGGCACGCCCTTGAAATCCGAGTCATGGACGATCTGGGCGAAACGATAGGCCGCGTCCGCAAAGCTCGTGTTGTAGCCGTGAACGAAGACGAGGACCTCGCGCTCCTTTGCCGGCCTTGCCGCGATCTCGCGCCGGACGCGCGCGACAATCGGGGAGAGGTCGATCCGCTCCACCGAAGTCACCGCGAAATGCTCCGCCGGGTTGGTCTTGCCGTAGCTGCCGGGAAGCTCGAGCTCACCCAACTTATGCGCCTTCGGCACCGAGATATCGATCTTGGCGAAGGAGAGCTGCTGTCCCCGTTCTCCGGTGAAATATTGCGGTTCCGCCCCCATCTCACGGGTCGAGGCCACGAAAATCCGCACGGTCCCGACGATATCCGCTGCATTGACGCTGGTGAGCGACAGGTCTCTTGGTGGGCCGCCGCATGCCGCGAGGCCAAGAGGTGCCAGCAAGGCCAGCGCAATCAATCGAACCCGGAATGCCGCACGCATCATGACCGATCTCGTCTCATTGACGTTGCGGATGTTCAAGAGGCGCGGATGACACAGTGATGACGGAACTCGCGGCTTGTCGCCCGAGCCCAAGGCTTGCTAGGTGCCTGTCATGGCTGACGTCTCCACCCTCGCCGATGCAATTCTCTCCGGTGAACGGGCGGCCCTGGCGCGTGCCATCACGCTTGTGGAATCCCGCCGGGCCGATCATCGCAGGCAGGCCCATGCACTGATCCAGCACTTGCTGCCGCATACCGGCAAGTCGATCCGGGTCGGCATCACCGGCGTTCCCGGCGTCGGCAAGTCGACCACCATCGATGCACTCGGCACCTACCTGACAGGGCTCGGTCACAAGGTCGCCGTGCTGGCGGTCGACCCATCCTCGACGCGGAGCGGCGGTTCGATCCTTGGAGACAAGACGCGGATGGCCCGCCTTGCGGTCGATCCCAACGCCTATATCCGCCCCTCCCCGTCTTCCGGCACGCTCGGTGGCGTCGCAGCCAAGACGCGCGAAACGATGCTGCTCTGCGAGGCCGCCGGCTTCGACATCATCCTGGTCGAGACGGTGGGCGTCGGCCAATCCGAAACCGCGGTCGCCGATCTCACCGATTTCTTCCTCGTGCTGATGCTGCCCAATGCCGGCGACGAATTGCAGGGCATCAAGAAGGGCATCATCGAGCTCGCCGACATGATCGCCGTCAACAAGGCGGACGGCGCCGGAGCTGTGGCGGCGAAGGCCGCAGCCGCGCAGTACCGCGCGGCCCTGCACATTCTCGCTCCCGTATCGAGCGTCTGGTCCACTCCGGTGGTGACGGTCTCGGGGCTGACCGGCGATGGGCTCGACACACTCTGGGCGAAGGTCGAGGATCATCGCCAGCGGATGGGTGCGGGGAATCTGATCCAGGAGAAGCGTCGCCAGCAGGACGTCAAATGGATGTGGGCCATGGTCGAAGACCGCCTGCGCGCCAAGCTCCGGCATGATCCGGTCCTCAAGGCACGCACTCCGGCGCTCGAAGCAGCCGTTGGGGCAGGAGAACTCAACCCCACCCTGGCGGCCGAGGAAATCGCGCAGGCTCTCGGCCTCTGAAGTGAGTGATCGCCACGGACGGGGCCGCCCGGCCGGCGCACGGGCCTGAAACGGCACAACCAGGCCGGCACGCCGCTTGTACTCGTGCGGCGTCATGGAGGCCCTCATGGCGATTTCTCGACGTTCCCTGTTGGCGGCGACCATTTTTGGGACAGCAGGATGCGCCGTTCCGGCCGCCGCGCAGCAGGCAGCGCGGAGTGAACCAGCGCGCGCGCTCGGTCAGCTCGGACTGGAGGCCACTCATTTCGGACTCCGGCCCGGCTCCACCGACGATCAATCGCGGCCGCTTCAGAATGCGCTGGCGGAAGCGGCCAGGCGCAGCGCGCCCTTGCTGCTGCCGCCGGGGCGCTATCGCGTGTCCAACGTCATCCTTCCCGAGGGCTCACGGCTGGTCGGTGTCCCCGGCGCCACTCAGCTCGTCGCGGTGCAAGCAGGCCCATTGCTCATCGCCCGCCGCATCAAGCGCACGGCGCTGACAGGGCTCAGCTTCGACGGGCTCGACATCCGCGCCAGCGAGCGAGCCGGACTTGTGGCGGCCGAGGAGGTCCTGGAGTTCACCCTGAATGACTGCGAGTTCGCCAATGCGGGCTCGGTCGGCCTCGTCCTGACCCGAACGGCCGGGCGGATCCAGGCCAGCAGGTTTCGCAGCATGCGCGAATCGGCGCTGTTCTCGCTCGATTCGCGCGGGCTCTCGATCGAAGGCAACCAGATCGAGGATTGCGGCAATAACGGCATCCAGATCTGGCGCAGCCAGGCGGGCGACGATCAGTCGCTCATCCGCGGCAACCGGATCAACCGCATCCGTTCGGATTCCGGCGGCGACGGGCCCAACGGCAACGGCATCAGCCTGTTCCGCGCCGGCGGCGTCATCATCGAGAGCAACAGCCTGCGCGACTGCGCGCTGACCTTCATCCGGAACAACTCCGGTTCGACGGTGCAGATCATCGGCAACCAGGGCAAGCGCTGTGGCGAGACCGCGCTCTATTCGGAATTCGCCTTCGAGGGCGCCATCATCAGCGGCAATCTGCTGGAGGAATGTGCCATGGGCATAAGCGTCACCAATCTCGACCACGGTGGGCGGCTTGCCGTCGTCGCCAACAACGTCATCCGCAACGCCCAGAAGGGTTATGCCCCGAAAGGCAAGGAGCCGGTTGGGGGCATGGGCGTGCATGTCGAGGCGGAGGCCACCGTGACCGGCAATGTCGTGGAGAATGCCAGCGATGTCGGCATCTCGCTCGGCTGGTCCTGGGCCATGCGCAACCTCGTGGCCACCGGCAACATCGTCCGCAAGACCGGGATCGGCATCTCGGTCTCGCTGGTGCCGAAGGAACGCAACGCCCTGATCGCCAACAATGTCATTGCGGACGCGAAGCTCGGTGCCGTCCTCGGCACCGAATACGGCAAGATCGTCACCGGCGACCTGACGCAAAGTCCCGACAAACGGGCGGCCGGCATCCGCGTCGAAAACAATGCGGTAAGCTAGATGATTGGACCAGACATCGTATCCGGTCCAATCATCTAGCCATCTGTTTTTGCATCGGCTTTCCCGAAAACCGCAATCCACTTTTCGGGCCGATGCATTAGGCGCCGGCCGCCGCCCTCACCCGCCCGACCTCGATGCCGTTCCAGTTCTTCAGGACGCTTTCGCGCAGCGGCGCGAAGCTCGCTGCTTCCGTCTCGCTCATCGGCAGAAAGCGCGCGATCAGCGAGGCCATCACCACCTCGGCCGCGCGCCCTGCCCCGTCATCGCATTTCAGCGCGATGCCGAGCCCGAGCTCCGGAATCGTGCCGCAATAGACGCCTTCGGCGCCGGTCTTGATGAAGATGCGTTCGCGCAGGAGTTCCATCGCGCGCGTGTCGAACCGACCGGTTCCCGCCACCATGAAGGGATGAGCAGCGACCGCCTTGCGGATGCGCAATGCGGCCTCGGCGCGCTTTGGTCCAAGCCCGTGGCCGGAGCCGAGGCGGGCGAAGCCCAGCGCCAGCGACGTCAGCGGCACGGCATAGGTCGGGATGGAGCAGCCATCGGTACCCATGAGATCGGCGGTGTGGGCAGCGCCCGTCACCTCTTCGAGCGCACCACGCACGGCCTTCTGCACTGCGTGGCCGGCTTTGACGTAGCCGGTCGGGTCCTCATCAAGGCCGCAGGACAGACAGACGAAACCGGCATGCTTGCCCGAGCAGTTGTTGTTGAGAGCGGTTGGCTGCTGGCCGGCCTTGGAGATGGCGCGTGCCGCTGCCTCGTTCATCGGCCAATGGGCGCCGCATTCGAGGCAGCCGGCATCCCGGCCGGCTTTTTTCAGCATGCCGAGCGAGGTTTCCGCATGAGCCGGTTCGCCGGAATGCGAGGCGACGGCCAGCGCGATCTCGGCTTCGGTCAATCCGTAGCGGTCGGCAGCACCGCTCTCGAACAGCGGCAGGGCCTGGATCGCCTTCACCGCCGAGCGCGGAAACACCGGGCGCTCGACATCCCCCAGCGACAGCACCACCGCGCCGTCCGCATCGACCACGATTGCCGCGCCGCGATGGCGCGATTCGACGACGGCGCCGCGCATCACCTCGGCAAGAACGGGGTTTTCCATAACGATCTCCAGGCTCGCAGGGAGGCCATGCACATGGCGCCCCGCCTTGTGGCGTTTGCGGCTCGACCTGTCAAAAGCCATGGCGCAGACTGGTGAGGTCTGCGATTCAGGACGTTGTCCGCAAGCCGCAGAGCCGGAGAAGCCGAGCCAGTCATGTCGACGGATTACGAGACAGAATACAATAACCGCGCCCGCGTTCCGGAGCATCCCGGAATCATTGCCGGCTGGCAGGCGGACGCCGCGGCCTATCGCGCTGTCGCCGTGAGCGAACTCGGCATCTCCTATGGCCCGGGCGAGCGCCAGCATTACGACCTGTTCAAGCCCGAGGCGGTCAAGGGCAACGCCATCGTGCTCTTCATCCATGGCGGCTACTGGCAGGCGCTGGACCGCTCCTATTTCTCGCATATGGCGCGGGGCGTGAATCGGCTCGGTGTCCCCATGGCGGTCGCGGGCTACGATCTCTGCCCACAGGTCGAGCTCGGCCACATCGTCTGGGAGCTGCAACAGGCGGCGGCGGCCCTCTGGCGGCAGTTCAACCGGCCGATCGTCGCATCCGGCCATTCGGCCGGCGGCCATCTCGCCGCCTGTCTGCTCGCCACCGACTGGAAGAATGTCGACCCCGACCTGCCGGACCAGCTGGTGCCGGCAGCCTATGGCATCTCCGGTCTCTACAACCTGAAGCCCCTGACCGAGACCAGTATCAACAAGGCGCTCGGGCTCGACATGGCATCGGCCGAGCGGGAAAGCCCATTGTTCTGGCCGGCCCCCTCGGGATTGCTGATGGACGCAGTGGTCGGTGGGGCCGAGAGCGACGAGTACCTGAAGCAAAGCCGCCGCATCACCGATATCTGGGGCCTGGAAGGCGTCAGGACGCGCTATGCCGAGATCGACGGCGCGAACCATTTCACCGTCCTTGCCGATCTTCCCGATCCGGAAAGCGCGATGAGCCAGCGCCTCGCCGAACTCGCAGGCGCTTGATCTTCCGGCGCGAGGCTCTATCCAGAGGGACAGGATTTTCGGAGCGCGCGATGCAGACCTTCTTCGTCGAGATCAAATGCAAGCTCGGCAAGACCTATGAGGTCGCCAGCGAACTCGCCGATCGCGAGATCGCCTCGGAGATTTATTCGACCGCCGGCAACTATGACATCCTGGCCAAGTTCCACGTCGCCGCCGATGTCGATATCGGCCATTTCGTGGCGCAAAAGGTGCAGTCGATCCCGGAGATCGCCGACACGCACACGATCATCACCTTCAAGGCGTTCTGAGGCTTATTGCCGCCCTCGTCCTGGCGCGCAGCCATGTTCCGGCATTGCAAGATCGTCCGCCGGTGCGGCCAGGCGGCGCCAGGCGCTGAAAACGCTTGCATCCGACCATGTCGCGGCCTGTCATCTGCATGACGGCGGAGTCCGAGCAATGGCGGCCTCGAGCGATCCTGTCGTTTCGGTTGAATGATTGTTGCCCCCGGCACGCTTGACGGCACCGCGTTTCCGGGCGACCTCCAAGCTGATTTGGCCTTGGGCCGTGGAGCCAGGAACGCAGGACGATGAAAAGCACCTTGTCGACGGATCTTCGCTCGGGCGCGCTCGTCTACCACCGCCTGCCCCGGCCCGGTAAGCTCGAGATCCAGGCAACGAAGCCTCTCGGCAACCAGCGCGACCTGGCGCTCGCCTATTCTCCCGGCGTGGCTGCCGCCTGCGAGGCGATCGTCGACGATCCGGCGGAAGCCGCCGAACTGACATCGCGCCAAAACCTCGTCGCGGTCATCACCAACGGCACCGCCGTTCTCGGCCTCGGCGATATCGGCCCGCTCGCCTCCAAGCCGGTGATGGAGGGCAAGGCGGTCCTGTTCAAGAAATTCGCCGGGATCGACTGCTTCGACATCGAGGTCGACCAGAAGAACATCGAGAAATTCGTCGATGTCGTCGCGGCACTGGAACCGACCTTCGGCGGCATCAACCTCGAGGACATCAAGGGTCCTGAATGCTTCGAGATCGAGGAGCAGCTCAAGGCCCGGATGAACATCCCGGTCTTCCATGACGATCAGCACGGCACCGCGATCATCGTCAGCGCCGCGATCCTGAACGGGCTCGATCTCGCGGGAAAACAGATCGGCGACGTCAAGATCGTCGTCTCCGGCGCCGGCGCAGCCGCACTTGCCTGCCTCAACCTTCTGGTCGAGCTCGGGGCCAAACGCCGGAATATCTGGGTCACCGACCTTGAAGGCGTGGTCCACAAGGGCCGCAACACGCTGATGGACCGTTGGAAGGAGGTCTATGCGCAGGAGACCGATGCGCGGACGCTCAGCGACGTGATCGGCGACGCCGATGTCTTCCTCGGCCTGTCTGCCGCCGGCGTCCTGAAGCCCGAGATGGCCAAGCGCATGGCGGCGAGTCCGCTGATCCTGGCGCTGGCCAACCCGAACCCGGAGATCACGCCGGAGGATGCGCTTGCTGCACGTCCTGATGCGATGATCTGCACCGGCCGCTCGGACTATCCGAACCAGGTCAACAACGTCCTGTGCTTCCCCTACATCTTCCGCGGCGCGCTCGACGTGCACGCCACGACGATCAACGAAGCGATGAAGCTGGCCGCCGTGCGCGCCATTGCATCGCTGGCGCGGGAGGCCACGTCCGACATCGCGGCGCGCGCCTATGGCGGCGAGTCGCAGACATTCGGCGCGACCTCGCTGATCCCGAACCCGTTCGATCCGCGCCTGATCCTGCGCATTGCACCGGCGGTCGCGCAGGCTGCGATGGATACCGGGGTCGCGCGCAAGCCACTGGCCGATATCGAGGCCTATCGCGAGGACCTGTCGCGCTTCGTCTTCCGCTCCGGCTTCATCATGAAACCGCTCTTTGCGCAGGCGAAGGCCGACCCCAAGCGCGTCATCTACGCCGAGGGCGAGGATGAGCGCGTGCTGCGCGCCGCTCAGGTGGCGCTGGAAGAAGGCATGGCCGTGCCGATCCTGATCGGCCGCCCGAGCGTCATCGAAACCCGGGTGAAGCGCTTCGGCCTGACGATCCGGCCAGGGATCGATTGCGAGGTGATCAACCCCGAGGATGATCCGCGCTATCGCGACTACGTGCAGACCTATCTTGAGATCGCAGGCCGGCGCGGTATCACGCCCGAGGCCGCACGGGTGCTGGTGCGGACCAACAACACCGTGATCGCGGCCCTCGCCGTCATGCGCGGCGAGGCCGATGCCATGATCACCGGCCTGGAAGGGCGCTTCCTGTCGCGGCTGCGGCACATCAAGGACATCATCGGGCTTGCGCCCGGCGCACGTGATATCTCGGCGATGACGCTGATCATCACCAACAAGGGCGCCTTCTTCCTGGCCGACACCCATGTGAAGCATGATCCGACCGCCGAGGAGATCGCAGACATGGCGGTGATCGCGGCGAGCCATGTCGCGCGCTTCGGCATCACGCCCAAGATCGCCCTGCTCTCGCATTCGGATTTCGGCGCGGCCGACACCCCCTCCTCGCTGAAGATGCGCAAGGCGGTCTGCCTGATCCGCGAGCGCGCGCCCGATCTCGAATGCGACGGCGAAATGGAAGCCGACACCGCCCTCCTGCCGATGGTGCGCGAGCGGGTCCTGCCCTCCTCGCATCTCAAGGGCGTCGCCAATGTGCTGATCTTCCCGAATCTCGACGCCGCCAACATCGCCTACCAGTTCGCCAAGGTGCTGGCGGATGCACTCCCCGTCGGCCCGATCCTGATCGGAGCGGCCAAGCCGGTGCATATCCTGACTGGTTCGGTGACGGCACGCGGCGTCGTCAACATGACGGCCGTGGCCGTGGTCGAGGCGCAGGAACGCGCTGCGGCTTCGCCAGCCTAGTCAGGAGGCGTTGCAGCGGCGCCGTTTCCTGCCATTCTGCGGTGCTCCGGCGGAACGGGATTGCGGGGAACAGGCCATGCGCATCACCAGGATGCTGCTGCGGCTCGCGGCCTTCATGCTTCCGTTCCTGGCCGCGGCAGCGGCCAGCGCGCAGGAGCCCCTCCGCGAGGAGAGCACCTTCCTCCGGATCAAGCTCGACGGGCGTGACGTCAGGCTCGAGGCGCTGATCGTCAGGCCGGAGCGGGCCGAGGGGCGCCTCCCGCTGGCGCTGATCACTCACGGCAAATCCTCGAGCAGCGTCAGCATGGGCGATTTGCGGGCGGCGTCCTACGCCACCGTCGCCCGGGATTTTGCCCGGCGTAACTGGCTCGCAGCCGTCGTCATGCGCCGTGGCTTCGGCCAGTCGGATGGGCCCTTCCCGGCCTCGACCTCCTGCGCCGATCTCGATTTCACCAGCCGATTCGAGGCGGATGCCAGCGAACTCGAAGCCGCCCTGCGGGTGCTGCAGCAGCGCGACGATGTCGACCCGGCGCGCGCCATTGCGGTCGGAGAATCGGCGGGAGGCGCGGCGGTCCTGGCGCTCGCCCAGCGCAAACCAGCGGGCTTGCGCGGCATCGTCAATGTCGCCGGCGGCCTGAATATCGACAGCTGTGTCGACAAGGCGCGCGATGCGCTGGTCGGAGTCGTCAAGGGCTGGCAGGTGCCCGGCGCGCCGCCACAGCTCTGGATCTATGCGAAGAACGACGAGCTGTTTCCGCCCGCTCTCGTCGACCGCATGCGCGGCGCCGCACGCGATGCCGGCGGGGATATCCGCTTCGTCGAGCTGCCCGAAGTCCGGCCCACTGGTCATCTGATCTTCCGTCACGGACAGGCCCGGTTCTTCTGGCTGCGCGAGGTGGACGCGTCGCTGCGTGCCTGGAAGCTGCCGACCTGGTCGCCCGCCCAGGCAAGGGAGCTCTTCGCCAAGCTGGGGCTGACGGCACGCGCCGCCGCATTCGAGCAGTATTTTGCAGCGCCCGGCGAGAAGGCGATGGCGCTCAGCCGGTCACGCAAGCATTTCCGCTACACCTTCGGCTCCCAGACGCTCGATCGCGCCAAGGAAGCGACGTTGAACGATTGTGCCAAAGCCGCTGGCGACTGCGTGATCGCCTTCGAGAACGACACCTTCATGCTGCCCGCCGGCGGTGCCCCGTAAACGAAAACGGGGATCAGGACTTTTCCTGCCTGCAAGTTTTTTTCCTGCTTGGCAGCGCGCGAGCAGCGCGCTCTACTCTCCCGGTCATGTCAGGAACAGGCAGGAAGACCTGCCCTCAGGGGAGTTTCGTCATGTTCAGGATCACGCGCCGCGCGGCGCCGCTAGCCATTGCCGCGGCTCTGGCGCTCGCCACCACCACGGTCGCACAAGCCCAGGTCACCTTCCATCGCGGCAACGACTCCGATCCCGAGACGCTCGACGCGCACAAGACCTCGACCGTGTCGGAAGCGCATCTGCTGCGTGATCTCTCCGAAGGGCTCGTCATCCACCACATCAACGGCACTGTCGTGCCCGGTGTGGCGGAAAGCTGGACGATCAGCCCGGACGGCAAGACCTATACGTTCAAGCTGCGCCCCAATGCGAAATGGTCGAACGGGGACGCGGTGAAAGCCTCGGATTTCGTCTTCTCGCTGCGGCGCATGGTCAATCCCGAGACGGGGGCGAAATACGCCAACATCCTGTATCCGATCCTGAACGCGGAGAAGATCAACAAGAGCGACGGGGGCGCGAAGCTTGCCGATCTGGGTGTGACGGCCATCGACGACACGACGCTCGAGATCAAGCTGGAGCGATCGACCCCCTACTTTCTGGAGTTGCTGACGCACCAGACCGGACTTCCGGTCCATCCGGCCTCCGTCGAGAAATTCGGCAGCGATTTCGTCAAGCCCGAGAACTGGGTTTCGAACGGCGCCTATGTGCTCAAGGAGTTCGTGCCGAACTCCCATATCAAGCTTGAAAAGAACAAGGCCTTCCACGACGCGGCCAACGTCAAGATCGATACGGTGATCTATTATCCGTCGCCGGACCTCGCCGCCGCCGCCCGGCGCTTCCAGGCCGGCGAACTGCATATGACGACCGATATTCCTGCCGACCAGATCAAGCAGCTGCGCGAAAAACTGGGCGATCAGGTCAAGATCGCGCCCTATCTTGGCACCTATTTCCTCATCATCAACAGCTCGAAGAAACCCTTCGACGATGTCCGCGTCCGCCAGGCCCTGTCCATGGTGCTCGACCGTGAGTTCATCGCCGACGAGATCTGGGGCGGCACGATGCTGCCGGCCTATGGCGTCATTCCGCCGAATATCGGCAATTACGGCACGGCCGCCGAAGCCGACTTCAAGAACGCCTCGCCGCTCGACCGCGAAGAGAAGGCCAAGCAGTTGCTCAAGGATGCGGGCTTCGGGCCCAGCATGCCCTTGAAGATACAGCTCCGCTACAACACGACCGACAACAACCGACGCACCGTCATCGCCATTGCCGAGCAGTGGAAGGCACTCGGCGTCGAGACCAGCTTCATCAACACCGACGGCAAGACCCATTTCGCCCTTCTGCGTGACGGTGGCGATTTCGACATCGCCCGCTATGGCTGGATCGGCGATTTTTCGGACCCGCAGAACTTCCTGTTCCTGTTCCTCAGCGACAACAAGGGGTTCAATTCCGGCAAGTACAATAACCCGACCTTCGACGGCTTGCTTGCCAAGGCCGCCGACGAGATCGACCTGACCAAGCGTGCCGCGATCCTGCGCGAGGCCGACGCGATCCTCGCTGCCGAGGTGCCGTGGATTCCGGTGATGTTCTATTCGTCGAAGAACCTGGTCTCGCCCAAGCTCGTCGGCTTCCAGCAGAATCTCCGCGGCGCGCTGCCGACACGCTTCATGAGCCTGAAGCCGTAAGCAACCCGCGCGTCATGACCGGGCCTGCCCGGTCATGACGCCGCAGACGGCCCGGTTCATTCGGAAATGCTCTCCTTCATCCTGCGTCGCCTCGCCATCGCGATCCCGACCCTGTTCGTGATCGTGACGATTTCCTTCTTCCTGATGCGCGTCGCACCGGGCGGCCCGTTCGACCTCGAACAGCCGCTGGAAGCGAAGGTGATGGAGAACCTGCGCCGGATCTATCAGCTCGATCGGCCGCTCCATCAGCAATACCTGACCTATCTCGCGGCCTTGATCAGGGGTGATTTCGGCCCTTCCTTCTACTTCCGCGACTTCTCCATCGCCGAACTCTTCGCGCAGGGGCTGCCGGTCTCGATGCGATTGGGCGCATCGGCACTCGCGCTGGCACTGCTGATCGGCGCCCCGCTCGGCGTGCTCGCCGCCTTCCGCCAGAACGAGCATGCCGACCATGCGGTGATGGGCTTTGCCACGGCCGGAATCACCATTCCCAATTTCGTGGTCGCGCCCGTGCTGCAGATCGTCTTCGGGCTGATGCTGGCCTGGTTGCCGGTCGGCGGCTGGAATGGCGGCGCCGCCCGCAACACCATCCTGCCGATCGTGACCCTGGCGCTGCCACAGATCGCGGTGATCGCGCGGATGACCCGCGCGGCGATGATCGAGACCCTGCGCGCCAACCATATCCGCACCTTGCGGGCACAAGGGCTTTCCAGCGTGACGGTCGCGCTGCATGCCCTGCGCGGCGCAGCCTTGCCCGTCGTCTCCTATCTCGGGCCGGCGGCCGCAGCCTTGCTGACCGGCTCGGTCGTGGTCGAGAGCATCTTCGCCATTCCCGGCATCGGCCGTTATTTCGTCGAAGGTGCGCTCAACCGCGACTACACATTGGTGATGGGCACGGTCGTCGTCGTCGCGATCTTCGTGCTGGTCTTCAATCTCATCGTCGACGTTGTCTATGCGCTGCTCGATCCGCGCGTCAGGCTGGAGTGAGCGCATGAGCGAGATCACGCTTGCCCCGCTGCCCGTCGCCGGACGCTCGCTCTGGCAGGATGCGCGCATCCGCCTGATGCGCAACCGCGCGGCGGTCGCGAGCCTGATCGTGCTGGCGCTGATGACGCTGGCCTGCCTGATCGGCCCGTTGATGACCGGACATCCGCATGATCGGGTCTACCAGGACTATGTCCGTGTGCCCGCCAGCATCGACAGCTATCCCAAGGCCGAGGCGATACCAGCCGCCGTCCAGCGCATCGCCTCGCGCGTCCGGGCGATAGCGAGCGATATCGCCGTAAGCCAAGATGGCGTGCGTCTGACGCTGACGTCACAGCGCCCGATCGATCAGCGCCTTCTCGTCTATTTCGATCGCTCAGACCAGTTCGGCACACCGAAGATCCTGGCCAATGAGGAGGATGGCCGCAGGCTCTCTCTGGACGTCCCGATCAAGCGGCAGCGCTTCTGGTTCGGCACCGATGCCAATGGCCGCGACCTGCTGACCCGCACGCTGATCGCCGGGCGGGTTTCCCTGGCGATCGGACTGCTCGCGACGGGTGTCGCGCTCGTAATCGGCGTCAGCTACGGCGCCACAGCGGGCTATCTCGGCGGCCGCGTCGACATGCTGATGATGCGCATCGTCGACGTGCTCTATTCACTGCCCTTCATCTTCTTCGTCATTCTGCTGGTCGTCTTCTTCGGCCGGAACTTCATCCTGATGTTCCTCGCGGTCGGCGCGATCGAATGGCTCGACATGGCCCGGATCGTGCGCGGACAGACGCTCTCGATCAAGCGACAGGAATATGTGCTGGCGGCCGAGGCGCTCGGCGTCACGACCGGCGGCATCCTGAGGCGCCATGTCATTCCCAACACGCTTGGCCCGGTCATCATCTATGTCACGCTGCTGGTGCCGAAGATCATCCTGCTCGAGAGCTTTCTCTCCTTCCTCGGCCTTGGCGTGCAGGAGCCGATGACGAGTTGGGGCGTGCTGATCTCGGACGGTGCCCGCTCGATCCAGGGCGCGCCCTGGATGCTGATCTTCCCGGCGAGCTTCCTGGTGGCCACCCTGTTCGCGCTGAACTTCCTCGGCGATGGCCTGCGCGACGCGCTCGATCCCAGGGATCGCTGAGATGGCAGACGGAACCATTCTCGACATCCGCGACCTGCGCGTGCGCTTCCGGACCAATGATGGGCTGCTCGATGCTGTGAACGGCGTCGACATCGCCGTCGGAGCCGGCGAATTCGTCGCCATCGTCGGCGAATCCGGTTCCGGCAAAAGCCAGACGGTGATGGCCGCGATGGGTCTGCTCGCAGGGAATGGCGAGGCGGAAGGCTCGATCCGCTATCGCGGCACGGAGCTGCTCGGGCTGAAGCCCAAGCAACTCAACGCCTATCGCGGCCGGAAGCTCGCGATGATTTTCCAGGAGCCCATGACATCGCTCGATCCGCTGTTCCGGATCGGGAGCCAGATGGCCGCCCCCTTGCGCAAACACCAGGGGTTGTCACGCAGCGCCGCGCGGGCGCGGGCGCTCGAACTCCTGAAACTCGTCCAGATTCCCAGGCCGCAGGAACGGCTCGATGCCTATCCGCACGAGCTCTCGGGCGGGCAGCGCCAACGCGTCATGATCGCGATGGCGCTGGCCAATGACCCCGATATCCTGATTGCCGACGAACCGACGACAGCGCTCGACGTCACCATCGAGGCCGAGATCCTGGCGCTGATCTCCGATCTCAGGAAGCGGCTCGGCATGGCCGTCGTCCTGATCAGCCACGATCTCGGGCTGGTGCGGAAATATGCAGAGCGCGTCTATGTCATGAAGTCTGGCGAAGTGGTGGAGAGCGGAACCACCGAGGCCCTCTTCGCAGCACCGAGCCATCCCTACACCAAGTTGCTGCTCTCGGCAGAGCCCGCAGGCCATAAGCAACCTGCGCCGAAGGGCGCCCCGATCCTGCTCGAGGCCCGTGACCTGCGCGTCAGCTACGATCTCGGTCGTGGCTTTCTCAGGCGCAAGCAAGCCCTGCTCCACGCCGTCGACGGCGTCGATCTGACGCTGCAGCGCGGCCAGACCATTGGCATCGTTGGGGAGTCCGGCTCGGGAAAGTCGACGCTCGGAAAGGCGCTCCTCAGGCTCGTCCCGGCCAGCGGGCAGATCCGGTTCGAGGACCGGGCACTGGCGCCGCTCGATCGCTCGCAGATGCGGCCTCTGCGCAAGAGCCTGCAAGTCGTCTTCCAGGACCCGTTCGGCTCGCTCTCGCCGCGCCTCACCGTGGGCGAAATCGTCAGCGAGGGGCTGCTCGTCCACGCCCCTCAACTAACCCGCGCCGAACGCGACATGCGCGCGGTGCAGGCCCTGGAGGAGGTCTCGCTCGATCCGCGCCTGCGCAACCGCTATCCGCACGAATTCTCGGGCGGCCAGCGCCAACGCATCGCGATCGCGCGCGCGATGATCCTGCACCCGGCGCTGGTCGTGCTGGACGAGCCGACCTCGGCGCTCGATCGTACCGTGCAGAAGAGCATCGTGGCGTTGCTCAAGGACCTCCAGGCCCGCCACGACCTCTCCTATCTCTTCATCAGCCACGACCTCGCCGTGGTCCGCGCCATGGCCGACACGATCATGGTGATGAAGGACGGCAGCGTCGTCGAAAGCGGGCCGACCGAAGCGATTTTCGCCACGCCGCGCGAAAGCTACACGCGAAGGCTGATCGCGGCCGCGCTGAAGGCGTAAGCGGCGGAGATCCGGTCAGGTCTGCTTGCCATGGCGTTCCTCGTCATTCCGGCTCGGCAGTGTTGCGCCCGACGCCGATCTGCAAGCCCTCTTTGGCACTCGCCTCCTGCCCGCGCCTCCGCTACCAATGCCGGCATTCCTTCAACCACGAGACCAAAGCCGATGAGCCGCATTGTCTATGTGAATGGTGAGTACCTGCCCGAGGAAGAGGCCAGGATCTCGATTTTCGACCGCGGCTTCATCTTCGGCGACGGCATCTACGAAGTCTCGGCCGTGCTCGGGGGCAAGCTGGTCGACTGCGATGCGCATCTTGCCCGGCTGGAACGCTCCTGTGGTGAAATCAGGCTCGACCTGCCCTGGTCGCGCGCCGAACTGATCGCGATCCATGAAGAGCTGATCAAGCGCAACGCTATCGACGAGGGCGGCATCTATCTCCAGGTCTCGCGCGGCGCTGCCGACCGCGACTTCGCCTTCCCGAAGGATGTAGCGCCGACCCTGGTGATGTTCTCGCAGGCCCGCAACCTGAGCGAGGCGCCCGCCGCAAAGACTGGAATCAAGGTCGTCTCCTGCCCGGACCTGCGCTGGGCCCGCCGGGACATCAAGAGCGTCAACCTGCTCGGGCCGGTGCTGGCCAAGCAGTTCGCTGCCGAAAGCGGCGCGCAGGAAGCCTGGCTGGTGGAAGACGGCGTCGTCACCGAAGGTGCGTCCTCGACCGCCTGGATCGTCAAGGGCAAGACGCTGATCTCGCGGCCGCTCTCGAACAAGGTCCTGCCGGGCATCACCCGCAAGGCCGTACTGGCTTTCCTGGCCGAAACCGGCTTCACCTTCGAGGAACGCACGTTCACTCTGGATGAGGCGCTCGATGCCGAGGAAGCCTTCATCACCTCGGCCAACAGCTTCGTGATGCCGGTGGTCTCGATCGACGGCCACACGATCCATAACGGCGCGCCGGGACCGACCGCGATCCGCCTGCGCGAGATCTATATCGACTTCGCCAGGAAGGGCGGCGTGCTGGGCTGATTGCCCACACGCTCCCCCGCGACATAGGTCGCGGCGACATTGCGCTCGTCACCCAGCGTGACGAGCACGAACAATTCCTCGGCCAGATCGCGCGCTGTTTCCAGCCGATGCGCCATCGCCCGCGTCGCAGCCGGGTCGAGCACCACGACATCCGCCTCACGGCCAGGCTCGAGCGAGCCGATGAGATGTTCGAGCCCGAGCGCCACCGCATTGCCGCGCGTGATCGCATGCAGCGCCGCGAACGCGGAAAGCGACTGGCCCTGCAGGTGCAGCACCTTGTAGGCCTCGGCCATGGTCCGCAGCATCGAGTAGCTGGTGCCGCCGCCGATATCGGTCGCGACCGCAATCCGCACGCCCTCCCGCTTCGCCCGGGCCCAGTCGAACAGGCCTGAACCGAGAAAGAGGTTCGACGTCGGACAGAAGACGGCGACGGCACCGGCCTCGGCAAAGGCGCGCCATTCATGCTTGGTCATGTGGATGCAGTGGCCCATCAGGCTCTTGCGGCCGAGCAGGCCGTAATCGCGATAGATGCCGGCATAGTCATCGGCGGCCGGGTAAAGCTGGCGGGCGAGCGTGATCTCGGCCTGGTTCTCGTTGATATGGGTCTGGACGAAACAATCCGGATGTTCCGAGGCGAGCCGTCCGGCAGCCGTGAGTTGTTCCGGCGTCGAGGTCACCGCAAAGCGCGGCGTGATTGCATAGAGCTGGCGTCCCCGGCCATGCCAGCGCTCGATCAGGGCCTTGCTGTCGGCATAGCTGCTCTCGGCTGTATCGGTCAGTGCCTGCGGGGCGTTGCGGTCCATCATCACCTTGCCGGCGATCATCCGCGTGTTGCGGCGCTCGGATTCGGCAAAGAAGGCTTCGGCCGACTGCGGGTGGACGGAGCAGTAGACCGCTGCCGTGGTGGTGCCGCTCGCCAGCAACTCGTCCAGCAGGAAACGCGTCAGCTTCTCCGGATGGCCCTGCTGCGCCAGCTTCTGCTCCTCCACGAAGGTGTATTTGTTCAGCCACTCCATCAGCTGCGCACCATAAGAGGCGATCACCTGAGTCTGCGGCATGTGCAGATGCGCATCGATGAAGCCCGGCATGATCAGGTTTGGCCGATGATCGACGATTTCCGCCTCCGCCGGCAGCGTCGGCAGCAGTTCCGATGCAGCGCCGACGGCCGTGATCAATCCATCGCAGATGAGGATCAGACCGTCCTCGATATAGCGATGCGCCGCTTCGCCCGCGGTCTCGGGATCGCCGACGAACCAGAGCAGGCGGCCACGCAGGGCGCGAAGGTGACGGTCTTCGTTCACGGGCTCGTGCTCCGCCTCAAAATCACGTCATATCTGCACCAAATCAAAGCTTTCGGCCAAGCGTCGAACATGCCTAATCTGGAGGCATGATTTGGATCTGTGAGCGGCCGGGCCGCCATGCGTGAGATAGTGCGCTTCCTCTACGGCGATGAGCTGGTCGAGATCGCGTCCTGCGATCCGACGCTGACGCTGCTCGACTGGCTGCGCCTCGGGCGCCGCCGGACCGGTACGAAGGAAGGCTGTGCCGAAGGCGATTGCGGAGCCTGCACCGTCGTCGTCGGGCGGCTCGACGGCGGCCGATTGCGCTATGAGGCGATCAACGCCTGCATCCGCTTCCTGCCGACCCTCGATGGCTGCCATCTGCTCACCGTCGAGCACCTGAAGGGCGCGGACGGACGCCTGCACCCGGTGCAGCAGGCGATGGTCGACTGCCACGGCTCGCAATGCGGCTTCTGCACGCCGGGCTTCGTGATGTCGCTCCTCGCGCTCTGGCTGAACGAGCCCGTGCCGGAGCTGCGGCGGATCGAGGACGCGCTCGCGGGCAATCTCTGCCGCTGCACCGGCTACGAGCCGATCATCGCCGCGGCCCGGCGCCTCTACGAGCATACCGACCGGACGCAGGATCGCTTCGCGCTTTCGGCGCCCGGCATCGCCGCACGCCTGCACGCTTTCGTGGATCAGGAGACGCTGACGCTCACCCATGGCGCGCGGCGTTTCCTGTCTCCGACGACAACAGACGCCCTCGCCCATCTCGTCATCTCCCATCCCGAGGCCATTCTCGTCGCCGGCGCGACCGATGTCGGTCTCTGGATCACCAAGGGGATGCAGCAGCCGCAAACCGTCATCCATCTCGGCCGCATCGAGGCTCTGCGTGCGGTCAGCGACGAGGGGGAGCATCTGCGCATCGGCGCCATGGCGAACCATATCGATGTCCGCACGGCACTCGCGGCGCTCTCGCCGCAGCTCGACGAGCTGATGCGCCGCTTCGGCGGCGAGCAGGTGCGCAATGCCGGGACGATCGGCGGCAATATCGCCAATGGCTCACCGATCGGCGATCTGCCGCCTGCGCTGATTGCGCTTGGTGCAAGGCTGGTGCTGCGGCGCGGCAGCGAGCGGCGCGCGCTGCCGCTCGAAGCCTTCTTCCTCGACTATCGCCGCCAGGACCGGAAGCCAGGCGAATTCGTCGAGGCCGTGCTGGTGCCGAAACTGCAGAGTGACGCTCTGTTCCACATTTCGAAGATCTCAAAGCGCTTCGACGAGGACATCTCGGCTGTGTGCGGCGCCTTCCTGCTGCGTCTCGACGAAGCCAATAGGGTGAGCGAGGCACGGCTCGCCTATGGCGGCATGGCGGGTATCCCGAAACGGGCGGCAGCCGCGGAAGCCGCGCTGCTGGGGAGGGATTGGGACGAGGCTGCGGTCGCTGCCGCCATCGCCGCCCTGCCCCGGGATTTCACACCGCTGACCGACATGCGCGCCTCGGCGGCGTACCGGCTGAAGGTGGCCGGCAATCTCCTGCGCCGGTTCCTGATCGAAACGACGGCACCTGACGTCGACACCCGCGTTGCGGGCCTGCTTGCGGAGGTCGCCCATGGCTGACGCGCGCAAACGGCTTGAGACCGAGGCCGTAGCCGGGCCGCTCGGCCGGTCCAGCAATCATGATTCCGCCGCCAAGCATGTCGCTGGCGAGGCCCTCTACATCGACGACATCGCCGAGCCGGCCGGCCTCGCGCATGCCTATCTCGGCCTTTCCGAGGTCGCGCATGGGCGGCTGATATCACTCGACCTCGCCGCTGTGCGCACGGCACCTGGCGTGCTGACCGTGCTGACGGCAGAGGATATTCCGGGCGCGAACGACATCAGCTCGACGCATCGGCATGACGAGCCTGTCTTCACGACGCAGACTATCCTGCATCACGGCCAGCCGCTTTTCGCGGTCATCGCGGAAACCCGCGATCTGGCGCGCCGTGCTGCCGGGCTGGCCAAGGCCGCCTATGAGGAAGCCGCTCCGCTACTGGATGTCGCAGCGGCCCGCGCGGCGGGCGGCGAGCTTGTCACCGACCCGCTGAAGCTGGAGCGCGGCGATGTGGCTGGTGCCCTTGCTGCCAGCCCGCGCCGGCTCAAGGGGTCGATGGAGATCGGCGGACAGGATCATTTCTATCTGGAGAGCCAGATCGCGCTCGCCATACCCGGCGAGGACGAAGACATGCTGGTGCTGTCTTCGACGCAGCATCCGAGCGAAGTCCAGCACATGGTCGCGCAGGTGCTCGGCGTCGGCTCCCACGCCGTCACCATCGAGGTGCGGCGCATGGGCGGCGGCTTTGGTGGCAAGGAAACCCAGGCGAATCTCTTCGCCTGCGTCGCCGCGCTCGCTGCCCGCAAGCTGAAGCGCCCGGTCAAGCTCCGGCCCGACCGCGACGACGATATGGTCATCACCGGCAAGCGCCATGATTTCGTGGTCGATTACGAGATCGGCTTCGATAACGAGGGGCATATTCACGCGGTGGACGCGGTCTATGCGGCGCGCTGCGGCTGGAACGCCGATCTCTCGGGCCCGGTCACGGACCGCGCGCTGTTCCACATGGACAATTGCTATTTCTACCCGGCGGTGCGCGCACGCTCGCAGCCACTGCGGACCAACACCGTTTCGAACACGGCCTTCCGCGGCTTCGGCGGCCCCCAGGGCATGGTCGGCGCGGAACGCTTCATCGAGGAGGTTGCCTTTGCGACCGGGCTCGACCCGCTCGAGATCCGCAGGCGCAATCTCTATGGCGCGGTCGGCCGCAACATCACGCCCTATCACCAGCAGGTCGAGGACAATATCGCCGGCGACGTGATCGCCGAGCTCGAGCGGCGTTGCGATTACCGCGCGCGCCAGACGGCGATCCGTGAGGGCAATCGCAAGAGCCCGGTTATCAAGCGCGGCATCGCGCTGACTCCGGTCAAGTTCGGCATCTCCTTCACCGCGACCTGGTACAATCAGGCCGGCGCCCTGGTGCATGTCTACACGGACGGCACGGTGGCGCTGAACCATGGCGGCACCGAGATGGGCCAGGGCCTCTATGTGAAGGTGGCGCAGGTCGTGGCGCAGGCCTTCGGGATCGGCCTCAACCGGATCAAGATCACCGCGACGACCACCGGCAAGGTGCCGAATACGTCGGCGACGGCCGCCTCCTCCGGCTCCGATCTCAACGGCATGGCCGCGCTCGATGCCTGCGAGACGATCAAGGCACGGCTCGTCGCCTTTGCCTCGAAGCGCTGGGAGGTTGCAACCGAGGAGATTGCCTTCCTGCCGGGCCGGATCAGGATCGGCACGCAGGAGATGAGTTTCGACGAATTCGTCGCGGCGGCCTACATGGCCCGCGTCCAGCTCTCGGCGACCGGCTTCTACGCGACGCCGAAGATCCATTGGGATCGCAAGGCCGGGCGTGGCCACCCGTTCTATTATTTCGCCTATGGCGCGGCTGCGGCCGAAGTCGCGATCGACACGCTCACCGGCGAGTATAAGGTCGAGCGGGTCGACATCCTGCATGATTGCGGCACCTCGCTGAACCCGGCGATCGACAAGGGCCAGATCGAGGGCGGCTTCGTGCAGGGCATGGGCTGGCTCACCACCGAGGAACTCTGGTGGGACGACAAAGGCCGGCTCAAGACCCATGCGCCCTCGACCTACAAGATCCCCCTCGCCTCCGACCGGCCGCGCATCTTCAATGTCGACCTGCTCGAGAACGCCCCCAATCGCGAGCCGACGATCCACCGCTCCAAGGCGGTCGGGGAGCCGCCGCTGATGCTGGCGATCAGCGTGCTCCACGCCTTGTCGGACGCGGTCGCGAGCGTCGGTGACCATCGCTTCTGTCCCCGTCTCGACGCGCCGGCGACGCCGGAGCGTGTACTCGATGCGATCGATCGCGTACGGGAACAGGCACGGGGCGCGGCACCATGACCGGGCTGGCGACTTTCCTCGAAGCCCATATCGAGCAAGGCGCCATCCTTGTCAGCATCGAGCGCGCCGAAGGATCGACCCCACGCGAAACCGGCGCGACGATGGTCGTCACCGGCGAGGGCAATTCCGGGACGATCGGCGGCGGCCAGCTCGAATTCCACTGTACCGACATCGCCCTTGAGATGCTGGCGAGCAGCGAGACCTCGCGACGCCTCGATATTCCGCTTGGGCCGCAAATGGGCCAGTGCTGCGGCGGCCGGGTCGGTGTCGTGCTGGAGCGGGCCAGGCCGTGCCATCTCGCGACTCTCCAGGCCGCCGAAGCGGCAAGGCGCGCAGCGCAACCTGCCGTCCTCATCATCGGCGCTGGCCATACCGGGCGGGCGCTTGCCGAGGCCCTCATGCGCCTGCCGCTGACGGTCATTCTGATCGACGATCGCGAAGGCCAGATGCACGACCTTCCCGATGGGGTCGCACGGGTACGACTGGACGACCCGGTCGAGGCCATCGCGTCGGCCCAGCCCGGCACCGCCTTCGTCATCCTCTCTCACAGCCATGCGCTCGACTACCGGCTGACCGAGGCTGCGCTGCTGCGCGGGGATGCGGCCTATGTCGGCATGATCGGCTCGGCGACAAAGCGCGCGCGCTTCGTGGCGAGCTTTCGCCGCCGCCACCCTGCAAGCGATGCCTTGGCGCACCTGACCTGCCCAATCGGCGGGGATGATGTGGACGACAAGCGCCCCGAGGTCATCGCCGCCTTGACGGCAGCCGAGCTGGTGCGGAGCTTGCTTGCCAAGCAACGGGCTTCCGGGCAAAGCGTGGCGCAGGGCCGACAGGGTCCGGGGAGAAGGGCAGGAGATGACGGCGTCGCCGCATGACAGGACGGATACGCCGCCCAGACTCGTGCTGTCGGGCATCTCCAAGAGCTTTCCCGGCGTGAAGGCCAATGACGATATCAGCTTCAGCGTGAAACCAGGCGAGATCCACGCCCTGCTCGGCGAGAACGGAGCCGGCAAGTCGACGCTGGTCAAGGTCATCTACGGCGTTCAGCAGGCCGATTCAGGCGGCATCTCCTGGGATGGCAAGCCTGTCTCGATTCCCTCGCCCAAGGCGGCGCGGAGGCTCGGCATCGGCATGGTCTTCCAGCATTTCTCGCTGTTCGATGCGATGACGGTGATCGAGAATATTGCGCTCGGCCTCGACGAGGCCGTGGATCGCGACGAGCTGAAGACCCGAGTCGCCAAGGTTCTGCAAAGCTATTCGCTGCCGCTCGATCCCGAGCGCGAGGTCCATACGCTCTCGGTCGGCGAACGGCAGCGCATCGAGATCGTCCGCTGCCTGCTGCAGAAGCCGAAGCTCCTGATCATGGACGAGCCGACCTCGGTCCTCACACCGCAGGAAGTCGAGCGTCTGTTCGAGACCTTGCGGCAGATCGCGTCCGAAGGCTGCTCGATCCTCTACATCAGCCACAAGCTGCACGAGATCAAAGCCTTGTGCGACACCGCCACGATCCTCCGCGCCGGCCGGGTCGTGGCGACCTGCGACCCGCGGCAGGAGACGACACGGCGCATGGCCGAACTCATGATCGGCGCCGAATTGCGCCAGATCGAGAACGCCCATTCCGGCAGGATCGGCAAACGTCGGCTGATCGTATCTGGCCTCTCGCTGCCCGGTGAGCCGCCCTTCGGCACGAGCTTGCGCGACATCAGTTTCGAGGCACGCGCCGGCGAAATCCTCGGCATCGCCGGCGTCGCCGGAAACGGCCAGGCCGAGCTGCTCGGCGCCCTGTCCGGCGAGCGCCTCAGCGCGGTGCCGAACGCCATCATGCTCGACGGCAAGTCCGTCGGCAGCGAGGGGGCGGGCGAGCGGCGCAGCGCCGGCCTCGCCTGCGTTCCGGAGGAGCGCAACGGACACGCCGCCGTGCCGGATTTCTCGCTGGCGGAGAACGCCATCCTGACGGCGCGCTACCGGCTGCCGCTGGCGCCACGCGGCTTCATCCGTCTCGGGGCGGTTCGGCGCTTCGCCCAAGCCGTCATCGGCCGGTTCGATGTACGCACCACCGGTCCAGGTTCTCCGGCCCGCTCATTGTCCGGGGGTAATCTGCAGAAATTCATCATGGGCCGCGAGATCGGCCAGGAGCCAGGCGTCCTCGTGGTCTCGCAGCCAACCTGGGGGGTCGATGCGGGCGCGGCAGCGGCGATCCGGCAGGCGCTGGTCGATCTGGCGGCTAAGGGCTCCGCGGTCGTGGTGATCTCGCAGGACCTCGACGAACTGCTCGAGCTGGCCGACCGGCTCAGCGTCATCAACGAGGGCCGGCTCTCGCCGCCGCGCCCGGTCGCGGAACTCGCGATCGACGAGATCGGCCTGATGATGGGCGGCATTCACGGCGCAGCCCAGCCCGAGGGAGCGCCGCCTCATGCTTGAATGGCGCCGCCGCCGCGAACCAAGCCGGGCGATGCTCTATCTGAGCCCGCTGATCGCGATCGCGCTCACCATGGTGACCGGCGCGATGGTCTTCACGGCGATGGGCTATGACGGGCTGACCGCGGTCTTCGACTTCTTCCTCGTGCCCTTCCTAGAACCGCATCGCTGGCCGGATCTCGGCGTCAAGGCGGCGCCGCTGGTGATGATCGCGCTCGGCCTCGCCATCGGTTTTCGTGCCAATGTCTGGAATATCGGCGCCGAGGGCCAGTACATCATGGGCGCCATCGCCGGCACCGGCGTTGCCCTCGCCACCTATGAGATGAGCGGCTGGTGGATCCTGCCGGCCATGGCTCTCGCCGGCATCCTCGGCGGCATGGCCTGGGCTGCAGTCCCGGCGCTGTTGCGGGTCAGGCTTCAGGTCAGCGAAATCCTGACCAGCCTGATGCTGACCTATGTCGCGGTGCAGGTGCTGTATTATCTCGTGCGCGGTCCATGGAAGGATCCGGACGGCTTCAACTTCCCGCAGACGCGGATGTTCACGGCCGATCAGACGCTGCCGGTCGTCATCCCCGAGACGCTCGTCCATCTCGGCATTCCGCTTGCACTCGTCATTGCCGTCATTGCCTGGCTCGTATTGGAGAAGACGACCGCGGGCTATGCGGTGAAGGTTGTCGGGCTCGCACCGGCTGCGGCGCGTCATGGTGGCTTCAGCGCCGAACGGACGACCTGGGTGACGTTGCTGATCGGCGGCGGGCTCGCGGGTCTTGCCGGCATCTTTGAGGCTGCAGGCCCCTTCAGCCAGCTCACCCCGCAATTCCCGGTTGGCTACGGCTTCACCGCCATCATCGTCGCCTTCCTCGGCCGCCTGCATCCGCTGGGCATCGTGCTCGGCGGCGTCGTTCTGGCGGCAACCTATGTCGGCGGCGAGATCGCCCAGACGACCGTGCGACTGCCCCAGGCCGCGACCGGGATGTTCCAGGCGATGCTGCTGTTCTTCCTGCTCGCGACCGACGTGCTGGTCCGTTATCGCATCGCCTTCAGCGCAAGGCCGGCGAAAGTGGCGTCGCGATGAACAGCGTCATCCTGGTCTCGATCATCATGACGCTTGTCGCGGCGTCGACGCCGATCCTGCTGGCGGCGCTGGGCGAGCTCGTCGTCGAGAAGTCGGGCGTGCTCAATCTCGGCGTCGAAGGCATGATGCTGACCGGAGCCGTCGCCGGTTTCGCGGTCGCCTTCAGCACCGGCAGCATCGCGCTCGGGCTCATTGCCTCCGTGATCGCCGGCATCGCAACCGCGATGATCTTCGCCGTGCTGACGCTCAGCCTGACCGCGAACCAGGTCGCGACGGGCCTGGCGCTGACGATTTTCGGCGTCGGTGCCTCCTCGCTGATCGGTGCCGGCTTCGTCGGCCGCACGATCGATCGTCTGGGCCCCCTGTTTCCCGAAGCGCTTTCCGGCCATCCCTGGCTGCGCGCGCTCTTCGGGCACGACATCGTCGTCTATCTCTCGCTCGCCCTGGTTCTCGGCGTGAGCCTTTTCCTGCGTCGAACGCGCGCCGGATTGATCCTGCGGGCAGTCGGCGAGAATGACGCCTCTGCCCATGCCATCGGCTATCCCGTCATTGGCATCCGCTATGCGGCGATCGCCTTCGGCGGCGCGCTGGCGGGCCTCGGCGGCGCCTATTTCTCGCTGGCGCTGACGCCGATGTGGGCTGACCGCCTGACCGCGGGGCGAGGCTGGATCGCGCTCGCGCTCGTCGTCTTCTCCGCCTGGAAGCCCGGCCGGCTTCTGCTCGGGGCCTATCTTTTCGGTGCGGTGATGACCTTCGAGCTCCAGGCCAAGGCCGCCGGCATCGCCTGGCTCGCGCCGGAGGTGCTGGCGATGGCCCCCTATCTTGCGACAATCCTGGTTCTGACGATGATGTCGCTCGGTCGCAAAACGGGCCGGCTCGACGCGCCCGCATGTCTCGGCAAACCCTTCTCGGCGTCCTGACGGCGCCGCCAACCCCGTGGGGAGAACAACCATGTCATCCATCATCACCCGCCGCACGCTCGTTGCCGGCGGCGCCGCGGCTTCCGCCCTGCCCCTGCTCGGCCGCAGCGCCTCCGCGCAGGCGCCACTGGGTGTCGGCTTCATCTATGTCGGTCCGATCGGCGATCACGGCTGGAGCTGGACGCATGATCAGGGCCGCAAGGCGCTGGAGAAGCAGTATGGCGACAAGATCAAGACCAGCTTCATCGAGAACGTCGCCGAGGGGCCGGATGCGGCGCGCGCGCTGCGCCAGCTGGCGCAGGCCGGCAACCAGCTGATCTTCGCGACCTCCTTCGGTTTCATGAACCCGACCATCCAGGTCGCAAAGCAGTTCCCGAAGCTGAAATTCGAGCACGCCACCGGCTATCAGCGCGCCGAGAACGTCGCGACCTACAATGCCCGCTTCTATGAGGGGCGCGCGGTGATCGGCACGATTGCGGGCCATATGTCGAAGAGCGGCCAGGCCGGCTACATCGCCTCCTTCCCGATTCCGGAGGTCGTGATGGGGATCAATGCCTTCACGCTGGCCGCCCGCAAGGTGAACCCGAACTTCAAGACCAAGGTCATCTGGGCCTCGACCTGGTACGACCCGGCCAAGGAAGCCGACGCCGCCAAGGCGCTGATCGACCAGGGCGCCGATGTGATCACCCAGCATACCGACAGCCCCGCCGCCCTGCAGGCGGCAGAGCAGCGCGGCGTCTTCGCCTTCGGTCAGGCCTCCGACATGAGCGCCTTCGCCCCCAAGGCGCATCTCTCGGCGATCGTCGACGACTGGTCGGGCTACTACATCAAGCGCGTCAAGGAGGTCATGGACGGCAGCTGGAAGTCGGGTGACGTCTGGGGCGGGATCAAGGACGGCTTCGTCAAGCTCGCCCCCTTCAATCCGGCGATGACGCCGGCCGCACGCGCAGGCGCGGAGGAAGTCCAGAAGGGCATCGTTGCCGGCACGCTTCACCCCTTCACCGGCGAGCTCAAGGACCAGAAGGGCGTGCTGCGCCTCAAGGCCGGCGAGACTGCCCCCGACGAGATGCTGTCGAAGATGGACTGGTACGTCGACGGCGTGCAGGCCTGAGCGCGCAGGCCAACCAATCCTGACGACATCCCGGCAGCCGGATCGAGATTTCGGCTGACGGGAATGACGGAGGCGGCATGACACCCCCAACGATTCAGCATGAAAGCCTCTTGCAGATATTTTAAGCTTGAAACAAAATGAGGAACATACGGGCCGGAAGGGGATGGGGATCTCCGCCGGCCAGTAGGCTCCTTGCAGGTCCCGGGAGGACATCGGACATGAAGCTCAAACTCGCATTGTCTATCGGCACGGCGCTCGTCGCGCTGGGTGTTGCCGGCGCACAGGCCCAGGAGCCGATCAAGATCGGCGTCGTCAGCGTTCTTTCCGGCCCGCAGGCGGCACTTGGCCAGCAGTTGCGCGACGGTTTCCAGCTCGCAGTCGACCAGATGGGCGGCAAGCTCGGCGGACGGCCGGTGCAGATCACGGTGATCGACGACGAGCTCAAGCCCGATGTCGCGGTCGGCAAGGTTCGCGGTTTCGTCGAGGGCGGCAAGGTCGATTTCGTCGTCGGCCCGGTCTTCTCGAACATTCTGGGCGCCATCGCCAAGCCGGTTCTGGACTCCGGCGCTGTGCTGATCAGCCCGAATGCCGGCCCTTCGACGCTCGCAGGCAAGGCCTGCCACCAGAACTTCTTCGTGACCTCGTACCAGAACGACCAGGTCCACGAGGTGCTGGGCAAATACGCGCAGGACCAGGGCTTCAAGCGCGCCTACATCATGGCGCCGAACTACCAGGCGGGTAAGGACTCGCTCGCCGGCTTCAAGAACTACTTCAAGGGCGAGGTCGTCGACGAGGTCTATGTCCCGCTGAACCAGCTCGATTTCTCAGCAGAGCTCGCCAAGATCGCTTCGGCCAAGCCCGACGTCGTCTTCGCCTTCATGCCGGGGGGTCTCGGCGTCAATCTGGTCAAGCAGTGGTCGCAGGCCGGTCTGCAGGGCAAGATCCCGTTCCTCTCCGCCTTCACGGTCGACGAATCGACACTGCCCGCGCAGCAGGACGCTGCGGTCGGCCTCTTCGGCGGCATGACCTGGGCCCCCAATATGGACAATCCGCAGAACAAGAAATTCGTCGCGGATTACGAGGCTGCCTACAAGATCGTCCCCGGCTCCTATGCCATGCAGGCTTATGACGCCGCCCTGCTGATCGACTCGGCGGTCAAGGGTGCCGGCGGTACGGCCGACAAGGACAAGCTGCGGGCCGCGATCCGGAAGGCCGATTTCAAGTCGCTGCGCGGCAACTTCAAGTTCAACAGCAATGGCTACCCGATCCAGGACTTCTACCTGGTCAAGGTTGCCAAGCGCGCGGACGGCAAGTTCCAGACTGAGATCGCGCAGAAGGTGTTCTCGGACTATGCCGACCCGCATGCGAAGGATTGCGCCCTGAAGTGAGGAGACTGCCCGGGGGAGCTCATGTCCCTTCGTCTCTCTGGGAGGAGAGACGAGCTTGGATGATGGCAGGGTGCCGAAGAGTACCCGCCTGTCATCGGAGCAGGACATCAGCTCCCCTTGGCAACATCCTCACACTCGCCGCCCCTGCCCTTTCCGGGGAAAGGGAGCCCGTGCCTGACATGCGTCTCGCTGCGGCCGCCCAGAGCATGCTGCGAAAGAGCGGCAACGGTTTTTCGCATTGGGCATGCTCTAAACTATGAGAGTCGATCACGTTTTCCAAACGCAGCGTGATCTAGGGGCGTGCCGCGCCAGCCAACAAGCACCGAGCTGATGACCACCAGTCTCCTCATCGTCCAGATCCTGAACGGGCTGCAGCTCGGCGTCCTGCTGTTCCTGGTGGCAGCGGGGCTGACGCTGGTCTTCGGCGTCATGGATTTCATCAACCTCGCCCATGGCGTGCAGTACATGCTGGGGGCCTATCTCGCGGTGACCTTCGTCGGGCTGACCGGGAGTTTCGTGCTGGGGCTGTTGCTCGCCCTGGCGGCCGCGCTCGTCATCGGGCTTGCCCTCGAATTCCTGGTCTTCCGCCATCTCTATGAACGCGACCATCTCGACCAGGTACTCGCGACCTTCGGGCTCATCCTGCTCCTGAACCAGGGCGTCAAGATCGTCTGGGGCGCGGCCCCTCTCTCCGTCCCGGTCCCGGAATTCCTGTCAGGCTCCGTGCGGTTGATGGACGGCATTCTCTATCCTACCTACCGCTTCGCCTTGATCGGCGCCGGGCTCGCGGTCGGCGGATTGCTCTGGTTCATCGTCGAGCGGACGCGCACCGGCATGCTGTTGCGGGCCGGCGCCTCGAACGCGCCGATGGTCTCGGCACTCGGCGTCGATATCCGCAAGCTCTTCATGGTCGTCTTCGCCTTCGGAACCATGCTGGCCGGGTTTGCCGGTGCGATGGCGGCGCCGATCCTCTCGGTCGAGCCCGGCATGGGCGACACGGTGCTGATCCTCGCCTTCGTCGTCATCGTGGTCGGCGGCATCGGCTCGATCCGCGGGGCCTTCGTCGGCGCGCTGATCGTCGGACTGGTCGATACGCTCGGGCGCTCCTTCATGAACGACCTGCTGCGCCTGTTCATGAGCGCCCCCTCGGCCCGTGCGACCGGAGCCGCGCTCTCCTCGATGCTGATCTACCTGGTGATGGCCATCGTCCTGTTCGTGCGCCCCGAAGGCCTGCTGCCCGCCAAGGGCCGGACATGAGCGCGGCGCCCACCACCGCCGGCGCAGCCGGGTCCACCCAATCCCGGCCAGGATCGCGCCCGCTCCTGGCGCTGGTGCTCTTCGCAGCGCTCGCTCTCGTCCCGGTCGCCGTCTCGCTCGGAGTCCCCGCGCATTGGCTGTCGCTGGTGACGCGGGCGATGATCTTCGCCATCGCGGCCCTGTCGCTCGACCTCATCCTGGGCGTCGGGGGGCTGGTCTCCTTCGGGCATGCCGCCTTCATCGGCATCGGCGCCTATGTGACCGGCATCATGATCACCGAGGGCCGCACCGAGACGCTGCTGATCCTGCCCGTGCTCCTCGTCGTCTGCGCCATCTTTGCGGCGGTCACGGGCGCGGTCTCGCTGCGCACGCGCGGCGTCGCCTTCATCATGATCACGCTGGCCTTCGGGCAAATGGTGTTCTTCCTGGCGCAGGCGCTTTCGGCCTATGGCGGCGACGATGGCCTGACGCTCTATGCCCGCAGCACGATCGCCGGCCTCGACATCGCCGCAAGCCGAACCGGCTTCTTCTACATCGTGCTGGGTGCGCTCATCGGCTGCTACGGGCTGGTCTGCATCATCGTCGCCTCCCGCTTCGGCCGCGTGCTGCGCGCCGCGCGCGAGAACGCGACGCGCGTAACCGTGACCGGATACGATGTCGGGCGCGTGCGCCTGATCGCGTATGTCATCAGCGGCATGATCGCAGGCTTGTCCGGCTTCTTCCTCGCCAACCAGACCGAATTCGTCAGCCCCGCCTTCATGTCTTGGCAGCGCTCGGGCGAATTGATCTTCATGGTCGTGCTCGGCGGTGTCGGCTCTCTGCATGGCGCGATCATCGGCGCGCTCGCCTTTCTCTTCGCCGAGGACGTGCTCGCCGGGATCACCGAACACTGGAAGGCGATCTTCGGGCCGCTCATCGTTCTCTTCGTGCTGTTCACGCGCGGCGGCATCGTCGGCATCCTCGCAAAGATGCGGGGACGCAGCGATGGCTGATCCCGTTCTCGCCCTCGATGGCGTTCGCAAGTCCTTCGGTGCGCTGAAGGTGACCGATGGCGTCAGCTTCTCCGTCGCTCCCGGCGAATTGCATGCCCTGATCGGCCCGAACGGCGCCGGCAAGACCACACTCGTGCACCAGATCTCAGGCATGCTGCGTCCCGATGCCGGCAGCATTCGCTTCCGCGGTGCCGACATCACCGGACTGTCGCCCGAGAAGCGTGCGCGCGCCGGGCTTGCGCGCACCTTTCAGATCACCTCGACCATCGCTTCGCTCTCGGTGCTGGAGAACGTCGCTCTCAGCGTGCAGGCGCGCGCGACGCATCCATTGGCGCTGTTCCGCAACGCCGCCCGCGACGAGCGCCTGAACGGCCCGGCCTGGGCCGCGATCGACGCCGTCGGTCTCGGCGAGCGCGCGCATGTGCCGGCAGGCCGGCTCTCGCATGGCGAGAAACGCGCACTCGAGATTGCGATGGCTCTCACCCTCGAGCCCGCCGCGATCCTGCTCGACGAGCCGCTGGCCGGTGTCGGACACGAGGAAGGCGCGCGCCTGATCGCGCTGCTGAAGAGCCTCAAGGGTCGCTACGCCATGCTGCTGGTCGAACACGACATGGAGGCGGTGTTCGCACTCGCCGACACGGTCAGCGTTCTCGTCTATGGCCGGGTCATCGCCTCTGGCGAACCGGCGTCCGTCCGTGCGGACCCGACCGTGCGCGAAGCCTATCTCGGCGAGGAGGGCTAGAGCATGCTCGTCGTCGAAGCGTTGGACGCCGGCTACGGCGAAGCGCAGATCCTGTTCGGCGTTGATCTCGCGATCGCCGAGGGCGAGGTGGTGACCTTGCTCGGCCGCAACGGCATGGGCAAGACCACGACGATCCGTGCCATCATGGGGCTGATCCCGGCCAAGGCTGGCCGCATCTGCGTCTCCGGCCGCGACCTGACCGGGGCGCCTCCCTTCCGGATCGCACAGGCCGGAATCGGGCTGGTGCCGGAAGGCCGCCAGATCTTTCCGACGCTCAGCGTGGAAGAAAACCTGATCGCCACGGCGGCCAGCCGCTTCGGCAAGCCGCGCTGGGATGTCGAGCGCATCTACTCGTTCCTGCCGCGCCTCAAGGAGAGGCGAACCAATCGCGGCAACCAGCTTTCCGGCGGCGAGCAGCAGATGCTGGCGATCGGCCGGGCCCTGATGACCAACCCGAAACTGGTCATTCTCGACGAGGCGACGGAAGGGCTCGCTCCGATCATCCGCCAGGAGATCTGGTCCTGCCTTGCCGCACTGAAGGCTGATGGCGAATCGATCCTGGTCATCGACAAGAATGTCGATGCGCTGGCCAGGATCGCCGACCGACATATCGTCCTGGAAAAGGGCCGCGTCGTCTGGCGCGGATCGAGCGACGACTTGCGCAGCGACAGCGCTGTGAAAGATCGCTTCCTGCATCTTTAAGAGAAGGAGAGACCGATGAAGCCACTGACAGCCGGCGTGACGAGGGCCAATCAGGGCATCGATGCCATCTCGTGGAATATTCTCGGCCAGACCTATGTCCCGAAGACGCTGAGCGAGGATAGTTTCTCCTGGCATGCGACCTTCCCGCCCGGGACCTTCGTGCCGCCGCATGTCCACCCGACGCAGGATGAGTTCATCTATCTGCTCGAAGGCCGGCTTGATCTCGTTCTCGACGGAGAAGAAGCGCACGCTTTGCCTGGCGACCTGATCCGCCTGCCGCGCAACGTTCCACACGGCATCTTCAACAAGAGCGACAGCCCGGCCAAGTGCCTGTTCTGGGTCGCTCCGACCGGCCGGCTCTACGATCTGTTCTGGGCGATCCATTCGATGCCGGAGCAGAACCCTGCAGAGGTCGTCGCACTCGCCGCCAAATACGAGATCGACTTCCTGCCGCCGCCTCCAGACGGGGCCTGACAAACCCCGCGGCAGGGGAGAAACCGGCCCTGGCGGAACCCAAACCCGTGCATCCCGCGTTCATCTGCCGGCGCTAGTCTGCCGAGCAATGATGGAGGATGAAACATGAGGAAGGCGACGCTTTCCCTTGGCCTGCTCGCCGCGTTCGCGGCGGGCAGCGCGACAGCGATGCCGCTCCCGGCACTTGGCGAAACGGGCCTGCCGGTCACGCAGGTCCAGATGCGCTGCAATGAATTTCGCTGCATCAATCCGCGCAACGGCATCTACACCGAAAGCACCTGCGACTACCGCGGCTGCTATCCCAGCAGCCGCCCGCGGGGACGGCTTGGCCCTTACGGCGAAGACTATCGCTTCGGGCGCCGTCGGGTTGACGATGATGACGACTATCCGCGCTACCGGGGATATCGCCGCTATCGCGAAGACGACGATGACGACGACTGATTCTGGTGCGGACGCCCTGCCCTCCGCGATCGGGCACGCGCGCTGACCCGACATGCAGCACGCTGAGAGGGCGACGAACGCCGAACCGTGCCCGGAGGAGCTGCCAAATGGCCGTTAAGGTTAATGCAAGGTTAAGGCTGCACGACTCGCGTTAAAGTGGCAATTACTCCTCTTACGTAGCGGCAGGCAAAATGTTTGCAGCAGCGGCTTGGAGGGGGCGGCATCATGATGACCGAACGCCGTGAAGTTCCACGGCAGCGTACCCTGCTGGGCGCGCGCATCGTTTTCAACAACCGCCAATCCACGCTCGACTGCGTGGTGCGCAATTTTTCCGACTCTGGCGCCATGGTGCTCATCTCCGATGCCATCGCCTTGCCGGCAGCATTCGAGCTTGAGATCGAGCATAAGCGACGCGTCTACGGCGCACGCTTTCGGTGGCGCGATGGCGAGCGGGTCGGGATCGCCCTGGACCGGCAGCCTGCCTCAACCGCCGAAATCGTGCCTCTCGACCACACCCGGCGCTTGAAGCAATGCGAGCAGAGCAACGCGCAGCTGAAGGCGCGCATTCAGCAACTGACCGAAGCCGGCTGATCGCCCCCTCAGCGTCGGGTCAGTTGCTCCGGCGCAAAGCCGGCCTTGCCGGCATAGGATTTCACGATCGCCTCCCGTCTTGCGTAGCTCATGACCCGTTCGACATCGTCGAAGCCATTCGGCGCGAGCGCCTCGACGGCATCGATCACACGTTCGGGGCCACCAACCCGGTTCAGGGCCACGATCTGCGCGGTTGCCGGCAGGCGCACCCCCTCATAGGCCGCCAGCGCCTGGCGCGGATGCTCGCTGCGAACCAGGGCATCGGCGAGAGCCCGCGCATCGAGGATCGCCTGCGAGGCTCCGTTCGAGCCGACCGGGTACATCGGATGAGCGGCATCGCCGAGCAGCGTAACGCGGCCATGGGTCCAGCGCGGCAGCGGATCGCGGTCGCACATCGGGTAA
Organism: Allobosea sp. 2KB_26; assembly: GCF_052115715.1. NCBI lineage: Bacteria > Pseudomonadati > Pseudomonadota > Alphaproteobacteria > Hyphomicrobiales > Alloboseaceae > Allobosea > Allobosea sp. 2KB_26. The sequence continues at coordinate 104,500 of NZ_JBFRHE010000005.1, forward strand.
TCCCAGAATCCGGGCGAGGCCTGGATCAGCGCAAGAATATCGACGCCGGGAATCGAGAAGCGGCGGGCATAGGGCAGCACATCCTCAAGTCTGCCCGGTTTCGACCAGGCCTCCTTCGGAGGTGGCTTCGCCGGATCCCCGGTCCGGATATTGACGACCCAGTTGGTCAGGCGGGTACCGGGCTTGCTGCCCGCGGCGATCGGATACAGCACCAGTTTTCCGGACATGCCGCCGGCGATGATCATGCTCTCGCCGTCGAGGAAGGCCGGCCAGTCACAGGCCCCGCGCCACATCTGCACGCCGTTCCAGCGCGGTGCTCCCTGGTTCGGGAAATAATGTCCGCGCACGCTCGAATGGATGCCATCGGCCGCGATCAGCACGTCGGCACGCGCAGTCTCGCCGGCCTCGCCGCGCCGCGCATCGGTAAAATGGGCCGTCACGCCGCCCTCATCCTGGACGAAACCCTGCAACCGGCGCCCGGTTCGCAGAGCGCCCTCCCCCAGGCGCTCGCGCACAGCCGCGCAGATCACCGACTGCAAGCGGCCGCGATGGATCGAGAACTGCGGCACCGGTGCTCCCGCATGGAGGCCGCGCGGCTCACGCCAGACGGTCTGGCCAAAGCGGTTCATGTAAATCAGTTCCCGCGTTCGGATCGCGACGGCATCAAGCGCCGGCAGCAGGCCGAGTTCAGCCAGTTCGCCGATCGCATGCGGCAAGGTGTTGATGCCGACGCCGACCTCGCGGATATCGCTCGACTGCTCGTAGACGGTGGCGGCCATGCCGCGCGCGTGCAGCATCAATGCGAGCGTCAGGCCGCCGATTCCGCCTCCGACGATGACAACCTTCATGCGTCCCCCCGCATCAGCACTTATTATTTTAAGCTTGAAATAACAGGGTAAGATTTGTCAATGACCCCTGTCCTGGTGGCGTCCCTCCAATTTTTTTGCATCCTTGAGGCGGGAACGAAGCGAAATGCTGTGCGTATCTAGCCCCAATGCCGTGTTTTTGGACGTCAACCGTGCCAAGTGGCAGTTTCGCACAGGGCGGACATGCAGTCGTCGCGCGATTCGCGGCGGCAGCAGGAGTTAGCGTCCTCCCCAGCGACGACTAACCAACACCGTTCTTCAGGAGAGTTTCATGACCAAGAACGAACTGATCGCCGCCATTGCCGACGAAACCGGCAAGACCAAGACTGACGTGTCCGCCATCCTCGGCTCACTCGCAGCCGTTGTCGCCAAGACGCTGAAGTCCGGCGACGATGTTACGCTCGGCGGCGTCGGCAAGCTGTCGGCGGCCAAGCGCGAAGCCCGCGAGGCCCGCAACCCGTCGACCGGCGCCATGATCAAGGTTCCCGCCAAGACCGTCGTCAAATTCAAGGTCACCAAGGACCTTGCCGACGCGGTGGCGTAAGCCGATCATATTTTAAAGCAGCACCTGGCCTTCGGGCCGGTGCTGCTTGACCCCGCCGCGGCCTTCCGCACAGTGGGGCGATGTTCCTCCGCCTGTTCACCGATCTGCGCGCCGCCAAGGTTCCCGTCACGCTGCGGGAGTACCTGGCCTTGCTCGAAGGCGTGGAAGCCGATCTCGCCGAGCACCGCGTCGACGAATTCTATTATCTCGCTCGCACCTGCCTGGTGAAGGACGAGCGCCATCTCGACAAATTCGATCAGGTCTTCGCCCAAGTATTCAAGGGCATGGAGACCCTGCAACAGGCGATCGAACAGGCCGGCATTCCCGAGGAATGGCTGCGCAAACTCGCCGAGAAATTCCTGACCGACGAGGAAAAGCGCGAAATCGCGGCGATGGGCTGGGACAAGCTCTGGGAAACGCTGAAGCAGCGGCTCGCGGAGCAGCAGGGTCGGCATCAGGGCGGTTCGAAATGGATCGGCACCGCCGGGACCTCGCCCTATGGCGCCTACGGCTATAATCCCGAGGGCGTCCGCATCGGCCAGGACGGCAATCGCAACTTCCGGGCGGTCAAGGTCTGGGACAAGCGCGAGTTCAAGGATTTCGATGACACGCGCGAACTCGGCGTGCGCAATCTGCGCGTCGCATTGAGGCGGCTGCGCCGCTTTGCCCGCACGGGAGCGGCCGAGGAACTCGACCTCGACAACACCATCTCGGAAACAGCCAAGCACGGCTATCTCGACGTGCAGTTACGGCCCGAGCGCCGCAACGCGGTCAAGGTGTTGCTCTTCCTCGATGTGGGCGGCTCGATGGACTGGCATGTCGAACTGGCCGAGGAGCTGTTCTCCGCGGCGCGGGCCGAGTTCAAGCATTTCGAGCACTTTTACTTCCATAACTGCCCCTACGAACGGGTCTGGCGTGAGAACAGGCGCCGGCACGATCAGGTCATACCGACATGGGACATCCTGCGGACCTATTCGGCCGACTATCGCATCGTCTTCGTCGGCGACGCCTCGATGAGTCCCTATGAGGTTGCAATGCCCGGCGGCTCTGTCGAGCACTGGAACGAGGAAGCGGGCGAGGTCTGGATGCAGCGCCTGACCAATCATTTCCCGAAATCGGTCTGGCTCAACCCGGTCCAGCAGCATCTCTGGAGCTATACCCAGTCGATCCGGCAGATCGGCGGGTTGATGGGCGGACGGATGTTTCCGCTGACGCTGGACGGGCTCGACGGCGCCATGAAGGTCCTGGCCCGCTGACAAATCCGCGGTGAGCCGCTATGGCTGCGGCCATGCAAGATGACGATGATGTGCTCCCGCCGTCCTGGCGCCAGCGTCCCAAGCCGGTCGGCTTCGAAATCACGTACCGGCTGAAGGGCGATACGCTCGAGATCGACAGCACGCGCAAGGTCGATCAGGTCAGGCTCTCGGCGGTCGAGCAAGTGCGCTTCGTCTATGCGCCGAGCAATATCTCCTCGAAGGGCTTCAAGACGCAGCTCAGGCTGAGCGACGGCAAGAGCATCACCTTCGGCAACCTGTCCTGGCGCTCGCTCACCGATATGGAGCGCGATGATGCCGGCTATCGTGCCTTTGTCGAAGCGCTGTCGGCCGCGATCGTCAGGGCCAATCCGCGCGTCCGTTTTCTCTCCGGCAAGCCGAACTGGAACTGGCTGCTGCTGACCGTGGTCAGCGGCCTGTCCCTGCTCATGTTGATCATGTTCACGCTGCGCGCCTTCCTGCAGGGCTCGAGCTCGGCCGGATGGCTGGGTATCCTGCTTGCCCTCGCCTCGCTCTGGCAGGTCGGGCCGATGGTCAGACTCAACCGCCCCCGCACGCTGCAGGCAGGCGAAGTGCCGGACGACCTGGTGCCGCGCGCCTCGGCAGGCTGACAGGCCGCATTCCAGCAGATTCAGCCGCTGCGCACGACCAGCACCGAGCACTTCGCACGGCGTACGATGGCCGATGCATTGGAGCCGATGACATAGGCGAGCATGCCGGGCTCGTGCGAGCCGATCACGATCAGATCGGCGCCGCTGGCATCAGCTTCCGCCAGCACCTCTCCATGGATCGAACCGACCAGCACCTTTGCGGAAACACGATCCGGCGGCAACGGAATGCCGGCCGCGATATCGGCGAGCTTAGCCTCCGCCTCGCTCTGTTGTTCGGTGTCGAAGTCGGCCGGCACGAACTCCATGTAGGTGATCGGCACGAGCGACCGGACATAGACCAGTCTTATGGTACCGCCGGAGGCCTCGGCGAAGGACACCGCCGCATTGATGGCGAGCGCCGCGAAGTCGACCTCGGCAAGATCAACGGGAACCAGAATCGATCTGTACATCGCATCCCCCCGATTTTCGGCATCGTCAGCTTCCGCGGTTGCCACCCCATGATACCACATCCAGGCACGCGCAGCGTTCTGCATGGTCACAATGACAGGGCGGAATTGACGCAGGCCGAGCCTCGCCTAAGAGTATCGCCGCACGGAACCAGCCTTGTGAAGTCCGTGGCGACGCCAATGGCCGTTCCTCCTGTCCGGTAATCCAATGACCGACGCCCAGCCCGCCTCACGCCCCCCACACGGGCTGCTGCATTCGCCTGCCGCCTTCCTGATGGTGCTGGCCTTCGTCAACTGGCTCGGCTTTGCAAGCTGGAGCGCGCTGCTCAACAATTTCGCCAAGGAAGCCGCCGGCTTCACCGGGCAGGATATCGGCATCCTGCAGTCGGTCCGGGAGATTCCAGGCTTTCTCGCCTTCACCGCCATCATCCTGTTCTGGTTCATGCGCGAGCAGATACTCGCCTATCTCAGCCTGCTCACGCTCGGTTTCGGGGTTGCGATCACCGGCTTCTATCCCAGCCTCGGTGGGCTCCTGATCACCACCACGATCATGTCGCTCGGCTTCCACTACTACGAGACCGCGCAGCAATCCCTGCAGTTGCAGCTGCTGCCAAAGGCGGAGGCTCCAGCCCTCCTCGGCAAGATCGCCGGCGCAGCAGCCGCCGCACAGCTGCTTGCCTTTGGCTCGATCGCGCTGATCTGGCGGCTGTTCCAGCCGGGCTACACGATCGTCTTTGTGGTGGCGGGGCTGCTCACCATCAGCTTGACCGCCGCAGCCTGGCTGTTGTTTCCACGCTTCCAGGGTTCGGTGCCACAAAACAAGGGCTTCGTCCTGCGCAAGCGCTACTGGCTCTATTATGCCCTGACCTTCATGTCGGGCGCGCGCCGGCAGATCTTCATGGCCTTTGGCGGTTTCCTGCTGGTCGAGCGTTTTGGCTACGATGTCGCAGCGACGGCGACGCTTCTGCTTGCGACCTACGGCATCAACACCTTCGTGGGGCCGATGCTCGGCCATCTCGTCGGGCGTGTAGGTGAACGCGCGACAATCCAGCTCGAGAACATCTCGCTGATCGCCGTCTTCGTCGGCTATGCGCTGGCAAGCCACGGGCATTTCGCCGGCTGGGGCGTCTTCGTCGCCGGCGCGCTCTTCATCGTAGACGGGGTCTTCTTCACGCTCGTCCTGGCGCAAAGAACCTATTTCCAGAAGATTGCGGACCCGGCCGATATCGCGCCGACCTCGGCAGTGGCCTTCACGATCAACCACATCGCCGCGGTGTTCCTGCCCGTGACCTTCGGACTGCTCTGGATCCGCGACCCTGCGATCGTCTTCTACATCGGAGCCGCGGTCGCCACCGTCTCGCTGACGCTGGCTTTCCTGGTCCCGCGCCATCCCATGCCCGGGCGCGAGACGATGCTTGAATCGCCAGTGCCGGCTGCGGCCGAATAGGCCCGCCCCGGCCTGTCGGCTCAGCCCTGGCGGGCCGGCGTGCGCACCACGAGACCGTCGAGTTCGTCGCGAACCCTGATCTGGCACGAGAGCCGCGACGTCGGGCGCACGTCGAACGCGAAGTCGAGCATATCCTCTTCCATGGACTCGGCATGGCCGGTCTTCTCGGCCCAGGCGTCGTCGACATAGACGTGGCAGGTCGCGCAGGCGCAGGCACCGCCACATTCGGCTTCGATGCCGGGAATCCCGTTGCGCACGGCCGTTTCCATGACCGTCGAGCCGGTCTCGGCCTCAACGGTACGGCTTTCTCCCTGGGCATCGATGAAAGTGATCTTCGGCATCATAAACTCCGGCGGGGCCAACGCCGGCACCGCTTAGAGCATTTCCAGGCATTGTGGAAAGAGCGTTGACCGCCTGACCGCCCCTCAGGCGGCGCAATCGATCGTGGAAATCGCAGCGCGAGCCTCGGCCGCGGCAAGCGCCAGGGCGTCCATCGCGTTGTCCCTGCGCGTCGGATCATCGCTGGCCAGTTGACGTTCCATTGCATCTGCGGCTTCGGCAACCGACCAGGCCCCGATCGCGCTGGCCGCTCCCTTCAGGGTATGCGCCGCGTCCATCCTGGCCTTGATATCGCTGCCGGAGTGGATGGTCCGCAAATGGCTGACGCATTGCTGCGCGAAGAGCGTGAGCAGTTCGCGCTCGAGGTCGTGATCGCCGCCGCTCTGGCGGGCGAGGTGAGCAAGATCAATGGCTTTTTGGGGCATTGGAGCACTCGGAAACACGCATTTTATACGAGCCGACTTGGCGGCTCCCATGCTCAAACAAGCGCCAACATGGTGAACGAGGCGTTAACGACGTTTGTGAATCGGGGCCTCAAATGGGTTCCAATCGCATAGAGCCTCCACTACCCTTCCAACTGGTAAATGATGGGCGCATTGTCCCTCCTGATGTCGGTCGCCAGAGGCGGCGCCCGGCAGCGTGAGGGTCGCGGCGATGTCGACCCATCGAAGTAGCGTTGCGAGGCGGCAATCATGACCCGACAAAACAAGCTCCAGGACCCGACAGAAGCGGCGATGTCCGCGATCGAGGAGGCCCTGCGGCTCGACCAGTCGAAGCCCCTCGGCGAGGAGCCCCGCCCATCCGAACCGAAGCTGCCTTCGGCCGTTGAAGGCGATCTCAAGCTCGACCTGCCTCGCGTCGAGCCCGCGCCCAGGCCGCAGGAACCCGCCCCCGCACCACAGGCAGCGGCCCCGCGCCCGGCGATCGCGCCCGATACCAGCCGCGTCGCCAATGACGACCGCCGCGATTCCAGTTCCCTCGTCCAGGCCTTCTCGGTCCGCCCTTCGCGCCGCCCCTCCTGGTTCGCAGCCTTTGCCTCGCTGCTCTGGCTCGCCGGCGTCGCCTTCGTGCTCGTCGGCCGCTTCGGCTCGTTCAGCGGCGGCGTGCCGCAAGGTCTGGCCGGTTTCGGCCCCGGCGAATGGGCCATGCTCGCATTGGCGATCGGCACCCCCATCGTCTTCTTCTTCGTGCTCGCAGCACTGTACCGCCGCACCCAGGAGATGCGCCTCGTCTCGCGTGCGATGACGGAAGTCGCGCTGCGCCTGGCCGAGCCGGAAGTGGTCGGCGCCGATTCCGTTCTCTCGCTGAGCCAGACCATCCGTCGCGAGGTCGCCGCCATGGGCGACGGCATCGAGCGCGCCGTCGCACGCGCCGGCGAACTGGAAACGATCGTGCGCGGCGAGATCGCCACGCTTGAGCGCGCCTATGCGGATAACGAAATTCGTCTGCGCGCGCTGATCGACGAGCTCGTCACCCAGCGGGAATCCGTCGTGGGCAATGCCGAGCGCGTGAAATTCGCGATCAGCGGCGCGCACGAGTCCCTCTCCAAGGATCTGGAAAGCGCCAGCCGCAGCATTGCCGAAGCCGTTTCTCAGGCCGGCGATCGCGTCACCGGCTCGCTCGGCGAGAAGGGCGACCAGATCACGATCGCGCTCGGCCGCGCCGGCGAGCGCATGATCGACGAGATCAGCGGCCGCGGCCACGAACTGGTCGAACGCCTGCAGATCACCTCGGGCGAGGTCAGCGAGCGGCTGTCCGGTGCCAGCGACAACCTGTCGACGATGCTTGACGGTCGCGCGCAGGAAATTGCCTCCTCGCTGGAGCGTACCGGCCAGGTTCTGACCGAGGGCCTGACCTCGGGCGCACGCGACGTCACCAAGGCGATCAGCGAGACCGGCTCGCAGGTCGTCGAGACGCTGACGGCGCGAGTCGAGACCGTGAACGAGACCCTGAGGCAGACGGGCGAAGGCCTGGCCCAGGAGATCTCCGAGCGGGGCACCACCGTCGCCGAGCGCTTCGAGCAGAGCGGCCGCACGCTGGTCGGCCTGATCGAGGGCCAGAGCGAGACCCTGACCCAGCGCCTCGCGGAGACCGGAGAGACCCTGCGCAGCGCGCTCTCGGGTGAAGGCGAAAGCGTCACCACGCGCCTCGCCGAGGTCGGCCGCGGCGTCCACAGCCTGCTCAGCCGGCAGCATGAGAGCATGGCCTCGCGCCTGCTCGAAGTCGGCAACAACGTTCACGGGCTGATCGATAGCCAGGGTGAGACCCTGGTCAGCCGTCTCACCGAGACGGCCCGCACCGTCGAGGACGTGCTGCGCGAACGCGGCGACGCGATCGTGCTGCGCTTCGACGAGGCGAGCAAATCGCTGGGCGATACGGTCGGCCGCCAGGGCGACGAATTGACGACCCGGATCACCGATGTCGGCACCAGCCTGCATGGGCTCTTCACCGAGCAGGGCGGCAACCTCGTGACCCGCCTCTCCGAGACCGGCGAGATCGTGCATACCTTGCTCGATCAGCAGGCCGAGAAGCTCGCCAGCCGCGTCTCCGGCGCCGGAACGGAAGTCGAATCCCTGCTCGATCGCCACGGCGAGACGCTCGCCGCCCGCCTCGGCCAGACCGGCGAGGACGTGCACAAGCTCCTGAACGAGCAAGGCGACGCGCTCGTCGCTCGCCTTGGCCGCAGCGGCAAGGACGTCCAGAACCTGATCGGACAGGAAGGCGACAACCTGGTCGCACGCCTTGGCCTGGCCGGGCAGGAAGTCCATAGCCTGATCAGCGAGCAGCGCAGCTCTCTCATCACCAGTCTGTCCGAGACCGGCACCAAGGTCAGCGCCCTGCTCGAAGAGCAGACCGGCGGCATGACGGTGAAGGTTTCGCAGGCCGGCCTCGACATGCAGGATCTCCTCAGCGGCCAGAGCCAGGCGCTGGTTACGCGGGTCGCCGATGTCGGCCGTTCCGTCCACAACCTGCTCGCCGAACGCGGTGGCGCGCTGATCACTCAACTTGCCGAGACCGGCGAGAACCTCCACCTCAAGCTCGGCGAACAAGGCGATGCGCTTGCGACCCGCGTGACGGAAAGCGTCGAGAGCGCCCGCTCCGCCCTCGAGCAGCAGCAGGCGGGCTTCATCACCCGCCTCGGCGAAACCAGCCTGGAAGTCGGCGCCCTGCTCGGCGAGCAGCGCGAGACGATGATCCGCGATCTCGTCAGCACCGGCCGCGACGTTCACACCCTGCTCGGCGAGCAGAGCGAGGACCTGGCACGGCGCATGACCGACGCCACCCGCAGCCTCACCGAGACCATCAATGTCGATGGCCGCCATGTCGCCGAACGCGTCAGCGAAGCGACGCAAGGGTTGCGCGACACCTTCACCGTGCACGCGGAGGACGCGCGCACGCTTCTCGCCGACACCGGCAGGGAAATCGTACTGGCGCTGACCCAGCAGGGCGGGCGCGTCAACGAGGCTCTGGCCGCCAATGCCGAGTCGATGCTGCGCTCGGTCGAGAACCGTGCCCAGGCGCTGAACGAGACGCTGGCAAGCCGCCACGACGCGCTGAACCAGCTCTTCGATGCGCAGGGTCGCCAGATCGACGGCACCCTGGCTGCACGCCTCGCTGCTTTCTCCGAGCTGTTCGAAACGCAGGGCCGGGGTATCGAGGCGACGCTCAACGAGCGACTTGTCTCCCTGTCCCAGCTCTTCGACTCGCAGGGGCGCGTCATCGAGCACGGCCTCAACGAGCGCCTCGCCGCGCTCACGCATCTGTTCGACTCGCAGGGCCGCGGCATCGAGAGCAACCTCAGCGAGCGCCTCGTCGCCTTCACCCAGCTGTTTGAAACGCAGGGTCGTGGCATCGAGACCAGCCTCAACGAACGCCTCGCCGCCTTCACCCAGCTGTTCGACACACAGGGCCGTGGCATCGAGACGGGGCTCAACGAACGCCTCGCCGCCTTCACCCATCTGTTCGACACGCAAGGTCACGGCATCGCGAATGGCCTCGACGAACGCCTCGAAGCGTTCAACCAGCTGTTCGACAGCAAGGGTCACGGTATCGCCAGCGGCCTCGACGAACGCCTCGAAGCGTTCAACCAGCTGTTCGACAGCAAGGGCCACGGTATCGCCAGCGGCCTCGACCAGCGCCTCGCCGCATTCAACCAGTTGTTCGATAGCAGGGGCCACGGCATCGCGAGTGGCCTCGACCAGCGCCTCGCCGCCTTCAACCAGCTGTTCGAGACCAAGGGGCACGGCATCGCCAGCGGCCTCGATGAACGCCTCGCGGCCTTCACCCAGCTGTTCGACAGCCATGGTCACGGCGTCGCGAGCAGCCTCGACGAACGCCTCGCGGCCTTCACCCTGCTGTTCGACACGCAGGGCCACGGCATCGCAAGCGGCCTCGACGAACGCCTCGCGGCCTTCACCCAGCTGTTCGACACGCATGGCCACGGCATCGCAAGCGGCCTCGACGAGCGTCTCGCCGCCTTCACGCAGTTGTTCAACACGCAGGGCCGCGACATCGAGAGCGGCCTTGGCGAACGCCTTGCCGATTTCACGCGCCTGTTCGATACGCAGGGCCGCGAAGTGGAGGCCGCGCTCGGCATCCGCCTCGACGCGTTCGAAGACATCGTGGTCCGTCAGGGCGGAGCACTTGCGGCCAAGCTCAGCACCGACACGCGCGAATTCACCGATTCCGTGGCGGCGCGCCTGAACGAGGCCGAGCGTTTGCTGACCAATGACGGCCAGGCCCTGGCCGACCGCATCGGCACCCGTGCGGCAGAGGCTGCCGATATCCTCGCCGCCCGGACGCAGGAAGCGGCGACGGCCATGGAAGAGCAGATCAAGGTGTTTGAGGAGCGCTCCGGCGCCAAGAGCGCCGAGATCGCCACCTCCCTCGACGGGCTCATCGCTCGCATCGACGGCAATCTCGGCTCGCGGGCAACCGCGCTCAACGAGGCGCTGGTCGAACGCACGGTCGACATCGCCCGCGTGCTTGCCGAGGGCGGCCGGGAGGTCACCCGAGCCCTGGCGGCGAAGGCCGACGAGATCGGAGACGTCGTCACCTCGAAAAGCGAGTCGCTCACGCGCACGCTCAGCGAGAAGGCCGACACCATCAACGCCACCCTCGGCGGGCGGGCGCTGCAGATCGCCGATACGCTCGACCAGAGCGTTGCGCGCTTCGAGGAGCGCGTGGTCAACCGTCTCGACTCCGTCTCCGGGACGCTCGACACACGCGGCCAGCAGATCGCCGACACGCTGCATAACAAGTCCGAGGAAATCTCGGTCTCGCTCGGCGCCCGCGCCGACGAACTGCGCGCCCTGTTCGATGATAAGGGCGGCGGGATGGTTGCAGCGCTCGGCCAGCGCGGCGAGGCCATCGCCAACGAGGTCGCGTCGGTCGGCGAAACCGTGGTCAGCGCCATCGAGAGCCGCGGCTCGTCGATCCTCGCCGGCCTGCGCGAACGCGGTACGGAGATCACGGCTGCGCTGGACACATCGTCGGCAGGGCTGCGCGACACGCTCGAGGCCGGAACACGCCAGTCGGTTGAAGCCTTGGTCAACACCAACGAGCAGCTTCGCGGCGAGCTCGGCGGCATGCTTGGCCGCCTGGGCGAAGCCAACAAGCTGATGCAGCAGATCGTCAACGGGGCGAACAAGAACCTCGGCGCGATCGAGGCCGGTCTGTCGGAACGCGTCAGCGACCTGCAGGCAGTGCTCGCCACCGTCATGGACGAGACCAAGGGGGCGACCGAACAGGTCGCGGCCCAGGTCGAGGAGCTCAAGGCTTTCTCGGAAGGCACCTTGCGCCAGACCACTGCGCTTGTCGGCCAGCTCGACGGCCAGGGCACCTCGCTCTCCGAGGTTACCCAGGCAAGCACGGCCGCGCTGCACGCTGTCGCCTCGCGGCTCGAGCAGGTCGAGGCGCGTGTCGGCAAGGCTCTCTCCGATCGCAAGGACACGCTCGAGGAAGTGCACAGCCTGATCTCGGGCAAGACTGACGACATCGAAACGATCACGCGTTCCTTCGCGGCCTTGATCGACGAGTCGCTGAGCAGCGCCGAAGCGCGTGCCCGCCAGATCGGCGGCGTGCTGACAGACTCGGCCGAAGCCACGACCGGCGCGATCATGCAGCAGTTCGAGATGATCCGTGCCACCACGGGCAAGGAGCGTGAACGCACTGCGCACGCGCTGCGCTCGGCCTATGAGCAGGTCAGCGGAGAACTCGGCAACGAGCTGTCCAAGGTCACGGAACGCTTCCAGGGTGCCGCTGAGGACATGCGCAAGATCTCCAGCGAGATCCAGCGCGAGCTCGAGGCGACACGCTCCGAACTGAAGCGTGGCGTCCTCGACCTGCCGAAGGAGACGCAGGAATCGACGGCAGAGATGCGCCGTGTGGTTGCCGAGCAGATCAAGGCGCTCAACGAGCTGACCGAAATCGCGACACGCGCCGGCCGCAACACCGGCCCTGCCGAAGCCCCGGCTCGCCGTCCGGCTGCGGTGATGCCCGCAGCGCCGGCCTATTCCGCGTCCGTCACGCAGGCGCGCGTGACGACCCTGGCCGAACCGTTGCGGCCCTCGATCGACGCGACCGCCGAGGTTGCCAAGCCGGAGCCACGCGCCGATGCGAAGGCAGCCCCGGCTCGCCCGACGCCCGCACCGGATGCTGCGCGCCGTCCGGCCACACCGGAACACCCCCCGGCCAAATCCGGCTGGCTGTCCGATCTGCTGAACCGCGCCTCGCGTGAGGACCGGCAGGCGGAGCCGAGCAAGCCGACCGCACACTCGATCGAAAAGCTCGATTCGCTCTCCGTCGATATCGCCCGGATGATCGACCACGATGCGGCCGTCGAGCTCTGGGATCGCTACAAGCGCGGCGAGCGCAACGTCTTCACGCGCCGGCTCTACACCCTGCAGGGTCAGCAGACCTTCGACGAGATCCGGCGGAAGTACCGTCGCGACGCGGAGTTCAAGGAGACCGTCGACCGTTACATCGACGAGTTCGAGCGCCTGCTCGGCGAGGCCGCCAAGGACGACCGTGACTCGATGGTGGCGAAGACCTACCTCACCTCCGAGACCGGCAAGGTCTACACCATGCTGGCCCATGCGAGCGGGCGCTTCGAGTAAGCGGCCCTCCACTACCCCGGAATGCAAAACGGCCGCCCCATCGGGCGGCCGTTTTCATTGAAACCTGGCGAGGTCGATGTCGCTTTCGCCTAGAGCATGCTGCGAAAAAGTGGCAACGGGTTTTCGCATCGAGCATGCTCTCAACTATGAGAGTCGATCACGTTTTCGGCGTTTGGACGATTTCGTCCAAACGCAGCGTGATCTAAGCAGCCCAGCGCACGATATCGATCAGCACCTTCGACAACGCCTGATTGAGCGCATGGGCGGCAGCGGCACCGTCGACGGCGCCGACAGGTACCTTGGCCGAGAACAGTTTGGCGCGCTGAATGTGCCCGGTCCGGTCCCCGACCAGCTTCGCCGTGATTTCGACGACGGCACTGTTCGTCGCAGCGTCGATATTGAAGCTGCGGATGTCGGTGTTGAGCTGCAAATCGGGAACGATCCGTTCTCCCGGCCGCGAGACCGACGCGATGCGGCTGCCGTTCTCGAAGGTCTGGATCAACCGTGCCTGCACGAGCTTCGGAACGCTGTCGGCCCATTGCGTGCCGCCGAGGAACGACAGCGCGCCGGCAGAGTCCCGGACAATCATGCGATCGGAATCGAGGGTCTGGACGGTCGTCGGCTCGTTGACGACAAGAGTTGCGCGCGCGCCCCCGATCCGACCGAAATCGCGCGGCGCAGAGAGGTCGTAGGTGGTCGGCGTCGCGCCGCCGCCGCAACCGCTCAGCGTGAGCGAGACGGCCAGGACAAGAGCGGCGATCGGCGTGAAGCCAGGTTCTGGCGCAAGGCGGGACGACATCGGCATCTGACTAACGCGATCCGCTATACTGGGGAAGCGGCGGGCGGCCGCCGAAGATGAACTGCTGCGGATTGCGCTCGATATTGCGCAGCGTCCGGTTGAAATCCGTCAGCGTCCGGCGGCCTTCGGCTGCCAGGTTCTCGATGTCGCGCAAGCCCGGCCCGGTAAAGCGGTTGATTCCGGTCGTGATCTCGGCGGTGCGCTTGTCGAGGTTCTCGGCAAGGGTGCGGATCGAGCGCGCAGCATTGCCGACCTCGGCCAGCGCCCCCTGCCCGTCCCCGGAATTCAGGAAACCCTGCGCAGCCTTGAGCACGCCCTCGACCTGATCAGCCGCCTTGTTGAGCTTTTCGCTAATCGAGGCGACATCCTTCACCACCTTGCCGACATCCTCGCTGTTGTCGCCCAATGCGGCGGTGAACTTGTCGACATTGGCAACGATGTTCGCGACCTTGCGCTGGTCGACGGATTTCACAACCTCGGTCAGTTCATCACTCAGGCTGCCGAGCTTCTGCGAGAGCGGGGAAATGGTATCGGCAATCTGGCCGAAGCTGCTCATCAGCTTGTCGACGCCGTCGGAATTGTTGCCGAGCGCGGCGGAGAATTTCTCGACATTCCTGACCGTGTTGCTGATCGACCCGGCATTGTCCTTGACGAGCCCCTCTATGCCGCCGAGCACCTCGTCGGCCCGCTTGGCGATCGTGCGCACCGTTTCGAGAATGTCCTGGAACTCGGACCGTTCGGCAATGATCGTCGGCAGGCTCTGGCCAGGCTGCGGCTTCAGCACGGGGGAATCCGGGTCGCCCCCCAGCAACTGCACGGCGACGACGCCTGCGAGCCCCTGAGCCTCGATCCGGGCCCGGGTGTCGACCCTGAGTGGCGTGCTGTTGTCGACCTGAACGACAGCGTAAATCCGGCGAGGATCGTCCGGCAGCAATTCGATGCGGGTGACCTCGCCAACGCGCAGGCCATTGAAAAGCACGCTGGAACCGCGCCCCAGCCCGGTGACGGTGCCGCTGAAGACGATCCGGACATCCTGCCGGCGGCCGGCCAGACCACTGTTGAACCAGTAGACGAAGCCGAACATCGCCGCGAGAACCGCGAGCGTGAAGAGACCGACCAGTGCGTAGTTCGCTCGCGATTCCATTAGCGCAACGTTAGAGCAGGATTCTGCAAGGGGCGAAGCAGCTTTCGGGCAACATTCTCCTCCAACGCGTCAATCGAGGCCGGGTTTCGCGGCCGTGATAGCGTATCGAACTCGCCTCACGACCTTCTCAGGTCAGCGGTGAGGCGAGCCTGGGCTCGCTCGCCACCAAAATACGCCTTCAGCCAGGGGTGATCGGAGGCCAGCATCGTTGCGAGCGGCCCGACCGCGATGACGCGCTTGTCCGCCAGCGCGGCGATCCGGTCACAGGCCGAATACAGGCTGTCGAGATCATGCGTCACCATGAAGACGGTGAGGCCGAGCGTTTCCTTCAGCGTCATGATCAGTTGGTCGAATTCGGCAGCGCCGATCGGATCGAGGCCCGAGGTCGGCTCGTCCAGGAAGACGATCTCGGGATCAAGCGCCAGCGCCCGCGCGAGCGCGGCGCGCTTGATCATGCCGCCTGAAAGCTCGGAAGGCGCCTTGTCGGCCGCGTCGGGCCTGAGACCGACCATCTCGAGCTTGAGCATCGCCATCTCGTCGAGCAGCGCGGGCGACAGCTTCAGGTACTCCCGCATCGGCACCTGGATGTTCTGCTTGACGCTGAGCGCCGAGAACAGCGCGCCGTGCTGGAACATGACGCCAAAGCGCCGCTCCAGGGTGCGTCGCGCCGCCCCTTCGAGATCGTCGACATTCTCGCCGAAGACCTCGATCGTGCCCCGCTGCTTGCGCACGAGGCCGAGGATCGTCCGGGTGAGGACGGATTTTCCCGTGCCGGAACCACCGACGAAGCCCAGGATCTCGCCGCGCATGACGTCGAGATCGAGGCCGTCCATGATCACCTTGTCCCCGAAGGCGACCTTCAGATTACGCACCTTGATGACAGGCTCCGGCGCGTCCTGATTGCTCCCGGACGGTTCGGCCACGCCATGCAACAGCGGATATCCCGACGACTGGCTCCAGTTTGCGCTCATGCCCGCCCCACCGCCCTCAAAACTCGATGGATGCAAAGAACATGGCGAAGAGCCCGTCCACCAGGATGACCATGAAGATCGCCTTCACCACCGAGGCCGTGACCTGACGGCCGAGCGACTCGGCCGAGCCCTGGACGGCGAGACCTTCGATCGAGGCGATCAGACCGATGACGAAGGCCATGAAGGGAGCCTTGATCAGCCCTACGGCGAAGTGCTTCCAGGTGATCACCGACTGCAGGCGCGCCAGGAAGGTATCGATGCCGATGCCGCCGTAGAGCCAGCTCACCAGCGCCGCGCCCGCCAGGCCGGCCATGGAGGAGATGAAGGTGAGGATCGGCAGCGAGATGATCAACGCGAGGATGCGCGGAACGACCAGGACCTCGATCGGATCGAGCCCCATCACCCGCAAGGCGTCGATTTCCTCGCGCATCTTCATCGAGCCGATCTCGGCGGTGAAGGCCGAGCCTGAACGGCCGGCAATCATGATCGAGGTGAGCAGTACTCCGAGCTCGCGCAGGATCAGGATGCCCGTCAAGTTGACGACGAAGGCCGAAGCGCCGAACTGCTGCAGCTGGAATATGCCCTGCTGGGCAACGATGCAGCCGACCAGAAACGAGATCAGCATGATGATCGGCGCGCCGTTGAAGGCGATCAGTTCGATCTGATTGACGAGCGGCGGTCCCCTGAACTTGCGCGGACCGAACATCACGCTGACGGAGCCGACCACCACCTCGCCCAGGAACATCGCTCCGCCGACCATGTCGCGCCCGAAGCGGACCATGGCCTCGCCGATATTCACCAGCACGCTGACAATGCCGAAATGATGGACTGTCGGCGGGACGGAGCAGTCGTGGATATTGACCTCGGCGAGCAGAACCGCATGCTCTGGTCGCCGGCTGACGAGCTCGACCGAGCCCCCGGCAGCCTCGCGCTGGTTCTTCAGGCGGTTGAGAACATAGGCGCCGAGCGTATCGAGCCGGATGATCGCGGAGAGATCGAGCGTGGCGCGCGACACCGAGGCGATGCGCTCGCCCATTTCAGCGATCAGTTCCTCGATGCGCGGCGCGCGCTCGGCGCTCCAGGAGCCGGTGAGCTCGATGGCGAGGCTACCTGCATCGTCGTGAAAGACGGCCTGGGGTTCGGCGGTGTCGAGGCTCGCCATGGTCTCCCTGATGTCCCTCGAACGGCCTCATCGGACCTCCGTCCGCGCGTGGCACCCTCTGCCAGGTCAGGCCCTATCCCCGAAACCTGTATCGCCGCGCCGGGCACGCTTGGCAAGCGTCGTCGCGCTGCATCGATGCCGCCGCAAGCGCTCCCACCCGGGGATCACCGCGCACCAGCCCTTTTGTGCATCGAAGCCGCTTTCGATGCCGCATGGCAGCACTTCCTTAATCAATTCTGTCGCACGGTTTTCGTCGGATCATCACGACTGCCCGGCCCGAATCGGTCAGTCCTCCCCGAGAGCAGGTTCGTCATGGGCGACGCGCGTTCGCTGACACCGCTGAGCGAGACCGACTACGAGGCTATCGCCGCGGCAGTGATGGAGACCGCGCGTGGGCGCTGGTTCATGGCCGAGCACGCCAAGCGAAACCGGCAGGCAGACACCGCTCAGGTGCTGGCCGCCATCGACAGGCTGCAGTATGCCATGGGCGTCTCCACCGCTCCGGCTTCGAGCGGGCCGGATGTGAGCGAGGCCATCGCGCTGATCATGGATCTGCGCAGCGATCTGGAACGGATCAGCGGCAAGGCCGGCGAGCCGTCTTCGCGCCTCGCTGCACGGATCGAGACCGCGGCCGGCAGCATCATCGGCGCAACGGAGAGCATCCAGGAGGCTGCCTGGGGCCTGCGCGAGAGCGGCGCGGCGGAAGTGATGTGCGACCTGCTCGATCGGCGGGCGACGGAAATCTATGCGGCAAGCGCCGTTGTCGAGGGCACCGCGCAGCAGATCGGCAAGATCGCCGACACGATTGCGATGCTCGACAGCAGCCTGCGGGCCATCGCCGGCAGCATGCATGTCGCCCCCGACACCAGCCGGATCACGGCGGCCCCGATGCCCGCCAAGACGCTTGATCTGCGCGAAGCCGTTCCGCTCTCGACCTATGACGACATCGAGATCGTCGAGATCGACGACAAGCCGCGCTCCACCCTGCACGAGACCCCGCGCATCCGAACGAGAGCCACCAATCACCGGCGGCTCAGCACGGTTCAGATGATGGAGGAAGACCTCGTCTTCGCGGAAGCCCCCGAGGTTGCGGTCACAGGGCCTGCGCCGAAGCCCAGGGGCGCTGCGACGACGTCGGAGGTCGAGTTGCGCAAGATCGATGCGCTCCCGGTGGACGAGAAGCTCGCCTTCTTCGCCTGATCAGCCGAGTTTCGCGACAAAACTGTCCATCTTTCCGGGGTTCAGCAGGCCGTAGGGATCGACCTCGTGCTTGAAGCCGAGCTGGTCGGCATCGGCGCGCTTGTGGCGGCTGCCGCC
Organism: Allobosea sp. 2KB_26; assembly: GCF_052115715.1. Taxonomy (NCBI): domain Bacteria; kingdom Pseudomonadati; phylum Pseudomonadota; class Alphaproteobacteria; order Hyphomicrobiales; family Alloboseaceae; genus Allobosea; species Allobosea sp. 2KB_26. Next base: position 122,538 of record NZ_JBFRHE010000005.1, read on the forward strand.
TTCGAGCGAGACGACATGCGGGTTCGCGATCATCACGCCCGCCTCCTCATGCAGCGCGATGATCTCGTTCAGCCGCTCCGGAGTCGTGTAGCGCAGGATCGGCAGGGCACTCGCGGTCACACGTCCGCCGAAGCGGATGAATTCGTGATGAGGCAGCACCTCGTCCGGGAAGCGCGCGATCATCTCGTGGGCGCTCGCGACCAGCCGGTCATGCGGGAACAGGCACTGTAGATAGGTGATCGAGCGATCGCTCTTCAGCCATTGCAGCGTCGTGTGGTTCCAGGTGTACTCATAGAGCGGCACCGTGCCCGGCCCCTCCTCCGAGGGCGCCTCATAGGTCACCGTTCCGCGCGCACCGATGATCGCCTTGAACGGGCCGAGCGAAGCCTCCGCGATCATGCAGATCAGGATGCTCTTGCCTGCGGGGCAATGCTGCTTCAACGCGCCGAAATAAGACGGAATCGGCGATGAGATCGGCGTCACCAGCTTCTTGACCACACCGTCCGCCAGCGCGACGTCATAGCCGGCCTGAAACGCCTCCATGTAATCGTCGAAGGCGACGATGACGTCGATCCACGGCCAGGCCGGTGCCAGTGGCATTTCAAGCGCGGTGATGATGCCCGTCGTGCCGTAGGCTCGGTTGACCTTCTGGGCCGCGTCGTCGCGCAGTTCGAGAATGCGCGGCTCCGCCTCCACCGTGACGACGCGGGCCGCCAGGATATTGCCCGGTTCGCGCAAGCCACCATAGGTCACGGAGCCAACGCCGCCCGAGCCGCCCGCGACGAAGCCGCCGACAGTCGCCGACCGTTTGGTCGAGGGATGCATGCGCAATTCGTAGCCGGACGGCCGGGTCGCCATGTCGATATCGAGCAACCTGGCGCCGGCCTGGACGCGGATCGCGCCGGGCTTCTGCCACTCGATCGCGGTCAGTGCAGTGATATCGAGCAGGACGCCGCCTTCGAGCGGCACGGCCTGACCGTAATTGCCGGTTCCGGCAGCACGCACCGTCAGCGGGATGCGTCGCCTGGCACAGGCCGCCGCAACGCGCACCACATCGGCCTCGTCGCGCGGACAGACGATGATGTCGGCCGACTTGTTCGCCAGTTCGGCATTGAGGATCGGCGAGTACCAGAAGAAGTCGCGCGAGCGCTTGCGCACGACCTGGGGCTCGTCGATCAGCGGGATGTCGGCGATGTCGGTCTTGAAGCCCGCGATATCGTAGCGCGCGGGCTGAACCGCCCTCGGCTTGCGGTCCGGCACGGCGTTCATGCTCAATTCTCCCGCTTCAGCGCGCTTTCATGCCAGCGCCGCAACAGCAGATGCGAAATCCAGCTCGTCACCAGGAAGATCGCGATGCCCGAGAGCGAGATCATGATCAGGGCGGCGAAGACCCGCGGAATCTTGAGCTGATAACCGGCCTCGAGGATGCGATAGGCGAGGCCCGACTCGCTTCCACCCGTTCCGGCAACGAACTCCGCCACCACCGCGCCGATCAGGGCAAGACCGCCGGAGATCTTCAGGCCCGCCAGGAAGTAAGGCAAAGCCGCCGGCAGTTTGAGATAGCGCATCGTCTGCCAGCGCGTCGCGCCATAGAGCTGGAAGAAGTTGATCAGGTTGTGATCGGCCGAATTCAGCCCGAGGATCGTGTTCGACAGGATCGGGAAGAAGGCGACGATCCAGGCGCAGATCAGCAGCGACAGGTTGATGTCGCCGGCCCAGATGATGATCAGCGGCGCGATCGCGACGATCGGCGTGACCTGGAGGACCACCGCATAGGGCAGGAGCGACATCTCCAGCCATTTCGACTGTGTGAAGAGCACGGCCAGCGTGACGCCGACGACCACGGCCGCGAAGAGCGCCATGAAGGTGATGCGCAGCGTGATCCAGAGCGAGCCCGAAAGCGTGCCCCAGTCGGCGATCAGCGTTTGCCCGATCAGCACCGGCCCAGGCAGGATATAGGGTGGGATTTCCTTCCAGCGGACGAGGAACTCCCACAGGCCAAGCGCCAGCACGCCAACCGCGATCGGCGCCAGGATGCGGGGCCAGGCGCTGGCGGGCAGGCCGAGGATGCGGGGTTCGGCCGCGAAGATCGGGCGCGCTTCCGCATCGGTCCCGTCATGGGGCACATGCGGCATGGTGGTATCCAGGGACGGCGCGCTCATGAGCCGATCGCCTCCTTGAGCTTGCCGGAAACGACACGGCACAGATGCGCGTAATCCGCCGAGGTGCGGAACAGCTCGTCGCGCGGATAGGGAGCATCGACGTCGAGATCGGCCATGACGCGCCCGGGGCGGGCCGCCATGACGACGATGCGCTTCGACAGATAAACCGACTCGAACACCGAATGCGTAACGAAGACGGCGGTGAACTTCGTCTTCCACCAGAGCTCGAGCAGATCGTCATTGAGCCGGTGACGCGTGATCTCGTCCAGCGCCGCGAAAGGCTCGTCCATGAGCAGGATCTTTGGCCGCATCACCAGCGCGCGGGCGATCGAGACGCGCATCTTCATGCCGCCGGAGAGCTCGCGCGGATAGGATTTCTCGAAGCCCTTCAACCCGACCAGCGCCAGCATCTCGGCCGAGCGTGCCTCGGCCTCGCGCTTCGGCACATGCTTGAGGATGAGCGGCATCATCACGTTGGACAGGGCATTCACCCAGGGCATCAATGTCGGGTCCTGGAAGACGAAGCCGAGATCGCGCTCCGGCTTGCCGGAGGCGTCATGGCTCGTCGTCGGCCAGTCGATCGTGCCCGTCGATGGCGCGCCCAGGCCCGCGATCATCCGCAGCAAGGTCGACTTGCCGCAGCCCGAGGGGCCGAGCAGGCTGATGAATTCGCCCGTGCCAAGGTCGAGATTGACGTCGCGCACGGCCAATGTGCCGTTGGCGAACTGCTTCGAGACATGCCGGACTGAAACGAGCGGCTTGGCGCCGCTGCCTTCGACATGAGGTCTGCTCAGATAGGCTGTGTCCAAAGCCTGATGATCCATCTTGCTGCTGTCGAACGTCTTCCGGCCATCCCGGACGGATCGGCGCCGCCGCGCCGACCCGGGGTCCATGAAGGGCGGAAGCCGCCTACGCCTTGCCGACGCCCTTGTTGATGAACTCAAGGCTATAGGCCTTCTTGATGTCGATGCCAGCAGGGAAGACGCCCGCTTCCGTCATCATCTTGTAGAAATCGGCCCAGCGGGCATCGGTCATCGCGCCGATGCCAAGCGTCAGCGCATCGCCCGAGAGCACGATGCCGTTCTCGTTCATGACCTGGCGGGCATAGGCGAGCTTCTCGCCGTCCATGTCGGGATTGTCCTTGAGGATCAGCGCGTTGGCCGCCTCGATCGCTGGGCCGCCCTTCATGTATTCGGCCCAGCCCTCGAGAGTGGCGGTGACGAAGCGCTGCACCACATCCTTCTTCTCGGCGACCATCTTCTTCGAGATGTTGATGGTCGTGTTGTAGTTGCCGAAGCCGGAATCGGCGAGCAGGTGCACGACCGGGTTCACCCCGGCCTTGCGGATCGCGAAGGGCTCGGAGGACAGGAAGCCCTGCTGCGAGATCGTCTTGTCCGCCAGGAAGGGCGCCATGTTGAAAGTGTAGGGCCTGATCTGCTCGTCGGTGAAACCGAATTTCGCCTTCAGGAAGGGCCAGAAGCTGGTGCGTCCGCCGGCGCCGACCAGGATCGGCTTGCCCTTGAGGGCAGCCAGCGTGTCGTTGCCTTGGCCTGGATGCGAGATCAGGACCTGCGGATCCTTCTGGAAGATCGAGGCGATGCAGATGAAGGGCAGGTTCTCCTGCGCATAGCGGATTGCTTCGAACGAGTTCGACATGATCATGTCGACCCGGCCACCCAGCAGGAGCTGCGACGGGTTCTGCTGCGGGCCGCCCATGCGGATGTCGGCGTCGATGCCGTATTTCTTGTAGATGCCGTTGGCGAGGGCGAGATAGAAGCCGCCATGTTCGCCCTGGGCCCGCCAGTTCGTCTGGTAGCTGACCTTGTCCAGCGTCTGGGCGCTGACCCTGGCTCCGGGAACCGGGATCAGGGCGGAAGCGGCCGAGCCGCCGATCAGGCCGAGCGCAGCGCGACGGCTCACGCGATACTTCATCGTCATGGAACGGACCTCCAGGAACAGGCTAGCCAGCGGCGTCCGCGCCGCGCTGTGGCCACCAGCGAGCAACATATATGCCACGCTGGCAGGCGCGCTGGAAATCCGGCATCGCATTATTACGCACAGAGATCGGGCATTTGCCCAATTCCTCGCCAGAACTGCAACGCCCGAATTGATCAACAGCCGCGACGGCGCCATGCGGCGGCGCGGCTTCCTCCGCCCTCACTTCCGGCTATGGTGACGCCGTCCACGGAAATCCGAGATCAGCATGACCAGCCCTGCCCTCTCCGCACTTCGCGCCGAACTCGCAGATCTGACCATCTATGACGACGCGCCGTCGCTCAGGATGCACAGCCGCGACTTCTTCTGGTTCTCGCCCGTGCTGAAGCCGGATCTCGAGGGCAAGCAGGCTGAGCTCGTGATCCTGCCGAAGACCAAGGACGAGGTTCGTCGCGTCGCCTCGGCCTGCGCGCGCCATCGCGTGCCGCTGACGGTTCGCGGCGGCGGCACCGGCAATTACGGCCAGGCCGTGCCGCTCGAAGGCGGCGTCGTGCTCAACCTGACCCGTTTCAACCGCGTGGTCTCGACCACGCTCGGCGCGGGCCGGTTCGAGGCCGGCGCGAACATGCTCGATATCGACAAGGCACTTGCCCCGCTCGGGCAGGAGTTGCGCATGCATCCCTCGACCCGGGCACAGGCAACGCTCGGCGGCTTCATCGCCGGCGGAGCTGCCGGCGCCGGTTCCTGCACCTGGGGGCAGATCGACAATCCAGGCGCGGTCATCGCTGTCGAAGTCATGACCGTCGAGCCCGAGCCACGGCTGATCGAGCTGCGCGGCAAGGACATCCTCAAGGTCATGCACGCCTATGGCGTCAACGGCATCATCACCGAGGTCGAGGTGCCACTGGCGCCCGCCCATGCATGGGCGGAACGGATCGCGACCTTCGATACCTTGGGCCAGGCGGCCGCCTTCGGCCAGGCCTTCACCGAATGCGACGGCATCGCCAAGAAGCTGATCAGCATCCACGATCCGCGCATTGCCCCGTATTTGCGCCGGCTCGCCCCCTGGCTGGGCGAGAACAAGGCCTTTGCCATCCTGATGGTGTCCGAGCCGCAGGGCGACGAGCTCGACCGGTTGATTGCCGAGATGGGCGGGACGGTCACCTTTGTGCGCGGAGCGACGGAAGCCCGCGCCGCGGCGTTCGGAGAGCATCGCGAGAAGGGCGCACCCGGCCCGCTCTACGAATACACCTGGAACCACACCACGCTGCATGCGCTGAAGGTCGACCCCGACATCACCTATCTGCAGCTGCGCTTCCCGCCCGTCCGCAACCTTGAACTGCTGGCCTGGGCCGAGACGCATTTCCACGACGATGTGCTCTTCCACATCGAGTTCCAGCGCAGGCAGGGCAAGGTCTACCATTCCAGCCTGCCGCTGGTGCGCTTCACCACGGCCGAGCGCCTGCACGAGATCATGGCGCAGGCCGAAGCGGCAGGCATCCAGGCATCGAACCCCCATAGCTGGGTCCTGAACAATGCCGGCTGGAAAAAGGTCGATGCGCCGCAACCCGAGTTCAAGCGGATCGCCGATCCGCAAGGACTGATGAACCCTGGCAAGCTGTTGAACTGGCAAGCCGATGCCGCACAGGCGGCGGAATGACGAGCAGATAAGGACTGATTGAGCGATGAGCGCGCGTTTCTGGGGCGACCTGAAGACCACCGATTTCGAGGGGCTGTCGCCCGACAAGACCGTGGCGGTGCTGCCACTGGCGGCCATCGAGCAGCACGGGCCGCATCTGCCCGTCTCGGTCGACACCACCATCATGAATTCGATGCTGGCCGAGGCGATGCCGCTGGTGCCCGCCAATCTCGATGTGCTGGTGCTGCCGACGCTGCCGATCTGCAAGTCGAACGAGCATCTGCATTCGCCGGGCACGCTGACCCTGTCCTGGGAGAGCGCGACGCAGAGCTGGCTCGAGATCGGCGAAAGCGTACGGCGCGCCGGCCTGCGCAAGCTCGTCATCGTCACCTCGCATGGCGGCAATATCGACCCGATGAAGGTGGTCGCGCGCGAACTGCGTGTGCGCCACGGCATGCTGGCTGTCACCACCGCCTGGCGCGCCTTCGGTCTGCCCCAAGGCGTCTATGCCGATCTCGATTCCAATCACGGCATCCATGCCGGCGACATCGAGACCTCGCTGATGCTGCATTTCCGGCCGGATCTCGTCGACATGCGCAAGGCCGGACACTTCGAGCCAAGCACGATCAAGATGCAGGGCGAATATGCCTGGCTCCGGCCGACTGGCCTGCATGCGCATGCGTGGATGGCGCAGGACGTCAACCCCAGCGGCGCGGCAGGCGATGCCAGCCTGGCGACGGCCGAAAAGGGCAAGGCGACAGCTGCCCTTCAGGCGAAGGGTTTTGCCGAGCTGCTGGCAGACGTCGCCAAGTTCCCGCTCTCGCAACTTCACAAGGCGTCGTAACCGGCAGCCTCAATCGGGGTCGAGCAGGCGCGGTCCCGCGCCCTGCTCGCCCAGCCGGTCCCAGGGATTGTGCAGCGGGCAGCTCTTCACCGAGAGACAGCCGCAACCGATGCAGTCGGTCAGGTGGTCGCGCAGCCGCGTCAACCGATCGATCCGACGCTCCAGTTCGGCTTTCCAGACCGATGACAGGCGTGACCAATCCTCCACCGTCGGCGTGCGCTCCGATGGCAAGGCCTTGAAGGCGTCGCCGATGGTCTTCAGCGGGATGCCCGTGCGCTGCGCCACCTTGATGATCGCCACGCGCCGCAGAACCTCGCGCGGATAGCGGCGCTGATTTCCGCTGCTGCGCGCGCTTCGGATCAAGCCTTTCGCCTCATAAAAATGGATGGTGGAGACTGCGAGCCCGCTGCGCCTGGCCACCTCGCCGACGCTCATCTCCTCGAAGAAATGGGCGTGATCCGCTTTGCTCATCGGCGCTTGACCTTAACCTTGCTTGAGGTTTTATAACCCTGCGCTTCCGATGTGCAAGCAGCCTGGAGCGCGACAATGCACCGCCCGTTAGACCGCAGGATCCACCTCGCCCTGATTTATGGCAGCACCCGCGAGGGGCGGCTCTGCGATCGGGTGGCCAGCTGGGCGCTGTCGCAGATCGAAGGCGAAGGCCCCTTTGTCGTCGATGTCATCGATCCGCTGACGCTCGACCTGCCTAAGCGTCACCCGCGCGGCGAAACTCCCACGGTGCGCCTGCTCAGGGAGCGCATCGGGCGCGCCGATGGCTTCATCGTGGTGACGCCGGAATATAACCGCGGCTATCCGGCGCCGCTCAAGTTCCTGATCGATCTCGTCGGGGCGGAGTGGCGCGGCAAGCCGGTCGCCTTCGTGTCCTACGGCGGCGTCTCGGGCGGCTTGCGTGCCGTCGATCAGTTGCGCCAGGTCTTCAACGAATTGCACGCGGCCACGGTTCGCGACGTCGTCTGCTTTGCGCATGCCTGGTGCCAGTTCGACGAGATGGGGCAGCTATCGGATGCGACCAAGGCGGAGCAGGCGATGGCGACCATGCTGGCGCAATTGCACTGGTGGGCGACAGCCCTGCGTGATGCCCGGGAGAACGTTCCCTACGGCACATTCGCGGCTTGAACCGATCAGCAACCACCGACAACAATAGCCGGGAGAGGGGTCATCAAATGGCCCCTTTCAACCCGCATATTTTATAAGACGGCTAATGAAATTCAGCTAGATTGGCTGCGCTTCGCGAGGCCCTTGGCACCCCCGATTCGGAGACCACCGTACGAGATGAACGCAGTCGACAGCACCACCTCGGTCCTGATCCACCTTGCAGGGGCGGTGGCTCTGCTGATCTGGGCCGTGCGCCTGGTCAGAACGGGCGCCACGCGGGCTTTCGGCTCCTCCCTGCGGCAAGCGCTCGCACGCTTCACGCGCAACCGCTTCACGGCGCTGGCCAGTGGCGCCGCGGTGACGCTGGTGCTGCAAAGTTCGACGGCGACGACGCTGCTGCTCTCCTCCTTCGCGGGCCAATCGCTGATCACCCTGCCGATGGCGCTTGCCGTGCTGCTCGGCGCCAATATCGGCACGGCGCTCGCGGCCTTTCTCGTCTCGCTTGACCTTGGCTGGATCTGGGGGCTTTGCCTCGCCGTCGGCGTTGCGCTCTATCTCGCCAACGAGGCAATGGACCGGGCGCGCAATATCGGCCGTGTCCTGGTCGGCATCGGGCTCATCCTGCTCTCGCTCGTCGAGCTGAAATCCGCCGCCGCTCCGCTCGCGCAGTCTCCGACCTTCAAGCTGATTCTGCAGGCACTGGCCGGCGAGCCGGTCATCGCCGTGCTTGTGGCCGTCGCCGCGACCTGGCTGACCCATTCCAGCCTCGCCATCGTGCTGCTGATCGCCTCGTTCTGGTCGGGCGGGCTGCTCTCCCCGACCATGGCCGTGACACTGATCGTCGGAGCGAATCTCGGCAATGCTCTGGTCCCGGTCATCGACCAGCTCGGCGCCCCGATCGCGCAGCGCCGTGTCGCCGTTGCCAATCTGCTGACGCGCCTCGTCATTGCTGCCATCGTGATCCCGTTCGCCGGCCCGCTCGCCGGTTGGTTCTCTTCCCTTTCGCTCCATCCCGGACGGCTCGCGGTCGAACTGCATCTGGCGCTCAACATCGCCGGCGGGCTGCTGTTCCTGCCCTTCATCACGCCGATTTCCGACCTCGTCCTGCGGCTCATGCCGAGCGCGCCGACAAACGAGCGCGTGATCCGCCCGCTCTATCTCGACCCGGGCGTGCTCGACAGCCCGTCGGAAGCGCTTGCCTGTGCGATGCGCGAGACGCTCCATCTCGGCGACCGTGTGGGCGAGATGCTGAAGGACACGCTGACCTTGCTGGATGGCGATCAGATCAAGCTCTCCCGCGAGATTTCGGAGGCCGATGACGGCGTCGACACGATCCACGAGGCGATCAAGCTCTATCTGGTACGCCTGTCCCGGTCCGAGCTGAGCACGGAGGAAAGCCGCCGTCTGCTCGAAATCATCACGCTGAACACCAACCTCGAGCATATCGGCGACGTCATCGACAAGAACCTCCGGGAACTGGCCGAGAAGAAGATCCGCAAGGGCTATCGCTTCTCGGCAGAGGGGCTTGCCGAGATCAGCGCACTGCATGCGCGGGTGTCCCACAGCCTGCGTCTGGCCTTGAACGTCCTCGCGACACGCGACATCGCATTGGCGCGCCAACTCTTCGATGAGAAGGCCGTGATGCGTTCCGCCGAGCGCCGTGCGACCGAAAGCCACTATGAGCGGCTGCGCAGCGGCGTGCCGGAATCGATCGAGACGAGCTCGATCCATCTCGACGTGCTGCGCGATCTCAAGCGCATCCACGGGCACATCACATCGATCGCCTATCCCATCCTCGAGACGGCCGGCGAATTGCGGGAGAGCCGCCTGAGGCATCGCGAAGCGTCCGCCGCCGAGGCTGATTTCGATCTCGGCATGGTGCCGCAACCCAAGGGCTGAGCCCCTCGGGAGCCCTCGCGGACATATAGTCCAAAGGCGTAGGTCTTTGGGAGGCCGCGAGAGTTTCTCCTTGATCTCAATTCAGGGTCGGCATTGATCAACGCGGAGTGCTGTCGACTTCACAAAATAGAACTGGCCGCTGGCGAGCGGGAGAACGCATGATGAGCTGCGTTGCAACTGTCCGGAGACACTCATGCGGCTTCAACTCCTCCGCAATGCCACGCTCAAGCTTGTCTATGCGGGCAGGACGTTCCTGATCGACCCTGATTTCGGCCCCATGCACGGCCGCCCTTCTTTCACGGGCAAATCCGCAAACCCGATGGTCGAGCTGCCCGAGCCGATCGAGAGCATTCTCGCTGGTGTCGACCAGGTGATCGTATCGCACCTGCATTCCGACCACTTCGACAGCGTCGCGAAGGAGCGCATTCCCAAATACCTGCCGCTGACCTGTCGCCCCGGCGACGAGGACAGGATCGTGGAGGCGGGTTTCCAGTCGGTCACGCCCGTGGAGTGCTTCCAACGGATCGGCCCGATTATCCTGAAGCGCGTCCCGGCGCAGCATGGCAGCGGAGCCGTCGTCGAGAAGATGGGACCGGTGATGGGCTTCAGCCTGGAAGCGCCGGGCGAGCCGACGCTCTATTGGTGCGGGGACAGCATTCTCTATCCGCCGTTGCTCGAAGCGGTTTCAGCGACCGCGCCGGATGTGATCGTCACCCATTCCTGCGGCGCACTCTGGGACAACACCCTGATCGTGATGGACGACGCACAGACGCTGGCACTCTGCGAAGCAGCCCCCGAGGCCATCGTCATTGCGACCCATATGGAAGCGCTCGACCATGCGAGCGTCAGCCGGGCGGCCCTGCGCAAGGCCGCGGAACAGCGCGGTATCGGGCCAGAGCGCCTGTTGATCCCCGATGACGGCGAAACCATCGAAATCAGGGAGCCCGCGCGGGTTTGACCGCGCGGCGCTGGGTTACTCCCCCGCTTTGGCGGCCTTGGCGTAGATGTCGCGATAGCTGTCGCGCAGCAGGTTCTTCTGGACCTTGCCCATGGTGTTGCGCGGCAGTTCGGGCACGATGAAGACATGCTTCGGCAGCTTGAACTTGGCGAGGCGCTGGTCGAGCGCCTTCGAGATCGACGCGGCGGTGATCTCGGCTCCGGGCTTGACCACGACCACGGCCGTCACCCCCTCGCCGAAATCGGGATGGGGACAACCGATGACCGCGCTCTCGATCACGCCCGGCATCTCGTCGATCTCGGTCTCGACTTCCTTCGGATAGACGTTGTAGCCGCCGGTGATGATCAGGTCCTTGCCGCGCCCGACGATATGGACATAGCCGGCGTGGTCGATCTTGCCGAGGTCGCCGGTGATGAAGAAGCCATCGTTGCGGAACTCGGCCTTGGTTTTCTCCGGATTGCGCCAGTACCCCTTGAAGACGTTCGGGCCCTTGACCTCGATCATGCCGATCTCGTCGGCACCAAGCGTCCTGCCGGTTTCCGGATCGGTGACGCGCGCACTTACGCCCGGCAGCGGGAAACCGACCGTGCCGGCAACACGCTCGCCCTCATAGGGGTTGGAGGTGTTCATATTGGTCTCGGTCATGCCGTAGCGCTCGAGGATCGCGTGGCCGGTACGGTCGCGCCATTCGCGATGCGTCTCGGCGAGCAGCGGCGCCGAACCGGAGACGAAGAGGCGCATATGCCGGGTCGCGTCCTTGTTCAGGCGCGGATCCTGCAGCAGCCGGACATAGAAGGTCGGCACGCCCATCATGCAGGTCGCCTGCGGCAGGTATTTCATGATCTGCTCGGGATCGAATTTCGGCAGCAGGATCATCGAGGCGCCGGCAAAGAGCACGACATTGGTCGCGACGAAGAGGCCATGCGTATGGAAGATCGGCAGCGCATGCAGCAGCCGGTCGTCCTTGCTGAAGCGCCAGTAGTCGACGAGCGCGAGCGCATTCGAGGCCAGATTGTCATGGCTCAGCATCGCGCCCTTGGAACGCCCGGTCGTCCCCGAGGTGTAGAGGATCGCGGCCAAGTCGTCCGGGCCACGCGCGACATCGGCAAATTCTGCGGAAGCGCTGGCAGCCTTGTCGAAGAGCGTCCCTGTCGCGACACCGAGCGTTTCCAACCTGGCGCCGGCTTTCTCGGCATAAGGCTGCAGGGCCTCGGCCCTGGCGGGGTCGCACACGAAGACCGCAGGCTCGGCATCTCCAAGGAAATACTCGATCTCCGCTGGGGTGTAGGCCGTATTCAGCGGCAGGAAGACGGCGCCGGCGCGGATCGTGCCGAGATAGAGCATCAGCGCCTCGATGCTCTTTTCCACCTGAACGGCAACGCGGTCGCCCGGCTTCACGCCAAGCGCCACCAGAGTATTGGCGAAGCGGGCGGATACCGCGACCATCTCGCCATAGCTGTAGCGACGGCCGTCATCGAGAAGCGCGAAGGGAGCGTTCGGCGCAGGAATTCGCGCAGTGACGAGGGCGAACAGATGATTGGCCATGACAGGTCTCGAGTTTTCGTTCAGGCGGAGGCAGGACGTAGCAGCTTACGGACGGCGGACGAAGCGACGACGGTGTTGCGGCTGGCGAAAGCCTCGTGATTGGCTTCGATATCGCCGAGATCGTAGCGGTAATTGACCATCACGCCGTGCGATTCGTGCAACCCCCGGGCCGAGAGATTGCCGCTGACATTGATGCGCTCCAGCCTTGCACCATTGCCGAGATGGAAGCGTGCAACAGGGTCGATGACGCGCCCGGACGACGCGCGGGCGCGCAGCAGATAATGCGCCGCCATCTGGCCGAGCAGCTTGTCGCGTCGCGCCCTCTCCGGCTCGTCGAGCGCGATGGTCTCGCCGAGCGGGCGGGCAAGCTCCGAGAGCTCCTCATTGGTGAGCGGCGGGTCACCGGGCTCGGCGACGACGCCCGCAAGCCAGCGCGCAAAACCGGGAACGGGCGAGAGCGTGACGAAGGTGTCCAGCCCAGGCAGCTCGCGCTTCAGGTCCTCGGCGACCTGTTTGATCAGGAAATTGCCGAATGAAATGCCACGCAGCCCCTCCTGGCAGTTCGAGATCGAATAGAACACCGCCGTCGACGCATTCTGGGCCGGGAGGACCTCGCGCTCCTCACTCAGGACTTCAGCAATGCTGCGCGGGATCGCGCCCGTCAGCGCAACCTCGACGAAGATCAGCGGCTCATCGACAAGCTGCGGATGAAAGAAGGCGAAACAGCGCCTGTCTGCCGGTTCGAGCCTGCGGCGCAGATCGTCCCAGCCCTGGATCTCGTGCACCGCCTCGTAGCGGATCACCTTCTCCAGCACATTGGCCGGCGTATGCCAGTCAATGCGGCGCAGCACCAGGAAGCCGCGATTGAACCAGGAGCCGAAGAGATGCCGGAAATCGGTGTCGACCGGCTTCAGCGCCGGCTCGGCCTCGATGGCCTCGAACAGCGCCTCCCGCATGCGGACCAGCACATGGGTGCCGCCGGGCGCGAGGTTGAGGCGGCGGAAGAGTTCCTGCCGGCGCGGCTCGGAGGCAATGTGCAGCGCTGCGATCGCAGCCGCGTCCGGCTCATTCTGGTAGCGCGCGATGGCGGCGCTCAACTTCTCCTGATCCGGACCGAAGCGATCCTGGAGCAAGCGGAAGAAACTGAGGCGCCCGGGCGGATCGAGCCGTTCCCACTGGTCGAGAACGGCCTGCGCCAATGCCATGCCGGAGGCCTCACCGCGCCCTGACAACAGATCCTCGCAGAGCCGGTCAAGCGACCGGTTGCGGTTCCCGGCGAAGCGCTCAAGGCCGATCAGCGCGCGGCCACGGTCCGCCACGCTCGTGAGGAGTTCGCCCAGAAACGCCATGTCCATCCCCGTCTCCGCTGCCCTCGTGATGCGATCCTATACGAGTTTTGCTGCGCCGAAATGAAAGGCCTGTCCTGGCTGGAGCATCGGCCCGAAAAGTGGATCGCGGTTTTCGGAAAAGCCGATGCAAACATAGAACCTAGGTATCGGACCGGATACGATATCCGGTTCGATGACCTAGCGGAGCAGGCTCCATGCCTTCAGGAAGAAGTCAGGCGCGCCGAAATTTCCGGACTTCAGTGCAACAGCCATAACAGGGCTGCCGACGACGCGGGTCCACGGCACACCGGGATCGATCTCAGGCCCAATCTCGAGCGTCTGGATGCCGAGCCCCTGGACAACGGCGCCCGAGGTCTCGCCGCCGGCGACGAGCAGGCGCGTGACACCGCCCTTGGCCAGCAGGCGCGCTGTTTCAGCGAAAGCCTGCTCGACGATCTCACCGGCCTTGTCGCGGCCGAGCTGCCCCTGGATCGCGGCGACTTCGGCCGGGTCATCGCTGGAATAGACGAGAAAGGGGCGATCGGCCGGTTGCGCCAACGCCCAATCCGCCAGGATCTGCGCCGTCTGCTCGCCTGTGGCCAGAGCCAGCGGGTCGACCTTCAGCGCGGGATAACCGACGTCAAGCGCCGCCTTGATCTGGCCGCGCGTGGCGGTGGAGCAGCTGCCCGAGATAATGCCGGCCCGCCCCTCGGGCGCCTCGAGCTGCGCCGCGATATCGCGATCCGGCAACAGCCCTGCCTTGCGGAAGTTCTGCGGCAGCCCCATCGCGATGCCGGAGCCGCCGGTCAGCAGTACCGCTCCATCGACCGCGGCGCCCAGCACCATCAGGTCGTCATTGGTGAGCGCGTCGGTCACGACATAGCGCACGCCCTGCCCCGCCAGTTCCGCCAACCGGGTCTTGACCGCATCGGGCCCAGCCAGAACCGTGCTGTATCCGATATGGCCGACCGGGGTCTCGGTCTGCGCCGCCATCAGGCGCATCAGGTTTGAATCCCGCATCGGCGTCAGCGGATGGTCCTTCATCGAGCTCTCATGCAGGGGCACGGAGCCGACGAAGAGATAGCCCTGATAGATCGAGCGGCCATTCGCCGGAAAGGCCGGGCAAATGATGACGCTCTCTGCACCGAGCCGACGCATCAGGGCGTCCGCCACGGGGCCGATATTGCCATGCGGGGTCGAGTCGAAGGTCGAGCAATATTTGAACAGGATCTGGCGCGCGCCGGCGGCGAGAAGCGCCTCGCAGGCGGCGAGCGACTGCGCCACCGCTTCCGAAACCGGATTGGTGCGCGATTTCAACGCGACGACAACCGCATCGGCCTCCGGCAATGTTGCATTGGCCGATGGCGCGCCGATCACCTGAACCGTCCGCATTCCGGCCCGGTTCAGCATCAGGGCGACGTCGGTCGCACCCGTCATGTCGTCGGCAATCACACCCAGAAGCATTCGTCCCATTCCCTGTTTCCAGCGCATACAAACCGCGCCTGACACCCGTATCCGTCCGGCGCAGGCATAGCAGAGATCACGCCCTGCGCGCGCGTTGCCCGGACATGCCGGCCTCAGCCAGAAGCGGAGAGCTTGGCCGCCAACTTGCATACAAGCTGAACCGCACCCCGGGAACAACACCCACGCAAGAATGATGCAGCGCATGATCGACGGCCGCCGAAACTTGCGCCAACTTGGTGCTGAACGGGACCAACCCGGGAGGCTCTTCGCTTTCGGATTCTGCCTATCGACCCAGCGGCGCAAACGACCTGCGTTCGGCAGGCCATACGCCAGATCACCATCCGACCGCGCGAACGCGCCTCACACAGAAATCCAACAGGGGAAAACCGATGAAGCTCATTGCCGCGCTGGTTTCAGCGACCTTCTTGACGATCGCCAGCCTGCCAGCTGTGGCGCAGGCGCCGAACACCCTGCGTGTCGGCCTGCAGGAAGACCCCGACGTGCTCGATCCCCACAAGGCGCGCACCTTTGTCGGTCGCATCGTCTTCATGGGGTTGTGCGACCGGTTGCTCGATATCACGCCTGACCTCAAGCTGGTCCCGCGCTTGGCGACCGAATGGTCGTTCTCCCCGGACGGGCTGACGCTGACCATGAAGCTGCGCAGCGATGCGAAGTTCCATGACGGCGAGCCTTTCAATGCCGAAGCCGCCAAGGCCAATCTAGAACGCGCGCGGACGCTGCCGGATTCCCTGCGGAAATCGGAACTTGCGTCGGTCGACAGTGTCGAGGCCGTCGATGCCACCACGCTCGTGCTGAAGCTCAAGCGTCCTGACGCGACGCTGCTTGCCCAATTGACGGACCGCGCCGGCATGATGCTGGCTCCCAAGAGCCTCAGCGGCGATGTCGGCGCCAAGCCGATCTGCTCCGGCCCCTACAAGTTCGTCGAGCGCGTCCAGAACGACCGCATCGTGCTGGAGAAGTTCAAGGAGCATTGGGAGGCAGCGAACTATCAGTTCGACCGGGTGCTCTATCGTTCGATCCCCGACACCACGGTCCGCCTCGCCAATCTGCGGGCTGGCGAGCTCGACATGCTGGAGCGCCTTGCCCCGACCGACGTACCGGGAGCCCGGGGCGACAAGTCGCTCAAGATCGCGAGCACATCGAATCTCGGCTACCAGGGCATCACCATCAACACGTCCAATGGCGAGGCGGCGAGCCAGCCGATGGGCAAGGACAAGCGCGTCCGCCAGGCCCTTTCGCTCGCCATCGACCGCAAGGTCCTGAGCCAGGTCGTGTTCGAAGGGCTGTACGAGCCGATGATCCAGCCCTTCAATCCCGGCAACCCCTATCTCAGCGCCGACTTCCCGGTGCCGGCGCGTGACGTCGCCAAGGCGAAGGCGCTGCTCAAGGCGGCCGGTGCCGAAAAGGTCTCGGCCGAGCTCTTCGTCACCAACAATCCCGTCGACGCGCAGCTTGGCCAGGTCATCCAGGCAATGGCTCAGGAAGCCGGCATCGACATCCAGATCCGCTCGAGCGAATTCGCGAGCCAGCTGCGCGACCAGCAGCAGGGCAAGTTCCAGATGAGCCGCATCGGCTGGTCCGGCCGCATCGACCCGGATGGCAATATCCACCAGTTCGTGACGTCGAAGGGCAACCAGAACGACGGACGCTACAGCAATCCGGAGGTCGACAAGATGCTCGACCAGGCGCGCACCGTCTATGACGTCGCTGAGCGCAAGAAGCTCTACGACGCAGCGCAGGCAATCCTGCAGGACGAGTTGCCGATCGTCTATCTCTACAACCAGACGGTGTTCTTTGCGCTGCGCTCCAACATCGATGGCTTCGTGATCAATCCCGACGGCATGATCCGCCTCGCCGGGTTGAAGAAGAAGTGATGACCGCCTTCCTTCGAAGCCAACACTCTCGTCAGCTCCGGGCGCCCCTTGCGTCGCCCGGAATGGCGGCCGGGCTTGGGGGGCGGCCATGCTGACCCTGATCGGCCGCCGCGTCCTGATCGCGATCCCGACACTCTTTCTGGTGTCGCTGTTCGTCTTCGCCCTGCAGCGAGCGTTGCCCGGCGATCCGTTCCTCGTCATCGCCGGCGAGGAACGTGATCCGGAGGTGATCGCCCGGTTGCGCGAAATCTACCGGATGGACGATCCCATCGTCGTCCAGTTCTTCGCCTGGCTCGGCCAGGTCGTGCAGGGCGATTTCGGTCGCTCGCTGCGAACCGGTGAGCCGGTGCTCGGGCTGATCCTGCAAAAGCTGCCTGTCACCATCCAGCTCGCCACGGCCTCGATCCTCGTCGCCGTCGCGATCGGCGTCCCGGCGGGCATCATTGCCGCCCGCAACAAGGGGACTGCCCTCGACTATTCCGCCAGCGCGCTCGCGCTGTCGGGTCTCTCGATCCCGAATTTCTGGCTCGGCATCATGCTGATCCTGCTCGTCTCAGTGGAGCTCAAACTGTTGCCGGCATCGGGATATGAGCCGATCTTCAGCAATCCGATCGGAGCGATCGAGCGGCTGATCATGCCCGCCTTCGTGCTCGGCGGCGGGCTTGCGGCCTTCCTGATGCGCCATACGCGCGCGGCGATGCTGGAGGTCCTGCAGTCCGACTATGTCCGCACCGCGCGCGCCAAGGGGCTCGACGAGCAGACGGTCGTCAACCGCCATGCGCTGCGCAATGCCCTGATTCCGATCATCACCCTCTCGACGCTGCTCTTCGGTGAGCTGCTGGCCGGAGCGGTGCTGACCGAACAGGTCTTCACGATTCCCGGCTTCGGCAAGCTGATCATCGACGCCGTGTTCAATCGCGATTACGGCGTGGTGCAAGGCGTCGTCCTGTGCACTGCAATCGGCTTCATCCTGATGAACCTGCTTGCCGACCTGCTCTACATCCTCGTCAACCCACGCCTGAGGGACGGCTGATGGCGAATATCGCATTGGACCGCCCGTCCCCGACCAGCTCGTTGGAACCATTGCCGGCGCGAAGCCCGCGCGCCTGGACGAAACTGCTGCACAACCGCTCCGCCCAGATCGGCGGCGCGCTCGTGCTGATCTTCGTGTTGATGGCCGTCCTGGCGCCCCTGTTGCCGCTAGCAGACCCGTTGAAGTCGAACTTCCTCGCCATTCGCAAGCCGCCTTCGGCACTGTATTGGTTCGGCACCGATGAACTCGGGCGCGACCAGTTCTCCCGCCTGTTCTACGGAGCGCAAACCTCACTGCTGGCCGGCATCTTCTCGGTCTCGATCGCGCTGGCGGTCGGCGTACCCTTCGGACTGCTGGCGGGCTGGTATGGCGGCTGGATCGACATCGCGATCTCGCGCGTCACCGAAGCGATGCTGGCCTGCCCCTTCCTCATCGTCGCGATTGCGTTTGCGGCCATCCTCGGCCCCTCCTTGACCAACGCCATGATCGCGATCGGCCTCTCGGCCGTTCCGATCTTCATCCGGCTGGTCCGAGGCCAAGTGCTCAGCATCAAGGCCGAGGATTTCATCGAGGGAACGCGCGCGATCGGTGCCCGCGACATGCGGATCCTGTTCCTTCACGTCCTGCCGAACACGCTTTCGCCGATCGTGGTGCAATCCACCCTGTTCATGGCGCAGGCGATCATCCTGGAAGCGGCCCTCTCCTTCCTCGGCCTCGGCCAGCAACCTCCCGCTCCGTCCTGGGGTCAGATGCTCAACGTCGCCAAGAATTTCATGGAGCAGGCGCCGTGGATGTCGGTCGCGCCCGGGATCACCATCTTCTTCGCCGTTCTCGGCTTCAACCTGCTCGGCGATGGCCTGCGGGACGCGCTCGACCCCAAAGAACACTAAGCAAGCCTAGGGATAGCATCATGTTCACGACCCGCCCCGAAATCCTCGGCACCTTTGGTGTCGTCACCTCGACGCATTGGCTCGCGACGGCCTCCGGCATGGCCATGCTGGAAAAGGGCGGCAACGCCTTCGATGCCTGTGCCGCCGCAGCCTTCGTGCTCCAGGTCGTCGAGCCGCATCTGGTCGGCCCAGCCGGCGACATGCCGGCCGTGTTCTATTCGGCCAAGACGAAGAAGGTCGAGGTCATTTGCGCCCAGGGTCCGGCGCCGCAGGCAGCGACGATCGAAGCCTTCAAGGAGCTCGGCCTCGACCTGATCCCCGGCTCGGGACTGCTCTCGACGGTCGTGCCGGGCGCCTTCGGTGGCTGGATGACGCTGCTGCGCGACCATGGTCGCCTGTCGCTGCGTGAAGTGCTCGAGCCGGCGATCGGCTATTTCGAGAACGGTCATCCGATGCTGCCGCGTGTTTCCGACACAATCGGGACCCTGACCGATCTCTTCACCGAGGAGTGGCCGACCTCGGGAGCCGTCTATCTGCCGGGCGGCAACGTCCCGAAGGGCAAGGAACTCTTCCGCAACAAGGCTGCGGCGGAAACCTACAAGCGCATTCTCGCGGAGGCGGAAGCCGCCGGCGGCTCGCGCGAGAAGCAGCTCGAGACCGCATACGACACCTGGTACAAGGGCTTCGTCGCGGAGGCGATGGACAGATTCTGCCGTACGACCGAGGCGATCGATTCCTCCGGCCGGCGCCACAAGGGCCTGCTCACGGCCGATGACATGGCGCGCTGGAAGCCCACCTACGAGACGCCCGCGAGCGTCAACTATCACGGCTGGGAGGTCTTCAAGATCGGACCCTGGGGCCAGGGCCCGGTCTTCCTGCAGACGCTGAAGATCCTGGAAGGCATCGATATCGCTGCGATGGGACCGGCCAGCCCGGAATTCATCCATCACGTCACCGAGGCGATGAAGCTCGCCTTCGCCGACCGCGAAGCCTATTACGGCGATCCGGATTTCGTGAAGGTGCCGATGGCCACGTTGCTCTCGGAGGATTACGCCCGCGGCCGACGCAATCTCATCACCGACAAGGCCTCGCATGAGCTGCGCCCCGGCATGATCCCCGGCTTCGAGGAGCAGGTCGGCAAGATGCTGGCGAATATCCGCATCGCCGGGCAGAGCGGCGCCGGCGGCGCAACCGTCGGCGAACCGACGCTCGCCTCGATGGTTGCATCGTCGAAGCGCGGCGATACCGTTCATATCGACGTGATCGACAAATGGGGCAACATGATCGCCGCCACGCCGTCTGGCGGCTGGCTGCAATCCTCTCCCGTCATCCCCGAGCTTGGCTTCCCCCTGAACTCGCGCGCGCAGGCATTCTGGCTGGAAGAGGGCCTGCCGGCCTCGCTCGCGCCGCTGAAGCGCCCGCGCACCACGCTGACGCCGACACTGGCCTTCGAGAATGGCGAACCGCGCCTGGCTTTCGGCACGCCGGGCGGCGACCAGCAGGAGCAATGGCAGCTCGGCATGTTCCTGCGCCGGGTGCACCACGGTCTCAACCTGCAGGAGGCGATCGACCTGCCGCTGTTCCACACGCAGCACTTCCCCTCGACCTTCTATCCGCGCGAAGCCCGACCGGGGCATCTCACGGTCGAGGAGAGCATCGGTGCCGCGGCGATCGCCGATCTCGTCCAGCGCGGCCATGATATCGAGAAGGCCCCGGCCTGGACCGTCGGGCGCCTGACCGCCGCGGAGAAGAGCAGCAATGGCCTCTTGCGTGCCGCAGCGACGCCACGTCTGATGCAGGCCTACGCCGCCGGCCGCTGAGAGGGATTGCTCCATGACCTGGTCTATCGTCGCCCGCGATGCGGCGACAGGCGCCTATGGCGTCGCGGTTTCCACCTGCGCCTTCGCCGTCGGCTCGCGCGTGCCGCAGGGCGCGGCGCGCACGGGGGCGCTTGCCACACAAGCCTTCCTCAACCCGCTCTATGGCATCGATGGCCTGCGGCTTCTGCTCGAAGGCCGCCCGGCCGCCGAGATCGTCGCCAACCTCACCGCGGCCGATGAGGGGCGCAATCATCGCCAGCTGCATGTCATCGACCGGGACGGCAAGATCGCCGCTCATACCGGTTCGGCCTGCGTCGACTGGTGCGGCTCGGTCGAAGGCCCGCAGGTCTCGGTCGCCGGTAACATGCTCGCCGGACCGCAGGTGATCGAGGAAACACTGAAGGCCTATATCGCGGCCTCGGCGCTTGATTTCGACGAGCGCTTGCTGGTTGCGCTTGAGGCCGGAGAGCGGGCTGGCGGCGACAAGCGGGGGCGCCAGTCCTGTGCGATCCGGATCTGGTCGACCGATGCCTTTCCGAGCTTCGACATCCGCGTCGACGATCACGCAGACCCACTGGCCGAATTGCGGCGGCTCTGGCGCATCGCGCACCAGCGCTCCGTGCCCTACCAGGCCGCCTCGCCTTCTCGTGCCCGACCGGCGGGGATCACGGACCGCACCGAGCTCGATCGACTGTGCAGCGAGTATGCTGCGGCCTGGAATGCGAGGCACCCCGAGAGCTGAGCCCTGCGGCCGTCCGGGGCGTGGCATCGCGCCTGGCCCCGCCTTCGGATGGGCGCCAAGCACAATCTCTGAGTCAATGCTGCAACAGGGCGCCGTGATCGTCGGCAGTCCTGTCGCCGTCTTGACGCAGATCAATCACTTTCCCCAAGCACTGGCGAAGAACGGTCCCACCGGCAGGGCAAGTTGCGATGGATTGAGTCGCCCACCGGCAGCAGCTGGGGACCATCATGACGACACGCCTTCTCCCGACCGTTCTGAGCGCCGTCCTGCTCGCAGGTACCGCGCTGACAAGCGCTGAGGCAGCCGACCTGCCCTCCTACAAGGTACAGCCGGTCGCGCCGATTCTGGCGCAGTGGAGCCCTTGGATGATTCGCGGGCGCGCACTCGTCGTGGTGCCGCAGGAAGATGCTTCGCTCCGGATCGGCGGCGTCACCGTGCCCGGCGCCGATGTCAGCATCTCGACCTCGGTCGTGCCCGAACTCGACATCAGCTATTTCTTCACGAAGAATATCGCCGCCGAGCTGATCCTTGGCGTCACCCCGCATCGCGTCAAAGGCGCTGGCGCTCTCGCCGGAGCGCGGATCGGCTCTGCCTGGCTGCTGCCGCCGACGCTGATGCTGCAATATCACTTCACCGATCTCGGGCGCATCAAGCCCTATGTCGGCGCCGGCGTGAATTACACGGTCTTCTTCAACGAGAAGGCCAAGGGCGGCTTCACCGATTTCGATCTGAAGGATAGCTTCGGCCTCGCCCTGCAGGCCGGCTTCGACTACATGATCGACGACCACTGGGGCATCAACTTCGACGTGAAGAAGATCTTCCTCGAGCCGAAGGTCAAGGTGAACAACGGCCTGGTCAGCGGCAAGGTCAAGATCGACCCATGGCTGATCGGGACAGGTGTCACCTACAAATTCTGAGGCGTAAGTCGTTCGCGCTCCCCCGGCCGGACGCCGCGAGGGAGCCGCAAGTATCGGCCCGACAAGCGGATTGCGGTTTTCGGGCCGATAGAGACGCAGACAATCAGATCATCGGACCGGATACGAGATCCGGTCCGATGATCCAGGCGTATCAGGTCAGCCTGCCGCGCGCCGCGACCGGCAGTTCGCCGATCAGCTTGTCGCCGCGCACCGTGATCAGCCTGTCGACCATGTTGACGACGACGCAGACATGGTTCGGCACGATCCGGACGACCTCGCCGACCTTCGGCCGCTCATTCGAGGCCGCAAGGTCGAGGAAGCCATGCTCCTCGGCGAATTTGGCGATCTTGGCTGACGGATACTCCAGAATATAGCCGTGGCCCTCCAGGCCGCCGGTATCGCTCGTCAGCGTCTTCGACCCTGAATCGAGGATGCCGCGCTCCGGGCCGGCACGGCTCACCACCGTCGCATAGACCGTGAGCGCGCAGTCCTCGAGACTGGCGACGCCCGCCGCAACCTGCATGCGGTCGTTGAAGATCGAGGTACCGGCGCGGTGCTCGGTCGCGCCCTTGAGCTTGCCGATATTCGGAATATTGGGCGAGCCACCGGTCGAGACGATGCCGGCCTCGAGCCCCGCATCGCGCAGGCCCGCATTGGCCGTGTCGAGGAAGAGCTGCGTCCGGTCCCAGCCATCCTCCGGCGGATACATCAGGAAGCCCGCAAAGCGCAGGCCCTTGGAACCGGCGATCAGCTTCGCAAGCTCGACCGCCTCACCCGGCGTCTCGACTCCGGCGCGCTGGCGACCGGTGTCGCATTCCACCACGACTTCGAGGTCGCGCCCGGCGATCTCGGCGGCCGTCGGCAGGCCGGCGATGGTGACTGGATTGTCGGCTGCAACGATCATCCGCACGCGGCGCTGCAGCGCGCCGAGGCGCCCAAGCTTCTCCTCGCCCAGGATATTGTAGCTGATCATGATGTCGTCGAGCCCGCCATCGGCCATGACCTCGGCCTCGCCAAGCTTCTGGCAGGTGATGCCGCGGGCGCCAGCCTCGCGCTGCAGGCGCGCGAGCTCGGGCGATTTATGCGTCTTGATATGCGGGCGGTTGGCGACGCCGGCGGCATCGCAGGCGGCCTGGAGGCGCGCGATATTGGCCTCGACCTTGTCGAGATCGATGACGACGGCCGGCGTGCCGTAGACGCGGGCGATTTCCTCGGCAAGCGCAGTCATGGCAGCACCCGGATGATGACTTCGATCTCGACGGTCATGTTGTTGGGCAGCGAGCCCATGCCCACGGCCGAGCGGGCGTGACGGCCGTTCTCGCCGAGAACGGCGACGAACAGGTCCGAGCAGCCGTTGATCACCTTGGGCTGTTCCGCGAAATCCGGCACCGCGTTGACCATGCCGAGCAGCTTGATGACCTCTACCTTGTCGAGCGAGCCGGCCGCTTCCTGCATGGCGGCAAGCAGGCCAAGCCCTGTCTGCTTGGCGTGCTCATAAGCCTCTTCGACCGTAACATTGGCACCGACCTTGCCGGTCGGATAGCTGCCGTCGGCGCGACGCGGCCCCTGGCCCGAGAGATAGACGATATCGCCAGCCCGCTTGAAGCGGACATAGTTGGCGACCGGTGTCGCAACGTTGGGCAGTGTCAGCCCGAGTTCCTTTAGCCTGGCTTCGGCAGACATGGTGTTTCCTCTATCGTTATTGTGGCGCGGGGTTCCGCGGGCCGCACACAACGCGCGCCCGTGAGACTTCGACGTGAGATGTCCGGGTCAAGCCCGGGCTTGTCGGCAGCACGACCTGATCTAGGCCGCCACCTTCTTGAATTTGTTCGAGCGCTTCGGGTGCCACCACTTGCCCTTCAGCACCACCCCCTCGGAGACGAACTTCTTGTCGCCGATCAGGTGCTCTCCGACAACGTCGACATAGTCGAACTTGCCTTCCTTGACGGTGAGGATGGTGGCGTCGCCCAGCGAACCGACCTTGAGCGAGCCGTATTCGGGACGCTTCAGCGCCATGGCGGCATTCACGGTCGAGGCGGCGATGACGTTGTTCAGGCTCATGCCCATGCAGAGGAACTTCGACATGGTGGTGACCTGGTCATAGGCCGGGCCGTCGATGCAGAGCTTGTGAACGTCCGACGAGATCACATCCGGCTCGAAACCATTGGCAAGCATGGCGCGCGTCGTCTTGAACGAGAACGAGCCCTTGCCATGGCCGATATCGAAGATGACACCACGCTTGCGGGCAGCGAGCACCTCAGGCTTCACCGTGCCCTGCGCCGTCGCGGGCGCATTCGGGAAGGGCCGGAAGGCGTGGGTCAGTACGTCGCCCGGCCGCAGCATGCCGATGACTTCCTCGTAGGATGGCGGCGGATGGTCGATATGGCACATCAGCGGCATGCCGACCTCGTTGGCGACCTGCAGCGCGATATTCAGGGGCACGGTCCCGGACGTGCCTGAGGCATGCAGGCCGACGCGAACCTTGATGCCGACGATATAGTCGCGATTGGCGTCGGCGACTTCGACGCAATCGATCGGGTTCATCATGCGCAGGTCGCCGCTCTCGCCGACCATGACGCGATGATCGAAGCCGTAGATGCCGGCATGCGAGACGTGAAGATAGGCCAGGATGCGGGCCTGGCTCTGCTCGATCACATGCTTGCGGAAACCGGCCCAGTTGCCCGGTCCGGCGCTACCGGTGTCGACCGAAGTGGTGACGCCGGACATGCGGCAGAATTCGTCGGCATCGATGCCGAGCGAGGTGCCGCCCCAATAGACATGGGTGTGGAGGTCGATCAGGCCGGGCGAAACGATATAGCCGGAGACATCGCGAACTTCAGTATCGGCGCCGCCTTTCAGGTCCTTGCCGAAGCCCGAGACCTTGCCGTTGGTGAAGGCGACATCAAGAATGCCGTCATGCTTCTGCGAGGGATCGATGACCCGCCCGCCTTTCAGGATGAGATCAT
Source organism: Allobosea sp. 2KB_26 (assembly GCF_052115715.1). Taxonomy (NCBI): domain Bacteria; kingdom Pseudomonadati; phylum Pseudomonadota; class Alphaproteobacteria; order Hyphomicrobiales; family Alloboseaceae; genus Allobosea; species Allobosea sp. 2KB_26. The sequence continues at coordinate 147,691 of NZ_JBFRHE010000005.1, forward strand.
GGTTCATGGCTGGTCCTTTGACGGCAAACTCAGAGCGGTGAGATAGCGCCCTTGCGCTCCACGATCATCCGGTATTGCTCCGGCTCGCGGTGGCGGGCGAAATTGAATGTGGATGCCTTGTAGCTCTTGCCGAGATCGAGGTCGCAACGGGCGACGACGAGTTCGTCACCCTCGGTGACGGCCTGGGCCACGACCTCGCCGGTCGGCGCAATGATGCAGGATCCGCCGATCTGGTCGACGCCGGCCTCGAGCCCCGCCTTGGCGACGCCAACGACCCAGGTGGCGTTCTGGTAGGCGCCGGCCTGCATGACGAGCTGATTGTGGAAATTGCCGAGGCGGTCGTGGTCTGGCGCCGGGGGGTTATGCTTGGGCGTGTTGTAGCCGAGCACGATCAATTCGACATCCTGCAGCCCCATGCTGCGATAGCTCTCGGGCCAGCGCCGGTCGTTGCAGATCATCATGCCGATATTGGCGTCCATGGTCCGCCAGACAGGCCAGCCGAGATTGCCGGTCTCGAAATAGCGCTTCTCGAGATTCTGGAAGGGAGCACCCGGCCGGTGCTCGGGATGTCCGGGCAGATGGATCTTGCGATATTTGCCGACGACAGAGCCGCTCTTGTCGACCAGGACCGCGGTGTTGAAGCGCCGCTTGCGTCCGTCCTCGAAGGCGAGCTCGGGATAGCCGAGATGGAAACCGATACCGAGACGGGCTGCCTCCTCGAAGAGCGGCGCCGTCTCGTTCGAGGGCATGGCACTCTCGAAATAGGAATCGATCTCGTCCTCGTCATCCATCCACCAATGCGGAAAGAAGGCTGTCAGGGCAGCTTCGGGATAGACGACGAGATCGCAACCATGCCCCTTGGCCTGGCGCATCAAGGCGATCATGCGGGCGACGGCCGAAGCGCGGCTTTCATCCCGATGGATGGGGCCGAGCTGGGCTGCGGCCACCGTCAGAATTCGACTCACCTTGTTTCCTCCTCAGCACACCCGCCAGCATCGCGATCATGCAGGGCAGGCGAAAGCCGGTCAGGCCGCATGGTCGCCATCGGATTTCCGCAGACCGCACCCGGAATTCGGGGTGCGAGGCCTGCGGACGCTGCGGCAGAGCCAGCCGGCATAGTGGATGCGGTTCCCCTCAGAGGCTCTTCGCCAGGCGGGGATCGAGCGAGTCGCGCAGGCCGTCACCGAGCAGGTTCACGGCAAGCACCGTGATCGACAGGAAGACAGCCGGGAACAGCACGATATGCGGCCGGACCTGCCAGAGCGCCCTGCCCTCGGCCATGATATTGCCCCAGGACGGCGTTGCCGGCGGAATGCCGGCTCCGATGAAGGAGAGGATCGCCTCGACGATCATCGCACTGGCGCAGATATAGGTCGCTTGCACGGTCATCGGCGCGATGGTGTTCGGCAGGATGTGGCGCATGATGATGCGCGGCGCGCGTGCGCCGGCGGCCACGGCCGCCTCGACATAGGGCTGCTCGCGCAGGCTGAGGACCACGCCGCGCACCAGGCGGGCGACGCGCGGGATTTCGGCGATGGTGATGGCGATGATGACGTTCTGAACCGAGCCGCGCGTCAGAGCCATCAGCGCGATCGCCAGCAGGATCGGCGGGATCGACATCATGCCGTCTATGCCACGCATGACAATGCCGTCAGCCCGGCGCACAAAGCCTGCGAAGAGGCCGATCGCCAACCCGACCAGGGACGACAGGATGGCGACGGTGAAGCCGACGATCAGCGAAACCCGCGCGCCGTAGATGACGCGGGAATAGATGTCGCGCCCGAGCATGTCGGTGCCGAACCAGTACTGCTCCGAGGGCATCCTGGTACGCCTCGCCGGCGCGATCGCGGTCGGATCAACGGTCCAGAGCAGCGGCGCAAGGATGCCGATGAGGATCATGAGCAGCAGCAGGCCGCCGCCGATCGCGACCGAGGGATGCCGCCGCATGAAGCGCAGCAGGTTTCTCAGGGCTGATCTTTCTGGCGCGATCCCGGCCAGAGCGGGAGCCGCGACCGCGGCAGGGCTCTCGGAGCGCGTCGTCAATAGCGTATCCTCGGATCGAGAAGCGTGTAGACCAGATCGATGATGAGGTTCACCAGCACGTAGACGAAGCTGAACATCAAGACGACGCCCTGGATCACGGGATAGTCGCGCCGCAGGATGGCATCGACCGTCAGCCGGCCCAGTCCGGGAATGGCAAAGACGCTCTCGGTCACCACGGCACCGCCGATCAGCAGAGCGATGCCGATGCCGATGATCGTCACGATCGGGATCGCGGCATTCTTCAGCGCATGCAGGAACAGGACGCTGCGCTGGCCGAGCCCCTTGGAACGCGCCGTGCGGATGTAGTCCTGCTGCAGCACCTCGAGCATTGTCGCGCGGGTGATGCGGGCGATCAGCGCGATATAGACGAGGCCGAGCGTAACGGAGGGCAGGATGAGGTTCCGGAACCAGGGCCACAGCCCTTCCGAGAGCGGCGTGTAGCCCTGCACCGGGAGCCAGTCGAGTTTCAGCGCAAAGACATAGGCCAGGAGATAGCCGACGACGAAGACCGGGATGGAAAAGCCGAGAACGGCAAAGGCCATCGCTGATTTGTCGACCCAGGTGCCTGCCTTCCAGGCCGCGATCACCCCCATCGGCACCGCAATGACGACCGCAAAGATCAGCGTCAGCACCATCAGCGAGACAGTCGGCTCGATGCGCTGGGAGATGAGCTGCGTCACCGGCAGCGAGGTGAAGATCGACGTACCGAGATCCCCCTGCAGCACCCTGAACAGCCACTCGCCGAACCGTATCAGATAGGGACGGTCGAGCCCGAGGCTCAGCCTGATCTTCTCGACATCCGCGGGCGTCGCTTGGTCACCCGCGATGACCGCCGCCGGGTCTCCCGGCGCTATGTAGAGGAGCGAAAAGACGAACAGCGCCACGAAAGCCATCACCGGGATGGTCGTGATGATGCGTCTGACGATGAAAGCCAACATCGCGGCGCTGTATCCCTATCGTTGCAAATCAGGCCTTGGAGACGCCCCAGAAGAACGGCAACGGCCCGCTGACGACGCCCGAGACGTTCTTCCGCCAGGCTTGGTAGCCGAGATAGAAGCCGGTCGGCGCGTAGACGACATTCTGGACAGCCGCCTGGTTGAGCCGGCCCATGGCCGCCTTCTCCTCGGCTAGATCCTTGGCGTTGAACCAGTTCGTCACCTCGGTCTCGACGGCAGGCACGTCCGGCCAGCCGAACCAGGCCTTGTCGGCATTCGCGCGGATCGCCGTATACGAGGCCGGATTGATGCAGTCGGCGCCGGCATGCCAGGTGTGGAACATGCTCCACCCGCCCTGGCCCGGCCCGGTCTTCTGGGCGCGCCGGGAACCGACCGTGCCCCAGTCGGTGGCGACGAAGTCGACATTCATGCCGATGCGCTTGAGCAGATCGGCCGTGACGTCGCCCATCGCCTTGGTGGCGGACATGTCCTGCGCCACTACGCAGACCACCGGCTCGCCCTTGTAGCCGGACTCGGCCAGCAGCTTCTTGGCAGCCTCAATATTGCGCATCTTGAGCATGTCGCCGCCCTGCTCGGTATAGAGCGGGGTGCCCGGCGTGAAGAACCCGGGAAGCGGCTTCCAGAGCTTGTCGTCCTCGCCGACAAGCGCACGCATGTAGTCTTCCTGGTTCATCGCAGTCAGCACCGCCTGGCGCACCTTCAGATTGTTGAAGGGCGGGTGCAGGTGGTTCATGCGGAAGGCGCCGATATTGCCGAGCGGGTCGCCGATATCGACATTGATATTCTTGTTGGCCTTGAGCACCGGCACGAGATCGGCGAGCGGCGTCTCCCACCAGTCGATTTCGCCGTTCTGCAGCGCAGCGGCAGCGGTCGCCGGGTCGGGCATGATCACCCACTCGATGCGATCGATCAGCATCTTCTTGCCGCCGGCGAGCCAGTTCGCCTGCTCGGAGCGCGGCACGTAATCGGCGAATTTCTCGAAGACCGCCTTGGCGCCCGGCACCCACTCATTGCGCAGGAACTTCATCGGCCCGGAGCCGACATATTCGGTGATCTGCTGGAACGGATCGGTCTTGGCGATACGCTCCGGCATGATGAAGGAGCAGGGTGCGTTGTTCTTCGCCAGCGCCAGCAGCATCTTCGGGAAGGGCTGCTTCAGCGACCATTTCCAGCTCCGGTCGTCGACGGCAACCAGTTCGTTCTGGATAGCGCGGAGCATCAGGCCCATCGGGTCGCGCGCCGACCAGCGCACGAGGCTCTGCACCACGTCCTTGGCAAGCACCGGCTCGCCATCATGGAACTTGAGGCCGGGGCGGAGCTTGAAGGTCCAGGTCAGACCGTCGGAGGAGACCTCCTCGCTTTCGACCATCTGGCGCTGGGGCTGGAACTTGTCGTCGATGCCGTAGAGCGTATCCCAGACCAGCGCAGCGGCATTGCGGACGACATATTGCGTGCCCCAGATGGGGTCGAAATTCGCGAGATTGGCCTGCGGCACGAAGCGCAGGGTCTTGGCCGCCGCTCCTTGCGACAAGGCCGGAATGGAAAGCCCCCCGGTGGCGGCCAGAGCGCCGGCACCAGTGGCAGATTTCAAGAATGTCCTGCGATCCATGACTCTCTCCCCTGAAACGGCTACCTCTGACGGGCGACCTTGAGGCGAGTGTGGGCGAGAAAGATCACCCTGACAACACGCCGCGCCGGTCGAAATCCGCGGCTGGAAGGCTTGCAGAGTCCGTGCCAAACGGTACCGGCTGGCCCCCAACGCCATGGGCCCGCGCCAATCGAACATAAATCCGCAGAAAATTGCGCAACGTCAGCTAAATCGATTTGATCGGCGCGCTACTGGCCTAATCACAGCGTTTTCCCAGCACGCGAAAGGTCCTCGCTGACCGGCGAAGACGAAGCGCCCGCTCAGGCCTCGTCACGCGCCGCGCGCCAGACGCGCCCCCCTTCTGTCGCCCCGCAGAGTTCTGCTAGGCATTCGGGCGTTGACGCGGGTTTTTTGGGCAGGTCCATGCGCTTGGCAGTGGGGATATTGGTTCTAGGCTGCGCATTGGCGCTATCGTTCGGCGCCAGCGTATCGGGTCAGGATCAGCCCCGTGTTCTGAAGCGGGTGAAGAACTCGGCCGCTCCGGAAAGCACCGCACCAAGTCTCGAAACGGTGCCGTTCGTCGATGCGCATGTCCATCTCAACGACGAGGCCATGCAGATCGAACTGATGCGGCACTACGGGGCGAAGCGTGCCGTCGTGTCTGGGGGCGCAACGGCGACAACGGGTCGATTGCCGATGCCGTCAAGCGCCGTCCCGACCTGTTCATTGGCTTTGCCTCGATTTCTCCGGAGCGCCGGGCTCATCGAAGGGCATGGGAGGATCAGGACCTGGCGCTGCTCGAGGAGCTCGACGGTCTCCTGGCCACCGGCCAGTTCAAGGGTATCGGCGAGATATCGGCAGTGCATTTTCCGTCGCCCGGGTTTCCGGAGTCGGACTACGATCCGACAGGCCCGATGATGGGCGGGATCATGGCCCTGGCGCGCAAATACCGCGTGCCGGTCCTGGTCCATGTCGAATCGACACGGATGCGAGAACTGGCAGCGCTGCTCGAGGCCTTTCCCGATGTTAACCTGATCTGGGCCCATGGCGGCTATACGCCGCTATTCCTTGCCCGCAGGATGCTCGAACGGCACCCAAACCTCACCTACGAGCTGAGCGCGCGAACCTGGCCGCGGCACCCGCGCTCCCCCGACTATACGATCCTGCAGGACGGCAGGAGTGTCTGGCCGGAATGGCTCGAGCTCATCGAGACGATGCCCGGCCGCTTCATCATCGGAACCGACGCGAGCCATCGCTCGCTGGAGAGCGAGCGGATGAAATTCGAGAGCGTGCAGTCTTTCCTGCGCCAACTCAGTCCGGCAACACGGGAACGGGTGGCGCAAGCCAATCTGCTGGGGCTGACCGAACCCAGGCCCTGACAAGCCCGGCTTCGCTCTTCAGGCTATTCTGATGGGCGCGTCGACCCGCGCGAAGGGGTGCAACGCTTCAAATGCAGCCGCGGCCCGCAGAACCAGCGCATCCCTCCCGAACGGCCCGACGATCTGCAGTCCAGCCGGCAACCCGGCCGATGTCAGGCCGCAGGGCACGGAGATGGCGGGCGCCTGGGTGATGTTGAAGGGGTACGTGAAGGGGGTCCAGCGCGTCCAGTCCTCGCCATATCCGCCGTGGCCGGGGGCATTGCGTCCGACCTCGAAGGCCGGCAGGGGCAAAGTCGGCGTCAGCAGCAGATCGAAGCGCTCGTGGAACTGCGCCATATGATGGGCAAGCGCGTTGCGCTGATTGAGCAGGGCGTCGACATAGGCCGAGCCCGGAATCTGCTCGCCAGCCTCCGCCACGGCCACGAGCCCCGGGTCCATCTGCGCTCGCTTCTCCGCCCCCGCTCCGCGCAGGGCCAGGGCGGCTCCCGCCGACCACAATGTCATCAAGGTCTCAAGCGGATCGTCGAAACCGGGATCGACCTCCTCGACGCTCGCACCCAGCTCACGGAACGCAAGCGCGGCCGCCGCGGCGAGCGCTGCGATCTCGGGGTCGACAAGATGATTGCCGCCAAGGCGCGGCGACCAGGCGATGCGCAGGCCCTTCACGGCACCGGCAAGGCCGGCGACGTAATCCGGCGGGGGCTCGATCATCGCGGTCATGTCCCGGCCATCAGGCTGACCGATCGCATTCATGGCGAGCGCCGTATCTGCGACGGTGCGGGTCAGCGGACCGAGATGGGCGAGGAAACCCATGGTCGAAATGGGATAGGCCGGCACGCGGCCATAGGTCGGCTTCAAGCCGACGACACCGGTGAAGGCCGCCGGGATTCGGACCGATCCGGCACCGTCGGTTCCGATATGGATGCAGCCGAGATTGAGCGCGGCGCAGGAGGCCGCGCCGGAGGAGGAGCCGCCCGGCCCGGTCCGGATATCCCAGGGATTGCGGGTGATGCCGGAGAACGGCGAGTCGCCGACACCTTTCCAGCCATATTCCGGCATCGTCGTCTTGCCGAGGAAGACGGTCCCCGCCTCACGCAGCCGCGCCGTCGCCGGAGCGTCCTCCGGCCAGGGCGCGCCGGAGGCCAGCGCGGAGCCGCGGCGCATCGGCCAGCCCCTCACGCCGATATTGTCCTTGATCGTCACCGGCACGCCGTCGAGCGGACCAAGCGGAGCGCCTTTGAGCCAGCGTGCCTGCGAGGCCTCGGCCATGGCGAGCGTGACCTCGGCATCGCGCACGACGAAGGCGTTGATATCGGGCTCGAAACGCTCGATGCGGTCGAGCGCGTCCTTGGCGACCTCGACTGGCGAGAGGCTGCGCCCAGCGTAGAGCTTGCTCAGCGCGACAGCAGACAGGGAAGCGATTGCGGTCATCGGCATCTCTCGTGGGGAGGAAGGACCAGGGCTGGGAGCAGGTGTCTTTCGCGGCGCGCCGCGCTTGATCAGTTATTCGCCGCGCGCCAGGCGGCACTCAGCAAGACATTGGCGCCGGCGACCATGTCCTCGTCGGTGCTGAACTCCGCCGGGTTATGCGAGAGACCGCCGATCGAGGGGATGAAGATCATCGCCGTCGGGCAGATGCGCGACATCATCTGGGCGTCGTGTCCCGCGCCCGAGATCATCCGGCGGATCGGCAGGCCGAGTTCGGCTGCGCTCATCTCCACGCCGTAGATCAGCTCCGATGCGAATTCGACCGCCGGAAAGCGGGCGAGATCGCGGAAGCTGATCTGGATGCCGTCCCGCTCGGAGAGCTCCTTGCAAAACGTCCGGACGGCGGCCTCCGCCTCAGTCAGGAGCGCGTCCTTGGGATTGCGCAGGTCGAGCGACATGACCACACTTTCCGGCACCACATTGACGTTGCCGGGCTCGACGCGGATGACGCCGGAATTGGCAAGCTGGCCCGGAATCTTGCCTGTCAGCTCGTTGGCGAAGAGGTTGATTCGCGCAGCCGCCAACCCGGGATCCCTGCGATAGGCCATCGGCGTCGTACCGGCATGGCTTGGGCGGCCCTTCAGCGTCAGCTCAAGCCAGGTAATAGCCTGGATGCCGGTGACAGCGCCGAGCCCGCCGCCCTCGCCTTCGAGCACCGGCCCCTGCTCGATATGGAGTTCGAGATAGGAATGCGCCTTGAGGAAACCTGGCCGCTCCGGCCCGTGATAACCGATCCGCTTCAATTCGGTGCCGAGCACCGCCTCCTCAGCATCCTTCTCGGCATGGGCCGCTTCCACGCTCATGCCGCCGGCCCAGACATAGGAGCCGAGCATATCGGGATGGAAACGGGCGCCCTCTTCATTGGTGAAGGCGATCACCGCCATGTCGCGCTTCGGCTGCAGCCCTGCATCGCGCAGCGCCGCCAACACCTCGAGGCCGGCGATGACGCCGAGCGCGCCATCGAAGCGCCCGCCGGTGCCCACCGTGTCGATATGGGAGCCCAGGATGACGGCGGGTCCCTCCTCCCGCCCCTTCAGGATGCCGACGACGTTGCCGATCGCGTCGATCTTCACATCGAGCCCGAGCGCCTGCATCTGCCCGACGAGCCAGTCACGCCCCTGCTTGTCCTCGTCGGAGAGCGCGAGCCGCCGGCAACCGCCTTCCGGCGTCGCGCCGATCTTCGACAGGGCTTCGAGCCTCGAGACCAGTCTTGGTCCGTCGATCCGCAGGTTCGAGCTCATTCGCCAACTCTCCCAAAAGGCCGGCCACAGGCCGTAGATCACGCTGCGCTTGGACGAATTCGTCCAAACGCAGAAAACGTGATCGACTCTCATAGTTTAGAGCATGAACGATGCCGGCCGCTCAGCCGGTGAGCAAGGCCGGCTTGCGCTTCTCGACCCAACCGGTCGCGTCCTCATAGGCCTGCGCGGCCTCGAGCAGCAGACGCTCCGCGTGGTTGGGGCCCCAGAGTTGCATGCCCATGGGCAAGCCCGCAGCGTTGAAGCCGACCGGGACACTGACCGCCGGACAGCCCGACATCGTCACCGGGATCACCACCTCCATCCAGCGGTGATAGGTGTCCATCGCGCGGCCGGCGATCTCGCGCGGCCAATGCGTTTCGACGGCAAAGGGAAAGACCTGGGCACTGGGCAGGACAAGCAGGTCGTAGCGTCCGAACAGGCCGCGCACATGCTGATACCAGGACGAGCGCAGATTGGAGGCCTTCATCACGTCGAAGGCCGAGAGCTTGAGGCCCTGCTCGACCTCGTGGCGCGCTTCGGGCTTGAGAAAGTCGCGTCGCGCCGGGTCGGTGTGGATGGGGGCGAGGCTCGCACCGACCTGCCAGGCCCGGAGTCTGGTCCAGGCCTGCCAGACGGCTTCGGGGTCGAAACCGAGGCTCGCCTCCTCGACCCGCGCCCCCATGTCCTCGAAGGCCTTCAAAGCCTCGCGGCAAAGCGCCAGGACCCCATCCTCCATCGGCAGATGCCCGCCGAGATCGCCGAGCCAGCCGATGCGGAGCCCGGCGATGTCGCGATTGAGATTGCCCAGGAAGGCGGCCGGCTCCTCGCGGATGGAGAGCGGAACGCGCGGATCGTAGCCCGACTGCACGGCGAGCAACGCGGCAAGATCGCGGGTCGTGCGCGCCATCGGGCCGGCCACGCCCATCTGCGGAATGAAGACCTCGTCGCCACTCGAGGGCACGCGGCCATAGCCCGGCCGCATGCCGAGCACATTGTTGAAGGCAGCCGGATTGCGCAGCGAGCCGGCATGATCGCTGCCGTCGGCCACCGGCAGCATGCGCATCGCCAGCGCAACGGCAGCGCCACCGCTCGAGCCCCCCGACGTCTTCGACTGGTCATAGGCGTTGCGCGTTGCCCCGAAGACCGGATTGAAGGTCTGAGAGCCCAGGCCGAATTCCGGCGTATTGCTCTTGCCGATGATGATGGCGCCGACAGCCTTCATGCGCTCGACGAAAATGGCGTCGCTTTGCGCAATCTCGTCCTTGAAGAGCGGCGAGCCTTGCGTCGTCGCGAACCCCTTGGCCGCGGCAAGGTCCTTGATGGCTTGGGGAAAGCCGTGCATCCAGCCGCGCGACCGGCCTGCTGCCAGTTCGCCATCCAGCCCCTCGGCTTCCCCCAGCAGATCGGAGCGGTCGCGCAGGGCCACCAGGGCGTTGACCGTCGGGTTATGCCGCTCGATCTGATCGAGATAGGCGCCCATCACCTCGACGCAGGACAACTTGCGCGCGTGGATCGCGTGCGACAGCGCAACAGCGTCCAGGCCGACGATGTCGCCAGCCATGGCTGCGTTTCTCAAATCTGACATCCCTAACGGTTCCTCTGTCTTCTTCTTGTCGGTGATGATGGCCGCCATGGCCGAATGCCGGTAGCGACGTTTGCGCAGGGGCCGGATCGCGAAAACGCGCAGCGGGCCGCTCCCACACGCTCACGCGCCGAGCGCGGGCAGGCCCAGCGTGCCTGACCCTGTCCTGCACAGAAAATGGGCGCTAGAAGCGACGGCCCATGACCGATCTCGCCCTCCCCACTGCGCGCGCTCATCCCTGGCTCACTGAAGTCAGGGCCATGCTCGCCCTGAGCTGGCCCATGGTGCTGACCAATGTGGCGCAGACGGCGATGACGGCAACCGATGTGGTGATGATGGGGCATCTCGGCCCCGACTCGCTCGCGGCCGGAGCGCTCGGCGCCAATCTCTACACGGCAGTCCTGATTTTTGGCATCGGCGTCATGGCAGCGGTCGCGCCGATGATCTCGATCGAGCTCGGGCGCAACCGCCATGCAGTGCGCGACGTGCGCCGCACCGTGCGCCAGGGTCTCTGGGTGGCGGCGACACTGGTCGGACCGATGTGGCTGTTCCTGTGGCAGGGCGAAGCGATCCTGCGCGCCATGGGGCAAGATCCTGCGCTTTCCGCAGCGGCCGCGAGCTATGTCCACACCCTGCAATGGAGCCTGCTGCCGTTCTTCTTTTATCTGGTCCTGCGCGGCTTCGTCGCGGCCTTGCAGCGGCCATTCTGGGCCTTCGTGGTCGTCCTGTTCGCCGTCGCATTCAATGTCTTTGCCAACTGGTGCCTGATGTTCGGGCGGCTCGGCTTCCCGGCCCTCGGTCTGCCGGGGTCAGGGATCGCCACCGCACTCTCCTCGACCCTGATGTTCCTTGGACTTGCCATTGTCGTTTCGGTCGACAGGCGTTTCCGGCGGTTCCATCTTTTCGGGCGCTTCTGGGTGCCGGACTGGCCGCGATATCGCGCCTTCTGGCGGCTCGGCTTCCCGATCGGCCTGACGCTCGCCTTCGAGGTCGTGATCTTCAACGGCGCCGCCTTCCTGATGGGATTGATCGGCTCGACCTCGCTGGCCGCGCATGCGATCGCCATTCAGATCGCATCCCTGACCTTCATGGTGCCGATGGGCATCGGCCAGGCCGGCACCGTGCGTGTCGGTCGCGCTTATGGCGCCGGCGATCGCGACGGCATCACGCGTGCCGGCACCACCGCGATCGTGCTCGCGATCTCCTTCATGGCGCTGACCGCACTCGTGATGCTGCTGGCGCCGCACCTGCTGGTCGCGCCCTTTCTCGACGCAAGCAAACCGGGTTCGCAGGCCGTTGCCGAACTCGCGATGCGCTTCCTCCTGTTCGCAGCGATCTTCCAGATTGCCGACGGGGCGCAGGTGGTCGGTTCCTGCATCCTCAGGGGCCTGCGCGATACGCGTGTGCCGATGATCCTGGCCGGCCTCGGCTACTGGGGCATCGGGCTGCCGCTTTCGGCGGCTCTCGGCTTCTGGACACCGCTTGCCGGCAGCGGAATCTGGATCGGACTGGCGACCGGCCTTGCCGTGGTGGCAGTGCTGATGCTGTGGCGCTGGTCGCAGCGCGAAAGGCTCGGCCTGGTCGCGCCCGCGTCGACGCCAAGCTAGGTTGCACCCGCATTGCAGGGCGGACACAGCAAGCCGCCAGCGATGTCCACAGTTTCCAGGGGTTTGCGCGATTCGGCGCTCTTTTTGCCAAGCATCCGCCTGATCGCCCGATAACACGGCCGATTTCCCGGTGTTTTCGAGCTGTTGCGGATTCAGCACAGCCAGCTGAAGACACAATTTTGCCGCACTGTGTTCACCCCACGGCCACGCCATCCGCCTTGAACCCCATTGGGCGAAGACGTGGAACTCCGTGGAACTGCGCGATCGCTCGTCCGTTGCTAGTCCCGCAAGACCAAGAATACGCGAGCCAAACTGATGTCCTTCGACTCGATCGCCGGCGCACTCCGCCATCGCCTCTTCAAGTGCATGATGGTGCTGCTGTTGCCGCTATCGCTGGCAGCCTGTGTCGGCGCGCGCCAGCAAGCCCTCGAGGCCGCAAGACCTGCCGGACCGAGCGCGGCTGCACTCGCCATGTATGGCGAGATGCCCGACGAGAAGTTCCCTCTGCCTGAAACCGACATTGCCGAAGTCGACCCGCGCTTTCTGAGGCAGGAAGTCGCCTATCCGACCAGCGAGCGGCCCGGCACGATCGTCGTCGACACCAACAAGCGCTATCTCTATCTGGTCCGCGAGAACGGCCGTGCCATCCGCTACGGCATCGGCGTCGGCAAGCAGGGCATGTCCTGGCGCGGTCGCGCAACTGTTGCCCGCAAGGCAGCCTGGCCGCGCTGGACCCCGACCCCTGCGATGATCGCGCGTGATCCTGCCAAGAACCGCCCCTGGGCCGGCGGCATGGACGCGGGCCTCGAGAACCCGCTCGGCGCGCGCGCGCTCTATCTCTATCAGGGTGACCGCGACACGCTCTACCGCATCCACGGCACCTCCGAGCCCTGGACCATCGGCAAGGCGGTTTCGAGCGGCTGCATCCGCATGTTCAACCAGGACATCATCGACCTGCACAGCCGCGTGCCGACCGGCACCACCGTCGTGGTCCTGAACCGCACCCCGCTGCTGAAGCCGGAGCCCGGCGAGAATTTCGACGAGTTCGTCTCCGAAGGTGTCGAGCCGGCCGAGCCGTTCGAAGGCTGATCGCCACCCTCCGTCATCGCCCAGAGATTGGCGCGCATCACCAACCCATAGGGTTCGGGGTTGCGCGCCTCTTCATTTCCCAGCGCCACAAATTGATATAGGCGGTGCTAGGGCGGGGAGCCGTGCTCCAGCTGCCGCATACGAGAGGCCCGGATCAATCCCGCTCCGGCCCGCGAGAGAGGACGATACCTCATGCGCGTGACGATGATCGGTTCGGGCTATGTTGGCCTGGTCTCGGGTGCCTGCTTCGCTGATTTCGGCCATGTCGTGACCTGCGTCGACACCGACGCTCGCAAGATCGAGGCGCTCAACCGCGGCGAGATCCCGATCTTCGAGCCCGGCCTGGACGATCTCGTCGCCAAGAATGTGCGCGAAGGCCGCCTCTCCTTCACCACCGAGCTGGCCGGTGCCGTCCGCGGCGCCGACGCGGTCTTCATCGCAGTCGGTACCCCGGCCAGGCGTGGCGACGGCCATGCCGACCTCTCCTATGTCTATCAGGCCGCTCGCGACGTCGTGGCCGAGCTTGAAGGCTTCACCGTCGTCGTCACCAAGTCGACCGTTCCGGTCGGCACCGGCGACGAGGTGGAGCGGATCATGCGGGAGAGCCGGCCGGAGGCCGATTTCGCTGTGGTCTCGAACCCGGAATTCCTGCGCGAGGGCGCCGCGATCAGCGACTTCAAGCGTCCGGACCGGATCGTGATCGGCACCGACGATGCACGCGGGCGCGCCGTGATGGAGGACATCTACCGGCCGCTCTATCTCAATGCCGCGCCCCTTCTCTTCACCTCACGCCGAACCTCCGAGCTGATCAAATACGCCGCCAACGCCTATCTCGCGACCAAGATCACCTTCATCAATGAAATGGCCGATCTCTGCGAGGCCGTCGGCGCGAATGTCCAGGAGGTCGCGCGCGGCATCGGCCTCGACAATCGCATCGGCGCGAAGTTCCTGCATGCAGGTCCCGGCTATGGCGGCTCCTGCTTTCCGAAAGATACGCTGGCCTTGATGAAGACGGCGCAGGACCTCGCTGCTCCGCTGCGGATCGTCGAGACCGTCGTTGCCGTCAATGACCAGCGCAAGCGAGCCATGGCCCGCAAGGTGCTCGCCGCCTGCGGTGGTTCGGTGCGCGGCAAGCGGATCGCCATCCTTGGCCTCGCCTTCAAGCCGAACACCGACGACATGCGCGAAGCGCCCTCGATCGCGATCATCACCGCGCTTCAGGATGCCGGGGCCGAGATCGTTGCCTATGATCCCGAGAGCATGGATGCCGCCAAGCCCCTGCTGCCCGGGATCTCCTATGCGAGCGACGCCTATTCCTGCATCAGGGGCGCAGATGCGCTGGTGATCGTGACGGAATGGGACGCTTTTCGCGCGCTCGATCTCGCCGCGGTCAAGGCCGCCCTGCGCGAGCCCGTCGTTGTCGATCTGCGCAATATCTACCGCTCGGACGACATGCGCCGCCGTGGCTTCCAGTACAGCAATGTCGGCAATGCCTGATCGACGCACTGCCTTGATAGCGTCACAGGCAGCCCCCACCTCTTGACGCGGCGGCGCAGCCGCGCCGCCCAAATGAGAGGAGATGACGATGACGCCGCAAGAACGCGACGTGATCGCCGGGATTTTCGATCGCCTGAGACAGGCGGCCAACCAGCCCCGCGACCCCGAGGCTGAAGGCTACATCGCGGAGCGCCTGCGCGAGCAGCCCTATGCGCCCTATGCCATGGCGCAGGCCGTCTACGTTCAGGAACAGGCGCTGACCAACCTTCAGGCCCAGGTCGAGGAACTTCAGGCGCAGGTTCGTGACCTGCAGAACCGACCGAGCGAGGCTCCGGCGCAGGCCGGCGGCTTCCTGTCGGGCATCTTCGGCGGCGCATCTCGGCCAGCTGACGCCCCGGCACGCAGCGGTTCCGTGCCGGCCTTCCCGGCGCGCCCGGCAGGGCAAGCCCCATCGGCCGCCTGGACCGGTCAGCAGCCGCAGCAGCAGCCAGCCCCCGGTCAGGCTTTCGGCGGCCCGCAAGGCCAGCAGCAGGCCGGCCCCTGGGCGAACCAGCAGGCCCAGGCACCCGGACGTGGCGGTGGCTTCATGGCCTCAGCGCTGACCACGGCAGCGGGCGTCGCTGGCGGCATGATGCTTGGCAATGTCCTGACCAACGCCTTTGGCGGCGGCAAGGGCGGCGAGGCAAAAGCCGCGGAAACGGCGGATGCCAGCAAGGCAGCCGACGCCAGCAAACCGACCGATACGGCTGAAAAGGATGCCGGCACCGCCGACAACCAGCAGGCAGCCTATGATCAGGGTGCTTCCGACCAGGCAAGCTACGATCAGGCCAGCTACGACGAGCCCTATGAACCCGGCCAGGACGACGACCCCATTGATGATGGCGGCGACTGGGCCTGATTCCGGCTGCGTCCACCCCTACCAAAAACGGCTCGCCTTGCGGCGAGCCGTTTTCGTTTAGGGCCTTCCCAACCCGGCGCGCACCTCTTAGATTAGAATAATTCTAATCTAAGAGGTGATCATGAAACGCATCGACGATCTGGACGAGGCCGAGATCCTCGCGCTCGCGATCGCCAACGAGGAAGAGGATTCCCGGATTTACCTTTCCCTCGCCAATCGCCTTCGGCCGATCTACCCGCATTCCGCCGAGGTCTTCGAGGAGATGGCGGCGGAAGAGCAAAGTCATCGCCACAGCCTGCTTTCGCTCTATGAGCGCCGCTTCGGCAAGGAACTGCCCTACATCACCCGCCAGGACGTGAAGGGTTTCCTGAAGCGCAACCCGGTCTGGCTGATGGACGGGCTGCGACTCGACACCGCCCGGACGCAAGCGGCGCTGATGGAAGAGGAAGCCTCGAGCTTCTATGCCCAGGCCGCGCAACGGGCGCATGACGTCGATACGCGCAAACTCCTGGCTGACCTTTCCGAGGCCGAGAAATCGCATCAGAGCCTGGCGCAGCGCCTCGGCGAAACCATCCTGACCTCAGATGTGACCGCCGAGGAGGACCAGACCCGTCATCGCCTGTTCGTGCTGCAGATCGTCCAGCCAGGGCTTGCTGGATTGATCGACGGTTCGGTTTCGACGCTCGCGCCGATATTCGCTGCCGCCTTCGCGACCCATGATTCCTGGAATGCCTTCCAGGTCGGCCTCGCGGCATCGGTCGGCGCGGGGATCAGCATGGGGCTCACCGAAGCTCTGTCGGATGACGGCGCCATCACGGGACGGGGGCATCCCTGGGTCCGTGGCGCCGCCTGCGGTGTTGCGACCACGGTCGGCGGGCTCGGCCATACCCTGCCCTACCTCATTCCCGATTTCTGGACCGCCACGGCCATCGCCGGCATCATCGTGGCGATCGAGTTGATCGTGATCGCCTGGGTCCGCTGGCGCTACATGGAGACGCCGTTCACATCGGCGATCGTTCAGATCGTGCTCGGTGGCCTGCTGGTCCTTGCGACCGGCATTTTCATCGGCAGTTCCTGACGGCTGCGCAGGTGGTGCGCCGCCTCAGATCACCAACACCTTTGCACCGACCCGCACCCGGCCATAGAGGTCCGTCACATCGTCATTGGTCATGCGGATGCAGCCTGAGGAGACGGCCTGACCGATCGTGTGCGGCTCGTTCGTGCCATGGATTCGATAGAGCGACGATCCGAGATAGAGCGCGCGCGCACCCATCGGATTCTCGGGCCCACCGGGCATGAAGCGAGGCAGATCCGGGCGGCGTTTCAGCATCTCGGCCGGCGGCGTCCAGCTCGGCCATTCCGCCTTGCGCGTCACGGCCTTCATGCCAGCCCATTCGAAGCCCGGTCGCCCAACGCCGATGCCATAACGCAAGGCGCGGCCACCAGGCTGGACGAGAAAGAGGAATTTCCGCGGCGTGTCGATGACGATGGTGCCCGGCTTGTGCGGGCCGTCATAGGCGACTTCCTGCTTCTGGAAACGCGGATCGAGTACGCGCTCGATTGGCCTCTCCATTTGCATGGGCTCACCCAGCGCGGCCATGCGGCGCCCCGGAGCCCGCGGCTGGGATGCCTGCTCGAACGGATCGGCGCCATAGCCCTGCGCGGGCACGACGCGCTGGCCATAGGCGGAGTAGCCGCCCGGCCGATTATAGACCGCCCCGCCACGACCCTGGGGCGTCGGGTCACGGCCAGTCATCAGCATCTCGATGAAGCCGCCACCGTAGTTGCCACGCGCGGTCGAGCCGGTCACCAGGGGATCGGCGGGCCGCCCGTAGCTCTGCGCGGAGACGGGGCCGTTGGTGGCGCACAACCCGGACAGGATCGCGAGCGGAACGAACAGGACGGGACGCATGACGCAACTCTCTTCAGCAAGCTGCGAAGAGCCTGGGGAGCCGCCCTCAAAGGAATGGTGAATCGCTGCTGCTTCGTCAGCGTTTCCGCCACCGATCGCGCGACTTCAGCGAATTAACCTTAGCAACCCGCCTAGAGAGACGGTGAACGAAGCGTTTCGGGTGACCGTGCAGAGCTCTTCGGCCGGTACCGGGCTATCGAGCAAACCTTGCCGTGTCATCGGGCCGCACGGCTCTTGCGCATGACCCACCACAAGGAAAGCCGGGTGCGGCTGCGCATCACGTCGCAGCCCAGGATGACGACCGCATAGACGAGCGCCCCCACGCCAACCTGGAGCACGAGTTCGATGGGGGCAGCGAAACGGCCAGACAGCGGCCAGATTGCAGCAGCCATAGACAGCACGGCGAGGAGCACGCAGGCGCAATCTCGCAGTGACGGCCAGACCGGCAGCGAACGGAGTGCCGCAGCCGCAGTCACCCCAAGCGCGACAATGAAGGCACTCGCCTGCGCATAGGCGTAACGCTGCGGTCCCGCCGCCCCCCAGGGAGTGAGCACCAGCAGCAGATTGCAGGCCAGGCCGAGGCCCGTTGCCATGGGCGCGATGCGGGTGCGCTTGTCGAGGAGAAAGACCGGGATGAAGGCGGCCTGCGAGACCGTCAGAGCCACGAAGCCAGCGATCAGGATCGACATATAGGCCGAGAAATGGCCGTGAAAGCTCGGCGGCACCAAAATCCGTTCAAAGGCGGGCAGGACAAGCCAGAGGCCGGCGGCGACGGGGAGCGCCACCATCAAGACCACGACGACGTTCTCGGCGATGCGCCGCAATGCTGCCCGCCGCCCGCGCGTCTCGTCGAGGCGAATGACCTCTCGCAAAAGCACGATCTCCAGGGTCGAGGCGAGTGTGCCGAAGAGCTTCAGCCCCATATCCGAGGCCAGGGAGAAATAGCCGGCCTCGGCAAAGCCATAGGCACCGGCGAGCAGGGAGCGGTTGATCAGCGGGATCAGCGAATAGACCGCATTGCTGCCGATCAGCGGCAGGGAATAGATGAAGAAGCTCCAGGCGACAGCCTTGTCGGCGGCCGACAGCGAGAGCGGCGCATCGGCCAGCGCCCGCCGGACGAGAAGCAGCGCCACCACCACGCTGATCAGGCCGCCAAGCAGAACAATGGCGGGATCGTGCGTGACCCAGGCTCCGCCGACCATCAGGATCAGCGCCAGAACGTTCTTGACGACGATCAGCTTGGCGTAGGCGGCGTCGAGGAACCGGGCGCGCGCGATCGCACCGTGATAGTCGAACAGCCCAGCCCCGACGCCGCCGAGCACGGCAGCGGCAAGCAGCATCGCCGGCAGGCGGAAATCGATGCCCGCCACGATCGCCGCGACCAGCAGGCCGGACAGGGCAATGCTGATCCCGGCCGCCAGGATATCCAGTGTCGCGCGGATCTCCGGCTGCTTCTCGCGCGCCGCCAAGGAGTAGAAGCGGATCGCCGAGACCCTCAGCCAGTCGAGCAGCGCAGTGTTGACCAGCACGACGATGGCCGCGCCAATGGCGTAGAGTCCAAAAGCCGCGGGCCCGAGAAAATAGGCAATGAGCAGACCGAGAACGAAATTCAGCCCGGCATTGATGATGAAGGGCACGAGAACAGTCATATGATCCCGGTCATGGCGCCAGCGCGAAGCTGCCGCGCGACTCACGCGGCAACCACATCATCGATGTACAATTGCCCTAACTGCCCGCTCGTGCATTTCCAAGCAGAAGCGCGCCGAATCGCGCTCCATTTGCGTTCTGCATTGCGCTGATGCCGGGCGATCCGCTCGGAACGGCAGCGCTGAAACTGACCGCAGATGCGGCATTTGCATTGCTGAGCTGAACGGCATGCGCGCAGCGGTTGCGCCTCCCCCTTGCGCCAATCCGGATTGGCCTGCATCGCTGCGCCATGACCGCAAGCCTCCCGCCGCTTCGCGCCGCGCGCGACGATGATTCCGAACCGCTCGCCGCCCTGATCGCCGCGAGCTTCGCCGAATATCCCGATTGCCATTTCGACTGGTCGGAATTTCCCGAGTTGCGGAGGCCGGCGAGCCATTTCGCGGCCAAGGGCGGCCGGCTCTGGATCGCAGACACGCCTGGTGGCGGGATCGCCGGGTCGCTCGGCATCTTTCCTGTTCCCGAACAGAATGCCGCCGAGCTTGCGAAGGTCTATGTTTCTCCCGCCTGGCGCGGCGCTGGTCTGGCGCAGGTGCTCTTCGCGGAGGCGCTGCGCTTCGCGGAAGGTGGCAACCATGCAGAGATGATCCTGTGGTCCGACGCCCGCTTTACGCGCGGCCATCGCTTCTACGAGAAGAACGGCTTCGTCCGCTGGCCCGGGCAGCGCTATCTCGGCGATATCTCCTTCAGCTGGGAGTACCATTTCCGCAAGCGCCTCACCGGCCAACCGGCATGACCGCAGGCACAGCGCTCCGAGCCGTCTTCGGCATTGCCCTGCTCACCGCAATGGACGCGGTGATCAAGGCGCAGATGCAGCACCATCCCTTCATCGTCGCCCTGTTCATGCGCTTTGCCGCGGGCGGCCTTTGCGCCCTCGTCGTGCTTGCGGCGGTGCGCCCGGCCTTCCCGACCCGCAGCAGCCTGATCGGCAATGTCGTGCGCGTGCCGCTCGTGGTGCTCACTGCCGGCAGCTTTTTCTATTCCATCTCAGTTCTGCCTCTGGCGGAGGCGCTCACCCTGTCCTTCCTCGCGCCAGTCTTCGTCGCCCTGCTCGGCGGATTTCTGCTCAAGGAACGGCTCGACGGGCGTATTTTCCAGGCCCTCGGCTTCGGCCTGCTGGGCATGCTTGTCATGGTCTGGCCCAGGCTGCAGGGCGGCGTCACCGGAGCGGAGCTCGGCGTCGCCGCAGCCCTGTTCTCGGCAGTGTCCTATGCCTTCAATCTGATCCTGCTGCGACGGATCGCGGTAAAGGAACATCCGGCCGTCATCGTCGCCTTCCAGAATTGCGGGCCGGCGCTTTGCCTCGCCATTCCCGCCTGGCTCGCCTTCGTGCCCATGACCGGCAAGGACCTGCTGGCCTATCTCAGCGCCGGCCTGCTCGGCGTCGCCGGCCATCTCATGCTGACCTCGGCCTTTGCTCGCGCAGCAGCATCGCGGCTCGCGCCAATCGAGTACACGGCGCTTGTCTGGGCGAGCCTGCTCGGGTTTGCCTTCTTCGGCGAGATTCCGCTCTGGACCACCTATGCGGGCGCCGTCTTGATCGTCGCCGGCGCCGTTGCGGTCAGCAGACGCTAAAGCATCGGCCTGAAAAGTGGATGGCGGTCTTCGGGGAAGCCGATGCAATTAGGTTAAATCATTGGACCGGATACGATATCCGGTCCGATGATCGAGCGGCTGCCGCAAAAGCGCCCGATTGATTGCGACTTCTGCGGCTTTCCGAACAGCGCACGGAGGGGCCCGGCGGTGAGTGCGTTCTTCGTCGCGGCAGCGCTGTGATCCATGAGATCCTCGGGATATCCGCGTCCCGGAGCGCAAGCCCATGGCGTCATCGGCTCGCTCTGTCTGCATCTCGGTCTTTTGGGCGCTCTGATCTGGCTACCAAATATCGAGCAGTTGAAACCGGCGCCGGAGGACAGCATCGACGTCGAGTTGGTCACGCCGCAGCAGGCCGAGGCCATGGCCGAACCAAGGCAACAGGAGCCTGTTCCTGAAGCTCCCAAGCCTGCACTGCCAGAGATCACCGCCGCAGCGCCGCTGATGCCACCGCAACCGCGTCCCGATTCTCCTCCCGTCAGCGCGGCGCCGGTCATGATCCGGGCGAGACGACCGCTATCCGGCAAGATCCTTGCCGAGCCGCGCAGCCGGCAGGCGCGGGAAGCCCTGACCCAGCTGGATCCCTCAGAGCGCATCGAGCAATTATGCAACCTCGAAGCGATGAGCCAGATCCAGGCATGGAAAGCCGACTTCCAACCGGACAGGGTCGTCGCCTATGCCATGGCTGACACCAGGCTCTTGGCCGGAATGCTGCAAGCCGACGGCGCCGCCTTCCGCAGCAAGCGGCAATGGTACAGGCTCAGGTTCAGATGCGAGACCACGCCCGATCGCAGTAAGGTCGCCGGTTTCGAGTTCCTCGTCGGCGATGCGGTTCCCCGTAGCGAGTGGGCCGCGCACAATCTTCCCCCGATGCACTGAAAGGCGAGGCGCCACCGTAGAGCGAGCGATCCATCAGCCCTCCGGCTGGCCGCAATAGGCCTCGATCCGGTAGCCGTCCGGGTCGATCGTGAAGGCTGCGTAATAGTTCGGCCCGTAATCCGCCCGCAGCCCCGGCGCGCCATTATCCATGCCGCCCGCGCTCAGCGCAGCGGCATGAAAGGCATCGACGCTCGCCCGGCTGGGGGCCACGAAGCAGAAGTGCAGGTTCGAACCGGGATCCGGCGGAACCGGGACCTGGGCAGTTCCGATCCAGAAGGCGACAGCGTCTCCGCCATAGCCGAGCGAACTGTCGTCATGGCTCAGGCAGCGGTAACCGAGCGCTCTGAGCGAAGCGTCGTAGAAGCGCTTGGTGCGGGCGATCTCGCGGACGCCAATCGAAACATGGTCAAGCATGGTGGTTCTCCTCGAGAGGTGGCTTCAGGAAGCAGCGCGCCGGGCGCGGAAATCGGCCTGGAGACGCCAGGTCTTCCCGTCATCGGATGAAAGGTCTCCGAGCCAGCGGAACGCGTTCGGCGTGATCTCGGTGAAGCGCCAGCGGATCGCCGTGCCGTCCTCCAGCTTGCCGTGCTGGACGATATCGGGCCCCTCGGCCCGACCGAGCTGACGCGTGTAGTACTGCTTCAGCGGGTCGCTCCAGAGGATATGCCAGGCGTCGAGCGCGGGATCGTAGACCCTCAGCGTCGTGCCATGGAAAAAGCCGGGCAGGACCCAGACATCCTGGATCGCGCGTCCGCCCAGAACCCAACCGAAACAGATCTCGCCCTTGCCTTCGTGCCGAGTGCCGTCATCTGCGACGATCACGGCATCCATCGTCCATGCCCCGATGAGCCAGTCGTAAAGACCCATCTTGTCGGCCCGATCGGGCGCGGGTCCGCCGGCGTGGAGCACCTCTTTCAGGGTGGTGATGGCCGCTGCCATGTTCAGGCTCCAGTGCTGTGCAGAATGCCGCGAGTTAGGCCGCTCTCACCACTTTGCGCTTGGGAAAAATTGCTGAATCGAGATGACCGCTACTTCGCAACTTCTGGCATCCGGCCCAGGTTGGCGCGTGCGTGACATCATCTGCACCGCGGGCCCTTCCGATCCTGCTTTCGAGGAACGGCATGAGCATTGCTGCATCGCTGTCGTCACGGCGGGCAGCTTTCAGTACCGCTCTTCGCTCGGAACCGCCCTGCTCGCACCGGGCGCGATCCTGCTCGGAAACCGAGGCACGTGCTTCGAATGCGGCCATGAACACGCGATGGGCGATCGCTGCCTCGCCTTCCAGTTCGAGCCCGAACAACTGGAAGACATCGTGGCCGGCGTCCCGGCCGCCAAGCGGTTCGAATTTGCGCGGGCCTGTCTGCCACCGTCCCTGGCATCGTCCCGGCTTGCCGCGGAAGCGGAGGTTGCGCGTGGCGATGCAATCCAGCTCGAGGAGATCGCGGTCCGGCTTGCCGGCGCTGTCGCAGCCCTGCAGAACGGCGAGCCGACGGCGGCCGTCGCTCCCAGCGCCCAAGACACGCGCCGGGTCACCAGAGCATTGCGTCTGATCGAAGCCGAAAGCGAGCAGCCGTTGACGCTAGCCGGTCTCGCCCGCGAAGCAGCGATGAGCCGCTATCACTTTCTGCGGACCTTCCGGACGCTCATCGGCATGACGCCGCACCAGTTCTTGCTGCGAACGCGGATGCACAGCGCAGCGATGATGCTACGCCAGTCCGACCTCACGATCGCGAACATCGCCTTCGATGCAGGGTTCGGGGATCTCTCGACCTTCAACCGCCGCTTCCGGCAGGTGATGGGAGCCAGTCCGCGTGCCTATCGCGCCCGGTCCTAGATCATCGGATCGGAAATCGTATCCGGCCCGATGATCTAACCCATTATGGTTCACATCGGCTTTCCCGAAAACCGCAATCCACTTTCGGACCGATGCTTTAGCGCCAGCGGTAGTAGGTCAGCGCGAGTCCGATGCAGTGCTCAAGCGGTCCGACGGGGATCTCTTCATCCCATGGGAAGACGAGGGCCCGGCTGCCTTCGAAGCGAAAGGTATCGGGGTAGTGACGCGCGAAGGTCCCGACCAGTGTCGTCTGACAATGGACATACATCGCGTAGTGCTTGCCCGATCCTTTCAGCGCAGCCACCCGTATAGTCGTCCCCACACGCGGCATCACAGGGAGATAGGCAGGTTCGCCCCATTTCAGGGTTTCGACGAGTCCGCCGAGCCCGGCCGTCCCGGCGCCTGTGTCGAGGATGAGTTGACGCAGCCGCAATAGCGGCACTCTCAGCGGCTCAGCGCATGACTCGAATGCTGCCTCGACCGCGTGATCCTGAAACGCCGCGAATTGCATGAACCGTTCCGCCCTGGGCCATCGGCGCGTATCCTAGTCAAGAACCGCTGGACGACGCCACCTCAGCGGCCTGCCGCAATGCCGACCGGAAAGATCATGCAGGTTTCGGTGCCATGCGCGAGCAGCTTGCCGCGCTCGTCGGTGAGCCTGCCCTCGGTCGTCGCGATCGTGCCGCCGCGATGGATCAGCTTGCCTTCGCAACGAACGATCCCGCCACCCGGCATCACCGGGCGGACATAGTTGATCTTCATCTCGAGCGTCGTGTAGCCCTCGCCGGCCTTCAGCGTCGCGTGAGCGGCGCAGGCCATGGCTGAATCGAGGATCGTCGCGGTCCAGCCGCCATGGATGGTGCCAAGCGGATTGAAATAGCGCGCCGACGGCTTGCCGACGAACACCACCCGCCCCTCCTCGACCTCTGCGAGATCGAAATCCATGGCATCGGCGAAGGGCGCGCCGGGATGGCGCCCCTCCATCATGCCACGCAGGAAGGACACACCGTCTTCGGCCAGCAAGACCTCGCGTGAGACGACGCCGATCTGTCGCGACATGGGCAGCCCTCGATAAACGTGCAGATACACGTTACCGGGAAGTCGCGCGTGGTCAAGATCCGCGTCCGCCCGAGATAGCGTTCAGGTCGCGCCGCGGGCAACCCGCCGCAGGGCCCGCAGGCCATCGCGGGTCTCGTTCCACCTTTCCCGGCCAAGCCCGCCCTCGATGCGCTCCTGCGCTGCCTGCCAGTAAGGGATCGCGACCTCGATCGCCGCTCGGCCCTTGTCGGTCACGCCATAGACCAGGGCCCTGCCCTTGCACTCCAGCGGCTCGATCAGCGCTTCCGCAGCGAGCAATTGCAGATTGCGGGTGAGCGAGGTGCGCTCCAGCGCAAAACGCTCGGCCAGTTCGGTCACGGATCGGAAGGCGCCGGTGCTGAGCGCCGAGAGCAGGACAAACTGGGTGATCTTCAGCCCGCTCGGCCGCATCGCCTCGTCATAGGCGCGCGTGACGGCGCGCGCAGTCATTCGAACGTGCAAGGCGACGCAGGAGCGGGCGATGTCGTCAAGCCGGGGATCGGGCACGGGCTCGGTCATTTCAGCAAGATAGCGCGTCGCATGGGGTTCCGCAGCATTCCTCTTGCCACGCCCCTCTCGAGACGCCTCTGGCATGCCGCAATTTCTGCCGCGCCGCAATTTCGATTCACTTTCCGCCGAGAAGCTTCCTTGACTCATCCGGGGGGCGAGCCTATCTCCGCGGCATCCGTTAGCACTCGGCCCTCGAGACTGCTAACAGATGCCGGCCGTGTTTCCACGCAGGCCGCGCGTTCCGTTTCTACCTTCTTAGAGGAAGACAGAACCATGAAGTTCCGTCCGCTGCATGACCGCGTCGTGGTCCGTCGCCTTGATGGCGAAGAGAAGACCAAGGGTGGCATCATCATCCCCGAAACCGCCAAGGAAAAGCCCCAAGAGGGTGAAGTCATCGCCGTCGGCCCTGGCGCCCGCGACGAAGCCGGCAAGCTCGTTGCCCTGGACGTCAAGAAGGGCGATCGCGTCCTCTTCGGCAAGTGGTCGGGCACCGAGGTCAAGATCGATGGCCAGGATCTCCTGATCATGAAGGAATCCGACATCATGGGCGTCGTCGGCTGAACGCCACGCGACCTCCATTCCCCGTTTTCATTAAGGAGTAGCTCGCATGGCTGCTAAAGACGTCAAGTTCTCCACCGACGCGCGCGACCGGATGCTGCGCGGCGTCGAAATCCTCAACAACGCCGTCAAGGTCACGCTCGGTCCCAAGGGCCGCAATGTCGTGATCGACAAGTCGTTCGGCGCTCCCCGCATCACCAAGGACGGCGTCACCGTCGCCAAGGAGATCGAGCTCGCCGACAAGTTCGAGAACATGGGCGCCCAGCTGGTGCGCGAAGTGGCCTCGAAGCAGAACGACGCCGCCGGTGACGGCACCACGACGGCCACCGTGCTCGCCGCCGCGATCATGCGCGAAGGCCTGAAGTCGGTTGCCGCCGGCATGAACCCGATGGACCTGAAGCGCGGCATCGATCTTGCGGTCGACGCCATCGTCACGGACCTGAAGAAGAACTCGAAGAAGGTCACCTCGAACGCGGAAGTCGCGCAGGTCGGCACCATCTCGGCCAACGGCGACGAGTCGGTCGGCAAGATGATCGCCACCGCGATGCAGAAGGTCGGCAACGAGGGTGTCATCACCGTCGAGGAAGCCAAGACCGCCGAGACCGAGCTTGATGTCGTCGAAGGCATGCAGTTCGACCGTGGCTATCTCTCGCCTTACTTCATCACCAATGCCGAGAAGATGGTCGCCGAGCTCGAGGACCCCTACATCCTCGTCTTCGAGAAGAAGCTGTCGTCGCTCCAGGCGATGCTGCCGATCCTCGAGGCCGTCGTTCAGACCGGCAAGCCGCTGCTGATCATCGCCGAGGACGTGGAAGGCGAGGCTCTCGCTACCCTCGTCGTCAACAAGCTCCGTGGCGGCCTGAAGGTCGCGGCCGTCAAGGCTCCGGGCTTCGGCGATCGCCGCAAGGCCATGCTCGAGGACATCTCGATCCTGACCGCCGGTCAGCTGATCTCGGAAGACCTCGGCATCAAGCTCGAGACCGTGACGCTCAACATGCTCGGCCGCGCCAAGAAGGTGCGTATCGAGAAGGAGAACACCACGATCATCGACGGCGCCGGCAAGAAGAAGGACATCGAGGGCCGCGTTGCGCAGATCAAGGCGCAGATCGAGGAGACCTCGTCTGACTACGATCGCGAGAAGCTCCAGGAGCGTCTGGCCAAGCTCGCTGGCGGCGTCGCGGTGATCCGCGTCGGCGGCGCGACCGAGGTCGAAGTCAAGGAGAAGAAGGACCGCGTCGACGATGCCCTGAACGCGACCCGCGCTGCGGTCGAAGAAGGCATCCTGCCGGGTGGTGGCGTGGCGCTCCTGCGCGCGCTCCAGACCGTCAAGTCGATCAAGACCCAGAACGACGACCAGAAGACCGGCGTCGAGATCGTCCGCAAGGCGATCATGGCCCCGGCCAAGCAGATCGTCGACAACGCCGGCGATGACGGCGCTGTCGTGGTCGGCAAGCTGCTCGAGTCGAAAGACTACGCCTACGGCTACAATGCCCAGACCGGCGAGTACGGCGATCTGGTCAAGGCCGGCATCATCGACCCGACCAAGGTCGTGCGCACGGCGATCCAGGATGCGGCTTCGGTCGCCGGCCTGCTGATCACCACCGAGGCGATGATCGCCGAGCTGCCGAAGAAGGACGCCATGCCGGCTATGCCGGGCGGCGGCGGCATGGGCGGCATGGACTTCTGATCGAAGTCCATCGCTTCTCGCGAATACGACGGAGGCCCGGCGCAAGCCGGGCCTTTTTCATACGCGCTCGCCCCCGGCTCTGCCGCTGGGCGCGACAGCGGCCCGACACGTCACGCAACCGCCATCCCGCCGTAATCGCGCCGTCGCGTCCCGCTGAGCAAATGACGCTCACTGTTTCAGGGGCCAGACATGCTCACACGTCGCACCATGATTGCCGGCCTTGGCGCCCTCACCTGCCTTCCCGCCCTGGCCCAGAACGACTGGCGCCAGAGCGTCAAGGAAATCCGCTTCGGTGTCTCGTCGGCGGAACATGAGGCGGGCGCGATCGCCCGCAACCAGCCGGTGATCGACTATCTCACAGCCAAGCTCGGCGTTCCCGTGAAGCTCTATCGGGTCAGCGACTATGCCGGCCTCGTCGAGGCGCTGCGGGCCGACCAGCTCGAGTTCGCCCGTTTCGGGCCCGCGGTCTACTCGCTCGGCCGGCGTGTCCTCGGCGACAAGCTGCAGCCTCTGTTCCGCGACATCGATAACAACGGCCAGGAGGGCTATTACTCGGTCATCGTCGTTCGCGCCGACAGCCCCTACCAGTCGGTTGCGGATCTGAAGGGCAAGAACTTCGCCTTCGCCGATCCGAACTCGACATCGGGCTTCGCCTTCCCCTCCTATTTCCTGCGCAAGCAGGGCTTTGATCCGCAGAGCCATTTCGGCGGCACTGTCTTCTCCGGCGGGCACGACAACTCCGTGCTGGCGCTGGTGCGCGGCCAGTTCGATGGAGTGGCGACCTTTCAGGTCAACGAGGCCTCCGGCGTCGTCCAGCGTCTCACCGCGCGCAACATGATTCCGGCAGGCGCGACACGCGTGATCTGGACCTCGCCTCTGATCCCCTCTAGCCCGTTCTCGACACGGGCCAACCTGCCACTGGGACTGAAGGATGCCTTCGTCGCCGCGATGATGGCGATGAAGGTGGAGGCGCCCGAGGTCTGGAAGATCTACACCGACGGTCAGGTTTCCGCTTACGCCCCGGCGAAGCACGAGGACTATCTCGATGTCATCGCCGTGACGGAGGAACTTGAAGCCCGACGCAAGCAGAAGCCCGCAGGCTGAACGGCGATCTGCTGCCGCAATGCAGCACGACACGCGTTTTCAACAATGAAGTCGCCGATGGAAGCCGGGAATTGGTTCGGCAGGCCATACCGCCCTTGCATCGACTTTGGTTGTAAGCCCTATTTCCGCAAGCTGCGGCATTCCGCCGCGCTCTGTGGCACTTACTCGCGAAGGTCTGCTCCATGCTGAACTCGCCCGCCCTTGCCGACGGCGCCAAGCTCGTCGGCCGCATCCTTCTTGCCCTGATGTTCGTGCTTGCTGGCTACTCCAAGATCAGCGGCTATGCCGGTACACAGCAGTATATGGCCTCGGCTGGCGTGCCCGCCATTCTGCTGCCTCTCGTGATCGCGGTCGAGCTTCTGGGCGGCCTGATGGTCGTTCTCGGCTGGAAGACGCGCCTTGCTGCGCTTGCCCTCGCCGGCTTCACTCTGGCTGCGACGCTGTTGTTCCACATGAACTGGGCCCAGCCGATGCAGCAGCTCCTCTTCATGAAGAACCTCTCCATCGTCGGCGGCTTCCTTGTGCTGTTCGCCGCGGGGCCCGGCCGGCTGTCGCTCGATCGCGGCTGACGCCGCATCACAAATCGCTGAAATCGACACGCCCGGCCTTGAGCCGGGCTTTTTTGTCTGATCCGGTCGGCTAGAAGATATGATCCGCATGCGCCGACGCTGGCGCGAATTCCCCGGTAAGGAAGACCTGATGCGTCTTTTGAGTTTCTTTGTCGCTGCTCTTGCCGCCATCGCGCTCGTGGCGGGGCAGCAGAGCGGCAGCGGCGGCATGCTCGGTATGGGCGCCGTGGGTGTGCTGCTCGCACTCGCCACCTATCGCTCGACCGAGACCAGCTTCTTCCTGAAGATCTTTTCCGGGATTTTCGGCGTTGAGTACGTCGTCTTCGGGGCCGGCTCGGTGCTCGCACAGCTCGGCTACTGGCCTGCCGATTGGGCCGCGATCGCCCCCCCTGCCAGCCTCGCCACGACAGTCGCCGTCTTCGGCATCCTGATCTATGCGATCTCCTTCATCCCGATGATCCAGCGCATCTCGCGCCTGGCATCGCCCTATTTTTCCTCGACCGAGACGACGACTGCGTATCTTTGGCCGTTCGGCACCTATCAGATCCAGCTCGGTCGCCTTGGCGTCATCCTGCTGATCTTTCTGGTGATCCTGAATCAAGCGCAGGTCGGCATCTCGCTGCGCTTGAGCTTCTTCAATCGCGATTTCTACAACGCGATCCAGGAGAAGGATGCGCCGTCATTCTGGTATCAGCTGATCTATGTCTTCAGCGTCTGGGCCGCCATCTCGGTGGTCTCGAACCTGATCGAGATGTTCGCCAACTACACGCTGCTGATCCGCTGGCGGCGCTGGATGGCGGAAAAATACAGCAAGAGCTGGCTCGGCAATGCCACTCATTACCGGATCTCGCTGGCGGGTACTGCCGACAACCCCGACCAGCGTATCGCGGAAGATACCCGCGCCTTCGTCAATCAGACCTACAACTTCGCCCTGCCGCTGCTGTCGCAGATTTCGACACTCGTCTCGTTCTCGATCATCCTCTGGTCGATCCCGGTCCCGATCACCATCCCGGGCACCGAGATCATCATCCCGGGCTTTCTGCTCTGGATGGCGCTGATCTATGCGATCGCGGCGACCTGGATCACGCATCTCATCGGCAAGCCGCTGATCGGGCTCGAATTCGAGCAGGAACGCCGGGAGGCGAACTTCCGCTTCTCGCTGGCGCGACTGCGTGAATATTCCGAGCAGATCGCGTTGATGCGCGGCGAAGCCTCCGAACAGCGGCACCTGAGCCAGCGCTTCGGCGATATCGTCACGAACTTCTATCGGCTGGTCTGGAGCCGGGTGAAACTGACCAGCTTCACGCTGTCCTATAATCAGGCGAATGTGGTCGTGCCCTACGTGCTGCTCGCGCCGCATTACTTCACGGGCATCATCACGCTCGGCATCATGACGCAGGTCGCATCGGCTTTCGATCGTGTCCAGACGGCGATGTCGTTCTTCATCAACAGCTATCAGGCCATCGCTTCCTATCTGGCCTCGATCAACCGCCTGACCACTTTCGAGGCGGCGATCGGGCAGGCGCAGGCCGCCACCGCCGGCGAGAAGGGCATCCATCAGAGCGAACTTCCCGGGAACGAGGTCCATATCGACGGCGCGACACTGACGCTGCCGAACGGCTCGCCGATCGTGCGGATCGATGGGCTCGATCTCGGCAGGGCGCGCTCGACACTGGTGATCGGACCGTCAGGATCGGGAAAATCGACGCTGTTCCGCGCCATAGCCGGCATCTGGCCCTTCGGTGAAGGCAAGGTCGGGGTTCCCGCCGGCGCGCGGATCATGCTGCTGCCGCAGCGCCCCTATCTGCCGCAAGGGTCCTTGCGCGCGGCCATGTCCTACCCGGCGCTCGACGACACCTATTCCGATGCCGACATCGCGACGGCGATGACCCAGGTCAAGCTCGCCCACCTGATCGACCGGCTCGACGATGTCGACCTCTGGGCCCAGCGCTTGTCAGGCGGTGAGCAGCAGCGCCTTGCCGTTGCACGCGCCCTGCTGGCCAAGCCCGACTGGCTCTTCCTTGACGAGGCCACCGCCTCGCTCGACGAGAAGCTGGAAGGAGAGATCTACGACCTTATCGACCGGACACTGCCGCAGACGAAGATTGTCTCGATCGGGCATCGCTCGACATTGCGGGAAATGCACGACGAAATCGTCGTCATGGAGCCGAACGCGGATGGAACGCACAGCCCGCGCGCGATGGTCCGTGAGCCAGTCGTTCAGTCGTGAATCAATGAGCGCCCGTAGCCGGGCGCTCATCTGCCTTCCCGCATCACGCTTCGTGTCGGGAAAGGCAGATCGTCAGGAGCGCCGAAGCCGGTGGCTGACTGTCGTCAGATGCCGCGATCGAAGCGCAGCTCGCCCGAGGCGCTCTTGATCACCAGCCTGCCCTCGACGAGGTCCCAATTGCGGGCTCCGCGCAAGGCGACCAGATAGGCGCGCTCGAATTCGGCGGCGCCCTTGTCGCAGGAGCGCTTGGTGATGGCCATGGGGCCAACCGCGATCCCCTGCTGGCGCAGCGGGTATGCCGCCGCGGAAAACGTGTTGCAGCCGCTGTAACCGGTGCCGCGCAGGTTCGAGTCGATCTGAAGCGTCGCCTTGCGCTCGGCGATCGACTTGCCGTTCATCGAAACCGCCGTCCAGGAGGCGCCCAGGGGAAAGGTCTTTTCCTGCTGCGGCGCTGCAGGCGCCTGCGCCGGCTGGTTCTGCATATCACGCGGCGACATCGCCTTCCGCTGGGCGGAAGCCGGCGAGACAATCAGCAGTGGCGCGAGGCTCAGGGCGAAGACAGCGGCGTAGCCAAGGCGTCGATTCATCATTTCTCTACCTATGCGGGGCCGGGACGATAGCCGACGCCCCGCTCTCATGGAAACGCCTAGAACCGTATCGCGTCGGGATCAACTGCGATCATTGCGACAACGTTGCTTTGCCGAGCCGCAGCGCCAGCAACGTCACGCGGCATCGCGTCGGAAATGCGGCCGGCTTCAGCCCCAGGCGCCGCCCGGTGCCGCTCAGATGCGCGCCAGCAAGCGCTCCAGCAGGGGGTTGGCCTTGCGGAAGACATAGGCCGGGGCGTTGACCGTGATCTCGTCCGCGCCGGTTCCGGCCAGATCGTCGACCAGAGCGAACACCGCCTTCTCCGGGCAATGGATAGCCAGGATACCGCTCTCGGCATGCGCACCGAAGGGCAGCCGCGCGCCATGTCGCGCCACCATCTCCTCGATGGCCGCAGGCTTCGCATCGGTGAGCCGCGCGCGGATCTCCCGGACGGAACGCCCCTCCTCCTCGGCCGCGATGCGCGAGAGAATGGCATTGGCGGCGGCGCGTGCGCGCGGGCTCCACGGCGCCCGCACCGAGGCGACGAGGTTGGCCTCGGAGGCCAGCATGACGCCATCGTCCAGAATCTTCAGGGCGTTGGCGGCCAGCGTCGCGCCGGTGGTGGTGATGTCGACGATGATTTCCGCGGAGCCGGCGGCCGGTGCCCCCTCCGTCGCGCCCAGGCTTTCGACGATGCGGTAATCGCCAAGCCCGTGCTCGGCGAAGAAACGGCGCGTCAGGTTCACATATTTGGTGGCGACGCGCAGTTTGCGGCCATGGCGTGCGCGCATATGGCTCGCGACATCGTCGAGATCGGCCATGCAGCGGACATCGATCCAGGCCTGCGGCACGGCGACCACAACATTGGCGTGGCCGAAGCCGAGCGGCGTCAGCATCTCGACGGCGGCATCGGCATCGGCCACCTGCTCGCGCACGAGGTCCTCGCCCGTGATCCCGAGATGGGCAGCGCCGGAAGCCAGTTGCGAGACGATCTCCGAGGCCGAGAGGAACGCGACTTCGGCGCCGTCCAATCCCGCGATCGTGCCGCGATAGTCGCGCGAGCCACGCGACTGCACGAATTTCAGCCCGGCGCGGCCGAAAAAGGCAGTCGCGTTTTCCTGGAGCCGCCCCTTGGAAGGGACTGCGAGAACCAGCGGAGCGTCGCTCATGATGATTGTCCCGTCAGCCGGTCGAGCCAGAGCGAGGCGCCGACTGCCGGGGCCGGCTGAGGCGCACCAAGCCGACCGAGCACATTGTCGTAACGGCCACCGCCGGCGACGGGCCTGCCGTCGCTGCGGCTCAGATCATGCAGCTCGAAGATGAAGCCAGTGTAATAGTCGAGATTACGGGCGAATCCGGTTGAGAAGGAGATCTGGCCGACATCGACGCCACGCGCCGCAAGGAAGCCGGTGCGCTCGTCGAAGGCGTCGAGTTGCTGGCCCAGGTCGAGCGAAGCCTGGTCGGAAAGTGCCCGCAATGCGGCCGACGCCGCATCGGGATCACCCGTGACGGCAAGTGCCTGACCGAGCACGGCCTTCACATCCTCATTGACCGGGTTCTCGCGCTCAGCGGCACGGGCCAGGAAGCGTTCGGCGATATCGCCGGCGGAGCGGCCGCCGACCGTCGAGATCCCGGCAATCGACAAGACATCCTCGACAAAGGCCTTGGCCGCCTTGGGATCCTGCCCCTCCAATGCCTTGAGCAGTCCTGCATGAGCCGTTTCGCCAGTGGCTGCCGGCGGATCGAGCGCCTCGACCGCCTCGGCCGCCTTGCCCTGCACGACCGCGCGCATCAGCCGGCGCCGCGCACCCTGCGGCACGGACAGACCATCGAGCAATGCGCCGAGCAATGCGACGTCGCCCATCAGAACACGCGGCTGCGTCAAGCCAAGCGCCGCCGCCGCCTCGATCGTCAGTGCCATGATCTCGGCGTCGGCTGCGGCAAAATCCTCGCGGCCAAAGGACTCGAGCCCGGCCTGCGCGAATTCACCGGGCTCACGCGAGCGCATGCGGAAGACCGGTCCGGCATAGGCATAGGCCATCGGCGCACTCACGCCCGCCGCGATGTGATCCAGCGCCACCGGAATCGTATATTCCGGGCGAAGGCACCAATCGCGGCCATCGGCATCCTGCGTCATGAAGATGCGCCGGCGGATATCTTCGCCGGAGAGGTCGAGAAAGACGTCGGCCGGCTGCAGAATCGCCGGCTCGGCGCGCTGATAGCCCTCAGCGGCGAGAAGCGCGATCACGGTGTCGATGCTGGCGCGTGTGGCGGACAAGGGCAGCTTCCTGTTGCGCCGCTGTCCTAGCAGCCGCGTCATGGATTTTCGATGGTTTTTAGGGAAATGGGTTAGCGGGATTTGGCGACCGACTCGTTGCCGACGCTTTCCGTCATGGTCGGGCTTGTCCCGACCATCCACGTTTTTGCCTAGGATGAGCACTCAAGACGTGGATGCTCGCCACAAGGGCGAGCATGACCTTCAATCAGCCGTGTCGCTTCAGCACCCGCTTCACCCCCTCGACAAGCTCGGTCACCGGCACGGCGAACTGTGCCTCGGCCTGCCTCGCCTTATGCTCGGCCGAATCCTTGACGTCGCGGCTCGCAGCGGCGAGTTCCGCGCCGAGGATCAGGTCCTTGATCACGATCGTGCCGGCCTCGCGCTCGGAGGAGCCCTGGATCACGGCGCAGACCGCGCCACGCTTGTCGGCATATTTCATCTGGGCGTTGAAGCCGGAGCCGCCGAGGTAGAGATCGGCACGCAGCAAGGGCTTGCCGTCCCCATCCCGGGCCTGGCGGAGCCGCGACACGAATGCCTGGTAGGCCGGCATATGCTCGGGTGTCTTGTTGTCCATGGCGGTGACGACGACGAGCGGCAATTCGTTCTTCGTGTCGACCAATGGCGACTTCACCGCCTTCAGTGCCGAATAGAGCCGCGAGACGCCGATCGAGAAACCCGTCGCCGGCACCGGTTCCGGCCGGAAGCGGCCGACCAGCCCGTCATAACGTCCGCCGCCGGCGACCGAGCCGAAGCGCACCACCTGCCCCTCGTCATTGGTAACCGGGAAGGTCAGCTCCACTTCGTAGACCGGGCCCGTGTAATATTCGAGGCCGCGCACGACGGAAGGGTCGATGACGACGCGGTCGCCATAGCCAGCCGCTGCGATCAGATCCGCCATCATGCGCAGTTCCTCGGCGCCTTCATGGCCAACGGGTGTCGACGCAAAGCCATCTGCAAGACGCTGTGCGGTCGCGGCATTGTCCGCGGCTCTGGCCTCAAGAATGGACAGGACGCGCGTGGCCTGTTCGGCGCTTAAGCCCGCGCCCTTCGTGAAATCGCCGCTCTCGTCCTTGCGCCCGTCCCCCAGCAGCAGCCGCACCCCGTCGGGGCCGAACTTGTCGAGCTTGTCGATGGCGCGCAGCACGGTCAGCCGGCGCCCGGCATTCTCGTCGCCGCCAAGCCCGATCGCCTCCATCACGCCATCGAGCACCTTTCGGTTGTTGACCTTGACGACATAGTCGCCGCGCTTGATGCCGAGACGCTCCATCGTGTCGGCAGCCAGCATGCAGATCTCGGCATCAGCCGCGACCGAGCCTGAACCGACGATATCGGCATCGAACTGCATGAACTGACGGAAGCGCCCGGGCCCCGGCTTTTCGTTGCGGAAAACGTAGCCGGCGCGATAGCTGCGATAGGGCTTTGGCAGCGCATCGAAATTCTCGGCGACATAGCGCGCCAGCGGCGCCGTCAGGTCGTAGCGCAGCGAGAGCCACTGCTCGTCATCATCCTGGAAGGAGAAGACGCCCTCGTTGGGCCGGTCCTGGTCCGGCAGGAATTTTCCGAGCGCGTCGGTGTATTCGACGAAGGGCGTCTCGACCGGATCGAAGCCGTAGAGCGAAAAGCTCTCGCGAATGACGGACAGCATGCGCTCGGTCGCCGCCACATCGGCAGGACCGCGGTCGATGAAACCACGCGGCTGGCGGGCTTTCAGCTTGTCGGGTTTCGACATGGTTCAGGCTTCACTTCTTGAACGAGATGCGGAACAGCCCGCAGGATAAGGTCCCGCGTTCGGTAACTTGACCGGGCAACGGGGGCAAGCATGCTTGCCCCTCCCCGAGCGGGAAGCGCCTATTCGGCCGCGGACAGCATGTCCTTCTGCTGACGCGGATCACCGAGGGGGGCGTCCTTGATCCCCGCCCTCGCCAACTTCTCCGGCAGCGGCCCGCCGGTGGCCCAGTCGAGCAGCTCGGCGGTATGGACGACCGGCGTCGTCGCGCCCCGGTCGGCGAAGCCCTTCGTCAGCTGGGTCATGCAGCCGATATTGCCGGTGGCGACGATCTGCGGCTTCGTCTTCTCGATATGGCCGATCTTGCGTTCGCGCAGCTGCCCCGCGATCTCCGGCTGGAGGATATTGTAGACACCGGCCGAGCCGCAGCAGATATGGCCCTCCGGCACCTCCTTCACCTTGAACCCCGCTCCGCTCAGAAGTCGTTTCGGACCGTCCTTGAGCTGCTGCCCGTGCTGCATCGAACAGGCCGAGTGATAGGTCACCGGCAGCGCGACCTCACGGACATGGCGCAGCTCGAGCGTCTCGAGGAACTCGGTGACATCCTTCGCGAGGCTCGAGATCGTCGCCGCCTTCTCCGCATAGGCCGGCTCGTTGCGGAACATGAAGCCATAATCCTTGATCGTCGTGCCGCAGCCCGAAGCCGTGATCAGAATGGCATCCAGCCCCTCGCCGTCGACCTCAGCCATCCAGGCGTCGATGTTGCGCCGGGCAAAGACATGACTGTCCTGTTCGCGCCCCATGTGATGAACGAGCGCGCCGCAGCAGCCCTCGCCCTTCGGCAGCACGACTTCGACGCCATGGCGCGTCAACAGACGGATCGTCGCCTCGTTGATGGCGGGATCGAGCACCGGCTGGGCGCAGCCCGAAAGCAGCGCCACACGCTTGCGGCGCACGGCCGTGACGGGGAAAACCTGCGGCCCCTCCATGGTCGAGCGCGCCGGCAGGCGTGCAGGCGCCAGCGCCAGCATCGCCTTCAGCCGCCCGCCGACCTGCGGCAACAGGCCGAGAAGGCTCCCGAAGGGCTTGCCCAGCATCGCCGCCAGCATCGCGGCGCGGAAGCGACCAGGATAGGGCAGGATCGCAGCGAGCACCCGGCGCAACGCCTGGTCATGCCAGGAACGCTGATAGGTCTCCTCGATATGGGCCCGGGCATGATCGACAAGGTGCATGTAATGCACGCCTGAAGGGCACGTCGTCATGCAGGAGAGGCAGGACAGGCAGCGGTCGACATGCTTCACCACCTGCTCGGTCGCCGGCTTGCCGTTCTCCAGCATGTCCTTGATCAGGTAGATCCGCCCGCGCGGGGAATCGAGTTCGTCGCCCAGCAGCAGATAGGTCGGGCAGGTTGCCGTGCAGAACCCGCAATGCACGCAGGTCCGCAGGATCTTCTCCGACGCCGGCAGGCGTGGATCGGAGGCCAGAAGTTCGGCCGTGAAGTTGGTCTGCATCGCTCAGGCCCCTCCCTGCCAGATTTTGATCCAGTCGGCGGGGTAGATCAGCATGATGATATTCAGGGTCAGGTTGTCACGGATCAGGTAGCCGACCACCAGCTCCATACCGAGCGCAAGCGAAATGGTGAGCCAGACGGGCAGGACGCGGGCGAGAAGGAAGCCGACGATCATCGCGGCGATATCGGAGACCGAATTGATGATGCTGTCGCCGGTATAGCCGAGCGAAATCGTCATCTCCCGATAGCGGTCGATGATCGCCGGGCTGTTCTCGGCGATTTCCCAGGCGTTCTCGATCAGGATCGCCAGAAGAAGCGCCTGCCCGAACGAGATCGGCAGGCCGGTCAGCCGGCGCACCGACCAGAACAGGCCATAGAAGAGGAAGCCATGGATGATGTGGGAGAAGGTGTACCAGTCGGCAATATGCTGGGAGTTCTCCGACGACATCACGACGCCCTGCCATGGCTTGACGTAGCCGCATTTGCAGATCGGCTCGCGGCCCATGACAAACAGGATCAGGGCGGCTGCTGCGATCATCAGAGCCGCGACGAGGGCGATCGTGCCCGGCTTGAACCGCCCCGGTGCCCAGGCTTCGCGGCGCTCTCCTTCAGCGCGGATCTCACGCGTGGCGGCTATCTGGTCGAACACCATCAAATCCCCGCATACATCCGGCCGGGCTCGAAGATTCCGGCCGGGTCGAAGCTGTTCTTGATCCCGGCCGTGACCCGCATCAGCGGCTCGGCCAGTGGTTCGAAGACCGGCACAACTGCGCGAACCGCGTGGGGCGCGCGCACCAGGGTCGCGTGACCGCCGAGTGACCTGATCGCAGTGCGGATCGCGGCGGCTCCAGCGTCCTCGTCAGCCGGCACCGCGAGCCAGACCAGACCGCCGCCCCAGTCATAGAACCACCGTGCTTGCGGCAAAGCCTGCGTGATCGCAGCCGTAGCGCGCGGGGCCCTCGTCGGAGCAAGCGAGAGCCGCCAGACGGCCTCATGGCTGCCGGCGAAGAACCTCGCGTCGCGTACGGAATGCCACAGCTCCTGCGAGGCGGCGCCCTCGATGCGTTCGGGCTTGCCGCACTGGCT
Organism: Allobosea sp. 2KB_26; assembly: GCF_052115715.1. Classification (NCBI taxonomy): domain Bacteria; kingdom Pseudomonadati; phylum Pseudomonadota; class Alphaproteobacteria; order Hyphomicrobiales; family Alloboseaceae; genus Allobosea; species Allobosea sp. 2KB_26. The sequence goes on from NZ_JBFRHE010000005.1 coordinate 185,904, forward strand.
CAGCAATTCGTCCAGAGCATCGGCGCGGTAGGCGATCGAGCTCGCGAAATTCTCCAGTCTGAGCAGCGTGCGGGCGTGGTCGGCCCCGATGCCCGGCGGCAGATGCGCCGCCGCCATCGGTTCGAAGGGCGAGCCGAGCGCAGCCGAAAGCAGAGCGACCGCCGCCTCGTCGGCAAGGCCGGGCCAGGCCAGCGTGACCACACATTCCGGCGCCGGCAATACGCGGAAGGTGACTTCGGTCAGGAAGCCAAGCGTGCCGTGGGCACCGCTCACCAGCTTGACCAGATCGAGCCCGGTGACGTTCTTCATGACCCGGCCGCCGGACTTGATCGCCTCGCCCCGGCCGTTGATCAGCCGGATGCCGATCAGCGAGTCGCGGGCTGCTCCGGCGTTGATCCGGCGCGGACCGGAGATATTTCCGGCAGCGACCGCACCGATCGTCGGGTCGCCCTCCGTGCCCAGCAATGCGCGATGATCCATCGGCTCGAAGGGCAGCATCTGGCCGCGGTCGGCCAGCGTCCTCTGGATCTCCGCCAGCGGCGTGCCGGCCCTGGCGCCAATCACCATCTCGGACGGCTCGTAGAGCGTGATGCCGGTCAGCCCGGCGCTGGAGATGGTGCTCACGACCTGCGTCGGGCGGCCCAAACCGGTCCGCGTACCGCCGCCTCGAATGGTGACGGGCGTGCCGTTGGCAGCGACGGAGGCGACGACGGCGCAGGCCTGGGCTTCCGTGGTGGGGGTGTGAATGGTCACGCGGCGACCCTGCCATCGAGCGGAAAGACCTTGGCCGGGTTCAGCAGCCACTCGCCGTCGAAGACCGCCCGCACCCGCATCTGCTGGTTGAGATCGGCCTCGTTGAACTGCACGCGCATCAGATCACGCTTCTCGATGCCGACGCCGTGTTCGCCGGTGAGGCAACCGCCCACCTCGACGCAGAGCTTGAGGATGTCGTTTCCGGCATCCTCGGCTTTGCGCGCCTCGACGGGGTCGTTGCAGTTATAGAGGATCAGCGGGTGAAGATTGCCGTCGCCCGCATGGAAGACATTGGCGACGCGCAGTCCATAGCCTTTGACGATCTCGGCCATGCGCTGCAGCACGAACGGCAATTGCCCGGTCGGGATCGTACCGTCCATGCAGATGTAGTCGGCGATCCGGCCCGTCGCACCGAAAGCCGATTTGCGGCCCTTCCAGATCGCGGCGGTCTCCATCGCCGACTTGCTTTCCTTGACCGTCTTGACGCCATGTTCGCGCGCGATCGCGACGATGCGGGCAAGCTGGGCGTCCATTTCCGCGTCCGAGCCTTCGACTTCGATGATCAGCAACGCCTCGACATCCATCGGGTAGCCGGCCTTGGCGAAGGCTTCGCAGATCTCGATCGCCGGCTTGTCCATGAACTCCATCGCGACGGGGATGATGCCGGCGCCGATGATGGCGGCCACCGCGGCACCCGCCTGCTCGCTGCTCGGGAAACCGAACAGCACCGGGCGCGCGCCCTCGGCCGAGCGCAGGATCCGCACCGTCGCTTCGGTAACGATACCGAGCTGGCCTTCGGAACCGACGATCAGGCCGAGCAGGTCGAGACCCGGGGCATCGAGATGGGCGCCCCCGATCTCGACGATCGAGCCATCGAGCATCACCAGGGTCACGCCCAGCACATTGTTGGTGGTGACGCCGTATTTCAGGCAATGCGCGCCGCCGGAATTCATGCCGATATTGCCGCCGATCGAGCAGGCGAGCTGGGAGGACGGGTCGGGCGCATAGAAAAAGCCCTCGGACATCACGGCGCCGGTGACGGCGAGATTGGTGACGCCGGCCTGCACCCTGGCGGCGCGGTTGGCATAGTCGATCTCGAGGATGCGATTCATTTTCGAGACACCGATGACGACGGCATCCTCCTGCGGGATCGCACCACCGGCGAGCGAGGTGCCAGCGCCGCGCGGGACGACGGGAACGCCCTGCTCGCCGCAATAGCGCAGCACCGCCGCGACCTCCTGTGTCGTCGAGGGCAGCACTACCGCCAGCGGCATGCGGCGATAGGCGGTGAGCGCATCCGTCTCATAGGGCCTGCGCTCGTCATCGGAGGTAATCAGGGCCTCGGGCGCCACCAGTCCGGCGAGCCCGGCGATGATCGCATCGCGGCGCGCCAGGATGTCCGCGCGCGGCGCGGGAAAGGCAATGGCGCTCATGGTCTCCTCCTCCGGGTGTCAGCTCTCGCGATATCACCCACACCCGGTTTCATACAAACAGGTTAGACCAATTCGAACCCGCTTGCAGCGCGACCAAAAGCCATGATTATTTCCAAAATGGAAAAGGTGGGCGAGCATGGACCGGTTCGGCGATCTGGATGTCTTCGCGCATGTGGTGACGGCCAAGAGCATGTCCGCGGCGGGGCGCGAATTGAAACTCTCGCCGGCGGTGATCTCGAAGCGCATCCGCCGGCTCGAGGAGCGCCTCGGCGTGCGGCTGCTGCAGCGCACCACGCGGCAATTGTCACTGACGGAGGCGGGCCAGGGTTTCTATGAGCGCGTGGTCTCGATCCTGTCCTCGATCGAGGATGCGGAGGCCTGGGTCGCAAGTGGCGCCGGCCAAGCGCGCGGCACCTTGCGCGTCTCGGCCCCCACCTCCTTCGGCCGGTTGCATATCGCGCCGCATCTGAAGCCCTTTCTCGATGCCAACCCAATGGTGACCGTCGATCTGATCCTGAGCGATTCCTTCGTCGACATCATCGCGGAGGGGTTCGACCTCGCGGTGCGGATCGCCGACCTCCAGGATTCCAGCCTCGTCGCCAAGCGGCTCGCGCCCAATCACCGCGTGCTCTGTGCTGCGCCGGACTATGTCGCCGCTCGCGGAGTACCGGCCAGCATCGAGGAGCTCTCTCACCACACGCTGATTGCCCATAATGCCGACCAGTGGCGGCTGGACGGACCGTCCGGTCCGGTCGGCGTGCGGGTCAACGGACCGCTTCGGACCAATTCCAGCGAAGTCGTACGCGAGGCGCTGCTCGCCGGCGTCGGCATCGCCTTGCGCTCGACCTGGGATGTCGGGCCAGAACTGAAGACCGGGCAGCTCGTCAGGGTCCTGCCGGATTACGCGGTCGGCAAGCGTGTCGCCGTCTACGCGGTCTATCCCAGCCGCCGGCACATGGAGCAGAAGGTGCGCGTCTTCGTCGATTATCTCGCGGAGCTCTATGGCGCGACACCGTACTGGGACGCGGGGCTTGATCTATGATGCGGCTCCCGCCCGCCCGTCATAGGGCATCTGCGCGGCGCCCGATTGCCCGGACACGTCGCTTGCTCGATTTTCGACAGATCACTGGAGAATCCCGTTCATGTTCGGCTTGATCGAAGGCACAGGCGTCGAGGTTCTGGACAAGCGCTTCCACCGGGTCGTACCGGGCTCGGCGCGGGTCGAACGGCTGTGGACGGGGGCCCGCTGGTCCGAGGGGCCAGCCTGGTTTCCAGCCCATCGCAGCCTGGTCTGGTCCGACATCCCGAACAACCGCATGCTGCGCTATGACGAGGCGAATGGCCAGGTTGGCATCTTCCGCCAGCCGGCACGGAATTCGAACGGCAATACGGTGGATCCGCAGGGCCGGCTCGTGACCTGCGAGCATGGCGGGCGGCAAGTGACCCGGACGGAACATGACGGCTCGATCACCGTGCTTGCCGACAACTGGCAGGGCAAGCGGCTGAACTCCCCCAATGACGTCGTGGTGAAGTCCGACGGCTCGATCTGGTTCACCGACCCGGATTACGGCATCGGCAGCGACTATGAGGGCGACAAGGCGGATGGCGAGATCGGCCATTGCAACGTCTACCGCATCGATCCGGTCAGCGGCGCGCTCTCGATCGTCGCCGACGACTTCGTCAAGCCGAACGGCCTCGCCTTCTCGCTGGATGAGAGCGAGCTCTATATCGCCGATACGGGGGCGAGCCATGACCCGGACGGACCGCGCCATATCCGCAAATGCGCCGTCACTGGCGACGGCGCGCCGCTGGGCCGCTCGGAGATCTTCGCAACCTGCTCGGCCGGCCTGTTCGACGGCTTCCGGCTCGATGCCACCGGCCGCGTCTGGACCAGCGCGGCGGACGGCGTGCATGTCTATGACCCCGACGGCACCTTGATCGGCAAGGTGCTGATTCCCGAGATCGTCGCCAATGTGTGCTGGGGCGGCGCGAAGCTGAACCGTCTCTTCATCTGCGGCACGACATCGCTCTATTCGGTGATGACCCACACCAACGGGGCGACCTGGCCGAAGCGCTGAGGCGCGTTCAACTCTGCGGCGGCTCCGACTTCATCCGTACCACCAGCAACGGCATCGCGAGACCGAGCAGCATGAAGCGCGCAAGATGATGCGCGCCGACATAGAGCGGGTCGAGCCCCATGGCGAAGGCGAGCATCGCCATCGCCTCCAGCCCTCCCGGCGCGAACGCAGCCATCGCACTGGCATAGGGCACGCCCGCAAGCCAGGCAGCCGGCCAGGCGAAGGCGAAGGCCACCACCATCGAGACGAAGAAGCCGCCAATGGCGAGCGGGAACAGCCCGGCGATCTCACCGCGCTTGAGGTTAGAGACGCGGCCGCCCATGGCCGCGCCGAGCATGACCATCACCACGGTCGCGATCTCGGGCGGGAGCGTGCCATGGACCGCACCGGTGCCATGCAGCACGGCACTGGCCATGGTTGCTCCCAGGATAAAGGGCGCGGTGACGCCGATGCGCTCGAAGATCAGCCCGGTGACCAGGGCCGCACCGAGAACCAGCGCCATATCCGGTACGCTGGCAACGATCACCGCAGGCATCTGCCCCACGCTGCCATCGCTCAGGGCCCGCATCAGAGTGGGCAGGATCGCGACCAGGACGAGGATGCGGAAGAGCTGGATCACCGCGATGCGGCCAAGATTGGCACCCTTGGCATGGGCAACGGCGATGACCGCCGACAGCGCACCGGGCGCGGCGGCCAGCAGGGAATCGATCCAGGACCAGCGCGCGACGTAACGCAGATAGGCGCCAGTGGTGAGCATGATGGCAGCGAGCGCGACGAACAGGACCGCCAGCGAACCGGGATAGCGCGCTGTCGCCGCAAGCGCCTCGGGCGTGGCGGAGGAGCCGATCAGCACCCCCGACATCAGCATGGTCGCATCGAACCAGGGCTTGCGCAGATCGGGCAGGCGCTTGGCGACGCCGACGATCGAGACGATCAGCATCGAACCCGAGAGCCAGGCGGCCGGCACGTCGAACAGCGCGAAAATGCCGCCGCCGAGGGCGGCGCAGGCAATCACGGCCGCTTCACGCGACAATGTCTTGAGCCTGTAGGGAATGTAAGCCGGGCCGGTCATGTCACTCGGAGCAAGCGCCGAGGAGACACGACGCAGGGCCGATCAATGACCGTGGCGCACAATCCGGTCAAACGATGAGATGCCATCGCCGCGCAAGGCTGGGCTGCGCCCAGCGGTGCCTATGACGTCAGCGCCCTTTGCAGCCGCGCCACCGCCTCGACGAGGTCGGACGATTTGCGCGCAAAGCAAAGCCGCAGGCCCTTCTCCCCCCCAGGGCCGAAGGCCGTGCCCGGCGCCAGGCCGACATTGGCCTCGTCGACCAGTTCGATCGCCAGCGCGCGCGAATCCTCGCGGCCGTCGACGCTGAAGAACTGGTAGAAGGCGCCGTCCGGCGCGGTCAGCGAAACCCGATTCGTCGCCTTCAGGCCTTCGAAGATGATCCTCCGGCCTTCGGTCGCACGCGCGATCTGCTCGGCGACGAAGGGCTCGCCCTCGGTAAGGGCGGCGATCGCGGCGCGCTGGACGAAGACCGGCGACCCCGAGGTCGAATACTGGATCAGGTTCTCGACGACCTGGCCGAAGGCGGCCGGCACCTCGATCCAGCCGATGCGCCAACCCGTCATGGCCCAGTTCTTCGAGAAGGTCTGGACGAAGAGGACGCGATCCTCCGCCTCCATCACATCATGGAAGGAGGCCGCGCGCGGCGCTCCGCCATAGACGAAGCGGCCATAGATCTCGTCGGCGATGATCCAGATGCCGTGCTTGCGGGCCAGCGCAAGCAGCGCAGCCATCTCGTCTTTGGTCGCGGTCCAGCCGGTCGGGTTCGCCGGGGAATTGATGACGAGCGCACGTGTCTTCGGCGTGATCGCCGCGGCGAGCTTGTCGAGATCGAGCGTGAAGCGTCCGTGCTCCAGATCCATCGGCACGCATACTGCCTTGGCTCCGGCCACGCCGATGGCCGCGGCGAAATTGGGCCAGGCTGGCGTCGGAATCACGAGTTCGTCGCCAGGTCCGGCGATCATCCTGACGGCGATCTGAACGGACTGCATGCCCGAGCCGGTGACGAAGAAGCGGTCGGCCGAAAGCGGCTGGCCGTAAAGCGCCGTGTGGTAGCGCGCGAGCGCCTCGCGCAATTCCGGAATGCCGCGCTGCCAGGTGTAGAAGGTCTCGCCGTCAGCCAACGACTTGTTGGCGGCACGGACGATAAAATCGGGCGTCGAGAGATCGCCCTCGCCCACCCAGAGCGGGATCAGGCCGGGCTTGACCCGGCCGTGATTGACCACCTCGACGATGCCGCTTTCGGGTGCATTACGGGCCTCCGGCCTCAACTCGGCAATCAGGCTGGCGCCCGGCAGCGTGCTCGTCGTCATCGGCTTCGACCTCGCAAGTTCAATGCCTCACCTTTAGCCGAAGCGGCGGGCGGGAGGCATGAAATCGCGAGATCGGGTCGATCGCTCGCGGTGATGAATTGCCCGCGAGCGGTGAGCGAAGTCAGGCGTTCTTCTGCTTCAGCAGATCGCGGATTTCGCCGAGGAGCACGACGTCCTGCGGCGGGGCCGCCGGCTCGGCCGCAGCTGCCTTCTGGTCGCGCTTCACCCGGTTGATGCCCTTAACGACCAGGAACAAGGCAGCGGCGATGATCAGGAAATTGATCGCTGCGGTGACGAAGCTGCCATAGGCGAACACCGCGCCCTGCTTCCTGGCCTCGGACAGGATCGGGCTGGTGACCGCACTGTTCAGGCCGAAGAAATAATTCGAGAAATCGAGACCGCCAATCGCGCCGAAGATCGGCATGATGATGTCGGCGACGAGAGAGTCGACGATCCTGCCGAAGGCCGCGCCGATGACCACACCAATGGCGAGGTCGATGACGTTGCCCTTCATCGCAAATTCTTTGAATTCCTTCAGCATGGCCCTGCCCCTTCACCTCGGGATGATCGGCTTCACGCCTACCGGACGGCGTGCACGGATGTCGCAGGCTAATTGAGAGTTGCAGCGGTTAGAAGCCCGTCAGAGCGCCGACCTTTCGCCAGTGCACAGTCTTGGTCCTGGTTGAACGGGCGATAGCGCGGTGCCGCAGCGCAACGGCCGGGCAATAGCGGCCCCGCGCCCAGCGGGAAAGCTCCGGTCCAAGAGCTCGCGAGATCAAGAGCTTAGGCAGCGCCTCGGCCGAAAGCCGCATCGCGCTCGGCGTGCACATGCACTAGGCTGCGCTGCTGCCGCTCTGGCATGGAGGCAAGATGATCCCGGCCTGGTCCGTCGTTCTGGTCGCGCTCGGCTATCTCTGCGTGCTGTTTGCGATCGCGCACGCGGCCGATACCTTCGGCCGCAAGCTGATGGGCGGCCCGGCGCGCACGACGATCTATGCGCTGGCGCTTGGCGTCTACTGCACCTCCTGGACCTTCTACGGCTCCGTCGGCTTCGCCAATCGCGCCGGCTTCGATTTCCTCGGCATCTATGTCGGGCCGATCCTGGTCATCGGCTTCGGCTATCGTTTCGTCACGCGTATCGTCGAGATCGCCAAGTCGCAGAACATCACCTCGATCGCGGATTTCGTCGGGGCACGCTACGGCAAGAGCGAGCGAGTCGCCGCTCTCGTCTGTCTCGTCGCCGTGATCGGTGCGCTGCCCTATATCGCCTTGCAGCTCAAGGCCGTCGCGAATTCGCTCTCGGTGTTCCTCACCGCAACAGGCGGGCAGGCACTGACGCCGGATGTCCCGGTCCTGAGCGACCTCGCCTTCCTCGTCGCCATGGTGCTTGCCGGCTTCGCCTGTGCCTTCGGCACACGCCATATCGATGCAACCGAGCACCAGGACGGGCTGGTGCTGGCCATTGCGGCCGAGTCGCTGGTCAAGCTGGTGGCGTTTCTCGCGCTCGGGATCTTCGTCGCCTATGGCCTGTTCGATGGCTTCGGAGACCTCCTCGCCCAGGCGGCGAACATGCCGGACGGGGCGCCTCCGATCTGGGAGCGAACCTCGAGCTGGCCGACCTTCCTGACGCTGACGCTGCTCTCGTCCTTCGCCGCATTGCTGCTGGCGCGGCAATTCCACATGACGATCGTCGAGAACCGGGACCCTGGCGATGTCCGCCGCGCCGCCTGGATGTTTCCGCTCTACCTCGTCCTGATCAATCTCTTCGTGCTGCCGCTGGCGGCGGCGGGCGAATTGCTGATGCCGGGAAGCGGCATCGATCGCGACATGACCGTACTGCTGCTGCCCCTGGAACGGGGTGCAGGCTGGCTCGCGCTGTTCGTCTTCATCGGCGGGCTCTCGGCGGCGACCGCGATGGTGATCGTCGCTTCGGTCGCGCTCGCCATCATGATCTCGAACCATCTCGTCATGCCGCTGCTGGTGCGTGGCCGAGGCCTGCTGAGCGACCCGGACCGAGCCATTCCGAGATCGCTGCGTTCCGGCCCCACCGGGGGCGATCTGGGTTCGCAGGTCGTGATCATCCGGCGCTTCGCCATCCTCGCCGTGATCCTGATGGGCTACGCCTATTACCGGGCGGCGGGTGAAGCGGCGCTGGTCTCGATCGGACTCTTGTCCTTCGCGGCAACCGCACAGATCGCGCCGGCATTCTTCGGCGGATTGCTCTGGCGGCGCGGCACCGCGCTCGGCGCCGTCGCAGGCTTGACAGCGGGCACGCTGACCTGGGCCTACACATTGCTGGTCCCCAGCCTCGCATACCCCACCAGCGTCTGGAGCGAGATCGTGGCCCAGGGGCCGCTGGGCATCACTTCATTGCGGCCGGAAGCCCTGCTCGGCCTCGATCTGCCGGCACTGCCGCACGGCGTGCTGTGGAGTCTCGGCCTCAACCTTCTCTGTTATATCGGTTTCTCCCTGCTGCGACCGGCCAATGCCATGGAACGCCTGCAGGCCAACTCCTTCGTCACCTCCGATCGCGCAACGATGGCCCAGTCCTTCTCGCTCTGGCGGTCCAGCGTCACGGAGGCCGAACTGCAATCGACCATCGGTCGCTATCTCGGCCAGGAGCGAACGCAGCGCGCGTTCGAGGGCTTTTCCATCGGGCGGGGCGAGGTTGCCAGCAGCAGCAATCGCGAGGCCGACATCCACATGCTGCGCTTCGGCGAGCATCTGCTCTCGTCCGCCATCGGCGCAGCATCCTCGCGGCTTGTGCTCTCCCTGTTGCTGCGCCGCCGGAACCTGTCGACCGAAGCCGCCTTCAAGCTGCTCGACGATGCTTCGGCAGCCCTACAATATAATCGCGACATCCTGCAGCACGGGCTCGACCATGCCGGCCAGGGCATCACCGTGCTCGACCGGGACCTGCGGCTGCTCGCCTGGAACCAGGCCTTCATCGAGCTCTATGACCTGCCGCAGTCGCTGGTGCGGTTCGGCACCGGGCTCGACGAGATCGTCCGTTTCAACGCTGCCCGCGGCGCCTATGGCGATGGCGAGCAGGATGAGTTGATGGCCGCGCGGCTCGAGAGCTTCGTCAATGACCGCGAGCCCGTCCGGCTCAAGCTCTTTCCCTCGACCAAGGTCATCGAGATCCGCTCGAATCCACTCCCCGATGGCGGCCTGGTGACGACCTATACCGACATCACCGAGGCCGTCGCAGCGCATGAAGAGCTCGAGCGGACCAATGAAAGTCTCGAGCGACGCGTCGCCGAGCGCACCGAGGAAATTCTCCACGTCAACGCCGAGCTTCAGCGCGCCAAGGCCGAAGCCGAGGAGGCGAATGCGTCAAAGACGCGCTTCCTGGCCGCCGCCAGCCACGACCTTCTGCAACCCCTCAATGCCGCGAGGCTCTATGCGACGGCACTGGTCGAGCGCGACCGGATCGCCACCAGCCCCGAGCTCGCCGAGAATATTGATGCGTCGCTGGACGCGGTCGAGGAAATCCTGACGGCACTCTTGGAGATCTCGCGTCTCGACGGCGGCGCACTCAAGCCGGAACTGACCAGTTTCAGGCTTGACGAACTGATGCGCCAGCTCCAGCGCGAATTCGAGCCGAGCGCTCAGGAACGAGGCCTGCAACTGGTGTTTTCGCCCAGTTCCGTCGCCCTGCGCTCGGACCGGCGCCTGCTGCGCCGGCTGCTGCAGAACCTGATATCGAACGCGATCAAATACACACCGAACGGCAAGGTCCTGGTCGGCTGTCGCCGCCGCGGCAATCAGGTTTCGATCGAGGTGCTCGATACCGGCCTCGGTATACCTGCCAGCAAGCAGAAGACGGTGTTTCGCGAGTTCCAGCGACTCGATCAGGGGGCCAGGGTCGCCCGTGGCCTCGGTCTCGGGCTTTCCATCGTCGAGCGCATCTCCCGCACGCTCGACCATAAGCTGACCCTGACCTCCACGCCGGGGCGCGGGACGCGATTCTCGGTGATGGTGCCGCGAACGGCGCCGCTCCCGGCCATGGCGACCAGCAGCGCCCCGCCCCCGACGCCTGCGGGGCAATTGGCCGGTCTCAAGCTCCTGGCCATCGACAACGAACCGACGATCCTCGATGGCATGAAGCGCCTGCTCGAAGGGTGGGGCTGTGCCATCGCGACGGCGCCCGGCCTCGACGAGGCGCTTGCCCAGGTTCAGGCCCACGGCATGCCGGACGTGATCATCGCCGACTACCATCTTGACCATGGCGACGGGCTGAGCGCGATCGCGGCCTTGCGCGATCGGTCTGCCAGGCGCGTTCCGGCGATCCTGCTGACGGCCGATCGCTCGCCTCAGGTGCGGGAGGCGGCTGCTGCCTTCGATGTCCATATCCTCAACAAGCCGCTGAAGCCCGGGGCGCTCAGAGCCCTGCTTGCGCAATGGCGTGCGATGCGTCTGGCTGCTGAATAGCGGGGAGGCCTGTCCCGCTCAGCGCTCGGCAGCACCGGCCTGGCGCATCGCCTCCTCCGAGGCGAGAAAGGCCGCGACCTCGGCGCTCTGCGGCGGACTCTCTGCGCTGATCCCGATATCTGCGAGAATGCGGGCCACCGGGACGTAGCTCCTGCTCGCGCGATCGTAGAGGGCAGCCCGCACCAGCGCCACGGCCGCAACGATCTCCGTGCCGTCCCGGCCCCGGCTGAGAATGCGATGCTGCATGACCAGCCAGTTTTCGGTCCAGCACAGGATCCGGGTCTCAAGTTCGAAGGGCCGGAACAGGCGCAATTCACGCCTGAAACGAACGATCCCGGCATTGACCACCGGCACCCAACCTTCACGCAGCACCGCGCGCCAAAGCCCGGTGCGCAGCATCAGGTCAGTACGCCCTAGATCCATGAGACTCCAGTAGCGGCCGTTGTTCATGTGCAGGCTGGTGTCGAGATCGTGGAACCAGACGCGGAACGGCAGGGCCGACACGTCGAAAGGCGGCTTCAGCCTGGGCCGGAAGGGTGTGGTGACAAGAAGCCAGAGCAGGCGCAGCCAGAGGTTCATGCAGGCTCCTGTGGAGCGCCGCCGTCAGACGGCGCGCCCCGTTCCCGATGTCGCGACGATTGGCCATATCATCGTCACCGACTCGCGCCACTCTTTCGCACGCCCTGCAGCGGAACTCGCCATGCCGACACTCCATGTTTCGTCCCTCGCCCGGCTTCACGAGACGGTGGCATCGGTCGGTGCCAGCCATGTCGTCACCTTGATCAACGTCAACACGGTCGTGGAGCGCCCGGCCGGCATTCTGCCCGAGCGGCATCTCTTCATCGGCATGTCGGACATCACGGCGCCGCTGGACGGGCATGTCCTGCCCGACGAGGACCATGTCCAGCGCTTCCTGAGCTTCATCCGCGACTGGGACCGCGCCGCCCCGATCGTCTTTCATTGCTGGGCGGGCATCAGCCGATCGACTGCTGCGGCCTATATCGCAACCTGCGCCCTGCGGCCCCAGCGTGACGAGGCGGAGATTGCGCTTGCGCTGCGCAGCGCATCTCCCTCGGCCACGCCCAATGCCCGGCTCGTCTCGATCGCAGACCAGATCCTGGGACGCTCCGGTCGCATGATGGCGGCGATCGAGAGCATCGGCCGGGGCGCGGACGCGTTCGAAGGCACACCGTTCCGCATCGATCTCGATTGAGGCGGCGCCGGGCTTGCTGCATCGTGGTGGTGACATGCCCAAAGTCACATCCCCCGCCATCGAGATCGGCCTCGCGGCAGCGATCGTCGCCTTCACCGGCCACCAGCCGCATATCCTGACGGCGCAGGTTCACGACGGAGACACAACGCCGGGGCTCCCCTACGGTCCGTTCGATCCACTCACGCATCGCACCTTCGAGATCGGCCTGCGCTCCTGGGTTGCGGACCAGACCGCGCTGTCGCTCGGCTATGTCGAACAGCTCTACACGTTTGGCGATCGCGGACGGCAGGCGGAAGTCCGCGATACCGGCCCCCATGTCGTCTCGGTCGGTTATCTCGCGCTGACCCGCGCGCCATCCCTGCCAGAGCAGGTCGCATTCCAGCCTTGGTATGGCTTCTTTCCCTGGGAGGACTGGCGCGCCGGCCGCCCCGCCGTACTCGACTCGACCATCCTCCCGCAGCTCGACGACTGGGCGCAGGACAAGGCGGCCGAACGCGCCGAGCAGGAGCGGCGCGCGTTGTCGCGCCAGCAGCGCATCGCAAGTTGCTTCGGGCTCGGTGGCGTGCCCTGGGACGAGGAGAAGACACTCGAGCGCTACGAACTGCTCTACGATGCCGGGCTCGCCTATGAAGCGCTGCGCGATCGGCGGCCCGACGCACTGCCGCGTTCCCCCAGTCCCCTGCTTGGCCGGCCGATGCGCTTCGACCATCGCCGAATCCTCGCGACCGCGATCGGCCGACTGCGCGCCAAGCTCAAATATCGCCCGGTCGTGTTCGAGTTGATGCCGGACGCCTTCACCCTGACCGCGCTGCAAAACACGGTCGAGGCGATCTCGGGCCGGCACCTGCACAAGCAGAATTTCCGGCGGCTGGTCGAAAGCGCAGCGCTGGTCGAGCCGACCGGCACGATGACCCGCACGGCCGGACGCCCCGCCGCGCTCTTCCGCTATCGCCGCGAAGTCATTGCCGAGAGGCCGGCTCCAGGCCTGCGCGTCGGCGGCCGCAGCCTCGGAGGAGAGCGGTAGTTTTGTGCGGCTGCGAAGGGAGTTGTCGTGCATATCAGCGCGACAGCCGAAAAATTGAGCAGAAAATTGCTTGCTTCTTCCGAAATTTGCGACAATGCATCGCCCTCAAGAGGGGGCCATGCCATGACGATCGAACTCGATTCCCGCGACCGGACCATTCTGCGCATCCTGCAAAGCGATGGCCGGATCACCAATTCGGACCTCGCCGAAAAGGTTCACCTCTCCCCTTCCGCCTGCCTGCGCCGCGTCCGGCAATTGGAAGAAAGCGGACTGATCCGCGGCTATGCGATGATGCTCGACGACAAGATCGCCGGCTTCCCCGGCACGGCCTTCGTCTTCGTCACATTGGACCAGCAGGGGCGCGCCTCGCTCGAAGGGTTCGAGCAGGCGGTGCAGAATCTGCCCGAAATCCTGGAATGCCATCTGCTGGCTGGCGCGCACGACTATCTGATGCGGGTCATCTATCGCGACAGCGCCGATTTCGAGCGGATCCACACCGACATCATCACCCAGCTCCCGGGCGTCACGCGTGTCCAGTCGACGCTGACGCTGCGCACGATCAAGAAGACCTCCGCATTGCCGGTCTGATGCAGGGTTGCGGCGAACAGGGTCAGAGCCGATAAGAGTGGCCCAACGGGAATCGCCGATCTTGACCGACGCCAAATCCAATTCCGATATCGCCGCGCTGCCTTTCGAAGAGGCACTGAAGCAGCTTGAGAGCATCGTTGCCCGGCTCGAGCGCGGTGACGTTCCACTTGAGGAATCGATCGACATCTACACCCGCGGCGAAGCGCTCAAGGCACGCTGCGACGCCCTGCTGAAGCAGGCCGAGGCCCGGATCGAAAAGATCACGCTCGGAGCCGACAGCAAGCCGGCCGGCACAGCCCCGCTGGACGTCGACAAGTAAGCCCGGCGCAGCCCGCGGGCTAAGCGGAGAGCAACGACTCGATCAGCCCGGCCACATGCTGCACCGCCGGGTCGCGGTCACTGCGCCTGTGCCAGGCGACATGGAGCGGGAAACCCGCAACCGGGATCGGCGGCTCCAGCAACGCATAGTGCCCGCCGGCATCCTGTGGCAGCGTCCGGCTCGGCAGCAGTGCGATCAGGTTGGAGTCGAGCAGCAGCGGCGGAACGATCAGGAAGCTTGGCACGACCATGCCGACATGGCGTTTCCTGCCGAGGAGCGAGAGCGCCTCGTCAAGCGCGCCGAAGGTCTCGCCGCGGCCCGAGACCAGGACATGCGGATAGGCGAGCCAGCGATCAAGATCGAAGGCTTGCGCCGCCGGGTGCTCCTTCCGCATCGCCACGACATAGCGCTCACGCAGCAATTCCTTGCGGGTAAAATCCTTCTCGACGCTGGGAAAGACCGAGACGGCAAGATCGGCATGGCCTCGTGCAAGACCTTCAAGTGCCTCCGGCGCACCGCGCCAGGGCATGAGCGCCAGTGTGATGCCAGGCGCCGTGCGCGCAAGCTCGCGATACAAGCCTCCAGCCAGCAGTGTCGGGGGCAATTCGGCCGTCACCACCCGGACAATCTGCTGCAAGGTCGCGAGATCGGGCTGCGGCGGATCGAGCAGGGCCGTCATCTGAGCCAGCAGATCCTTGATGGGCTGCTGGAGCGACTGCGCCTTGGCAGTCAGCCGCATCTGCCCCTTGCCGCGCTCCAGGAGCCTGTCGCCGAAGAGATGCCGGCAGCGGTCGAGCGCGCTGGATGCTGCCGGCTGGGACAGCCCGACCCGCTCCGCGCCGCGCGAGACATGGGCCTCGTCCAGGAGCACATCGAGGACGACGAGCAGGTTGAGATCGATCGACCTTAAATTCATGAGATGGATAGTATGATATATCCATCATCCATTGGAGTAATTTGTTGGGCGACCGCATCCTCTGAACATCGCAAAGGAGGACGCCATGCCCAACACCCTGATCCTGTTGTTCCATCCCGATTTCGCCAGTTCGAACGCCAACCGCGCCCTCTGCGAGGCCGCTGCCGGACTGCCGGGCATCACCGTCGTCGACATGCAGGCCCTGTATCCGGATGGTGCGATCGACGTCGATGCGGAGGTCGCACGCCTCCTTGCGGCAGACCGCATCGTCCTGCAATTCCCGGTTCAGTGGTACTCGACGCCGCCACTGCTCAAGGCATGGCAGGATGCCGTGCTGACCCGGATGTTCTACCTGGCCTACCAGGACGAAGGGCGCCTGCTCGCCGGCAAGCCGGTCCTGATCGCCGCGACCGCCGGCAATGTCCCGGAAGCCTATACGCCCGCGGGCCAGAACCGCTTTTCGCTTCGCGATCTTCTCCGCCCCCTGGAAGCAACGGCCCATCGCTGCAGCCTCGACTGGCAAGACCCCTTCCTGATCTACGAGGCACGCAAGGCCGACACTGAGGCGCTGCAGCTCGCCGGAGAGCATTATGCCCGCCGGATCGGCCGCCTTCCGTGCCCGATCCCGGAACGCGTGCAATGATGTCGCCTGGCTTCAATGCAAGGCCGCGCGACGCAGCTCTCTTCCTGGCGCTTGCCCGGCTGATCCCGGCGCTCATCCTGCTGCAATTGCTGCTGGTCGGACTTGCGTTCTTCGATGGTCTCGGCTGGGGACCGCACCGGGCGCTCGGCGGCGCGATCGCGGCGCCGATCCTCGCCCTGCTCATGCTGAGCCAGCGCAGCTCGCTGCACCATCATCGCCGCGAGGTGGCGCAGCTTCTCGGGCTCTATGGATTGCAGGTCGCGCTGGCCGGAATCGGCGAGACCATCGGCGCGGGACCGATCCAGGCCCTCCACGCCGCCAATGCCGGCCTCCTGCTGCTGGCCGGAGCCAGCCTGGCGAGAACGGCACATCAGTACGGGCCTGGAGAGGCCGAGTTGCCGCGCTCCAGAGGCTGGAGCGCGGCATTGTCAGCACTCAGGCCGAACCCGCCCCTGCCGAGCGGCTGGACGCCTTCAGGATAGCGGCTCCCAGGGCGGATTTCAGGACGGCGCCGACGATGAAGGGGACGACGCCGAGGAGCAGCGCACGCTCCACGCCGATCAGGGCCGCAAGCCATGCTGCGCCAATCACCAGGCAGAGCGCATTGCCGAGCAGCATTGCCGCGAAGGACCGCACGAGACGATCCCCGCCCCAGCCGCGCTCTGCGAGCCAGCCGACCAAAGCGGCCACGATCGGGAAGGAGAAGAGATAGCCGCCAGTCGGGCCCATGAAATGCGGCAGGCCCGACGCGCCGCCCGCAAGAACGGGGAGTCCAAGTGCTGCCTCGAACAACCAAGCGAGGACAGTGACGGCGCCGAGACGCCAGCCATAGAAGGCGCCGATCAGCGTCACCGCCAGCGTCTGCATGGTGATCGGCACCGGAACCATCGGCACGCTGATTTGCGAGGCCAGAGCCAGGAGCAGGGTTCCAAACAGCACGGCGCCCGCCTGCACGAGGACAGGGCGGCTGCTCAGGCGCAGCGGACTGCCTCCCGGCTGCGTCGGAGCATAGGTCATTTCGTTCATTGCGATCTCCATCAGTGATCAGATGTAAATTATCTATAATTAATGCATCTGATCTATGATGGACTCCACATCGCGGCGAAGAATGCAAGCCCCTCCCGCCATGCACCTGTCATCCGACGATCGAAAAGGCCTCGCGTGTGCCACCGGAGGAGGTGCGAACGGGCTTCGTCCCGATCCACTGGACATGCCGCGCGAGGGTCGCAGCGGCAGCCTCGATGTTCCCCTCGCGCAGCGCAGCAAGGATAGCGCGATGGTCGTGATCGGTGCGTGCCTCCCATTCCGAACGCCAGGCCGCGAACAGGAAACGAGCGCTCGTGGCATGCAGATCGTCGATCGCGGCCAGCAAGCGCGGCATCACGCAAGGGGCGAGGATCAGCTTGTGGAAGCGCCGGTTCGCGTCCTCCCAGGATCGCACATCCTGCGATTTGTCGCCTGCACGCGTCGCTTCCTCAGCCTGCTCGAGAATCGCCCGAGTCAGATGCGGCGCGGCATGACGCAGCGCCAGCACCTCCAGCGCCGCCCGCATTTCCGCGACCTCGCGGACCTCACGCAAATCGAAAGCGGCGACACGCACGCCCCGACGCGGCTCGCTGACGGCCAGACCCTGCGCCTCCAGCCTTTGAAAGGCCTCGCGCACCGGCACATGGCTGGCGCCGAACTCGGCCGCGACAGGGTCCTGCCGCAAGCGGGTGCCGGGCTCGATCGCTCCGGAGATGATCCGGTCAGCCAGGGCGCGGCTGATCCGGATGGCGAGTGTGTCTTTCGGTTCGCTGGTCATTTTTTATAGATAATTTTGTTGTGGCCGCGTGTCGAGCGACCCTTGCCGTCCGGGCACCCCAATGTCGCTTGCCCCTTCACCGCGTTGCGGCCAGACTCACCGGCACATCCTGGGAGGTCCTTCATGTCGCAACTTCCCGCTGACGACCCCATCCTGGGCGATGCCCGCTCCTGCCAGGCGATCGAGCAAGTCATCGTGCCGCGCGCGCGCGACCTCGGCGGTTTCTCGGTCAGGCGCGCCCTGCCCTCGATCGGCCGCAAGATGGTCGGACCGTTCATTTTCTTCGACCAGATGGGCCCGGCCGAATTCCTGCTCGGCGAAGGCATCGATGTACGCCCGCACCCGCATATCGGGCTGGCGACCGTGACCTATCTCTTCGACGGCGAGATCATGCATCGCGACTCGCTCGGGACGGCGCTGCCCATTCGCCCCGGCGCGGTCAACCTGATGACGGCGGGACGCGGCATCGTCCATTCCGAACGCACCGCTCCGGAGGAGCGCCTCAAGGCACCGAAGCTCTATGGCATCCAGACCTGGCTCGCCTTGCCGAAGAGCCATGAGGAAGTCGCGCCGGAATTCATCCATCACGCAGCGCCCGAACTGCCGCGCATCGTCGAAGGCGGCAAGCGCATCAGCCTGATCATGGGTTCGGCCTATGGCCAAACCTCGCCGGTGAAATTCCCCTGGGATACGCTCTATGCCGAGGCGGTGCTGGCGCCCGGCGCCATCCTGCCGCTCGACCCCGATTACGACGAGCGCGCGGTCTATATCGTCTCCGGCAAGATCGACATTGCCGGCGAGGAGTTCGGCGCCGGACAGTTGCTCGTCTTCAAGCCGGGCGACCGCATCTCGATCCTGGCGATCGACCAGAGCCGGCTGATGCTGGTCGGCGGCGAGCCGATGGACGGCCCGCGCCACATCTGGTGGAATTTCGTGTCCTCCTCGAAGGAGCGCATCGAGCAGGCGAAGGAAGAATGGAAGGCTGGCCGCTTCGACACCGTCCCGGGCGACGAGGCCGAGTTCATTCCCTTGCCCGAGAGCTGAAGGCCGCTCCGCGACGTTCAGGCCTGAGCGCTCGCTGGCGGGAAGCTGCCAGCAATGTGTTTCCAGATTTGCGGGAGCGGGTGGGCCTGCAGGCCATCGGAGGAACAGCCATTCGAAGCCTTCCCATCATCCGGCCTGCAACCCTGACCGCAGCTCGGCCGAAGAGAGTTCGCCCGAAGGAATCGCCCTCAGCGCCGGCATGCGGGACGCAAGGATCGCGGCGGCCGAGAGCGCAAAGAGGATGACGGGAAGCCAGATCGCGAGCTCAAGTCCGAGCCATTCGCCAGCAAGGCCGCCCGCAATCGCGCCCAACGGCCGCATGCCATACATCGCCGTCGTCAGCGTGGCGCTGACGCGACCGAGCAAAGCCGGCGGCGTCACCGCCTGGCGAAGACTGGTCTGAATGATGCCCCAGAGAATCGGGCCGAAGCCGAAGAGGAAGAAGGCGAGCGCCAGCGCCGCAAGGCCGAGCGACGCCGGAGCGATGGCCAGCAGCAGCGCGCCGAGGAGCGATGAAGCCGGGCCGAACACGAGAAGCAACCCGGTTGGCAGGCGCGCGATCAGTGCGGCGCCGAAGAACGCGCCGAGGATCAGGCCGGCACCATAGACCGACGAGGAGAGACCGATCGTCTCCGGGGCGAGCAGCAGAATGCGCGCGGCATAGGGTGCAAACAGCGCCATGAAGGCGAAGAAGGCCAGGTTCCAGGCGATGGCGCAGAGCGCGATCGGCCTGAGATAGGGATGTTGCAGGACGAAGGCCCCGCCTTCCGCAATGGCCCGGTGCAACGGCTGGCGTGCGGCTGCCACCGGCCGCTCGGATGGCAGGCGCATGGCAAGTGCCAGGACCACGATCCCACATAGGGCACACAGCGCCAGCCCGAGCGCGCCGATGCCTCTTGCGACAGCCCAGCCGGCGAGCAGCGGCGCGGCCAGGCTCAGCACCGCGCGGCCGAGTTCCATCCGACCATTGGCACGCGGCAGATCACTAACCGCCACCATGCGCGGCAAGAGCACGAAAATGGACAATGCGATGACAACCGGGCCAGTCGCGGCAATGAAGGCCGAGAAGGCCAGCGCCCAGTTCGTATGCCCCGAGATAAGCAGCGCCGCGCCGATCAGCGAGCCCGACAACAACAACCCGCCGCCGGCGAGAATCAGTGAGCGGGGTGCAACCCGGTCCGCCCACACCCCCGCAGGCAGCGAGACGACGAGCCATGCCGCCGACTGAGCCGCGACAAGCAGGCCGACAAGCCGACTGCTGGCGCCAGCCTGCGTCGCTGCGAGCGTGATGGTGTCGAGCGCCAGCTTGTCGGCGAACTGCGCGACGATGCCGGCCAGGAGCAGGCCGAGGGGAAGGTGCGACGACATGGCGGGCTTCCGTCTTTGCGAGGTTGCCGCCAGCGTCCCACGCCGAGGACATCAACCCCACCCGTTTCCTGTCTTCCGACGCTGTGACGACCCGCCGGTTTGCCAGCGCCGCTCGCAGGCTTTATTCGAAGTCGATCACCTCGAAGGAACGTGTCGCTCAACCGTGCCCCGCCCTGCCACTCCACTTCTCGATCAAGTTTGCGATCCCGCCGCATTGCGCCGCCTGGACGATGTCCAGTTGCGTCAGCTCGCCGACGAACTTCGCGCCGAGACCATCGATGCGGTCTCGGTCACCGGCGGCCATCTCGGCGCTGGCCTCGGCGTGGTCGAGCTGACCGTCGCCCTGCACCATGTCTTCGACACCCCGGATGACCGCCTGATCTGGGATGTCGGCCATCAGGCCTATCCGCACAAAATCCTGACCGGCCGGCGCGACCGCATCCGGACCTTACGCCAACCTGGAGGCCTCTCCGGCTTCACCAGGCGCAGCGAGAGCGAGTACGACCCCTTCGGCGCCGCTCATTCCTCGACCTCGATCTCGGCCGGGCTCGGCATGGCGGTCGCGCGCGATCTCGCCGGCAAGCCCAACAATGTCATCGCGGTGATCGGCGATGGAGCGATGTCGGCGGGCATGGCCTATGAGGCGATGAACAATGCCGGAGCTCTCGGCTCCAGGCTGATCGTCATTCTCAACGACAACGACATGTCGATCGCGCCGCCGGTCGGCGCGATGTCAGCCTATCTCGCGCGGCTGGTCTCTGGGCGCACCTATCGCTCGCTGCGCGAGGTCGCAAAATATCTGGCGGAGAAGCTGCCCCGCTTCTTCCACGAGAAGGCCAGGCGCACCGAGGAGTTTGCGCGCGGCTTCTGGACCGGTGGGACGCTGTTCGAGGAGCTCGGTTTCTATTATGTCGGGCCGATCGACGGTCACAATCTCGACCACCTGCTCCCGGTGCTGCGTAATGTCCGTGATGCGCAGAGCGGGCCGATCCTCGTCCATGTCGTGACGCAGAAAGGCAAGGGCTATGCCCCCGCCGAGGCGAGCGCCGACAAGCACCACGCCGTGGTCAAGTTCGATCCCGTCACCGGGCAACAGGCCAAGGCTCCTGCGAATGCTCCGAGCTACACCAAGGTCTTCGCCAATGCGCTGATCAAGGCGGCGCGCGAGGACGAGAAGATCGTCGCCGTCACCGCCGCCATGCCCTCGGGCACCGGCCTCGACGCCTTCGGCAAGGAGTTTCCCGGCCGGACCTTCGATGTCGGCATTGCCGAGCAGCATGCGGTGACCTTCGCCGCCGGCCTGGCAAGCGAAGGCTACAAGCCGTTCTGTGCGATCTATTCGACCTTCCTGCAGCGCGCCTATGATCAGGTCGTGCATGATGTCGCCATCCAGAAGCTACCGGTGCGCTTTGCGCTCGACCGGGCCGGCCTGGTCGGCGCCGATGGCGCGACCCATGCCGGGGCCTTCGATGTGGCCTATCTCGCCTGCCTGCCCGACATGGTGGTGATGGCCGCAGCCGACGAGGCGGAACTGACCCATATGGTTGCGACCGCCGCCGCCTATGATTCCGGGCCGATCGCCTTCCGCTATCCGCGCGGCGAAGGCGTCGGCGTGGAGATGCCGCAAACCGGCATTCCGCTCGAGATCGGCAAGGGCCGGATCGTCCGCGAAGGTTCGCGCGTGGCCATTCTGTCGCTGGGCACACGGCTTGCGGAGAGCCTTGCGGCCGCCGAGTTGCTCGGTCAGCGCGGCCTCTCGACCACGGTCGCCGACGCGCGCTTCGCCAAGCCGCTGGACGAGGCGCTGATCCTGCGGCTCGCCCGCGAGCACGAAATCCTGATCACCGTTGAGGAAGGCTCGATTGGGGGCTTCGGCAGCCATGTCCTGCACCTGCTGGCGAGAACCGGAATGCTCGACGGCGGGCTGAAGGTGCGAACGCTGACGTTGCCAGACCTCTATCAGGATCAGGACAAGCCGGACGTGATGTATGCGCTGGCCGGGCTCGACGCCGCAGGCATCGTGCGCAGCGTCGAGCAGGCGCTGGGCACGCCGGACGCCGTGCGCCGCGCTTGAGCGCGGGCGGCTGAAATCATGAAGAGCCGGGCGGACCAGCTTCTCGTCGAGCGCCGCTTCTTCGAGAGCCGCGCGCGGGCACAGGCGGCGATTGCCGCCGGCCTGGTTTCGGCTGGCGGTATCACCGTCCGAAAAGCCTCGGAAATGATCGCGCGCGACGCCGAGATTCTGGCCGAGGCGCCCCATCCCTATGTCTCGCGCGGCGGGCTGAAACTGGCGGCAGCGCTCGATGCCTTCGGCTTCGATCCAGCCGGATTGACCTGTGTCGATGTCGGCGCCTCCACCGGTGGCTTCACCGACGTCCTGCTCCGGCGCGGTGCGAAGCACGTCTTCGCCGTCGATGTCGGGCGGGACCAGCTTCATCCCAGCCTGAGGGACCTTGCGCGCGTCACCAGCCTCGAGGCGCGCGACATCCGGGCACTGGATGCGGCAGAATTTGCTCCGGCTCCGGCGCTCGCCGTGATCGATGTCAGCTTCATCTCGCTGAGGCTGGTCCTACCGGCCGTTGCTGGCCTGCTGACGCCCGAGGCCCGGATCGCGGCACTGATCAAGCCGCAATTCGAAGCCGGACGAGCGGCGCTCAAGAAGGGCGTGGTGCGCGATGAAACCGTGCACGCCCAGGTCTGCGCGGAGATTTCGACGCTGTTCGCGGAACTGGGCTTCGCGGTCAGCGGCCCGATCCCCTCACCGATCGAGGGCGGCGACGGCAATCGCGAGTTTCTGATCGGCGGCTACCGGCTAGATTAGATCAAACCGCAGACCACTTTTCGGGCCGATGCATTCTGCGTACGCATCGGCCTTCCCGAAAACCGCAGACCACTTTTCGGGCCGATGCCTTGGGACGCTACGTCAGCTCGCGAACAGGGTGTCGATATTGTTCTGCAAGGACCGGACATCAAAATCGTCGGCATCGATCTGGCCGTTGACGTTGATGAAGAGCGTGGTGTGACCGATCAGACTGCGCAACGCTCCAGCTGCGACCTCGACGACCGCCGCGACATCCTCGCCTTCGTCCAGATCCCCGAGCAGTGCGGTCGCCGTGGCGATCAGCTGGCTCATGGTGCCGCAGAGCTCCTCGAAGGCCTCGACCTGACGTGAATCGAGCTGGTCGTAAGCCGCGAGCGCCTCCGGTGCGCAGCGCAGCCGCGAGGTCTGGAAATGCTCGCGGTACCCGACTGCCCGCCAGCTGCGGAGCTCCTCGATGATGCCGCGATCCACCGGCACCATTTCGATCAGCATCAGCGCTTCGCCGTAGCGATTGAGATAGTCGGTCGAGAGCGGGGGCTTCCCGGTCGGACCCAGCCGTTCATCCGCGTCAACGGCCAGCGCTCTCATCGCGGGGGCGGTCATCCTCAGGCCTCTGAATTGGCGGGACTATGCTCGATCAAACCCGAATAAAGTGTTGATCCGAGCGGTAAGGCTTGGCACATCCAGCATGACATGTGTGGTCGCTACGCCGTTACCCTTCCGCCTCAGGCGATGCGCGAACACTTCGCCTATCCCGAGCAGCCCAATTTTCCGCCGCGCTACAACATCGCGCCGACGCAGCCCGTGCCTGTCATCCGCAATCATGAAGGCGGACGACAGTTCCTGCTGATGCGCTGGGGCTTCATTCCCGGCTGGGTCAAGGACGCCAAGGACTTTCCGCTGGTGATCAATATCCGCAGCGAGAGCGCACGCGAGAAACCGTCCTTCCGCGCTGCTTTCAGCCGCAGGCGCTGCCTGATGCCGGTCGACGGCTTCTATGAATGGCATCGGCTCGACAAGGAGAGCCGCCCCTATCTGTTCCGCAGGCCGGATCACGGCCTCTTTGCCTTCGCCGCCCTGTGGGAGACCTGGCATTCGCAGGACGGCTCAGAGATCGACACGGTTGCGATGGTCACCGGTCCAGCCAATGGCCTGATGTCGGCCTTCCACCACCGCTGCCCCGTCATCCTCGCGCCTGCGGATCACGCAGCCTGGCTCGATGCCAGCGCGCGCGACGACGATGTCGCAATGCTGCTGAAGCCTCCCGCAGAGGATTTGCTGGAAGCGGTCCGGATCGGGACCGCGGTGAACCGCGTCAGCAATGACGGGCCTGAAGTCCAGGCCCCCTATGATGCGACACCGGAAAACCGGACAGCGCCCGCAAAGCCGCGCCGACCAGTCGAGCCACCGGCGCAGGGGAGCCTGTTCTGAGCGGCTTGGCCGTGTGCGGCCAAGCCTGAGGGGCTGCCGCCTTACAGCACGGCGCCGGGGTTCAGGATGCCTTGCGGGTCGAGCGTCGCCTTGAGCGTCTTCATCAGCGCGAGCTCGACCGGGTCCTTCACGCTCGGCAGCAAATAGCGCTTGAGCCGGCCAATGCCGTGCTCGGCCGAAATCGAGCCACGCATTTCGGTGACGATGGCGTGGACGGCACGATTGATTTCGTCCCAGCGTGCCAGGAAAACCTCCTTGTCCGCCCCGATGGGCTGGCTGACATTGAAGTGGATATTGCCGTCGCCGAGATGGCCGAAGGCCACCGGGCGGCAGCCCGGGATCATCGCCTCGACCGTCGCAATGGCGCGAGCCAGGAAATCCGGCGTTGCGTGCAGCGGCACGGAAATGTCGTGCTTGATCGAACCGCCCTCGAAGCGCTGCACCTCCGACAGCATCTCGCGCAGCTTCCAGAAATCCTTGCGCTGTTCCAGCGAGCCGGCCAGCACCGCATCGGTGATCAGGCCCTTCTCGAGCGCCTCGCCCAGGAAGGCTTCGACAGCCTCATTGAGACCCGCCGCGCTTTGGGCCGAAACCTCCATCAGCACATACCAGGGCGACGGCTCCGAAAGCGGGTCACGGGTGCTGGCAGCATGGCGCAACACGAATTCAAGCCCGATGCGCGGCATGAGCTCGAAGGTCGTCAATGTGCCGCCCGCGCCGGCCTTGGCGGCGTTGAGCAGGGCCAGCGCCTCGGCCGGCCCCGGCAGCGCGAGGAAGGCGGTGGCGCGCGCCGCGGGAAGCGGAAAGAGCTTCAGCACAGCAGCGGTGATGACGCCGAGCGTACCTTCGGCGCCGATGAAGAGGTTCTTCAGGTCGTAGCCGGTATTGTCCTTGCGCAGTTGCCTGAGCCCGTTCCAGATGCGGCCGTCGGCCAGCACGACCTCGAGCCCCATGCAGAGCTCGCGGGCGTTGCCATAGGCGATCACGGCGGTGCCGCCGGCATTGGTGGAGAGATTGCCGCCAATGGTGCAGGTGCCCTCCGAGGCCAGCGAGAGCGGGAAGAGCCGTCCGGCGGCTTCAGCTGCTTCCTGCGCACGCTGCAGCGTGACCCCGGCCTCGACGATCATGGTGTCGCCTTCGGCGTCGACGGCCCGAACCTTGTCGAGCCGCTGCAGCGAGAGAATGATCTCACGCCCGTCGGCAACCGGGATCTGCCCCCCGACAAGCCCGGTATTCCCGCCCTGCGGCACCAGCGTCGTCCCGGTCTCGGCTGCAAGCCTGACGATCGCCGCGACCTCCTCGGTCGAGCCCGGGCGCACGACTGCCGTCGCCTGGCCGCGAAACAGATCCCGCCATTCCTTGAGATAGGGCAGCATCGCATCCGGATCGGCAATGATGTTGCGCGCGCCGACGATGCCGGCCATCCGGTCCAGAACTTGAGCGCTCATAGGGCCTCCGGGGTCACTTCCTGCCTGGGCGCCGAAACCGGGCGACCAGCTCGATGTGAGCGGAATACCGGAACTGGTCGACCGGCGTGACACCGTCCAGCGCATATCCGCCCGCGACCAGAAGCGCCGCGTCGCGTGCGAAGCTCCCGGCATCGCAGGAGACATAGACAATTGTCGCGACCTTCGATGCGGCCAGCCGCTTCACCTGCGCCTCCGCCCCGGCGCGAGGCGGATCGAGCACCACCGCATCGAAGCCATTCAGCTCGGACTCCAGCAGAGGCCGGCGAAAGAGATCGCGTTGCTCGCCGGTGACGGGCTTCAGCCCCTGCGTTGCACTCGCGGCCCTGAGCAGGGCCTGCACGGCCGCCTTGTCGCTCTCCAGCGCATGAACCCGCGCCTTCTCGGCCAGTCGGAAGGTGAACGGTCCGCACCCGGCGAAGAGATCCGCCACACGCTTCACCTTCGGCAGGGCATCGACGACGAGGGCAGCGAGACGCTCCTCGCCTTCCGCCGTCGCCTGAAGAAAACCGCCGGGACCGGGCGCGACATAGGCTCGTCCCATCGCCTGCAAGGGCGGGCGGCGCTCGACGATGACATCGCCATGCATGGCAAGCCGAGCAAGATCGAGCCGTTCGGCCACGTCCGTCAGGGTCAGGCGCAGCTTGTCTCCGGCGGGGCCGTGGCCACGAATATCGACATCGAGCCCGGCCTCGGACGCTGTGACCTGCAGGTCCAGGGGCTTGTTCGAGCCCCCCAGCCGGTTTGCGAGCAGCTGCGCGACGGCAGGGGCGCGCGCAAGGCCGGGAGCCAGCACCGGACAGGCCTCGACGGCAATGAGGTCATGACTGCGCGCCATCATGAAGCCGACCATCATGCCCGCGCCTTCGCGCCGGGCGTGGAAGGTCACGCGGCGCCGACCCACTCCATGCGCATCGACCACCGCCGCTACCGGAGCATCGATCCCGACGCGGGCGAGCGCGGTCACGATCTGCTGCCGCTTCCAGTCCTGATAGAGTGACTGAGGCATATGCTGCGCCGCGCAGCCGCCGCAGCGGGTGTAGAGCGGGCAGATCGCCGCCACCCGCGATTCAGCGGGCGCCAGGATCTCGACCAGTTGCGCGCGGTCGCCATCGCGAACGACCCGCACCGTCTCCCCGGGCAGAGTATAGGGCACGAAGACCGCGCCCTGGGACGTCTCGGCAATGCCGTCGCCGCGCTGGCCGAGATGCGCGATCGTGAGGGTTTCGTTCATGGCGAGAATGGACATGCGGATTTACGTTTGTGACCTTCGGTTTAGGTTCGCCTATCAGGTTGAACCGAAAGAGGGAAATCCGGTCGTCCGATCCGCGCAATTCGAAAAATTCTTCCCGTGAAACGAGAAGAAAATTCTCTATCTTGACGTGCAGCGCCGCTCCGGCCCGACCGGGGACGCGTCTGGGCCCGAGGAGCGATTTCCATCATGACGATCCGCAACGGTGTCATCGAAGCCATCGGCAATACGCCCCTGATCAAGCTCAAGCGTGCCTCGGAGATGACCGGCTGCACGATCCTGGGGAAGGCCGAATTCATGAACCCGGGGCAATCCGTCAAGGACCGCGCCGCCCTCGCAATCATACGCGATGCCGAGGCGCGCGGCCTGCTGAAACCTGGCGGCGTGATCGTCGAAGGCACGGCCGGCAATACCGGCATCGGGCTTGCCCTCGTCGGCAATGCACTGGGCTATCGCTCGGTGATCGTGATCCCGGAGACGCAGTCGCAGGAAAAGAAGGACATGCTGCGACTTGCCGGCGCGACGCTGGTCGAGGTGCCTGCGGTCGGCTACGCCAATCCCAATAATTACGTGAAGGTCTCGGGCCGCCTTGCCGAGGAACTGGCGAAGAGCGAGCCGAACGGCGCGATCTGGGCCAACCAGTTCGACAATACAGCCAATCGGCAGGGTCATATCGAGACGACCGGGCCGGAGATCTGGCGACAGACCGAGGGCAAGGTCGACGGCTTCATCTGCGCGGTCGGCACCGGCGGCACGCTTGCCGGCGCCGCGATCGCGCTGAAGGGTTTCAACCCGAAGATCCGCATCGGCCTTGCCGATCCGATGGGGGCGGCCCTGCATTCCTGGTTCACGACCGGCGAACTGAAGGCGGAAGGATCCTCGATCACCGAGGGCATCGGTCAGGGCCGGATCACCCGGAATATCGAGGGCGCTCCGATCGATGTCTCCTTCCAGATCCCTGACGAGGAGGCGATCCCGCTCGTCTTCGAACTGCTGGAACATGAAGGGCTTTGCCTCGGCGGCTCGTCCGGCATCAATGTCGCCGGCGCGATCAGGCTGGCGAAGGAGATGGGTCCGGGCCACACCATCGTGACCATCCTCGCCGATTACGGCACGCGCTATCAGTCAAAGCTGTTCAATCCGGAATTCCTGCGCTCGAAGGGCCTGCCCGTTCCTGGTTGGCTGACCCGTGGCAGCGAGGGCCTTAACGACGTGATGGCCCGCGTGCTGGCGTGACACCGTGCTGCTGAACCGCAGGACACTGGACGGCATCGCAGCCGGGCGTATCACGCTTGTGTTCCGCCGCTGGCGCCGCCCCAGCGTCCGGGCCGGCGGCACGCTCCTGACGAGCATCGGCCTGCTGGCGATCGAGGACGTCGAACCAGTCGAGGAGATCGGCGAGGACGAAGCGCGTGCCGCCGGACATGACACGCGCGAGCGCCTGCTTGCAGAGCTTTCCAGCCGCGAAGGCCAGCTCTACCGCATCTGCCTGCGACTTGCCGGGCCAGATCCACGCATCGCCCTGCAGGCGGAGACCGAGCTTGGCGAGCCGGAGATGCACGATATCGAGGCGCGCCTCATGCGCCTCGACGCGCGCCGGGCCTGGACGCTGGCGACGCTCGCTCTGATCGAGGCTCATCCGGCGCGGCGCGCACCAGCGCTCGCGGCACTGCTCGGCAGGGAAGCCCTTCCGTTCAAGCAGGATGTGCGCAAACTCAAGGCGCTCGGGCTGACGGAAAGCTTGGCGAGCGGCTATCGGCTGTCGCCGCGCGGAGCGGCGATGCTCCGGCGCCTCGCGCCCCGCTAACGGCGCCGCGATCTACCGATCGGCTTGACGCTGCTCCCGACGGGCTCGCCCAGTGGAAGGCTCAGGCGGCCAAGGCAACCTTCAATCCGGGCGTCAAAGCCACTTTTTCCAGCGAAACAAGACATAGGGCACCACGGCCGCGACGATCATCATGCCGACCGCGATCGGGTATCCGAACTGCCAGTCCAATTCCGGCATCGTCTTGAAGTTCATGCCGTAGACCGAGGCGATCAGCGTCGGCGGCATCAGGGCGACGGCGACGACCGAGAACAGCTTGATGATCTTGTTCTGCTCGATGCTGACCAGACCCAGCGTCGCATCGAGCATGAATTGCAGCTTGCTCGAGAGGAAGGTCGCGTGCTCCTCGATGGCCTGGACGTCGCGGATCGAGGTGCGCCATTCCGGTGCGAAGCCGCTCGCGGCCTTTTTAGGCCGCTTGTAATTGGCCGAGAGGAAGAGCAGCACGCGCTCGATCGCGACCATGCTCTCGCGCACATTCGAGATGATGTGCTCGTATTGGCCGATCTTCTGGATCACGCCCTGATAGGCGCTGCCCTGCTCGACCTCGGCCGCCTTGCCATCGAAGATCCGGCGCGAGGCACCGTCGATCTTGTCACCGACACCGCGCAGCACCTCGGCAGCCCGGTCGACGATGGCCTCGATCAACCCCTCCATGATGGCTTCAGGCTGCATGCCGCAGCCACCCGGTTTGGCGACGCGGTTGAGAAAGATGCCGAAGGCGCCGGGCTCGTCATAACGCACGGTCACCAAGGCCTTCTCGGTCAGGATGAAAGTGACGTCCGCCAGTTTGGGGACATTGCTGTCCGACTGGCAGATCACCCGCGCCGTCATGTAATGCGCGCCGTTCTCGGTATAGATGATCTCGGACGGCTCGAGATCATGCATCTCCTCGCGCGTCGGAATCGAGATGCCGAGATGGGTCTCGACCCGCTTGTCGTCCGTGGAAGTCGGATTGAGCAGATCGATCCAGACGGCTCCGACCGGGATCGGCTCATCCTGGGAGAGCGGGCGATGGGCCAACCGGTCGCCATGGTCGGGGCAGATGCTGTGGATCAGAAGCATAGGGGGAGCGACTCGTCAGCGGCCGGCAGGGCGCCTTGCTGCAGGGCAGGAACTCCAAGCCGCCAACGATGTCAAACCGATGACGCGCCTTGCGGCGCGCTTCACACCCCGCCCTTCACACCGGCCGGCGGCTTGCTGTCGGCCGGCACGAAGAAGTCCGGCATCAGCGGCACCGAAGGGTCGACGCGGTAAGCTGAGAAGTCGGTGACGCCCTCGCCAGCCATGAAGCTGTCGTCGATCAGGAAATTGCCGGAGAACTGCCGCGACGATTTCAGGAAGATCATATGCGCGGCATCGGCCAGGATCTCGGGCGTGCGGCTCGCCTGCACCATCTTGTCGCCGCCGAGCAGATTCTGGACGGCCGCGGTCGCGATCGTCGTGCGAGGCCAGAGCGCGTTGACCGCGATGCCCTTCGGAGCGAGTTCGCCGGCCAGGCCCAGTACGCACAGGCTCATGCCGTATTTCGCGATGGAATAGGCGAGATGTGGCGCGAACCAGTGCGTCTTCATGTCGAGCGGCGGCGAGAGCATCAGGATATGCGGGTTCTCCGCCTTCTCCAGATGCGGAATCGCATATTTCGAGACCATGAAGGTGCCGCGCGTATTGATCTGGTGCATCAGATCGAAGCGCTTCATATCGGTCATCTGCGTGTTGGTCAGATTGATCGCGCTGGCATTGTTCACGACGATGTCGATGCCGCCGAAGGTCGCCGCCGTCTTGGCAATGGCGTCCGCGACGCCAGCCTCATCGCGCACATCGACCATCAGCGGCAGGCATTTGCCACCAGCGGCCTCGATCTCGGCGGCAGCGGTATGGATCGTGCCCGGCAGCTTCGGGTGCGGCTCGGCCGTCTTCGCGGCAATGGTGACATTGGCGCCGTCGCGTGCCGCCTTGAGCGCGATCGCGAGCCCGATGCCGCGCGAGCCCCCGGTGATGAAGAGCGTCTTGTTCTTGAGCGACATGGTCTCTCTCCCTCTCAATCTGGAATGGTGAAACGGGCCGGCTGAGTGCCGTCCTGATCGGTGAAGCCATAGGCTCGTGCGAGATCGGCAACGCGCAGCACGCTCCCGCCGTGGCGGCTGACATCGGGATCGAGAGCAAGCGCGACAACGGCCCGGCCGGCATAGAGCGGCGTCTCCGTCGTCTCGGCCGCCATGCCGGCATCCTGCACGCGCTCGGTCAGGACATGGCCGGGCGAGAGGCCGAGCGCGGTCACACCGTAGGGCCTAAGCTCCTGCGCCATGGCGAAGGTCAGCCGGTTCATCGCCGCCTTGGCGAGATCGTAGACGACATCTCCGAGATAGCCTGCGCCAGTATCGAACCCCACGGTGACGATCAGCCCCTTGCGCATCTGGACCATGGCCGGCGCGACGGCCTTCGCCAGCAGGAGCTGCGCATAAACGCCGCTCTCGAAGCCCTGTCCCAGTCGCGCCGCCGGGCGGCGCCAGAACGGCGTGCCGAAGGCCGATCCGTCGGGATATCTGTCGCCGTCATAGCCCTCATTGCCACCCCAGACGGCATCGACGACGCAATCGAGCCGGCCGAAGCGACGCAGGGCCCAGGAGACGAGCTGATCGACCTCGCGCTCCTGCGTATGGTCGCACCGATAGGGATGCCCTTTGCCACCCGCGGCTTCGACTTCGCGCGCGGTGTCTTCGAACGTCTCCGGCCGCTGGTCAGTGCGGGGGCCGGCCTCGCTGGAGCGGCCGCTGACGATGACGGTTGCGCCGGCTTCGCCGAGCGCGCGGGCGATGCCACGCCCCAGACCGCGAGAAGCGCCTGCAACGAGGCAGATGCGGTTGGCGAGCGGCGCTGCCGCAAGGTCGGCGTCAATCACCACCGGAGCGACAATTCCGGTGGCGCAGATGCCGGCATTCCTCTAGAGGAACCGTCCCCCGAATCGGGAGAGCCGGAATGGACAGCGCAGACGTCGCCGCCTGCTGGGAGGCCAATGCCGAAACCTGGACGCGCCATGCGCGCGCCGGGTACGACCTGTACCGTGATGCCCAGAATACACCGGCCTTCATGGCCAACCTTCCCTCCGTCGCCGGGCTCGAGGGGCTCGATATCGGCTGCGGCGAAGGCGCCAATACGCGCCGCATTGCCCAGGCCGGCGCCCGGATGACCGGCATCGATATCGCGCCGACCTTCATTCGGCATGCGCGGGAAGCGGAAGAGGCCGCTCCGCTCGGCATCTCCTACCAGCTTGCCGACGGCATGGATCTGCCCTTCGCCGATGGCAGCTTCGATTTCGCGACCGCCTTCATGTCCCTGATGGACATGCCGCGGCAGGATCTCGTCCTGGCTGAAGCGGAACGTGTCCTGCGGCCCGGCGGCTTCCTGCAATTCTCGATCCTGCACCCCTGCTTCGCTACGCCGTTCCGCCGGGTGCTGCGCGACGAGAACAGGACCGTGCTCGGGATTGAGGTGCGCGAGTATTTCCGTGCCACCAATGGCGAGATCGAGACCTGGCGCTTCGGAGCTGCGCCCGAGCATGAGAAGGCCAAGGTCGAGCCATTCAAGGTGCCGCGCTTCCACCGTACGTTGAGCGAATGGGTCAATCTCCTCATCGCCGCGGGCGTTGCCATCGAGCATATGCACGAGCCGACTGTCGACGCGGAAACCGCGGCGCGCGAGCCCTATCTCGCGGATACCCGCGTCGCGCCGCTGTTCCTGCACATGCGCGTGCGCAAGGCCGGCTGAGGCGCACGGCGCCCCGTTCACGCGGCGAAGACCATGTCGGCCTCGGTCACGGCGCCAGCGCCTTCCGTCACGGCGAGTTCCAGCCCCGGGGCCTCGACGGCGCCGTGCTCGGCAAAGAAGCGGGCCGTCGCCACGGCTGCGGCGCCGCTCTCCTCGGTGCGCATGGCGAGCGCCTTCTTCGCCAGCCCGGTTCCACCCTGCGCCAGGGCGAAGAGCTTGAGATAGGGCGTCGCCCCGGCGAGCACCTCGGCGGGTTTCGCCCCCATGGTCGCGAGCATCCATTCGGTTGCACGCTCCAGCGCATCGACTGCGCTCTTCAGCCGATCGGCGGTGCGGCCGAAGCCGGGCGTGTTGGCCGTCGCCACCTCGCCCACCACGCCGCGCATCTCGGCGATCAGCGCCCTGACGGCATCGCCGCCGGACAGAGGCAGCTTGCGCTGCACGAGGTCGATAGCCTGGATGCCGTTGGTCCCCTCGTAGATCGTGGCGATGCGGGCATCGCGCAGATGCTGCGCCGCTCCTGTCTCCTCGACATAGCCCATGCCGCCATGGATCTGGATGCCCGTCGAGGCGACTTCGACGCCGATATCGGTCGCATAGGCCTTCGCCACCGGCGTCAGGATCGCGGTTCGCTCGGCGGCCTGCTTGCGCTTGCCGATATCGGTCTCGCGATGTGAACGATCCAGCGCTTCCGCGACCATGTAGGAAATCGCACGCGCCGCCTGCGTCTTGGCCCGCATCTCCATCAGCATGCGGCGAATGTCGGGATGCACGATGATCGGGCTCATCGGCGCGCCCTTCGGCGCATCGAGTGCCGCGCCCTGCTTGCGTTCATGCGCGAAGGCGAGCGCCTGCTGATACGCCCGCTCGGCGATGGCAACGCCCTGGAGCGCCACATTCAACCGGGCGTTGTTCATCATCGTGAACATGCAGGCGAGGCCGCGATTCTCCTCGCCGATCAGCCAGCCGATCGCGCCGCCATTGTCGCCATAGGCCATCGAACAGGTCGGAGAGGCATGGATGCCGAGCTTGTGCTCGATGCCGGAGCAACGCAGGTCGTTATGGGCGCCGAGCGTTCCATCTGCGTTGACGAGGTATTTCGGCACGAGGAAAAGCGAGATGCCGCGTGTGCCGGGAGGCGCATCGGGCAGCCGGGCAAGGACGAGATGCACGATATTCTCGGTCATGTCGTGCTCGCCATAGGTGATGAAGATCTTCTGGCCGGTGATGCGATAGGTGCCGTCCCCGGCGCGCTCGGCCTTCGAGCGCAGCGCGTTGAGGTCGGAGCCGGCCTGCGGTTCGGTGAGGTTCATCGTGCCCATCCATTCGCCGGAGACGAGCTTGGCGAGATAGGTCTCCTTCAGCTCCGCCGAACCATGGGCATGCAGCGCCTCGATCGCGCCGACGGTGAGCAGCGGGCCAAGCGCGAAGGCGAAGGCGGCGGAATTCCACATCTCGGTGCAGGCCGACTGCACCAGCGCCGGCAGGCCCTGCCCGCCATAGGCTTCCGGGGCCGGCAGCGCGTTCCAGCCAGCCTCGGCCCAGGCCTTGTAGGCCTCCTTCCAGCCGGGCGGCGTGGTTACCGCTCCATCCCTCAGCGTCGAACCGACCTTGTCGCCGACCATGTTGAGCGGCGCGATCACATCGCCCGCGAATTTTGCAGCTTCCCCGAGGATCGCCTCGGTCATGCCGCCGTCGAGCTCGGGAGCCAGGCCATCGGCAACAAGCCGGTCCAGCCCTGCCACATGACGCATGGTGGCGACGATGTCCTCGACCGGGGCGCGATAGCTCATGGCCTTCTCCCTGAATGCCTTGCCTGCCTGGCAATGTGCCGGCGCAAGGTCCGCTGCCGTCGTTATGCGTTGACGGCGATGTTAGCGACGAACTATCCCCTTCGCCACGCGCCAGCCTCACGACTTTCCGCCATACGCACGGCCGCGCAACACAGTTTATATATGAACCATTCCAGGTCAACGGGCTCCGGGATACGTCCGACCCGCATTCTGCATGCCGATGCCGAAGGCATAGCCGAGGCCGCGCGCCTGCTGCGCGCCGGCGGCCTCGTCGCGCTGCCGAC
The DNA here is from genome assembly GCF_052115715.1 of Allobosea sp. 2KB_26. Lineage (NCBI taxonomy): Bacteria > Pseudomonadati > Pseudomonadota > Alphaproteobacteria > Hyphomicrobiales > Alloboseaceae > Allobosea > Allobosea sp. 2KB_26. The sequence goes on from NZ_JBFRHE010000005.1 coordinate 220,543, forward strand.
GGAGACCGTCTATGGCTTGGCGGCCGATGCGACATCCGGCCAGGCGGTCGCCGGCATCTATGCTGCAAAGGAGCGGCCGAGCTTCAATCCGCTGATCTCGCATCTGCCGAGCGTCGAGGCAGCACGGCGCGAAGGCCTGTTCGATGCCAATGCGCTGGCACTGGCAAAGGCCTTCTGGCCCGGGCCCTTGACGCTGGTGGTTCCGGCCTCGCCCTCTTGCCAGGTCAGCGAACTGGCACGCGCCGGGCTTGCCTCCGTCGCGTTGCGCGTGCCGTCGCATCCGCTTGCCCATGCCATTCTCGAAGCGGCAGGACGCCCGATCGCCGCGCCCTCCGCCAATCGCTCAGGCCGGGTCAGCGCCACCAGTGCGGAGCATGTGCTGGCCGATCTCAATGGCCGGATCGATGCCGTGGTCGACGCCGGGCCAGCCGAGGTCGGTGTCGAGTCGACGATCATCGCCTGCCTCGATGGGGCACCCAGACTGCTTCGGCCCGGCGGTGTCTCCAGCGCCGCGATCGAGGGGGTGATCGGCCGCCCGCTGGTGCTCGCTGGCGAGGCCGGTGCCGCACCGATTTCGCCGGGGCTGCTCGCCTCGCATTACGCTCCCGCTGCCGCGGTACGGCTGGAGGCGGAGGCGCCGCGCGCAGGTGAGGCCTGGCTCGGCTTCGGACCGGACCCGGCGGGGTTCGTCGCGCCCGAGATTTCGCTCAATCTGAGCCCGGGCGGCGATCTTGCGGAAGCTGCAGCCAATCTCTTCGGCTACATGCGCCAGCTCGATGCGCGGGGGCCAAGAGCGATCGCGATCGCATCGGTGCCCGCGCACGGCCTCGGCGAAGCCATCAACGACCGGCTGAGGCGCGCAGCCGCACCGCGCTGAAGCCCGCAAACAGCGCCTTGCAATTGCGCAAGATATCGCGATGCTGCCGCCGCAACCGGAGCCTGCGTCGATGAAGTCCAATCTCGCCTGGGATGATTTCAGGCTGGTCAAGGCGATCGCCGATCACGGCGGGCTGACGGGTGCGGCGACTGCTCTCGGGGTCAATCATTCCACCGTGTTCCGTCGGCTCGGGCAGATCGAGGAACAGCTCGGCCTGCCGCTCTTCGAACGCCACAAGACGGGCTATGTCGCGACCTGCGCCGGCGAGGAGATGGCCGTCCTGGCGAGCCGCATGGAGGAGGACGTCACCGCCTTCGACCGCCGCCTGGCCGGGCGTGATGTCGCCCCGTCCGGCGAGGTCCGCGTGACCACGACCGATACGCTCTTCCTCAACATGCTGCTGCCGATCTTCGCGGCGTTTCGCAAGGCACATCCCGCGATCCGGCTGGATGTCGCCATCGGCTACCAGACGCTCAATCTCTCGAAGCGCGACGCCGATGTCGCGATCCGGGCCAGTGATTCGCCTGGCGAAACCCTGGTCGGGCGCCGGCTCGCGACGCTGAACTGGGCGATCTATGGCCGCAGCGAGGACGGGCTCACCTCGGAGGAAACCGCCAACCCTGCAGCTCTCTTCGAACGGGACTGGGTCACGCTCGGCGACCAGCTCGGCTATGTGAAGGCGGCACGCCATGTCCGCGACCATGTCGCCCCCGAGCGGATCGCGCTCAAATGCTCGGCCGTGCTCGGCCTCACCGAAGCCGTCGAGCAGGGGATCGGCATCGGCCCCCTGCCCTGTTTCATCGCCGATCAGCGCCCCAGCCTGACGCGCCTGACGGCGCCCAATCCGGACTTCTCGACGGGCCTGTGGATCCTGACCCATCCCGATATCCGGAACGCTCCGCGGGTGCGCGCCTTCATGGATTTTTGCGGGAACGAACTCGCGAAGCACCGCGGCCTGATCGAAGGGACGGGGTGAGACTTGGATCGCAGGACGTTCTGCCGGACACCCGGCGATCGATCTCTTCAAGCAGCATCGGATTTCTCCGAAAAGCGATTTCCCCTTTTTTCGGTCGCAGGCTCTAGCCCACCTCGACCACCACGCGCCCCCGTACCTTGCCCTCGACGATCGCCTTGCCGGTCTCGATCACGCTTTCCAGCGGGATGGTCGAGGTCATGGCGGCAAGCTTGTCGCGGTCGAGATCGGACGCCAGCCGCGCCCAGGCCTCGAGTCGGCGCGGCTTCGGGCACATCACCGAATCGACTCCGAGCAGCGAGACGCCGCGCAGGATGAAGGGCGCAACCGAAGCCGGCAGGTCCATGCCCTGGGCCAGGCCGCAGGCGGCGACGGCGCCGCCATACCGGGTCATCGCCAGCAGATTGGCGAGCGTATGCGAGCCGACCGCATCGACGCCTGCAATCCAGCGCTCCTTGGCCAGCGGCTTGCCGGGGTTGGAGAGCTCATTGCGGTCGATGATCTCGGCTGCGCCGAGGTCCTTCAGGTAGTCGGCTTCCTCGGCGCGGCCGGTCGAGGCGATGACATGCCAGCCAGCCTTCGCCAAAAGTGCGATCGCGACCGAGCCAACGCCTCCGGCGGCGCCGGTGACCACGACCGGGCCATCAGCCGGTTTCAGCCCATGCTTCTCTAGCGCCAGCACGCAAAGCATCGCGGTATAGCCCGCCGTACCGATCGCCATCGCGTCGGCCGGGGTCATGCCGGCGGGCAGCGGCACCAGCCAGTCGCCCTTGACCCGGCTCTTCTGGGCATAGGCGCCAAGATGGGTCTCGCCCGTGCCCCAGCCATCGAGGATGACGAGATCGCCCGGCTTGAAATCGGGATGGCTGGAGGTCTCGACCCGGCCGGAGAAATCGATCCCGGGAATCATCGGCCAGCGCCGGATCACCGGCGCCTTGCCGGTGATTGCGAGCCCGTCCTTGTAGTTCACCGTCGAATGCGTGACGCGGACGGTGACGTCGCCCTCCATCAGATCGGCTTCGGCGAAATCCGTGAAGGCGAGGTTCGGGCCGATTTCGCCCTTCGTCGCGACGAGCGCCTTGAAGCTGGACATGCATCACTCCTGTCGTGCCAACTGGTCACGACAGGAGTGGAACGAGCCCGGCCAATCCGCAAGGCGCAAGCATGTGCGCCTTTGCCTCGACCCGATCAGGCGGGCTGCGGCACCGCGCGCGTCACCGGCTTCTCGACGATCGGCAGGTTGATCAGCGCGGAGGCGACACCCAGAGCGACCGAAAGCCACCAGACGATCTCGTAGGAGCCGGTCCGCTCATAGAGGATGCCGCCGAGCAGCACGCCGAGGAAGCCGCCGACCTGATGCGAGAAGAAGGCGAAGCCGTAGAGCATCGCCATGTATTTCGTGCCGAACATCAGCATGACCAGCGAGGAGGTCGGCGGCACGGTCGAAAGCCAGAACAGGCCGATCACGACGCCGAAGGCCAGCGCGGTGGCCGGGCTGGCGGGCAGCAGGATGAAGGCGGCGATGGCAACCGCACGCCCCAGATAGATCCAGGCCAGCAAATGGCGCTTGGGCATGCGGGAGGTCAGCCAGCCGGAGCCCAAGGAGCCCGCGGCATTGGCGAGGCCGATCACGGCAAGCGTCCAGCCGCCGACCCAGGCCGGCATCCCGGCATCCTTGAGATAGGCCGGCATATGCGCGGTGATGAAGGCAAGCTGGAAGCCGCAGGTGAAGAAGCCGAGCACGAGCAGAACATAGCTGCGGTGCTTGAAGGCCTCCGTCAGCGCCTGCGTGACGCTCTGGTTCGGCAGGTTGACGGCCGAAGCAACCTGCTGCCTGGCGTCTCCAGTCTTGCGCGTTCCCAGCATGATGGCGAGCGGCATCACCAGCAGCACCGAGCCGGCGAAGACGACAAGCGCCTGATGCCAGCCGATCTGCTCGATCATGATGTTGCCGATCGGCGGGAACAGGAACTGGCCAAAGGAGCCGGCCGCGGTGCCGGCACCGAACGCCATCGGGCGCCATTGCTCCGGCAGCAGCTTGCCGAAAGCGGCCAGCACGAGATTGAACGAGCAGGCCGAAAGGCCGAAGCCGATCAGCACGCCGGCGCCGAGATGCATCGTCATCGGCGTCGTGGCATAGGCCATGACGACCAGGCCGGCGGCATAGAGCAGTGCACCGAAGCACAGCACGCGCACCGTGCCGAACCGGTCGGCCACGGCGCCGGCAAAGGGAGCGCCGAGGCCCCAGAGCAGGTTCTGCAGGGCAATGGCGATACTGAACGTGTCGCGCCCCCAGCCGAATTCCAGCGTCATCGGGATCTGGAACAGACCGGCGCTGGCGCGGGGGCCGAAGGTGATCAGCGCGATCAGACAGCCGGCAGCGACGACGATTTCGGGCGCATAGCTGCGCCGAGTGGCCGCACTCATTGGGAGCTCCGACGATAGGACAGAAAGACGGCAAGCTTGAACGTGTGGTTGCACGTTATCGTTTCGTCCCGCGCCGCAACAACGTCTTTTCGTGAAATTCCACATCACGGCCGCACATGGAACGCGGGTCGCCGAAGAGCGCGTGCCCGAGCACCGCATTAACCGGCTCTCAACCCTACCGGATGGATAACGGGATCGTCGAAAAGCGCGCCCTTGGCTGCGTGGCCGACCCCCGGTGTTGTCAAGGCGGGCAGAGCGTTGAGTCAGTTGCGGTTACGGCGTCGCACGAGGCGAATCAGAGCGCTGGGTCTGAAATGGGCCCTGGCGACGGTTGCGCCCTGGGCGCTGTCCGTCGGGCTGCTGGTTTCCTTCACCGCATCCGCCGGGCAAAATCACGACGGCGATACGCTTCCCTATTCCCTCGTCCGGCGCGCGGCGCCCTCGCCCGATTCCGTGCTCGAGGAAGGCCCTTCGATGCTGGTTGCGGCCAGTGCCTTCCGCCTGCCCGGCCTCACGCTGTCGTCCTCGATCCAGCAGGCTCATCTCTCCTTCGACGACCCCGAACGGCGTATCGCCATCGATCCGCGCCAGCCGCGCGAGGACATGAAGCGCACGGCAAGCGCCTTCCCCGAGGTCGACCGCAGCGCCAAGGGCGACCTGCTGCCTGGCCTGCGCCCAGGCCTGACCCTCACCCCGCGGCCGCGCGAACTCGAACGCGTCGTCTTCGGAGACAACCAGCCGGGCCTGATCTCGGGCGGCTTTGCGCTCGACGCCGTGCGCGAAGGCGAGAGCGCAGACGGTCCGCAAATGGGCTTCGAGCCCTATGCCAATGACGAGGGGCTGACCGACCCGGCCCTTTCGGATTCCTCGCCGAGTTCGCCGAAGCCGATCATCACCTCGCCGCGCGAGGCCGAACTGCAGCTGGAGAGCATCGACGGCTCGACCCCCGCGGTTCCGCAGTTTTCGGCACAGTTCTCGTCGACCCCAGCCGTGAACTACAGCGTCGCCACGATCGCGCGGACGACGCCCCCGGCTGTTGCCGCCGCACGGCCCGCCGCCATCGGCAAGGCGTCCGCCCCCGCAACCAGCGTCGCGCGCAAGAGCGATCCGGGCCCCAAGCAGATCTATACTGGGCTGATCCTGCCGGAAAACATGGCGCGCGAGCAGCGCTGCCTCGCGGAGGCCGTCTATTTCGAGGCTCGTTCGGAATCCGAGGAAGGCCGGGCTGCGGTCGCGCAGGTCGTGCTCAACCGGGTGAAGAGCGGGCTTTATCCAGATACGGTCTGCGGCGTGGTCTACCAGAACCGCAACCGCTACCTCGCCTGCCAGTTCACATTCGCCTGCGAGGGCAAGTCGCTGCGCATCACCGAACCCGAACCGTGGCGCGCCTCCGTGCGCATCGCGCGCGAGGTCTATGAGGGCACGACCTATCTCGCGGATGTCGGCGCCTCCACCCATTACCACGCCGACTATGTCCGGCCCTACTGGGCCAAGAAGCTGAAGAAAATGGACGTGATCGGCCGGCACGTCTTCTATCAGCTGAGGCCGGGGCAGACCTAGGCTATCCTGAATTCTTAACAGTAGATCCAAACCTAAGACAGATTGAATACTGGATCCTCTCGCAAGAGCGGACATGCACGGGCGGCTCGACTCAAGTAACCCGGCAGGGTCCTGACTTCCAGGAGCGCGGCCGCGTTGTGTCCGGCTGAGAAAGCCCCCACATGCAGGACGCCCATGAATGTCGTCCTGCCAGCTTGATCCGGCCCTTCGCCTGGAGTTGTTCTATGATGCCCGTGTCTCAGAATCGCGCGTGAATTGAATGCAGCTTCAGTCCCTCATTACCTGCCCGCATTGCCGACATGTTGCGGCCGAGACGATGCCGACCGACGCCTGCCAGTTCTTCTACGAATGCAAGGGATGCGGCGCGTTGCTCAGGCCGAAACAGGGCGATTGCTGCGTGTTCTGTTCCTATGGCTCGGTTCCCTGCCCGCCCATTCAGGCAGCAGCGGGCGGAAAATCCGACGGCGCGTCCTGCTGCGCCTCTGCGGGCACGAACAGAACCTGACATAAGCTCAGGCGCGCAGCCGAAGGCCGACCCCAATCTCCGGTGCGCCATGCGCGAGACTTTTCCTGCCCCGTCGATGCCTGACCGCGACTGGTGGGCGGTGCTGTGGCCGTCGCCCGGCGATATCCTGCGGCAGATCGGCATCGAGCCCGAGATGACCGTGCTCGATCTATGCTGCGGCGACGGATACTTCACCGCGCCGCTCGCCAGGCTCGTCGACGGACGCGTCCATGCTCTCGATCTCGATCCGGCGATGATCGAACTGGCCAAGACTGAAATCGCCCGCAATGCCACATCAGTCCTGCAATGGCATTGCGCCGACGCCCGTGAGATCGCCACGCTTCTGCGTGAGCGCGTCGACTACGTCTTGATGGCGAACACCTTTCACGGCGTGCCGGACCAATCTGAGCTCGCTCGCGCCATGCGCGCGGTGCTGCGGCCGCATGGCCTGCTCGGAATCGTGAACTGGCATCGTCATCCGCGGGAGGAGACAACCGTGCTCGGCCTGCCTCGCGGGCCCAGGTCCGAGACCAGGATGTCCCCCGAGGAGGTTCGCGCTGTCGTCGAGCCGGCAGGCTTCCGCTGCGTAGGGCTCGTCGACCTGCCGCCTTTTCATTACGGCGCAGTATTCGAGGCCTTGCCGGGCGCCGCGGATCATGGTTAATTTTACCTTGTTTTCGCGTTTACCTTGCGTTCATCACTGCCGGCTGGCTTTCTGCCTCCAACACGGCGGCGCCAGGACGCCGCCGGGGAGTTCGGAGTCAGACATGCGAGGCAAGGTATTTTCCGCTTCCGCATTGGCCGCTTCGGTGGCTGCGGCCGCGCTGCTGCTCGGCGCCCAGGGCGCCCAGGCTGGCGGTGGCTGCTATGGCTCCGCCTGCTACACGCTGCAGCAGTCGCCCCCGGTCTATGGCACGATCAACGAGACCTTTGTCGCGCGCCCGGCGCAGACTCAATCGCGCATCATCCCGGCCGAATATGAATACGTCACCGAGCAGGTGATGGTGCATCCGCAGCGGGTCATCCCGCGCTATCGCCCGGCCCAGTACAGCACGGTGGCCGAACAGGTCCTGATTTCACCGGCGGGGCGTCGCTGGGAGGTGAGCCGCGATCTCTATGGCAACGTCACCGGCTGCTGGGTCGATGTTCCCGCGCGCTACGGCATCCAGCAGCGCACGGTCGAGATCAGCCCGGCGAGTACCGATTACGAGACGCTGCCCGCGGTCTATGGCCAGCGTCAGCGCAAGGTGATGGTGCGCCAGACGCAGGTCGTGCACGAGACGATCCCCGCTCTCTACGAAACCCGCCAGCGCCAGGTGCTGGTGAGTCCTGGCTCGCAATACTGGGCGCGCGGCCGTTATTGAGTTCACGCCTACCGAGAGTTTAGACGCAGACCCTTTTTTACCACGGAAACGACCTTACGCCCCGGCTTCGGCCGGGGCTTTTTTTCATGCGATCTCGATATCGAGCCCGAGGTCGAGCACGCTGGCGGAATGGGTCAGGGCGCCCACCGAGATCATGTCGACGCCGGTCGCCGCGATCGCCGCGACGGTGTCGAGCGTGATGCCGCCGGAGGCCTCGACCTTCATGCGGCCGCCGACCATGGCAACGCCCCTGGTCAGATCGGCAACGGACATGTTGTCGAGCATGACGATGTCGGCGCCCTCGGCGAGGACCTCCTCGAGCTGGGCAAGGGTGTCGACCTCGATCTCGATCTTGACGAAGTTGCCGGCCTGGCGCTTGGCCGCCTGTAATGCGGGGCGAATGCCGCCGGCGACGGCGACATGATTGTCCTTGATCAGGATGGCGTCATCGAGCCCATAGCGATGGTTGCCGGCGCCGCCGCAGCGAACGGCGTATTTCTCGAACGCGCGCAGGCCCGGCGTGGTCTTGCGGGTGTCGACGATCATCGCCTTCGTGCCCGCGGCCTTGGCCACATAGGCCGCCGCCAGCGTGGCGATGCCGGAGAGCCGGCCCATGAAATTCAAGGCGACACGCTCCGCCGAGAGGACGGAGCGGGCCTCCCCCTCGATGCGCGCCACAATGGCGCCAGGTTCGAGCCTGTCGCCATCCGACATAGCGGCCTCGAAGCGAACCGATGGGTCGTATTGCCGGAAGGTCTCGCGGGCGAAGGGCAGACCGGCAACGATGCCGCTCTTGCGCGCGGCGATCACCGCGCTGGCCCGCTTGCCGGCAGGAATCGTCGCAAGGGTGGTGATGTCACCGGCCCGGCCGAGATCCTCGATCAGAGCGGCACGCACCGCTTCGGTGATGAGCAGGGGATTGAGGACGGCTTGGCTCACGTCGGGCTCCGTATCAGGACAGGGCGCGGCGCGCGGCAGGCGGCGCCGATAGGACCAGCTTGCTGCGCGTCGCGAGCGCCGCACTGGCTTGCGGGAAATCGCTGCGCCAATGGCCGCCACGGCTCTCGCGCCGGGCAAGTGCGGCTGCAACGATGATGAGGGCGGCGCTCGCCATGTTGACGAGCGTCGAACTGTCCGCAGCTTCGGCGATGGCCTGGAGCTGACGCGACGCGGCAAGCAGCCCTGGCCCGTCACGCACCACGCCTGCCCTTTCCGACATGATCGCTCGCAAGCGCTTGATCGCGCGCTGGTCCGCAGCCGTCGGCAGGCAGGCTGCCGTACCGCTCATGCGGACCGGCTTCCCCCTGGTTTTCATCACCAACGGGCGGGCCTTCAGGTACTCGGCGACACGCGCGCCGAAGACCACGGCCTCCAGAAGGGAATTCGAGGCGAGCCGGTTGGCACCATGCAGGCCAGTGCTGGCCACTTCACCGGCGGCATAGAGGCCGGGAAGCGTCGTGCAGCCATGAGCGTCAGTCGCGACTCCACCCATGTGGTAATGCTCGGCCGGCGCCACCGGCATGAGCTCGGTCGCTGGATCGATGCCCGCCTTGCGGCAAGCGGCGGTGACGGCGGGAAACCGCTCGGCAAACTCAACACCGATCGCCGCCCTTGCATCGAGGAAGGCGCCACGCCCGGCCGCGATCTCGGCAAAGACGGCGCGCGCCACGATATCGCGTGGGGCGAGCTCGGCGTCCTTGTGGGCAGCCAGCATGAAACGCTCGCCGGCGGCATTGACGAGAATGCCGCCGTCGCCCCGGATCGCTTCGGTCGCGAGCGGGGCCGGATCGAGCCCGAGCGCCAGCGCGGTCGGGTGGAACTGCACGAACTCCGCATCGGCAATCGTCGCGCCGGCACGTGCCGCCATGGCCAGTCCTTCGCCACGCGCCTCCGCCGGGTTCGTGGTCAGCGCGTAGAGATGGCCGATACCTCCCGTGGCCAGCACGGTCGCGACGGCATGAAACCGCGTCGCCTCGCGCGCCGCCCCGTGCTCGCCGCGCGCCAGCACCCCCGTGCAGGCGCCATCGGTAAGAAGCAGGTCCTCGGCAATGAACCCTTCCCGCACGGTGATCGAAGGCGTCTGCCGCACCGTCGCAATCAGTGCCTGCATGATCGCGGCGCCGGCACCATCGCCGCCGACGCGGACGACACGATGCTCCGAATGCGCGGCCTCGCGCGACTGTACGAGCCGCCCGGCAAGATCGCGATCGAAGGGGACGCCATAGGACAGAAGATCGTGGACGCGTTCGGCGGCCTCATTGGCAACCATGTGCGCGACGGCCTCGTCGACGATGCCGGCACCAGCCGCGATCGTATCGGCAGCGTGCTTTGCCGCCGTGTCGCCCTCCGACATCGCAGCGGCGATGCCGCCTTGCGCCCAGCTCGACGAAGAGCCCTCGCCGAGCGGGCGTGGCGCCAGCACCGTGCAGGGCAGCGGCGCCAGTTTCAGGGCCGTGAACAGCCCCGCCAGCCCGCCGCCGACGATGAGGATATGCGCTTGGATGTCAGGCATGAGGGCCAATCCGCCGCCAGGGCCCCTCCCCCTCAAGGGAGAGGCATGCAGGCTTTACATCGTCAGGTTGACCATGCGCTCGACCGAGCGCCGGGCCTTTTCGGCCATAGCCGGATCGATCACCACCTCGTGCTGCATATAGACCAGCGACTCGAGGATCTTGGGCAAGGTGATGCGCTTCATATGCGGGCAGAGATTGCAGGGCCGCACGAATTCGACGCCCTTCGTCTCGGCTGCGACATTGTCCGCCATCGAGCATTCGGTGACGAGCAGGACGCGGCCCGGCAACTCATTCTTGACCCAGTCGATCATGCCCTTGGTCGAACCGGCGTAATCGGCAACGGCGACGACCTCCGGCGGGCATTCCGGATGGGCGACGATCTTGATGCTCGGATCGGCCTCGCGGTAGCGGACGAGTTCTTCGGCGGTGAAGCGCTCGTGCACCTCGCAGGCGCCGGCCCAGGAGATGATCTTCACCCTGGTCTGCGCCGCGACATTCTTCGCCAGATACTGGTCGGGCACGAAAATGACTTCCGGCACGCCCAGGCTCTCGACCACCTGCACCGCGTTCGACGAGGTGCAGCAGATATCGACCTCCGCCTTCACATCCGCCGAGGTGTTGACGTAGGCGACGACCGGACGGCCGGGATAGCGCTCGCGCAGCAGGCGGATATCGGCGCCCGTAATCGATGAGGCCAGCGAACAGCCAGCCTTCATGTCCGGCATCAGCACGATCTTCTCGGGGCTGAGCAGCTTCGAGGTCTCGGCCATGAAATGCACGCCACCCTGCACGATGACCTCTGCCTTGGTCTTCGAGGCCACCTTGGCGAGCTGCAAGGAGTCGCCGACGATGTCGGAGACACAATGGAAGATTTCCGGCGTCATGTAATTATGGCCGAGGATGACCGCATTGCGGACCTGCTTCAGCTCGTTGATCGCCTTGATCGTCGGCGCGAAGAAGGGCCATTCGACCGCCGGAATGACGGCCTTGACCTTCTCGTAGAGATGCGCGGTCGCAGCCTCGACCTCGGGGGTCCAGGTCAGATCTGGCATCGGCAGTGGCCGGAAGCGCGGATCGTCCCTGCGGCGCGCGACAGTGACCGGGGCGGCAGCGTTGTCGGCCTCGAAGCCCCGAGACTTTTCCAAGCCCAAAGACATGGCATCCTCCTCATCCCTGCGATGCCGGAGCTCCGCCCCGGGTCGCCGCCGGCCTGTTGCTAGCCAGCTATGCTCGTTTTGAGCATAAGGATATTAGCACGTCTCCCCGATGCTGACCAGCACTCGGCATCCCGCGCCAGCGCGCGGTCCTTCATGTGTTGAGGGAATATGTCAGGCAGTCAGGCGATGCCGCCGGTGACCAGCGCCAAGACGCCAAGACCGAGCACGAAGGCCAGGATACGGGCAGGCATCCCGACAAGGGCGCCGGGAGGGCGGCCCGTCACGAAACCAAAGACGACTTCGATGAGGCCGAGCCCGATCAGGACGAACAGATAGCGCGGGAAAGCTGCCGATCCCGCCAGCCATCCAATGTGAGCCGCGAGTGCGACAAGACTTCCCAGGCCTGCGCCTGCAGCGAGGAAGAGCAGTTCAACCCGGCTGAAGCGCATGCTGTGGCTCAACGCCGACGGAAGTTCTGATTGCGCGGCGGCCCGCCCGGAGCCGGTCCCGCCGTCTTCTGACGGAAGTTGATGCGGCCGCGATCAAGATCATAAGGCGACATCTCGACGACGACCCGGTCTCCGGCGATCGTGCGGATGCGGTTCTTCTTCATCTTGCCGGCCGCGTAGGCCAGGATCACATGGTCATTGTCGAGCTTCACCCGATAGTTTCCATCGGGCAGCACCTCGACCACCGTGCCGTCGAACTCGAGAAGTTCTTCTTTCGCCATTCCTTGGTCCTTCTTCTGCGCCTTGGGCGGACGACCGGATCAGAGGGATCCGCCGGCCCGATCGTCCCCTGGCTATCCGCGCGTCAGTTCGCGCGGCGCCGGGCGCCGCCATTGCGACGTTGCTCTGTTCTTTGCTGCAAGAACGCGACGCCGCCAAGTCCTTCCTTGCCGGCAACGCTGTCTTTTCGCGCCGAAGGCGCCTCAGCGCGCTGCGGCGGACGGTCATTGCGAGGAGTCTCGCTACGCTGACCACCGGCATGCTGGGGCTTGCCCGCCTGCTGCGGCTTCGCGCCCTGGCGCTGGCCCTGCGGCCGGCCATGATCGCGCCCGCCACCGGAGCCCTGGCCATTGCGGCCGCGGCCCTGGTTCTGCGGCGGCTTCTTCGGCGTGCGGCCATCCCAGTGCGGCACCTCGCCGACCGGGGTCAGCGAAACGCGAGTGAGCTTTTCGATCGCCGCCAGATCGCCGCGCTCTTCCGGGGTGCAGAAGGCAATGGCGACGCCGGTGGCGCCGGCGCGCGCCGTGCGGCCGATGCGGTGGACATAGGTTTCCGCCACGTTCGGCAGGTCGAAATTGACGACATGGCTGACGCCGTCGACATCGATGCCGCGCGCCGCGATATCGGTCGCGACCAGAATGCGCAGTTCGCCCTCACGGAAAGCGCCGAGAGCGCGCTCGCGCTGACCCTGGCTCTTGTTGCCGTGGATGGCAGCCGACTTGATGCCGGACTGCTCGAGCTGGCGAACGACCTTGTCCGCACCATGCTTGGTGCGCGTGAACACGATCGCGCGCTCCATCTCCGGCACGCCGAGCGTCTTCGCCAGCAAAGCCGGCTTTTGGCCGGGATCGGTGAAGATCACGCGCTGCTCGACCTTCTCGGCAGTCGTGGCAACCGGCGTCACCGCGACCTCGACCGGATTGGTCAGATAGGCCGAGGCGATCTCGCGGATCTGCTTCGGCATGGTCGCCGAGAACAGAAGCGTCTGGCGCTTGGCCGGGATCAGCGTCGCGATGCGGCGCAGAGCATGGATGAAGCCGAGATCAAGCATCTGATCGGCCTCGTCGAGCACCAGGAACTCGATCTCGCGCAGCGAGACTGCGCGCTGGTCGACAAGATCAAGCAGACGGCCGGGCGTGGCGACGAGGATGTCGACGGTCTGGCCGAGCGCTCGGATCTGCTTGCCGACGGGCACGCCACCGAAGATCACGGCCGATTTGACCGTGGTGAACTGGGCGTAGGTGCGGATGCTGGTCTCGATCTGCGCCGCGAGCTCACGCGTCGGGCTCAGGATGAGTGCGCGCACCGAGCGCGGCTGCATGCGCCGGGGGTTGTTCAGCAACCGGTGCAGCATCGGCAACGAGAAGGCGGCCGTCTTGCCCGTGCCCGTCTGGGCCGCGCCGAACAGATCCTTGCCTTCGAGAATAGGGGGAATGGCCTGCGCCTGGATGGGCGTCGGCTTGGAATAACCTTCAGCCGCGAGCGCCTTGAGAAGCTGCTCGGCGAGGCCGAGGTCTGTAAATTGTGTCAAAACAGGTCTTTCTGAAGCCGAAACGCAAGGGGCGCATGTGGAAACCGGCTGCGCCACCGAATGGGTTCGGCATTGAAGTACGTCATTTCCGTCCGGCGAACCGCTAGCCACTGCGCCGAAAGGTATTGTTGTAAGGGTATCGGTAGAGAGAGAGCCGGGAGAGTGCGGACACCCTCCCGGTCAGTATTCAGCCTCAGGCGACGACGAGGTTGCCGGCCGAGGACTTGCCGGTCTTGCGATCGGCGATCAGCTCGAAGGAGACGACCTGACCATCGCGCAGCTCGCGCAGGCCAGCACGCTCGACAGCGCTGATGTGGACGAAAACGTCCTGGCCGCCGGCCTCAGGGGTGATGAAGCCATAGCCCTTGGTGGTGTTGAACCACTTCACGGTGCCCTTGTTCATAGGGGTAGTCCTTACGTTTCAGATCCGCGTTCGTATGTGGAAGACACGACTTGACGCGCGGACGCCTCGCCGTGGCCTTGATAACGATGTGTGGTGGATCTGAATCGTGCCCGCCGACCGGGGAAATCCCGCGCGGAGGATTGGCCAGAACCCGGCCGCATCTCGTCTTACATGGGCGGCACTAGCATAAATTGCAATGCGGGTCCAGCGCAGCGCCCTGATGAGTGCCGGGCCGCCCTCCCCGGTCCCCGCGCCAGGCGCGAGCATCGAGGAAGGCGCCCAGCCGAGTCCCGCTCTGCGTCGAGACTGCATCCCTCGCCCCGTCGCATGAACGTCTTCGCGGCCGTGCCGACAGAATAACCTCACTGTGCGAAGTTGATCGATACACCGAACTCTTTGTCGATCTGGTTCTCGAACGGGGGCTGCTTGCTTGCGACTCGGAATGGATGGCCTGCCGACCCGATCCACGCGTGCACCGCTGCCATTTTCACGCGACGGATGGTCCGGCCTGAGGCGTCCCCTTCGGTCAGTCGATCTCGCCAAGAAGTCGGACGAGGCCGCCAAGATCTGGCAGACGACGATAGCGCTGCTCTGCGACCGGCTCCTCGGCATGTTCGAGCACCCAGGTCAGTTCATGCGGTACATGCACAGCCCAGGCCCCCGCCTGCAGCGCCGGAACGATGTCCGACTTCAGCGAGTTGCCGACCATCATCGCATGTCTCGGCCCGTCACCGTGACGCGCGAAGATGCGTTCATAGGTCGTGACATTCTTGTCGCTGACGATCTCGACCGCCTGGAAGAAATCGCCGAGTCCGGACTGGGCGAGCTTGCGTTCCTGATCGAAGAGATCACCCTTGGTGATGAGAACCAGCCGGTAATCGGAGGCCAGCGCCTCCAGTGTTTCCTGTGCGCCCGGAAGCGTCTCGACCGGATGCGCCAGCATCTCCCGCCCGGCGGCAAGGATCTCGGCGATGACGGAAGCTGGAACATTGCCGCCGGTGATCTCGATCGCAGTCTCGATCATCGAGAGCGTGAAGCCCTTGATGCCAAATCCGTAGAAGCCGAGATTGCGACGCTCGGCGTCCAGCAGTCTGCCAGAGATCTCGGCCGCTTCGCCGTGCTCGCCGAGGAGCGTGACGAAACGCTCCTCCGTCAGCCGGAAGAACTGCTCGTTCTGCCAGAGCGTGTCATCGGCATCGAAGCCGATCGTGGTGAGCGCGCGAGACGGCACGGTTCAGCCCTTCAACTCGGACACGAAGCGGTCGAGCTCGGCATTGAAGCGCTCCGCATCCTCGAAATAGACGGAATGGCCGGTTTCGGGAATGCTGACGAAGCGGCCCTGCGCGGCATGGGCAGCGACCGCCTCAACGCCACAAGGCGGGACGACGAGGTCGTCGGCGCCTGAAAGGAACAAGACGGGACAATCGAGTGCGGCGAGGTCGGCCGGCGGGCGGTTGCGCGCCTGCCAGATACGTTGCCGAACCAGGGCCTTGTCCAGGCCCGCATTGATGCGGTCGATCGATTTGTAGAGTTCGTAGAGCGCCGGCAGGCGTTTCGCGAAAGCTTCGCCGCAGGCGGGGTGGATGCCGCTCTTGGCCCAGCGCGGCAGAGTATCGTCGACCCGCCGTTGCCAGGCCGCGAGTTCGCTCGAGATATTCCTTCCGGCCTTGCCGAAATCGAGCGTGCCGGTGGTGCAAGCCATGACGAGCCCGCTCACCCGACCGGGGTTCGCCAGCGCATAATCCACACAACTCCAGCCGCCCATCGATTGCGCGACCAGGACCGGTCGCTCCAGCGACAAATATGTGATCAGCGCGGCGAGGTCGCCGGCATAATCTGCCGGGTCAGGGCCGCCGGCCACCGGCTCGGACGGTGCGAAACCGCGATGAGCGAAGGTGACGCAGCTGTGCCGCGGGCTGAAATGAGCGACCTGCTGCCACCAGGACAGATGATTGCCGCCCAACCCATGAGCGAAGACGATAGGCGGGCCGGAACCGGTGACCTCGTAGTAGAGCTTGCCGAAGGGGCGGGAGAGCTGGCCGATACGCGTTTGCATGGAGCGAAACTAGACCGGCAGCCGTTCTGGCGCCAATGCAGGATGATCGGTCTCGGGCCGAGCATGGCGCAGGCCCGAGACAGGTCAGGAGATGATCGGCTCGAGGCCGACCATCAGGATTTGGCTGCTCAGGCGTCCTTGGCCTTGATCGCGCCCAGTGCGGCTTGCGCCGCGGCCAGGCGTGCGATCGGCACCCGGAAGGGCGAGCAGGAGACATAATCGAGACCGATGCTCTCGCAGAAGCCGATCGAGGCCGGATCGCCGCCGTGCTCGCCGCAAATGCCCAGCTTGATCCGCGGGCGGCTCCGGCGACCGCGCTCGACCGCGAGCTTGACGAGTTCGCCGACGCCCTCCTGGTCGATGGTGACGAAGGGGTCGAATTCCAGAATACCCTTGGCGGTGTAGGAGCCGAGGAAGGAACCGGCATCGTCGCGGCTGATTCCGAGTGTGGTCTGGGTCAGGTCATTGGTGCCGAAGGAGAAGAACTCGGCGCTGCGGGCGATCTCCTCGGCGCGCAGGGCGGCGCGTGGCAGCTCGATCATCGTGCCGACCTGGTAGGTCAACTCGGTCTTGCTCTCGCTGATCACGGCTTTGGCCATGGCGTCGATGCGGGCCTTGACGAGGTCGAATTCGGCGACGCCCATCACCAGCGGCACCATCACCTCCGGGATAACCGGCTTGCCGGTTTCGCGTGCCGAGATCACGGCAGCCTCGAAGATGGCGCGGGCCTGCATCTCGGCGATTTCGGGATAGGCCACCGCCAGCCTGCAGCCGCGGAATCCGAGCATCGGGTTGAACTCGTGCAGCTCGGCCGCCCGGCGCCGGAGCACGTCCGGGGTCACCGCCATGGCGCGCGCCACCTCGGCGACCTCCTCCTCGGTATGCGGCAAGAACTCGTGCAGTGGCGGATCGAGCAGGCGGATCGTGACCGGCAACCCCTGCATGATGGTGAAGAGCTCGACGAAATCCTGCCGCTGCATCGGCAGGAGCTTGGCCAACGCGTCGCGCCGTCCCTTGTCGTCGCTGGCGAGGATCATCTCCCGCATCGGCAGGATGCGATCCTCGTCGAAGAACATGTGCTCGGTGCGGCAGAGCCCAATGCCCTCGGCGCCGAAATCGCGCGCAGCGCGGGCATCGCGCGGCGTCTCGGCATTGGCGCGGACCTTGAGGCGGCGAACCTTGTCGGCCCAGCCCATCAGAATGCCGAAATCTCCCGAGAGCTCCGGCTGCTGCATCTTGACCTCGCCAAGCAGAACCTGGCCGAGGGTGCCGTCAATCGTGATGAAATCGCCGGCCCGCAATGTGGTCGGCCCCACCGTCATCGTGCCCTTGGCATAGTCGACCCGGATCTGGCCGGCGCCGGAGACGCAGGGCTTGCCCATCCCGCGCGCCACGACCGCCGCATGCGAGGTCATGCCGCCACGCGTGGTCAAGATGCCTTCGGCGGCATGCATGCCGTGGATATCCTCCGGGCTGGTCTCGACCCGGACCAGGATGACCTTGCGGCCCGTCTTCCTGGCAGCCTCGGCATCGTCTGAATTGAAGACGATCTCGCCGGCCGCCGCGCCGGGCGAGGCCGGCAGACCGGTCGTCAGCACGCGGCGCTCGGCCTTGGGATCGATCGCAGGGTGCAGGAGCTGTTCGAGAGCGCCGGGCTCGACGCGGCCGACCGCCTCTTCCTCGCCGATCAATCCCTCCTGCGCCAGATCGACCGCGATCCTGAGCGCGGCCTTGGCGGTACGCTTGCCGGACCGGGTCTGCAGCATCCAGAGCTTGCCCTCCTGGATGGTGAATTCCATGTCCTGCATGTCGCGATAATGCTTCTCGAGGATGCCATAGATCCGGCAGAGCTCGGCATAGGCCGCGGGCATCGCCTTCTCCATGGAAGGCTTGTCGGAGCCGGCGGCCTGGCGCGCCACCTCGGTGATGTCCTGCGGAGTGCGGATGCCGGCAACGACATCCTCGCCCTGCGCGTTGATCAGGAATTCGCCATAGAGGGCGTTCTCGCCGGTCGAGGGATTGCGGGTGAAGGCGACGCCGGTGGCCGAGGTCTCGCCCATATTGCCGAAGACCATCGACTGGACATTGACGGCCGTGCCCCAGGAGGCAGGGATATTGTTGAGCTCGCGATATTTGATCGCGCGGGCATTCATCCAGGACGAGAACACGGCGCCGACAGCGCCCCAGAGCTGCTCTTGCGGCTCCTGCGGGAACTCGGCACCGAGCGCCTTCTTCACGATGTCCTTGTAACGACCGACCAGCACCTTCCAGTCATCGGCCGAGAGATCAGTGTCGAGATGCAGGCCCTTGCGCTCCTTGTAGTCTTCGAGCGCCTCCTCGAAATGGCCGTGGTCGACGTCGAGCACGACATTCGAATACATGGTGATGAAGCGGCGATAGCTGTCCCAGGCGAAGCGGGCGTCGCCCGAAGCCTTCGCCACGGCCTCGACGGTGACGTCGTTGAGGCCGAGATTGAGGACGGTGTCCATCATGCCGGGCATCGAGGCGCGGGCGCCCGAGCGCACGGACACGAGAAGCGGATTGGCGGGATCGCCGAAGATCTTGCCGGTGAGACGGCCCATCTCGGCAAGCGCAACCTTCACCTGCCCGGCAAGATCGGCCGGGAAATTCTTGCCGTTATCGTAATAATGGGTGCAGACCTCGGTGGTGATCGTAAAGCCGGGCGGAACCGGCAAGCCCAGATTGCTCATCTCGGCGAGGTTAGCACCCTTGCCGCCGAGCAGGTTCTTCATGCCCGCTTCGCCCTCGGCCTTGCCGTCGCCGAAGGTGTAGACCCACTTCCCACCAGCCATCACAACTACCTCTTCATCCAGCCGGGCTCAGCAACGCGCCGGCGATCCAAAAGTTTCATGCGAAGCGCCGCCGGCAGAGACAGCCGGGGCAGCAGGGACCGGCGAGGTCATGCCGAAAAGCGCATGAACAATCAATGAGCGAGGCTGCAGCAGGATTGCTGCAGATCTGCGACGCTCCTCAGCCACGCGAAGGGTTGCGCGCCGCGCGCGGCCAGCGCAACGGCCAATTGACGATGCGTTCGGGCAGGTCGTCCTCATCCACGTCATCTTCACTGGCGAAGACCCGGCCGCGCACGGAGACTCCGGCCGCAACGACCGTCTCGGGGTCACCAGACACCAGCGGATGCCACCAGGGCAGGTCGCGCCCCTCCCCGACGAGACGATAGGCACAGGTCGGCGGCAGCCAGGGCAGCGTGCGAACGTCTTCCGGGGTCAGCGTCACGCAATCGGGAACGAGCGTCGAGCGATGGGTATAATCCTTGCAGCGGCATGTACCCGCATCGAACAATCGGCAGCCGATATCGGTGGCGTGGATGCGACCCGTATCGTCGTCCTCGAGCTTCACCAGGCAACAGCGTCCGCAACCGTCACAGAGCGATTCCCACTCCTGCGCGGTCATCTCGTCGAGCGTCTTGCTAAGCCAGAATGGCTCTGGCGGGATGAGTGCGTCCGTCATGAAGGCGCTTATGCGCCCTCATGACGTTCGTGGAAAGCGCCGCGATGCCGCGCATTCGAGAGCCGCGGCCGCGCTGATCCGGTTAAGCATGTTTCGCAATGGCACGGATGGGCTGGCGCAAAACCTGCTGTTCATCTGCCTAAACGATGACGCTGGCCTTCCCGTGCGCGAAGGTCGATCCTATGTCCCTTCCAAAGGGCACTTTGGGTTGCCAACACCATTCGGTCGCGGCAGGAGATAATCGCAGTTTTTCGTCAGGGTGGCCCAGGCGGCGATGGAGTTCAGGAAGGCAAACTGGACGACCCGTCTCAAGCGCTTCGCGCTTGGCGTCGATTCATGGATCGACGACACGCTCTGGGGCGCGGGCCGTCGCGCGGGTGAAGCCTATGAGCGCATCCGCAGCTATGCCGACCGGCTGACCGTCTCCGGCGGCAAGCGGCTCGCAGCGGAGTTCGCGAGCGAGGGCCTGAACGTCGGGATCGCCGGCGCTCTCGTCATGCTCATGCTCGCAATCCCGGCCTTCCGCGAGGGCCGAGAGGAGGCGCTCAAGCATCAGGTCTTCGCGGTCACCTTCCTGGACCGATACGGCTCCGAGCTCGGTCATCGGGGCGCCCGCCATGACGATTCGCTGAAGCTCGAGGAACTGCCGGACCATCTCATCAAAGCCGTCCTGGCAACCGAGGACCGGCGCTTCTACGACCATTTCGGTATCGACATCTTCGGCACCTTTCGCGCGATCACGGTGAACGCACGCGCCTCGGGCGTTGTTCAGGGCGGGTCGTCGTTGACCCAACAGCTCGCCAAGAACCTCTTCCTGAGCAATGAGCGTTCGCTCGATCGCAAGATCAAGGAAGCGTTCCTGGCTCTGTGGCTCGAATACAGGCTGACCAAGAACGAGATCCTCAAGCTCTATCTCGACCGCGCCTATATGGGCGGCGGCACGTTCGGCGTGGCGGCTGCGTCAGAATATTATTTCGGCAAATCCGTGAAGGACGTCAGCGTTGCCGAGGCCGCCATGCTGGCCGGCCTGTTCAAGGCCCCGACCAAATATGCGCCGCATGTCAATCTGCCCGCGGCCCGCGCCCGCGCCAATGACGTGCTGAACGCGATGGTCGATGCCGGATTCATGACCGCAGGCCAGATCGACAGCGCGAAGCGCAACCCGGCCACCCCAGTCGATCGCAAGCGCGATGTCAGCCCTGACTACTATCTCGACTGGGCCTTCGAAGAGGTTCGCAAGCTGGCCGATGAGGGCAAGATCGGCCCGGACCGGGTTCTGACCGTCAAGACGCCGCATGATCCGGCGATCCAGGATCGTGCCGACCACGCAATCGAGACGATCTTGCGCCAGCATGGCCCGGCATATCATGCGAAACAGGCGGCGACCGTGGTCATGGATCCCGACGGCGCCGTGCGCGCGATCGTCGGAGGGCGCGACTATGGCGCAAGCCAGTTCAACCGCGCGACCGCAGCAAGGCAGCCCGGCTCTTCGTTCAAGCCGTTCGTCTATGCGGCGGCGCTCTCGGCGGGCCTCTATCGTCCCAACACGATCGTGACCGATCGCCCGGTCTGCATCGGCAACTGGTGCCCGAACAATTACGGACGCTCTTATTCCGGGTCGATGCCGCTGACGGTGGCGCTGGCGAAGTCGATCAACACGATCCCGGTGCAGATGTCGATCGCGATCGGCCGCGCCACCGGCGAGACCCACGAGGCGCGCGCCGCGCGTATCGGCCGGATGAAGATCATCGAGACGGCGCATGCCATGGGCTTGACCACGCCGCTGACCGACACGGTCTCGCTGCCCATCGGCGCAGCCGAGGTCACGGTCATGGATATGGCCGCGGGCTATTCCGTGTTCGCCAATGGCGGGCTGCGGGCCAAACCCTATGCCGCGATCGATATCCATAATTCGCAGGGCGAATTGATCTACCGGCATGATCGCGACGACGGCACGGGCAAGCGCGTGCTGAGCGTCCAGGTCGCGCAGGACATGAACTTCATGCTGTCCAAGGTTCCGACCGAAGGCACCGGGCGTCGCGCCGCGCTCGACGGCGTCGTCACGGCCGGCAAGACCGGCACCACCAATGGCTACAAGGACGCCTGGTATGTCGGCTATTCCGGCAATCTGGTCGGTGCGGTGTGGTTCGGCAATGACGACTCGTCGGAGACCGCGAATATGACGGGCGGCTCCCTGCCGGCGATGACCTGGAAGGAGATCATGCAGTTCGCCCATCAGGGGCTGGAACTGAAACCGATCCCGGGCGTTACGCCTGTGACCGACCCGAAGGTCGCAGCGCTCGCCAAGGCCAATGCTCCGGCAACTGACGCCGCAGCTCTGGGCGCCGGAGCAGGACACATGCCGCGCCAGTCCTTCGAAGTTCTCTCGGCGGTCGGCGCGATGTTCCGCACCATCGAGCCCGTGCGGGCGTCAGGACGGACGGCCCAGGCCGGGATCCAGGACCTGACGCCATCTGGTGGCGCAAGCCGTCTCCGCTGAACGGGCTTAGCCGTGCGCCTCCTCACGCTGTCCTACATCATCGCACTCGGTGCCGGGCTGGGGCTCGCCTCGGCCCATTATGCCGTCGCGGAGCGTCCTCCGCTTGGAAGGCTGCAGGTCGGCTCGTGGACCGCCTGGCCGCGCAGCGGCGGACGCGATGTCGATCCCTATATGCGGGCGTACCTGGCCCGTGGCGTGCACCTGCCGCTTGGCTCCGGCGAAGGGCTCGAGTTGATCGCCGAGCGCGACGAGAGCGGCCAGGCGCTCGACGGGCGCTGCCGTTATCTCATCACCGGAACGACGCCGACGACGCGGGGCTGGACACTGAACGTCACGGACGCCGATGGACACGCCTTCCGCCTGCCGCTCGAACGCAGCGGATTCACCGATGCCGAGATCGTACGCGACGAAAGCGCCGGTATCCGGGCGATTGCCGGGACGACGCCCGAGGCGGGGAACTGGCTGCCACTGCCCATTCGCGGGCGGTTCCAGTTTCGGCTCAGGCTCTACGATACCCCGATCTCGGGACATGCGAGCGAATTGCGCCCCGAGTCCCTTCCCCGCATCGGCCGGATCGATTGCCGATGACGACGTTCGAGCCCTCCCACGGTGTTTCCCACCCTGTCGTCGCGAAGGCAAAGCGGACGATGAGTTGGCGTCAACGCATCACGACCGCGATCCGCCGCTTCGCACTGGCGACACTGGCCGGGCTGGTGCTGGCCGGAATCGTCCATATCGTGACCGTGCTGCTGATCCCGCTCTTGTCCGAGCGCGATGCGGCAACGGCCTATGCGGCGTTGGGCACCGGAGGCCAGGCCGAACTGGTGACAGCGCAGACGGCCGATCTGCCGGCCCCGCGTGACGCCGATCCTGCTCTCGTGACCGCGGTTTGCAGCTATGATCTGAGTGCGGGTCCGATGCGGGTGGTGGCTCGTGTCGGGTCGCTGCCGCTCGGACTATCGCTGCACCGGCGTGGCGGGGGTGTCGGCTACGCCATCACGGACCGCGCCGCGATCCGCGGGGTCCTGGAATTCGTGGTGATGACCGCCGAACAGCTCGACGAGCGGCTGGCACGCGACGAGGAAGGAGAGACCACGCGCGAACTGCGCGTCGTGTCCGACACGGAGCAAGGCTTGATCGTCGCGCGTGTCCTGGCGAAGCTGCCCTCCGACCGGCCCGATGCCGAGGCGATGGCCAAGGGCGTCGCCTGCGGCCTGGCGGATTGATCAGCCCTTGTAGACGACCGGCCTGGACGGTTCGTCACTCCGGAAGGTGCCGATCAGCGGCAGTTTGCAGAGGGGCCCGGCCTCGGCCTCGAGCGCCATGATGCTGCGTTCGGCCCTGACCGCGTCGCGCGCCGGCATCTCGACGACGAGATTGGCCAATGCATAGCGGTAGCTTTCCAGCCGGAAGCCGACACGCTCGCAAACCCAGAGAATCAGGCCTTCATTCTCGATCACGCGCGCCAGGGCCGGGTCGTTCTGATCGGGCGGCACGAGAGGCGATGCCTCCAGCGTCTTCATACGGATCCGGTCGGCTGCAACCACTCTGGCTGCGTTGCCGCGGAACGGCCCGATCAGCAGGCGGTCTGCGTGGGCATCCTCAGCCAACCGGTTGTAGCGCGAGGCCTGCGACCGGAAGGAGCCGGATATCAGCGATCGATGATAGTCGGAGATGTTGCTGGACTGAGCGGCTGCCGGCAGGATTCGGGCATGGGCCAGATCGGAGACCTGACGCTCGAAGACATTGCGCTCATGTGCCGGCATGACGAAGCGCCAGGCACGATCCCGCAACTGCTCCTCATCGTCTGTCATGTGGAAATACGAGGCCGCTTCGCCCCGTGCGGTCGCGGAGCCGAAGCCGATGCTGGGCGCAATCGTATCGTTCCAGATACCGGGACGCGGGCGACCGAAGTCGCCGCTGCCAGGCGTACAGCCCGCTGCCGACAAGGCCGCCGCCAGAGCCCATTGCAGGCTTCCTCGGCCCGCACCGGAGCCCATACGCCGCAACAGGAGCCTCACGCCGGCTGCCTGACGCTCTTCGGCGCAGGCTTGGCTCGGGACCGGGGGCCCGGCTTGCGCTCCGCCCTGCCGGGAGCGCCCGGCTCCGGCGGGCGCTCGTAGCGAACACCGGTGAAGAACAGGATCGCACCGGTTTCCCGGGGAACCGCCGGGAGCGGGCCAGCAACGCTGCGCCGACGCGGCGCGAAAGGAATGACGACGGCCATGATGCGCCTCCTTGGTTGGCGCCTAGGGTTGCGGTCGAGGCAGGGAACGGATGGCACGGCGCGGGCCGGCGCCGGCAGCCGAGGCCCTCAAACCGCATCAGGCCTCGACATGGTTAACGCCACATTAACGCGTCGGGCATAAGTTGACCCAAACCACCCGAGTCTCCGACGAGTTGTCAGTATGCCGTCCCGAATCTCCGCCGATCTTGCGCAGCTCGCTCGTCTCGCGCGTGACGGCGGGCTCGATCTCAGCCAGGTTTCACTGCGTGTGAAAGCCGATCTGCTGATGTCGACGACGCAGCCCTCCAGCGAGGATCTGGAGGCGTTTCGCGAGATGGCGCTCGCCCTGATTCCCGTGATCGACGAGGGCACCGCCATCATCCTGGCGCGCAAGCTTGCCGGGTGGCGCCATGCGCAGGCCGATGTCCTGCAGGCGCTCAAGGCACGCGGCGGGGCTGTCCTATCGACGCTGATGCGCCATGGCGGCCCGGTCTCGCCCTCCGAGCTCGAAGACATCGCAGCCCATGGCGACGCAGCAGCCGCCATCGTGGTGGCCGAACGGGCCGACCTGCCGGCCAAGGCCAGCCTGATGCTGGCGGGTCGGGGCGAGCGGGCAGTCGATCTGGCGCTGCTTGCCAACCCGTCCGCCCCCCTGCCCCGGCCCGTGCTCGACCTCCTGCTCGATCGGTCGCGAGACGATGCCGCCTATGTGCCGGGCCTGCTTGTGCGGCGAGACATCAACAGCGCGGACCTTATCCCGCTCTTCCTGCATGCAGGGGCCGAACGACGCCGCGCCACGATCGAATCGCTTGCGGCGCTGGAAGCGGTGAGCCCGTCGGAGAGACGCCCGGCGGCCACGCCGGAGACCTTCGCGGGCTGGCTCGCCACCGCCGAACAGGACCGCGACGGCCTTTTCGGTGCGCTCTCCAGCCAGTTGGGCACGGGCATCCGCCTTGCCGAAGCCATGGCCCGCGATCACTCGCGGGATCTGACGGCGCTCGTCCTCATTGCAGGCGGCGTCAGCGTCGAGGATGCGACGCGCCTGCTGATCCGGCTTGGCGACGATGCCGCCCATTCGGTGGAGCGCATCTTCGCGCTGGTGGCGCTGATGCGCTCGGTTACCCCGGGGGTGGCCTATCGGCTCGTCATGCAGATATCCGGCGAGAGCAAGGGCCTGCCCAGCCGCAAGGGGCAGCACCAGCCCTTGCTCGACCCGAGCGGAACGCCCGCCCGCTCCGGCGCTGCCAGGCCCGAAACTCGCTCCGTCCTGGACGAGGTCAGGCGGGGCTTGCGCGGCGGGCGCGAGCACGGCTGAGCGTTGGTACACGCTGCCGGGGTCAGCCTTCGGCGAGGGACAGCCTGGGATCGCCCTTCCGGCTTTCGATCTCGACCAGCCAGAGGTCCGGATCGAAACGACGTTCGCGCTCAACCCGCTCCTCAACGCTTAGCGGGTCGGAATCGAGGATCAACTGGAAGCGGCGTGCCCCACTCTCGTCCGCCAGCGCCTGCGGCGCAGGGCCGTAGAGTGCGGCCGTGCCGTCAAGCCGGTCGAGCTTGACGAAGATCGCTCCGGCCTCGCTGGCGCCGCGGCGGCGCAGGACGGCATCGAAGCCGTCGAGTGCCGCCTGCCGCAAATAGGCTGAGACCCAAAAATCGCTGGTGAGACGCGCCATCGTCGGAAGGGTACGCGATCTGCCTCAGTTTTCCACGGTGCGACGCGGCGAAGCCGGTTTGGCCGAAGCCACGCCACGGATTTCCGCCGGAGGCCGCATGTCGACGCCGTTGATCAGATCGGCGATCGGATCGCGATCGCGCACCGGAGCAGGAGTGCGCTGAGCTGTCGCCTGAGCCGGCGCAGCGGGAGCCGGACGCGGAGCCGCGTTGACGGATGCCGGTGGCCGGGGCGCCCCTTCACGAGCCGCCTGCGTCAGGCCACCCGGCCGCGAAGGGGGCAATTGCGCGGGCTCCGCCGGAACGGAGGTGGCCGGGGCGGGAGCGAGAGCTGCTCCGGCAGGAGCCTGCTCCGTGCGCCGCTCGGTGTTACGCGACGAGGGGGTGGCCGTCGTGGATTGCGACAGGATTGGCGAGGGATGGCGGGCCTTCTGAAACAGAAGCGCATTCATCAGGATGGCCGCGGCAGCAGCCGAGAACAGGGTCAGGATCAAGCTGCGACCGGGGCGACGCAGGGTTGCGCGCCAGATCCGCATCAGGAAGGACGCCTTGCGGCGAGCCGGCGGGCCGCGCCTCGCCGGAGCGGACAGGGTCGCGTTCGAGTGAGCGCGGGCAGCGAGTGTGACGGACATGGTCGGCTCTCGATCAGGCAGTCAGACGATAGGGTTCTTTGGTTTCGAAGCCGCGGCGCGGCGCTCGGGCGAAGGTAACGATCTTTGCGGGCTCGGAGGCCTGGACGACGCCGCCAACCGGCAACCTCACAGAGACGCGCGTGCCGATACCCGGAGCGCTCTCCACCGTCAGGCGGCCGCCATGCAGGCCGACGAGGCCGCGCACCACCGACAGGCCGAGGCCGGTGCCCTCATAGGCGCGGTCATAGGAGCCCTTGGCCTGGAAGAAGGGGTCGCCCAACCGTGGCAGATCCGCAGCCGCAATGCCGATGCCGGTATCGGACACCGAAAGATCAAGCATATCGCCATCACGCACCACGGCCAGCGTGACCCGGCCGCCAGCCGGCGTGAACTTGATCGCGTTGGAGAGCAGATTCAGGAGAACCTGCTTCAGCGCACGACGGTCGCCGCGCAACAACGGCAGATCGGGGCCGACGACGCGCTCCAGGGCAACCTTCTCCGCCTCGGCGCGCAGCGCCATCAACCTGCAACCATCCTGGGCGAGCTCCGCAAGGTCGAGCGGCTCCTGCTCGATCGCCATGACTCCGCTCTCGATCTTGGAGACATCGAGCAAGGTATTGACGACATCGAGCAGGTGATGGCCCGAAGCATGGATGATATTGGCGTATTCGAGACGTTTTCCGGCATCGAGCAGGCCGTAAGTGTCGGTTCCCAGCATTTCCGAGAAGCCGATGATCGCGTTCAGCGGTGTGCGCAGCTCATGGCTCACCGTGGCGAGAAACTGTCCCTTCTCGTCGCTCGCCCGGACGGCCTCGGCATGGCCGCGCGCCCGCTCTTCGTCGAGTGCGCGGCGCGCAGTGACGTCGCGCATGACGCAGACGACCGCAGCCCCGTCCCGCGGTCCGGCATTGGCGACGCGATGCGCCTGCATTTCGAGCCAGAGGGCAACCGGAGAAGACGGCACTCCCGCCTGGTCCTGGCGCGGTACGAACAGCGTACGGAAGCAGGCACTCGCCACCCCGTCGCCGTGAGCTGCATCGCTGAGCGCCTTGAGGAAAAGGGGGCGGTCGGCGACATGGACACGCTCGAGCAGCCCTCGTCCGATCAACTCGCGGGGCTCTGCGCCCGTCAAGGAGGCCGAAGCCGCATTGGCGAAGACAACGGCGCCGGTCGCATCATGCCAGGTCACGAGGTCTCCAACATGGTCGAGCAGGAGTTGCGCGCGCACACCGGAGGCGCGATGTTCGCGCATCTCGTCGTCACGCCGCCACAGGAAGCCGAAGGCAACCACCGCAACATGCAGGATTGCGGCAGCAGCCAATAGCGGCATGGCAGCGGAAACCCAGGGAGCAGGCGCCGCAGACAGGCCGAATGCGTGCACGATCGCAACGGACCCCAGGGCGCCGGCAGCGATGGCTCCGGCGCGGGCAACATAAGCCCGCGAACCGAAGAACAGCGCCTCCGCCGGAATGGCGGCGAGCCATAGCAGGAGCGGCGACGCGACCCCGCCGGTCATGCCCGAAAGCGCGACGATCAGAAGCGCCAGCGCTGCGGCGGAAATGCAATGGGCGAGCTCGAGCCGCCCGCTGCGCGAGAGAATGAAGACAGCCAGCAACGGAAGCGTCACCGCAATCAGCACGAGCAGCTCAAGCGCGCCCATCGTACCCCGCCAGGCGAGATAGGCCGGGGCAAGGCTCAGGGCCACCGCACCAAGCGCCAGCCGCGTCAGCATGAAGCGCTCGTGGCGGATGCGCTCAATGGAATTCGGCAGCACCGACGGATGAACCATCGCTGCCACCTGTGTCCTGATCGCCGTCATCGTGATGGGAAAACGCAACGCTCACCTCGGCAGGCCGACTTGCCTGTAACATCCCGATCCTTGCCGACCCGGGTTTAAGCGGGGTTTAAGGCGATTGCCGACAGAACGCGCCGGCCCTGTTCCGCGAGGAGAAATTCGACAAATCATACAGATAGTTAGAGACGATCCGCCCGCGAATTCCATCCATTTCGATGTTCGTAGCAGGGTGAACGGAAGCTGAAGATAGAGCATCGCCTTCGATTCAAATGCGTTGCTTACAAATGACGCGATCTTTCGAGATCCCGGTCTAGGATGCCTTCGGGATCAGGGGCGAGCCGGCGTTGCCTGCAACCGGGGAAACGAGCGATGGCCTATCTTCTGCGCAGCCTGGCGGTGATCGGGGTCATCGCCCTCAACTCACCCGTCCATGGCGGCAAAGCCGAAGATGGCGGCACGACTGATACCCTGCGTACCGTCGCGAAGGCTGCGAGCCAGATCGATGTCAGGACGGTGGCAAATGGCGCCATGGCCGCCCGCGAAGCCGCAGAAATCCTGGCCGGCCTCGACCCGGAAACGCGCTCGCGCTTCCTGGCGCTCACACTCAGCGCGGCAAACCAGAAACCTCTGGCTACTACCCGCTAGCGGGCTTCAACCTATATCTTAGGGGGCGAGCGCTTGACGGGGGCCGCCTGTCGGCGGAAGACGCTCGCCATTGCCGCCCCGCCCATGGCGCGGCTCCGAGCGGACAGGACATGAGCGCAAGCCTCGACGAGATCATCGCCAATTTCGAGCTGCTCGAAGAGTGGGACGACCGCTACCGATATCTGATCGAACTCGGCCGCAGCCTCGCCCCGCTGCCGGAAGAAGCGCATAACGACGACAACAAGGTGCGCGGCTGCGCCAGTCAGGTCTGGCTCGCGGCGCGCCGGGAAGGCGGCCCCGGGGCAGGCACGCGCCTGCATTTCCTGGGGGACAGCGATGCCCATATCGTACGTGGCCTCGTTGCCCTGGCCCTCGCGATCTATTCGGGCCGCACCGCCCAGGAGATTCTCGCGACGGATGCCTTCGCGATTTACCAATCCCTCGGGCTCGCAGCCCATCTGACGCCGCAGCGCTCCAACGGCGTGCGCGCGATGATCGAACGCATCAAGACGGATGCCCACAAGGCAGCCGCGTAAGACTGCTCAAGACCGAATGCGTCGGGCGCACCGAGAGCTGTCGCGCGGCAGGTCGGGCTTCGCCTCCTGCCTCTTCCTCCACATGCCTCGCTGGGGGAATGTCGGTTCCCCCAGCGAGGGCAGAGACCGATGAGCCGAGGAACGAGGCGATCCCGACCGAGCGCACCGGCAAGCGGAAATGCCATGAAAAAGGCCGCCGGGAACCCGGCGGCCAGACGAACTGTTTGGTCGCAAGCGCTGCTCGCATTGGCAGCGCCGTCCCCCGCGACAAGCGATCAGCGGCGCTTGCGGCGCTGCTGACCCAAGCCCATCTTCTTCGCCAGCTGCGAGCGCGCCTCGGCGTAGTTGGGAGCCACCATCGGGTAGTCGGGCGGCAGGCCCCACTTTTCGCGATACTGCTCGGGCGACATATTGTACTGCGTACGAAGATGACGCTTCAGCGACTTGAACTTCTTCCCGTCCTCAAGGCAGATCAGATAGTCGGCCGTGATGGATTTCTTGACCGGAATGGCCGGCTTGGGAGCCTCGGCAGGCACAACCGGCGCAACACCACCAACAACGCGGCTCAGGGCGGCATGCACATCGCTGATCAAAGCGGGCAGTTCGGACGTAGGAACAGAATTGTTCGACACATAAGCGGACACGATGTCCGCGGTCAGCTCGATGAAATCCGAGCCGTCGTTGTCGGTCATGGCGAAAATACTCCTTATGTGTTCTTGGACAAAAAAATCGTCGGATCGACCTGACCGTCCCGCGACTGAAGCCTTCGTTCTTCCAACCAAGCAGCTGGTCAAGAGCTGCCCGAGCCAGAATCGCAAAAAGCGAGACGACGAGGAAACGGTTTAATGCATAGAAAACACTCTCGCAAGACAATAATCGATCGCATGAATACATTCAAACGCCCGACTTACTGCCCCGGCGAACATTGTTCGTAGCCTCCGTATTGTGTCGCGGCCATGATCATGCTCGGTCTGGTTGTCTTGCTCGCGCCACACACCGGCCTTACCTGTTCATTGCGCGCGCGAAGTACCCAAGTGTCCTATGCCTCTCCGGATTTGAACTCCGAACCTTCGTGAACATCGCAACAAATGACGTTGACTACGCAACGATACCCACATCGCCCTCAATCCTTAATGCCATCTTAAGACAGTGCGAGCCCTGCCGTGACCAAACGCCTCCCCTTGCCTCCCCGCGCCGAGAAGCGGCCGGAGACCCGTACCGTTCACGGAGTTGCGCTGAGCGACGCCTATGGCTGGCTCAGGGCCGAGAACTGGAAGGATGTTCTCCGGGACCCCGGCAAACTGCCGGCAGATATTCGCGCCTATCTTGAAGCTGAGAACACCTATTGCTCAGCATTGATGGCGCCGACGCGCGCTCTGCAGCGCGATCTCGTCAAGGAAATGCGCGGCCGGATCAAGGAAGACGATACAGCCGTCCCGCAGCCGGACGGCCCCTTCCTCTATTATTCGCGCTATCGGCGCGGCGGCGAACATCCGCTGATCTGCCGCAAGCCGCGCATCGGGCCTGAAAAGGGCGAAGCACGCGAACAGCTCCTGCTCGATGCCGACGCCCTGGCGAAGGGCAAGGACTTCTTCGAGCTCGGCGACGCGGCCCACAGCCCCGATCACGGTTTGCTTGCCTGGAGTGCGGACGAGGCTGGCTCGGAGCTCCACGACATCAAGGTTCGCGACCTTGCGACCGGAACCGATCTGGAAGACCGGATCACCGACACCACCGGCGACATCGTCTGGGCGCCCGATTCACGCTCCTTCGCCTATGTCCGCCTCGACGCCGATCACCGCCCTTCGCAGGTCTTCCGCCATCGACTTGGCACCGGGATGGACGCGGACGAGCTCCTGCATGACGAGCAGGATGCAGGTATGTTTGTCGATATCGACGAGACCCAGTCCGGCCGCTTCCTGCTGATCTCGATCAGCGATCATGAAACCTCGGAAACCCGCTTCGTCGATCTTGCGGCACCGCAGGCTGCCCCGGTCCTGATCGCGCCGCGCGAGACGGGCCGCCAGTACAGCGTCGAGCATCACGGCGATGAATTCCTGATCCTGACCAATGCTGATGCCGAGGACTTCAGAATCGTCTCGGCCCCGCTGGAAGCGCCTTCATCGGAGAACTGGCGCGACCTGATACCGCACCGATCCGGTCGTCTGATCCTCAGCCATGTCTGCCTGAAGGATCGGCTCATCCGGCTCGAACGCGAGGATGGCCTGCCGCGCATCGTCATCCGGGACCTCGCCAGCGGCGCGGAGAACAGCATCTCCTTCGACGAAGAGGCCTATGGTCTCGGCCTCGATGCCGGCTACGAATTCGAAACCCACACACTGCGCTTCATCTATGCCTCGATGGCGCGCCCTGCCGAAACCTACGACTACAACATGAGGACAGGCGAGCGAACGCTGCTGAAGCGCCAGGAGGTTCCGTCCGGCCATGATCCGGCGGCTTATCGGGTGCGACGCGTTTTCGCGACGGCGAAGGACGGAGCCAGGATACCCGTCTCCCTGCTGCACAGGGCGGACCTTGCCCTCGATGGTTCAGCGCCCTGCTTGCTCTATGGCTACGGCTCCTACGGCGCGGCCATGTCGGCCTCGTTCCGGACCAATCCGCTCAGCCTGGTCGATCGCGGCTTCGTCTATGCCATTGCCCATATCCGCGGCGGCACCGACAAGGGCTGGCGCTGGTATCTCGACGGCAAGCGTGAAAAGAAGACCAACACCTTCACGGACTTCATCGCGGCAGCCGAGATGCTGGCGGATACCGGCTTTACCGCGCGCGGTCGCATCGTCGCGCAGGGCGGCAGCGCCGGCGGCATGCTGATGGGTGCAATCGCAAACATGGCCCCGGAGCTGTTCGCCGGCATCATCGCCGAGGTCCCCTTCGTCGATGTGCTCAACACGATCCTGGACGATACGCTGCCGCTCACCCCGCCGGAATGGCCGGAATGGGGGAACCCGATTCGGGACGTCGAAGCCTTCCACATGATCAAGAGCTATTCGCCCTATGACAATGTCAGGGCGCAAGCCTACCCGCCGCTCCTCGCGATGGGTGGGCTCACCGATCCGCGCGTGACCTATTGGGAACCGGCGAAATGGGTCGCGCAACTGCGCGCCACTATGACCGGCGGCGGGCCTGTCCTGCTGCACACCAATATGGAGGCCGGCCATGGCGGCTCGGCCGGGCGCTTCGACTCGCTGAAGGAGGTGGCGCTGGCTTATGCCTTCGCCATCCACACGGTCCGCGAGGGATGGCCGGAGCAACCAGCCTTGAAGCGCTGATCAGCCGCCAAGCCTGCTCTTCTCGCTGGCGAGATAGGTCTTGAGCTCGTCCATCGAGGCGAACTTGTATTCGCCATCGGGCGTACGCGCCTGGATCGAGCCATCGGCATACATCGTGAAATGCGTGTCGCCGACCTGATAAGCTCCGACGACGCCCTCGTCAGAGGTCGCCGGGCGGGGAGGCTCGGGAACCGTTTCCGTCTCTTCGTCGGAAATTGCCTCCTCGGCTTCATCCCGCGGCTCGCCCTCAGCCTCGGTCTCCTCGATGACCGGTTCGATCCGAGCTTCCGCCTCCGTCGTTTCCGGCTGGACCTCCGGCGTGTCCATGCTCTCGACATCCGGCTCCAGCCGTGGCGCTCCGCTGGTCAGCGGCGGCCAGCGCGGTATCGCGGGCTCATCCGCCACCTGCTCGGGCTCGCCAAAAGGCGGCTCACGCCGGCCGAAGGCGGGTGCCATCCAGGCGGCTGCCTCGTCGATCTCACGATCGCGCTGATCGAACGACGTTTCCCCCGCCGGCAGATCAGGCTCGGGCTCGGGCTCGGGCTCAGGCTCAGGCTCGGGTTCGAAATCGGGTTCCGGGCGCTGCGGGCCGAACGAGAGATGCTGGCGCAAGGCGCCGAAATCATCCGGTTCCACAGGGGGCTCGACCTCCTCCGGACGCGGCCTATCGACCTGCGGCCACCAGGCTGGCGCTTGAGGCGAACGCGAACGCAGCTCCTCGTCGCCCGCCACAGCGCCCGTGTCGGCGTCCTCGTCCTCTCCGGCAGCTTCGTCCTCATGCTGCGTCACGAAGGAAGCGGCAACCGATGGGGTCGCAGCGTCTGGCGCAAGCTCGGGCAGCACCGCTTCGGCTTCGTGCGGCTGATGCATTTCGGCCGCGGGGACATCCCCCCCGCCCTCTTCGGGCTCCTCGACCGCGTCAACGGCCTCCTCGCGCCGCTCGGCAGGCAGCTCGGAAGGGTGCGTGATCTCATCGAACAGATCGCTGATCACAGGCTCCGGCAGGTCCTGGGCAGCAGTGGGAGCATCTTCAGCGCCACCGCGCATTGAAGATGCGAGCGCTCCGCCGGCGGCAACAAGCCCGGCGCCGGCTGCCACGGTGCCGAGGCCCGGAAGCGTCGACTGGGCCTCAATAGGCGCGCTTCGTGCGTGCTCACCCATTTGCACGGAAGCTCGTGCCGCCTCACCAGCTGAAAGCCCGACCGAGGGCGCGGCCAAGGCATCGGCGATCGCCAATCTGACCCGCCGCAGTTCGACCAGGACCCGCGACAGTGCGAGCAAGATGATCCCAGCAGCGACAGCCACGCTGCCGGCTATGACCAGGGTGAAGCCGCGCTCGAGCACGAGGTAGGGCCAGCCATTAACGATGGCAGCAACGCCACCGGCAATGAGCCCAAGGCCCGACAGAACGAAGATCGTTATCAACGCAGTACCCTCAGTATCCACCGGAGGCAGGCGGTTTCATCGCCTCTCCGATCATCTTCTAACGTATTGAATAAGAGACTGTTTCACAATTCGCACCGAACTATGCCTGCAAATGGCCTGTTCATTATGCCCTGTCCCGCATGTTTCGGGCCATTTGCTCCGACGCAATATCATGGCCCACGGCGCGCCAAGCCGGTTGCCGGCTGGAAGCGGGAGGCTTAACTATCGCGTGGAATGGCGGCTGTTCCGCCGGGCTGGCAAGTCCCAAGCCGTTCATGACGAAGCCATTCTCAGCAGTGTGATTTGACAGCCTAAGGAGAGGCCAAATGACCTTTACCCTTCCCGATCTGCCCTATGCCCATGACGCGCTCCAGCCGTTCATGTCGCGGGAGACGCTGGAATATCACCACGACAAGCACCATCAGGCCTATGTCACCAACGGCAACAACGCGATCAAGGGCACCGAATTCGAGGGCAAATCGCTCGAAGAAATCGTCAAGGGCTCCTACGGCAAGAATCCGGCTGTCTTCAACAATGCCGGCCAGCACTACAACCACCTCCATTTCTGGAAGTGGATGAAGCCCAATGGCGGCGGCAAGCTGCCGGGCGCGCTGGAGAAGGCCGTCGTCGATTCGTTCGGTTCCGTCGACAAGTTCAAGGAAGACTTCGTTGCGGCCGGCGTTGGCCAGTTCGGCTCCGGCTGGGCCTGGCTCGAGGTCAAGGGCGGCAAGCTCGCGATCAGCAAGACCCCGAATGGCGAGAGCCCGCTGGTTCATGGCGGCACGCCGATCCTCGGCGTCGATGTCTGGGAGCACTCCTACTACATCGACTATCGCAACCGCCGTCCCGACTACCTCAAGGCCTTCCTCGAGAGCCTGGTGAACTGGGACTATGTTGCCGAACTCTACGACGGCGCCAAAGCCTGACGGCAAGCGCAGCCGAGACCCTATGCGACGGGGCCCTTTGGGGCCCCGTTTTGCATTCTCGGCGGGGTGACGGTCAGGCCGCCACGCTGTGCAGAAACTGGTCGACCGTCGCGCGCAGCCGCAAGGCCTGGGCCGCGACCTCGCCGGCGGCATCCCGAACCTGCCCCGCAGATTGTCCGGTCTCCTCGACACTGTCGGCCAGCACGCTGAGATCGCTCGACACCGACAGCGCGGAAGAGCTTGCCATCGCAACGCCGCTGGCAATCTCGCCGGTCGCGATCGCCTGCTGCTCGATCGAGGTCGCGACTGCATTCGTGAAGTTCTCGATCGCCCCCATCCGGTTGGCGATGTTCAAAATGGCGCCCACGACCTCACCGGTCGCCCCCTGGATGGCACCAACCTGCGTCACGATCCGATCGGTTGCATCAGCCGTCTGCGCCGCGAGGCTCTTCACCTCCGAGGCGACGACCGCGAAGCCGCGCCCCGCGTCGCCGGCGCGCGCAGCCTCGATCGTCGCGTTGAGCGCCAGCAGGTTCGTCTGTGCTGCGATGTCCCGGATCAGATTCACCACCTCGCCGATCGCACGAGCTGTTTCGTCGAGAGCCTGCACCGAACCCGCGGTGTCGCGCGAGGCCGAGGCTGCCTCGACGATCTCCGTGCGGACATGCCGGATCTGAAACTCGACCTCGCGGATGGCGGCGCCCATCTCTTCGGCGGCCTGAGCGGCATTCTCGACATTGGCCGAGGCCCCGTGCGAATTCTGGGCAGCGCGGGCCGCACGTCCCGACGACTCTGCCGCGACACGCGCCAGACCATCCGACGCTTCGCTCATCCGTTCAGCGTTGTTCTTGAATGCCTCCAGCGCAGCACCAACCTCGCCCCGGAACAAGGCAATCGATTCGTCGACGCGACGCTGCTGGTAGCGGCGTTCGGCCTCGGTGACGTGCTGGGCCTCCTGGAGGGCTGCCCGCTCCCCCAACCGGACCTTGAGCACGCTGAGCGCCTGCGCGATCGCGCCGATCTCGTCGCTCCGGTCGGCCGCATCGATCGGTGTGTCGAGCTTGCCATCGGAGATGCTGACGATGGCCTCAGTCATGCTCTTGAGAGGCCGCATCGTACGTGACAGAGAAACCCAGAGCAGCGGCCCGAGAACGAGCAGGATCAGAACGCCGATGCCGATCGTGACGAACTGCTCGAAGGAGGCCCGTGCATTGAGGCGCGTCTTGTCGAACCGGACGGCGACATAACCAACCTGCTTCTGGTTCGGCCCAATCCGCACTGAACGAAGCTGAACAAGGTAGACCGAGTCCTCGAGCTGAAGAGTATCGCGCTCCTTCAAGGCGTCCCAGGGTTCGCGTCCAAGGGCCGCCGCCAGTGAGCGCGGAGTGAGCGAAAGCCTGCTCTCGGTGGATTCGCCGGCGCTCGCCAGGGCAACGATGTCATCGGCGACGAAGCCGGCATTGAAATCGGGATCCTGGCGCAGGGATTCGAGAATGTATCCCAGGGTCGTTGTGTCACGGGACAGGATCAGCGCCGGAGCGGCATTCGTGACCATGCTGGTCAGCGCGGCGATCTTGTGCTCGAGATCGTCGCGGGTCTGGGCCTGATTATAGCGTGACGCCACGATCACGAGGATGAGGATGGCCGCGGCGACGATGGCAATCGCCGCTCCAGCAATCCTGCTACCCAGGGAGAGCGAACCGCGTGTTCCAGCCGAGCGCTTCGATGCAACCATCGCGCTCGCCCCAGATCGCTTCAACCATGCCATAGCGCCGAGATCTCCGCCGGAGGCTGCAAGGGTAGGATCCGAACGGACCGGTGCTTACAAACTGAGCGATCACGGTAAATTTTCGATTGCGTAGGGTCAGCTTCGCGCCAAAGTTTTTAGCCGGCACCCGCCTGCGGTCAAAACAGCTCCGAGAATCGCGCAATTCTGAAGCCCGGTGGAGGCACGAACGCGGCAAGGGCGGTATGTTCGAGCGCGCGCGTGGCGATCACCGGATCGAGCGTCGCCAGTTCGTCGTCGATATGTCCGGGATGACACATCACGAGATGTCCCGCTCCCGGCGCGATCAGGAAGTGGCGCAGATCCGCACCGAAGTCGCGTTCGGGATCGAACGGCGAAACGCCGGAGAAACCCCGGTTGACAGGGATCCCACGCCGCAAGGCCTGCGAGCGCAGGCCCACTGCCAGACCGGCGATCACCAGCGCCTTGCCCACCGCCACGCCGCGCTGGCGGATCGCTCGGGCCGAGTCCGCCGGATCGCGCAAATAGACGGTCCCTTCCGGGTAGCGGCGCTGGATCGCGCGCAGCACTGCTCCGCGGACGCCTGGCAGCACATGGACGTGCTGATGGCCGTCGACGAAATCCGGCGCGCGGCCCAGCGCGTCCTCGAAGGCTTCGAGCTGACGGCCGATCTCGCCCGCGATCTCGGCACGGGCTGTGGCCGATGTCGCCGCTGCCCGTGCGAGATCGCCGAGCCTTGGGAGCATCCCCGCCGGGGCGACCCGTTGCATCGGTCCAAGCGGAGCAGCGCAGGTCAGATTGAGATGAAGTCCGAGATCGGCCTTGCCGGAAAAGCTGCCCAGTTCGGCGGCAAGACGCTGCCAATGCGGCCGGTTCGTCATGGCGCCCGTCGCCGAGAGCTTCCCCAGCGCAAGCAATTCCAGGATCGAACGGCTGACGCCTTCGGTCATGGCGAAATCATCGGCACAAAGAACGAAACGGATCGTCATCGATTTCGTTGTCCAGGGTTCATCCGCGATGGTGTAAGGGGCCCGTCGCAGGACTTGTGAGCACAACAGCTTTACGGTTCTGTGCCCATCGCGTCACCCGTGTCGAGCCCGGCTTCGCCGGAAGGCGGGGCCGGCCCGTCCTGGCCGGATCAAGAGGTCAGTCGTGTCGGAAACATCGCCCGCTCCCAGCCTCGCAGTGCAGCGCTCCGCGCCTGCCCGGCCGGAGCTTTCCATCGTCGTCCCCGTTCATAACGAGGCCGATAATCTGCCGCTTCTCGTAGAGCGCCTGAAATCCGTACTGGCAGGCGTGGTATCGTCCTGGGAAATGATCTGCATCGATGATGGCAGCCGCGACGGCTCGCTCTCGGTGCTGCGCCTGTTGAACGCCAGCGACCCACGCATCAATGCCGTGTCGTTCAGCCGCAATTTCGGCAAGGAGGTCGCCATTGCCGCGGGGCTCGACCATGCCTCGGGCGACGCGGTGGTGATCATGGACGCCGATCTGCAGCATCCGCCGGAAACCATCCCGGTATTCCTCGCCAAGTGGCGCGAGGGATATCTCAACATCTACGGCCAACGTGCCGACCGCTCCGGCGAGAGCCGGTTGAAACGCGGCTTCGCCAAGGCCTTCTATCGGGTCTTCGCCAGTTTCGGCGAGACGGAGTTGCCGGAGGGCGCGGGCGATTTCCGCCTGCTCGACCGCCGTGTCGTGGACGCATTGCGCGCCCTGCCGGAGCGGGCACGGTTTTCCAAGGGTCTCTATGCCTGGGTCGGCTTCCCCTCGACCGGCGTGACCTTCGAAGTCGCCGACCGCCAGCACGGCGTCACCAAGTTCAGCTTCCGCAAGCTGTTCAGCTTCGCCTTCGACGGGTTGTCCTCGTTCTCGACCGTGCCGCTCAAGATAGCGACCTGGACGGGGGTCATCATCGCCCTGATCTCGACCTTCAGCGCCTTGTTCTTCCTGTTGCGGACGCTGCTCTACGGCACCGACCTGCCCGGCTTCCCTTCGCTGATCGTGTCGATCATGTTCTTCTCGGGCATCCAGCTGATTTCGCTCGGCCTGATCGGCGAGTATGTCGGACGCATCTTCGCGGAAGTGAAGCGCCGGCCGCTCTACCTGATCGGCGAGCGGGTCGGTTTCAACGCGCGCGCCGTCGATCATCCGCGCGGCGACGCATTGCCGCCATTGATCCGCTAAGAATGGTGCAGACGATTCGGCTTGTTCCGGCGCAGGCGAGCGCGCTTTGGGCAAGAGCGCCTTGGGGCAAGAGCGAGGCCTGGAGTTCGAGCATGACGCCGTCCGCACGCCGGAAACCACATTTCGGCCTCATGCGCTGATGTTCAGAAAGATCCTGTCCGTTGGCGGCTTCACGCTGCTTTCCCGCCTGAGCGGCTTCCTGCGCGACATCGCTCTCGCCGCCGTGCTCGGCGCCGGCGCGATGATGGATGCCTTTTCAGTCGCCTTGCGGCTGCCCAATCATTTCCGGGCGATCTTCGGTGAGGGCGCCTTCAACCAGGCCTATATCCCGGCTTATGCCCGCATCAGGCAGCAGACGGGAGAAGCCGCGGCGGCGCTCTTCGGCAACCGCGTCTTCACGCTGAACCTGATCGTGCAGGTCGCGCTGCTCGCACTCGCCCTGCCGCTGATGCCCGAGGTCGTGCGCCTGCTCGCGCCCGGCTTTGCCAACGATCCTCAGCGCTTCGATCTTGCGGTCGCACTGACGCGGATCACCTTTCCCTATCTGCTCTTCATCACGCTGGTGACGCTGCTCGCCGCGAATCTGAACGCCGTCGACCGTTTCGCGGCGGCAGCAGCGGCACCTGTCCTGCTCAACATCTGCCTGATCGCCGCCCTGTTCATCGCCTTCCTGTTCCCGAGCGCAGCCTATGCCGCCGCCTGGGGCGTCGCCGTCGCGGGTTTGCTCGAATGGCTGCTGCTGGTGCTTGCGGCCCGGCAGGCCGGCGTGTCGGCGGCGCTGACGCGCCCGCGCGTCGATGCCGACGTGAAGAGCTTTCTCAAGGCTTTCGGCCCCGCCGTGATCGGCTCCGCCGGTGTGCAGATCGCGCTCTTCGCCGACACGATCATCGCCTCGCTGCTGCCGCGCGGCGCCTATGCCTCGCTCTACTATGCCGAACGGCTCTACCAGCTGCCGATCGGCGTGATCGCGATCGGGGTGGGCACGGTGCTGCTGCCGACCATGAGCCGCCTGATCGCGGCGGGCGATATCCACGGCGCGGACAAGGCGCAGAACCGGGCCGTGGCGCTGACCCTGGTCATGGCCGCCCCTTTTGCCGCAGCCTTCCTCGCCATCCCGGAGCTGATCGTCTCGGCTCTGTTCGAACGCGGCCGTTTCGATGCGGCAGCAAGCCAGGCGGCGGGCGCAGTGCTGTTTGCCTATGCCATCGGACTTCCGGCCATCGTGCTGATCCGCTCGCAGGTCTCCGCCTTCCAGGCTCGCGGCGACACCACGACGCCAATGTTGGTTTCGCTTGCCGCCATCGCCGCCAATGTCGCGCTCAAACTGGTGCTCTGGCGCGATTTCGGCGCACCCGGGCTTGCACTGGCAACGGCAACCGGGGCCTGGATCAATGTCGGTGCCTTGTTCGTTCTGGCGCTGCGGCGCGGCTGGACGAAACCGGACCGGCAGCTTCCCGGGCTGATCGTCATCACCCTCGCAGGTGGCGTGATTGCCGGGCTGGCCGCGCGCGTGCTCGCGCCCGCAGTCCTGGCTGCGCTGGCGCATGTCCCGGTCGAGCCCCGCCTTCTGGCACTGACCGCGATCGGGCTGGTGGCCGCGAGCCTCTATCTCGTGATCGTTGCCGGCGGGCTAAAGGCGGCAGGCCTGTTCCGGCTCCTGCGCTGACCGTCTGATTCGTCAGGCCTTGAGCCGACCTGCTCCGGAACGAATGCGCGCGGCGGCCTCCGTAACCATGCGTTCGACGATCTCGCCTGCCGTCGGGATATCCGAAATCAATCCGGCGGCTTCGCCGAATATCACCGCAGCATTCTGCGGGTCACCGGCCGTGAAAGCCGCCTTGTAGGCCGGGCCCTCCGCTTCAACCGCGTCCTTGAGTTCGCGGTCGCGGCCAGCCCATTTCGCAGCGAAGCCTTTGGCGCTGACGCGGATATCGAAGGGCCTCGGCCAGTCGAGCTGACGCGCAATGTCGGGCAGCGAGGAACGCACCGTCTCGTCCCCCGTCGCGGCAATGGCAACCGCATGATGGCTGACGTGAACCAGCGCCTCGCGGCTCGCCCAGAAACGCGTGCCGACCAAGACGCCGTCGGCCCCCAGCATCAGGGCCGCCGCGAGCCCACGGCCATCGGCGATGCCGCCCGCCGCCAGCAGCAAGGTATCGGGGCTTTCGCGTGCAAGCAGATCGGCCACTTCCGGCACGAAAGGCAGGGTTCCGCGCGCATGGCCGTGACCACCGGCTTCGCCGCCCTGCGCGACGATGACGGCCGCGCCGGCCTCCAGAGCCTGCCGGACATGAGCAATCGACTGGCACTGGCAGATCATCGGCACGCCAGCCGCCGCGATCTCGCCCGAAAAAGGCGCGGGATCGCCAAAGGAGAGCATCAGCGCCGCTGGTTGATGCTGGAGAACCTTGCCGAGCAGATGCGGCTGCCTGGCGAGCGACCAGGTGATGAAGCCGCAGCCAGTCCGGGTATTGCCGGCCGCAGCGAATTGCTGGTCCAGCCAGGCATCATCGCCGTATCCGCCGCCGATCAGGCCCAGCCCGCCGGCGCGCGTCACAGCCGCGGCCAACGCCCCGCCCCCAGCCAGAGCCATCGGCGCAGACAGGATCGGATGATCGATCCCGAAGCGCTCGGTGAGCCGGGTGGCGAGGCACACCACAGTGACTAGGCGGTCTTGGAGTGCGCGAAGTCCATGTAGAGTTCGCGCGCCTTGCGGAACAGCGGGCCGGGTTGGAGCGCGGTGTTGTCGATCCGCGAAACCGGCATGACCTTCGAGTAGTTGCCGGAGATGAAGATCTCGTCGGCCTGCTCGAAATCGCTGTAGCGCAGGCTGGTCTCCTCGACCGTGATACCGTCCTGGCGCAGCAGCGAGATTACGCGCTGGCGGGTGATGCCGTTCAGGAAGGTGCCATTCGCGACCGGGGTCTTCACCACGCCGTCCTTGGCCATGAAGATATTGGACGTCGCCGTCTCCGCGACATTGCCGAGCATGTCGAGCACCAGCGCGTTGTCGAAACCGGCCGCCTTGGCGGCGCGCAGGACACGGGCATTGTTGGGGTAAAGGCAGCCGGCCTTCGAGTCCGTCGGCATGGTCTCGAGCGTCGGGCGGCGATAGGCGCCCTGCGTCACCGAGAAACCGTTTGACGGCACCGGCATCGGGGCCTCGAAGAGGCAGAGGCAGAACTTGGTCGACTCAGGGTCGGCCATGATGGTCGAGAGGCCGTCGGCCTCGCCCCAGTACATCGGCTTGACATAGAGCGCCGTGCCCGGGGCGAATTTCTTCGCGCCTTCATAGGTCTTGGCGATGATCTCCTCGGCCGACATCGTCGCCTTCAGGCCGAGCGCATTGGCCGAGCGGTTTACGCGGGCCGCATGCTTGTCGAGATCGGGCGCCTTGTCCTCGAAATAGCGAGCCCCGTCGAAGACGGTCGAAGCCAGCCAGCTGGCATGGGTCCGCGGGCCCATGATGCCCGGATTTCCCTCATGCCATTCACCTTCGAACCAGCTCCAGGTTTGCGAATACCAAGCCATAACCATCCTCGATTTTGTCAGTGTTATTGACCGACACCGTCTGCCGCCCCGCCGCGCGCGTCAACATGCCGAAGGCCCTCCGGCAATGACGTCATGTGATGGAAGCAATGCAGCCGGGTGATGGATCACAGGCCGAAGGCGCGGGCGAGCGAAACCACCGCCATGCCGACGACGAGGGCCAGAAGCTCGCTGCGGCGCAGCACCATGCTGCCGACGGCAGCCAGCAGCGCCAGGGCCGCGGCAAGCCCCAGACGCTCGACCAATGGCAGAACGGTTGCGACGACGATCGAGCCCGGCAAGGCGGCCAGCCCGCGCCGGACATGAGGCGTGAGAGGGATGAAGCCCATCAATACCACGCCGGAGATGCGACAGAGATAGGTGGCGATCGCCATGGCGGCGATCGCTGCCCAGGCTCCCCAGCCGGCGAGATCAGGCAGCGTCATCGAGGAAAGCTCCAGCGACCGCGCCAGAGAGCGCTCCAACGATGATGAAGGCATAGCCATCGACCAGCTTGGCCGTGACGAGCGCCACGATGCCCGCAACCAGCCAGGGTAGCGCCGCCCTCCGGCCGCGCCAGAGCGGCACGATCATCGCGGCGAAGAAGATCGGCATCACGAGATCGATGCCATAGCGTCGCGGATCACTCACCAGGGAGCCGAGCAGATATCCCGGCACCGTGGCAAGAACCCAGACAACCCAGAGCAGCAGCCCG
This sequence comes from Allobosea sp. 2KB_26, assembly GCF_052115715.1. Lineage (NCBI taxonomy): Bacteria > Pseudomonadati > Pseudomonadota > Alphaproteobacteria > Hyphomicrobiales > Alloboseaceae > Allobosea > Allobosea sp. 2KB_26. Next base: position 263,950 of record NZ_JBFRHE010000005.1, read on the forward strand.
CCACCGATCAGCACGCCGAGATCGCGCCCCCCCTCGGCATGATAACGCGTTCCGACCAGCCAGTTCGCATCGGTGAAGAAGAACAGATGCAAGGCGTTGAGGGCCCGTGGAAAACGCGCGAACCAGGGCTGAAGCGACGCACCTTGCAGCACCATCCGCGCATTGACCGTCGCGGTGACGGCTGCAAGACCGGCAATCGCGCCCCAGGTCCATTCCGGCCGCCAGAGTTCCATCGCCACGAGTTGCGCGACCCCGGCATAGACGATCGCGCTCATCATCACGGTTTCCAGCAGGCTCAAGCCTTTCGCCGCAGCGGCAGCACCGAAGGCAACCGCGAAAACGATGATGCCCGGGAGCACCACGGAAATCTTGCGGACTCCCAGGATCATGCCGCGCCAGGTCACCGGCGCACGCGTTTCCTTCGGGAGTGGGTCGGGTGACGACATCATGCTTCTTCCAAGGGCCAAGCAGGCCCCACGTCAACGGGCGCAAGCAGCCCCGCTGCATGAATTCCATGCAGGGCGGCGCAACCCGGATCAACAGAGGCGACGGAACGCCCGGGGCCCGCTAGCATTCCACGATGCTCTGGCTGACCTCGATCGATACAAAGGCCTCCACACTCCCCGCCGCCTGGCTGATCCCGACCAGCGAGCGGCCGGCCAATCTGATGGAGCGCGCGCGGCTCAGGCGTAGCGTGGCTGGGCTCGTGCTGGACCACCAGCTCGGCCAGCCGGCCGACACCATAGAGATCGGCCATGACGAGCGGGGCCGACCGCTTCTCGTCCGCCCCGCCGGCCACGACCTGCATCTTTCTCTCGCGACGCGCTCAGGCATCGTTGCGGTCGGCCTTGCCGAGCGGCCGATCGGCGTCGATGTCGAGCGGGTGGAACAAGGAACAGAGCCGCCGCTGGCCGTTCTTCACCCCGACGAAAGGGACATTCTGCTTGCCCTGCCTGCGGCTGAAAGGCCGCTCGCCTTCGCGCAGCTCTGGAGCGCGAAGGAGGCCTATGTGAAGGCACTGGGAATGGGCTTTGCGCACGCACCCGAACGCTTTTGCGTGAGATTCCTGGCGGAAGGATTCTTCACGGTCGAAGACGCAGGCGTTCGCTCCATCGGGATCGGATCGGCCCACCTCATGAAAAACGGCGACCAGGAAGACCTGGCCGCCGCAATTGTCGTTCTCGCCTGAAGGGCGGTTCAGCCGGGTTGGTTCACCGGCTTGCGTTTCAGGACGTAGCCCATGATGCAGACAAGCGCCGCGCCGAGAACCGCGCTGACATAATGGGGCAGGTTCGCAGGCCCGATTCCGAGCGGGTTGACGTCCGTCGAGACCGCCTTGATCCAGGTCGGCATGTTCACCTGCAGCCACTGCAGCACGGCAATATCCCCCAGAATCATCTCTGCCGCGATCCAGCCGAGCAGCGCCGCGCCAATCCAGATCAGAATCGGGAAACGCTCGATGATCGAGGTCAGGAGCTGGGCACCCATGATGATCAGGGGGATCGAGAGCAGCAAGCCGAAGATGAAGAGCTCAGGGTGCCCCTTGGCGGCGCCGGCGATCGCAATGACGTTGTCGAGGCTCATCACGGCATCGGCGATGGCGATGGTGCGCACTGCCTTCCAGAGATTGTCCGCTGCCTTGATGTCGGTATGCGCTTCCTCTTCACCCTTGGCGAGCTTGACCGCGATCCAGAACAGCAAGAGGCCGCCGACGACCTTTAGGTAGGGCACCGCCAGCAGATAAGTGACAACAAGAGCGAAGACGATACGCAGGCCAACCGCCGCACCCGCGCCGAGCCAGATGCCGACCTTGCGCTGGTTCTCCGGAAGGGAGCGGACGGCAAGCGCGATCACCACCGCGTTGTCGCCGGACAAGAGCAGATCGATCCAGATGATCTGCAGCAGCGAGATCCAGAATTGGCTCGACGAAAAATCCATTTTGCGGTCAGTCCTTTATCAAGTTGCCGGGTCGGGCCGGCGTGATTTCAGCCAATAGCCAAGGCCGAGAACCAGCAGCGCTCCAAGGATCGCCGCCGGATATTCAAGCTGGTGCATCATCGCTGCACCGAATTGGGATGCGAACCAGGGGTCGCTATCGAGCATCTCGCCTGCGACCCAGCCGAGCAGTCCCGCCCCCGCCCACACCAGGAGCGGGAACTGGGCCAGCAGGCGGGTGATCAAGGAGGCGCCGACGACGATCAGCGGGATCGAGATCACCAGCCCAGCCACCAGGAGCGGGAGCGAGTCCTTGGCGACCGCGGCGATCGCCAAGACATTGTCGAGGCTCATGACGATATCCGCGATCGCAACCGTCTGGACGGCCTTCCAGAGCTTGCTGCTGGCGGCGATGGCGTCCTCGTCACCCTCGCCATCCTCCAGAACCAGCTTCACGGCGATCCAGAACAGCAGCACGGCGCCGGCGATGCGCAGGAAAGGCGCGCTCAGGAGCGAGGCGACCACGACCGTGAACACAACCCGGAGCAGCACGGCGACAATAGCACCAAGCGCAATGCCCTTGGTGCGTTGCGCCGGGGCCAGCGCCCGACAGGCGAGCGCGATCACGACCGCGTTGTCGCCCGACAGCACGATGTTCAGCACGATGATTTCAAAGAGCTTGCCCCAGAGGAGGGGATCGGCCAGCGAAGCAGCGATGAAATCCATGGATGAAGCAGCCTCTCGCGGAATATGATCGCTTTTCTAGCCAATACTCTGGCTAGAGTCGCGCCCTTCTTGCTCAGCCCAACGCTTGCTCAACTGCTCTGCCGGCGGCCTCGGTGCTCAAGGTTCCGCCGAGATCGCGCGTGCGGGTCCGGGCATCTCCGAGCGCCCGCTCGATCGCTGCCTCGATCGCCTTTGCGGCCTCGCGCTCGCCGAGATGGTCCAGCATCATCGCACCTGACCAGATCTGGCCGACGGGATTGGCGATGCCCTGGCCGGCAATGTCGGGCGCCGAGCCGTGAACGGGCTCGAACAGCGAAGGGAATTCACGGGTCGGGTTGATGTTCCCCGAAGGCGCGATGCCGATCGTGCCGGTGCAGGCCGGACCGAGATCGGACAGGATGTCACCGAACAGGTTGGAGGCGACCACGACGTCGAAACGGTCGGGATTCAGCACGAAATGCGCGGTGAGGATGTCGATATGGTACTGGTCGACCGCGATGTCGGGGTAGCTCTTCGCCATCTCCTTCACCCGCTCGTCCCAGTAGGGCATGGTGATCGAGATGCCGTTCGACTTGGTGGCCGACGTCAGCTTCTTGCGCGGCCGGCGCTGGGCGAGCTCGAATGCGTATTTCAGCACGCGGTCGACGCCGACGCGGCTCATCACCGTCTCCTGCAGCACGATCTCGCGCTCGGTGCCGGCATACATGCGCCCACCGACAGAGGAGTACTCGCCCTCGGTGTTCTCGCGCACGACAAAGAAATCGATATCGCCCGGCTTGCGGTTCGCCAGCGGGCCAGGCACGCCGGGCATCAGCCGCACGGGACGGAGATTGACATACTGGTCGAATTCACGCCGGAACAGCAGCAGCGAGCCCCAGAGCGAGATGTGGTCCGGCACCTGCGCCGGCATGCCGACAGCACCAAAATAGATCGCGTCATGCCCGCCGATCTGGTCCTTCCAGTCGTCAGGGAGCATTTTGCCGTGCTTGGCGTAGTAGTCGCAGGAGGAGAAATCGAAGCTGTCGCAGCGCAGCTCGAAGCCGAACTTCTTCGACGCCGCTTCGAGCACCCGCAGGCCTTCAGGCATGACCTCTTTGCCGATGCCGTCGCCGGCGATCACGGCGATGCGGTAGACGCGATTGGTTCCGGTCATATGTCTTCTCCGAAGAAAGCCGTGAATTCGGCGGCGACGAGATCGGGGATCTCCTCCGCCAAATAATGGCCACCGGGCAAGGGCCGGCCTTGGACATTCTGTGCACGCTGGCGCCAGAGCGCCAAGGGATCGAAGCAGCGCCCGATCACGCCCTGCTCGCCCCAGAGCGCCAGCAGGGGCTGCTCAAGCTTGCGGCCACCATCCTCGTCGTCATGACGGAGGTCGATGGTCGCGGCCGCGCGATAATCCTCGCAGCTCGCGTGAATCGTCGCCGGATCGGCGAAGCAGCGCAGGTAGTGCTCAAGCGCCTCAGGAGCGAAAGGGGTCAGCCCGGCGGAGCCCGAGCCGCATTTCTTCAGCCAATAGGCTTTGGAATCAGCACCGATCATGCGCTCGGGAAAGGGCGCGGGCTGGATCAGGAAGAACCAGTGCCAATAGGCACGCGCGAAGGCGTCGGTGGTGTTGGCATACATCTCGCGCGTCGGCGCGATGTCGAGCGTGGCGAGCCTCGTCACATGGCCTGCGTGGTCGAGCGCCATGCGATGGGCCACGCGCGCGCCGCGATCATGCGCCCCAACGGCAAACCGATCATGTCCAAGCGCAATCATGACCTCGACCATGTCCTGCGCCATCGCACGCTTGGAATAGACAAGATGAGCGGCATCGGAGGCAGGCTTCTCGCTGTCGCCATAGCCCCGCAGATCTGCGCACACCAGGGTAAAACGCCGCTTCAGCTGGTCCGCGACCTTGTGCCAGAGCACATGCGTCTGAGGATAACCGTGCAGCAGCAACAAGGCCGGCCCCTCCCCGCCTGTCCGCACGCGAATTCGCGCACCCGACGTCTGAACGTCGAGCAGGCGAAAGCCAGGGAAAAGGCTGTCCGCAACGGGACATTCGGAGATGGTCATACAGCCAGCGCGCATTGAAACGATCAGCAGCCGATAGCGCGATTGTTCACGGATTGCGCGGGCGGATTATTACACAATCTGGATCAATAACGCGGCACTGACCCATCGCCCCCCGCAGGCGCCCCAACGCCCTCCCCCGAGACAGCCTGATGACAGGCCTGCCAGATATGCAAAAGGCGGGCGCGCCCATTGTCGCTCCCGCCCTCCCGCATGTCGGCTCCGAGGAACCGGTGCTCCCGTCCCTGAGGATCAGCCCCGCAGGGTCGCGCCGTAGCGCTTGGCCATCTCGGTGACGATCTTGCTGCCGACCGCATCGATCTCGACATCGGTCAGCGTCTTCTCGGCAGGCTGGAGCGTGACGGCGAGCGCCACGGATTTCTTGCCGGCCTCGACGCCAGGTCCCTCATAGAGATCGAACACCGTGACATCCGAGATCAGGCTGCGCTCGGCATTCTGCGCGGTGCGCATCATGTCACCCGCAGCGACCTTGGCATCGACGATGAAGGCGAAATCGCGCGTCAGCGGCTGGAAGCCGGAGAGGTTCAATTTCGGCTTGACCTTGGTCGGCCTGGCCTTCGGCAAAGGCAGGGCGTCGAGATGGATCTCGAAGGCAACGAGCGGCCCCTTCACGTCCAGAGCCTTGAGGATCTTGGGATGGACTTCCCCGAAGGCGCCGATGACGCCCTTCGGCCCGAACTGCAATGTCGCCGACCGTCCCGGATGAGCCCAGGCTGGGCCGCCGGCCACGACCTGCAAGCCGCCAACAGGGATTCCAAGACCGGAGAGCAGGGCCATGACGTCGGCCTTGGCATCGAAGGCATCGACGGGCTCGGCCGCACCGTCCCAATGACGGCCGACGCCCTCGAGCCGGGCCGTGCCGCGGCGCAAGCCGGCGGCCGCGATCACCTGGCCTTCGGGCTCATCGCTGAAGAAGACCTGGCCGACCTCGAACAATGCGACATCGCCAAAGCCGCGCGCCGCATTGGCCTGGGCCGAACGGATCAGCCCCGGCAGCAGCGAGGGCCGCATATCGGAGAGATCGGCGGCGATCGGATTGGCCAGAACCAGCTTGGGCGAACCGCCACCGAAGAGCGTGGCCGCTTCATGCGAGATGAAGGACCAGGTCACGGCCTCGACCAGGCCACGGCTGGCAAGCAGGCGTTTGGCGGCACGGGTGCGCTTCTGCAGCACGGTGAGAACCGGCTTCACCACCTCTGCCTTGATGCGCGGCAGCGGCGTGGAGGCCACGCGGTCGAGCCCGGCAATGCGCAGGATCTCCTCGACCAGATCGGCCTTGCCCTCGACATCGCCGCGCCAGGACGGCGCCGCGACCTTCACCCGCTCGCCCGCACCCGAGACATGGAAACCGAGCGAGGTCAGCGCGAGCTTCATCTCGACCTGCGGCAGGTCGAGCCCCGTCAGACGCTTCACTTCCGACCACGGGAAATCGATCGCGGGGCGCGACTCCGGAAGCTCGCCCTCGAAAACCATTTCGGAGGCTTCGCCGCCGCAGAGGTCGATGATTATCACTGTCGCGAGATCGAGGCCCGGCCGGCAGAAATCGGGATCGACACCGCGCTCGAAGCGATAGCGCGCATCGGAGTTGATGCCGAGCGCCCGGCCCGAACGGGCGATGTTGAGCGGGTCCCAGAGCGCGCTCTCGACCAGGACATCGACCGTGTTCTCGTCGCAGCCCGAAGCCTCGCCCCCCATGATGCCGGCGAGCGATTCGACGCCATGCGCATCGCAGATCACCACCTGTTCGTCGCTCAGCTTGTAGGTGCGTCCGTCGAGCGCGAGAATCTCCTCGCCCGCCTTGGCCCGGCGCACCGTGAGATCTCCCCTGACCTTGGCCGCGTCGAAGACGTGAAGGGGCCGGTTGCGATCGAAGGTCATGAAATTGGTGATGTCGACGAGCGTATTGATCGGCCGCAAGCCGATGGCGCGCAGGCGGGCCTGCAACCATTCCGGCGACGGGCCGTTCTTCACGCCGCGGATCAGGCGCAAGGCGAAGGCCGGGCAGAGCTTCTTGTCCTGCGGCGCGAAGTCGAGCGCGACCTTGACCGGGCATGGGAACGAACCGCGCACCGGCTGGATCGACGGTGTCCTCAGCGTGCCGAGACCTGCGGCGGCAAGATCGCGCGCGACACCGCTGACGCCGAGCGCGTCGGCCCGGTTCGGCGTGACCGCGATCTCGATCGTGGCGTCGTCGAGCTTGGCATAGGTCGCGTAGGGCATTCCGACCGGAGCATCCTCCGGCAGCTCGATGATGCCGTCATGATCCTCGGAGAGCTGGAGCTCGGCCTCGGAGACCAGCATGCCGTTCGACTCGACGCCACGAATGACGCCCTTGCCGAGGGTGATGTCCTTGCCGGGAATGTAGCTGCCAGGCGGCGAGAACACTCCCTTCATGCCGGTGCGAGCATTGGGCGCGCCGCAGACGACCTGCACGGGCTCGCCGGTGCCGGTGTCGACCAGGCAGACGCGCAGCCGGTCGGCATTCGGATGCTGCTTGGCCTCGATCACATAGGCGATGGTGAAGGCCTGGAGCGCCTTCGCCCTGTCCTCGACGCCCTCGACCTCGAGCCCGACACGGGTCAGGGTCTCGGTGATGGTGTCGACCGTATCGGTGGTGTCGAGATGGTCTTTGAGCCAGGAGAGCGTGAATTTCATGCGTGTGCGTCCATCGGAGCGAGCACTTCCACCAGACGGAAGCGTTCGCAAATCAAGGTCATGTCGGGACTGAAGACGCCGAGGCGTCGGAAATAGGCTTCATGGGCTTGGCGCCATGAGGCCAGAGTACGGTCATCCTCGCCTTCCTCGAAGGCGAATTCCGCATCGATCTCGTCGAACCGCCGCGTCGTCAGTTCGAGCGTCTCGATGACGCAGACAGGTCGCTTGCCGCCGTCGAGGACGATCCAGATCTGGCCGACCTCCGGGCAGTCGGGATCGTCCGGCGTGTTCACCGTCGCCCGCTTGCGGCCGCTGACGACGAGGGCGGCCAGTTCGGAGGCCAGCTCCGGGCTGTCGCCAAAGGAGAAGCTCGGGCAGTCCCTGTAGCGCTCGGGGATCGTGGTCGTGCCCATGGTCACGCCGCCCCATCCCGCCGAGCCACGACCGGCGACAGCTGGGACTGACCATCGTTCAACCGGTCCTCGCCATCGATCCGGATTTTCATCGCGTTGCCGCGCCACGTCACCTCGCCCGCGACGAAGGCATAGGCCCAGATCCCCGGGAAGACGATATCGCGCACCAGGAAGGCGAAAGGCAGCCGCCACGACAGGTACCAGCCGACGCCATAGGCCAGAAGCATCTCGCCCGCGTACCAGGGCAGCAGCACGGCACATAGCGCGGCCCAGGCCGGCAACCCAAATGCCGGCGCCGCAACAACCGCCGCCAGCACCGGCAGCAGCGGTCCCGACAGGATCTCCGGTGCGAAGAAGGGCAGGAACGTCACCCGGCGCAGCCTGGCCCAGCGGAACTGGCGCTGCACCACGTCGCGCAGGCTGCGCTTGCCCAAGGGCTGCTCAAAGGGCTGGCAGACGAGATGGACGTGCTTGCCGGCCCGGCGCACCAGCTTCGTCGCCGCCGCATCTTCGGCGATCTCCGCCCCCAACGCTGCAATGCCGCCATTGGAGTCGAGAAAGGGCTTGTTCCAGAGCATCGACTTGCCCTGCGCGAAGCCGAAGCCGAGCGCCTCGCCGGCATATTGCCAACGCGCCTGGAAGGTATTCAGGAAGGCGCATTCGAGTTCGGCGGAAAAGCCCTGCGGGCGCGAACCGGCCGGTGTCGAGCAGACGAGCCCCGTCGTGGGCCGCCACGCCGCCAGCATCCGCTGGATATAGTCCTTCGGCATCAGCACGTTGGAATCGGCGAGAATGACCCAGTCGGTTTCCGCCGCATCCCAGCCCTTGACGCAGTTATTGAGCTTCGGATTGGCGCTGACGGCGACATCGCCGACGATCAGCCGCACGCGATCGTCGCCGAAGCGCCGGATCAGATCCTCGATCAGCGGCACGATAGGGTCGTCGCCGTCGGCAACGCAGAAGATCGTCCTGTAGCGGGGGTAGTCGAGCACCAGCCCCGAGCTCAACGTCTCGCGGCTGAACGTCTCGAGACCGCGCACCGGCCGCACGATCGTGACGGGCGGGCACTGGTCGAGCAGGGCCGAGCCCAAAGCGCGGTGGCGCAGGCGGAAATAGGCGATCGCGAGGCACAGCAGGTTGAGCGCGACGGCAAGCACCGCGAACAGTCCTGCTCCTGCTGCGACTGTCATCCCGCCCTCCCCTGCACGACCGGCTCCTTCACGACGTCAGGCCGCCGGTCAGGGTCGGCAGGTCGAGCGGGCGGAAGCCGTAATGGGAGAGCCAGCGGATATCGGCCTCGAAGAAGGGGCGCAGATCCGGCATGCCGTATTTCAGCATGGCGATACGGTCGATGCCCATGCCCCAGGCGAAGCCCTGGTAGACATCGGGATCGAGGCCGCAATTGCGCAGCACGTTCGGGTGCACCATGCCGCAGCCGAGGATCTCCAGCCAGTCATCGCCCTCGCCGAAGCGGATCTCGCCGCCCTTGCGCGAACACTGGATATCCACTTCGGCCGACGGTTCGGTGAAGGGGAAGAATGAGGGGCGGAAGCGCATCTTGACGCTGTCGACCTCGAAGAAGGCCTTGCAGAACTCCTCGAGCACCCATTTCATGTGGCCGAAATTGGCCTTCTTGTCGATCACCAGACCTTCGACCTGATGGAACATCGGGGTGTGGGTCTGGTCGGAATCCATACGATAGGTCCGGCCCGGGCAGACGACGCGGATCGGCGGCTCCTGCGAGATCATCGTACGCACCTGCACCGGAGAGGTGTGCGTGCGCAGCAGCTTGCGCTCGCCATTGGCGTCAGGCGCGAAGAAGAAGGTGTCGTGCATCTCCCGCGCCGGGTGGCCGACAGGGAAGTTCAGCTTGGTGAAGTTGAGATCGTCGGTTTCGACATCGGGACCTTCCGCGATCGAAAAGCCCATGTCGCCGAAGATCGTGGTGATCTCGTCGATGACCTGGCTGATCGGGTGGATGCGCCCGCGCGCCTCCGGCCCCTCGCGCACCGGCAGGGAGACATCGATCCGCTCGGCAGCAAGGCGCGCGTCGAGCGCAGCCTGCCCCAACGCCTCCTTGCGCTCGGTGATGGCGCCCTGGACCTTGTCGCGCAGGCCGTTGATCAGCGGGCCCTTTTCCTTGCGCTCGTCCGGCGTCATCGCGCCCAGCGTCTTCAGCAGCGCGGACACCGAGCCCGACTTGCCGAGCGCAGTGATGCGCAACTGCTCGAGCGCGGCTTCGTCCTGTGCAGCGGCGATCTCACCAAGAAGTGAATCGCTGAGGGTATCGATCTCATTCATGCCTGATCTGGTCCGATTGCGAGGCATCTTCTAGGGTGTCATCTTGAGCGATGCTAGGGGCAATCGTGCTGGCAAAGCATCGCAGGCACGACGGCAGAGCACCTGTTTGGCCGAAATGAGCGCAGCATCATGACAATCCTGTCTCACTGGCGCGCATGGGCATTCCTGATCGTCACGCTGAGCGCCGCCCCGGCAGGGGCACAGGACGGGCAGCGCGTCACGATCACCGGGGAAATCAGCGATACCTGGTGCACGATCAGCGGGCTGATGTTCGCCAGGGGCACAGCCCATCACCAATGCGCAATCTGGTGTGCACTTGGCGGCATTCCGGTCAGCATCCGCGACCCGGCCGGCAATCTCTATCTCATTCTCAAGATCGGCGATGACGATGAGAGCGCCGCCAATCCGCGTATCGCGCGGATGGCCACACACCAGGTCACGGTCGATGGCGAGCTGCTCGAGCGCGACGGCGTGAAGTACCTGCTCGTCGACAGGATCGCCGACGACAAGGGCGTGATCAGCATGACGCATGAAGAACACGGCATCCAGCCGTTCGGGAACTGAGCGATGCGAATGCTGCGGCATATGCTGGGTGTGGCCGCGCTTCTCGCCGGCATCCCCGTGACAACCGCGCGCGCGGCCGAAGCCTGGAACATCCCGTACGAGACTGCGACAATCCTCAAGGGGCGGGTCGTCGATGCGCTCTGCCATCTCAAGGGCCGTTGCACGCCCGATTGCGGCAGCGGCAAGCGTCAGCTCGGCCTTGTCCTGGCCGACGGCACCTTCCGGCTTGTCGCGAAATCGAACGTCGACTTTGCCGGCTCGGTCAGGGACCTGATCGGTTATTGCGGCCGCGAGATCGAGGCCGATGGCCTGCTGATCGCCAACCCGGCAGTGACAGTATTCTTCGTGCAGGCGGTCCGCGAACGCCCCTCGCAACCCTGGATTCCGGCCGAACGCTTCAAGACCGACTGGGAGGCCCGCAACGGCAAGGCCGCCGAGTGGTGGCGGGCCGATCCTGAAGCGAACCACATCATCGCCGAAGACGGCCCCTACGGAATCAAGGGACTTCGGCCGAAATGATCTCGCGGCGGGTGCTGTTGGCCCTTGGTGCCATCCTGCCAGCCGCGGGCGCGTTCTCGCAGCAGCCACCCGCACCTGGCGCCAGCCCGATCGACCCGCTCGCCACCCGGTTCGGTGGCCCGTTCACGCTCGTCGATCACACCGGCAGGCGCGTGAGCGACACGGACTTCCGCGGCCGATTCATGCTGGTCTATTTCGGCTTCACCCGTTGTACCGATACCTGCCCGATCGATCTTACGATCATCGCGCAGGCGCTCGACGCCATCGGTCCGCGGGCCGAGCGGCTCGCGCCGCTCTTCGTCACGGTCGATCCGGCCCATGACACGCCCCCCGTCATGGCGAGCTATGTCACAGCCCTCCATCCGCGCCTGATCGGACTAACCGGCAGCGAATCGGAGATCGCCGCGATCGCCCACGCCTACAAGGTGCATCGCCGCAAGCTCACGCTGCCGCATCATGGCGCAGCGGAGTACGCCGTCGATCACGGCTCCCTCACCTATCTGATGGACCGCCAAGGGCGCTTTCTGACCCTGCTGCCGCACAATGTCGGCGCGCCACGACTGGCCGAGATCCTGAACAAGTACCTGGTCTGAACAAGCCTCCGGCCCGAACAAGTCCCTCGCCTGGCGGAGCAGCCCTGCCAGCGATGCAGGCGACAGCGCCGCTGCGATGCGGCTATGCAGGTGGCATCATGGAGACAGACATCATGCCCGACAGCCAGGCCCAGAAGAATTCCCCCTCCTATCGCCTGGCGGCGCTCGACCCCGATTTCATCCTTGGCGATTCGACACGCGGCGTGCGCTTCATGCTCGAATACCAGAAGGCCGAGGACCATTTGCGCGCGCGCGGCATCGTCTCGACCGTTGTCGTCTTCGGCTCGGCCCGCGTCCGGGAAGGAGACCGCTGGTACGAAGCGGCGCGGCAATTCGCCCGCATTGCCTCCGAGCGGGGCGGCGCGCTCATCGACGGCGAAAGCGGGCGCCATCATGTCATCGCCACTGGCGGCGGGCCGGGCATCATGGAGGCTGCCAATCGCGGCGCGACGGAAGCGGGTGCGCTCTCGATCGGCTTCAACATCACGCTGCCGCACGAGCAGGAGCCGAACCCGTGGTCGACGCCGGACCTGACCTTCCGCTTCCACTATTTCGCGATGCGGAAGATGCACCTGGCCATGCGCGCCGCGGCGCTCGTCGTGTTTCCCGGCGGATTCGGCACGCTCGACGAACTCTTCGAGATCATGACGCTGAAGCAGACCGGAAAGATGCCGGCCGTGCCGATCGTGCTCTATGACAGCGCCTTCTGGCGTGACCTGCTCAATCTCGATGCCATGGCGGCGGCAAAATTCATCCGGCCCGAAGATCTGTCGCTGTTCTGCTACGCCGACACGCCGGAGGAGGCCTACCAGCGTGTCGTCGAAGGTGCCGGCCAGAACTGGATCCTTCCGGCCAACGACAGCATGCAGACCTGACAACGAAAAAGGCCGGCATCGCTGCCGGCCTCTTCCAATTCACTTCGCTGAGGCGAAACTCAGGCGGCCTTGGCTTCCGCGCCGAGGGCACCCTTCACCGTCTCGACCACGGCCGCAAAGGCGGCTGCGTCGTCGATGGCCAGCGCCGACAGCGTCTTGCGGTCGAGCTCGATACCGGCCTTGGCGAGACCGCCAATGAAGACCGAATACGTCAAGTCATGCTCACGCACCGCAGCGTTGAGACGCTGGATCCAGAGCGCGCGGAACGAGCGCTTCCGGTTCTTACGGTCGCGATAGGCATATTGCATCGAACGATCGACGGCCGCCTTGGCAGCGCGGATCGTATTCTTGCGGCGGCCATAGAAGCCCTTGGCAGCCTTGAGTGTCTTCTTGTGCTTGGCGTGGGACGTTACGCCCCGTTTCACGCGAGCCATGTGTGATCTCCGGAAAGGTTAGAGGGCGTCAGCCGTTCGGCAGGAAGTATTTTTTCACGTTGGCGGCATCGCCCTCGAAGAGGGTTGCCGTGCCGCGGTGATTGCGGATCTGCTTGTTGGTCCGCTTGATCATGCCGTGACGCTTGCCGGCCTGGGCGTAGAGCACCTTGCCGGTTCCGGTGATCTTGAAGCGCTTTTTGGCGCTCGACTTCGTCTTGATCTTGGGCATTTCAGCTCCTCAATGGTCGCGGACGCGCGAGATGCGCCGCTTCGATTTTGCTTGCTGGAAGCAAAGAACGACCGCCACGGCAGCCCTTATCAGCCGGGCGATCGAAGGGCGCGCATATGACAGAAAAGCCTGGGGCTGGCAAGTGCAGGCACCGCCCATGCCGAAAAGGCCGCAGGGCGAGCCGGAGCGGATCCGGCTCCTCAATATCCTGATCAGCCCCGTTTTTCGGCGCGGGGCCCTCTGATCCCGATGCAATTGCCCCAGGGATCGCGAACCTGGCACATCCACAGATCACCGTCGATGGCCAGCGGCCCACGATAGAGCACCGCACCGACCGCCTGCAAATGGGCAAGCGATCGCTCGAAATCTTCCACCCGCCAATAGACGATCGAGCCGGCGGCGCCGCTGGGCACCTTCGTGTCGGCCGGAACGATTTCAAGTTGCGTCTCGCCAATTTGCAGAAAGGCGAATCCCGAAGGCTGGCTTGTCGCCGGAACGGCCCGGGGAAATGCGCTGCGATACCAAGCGAGCCCCGCGACCACGTCCGAGACGTGAATCAGAACGGCCGAAATAGAACCCGTCACGGAAATCCTCGTGGTCATGATCGGAGGGGAGCCGAGCGGGCCCGGACGCACGCGGCGGCGCTACCCCTTATCAGCCCGGAAGAAGTCGATGAAAGCCCGCAGCGCCGGACGCATCTGCCGGCGGCTCGGATAATACACGTAGAACCCGTCGAATGGCGGACACCAATCCTCCAGAACAGGCACCAGCCTGCCCTGCCCGAGCCCATCGCGGACATAGTCATCGAAGAGGAATGCGATGCCGGCCCCATCAAGCGCGGCCTGGAGGACGAGCCGGTCATCGCCCAGGATCAGCGGCCCCGAGACGTCGGGCTCAACGACGAGACCGTCCTTCTCGAACTCCCAGCGATAGATCACGCCGCTTTCGAAGCGGAAGCGGATGCAGCGATGCCCTGAGAGGTCGTGCGGCGTCAGCGGCATGTCCCGCCCGGCGAAATAGGACGGGGCCGCAACCGCGACGCCGCGCATGCGCGGCCCGATGCGAACGGCGATCATGTCGCGCTGCAGGCTCTCGCCGAGCCGGATCCCGGCATCGAACCCGCCCGCGACGACATCGGCGAATCTGTCGTCAATGACGATCTCGAGCACGATCTCCGGATAGGCCGCGGCAAAGGCGCCGAGCTTCGGCGCCAGTACCAAATGAGCGGCGGTGCGCGGCACGGTGAGGCGAAGATTGCCGGCGGGCTCGTCGCGCGAGGCGGCCGCCACCTCTAGCGCCAGGGCGATCTCGGACATCGCCGGCAGCAGCCGTTCCAGAAGCTGCGCCCCGGCCTCGGTGGGGGCGACGCTGCGCGTACTGCGCGCGAGCAAGCGCACGCCGAGCCGGGCCTCCAGCAGCGACACGGCATGGCTGACAGCGGATGGCGCAATGCCGAGCTCGCGGCCCGCACCACGGAAACCGCGATTGCGGGCGACGGCCGCCAGGACGGCGAGATGCGGGAGATCGGCGCGGTTCATTGATCTATTTTATCGAACGGGCCGTGCTTTCTCCAGGCGATTATCGATCAGTGACGCAAGCCTCATCTGTATCGGATCACAGCAGAGGAGCCCGTGATGCAAACTCGCAAGCTTGGTCAAGAACTTGAAGTCTTCCCCGTCGGTCTCGGCTGCATGGGCATGACCTTCGCCTATGGTGGCCAGGAAGAGAGCGCCGCGATCGCCACCTTGCGGCGCGCCGTCGATATCGGAGTGACCCTCTTCGACACCGCCGAAGTCTATGGTCCATTCGAGAACGAAATCCTGCTGGGCAAGGCGCTCAGGCCTGTGCGCGACCAGGTGGTGGTCGCCACGAAGTTCGGATTCAAGATCCTCGAAGAGGGCAAGGGAGCGGAGCGCATGGCGGGGCTCGACAGCCGGCCGGAACATGTGAGGGCCGTGGCGGAGGCCTCGCTCAGGCGGCTCGGGATCGACGTGATCGATCTCTATTATCAGCACCGCGTCGACCCCAATGTGCCGATCGAGGATACGGTCGGCGCCATGGCCGACCTTGTGCGCGAGGGCAAGGTCCGGACGCTCGGTCTTTCCGAGGCCAATGCCTCGACGATCCGCCGGGCGCACGCAGTGCATCCGATCGCGGCCGTCCAGAGCGAATATTCGCTGCGGCGCGAGCCTGAAGACAGTGTGCTCGCCGTCTGCCGCGAGCTTGGAATCGGTTTCGTGCCCTACAGCCCGCTCGGACGCGGCTTGCTCACCGGCAAGATCCGGACACTCGACGAACTCGGCAGCGAGGACTGGCGCCGGACCCTGCCGCGTTTCCAGGCCCAGGCATTGGAGGCCAATGCGGCGCTCGTCGAACGGCTGGAACGGCTGGCCGCGAGCAAGAACGCCACCGCCGCGCAGCTTGCGCTCGCCTGGGTGCTGCACCAGGGGGACTTCATCGTGCCGATCCCCGGCGCGCGCAAGATCGCCCATCTGGAGCAGAACAGGGCGGCAGCCGACATCGTCCTGACCTCCGACGAAGCGGCGGCCATTGGCGAAGCGCTCACGCCGGCCGATGTGGCAGGCAAACGTTACACCGACGCCTCGCTCGCCCTGGTCGACGGCTAGCCCCGTCGGGCATCGTTCGGGAGGCGCGCTCTGCGCGCCTCCTGCTTCCACGAGCGCTCACGCAGGCCAATGATGGCGGCCCCCAGGATCGGATGGTCCGGCGCGGCCTCGACCATGCGAAGGCTCTGCCCCTTTCGGCGTTCTGCCGCTAAGGACCGGTGCAGGCTGCAGCCTCACGCAGAGCGGGCTGCGGCTTCTCGCCCAGGAGCCGGCGATAACCCAGCAACGCCGTCACGAGAGCAACGCCGCCAGCGCCGACCGAAATCCAGAAGCCACTGCGCGCGCCAAATCCGTCGATGACCCAGCCCGAGGCGGAAGAGCCGACCGCCATGCCGATACCGATGCCCGTCATGGCCCAGGTGATGCCCTCGGTCAGTTTCGCGGCCGGGACGAGACGCTCGATCAGGCCGATCGAGACAATGATCGTCGGCGAAACGGCAGCGCCGGCCAGGAACACCACGACGGCAAGGCTGCCGATGCTGTTGACGGCGAGCAGAGGCAGCGTGGTCACCGCTGCAAGCGTAATCGCAATCAGCAACTGGCTGGCCAGCGACATGCGCAGCTTGAGCGCGCCGAACACGATCCCCGTGATCAGCGATCCCGCGGCATAGCTCGCCAGGACGAAACTGGCGGCGGCCTTGTTCCCTTGCGCCTCGGCGAAGGCGACGGCGGTGACCTCGGCCGTTCCGAAGATCGTGCCGATCGCGATCAGGATGAAGGCGATGATCCGCACCGACGCGAGGCGAATGACCGAGGCACCGCCACTCGCCCCCTGCGGATGCACGGGCGGTTCGGATGCACGCTGCGCGACGAACAGCGCAGTTCCGACGGTCAGCAGCAGCGTTGCGGCGAGCGGCCCGGCCTCTGGAAAGAAGGATACGCTCAGCCCGATCGCGATGACCGGCCCGGTCATGTAGATGACCTCGTCGACGACCGACTCGAAGGCGAAGGCGGTCCGCAGCTTCGGCGTATCGCGATAAAGCTCGGTCCAGCGAGCCCTGACCATCGCCGATATGCTCGGCATCGTTCCTGACAGCATGGCGAAGACGAAAAGAGCCCAGACTGGCGCTTCGTAGCGGGTCGACAGCATCAGGCCCGATAGCGCCGCAATCGCCGCGAGTGTTGCGGGAACGAGCAGCCGACGCTGCCCGTAGCGATCGACCAGCCTGGAGAGCTGAGGCGCGATCAGCGCGTTGGACAAGGCGAAGGTCGCCGCGACCGCCCCTGCCAGCCAGTATTCGCCGCGCGCCTGGGACAGCATGGTGACGACGCCGAGCGTCACCATCGAGACCGGCATGCGCGCGATGAAGCCCGTCGCCGAGAACGCGATAGCGCCTGGCGCCCTGAAGATCTCGCGATAGGGGTTGGCCATGACGGGCCTCTTTCCAGAAGTTTCTGTACCACTTACATACGGAGCGTATGTGAGGGAAGTAGGAGCCGACCCGGCCCGTGTCAATTGACATACGCCGCGTATGCGAAGGGAACATGGATGGCTCGCAGACCACGCACGGAGATGATCGCCGAGACGCGAGCCAAGCTCCTCGGCGCGGCGCGCCATGCCTTCGGCACCGTGGGCTATGCCGACGCCTCGATGGATGAACTGACCGCCGCAGTCGGACTGACTCGCGGGGCGCTCTACCATCACTTCGGTGACAAGAAAGGCCTGCTCAGGGCCGTGATCGCCGAGATCGACGATGAAATGAACGAGCGCCTTCGCATCGTTTCCACCAGCGCAGCAGATGCATGGGCCGGCTTTCGCGACGAGTGCACCGCCTATATCGAGATGGCCCTGGAGCCGGAGATTCAGCGCATCGTCCTGCGCGATGGGCCAGCCGTTCTCGGTGATCCCTGGAACTGGCCAACGCAGAGCGCCTGTATCCGCTCTATGACCGCCAGCCTCGATAGCCTTGTCGAGGATACGACCCTGCGCGCGATCGATCCGGAGGCGGCTGCCCGCTTGATCGCCGGAGCGACGCTGCATGCCGCGCAGTGGATCGCCCATGCCGAGGATCCGCAGACCGCGTCGCACCGGGCGATCGCGGCCTTCGATGCCATGCTGGACGGATTGCTGCTTCGCCCTGCCATGATTGATTAAGGGCTTGATCCTCCAGCGCCTCGCCCGCCGCTCCCTATAATTGGCCGAGAAGTTCTGCCGCGCCCCCCTTACGGGCGTGCTAGACTGGCGCCAGAGGCCCGGAGGATGGCGCAATATCCCATCCTAGACCGAGCGGCGACGATCGGGCCGCCGCATGACGCTTCCGACGCAAGGGCCGGGCCCAGCCAGGGAGAAGCGTGATGACGACCTATATCCTGCTGACCAACTGGACCGACCAGGGTGCGCGCAACGTCAAGGACTCGCCCACCCGCCTCGATACGGCCAGGAAGCTGCTGCGCGACATGGGCGGCGACTTCAAGGCCTTCTTCATGACGATGGGGAAATACGACATGGTCATCGTCTGCGAGGCACCCGACGATGCCGTGCTGGCACGCTTCTGCCTGCAACTGGCAATGCACGGGAATGTGAGAACGCAAACGCTGAAGGCATTTCCCGAAGCTGCCTATCGCGAGATCATTCGTTCCATCAGCTGAGACGGCGGATCAGGGGGGCCAACGAGACAAGGCCCGGCTGAAGCGACCGGGCCTTGTCTCAACCTGATTCCGAGGCACGGCGCTCCTGGCGACTATTTCGGCGCCAGGACCATCACCATCTGGCGGCCTTCGAGTTGCCAGTCGCTCTCGACCTTGGCAACATCGACAAGATCAGCCTTGACCCGCTCGAGTACCTTCACGCCGAGGTCCTGGTGCGCCATTTCGCGACCGCGGAAGCGCAGGGTCACCTTGACCTTGTCGCCCTCCTCGAAGAAGCCGTGCATGGCCTTCATCTTGACGTCGTAGTCGTGCTTGTCGATGCCCGGCCGAAGCTTGATCTCCTTGATCTCGATGGTGCGCTGCTTCTTGCGCGCCTCG
The DNA here is from genome assembly GCF_052115715.1 of Allobosea sp. 2KB_26. Lineage (NCBI taxonomy): Bacteria > Pseudomonadati > Pseudomonadota > Alphaproteobacteria > Hyphomicrobiales > Alloboseaceae > Allobosea > Allobosea sp. 2KB_26. Next base: position 282,867 of record NZ_JBFRHE010000005.1, read on the forward strand.
GCGGCCTTCTTCTGCTCCAGAAAGCGGAAGCGGCCGTAGTCGAGAATCTTGCAGACAGGAGGCACTGAATTGGGGGCGATCTCGACCAGGTCGAGACCGGCATCCTCGGCAATCTTCAGAGCCTCGAAGAACGACACAACGCCACGGTTGGCGCCGGTATCGTCAATGAGCTGAACCTCACGGACACCGCGGATGTCGCGGTTGGAACGCGGGCCGTCTTTGGTCGGGGTTGGGGCAGCGCGGAACGGACGGCGAATGGCTGTATTCTCCTATGAATGGTGCTGTCGGCACCGTTGATCAGACACATTGCATAAAGTCGGGCATTGTCAATGCAAACACGGCAACACCCGCTCAAGTACAGCGCCTAGCGCCCAAGCAAGGCGCAATAGACGTCGAGGGTTTCGCTGACCATGTTCTCGAGCGAAAAGTGCTGCTCGACATGGAGGCGGGCGCGGCGGGCCAGCGCGTCGCGCGCCGAGGGACGCAGCGCCAGCGCCTCCTTGAGGCCCGCAGCCAGAGCAGATGCATCGCCCGGCGGCACGCGCCAGCCCGTGCGCTCGCCGGGAGCCGTCTGCGGCGGGGCGAGCACGGTTTCGGGAACAGCACCGAGATCGGAGACCACGACCGGAATACCCATGGCTTGCGCCTCGACCGCGACGCGGCCGAAGGCCTCCGGTTCGGTCGAGGGCACAGTAACGACCGCTGCTGCGAGCAGGGCCGCCGGCATATCGGTGCAATGACCGACGCGCTTGACCTGTTCTTCGAGCCCGGCCTTGGTGATGGCCTGGTCGAGTTCCCTGACATAGCCATCGCGGCCCTGATGATCGCCGGCAAAGATGAAGGCGGTATCGTTGTCGCCGCCCTCGCGCAGGAGGCGAGCCGCCTCGATCAGCACACGATGGCCCTTCCAGCCGGTCAGTCGACCCGGCAAGAGCACGATGCGTTGATGGGGCTCGACGCCCCAGGCGCGACGCAAGGCCTGGATCCGCTCGGGCCCGACCGCGGACGGCGCGAAGGCCGAGAAATTGGTACCGCGATGGACGACGCGGATGCGGTCACGCGCAAAGCCGTGCTTCGCCAGAATCAGATCGGCCGTGTAACGGGAATTTGCGATCACCACGTCGCCGCGCGCCATGACCGAATTATACTGCGTCTTCACCGCCGAGCGGCTGGCATAGGAGCCATGATAGGTGGTGACGAAGGGCAGCTTGAGCGCACGCGCTGCGGCAAGCGCAACCCAGGCCGGCGCACGCGAACGGGCGTGAATTAGCTCGACGCGCTCCCGTCGGCAGAGCAGCACGAGCTTGCGCACATTGAGCGCCATCGTCACCGGGTTCTTCGAAGCAGCCGGGAACGGCAGCCAGACGCCGCCCTTTGCCTGCAGCTCGGCCACAAGGCGACCGCCTTCGGTCGCCACGAGCGCGCGCGCTCCGGCTTCGGTCAGCCCCTGGGCAATATCCACCGTCGTACGCTCGGCTCCACCTGCCTCGAGATCGGGGATGATCTGCAGGATGGTCCGCCCGCTCAGGGGATGATTATCCGTCGAAGGCAGCGAGGGATGCGCGCCTGACCGCAAGGACATGTTCACCGTTTCAAAAAATCTCTCGGATCGGAGGCGCACAGTATGACAACCCGCAGGGCCGATCCCAGCCTATAATGCCCTCACAGGACAGATTCGTCACAGGAGATTTCAGGTGGAGCAGCCTGCCCCGCAATGGCTTGATGTCGGCAATGGCGCGGACGGCCGCCGGATCGCCTTTCTGGAGCAGCCGGGAACAGGACATCCCGTGGTCTGGCTCGGCGGCTTTCGCTCCGACATGCGTGCGACCAAGGCTGACGCACTCGCGCAATGGGCAAGCCGTAGCGGACGCGCCTTCCTGCGCTTCGACTATTCCGGACATGGCGAAACCGGTGGCGATTTCAGCCTCTGGACCTTGTCGCATTGGCTGGAGGACACCCTCGCCGTCATTGCCGCGCGCTGCGAGGCCCCGCCGGTCCTGGTCGGCTCGTCGATGGGAGGCTGGATTGCGTTGCTCGCCGCCCGGAGACTGCGCGGCACCACTCTTGCTCCTGCCGGCATGGTGCTGATCGCGCCCGCCGTGGATTTCTCCGAAGAACTGATGTGGGCTCAGATGCCGCCAGCGATTCGCGAGACGATCCTGCGCGACGGGGTCTGGCAGCGCCCATCCGCCTATTCGCCGGAGCCGACGCCGATCACGCGGGCGCTGATCGAGGATGGCCGTAGCCATCTCCTCTTCGGCGGCGAGATCAGGACGGGTTGCCCCGTCCATATCCTTCAGGGGATGCAGGACCCCGACGTGCCCTGGCAGCACGCGATCAAGCTGGTGGAACATCTGAGCGGCGATCCCGTGACGCTGACCTTGATCAAGGACGGCGATCACCGGCTCTCGACGCCGCTGGACATTGCGAAACTGCAGGCTGCGGTGGCGGAGATCGCCACCGCCTGACGCTCGCAGTTCAATGCAAGCTGACCATCCGCAGGTCGTGCTCCCAGGCATTGGCGGTCGCGGCTTCCCGGGAATCGGTGACCAGGATCGGCGCGCCATCGGCGGAGAGCAGCGCGAAGAGCTTGAGGCCCGGCTGGATTTCCGGAGCCTGCGGAAAGATGCGCAGCAACTCCTCGGAACTCATCGGCTTGAGATAGGCGACTTCGCCTGTCCCAAGTGCAGCGAATTCTGCCTGGGTCAGCGGCGCTGTACGAATAACATTGGTTTCTTCAGTCATCGCGCCCTCCTTTGAGCAGTGCGAATGGCGGTTCTTATGTTGATCACCAGATCATGAACGAAAGCACAACCGCGAAGCCTTCGTTCCGACCTTGGGCTCAATCGCGACTGATAATATCAATACGCCTGATGAGCCGCTCCGGTTCCGGCCTGACCAAATCAATGGCGAGCAGGCCATTCGACAAGTCCGCCCCGAGAACCTGCATTCCGTCAGCCAGCAGAAAGGAGCGTTGAAACTGACGCGCCGCGATGCCGCGATGCAGGAACTGCCTGCTCTTGTCGTCGCTCTGCCGGCCACGAATGGTGAGCTGATTCTCTTCCAGCGTGATCTCAAGCTGGTCTCGCGAGAACCCCGCCACGGCAAGCGTGATCCGGAGACGATCCGGCTCATCCTCCGTGCGCGGCATCCGCTCGATGTTGTAGGGTGGATATCCTTCGCTTGCGCCTTTCGCGACCCGGTCCAGCGCACGTTCGATATCATCGAACCCAAGCAGGAAGGGATGGGACAGGCTAGGCGTACGCGTCATGCAGAAGCCCTCGAAAGGCGCCTCGTCTCTCGATCGAAGCCCGCTGGCGCAGCACTCCGCAGGCGGAAGGCGAAGCCCTTCCGCTTGATGGTGATATGGCAATCGCCAGCAACGGGTTCAAGACCGTCGAAAGCTCAGCCCACAAGCGCGGCGTCGACAGGGCGTCACTCGGCCAAATCGCGACGCCGCGCGAGGGCGATCAGGAGCGCCGGTTCGCCCCCCGCATCATTTGGCGAGGACGATGCCACGCTCCTTGCGCATCTTGTCGAACACCAGGCCCATCGCCTTGATGATTGTCACCTTTGGGTTGGCCTTGCAGTAGACAATGGTCTCGTGCTCGGCCTCCCTGGCCCGCGCGACGTTGATGAAGTGCTTTTTGCCAAGACCATTGTACCAGCCGCTATACCAGGTCGTCAGAAGATCGGCGTCTTGCTGGAACGTACCGGCCAGCTGGGCACAGGTCAGTTTCTGGACATCGATGTAACCGTTCGCGTCGGCGTAGGTTTTCAGCTCAACCTGTGCATTTGCGCCGGTTGCGGCGAAGGCGATGAAAGCTGCGGTGGCAAAGGCGAGGCTGCGCATGGTTCGTTCCTTCATTATCCAGGGATTGAAAATGGGGGCGATGCCAGACTAAACCGTCAAAAGCTCATCAGCAGGTTTTCTCGATTTCAGTATTCGCCAATCCTTATTCTTTCGCGGCCCAAATGGCGATAAAATCGGCTTGTTATCGTGCCTGCTTGCGAGCCCAAGACGTCACTCTCTTTGGCATGTACGAGCGACGCCACAACATTGGACTGATCTACTTCGGTCGCACAAGCCGTATTCGGAGCGAAGCGAACTTTAAATCTGCCATCCGAGGGCCAGACATCAAATCTTGGGCTATCCCATTTCAATCTGGAATCGAGGGAGAAACTCTAAGCGGAACACCGGACGCCGCCACGAATGACGCGCCGCTCGGAGGTCTGCCGCGGCGGCGCACGAACACGCCCTCTGCCGATCGTTGAGGAACCTGAGGACGTTCAAAAACGCCCGGCGGTTGCTGAACGATCAGCGAAGGCTCTGATGGCTCGTGAAAACAGAATTAGGCGCTAGCGACGGACGCCGACCCTGTTGACCCCACCATTGCGATTCCCCGGACGAGGCGCTGTCACGGCACCGACCCCAACGGGCCGAGCAACGAGACGAACGCCGGGCCGCGCGACGCACCCGGCGGGATAACCGATATAGCTGCAATAAATGACAGCATTTGCGGGAGCCGTTGTCGCGGCAAGACCGGTGAAGGCGATTCCGACCGTCGCCATTGTGAAAATCGCAAGTTTAACTTTTGTCATTTCAGGTCCCCGGGACTTTGAAGATAACAAGCGCTGGGAAGGATAACATCACATCTACTTCGACGGAAGGACCGATGACATCACCGACACCACCGACACCCGAGTCGAAAATGGGATTCCCGCGTCCGGAATGTGGCGCCTGTGAGCCACCATCGAAATGCGCGTCGCCGGTCTATTTGACGCGCGCCGCACCAGAGGATAGCCCATGCTGACGGCGGCTGCGGCGCAGATCACGCGAGGGCGTTGACGGCGGATCGGCCTCGCCCGGTGCCGCAGCATGTCGACGCCTTTGGCAGACACCGACACCCTGCCCCGCTACGCGCCCGTGCCGACCGTGCCGAGCCCCACCACAAGCGCGCGGACGTTGATGGCACCAAACGCCTGAAGGCCCGCACCGGCCGCTGAGCAGGCCACTGGGGCGCTGACGTCCCATCCCGCAATGGATGGTGCCGCGCCAGGCCGCTTCTACGATGGAGCGGCTTCGCCGCTTCATCTGGACGGCACCGCCTCGAATTGCGGCGGCTTCGAAGGGGAGACCCGGGAGCCCGCGCGTCGGGTCGCTCAAATCCGCACCGAGCCCCGACAGGCGAGGCAGTCCAACCGGACACGCCTCCGACACGATCGATGGTTTTCAACGGGGAGGAATGGTACAGCCACCCCGGCTTGAACGGGGGACCTCTAGATCCACAATCTAGCGCTCTAACCAACTGAGCTATGGCTGCACGGCACTCTCGGCGCCCTTCGGGCGCCCTGCCAGACCGCGCAAGGATGCGAACTGGCCGGCGGCGCGGAACCTAGTGCCGTCGCGGCGCGATTGCAACCGCCGAAATGCACCGCACCACACGAAATCCAGCGCACCGTCGTTTGCCCCTTCAATCCCGCCGCAAAACGGCCTGCGCAGTACGTGCCAGATCCGTCACATGGGCGGAATAGGCCTCATAGCCGCGGCGGAGCGCCTTGGCGTGAATCACCACGGCGTCGGCGGGATTGTCCGTCCTGGCGAGGGTCTCTGCCTCGCTCAGCGCCGCTTTCAGTTCGGTACAGGCATGGTCGAGAACCTTCGCCTGCAGCGCGCCGACCACGCGTGCGGCGGCAAGCATCTGGGCCAGCCAGGTCGACGCTGTCAGCGTCGCAAATTCCGGCGGGCGCGGGAGCGGCGGCACAGCGGCCGCGACGGGCTGGACCGCGCTGGCAAGCTTGCGAACATCTACGGAGACGGTCGCTGTCGCCTTCTTCGCGGCTTCCGTCCCGGTCTTCACGACGGCGGCGCTGACTTCCGCTGCCGATTTGAGGATAGCGGCCGGCTGGCTGGCGGCCGCGGCCGAAACCGCCTTGGCAGCGGCAGCCGGCTTTCTGGTCACCTGCTTTGCGACACGAACCTTGGTCGACGGCTTGGCCTTGGCCGCGGGCGCCGCAGGCTGGCGCGCCACCCCGGGCTTCGCAGCGGGCGCGACTGGCGCCGCGACCGGGGCAGCGGCGAGCTTGGCGGGAGGCACGGCTCTGGCGGCCTGGAGCGGCGCGGCCGGCGGCTTGACGGCGCCCTTCAGCGGCTCGACCGGCTTGGTCACGGCCGCCGACGGCACGGCGGCGGCGGGGACAGCGGCGACCTTGGCGGGTGGCACAGCGCTCGCGGCCTGGAGCGGCGCGGCCGGAGGCTTGACAGTGCCCTTCAGCGGCTCAACCGGCTTGGTCGCGGCCGCCGATGGCACGGCGGCGGCGGGGACAGCGGCAACCTTGGGAGGTGGCACAGCGCTCGCAGCCTGGACGGGCGCGACCGTAGGCTTGACGGTGTCCTTCAACGGCTCAACTGGCTTGGCCACGACAGCAGCCGCCGGTGGTACGGCGGCAACGGGACCTGCCGGTTGGGCAACGATGGGCCCGGGCGCCGGCTTGACGGGCGCAACCGCAACGGGTTCCGTCGGCGCCGAGGCGGAATTGACACGCGCGGAAACCGGGGCAGAGGCCACGGCAGCGGAACTGGCAGAAGGCGCCCCGACCACGGGGCCGGTCGCCGCCGGGATTGCCGGCGCGACCTTCGGCTCGGTCGGCGCCTCGCCGGGGAGAGCCTTGACGGAAGCGAGACTGATCGGAGCCTTGGACCCGATCTTTGGCGGAACAGGCTTAGCCATCGTCATTCTCCTTCAGCGAGCTAACGGGTGGCGCCGAGCGCTGGCCCGGCGCCAGTGGCCTCAAGTCGCGCGGAGCAGCGCAGTGCGGCGCCGCTGGCGGTTCACTTCACCTTGGTCGCCTTGGCAGCGGTCTCGGCAGCCTTGGCCGCAACCTCCTGGGCAGCAACGCCCAGATCCTTGAGCTGGCCCTGGAGAGCCGCAACCTGCGATTTCAGGAATTCGGACTGATGCTGCAGGACCTCTGTCAGGTCCTTCGACTTGACCAGCTTCTGGGCGAGGTCGAAGGCGGCGGCGACATTGCTCTCGGCATAAGTCATGGCCTTGCGGGTCACGTCCTGAGCGTTGACGCGTGCGGACTCGGCCGAACCATGCGCACCGTCCACTGCCTTGTGGGCCGCGCCGATGAAGCCATCGAAGGCCTTGCGGGCCTGCTCGACGCTGCGCTCGGCGAACTCGCGCATCTCGGTCGGCACTTCATAAGGCGTCTTGCCGGTCATGGGTTATCCTCCTGGCTGTGGATGGCTTGGTTTACCACTCGATTGTGCACTGCAATATCATTATTGCGACGCAATGACAATCGCGTGACCCCGCTACGTTAACGCTGTTTCGATCAGACGCGGGAGAGCCTTGATCAGTTCCATGGATTTGCAGTCATTTGCCCGCTATTAAGGCTTTGTTAGCCATATCGGCGCAGACCGAACGAGCGGATGGGAATGAGCGAACCCGGGCAGGATTGGGCGATGCAGGGAACAGACGCAGCGAAAGACGCAGCGCTGGCGCCCTTCATTGCGGACGGCGCCTTGATGCTCTGGGACCAGAAGACTTCCCGGGTCGGCTTTGTCAACGCGGGCGCCGAAGCACTGCTCGGCCAGCATGCCGATGGCACCTCCTTGCCCACACCAACGCGCAACAGGCTGGCGCTGCTCGCCGGCGGGCTCGCTCCGCGGGATCATCTGCGCCTTGAACGCCTCCGGCTGACGCCCGGCTTCACTGCCACGCTAGTGACATGCGGCTGCAAATTAGTGACGGGACCAGAGGGGCAACAGATCCTTGCGATCGCCGTCGCTCCGTCGGAGTTGCGCCGACTCGGCATTACGGTTCCGCCGACAGCAAGTGTCGTGGCGCCATCTGCCCCGGCCGCAACCGTCGCTTCTCCAGCGCCGGCAACCGCTGCACCGAAGCGCGCGACCGTGCGTTTCGTCTGGCAAAGCGACGCTGACGGCCGCTTCACGAGCCTTTCGCCCGATATCGCAGAGATCATCGGGAGCGATGCTGCCGCCGGCCTGATCGGCCGCAGCTGGCTGGAGCTGATCGATCGCGATCTGCTCGACCGCGAGGGCAGCCTGATCCAGCGACTGGCCTCCGCCACCACCTGGAGCGGACACCCGGTCCTATGGCGGACTGCTGGTCTCGCCGAAGGGGTCCGGGTCGAGCTTTCCGGCGTGCCTGTTCTCGATGCGAAGCGTGATCTTGCAGGTTTCCGTGGTTTTGGTCTCGCCCGCATGACCGAGCGCGAGCCATTCCCGCTGCCCACCGATGCGTCGGACGGCTCTGTGCCTGCTTCAGCACCAGTGCCCCCTGCCCCAGCCTCCGACGAGATTGGGTCCGCGCCGCTCGTCGCAGAGCCGACCGACAGCGCAAACGAGGGCGAAGCCCCCGAGATCGGCACCGACGTTCCGGCCACGCAGCCGACGCCGGCGGCTCGCACTGAAACTCCGCCCCCGAACGAGGCCGGCGCCAATGTCGTGCCGCTTAGGAACGGTCATCTCACAACGGTCAGACCGCTGCTCGAACCCTCGAAGGCGCTGCTGACCTCCGCTGAACGCAACGCTTTCCGCGAGATTGCCAAGGCGCTCGGCGCCCGCATTGCCGGAGACGACGAGAACGAGCCCCGGCTGCCACCGGCGGCCCCGCTGCGCCTGAACGACGAAGCCAGCCGCTTCGACCTGCCGGCGGCCGAGCCGACGAAGCCGAACGGCACCGCGGCAGCCGAATCCGAGCCGCCTGCGGTTGCAGCTTCTCCGATTTCCGAACCCGCGCCGGCGGTCGACGCGCCCTCCGCAGCTGCGGGTCGGCCACGCCTGCCTAATTCGCATGCCGATGTGCTCGACCGCCTGCCCGTTGCAGTCCTGGTCAATCGCGGTGACGAAGCGCTCTATGCCAATCGCACGCTGCTCGATCTGCTCGACTACGCGGATCTCGCCGACTTGAGCTCCGGCGGCGGCATCAGCCGCATGATCAAGGGAGCCGCCCGCTCCGATGGCGGCACCATGATCCTCGTCGACCGGACGGGCCATCTCGTCAGTGTCGATGCCCGCCTGTCGAGCGTCTCGTGGCAAGGCGAGCCCGCGACGCTGATGGCCTTCCGTCATCCCGACGGCGGTGGCGAGATCAAGGTACTGACCGAGGAAGAGGCTGAGGACGCAGAGCTCGCAGCCGAGTTCGAGGCCGAGGAGGCCGAGATTGCGGCGCGCGTCGACGCGCTGCGGCTCGACATCGACGCCCGTGAAGCCCGGATCAGCGAGATGATCGCGGTGCTCGATACCGCAACGGACGGCGTCGTCACCGTGGATGAGCGCGGCCGTATTCTCTCGCTCAACAAGACCGCGGAGGCCCTGTTCGGTTACGACCAGCGTGAGGTCTCAGGCGAATTGTTCACGCTGCTCTTCGCTCCGGAGAGCCACGCTCCTGCCCTCGATTACCTCGAAGGACTCAAGGGCGGCGGCGTGGCCTCGGTGATGAATGACGGGCGCGAAGTCATGGCGCGCGTGCGTCAGGGCGGCCGCATTCCGCTGTTCATGACCATGGGCCAGATCGCCGATGGCGCTGAGCGGCGCTTCTGCGCCGTGCTGCGCGACATTACCGCCTGGAAGAAGACCGAAGGCGAATTGGTCGAGGCCCGCAAGGCGGCAGAGAAGGCCAGCGCCCAGAAATCGGACGTGCTTGCCAAGATCAGCCATGAGATCCGTACACCGCTGAACGCGATCATCGGCTTCGCCGAAGTCATGGCCGAGGAGCGTTTCGGGCCCATCGCCAATGAACGCTACAAGGAATACCTCCGCGACATCCACCAGTCGGGCGGCTATGTCATAAGCCTCGTCAACGACTTGCTCGACCTCGCCAAGATCGAGGCCGGCAAGCTCGATCTCGACTTCGTCAGCGTCAATCTGAATGAGATCGCGCTGTCCGTCGTCAATCTGCTGCAGCCGGAGGCGCAACGTGGGCGCGTGGTGCTGCGCTCCGGACTCTCGCCCAAGCTGCCGCCGGTCGTGGCCGATCAACGTTCGATCCGCCAGATCGTGATCAATCTGCTCTCCAATGCGGTGAAGTTCACCGATGCCGGCGGGCAGGTCATCGTCTCGACAGCCCTTGGCGATCAGGGCGAGGCGATCCTGCGGGTCCGCGATACCGGCATCGGCATGGACGACAGCGAAATCGCAATGGCGCTGGAACCGTTCCGCCAGGTGCCAACGACGCGACGCGCGGGAGGCACGGGCCTTGGCCTGCCGCTGACCAAGGCTCTGGTCGAAGCCAACCGCGCGGCGATGACCATCACCAGCGTCAAGAAGGAAGGCACGCTGGTCGAGATCACCTTCCCACCGCAGCGCGTACTGGCGGGCTGAAGCCCGCGCGCTTTCGGCTTGCCCCTGGGGGGGGGCGCGCCGCCTTGTCGCAGCGGAAGCTGCCCGGCACGCCCTTTACTTTACTGTCGTCTTGCGCGCCTAAGCTCCGATATTCGGAGCAACTCTGCCCCCGAAGGCACCAGCCCCGAATCGGTGCGCCTGGACTTTCCCCTTGCGGCGATATTCTGGCCGGAATATCCGCCCCCTGGGCAAATTCCCAAGGGTGATGCGAGTACATTCAGTCTGCCATGGTTCTCGCCGGAAGAAATGCAGACCGCGCTGACTCAGAGCATCCCAATCTGAGCTACCGGTTCTGGGCCGCGATCATCCTGGTCATGGCCTGTTCATTGGCCCTCGGCCTGACACTCATCGCTAGCTATTACGGCGATCTCGACGCCAGTCGCGACAACCTCTCCAAGCTGCAGGCCTTCAGGCTCGCCCTGGACGCGGCCAATCGACTGACAGCAGAACGAGGGCCGACGAACAGCGTATTGGGCGAGGAGCCATCGCTCGACAGCCCTTCCCGCCTACGGCTGATTGCGTTTCGCGTCGAGACCGACGCCGCGCTCGCGCGGATTTCCGCGACCGCGCAACTCAAACCCTCGATGGATGCCCTGGGCCAGACGCTCGCCTTGGCCCGGCAGCAGGTCGACGCGCTCGCCAGCCGCCCCCTGTCAGCGCGCAGCAATCCCGAGATCGAGCAGGCGGTCGAGACCATGTTCGGCGTCTTCGATGCGGCCCAGCCGATGCTGTCCATGGTCATGACCGGCCTCCTCGCGGGCGAAACCGATCTCGTCGGTCACGCCATGGTCGCGCGCATGCTGAGCGAGCTGCGCGAATATGCCGGGCGGCTCGGCTCCCATCTGGTCATCCCGATGGCCAGTGGCCTGCAGATCGATCTCGATCGCAGGGGCGCCTTCGAGCTGAGCCGGGGGCGCGTATTGGCTTTATGGGAACTCGCCGGGCAACAGACCGGGGCGAGCGAGGATGCGCGTGTCGCCGCCGCGCACAAAGTGGTCGTCGAGCGCTTCTTCGGGACTGGGATGGCGCTGCTCGAGCGAACGCTCAAGGCAGGCCAATCAGGTGATTTTGGCCTCACCCCGACCAGTTTCACCAACCTCGTCGTACCGACATTCGCACCGCTGGAGCAGCTTCGCGACGTCTATCTCGATGTAACGGTCGAGCATCTGCAGATCGAGCGCAATGTCGCCCTGCGGTCCCTCATCGCTGTCGTGGGTGCGACCTGCCTGGCGCTCCTCATCGAACTCGCTTTGCTCGTCGCCAGTCAGAACCTGCTGTTCCGGCCATTGCTGCGCGCGCGCAGCAACATCCTGGCCCTCGCTGACGGGGCCGTGCAGGAGCCCATCGACGGCCGGGGCATGCGTGGCGAGATGCGCAGCCTTTTCCTGGCGCTCGATACGCTTCGCCGGCGGCTCGTCGAGCGCAACACGCAGGACAACGAACGCGCGGCGCTGACGGAAAAGCTGAGGAAACGGGCCGACACCGATGGTTTGACCGGCGTGCTGAACCGGGGCGCCCTGGAGCGACTGGTCGCTCACCTTCATGACGGAGAAGCCGGCCCGACGGGCATCGGCCTGATCCTTCTCGACATCGACTACTTCAAGGACGTCAACGACCGATTCGGCCATGCCGCGGGAGACGCGATCCTGAAGGAAGCCGCCCAGCGCCTGCGCTCGGCACTGCGGCGTGACGATGTCATTGCCCGCTTTGGCGGTGAGGAGTTCGCCATCCTCCTGATGGATCCACAAGTCGAATCGCCGATCGACGTCGCAGAGCGGCTCCGGACGATTTTGCAGGCCTCCCCCTTCACGCTGGAAACGGGAGAAAGCGTCGAGGTGACCGCGAGTTTCGGCGTGGCGCGAGCGCAAAACCAGGACGGAGGCTGGCCTGCGCTCGTCGCCGCCGCCGATCGCGCGCTCTATGTCGCCAAGGCCGCGGGGCGCAACCGTGTCGAGGAAGACCGGAAGACGTCCTGATTCAAGCTCCTCGCCATCCCGCTCAGGACGGCGACCACCGGAACCTCACCTGATCACGACGATCCTCGATCCGCTTCACACGCGCGTGCGCTGACCGGCCGCAGGTGTAAGTTTCCGCCCGTCATAGTTTCGCCCCTTCCCGCCGCCCATAGGAGGCCCCCCGTTCTCGCAGGCAGAGTCGCGAAGAGTTCCGACCGACGGAGTGGTGTTGCGCCCGTTCTACGACGAAAACGCCGATGCGCTGACCGATCCCTTTGCGCCTCGCCGCAGGCCCATGCCGCTGCGCGATCACGCCGCCTTCTCGGGCCGGTGGCTTTCGGCCAGCCTGCTTCTCGGATTGGTCGGAGCCGGATTGCTGACCTCGTCATTGCTGGTTTCCGAGGCCGATAGTCCCGCGACGCGAAGCCCCGAAAAGGCCATCATGGCCTTGCCGCGCGGCACCAGTGCAAACGGCTCGGCCCGCAAGGGAGACCTGCTTGTGCAGCGCGGGTTCTCGATCGGCACGGCACGTCATTTCCGTGCGCCGCTCACAGAAACTGTCGGCGCGCGCGAAATCACCAAAGTCCATGCACTCGTCCACGTCGCAGCTGAGCTCTCGCCACTCGCCATAGCTGCTCCCAACATGCCCGATCTCGAATCACTAGGCTCTCCGCCCAGCGCAGGTCGAGAGGCTGCGCCGCAGACGGCAACCGATCCCGCCGATGCCGACGTCTCGGTCGTGAGGCGCGATCTCGTCGATCAGGCCGCAACGGGCACAGAGCCTGGCCTCTCGGACGCCGCCGCCACGGAGCAGGTTGCCGAGTTGCTCCGCCTCTCCGGATCGGAACCGCAACTGCCGCTGGAGTACTCGAATCAGCGCATCCTCTCGCGCACCCTTCGGTTGGCCGTGGAAGCCGAATCGGAGGAGGCCTCCCCCCTCGGCTCACCGGCATTTGGCTCCCTGGATGTCAGAATCATCCCGGAGAACGTTACCAATATTCCTGTGCGCACAGGCTCTCAGGGGCCATTCGAAGAGCGCGACGTCATGCTCGGCCATGGCGACACCCTGGCCTCCATCCTCCAGAACAATGGCGCCGACGACCGGCGGGTCGCGGCCATCATCGCCGCGCTCGGAAAGCGCGCGAAGGCGGAGCTCCCGGAAGGTCAGCATCTGCGCATCCTTATCGCACCGGAGGGCAGCGGCCAAACCGTCCAGCGCGTCATTCTCTTCGACGAAACCGGCCCGGAAGAGATCGCCGCAGCCGACGATAGCGGCCGGTTCGTCGCGGTTGCCAAGAATGACGCGCACCGCGGTCCGGCCGACGACAGCAACGATGACGACGACGAGGACAGCGGCGAGCGCGCCACCCTCTTCCAGAGCGTCTATGCCAGTGCGGTCAAGAGCCAGGTGCCGCGTGAACTCATCGACGAGTTCGTCGGCATCTTCGCGTCGAATCTTGATCTCAAGCAGCGAACGAATGTCGGCGATCGCCTCGAGATGATCTTCAGCGACGACGAGAGCGCCCCGACCGGCCGCCGTGAGCTGCTTTATGCCGCGCTGACAGCGGAGGGAGAGACCCACCGTGTCTATCGCTATGCTTCGCCCGAGACCGGGGATGTCGACTATCTCGACGAAGAAGGGCTTTCACTGCGAAAACTCCTGATGCGCCGACCGGTCCAGATCGGACGCATGAGCTCGCCCTTCGGCATGCGCCGTCACCCGATCCTGCGCTATTCACGCCTTCACAGCGGCGTCGACTGGGCCTCGCCCCGTGGCACGCCGATCATGGCTGCCGGTGACGGGAAGGTTGTGGCTGCCGGCCCGCATGCCGGCTACGGCAACCGCGTCGAGATCGAGCACGCGAATGGTTACGCCACCGCTTACAACCACATGGCCAATATCGGCTCGCAGATCAAACCGGGAGCCGCCGTCCGCATGGGCGAGATCATCGGCACCGTCGGGACGACGGGCCTCTCGACCGGACCTCACGTCCATTATGAGGTAACGATCAACAACCACTTCGTCGATCCGATGAAGGTCAAGCTGCCGAGCAACCACAGTCTGGGCGGCGCGGCGCTAAGTGAGTTCAAGGACCACCAGCGCCAGATAGAGAAGCTGCGGCAGCCCGGGCCGGCCGCCACCGTCGCAGTGCAGAACGGACGTGCTGGCTAAAGCATCGCCCCGCACAGTGGATTGCGGCTTGCAGCAAGCCGATGCGAACACAGAAAGCCAGATGATCGGATCGGAGACGAGATCCGATCATCTAATCGCGCCTGTTCTGCGGTGGGGCGTTCAGAGCAATGTGCCGCTCAGGATCATCGCGGCCACCCCGAAATAGATCATCAGGCCGGTGACATCGACCAATGTCGCGACAAAGGGTGCCGAAGCACTCGCTGGGTCGAAACCCAGGCGCTTGAGGATGAAGGGCAGCATCGAACCGGTCAGCGAGCCGAAGGTGACGATACCGAGCAGAGCCACGCCGACCGTCGCCGCGATCAGGGCCCAGTGCTCGCCATAGTCGTACAAACCGAGCTTCTGCCAGACGATGACGCGCACGACACCGATAGCGCCGAGGATGGCGCCAAGCGTCAGGCCGGTCGGAATTTCACGCAGCGCCACCCGCCACCAGTCACTCAGCTTGATCTCGCGCAACGCCAGCGCCCGGATCAGCAGGGACGTGGCCTGCGACCCGGAATTGCCACCCGAGCTCATGATGAGCGGGATGAACAGGGTCAGCACGATTGCCTTTTCGAGCTGGCCCTCGAAATGCTGCATCACCGAGGCCGTCAGCATCTCGCCAACCAGCAGGATGCTGAGCCAACCAGCGCGCTTGCGGATCATCCGGCCAAAGCTGATCTCGTTGTAGGGCTCGTCGAGCGCCTCCATGCCGCCCAGCTTCTGCACGTCCTCCGTCGTCTCCGCGATCATCGCATCGATGACGTCGTCGACCGTGACGATGCCGATGACGCGGTCGCCCGCATCGATGACTGGAACGGCAAGGAGATCGTATTTCGTGAACAGCCGCGCGACATCTTCCCGGTCCACCTCCGGCGTCACGCTGATCGGCTTCATCTCGGGCACGACAGAGGCGACGAGCGCCTGCGGATCGCCGCTGATCAGCCGGCGCAGCGAAACGGCCCGGACCAGCTTCCCGGTCGCGGGATCGAGGACATAGATGGCATAGATCGTCTCGCGCGTGCGCTCGACATGCCGGATGTAGTCGAGCGTGCGCGCGACAGTCCAGTCGGCCGGCACGCTGACGAATTCCGTCGTCATGATCGAGCCCGCGCTTTGCTCGGGATAGGCGAGCAGGCGGTTCAACGTCGCGCGCGTGTCGTGGTCGACGCGACCGAGCAGGCGCAGACGCAGCGGCTCGTCGAACTCCGGGACCACGTCTGCGACGCGGTCGGCCGACATGGCAGACAGGAACTGCGCCGCGCGCACTTCCGGCATCAGGCCAAGCGCTTCGGAGGCCACCGTCAGCTCAGGCTGGTCCAGGACCTCGACAGCCCGTTCGAACGGCAAGGCAAGGAGCACGGCCGCAGCCGTTTCCACGTCCTGGTCGTTCAGGGTTTCGACAATGTCGGCGATATGGTCCCGCGCCAGCGTCTGGGCGAGAGTGGCTGCGAGAAGATCCCGCTCCGGTGCGGTGGCAACGGCGTTCATAGCTCTTATCCTTTGATCGGCCGTCATGGCCGATCGCAGGCGAGCCGGTTTCCCCGGTCAGGCGCGCGAAGCGGCGTCAGACGGCATCGACTGTCGACTGGGACTGTCGGTTGGCATTGGGTCGGGGTTCCTGTGAAACTGCCGCTGGAAGGCTTGCAGCGAGGCGGAGATGCACCCGAAGGCTCATCGCGTCAACCCCCAACTCCGTGACCGGAACGCGTGTGCGGGAACGCGAGTCCATCTTGGCGGGAACGAGCCGATCACGCCGGTTGGCGGTTCAGTGCGGGCCCTCTAAGGTCGGGGCACGCAACGACGAGGGCAACATGGAATTCGCGCTGAGCGACGAGGAAGGACTGATCCGCGAAGCCGCGGGGAAAATCGCGTCCGACCGGCTGGCGCCGCTGGCCGAAGCTCTTGATCGCGGCGAAGGTCGCAACGAATTCCTGGCCAATCTGAAGACCCTCGCCGAAAACGGCTTCATGGCGCTCAATGTCCGCGGCGAGTTCGGCGGCAGCGAGGCTGGCACGGTCGCCTTCGCGCTGACGCTGGAGGAACTCGCGGCCGCCTGCGCCTCGACCGCCGTCACGACCTCGGTGACCAACATGGTCGGAGAGGTCATCCAGGCGGTCGGCTCGGCCGAGCACAAGACAACCTATCTGCCGAAGCTCGCTGACGGTACGTATGCGGCCGGCGCCTTCTGCCTGACCGAAGCCGGAGCCGGCTCGGACCCCGCGGGGATGCGGATGCGGGCGCGCCGCGATGGCGACGGCTATGTCCTCGACGGCCAGAAGATCTTTATCACCAGCGGTGAATATGCCGGCCTCTTCGTCGTCTGGGCCGTGACCGACCCCGACGCGCCGAAGGGCAAGGGCATCTCGGTCTTCCTGGTTCCGGCCGACACGCCTGGCGTCAGCGTCGGCAAGGCCGAGAAGAAGATGGGACAGACCGGCTCGGCCACGAACACCATCCATTTCGAGGGTGCACGCATCCCGGCCTCTAGCCTGATGGGTCGGGAGAATGACGGCTTCCGGGTCGCGGTCGGCGAGCTGGCCGGCGGGCGCATCGGCGTCGCCGCCGTTTCGCTCGGCATCGCGCGTGCGGCCATGGAGGCCGCGAAATCCTACGCCAAGGAGCGACAGCAATTCGGCCAGGCGCTCAGCGACTTCCAGGGTCTGCAATGGATGATCGCCGACCGTGAGCTCGATCTGCATGCTTCGCGGCTGCTGATCCTCGACGCCGCCGCCCGGAAGGATCGCGGTGAGCCTTTTGCGCGGGAAGCCTCGATGGCCAAGCTCTTCGCCTCGGAAGCGGCGCATCGCTGCACTGACACGGCAATCCAGATCCATGGCGGCGCCGGCTATTGCCGCGACTTCCCCGTCGAACGCTATGCCCGCGATGCCCGCATCACCCGCATCTATGAGGGCACCTCCGAAATCCAGCGCCTGATCATCGCCCGCGAGACCTTGCGCCAGACCGTCTGACCACCCCCCAACCTGAAAGCCTGCCTTATGACCCTGACGATCTACGGGTGCTATCGTTCGCGCGCGACGCGCAATATCTGGCTCGCCAACGAGCTCGGCCTCGCCTTCAAGCACGTGCCTGTGATCCAGGCCGGCCGGGTGCCTGATCCCAAGGCGGCTGACGCGCCGGTCCATACCCGCAGCGCCGAATTCCTGAAGGTGAACCCCAACGGGCATATTCCGTCGATCGACGACGACGGCTTCGTGCTGCACGAATCGCTCGCGATCAACCTCTATCTCGCTCGCAAGCATGGCGGGCCGCTGGCGCCGAAGGACGTCGGGGAAGAGGGACTTGCGGCGATGTGGTCGCTCTGGGCCGCGACCGAATGCGAGACCAATGCGCTCAATACGCTCTATCACCGCATCGCCAAGCCGCCGGCGGAGCGCGACGCCAAGCTGGCCGACGCCGCGGCAGAGGCCCTGCGCGCGCCTCTGGCCGTGCTCGATGATGCCCTCGCCAGGGACGGCTATCTCGTCGGCGGTCGCTTCACCGTCGTCGACATCAATGTCTCCGAAGTCATTCGCTATGCCCAGACCGGCGCACCCGAGCTGTTCGCCGCCGTCCCGCATGTGAAGGCCTGGCTCGAAGCCTGCCAGGGCCGCCCTGCTTTCAAGGCGATGTGGCAGGCACGGGACGCCGAGGCGGCCTGATCAGAAAGCGGGTGGCGGCCCGCCTGACTTCACCCTAGCGATCCTGCAACCGCGTTTCAGGATCGCGTCAAGGATCGAGCCCATGGCCCCCACCCCCGCCGCCCCGCCGCCCGCGATGGGCACGCGCGAATGGCTCCTGCTGCTCGTGCTTTCGCTGCTCTGGGGCGGCTCGTTCTTCTTCGCCAAGATCGCGGTGACGGAGTGGCCGCCGCTCGCCGTGGTGCTGGCGCGGGTCGCTCTTGCGGCAGCCGTGCTCCATGTCGCCGTGCGCGCGCTTGGACTGACGATGGCGGTGGGCGGCCGGATGTGGCTCGCCTTCTTCGGCATGGGCCTGCTCAACAACCTCATCCCCTTCGGCCTGATCTTCTGGGGGCAGACTCAGATCGGCGCTGGCCTCGCCGCGATCCTGAATGCGACCACCCCGGTCTTCGGCGTGGTTGTCGCCCATCTTTTCGGAAGCAACGAGAAGGCCACACCACTGAAGATCGCCGGCGTGCTGGCCGGTGTCGTCGGCGTCGCCATCCTGATGGGCCCAGATGTGATCAGTGGACTCGGCAATGCACTGCTTCCGCAGCTCGCCTGCCTGGCGGCGGCACTCTCCTATGGCTTTGCCGGCCTCTATGGCCGCCGGTTCCGCGAGCTCCCACCATTGGTGACGGCAACTGGCCAGCTCAGCGCCACGACGATCATGACCCTGCCACTGGTCCTGCTCCTCGCCCCGCCATGGCTCCTCCCGTTCCCATCCAGGGCCGCGATCGGCGCGTTGGTCGGGCTCGCCCTGCTCTCGACTGCGCTCGCCTATGTCATCTTCTTCCAGATCATGAGGCGCGCCGGTGGCAGCAACGCCATGCTGGTCACGTTCCTCGTGCCGGTCAGCGCCATCCTGCTCGGCGTCGGGCTGCTCGGGGAAGCGCTGCTGCCACGGCATTTCCTCGGCATGGCGGCGATCTTTCTGGGCCTCGCCCTGATCGACGGACGGCTCTTCCAGCGCCGCAAGGGCGCTCATCCCAAGGAAAGCCGCACCTAGCTCCACGGCTTTGTTGCCAAAAAATTATGAATTGCTCTACGGTCGCTTTCACGGCACCAGCCGCTAAAGGCCATAACCGCGACGGCTGGAAGATATCGCAAAAAGCGATACGCCAGAGGGGAGCAGACGATCGTCATGGATGTTCGGCAACTGCGATGCTTCATCGCGGTGGCGGAGGAACTGCATTTCGGCCGCGCGGCTGAAAGGCTTGGCCTCGCACCACCCGCACTCTCGCGCCAGATCAGCACGTTGGAAGACGAGCTGGGCGTCAGCCTGCTCACGCGCACGACACGTCAGGTCGCGCTGACGCGCGCCGGGCTACTCATGCTGGAGGAAGCCAAAGGCATCCTCGTCAAGATGGAACACGCCTCGCGCGCCGTACGCGAAGCCTCGCTCGCCTCGAGCAAGGTGCTGCGGGTCGGCGCGATCGATGCCGCCTCCTCCAGCTTCGTTCCGCAAGCGCTCGTCGCCTTCCGCGAACGTCACCCCGGTATCGAGATCAAATTTGTCGAAGCCATGACCGCGGCTCTGATCCAGATGCTGGAAGCCGGTAAGCTCGACATCGCGCTCGTGCGTCCGCCGCGCAAGCCGACAGACTGCGCCTTCGAGATATTGCGGGTCGAACGGCCGATCGTGGTGCTGAACGAGACCCATCCCCTCGCCGCCCGCGAGAGCCTGACGATGAACGATCTGATCGGCGAGCCGTTCGTCGTTCCGTCGAAGCGGATCCGGCCCTTCGCCTATGATCTCGTGATGGCCTATTTCGAAAGCGTCGGCTCGGTGCCGAACGTGACGATCGAGGCCACAGAAAAGCCTGCGATGATGTCCGCCGTCGCCGCGGGGCTCGGCATGGCGCTCGCCCCCGACTGGGTCTCGCGACTGACCTTTCCGGGCGTGACCATGCGCCGCCTGCGTGGCGCCTTGCTCGATCCGCCGCCGGCCGGCGCCCTTGTCGGCGTCGCCTGGCGTCCGCATCAGAAACTCGCGGCGCGCGACGATTTTCTGAACATCCTTCGCGAAAGCGTGACGCTGATCGACGAGAAGAACGTCCTGCCATTCACGATGCCTGTCAAAAAACTGAAGCGTGCGGCCCAGACCGCCAGACCCCAGACTGGAGGAGCCTGATGAGCTTGAATACGATTGAACGCGCGCAGGGGCTGCGTGTCCGTTCGCAACAGGATCTGGCCGCCGGGCTGTTCATGATCCTTCTTTCCGTCGTGGCTCTGTTCCTCGCCAGCGACCTGCCGATGGGGTCGCTCCGGCAGATCGGGCCGGGCATGCTGCCGAAAGCCTTCGCCGTCATCTGTGCCGGGCTCGGAGTGCTGCTGGCTCTGAGTTCGCTGCGCTATAACGGCGAGAAGCTCTCGGGATGGTCCTGGCGCGGGGTGATCTTCGTGCTCGGCGGCGCGGTCGTCTTCGGCCTCACCATTCGTGGCTTCGATTTGGGGCCGATCAAAGTCCCGCAGCTCGGTCTTGTCGTTTCCGGCCCCCTCGTCGTGCTGATCTCCGGCCTGGCCGCGGATGATCGCAAGATCAAGGAACTGGTGATCTTCGCGATCGTCATGACGACCTTCTGCGCGTTGCTGTTCAAATATGCATTGGGCCTGCCGATCCCCCTGGCGCCCTGGCTGTTGGGGATCTGATTCAATGAGTGAAATGATTGCACACCTGCAGCTCGGCTTCGGAGTCGCGCTCTCGCTGCAGAATATCGCGCTGGCCTTCGCCGGCTGCCTCGTCGGCACGCTGATCGGCGTGCTGCCCGGCGTCGGGCCGATCGCCACCATCGCCATGCTGCTGCCGATCACCTTCGGCCTTGATCCGGTCGGCGCGCTGATCATGCTGGCCGGCATCTATTACGGCGCCCAATATGGTGGCTCGACCACGGCGATTCTGGTCAATATCCCCGGCGAGGCGACCGCGGTCGTCACCACGCTCGACGGCCACCAGATGGCCAAGCAGGGCCGCGCAGGTGTCGCACTCGGAACCGCAGCGCTCGGCTCCTTCTTCGCCGGCTGCGTCGCCACCCTGATCATCGCCGCACTCGGCGCGCCCCTGACCAAGCTCGCGCTGCTGTTTGGCCCGGCCGAGTATTTCTCGCTGATGGTCATGGGTCTTTGCTTCGCGGTCGTGCTTGCGCGCGGCTCGATCCTCAAGGCCTTCTGCATGATCATGCTCGGCCTTCTGCTCTCGACGATCGGCACCGATCTCGAGACCGGCCAGGAGCGCATGACCTTCGGCTTCCCGCCCTTGTCCGACGGCATCGACTTCGCCGTGCTTGCAATGGGCGTGTTTGGTTTTGCCGAGGTGCTGAGGAATCTCGAGAATCCCGAGACGCGCGATGTCGTGCGCGCCAAGATCGGCCGCCTGCTGCCGGACTGGAACGACATCAAGCAGTCGTTTTTGCCCGTCGTGCGCGGCACCGCCATCGGCGGCATTCTCGGCATCCTGCCGGGCAACGGCGCGGTGCTGGGTCCGTTCGCCAGCTACACGATCGAGAAGAAGATCGCCAAGGACCCTTCGCGCTTCGGTCGCGGCGCCATCGAAGGCGTGGCCGGTCCGGAATCGGCCAATAATGCCGGCGCACAGACGGCCTTCATCCCGCTGCTCACGCTCGGCATCCCGCCGAATGCGGTGATGGCGCTGATGGTCGGCGCGATGACCATTCACGGCATTATCCCCGGCCCGCAGGTCATGACCAAGAACCCAGAACTGTTCTGGGGCATGATCGCGTCGATGTGGATCGGCAACCTGATGCTGCTGATCATCAACCTGCCGCTGGTCGGTGTCTGGGTGAAGCTGCTTCAGGTGCCTTACCGCCTGATGTTCCCGGCGATCCTGATCTTCTGCTGCATCGGCATCTACTCGGTGAACAACCAGCCGGTCGACGTCGCCTTCACCGCGCTGTTCGGCCTGTTCGGCTACATCCTGATCAAGCTCGGCTTCGAGCCTGCTCCGATGCTGCTCGGCTTCGTGCTCGGCAAGCTGATGGAGGAGAAGCTGCGGCAGGCGCTGATCATCTCGCGTGGCTCGTTCATGACCTTCATCGAACGGCCGATCTCCGGCGGCCTGCTGGCCGTCGCCGTGATCATTCTGGTCGTCGCTCTGCTGCCGTCGATCTCCCAGAAGCGCGACGAGGTGTTCACCGAATGACGGGGTTGCCTCGCCATCCATTTCACCATCACGCTACGTCACCGATCTCTGGGAGGATCCAAATGAAGAAACTCGTACTTGGTTTGGCTGCGACAGTTGCGCTCGCCCTCACCGGCAGCGCACAGGCACAGTCGAAATATCCGGAGAAGCCGATCACCATGATCGTGCCCTTCGCTGCCGGCGGCCCAACCGACATCATCGCCCGCATCGTCGGCGAGAACATGTCGAAGACGCTCGGCCAGCAGGTCGTGATCGAGAACGTGGCGGGCGCCGGCGGTACGACCGGCATCACCCGCGCGCTGACCGCGACGCCCGACGGCTACACCATTGCGATGGGCCATCTCGGCACCTTCTCGGCTGCGCCGGCGACCTATCCCGGCCTGAAATACGACCCGATCAACGGCATGCAGCCGATCGGCCTGGCCGGCGGCACACCGATCCTGATCGTCGCCCGCAAGAATTTCGAGCCGAAGGACCTGAAAGAGTTCGTCGCCTATGTGAAGACGAACACCGACAAGGTGAACGAGGCCCATGCCGGCGTCGGATCGGTCTCATGGACGACCTGCACCTTGCTGAAGGGGCAGCTTGGCGTGCCGAAGCTGAACGCCGTCGCCTATCGCGGCACCGGCCCCGCCCTCAACGATCTCGTCTCCGGCCAGATCGACTTCATGTGCGACCAGATCGTCAGCGTCGCCGAGCAGGTCAAGGCCGATACGATCAAGGCCTATGCGATCGCCTCGACCGAGCGCTCGCCCGCCCTGCCGAACGTGCCGACCACCAAGGAAGCCGGGCTGCCCGAGTATCAGATCGAGGCCTGGAACGGTATCGCTGCCCCGAAGGGCACGCCGAAGGAGGTCGTCGATCGCCTCGTTGATGCCCTCGACAAGGCCCTGAAGGACGAAGGCGTCAAGAAGCGCCTGCTCGATCTCGGCACCGTGATGCCGAGCGCCGAGGAGCGTACTCCCGCCGGCTTCGGCGCCTTGATCAAACGCGACGCCGACAAGCTCAGCCCGACGCTGGCGGCGGCGCCGAAGTAAGCGTCCTCCAAATCAGCTTCCATTACGGCGGGCCCAGCGGCCCGCCGTTTTCTTTTGGCCCCGAACCGGTAGCATCGCGGCATGATCGAAAATATCACCCTCGCCATCGAGCCTCTTACCGCCGAGAGTTTCGCGCCCTATGGCCGGCTGCTTGCGCCCGAAGGGCCCCGCGATGCCGGGCGCGAGGGTTATGACATCTGGATCAAGCCGTTCGGCGCCGAGAGCCGGGCCCGGCTCCAGATCGTGCGCTATCACGCCCGCCCCTTCGTCGTGCAAGTCATGGAACGGCATCTTCATGTCACTGAAACGCGGATGCCGCTGGAAGGACCATCCGCCGTCCTCGTGGTCGCGCCGCGCGACGCAGATTTCCCGACGGGCGCCAACCTGCGTGCCTTCCGCCTCGCGGGAACCGGCATCCTGCTGCATCGCGGCACCTGGCATTCGATCGACGCCTACCCCGAGTCAGGCGCGCATGCCGATTTCCTTTTCCTCTCGGAGGAAGCGACTGTAAGCGAGCTCTTCGACACCCCGGACAGCCCTCCTCGAAGGACCGAAGTCGTCGACCTCGGCAAGCGGGACATTCACGTCGTGATCGACGTTAGTCGTTGATATCGCGAACTGATCGCCAGTTCTTTCGCGATCAGTCACATCTCGTTACCTCGAAAGTCCGGAACCTAATCTGCAATACATCGTTCTCCTCCCAGTTTCCCGAGTTCGAAGGAGGATGAAGATGATCAAGAAGCTCCTTATTGCCGCTGCCATCGCTGCGGCTCCTGCCGTGGCCCTTGCCCAGACGGATACAGCGCCGAAAGGGGGCGCGGTCGGTGGTGCAACCAGTGGGGCGGTGAGCGGCGCCGTTGGTGGTGCGGTCGTCGGCGGCCCGGTCGGCGCTGTTGTCGGCGGCGTCGGCGGCGCAGTGGTCGGTGCGATCATCGGCGACGCAACGACACCGCGCTTCCGCCAATATGTCGTCGAGCAGCAGGTCCCGTCCTACACCTATGCCGAACCGGTTGTCGTCGGCACCGTGCTGCCGGAGCAGGGCGTGGTCTATCGCCAGGTGCCGACAGAGTACGGCGCTCCGAACTATCGCTATACGGTCGTCAACAACCGCGCCGTGCTGGTCGAGCCGCAAACGCGCCGCATCGTTCAGGTGATCGAATAATCGCCAAGATATGGCAGATCTGAAACGATCCGAAGGGCTGCCTCGAATCGAGACCCGGCCGCTCTTCAGATCGGGCCCGCTCCAGCAATGGGGCGGGCCTCAATCCGTGCGTCAGCGCGTGCCGAACATGCGATCGCCAGCATCGCCAAGGCCCGGCACGATATAGCCGTGCTCGTTCAGACGCTCGTCGATCGCTGCCGTCCAGATGCGCACATCCGGGTGCGCACCACGCAGGCGTGCAACCCCTTCCGGCGATGCCAGCAGGCAAACGAAGCGAAGGTCCTTGGCACCGCGCTCCTTCAGCCGATCCATCGCCGCCACGGCCGAGTTCGCCGTGGCCAGCATCGGGTCCATGACCACGATCATGCGGTCGGCAATGTCGGACGGGGCCTTGAAATAATACTCGACCGCCTGAAGCGTATCGGGATCGCGATAGAGCCCGATATGAGCGACGCGGGCCGCGGGGACGAGTTCCAGCATGCCATCGAGGAAGCCGACGCCGGCGCGCAGAATGGGCGCGAAGACCAGCTTCTTGCCGGCGATGATCGGCTGCATGCTCTTGGTCAGCGGCGTCTCGATTTCAATCAGTTCGGTCGGCAGGTCGCGCGTGACCTCGTAGCAGAGCAGCATGCCGATCTCGTTCAGGAGCTGCCGGAAGCTCTTGGTCGAGCGATCCTTCTCCCGCATCAGCGTCAGCTTGTGCTGGACCAGCGGATGGTCGACCACGGTGACGCCGTCGGAATGCATGGTCATACGCTCTACCCCTCATCGTTCTCATGAGCCCTCGCCCCAGGCGAAGGCTGCTGCTCACGGCAGCACGGTCTCAGAATACCGTGCCATCGCTGACGATGGTCAAGGGCGGCCCGCCATCCCCGCGTTTTTCTCGCGCAATGCGCCGTCCGGCTGCCCAGGTCCCGCCTTCGAGGACCTTGGCCAGGGGCAATTCGTCCCGCGAGCGATCAAGCCGCACCCGAATGAGCGCCCCCAACTCATCGAGCAGGGCCACCGTGAGTGCCCGCCATTCGACCACGAGTGGCGACGCGACCTCGTGACTGCGCGCCGCATCATCCGCATTCTTCAGCGTGATCACCCCCAGATCGAAGAACAGCCCGCCATTGCGATACTCGGGCAGGCCGGTGAGATCATCGATATCGACGACGGTGATACCGGCCCATTGCAGCGGTTCGATCAGCGAATAAGAGAGCCATTGCGAGAGCTTGTGGAACGGGACAAGCCCGGCCGTGGAGGCGTCCGGGGCGATCAGCGGATGACGCCAGGTATCCCCCAGGGCAATCCCTGCGATCGTCAGTCGGGACGGCCAGATGCCGCCAAAAGTGCCGAGAACCTCGGCCAGGATGTGGGCGGCACGAATCGAGCCGCCCGACGCCGTCTCGATGAAGCGATCGAAGAGGTCGCCCGGCCGTGTCAGGCCCTGTCGTTCAAGTTCCTCGCCGAGGCGGTTCAGCAGTGCGGCCCGTCCCTCGAGCGCAAGCAGGGGATTGGCCGGGCCGGCCTGGAAACCGGCGGCCAGCGCCTCGGTATCGAGCCGCTTCAGCGCCTCGGCATCGGCCCGCAACGGGTCCGCCGCGTCGCTCGAGAACACCCCCGCAGCGAACATGTCGAGCGAGGCGAGCGCCAGGCCTTCCGATCGGCCGATCGGCTTGCCCGTTACCCTGTCGTGATAACTCCAGGCAGGCCCCGCACCGGCATCGAGCAGAACGCTGACGACGGCGAGATCGTAGGCCGCGCGGCCGCGCGCTCCGGCATCCGCGAAATGCGCCCCGCGCTCAAGCATGCTCCAGCGATCCATGCCGCCGACCACGAAATGGCGCCAGCGCGCGTGAAAGGGGATGTCCAGCGTCGGATAATTCGCCCGGATCGTGTCGAGGACATAGTCCGCGCAGGCCGCCAGCCGCTCGGGATGCACGGAGAAATGCAGCAGGCGGCCCTCACGGCCCAGCTGGAGCATTTCCTGGGCCCGCTCACGTATTGCGACGGGCTTCAGGAGCCGGCGGACGGCCTCGGGGTCACGGTCGGGCATGGGTGGCTGGTGCTCTCAGAACTTGTCGAGGTCGCGACCGACTGTCGCCTTCAACGCGTTGTCTCCCGGCGTGCCCTCCGGCGAATAGTAGCCGGCCGCCTTCTTGGCCTCGATCTCGACCGAGGCATCGGGCGGGATCAGCTCCGGGGGAATGGCAACACGCTCGCCGATCTCGATACCCGACTGCACCATGGCGTCGTATTTCATGTTCGACATCGACATCAACCGGTCGATGCGGGTGACACCCAGCCAATGCAACACATCCGGCATCAATTGCTGGAAGCGGGCATCCTGCACGCCGGCGACGCATTCGGTGCGCTCGAAATAGGTCGCAGCGGAATCGCCCCCCTCCTGGCGCTTGCGGGCATTGTAGACGAGGAACTTGGTGACCTCGCCGAGCGCCCTGCCCTCCTTGCGGTTGTAGACGATGAGGCCGACGCCGCCGCTCTGCGCTTCCTTCACAGCCTCCTCGATGCCATGCACGAGATAGGGGCGGCAGGTACAGATATCCGAGCCGAAGACATCCGAGCCGTTGCATTCGTCATGGACGCGGCAGGCAACCCTGCGCTTCGGATCGGTGATCGCTGCGAGATCGCCAATGACATAGCAGGTGATCGAGCCGATCGGCGGCAGGAAGACGTGCAGATCCGGCCGGGTGACGAGTTCGGGATACATGCCTCCGGTCTGCTCGAACAGCGTGCGGCGCAATTCCTGCTCCGACGTACCGAAGCGCTCGGCAATGCCCGGCAGGTGCCAGACCGGGTCGATCGCGATCTTGGTGACGCTGATATCGCCGGACTTGTGCAGGATACCCTCATCGGCGGCGAGCCTGTGGCCAGCCATCGCCGCGAGTATCTCCGGGAGGTTGAGCCGGGCCTTGGTGATGGCGATGGTCGGCCGGATATCGACGCCCTCGGCAATCAGCCGCCCGAAATCCTGCGCGACGCGATGGCCGTAAGGGTCCAGCGAGACGATCTTGCCGGGCTCAGCCCATTGCGGTTGCGGCAGGACGTCGGTGGTCGGCTGCGTGTTCGTCAGGTCCGGCCGCTGCGACGGGTTCATGGCGCGCGCCGAGATCGCAAGCGCGCGATAGACCGAGTAGGAGCCGCCATGGGCGCCGATGACGTTGCGGTCGGCCGGGTTTGTCGTCGAGGCAATGACGGGGCCGCGCTCGGCGGCGGTTTCCGCCCCCCAGCGGATCGGGAAGCGCGTCGCCGCACTGCCAGGCTCGGGATGCGACGTCAGGCGGATATGGGTGTTGCGGTTTTGCGAAGTCATCGCGACGCTCTCGAATCGGAAAAGGGCCCATGACGGAGTCGTCCGGGCCCTTTTGACCGATGGGAGAGTGGATCAGCGCTCAGCGCACGTCAATCGATCCGCACTGGCGCTCAGAAGACCGCGAGATAGCGCAGCAGCGAGATGATGCCGATGATGATGACGATGATCTGGACGATGTTCTTGATCTGGGCATCGAGCGGCAGCATGCGCACGAGATAGAGCACCAGACCGATCACCAGAATCGTGATCAGAAGCGAAATCAGAATTCCC
This sequence comes from Allobosea sp. 2KB_26, assembly GCF_052115715.1. Taxonomy (NCBI): domain Bacteria; kingdom Pseudomonadati; phylum Pseudomonadota; class Alphaproteobacteria; order Hyphomicrobiales; family Alloboseaceae; genus Allobosea; species Allobosea sp. 2KB_26. The sequence continues at coordinate 311,000 of NZ_JBFRHE010000005.1, forward strand.
ATACCCATAGCCCACATCCTTTATCGCGGCCGCTTGCCGGCCCCCCGGAGTCCGTGCGCGAGGTGTTCGCGGCACGGTTTCTCTGCAGGACAGAACGTCGCAGGGTGGGAATTGGTTCCGTTTCAGGGGCCTAACGCCGGTTTCTCCTGAGCTTTCACCGCCATTTCCGGCATGGTCGGGCTCGGCCGGGCCGTCCATGCCGCGGGGCGCAGATGCTCGCCACGAGGGCGAGCCATCAGGGCGCGGGCTAGCCTGCGATCCGCGAGAAATCCGCGACGGCGCGCGTTGCCTCGCGCAGCTGGTTGAGCAGCTTGAGACGGTTGGCGCGCAGGGCCGGGTCAGGGTCGTTGACCGTGACCTTGTCGAAGAAGGCATCGACCGCGGGCCTGAGTTCCGCGAGCGCGGCCATCGCACCCTCGAAATCCTCCTTGGCGACAGCGGCCTCGGCCTTCGGTGTCGCCTGGGCCAGCGCAACGGCAAGCCCCTTCTCCTCGATCAGGCCGGCATCGGCGATGAGCTGGAGATCGGCGGCCGCCGCAAAGGCGCCCTCGCCGTCCTTCTTCTCCTCGGCCTTGAGGATATTGGCTGCACGACGATAGCCACTGAGCAGGTTCACGCCGTCTTCGGTGTCGAGGAAGCGGCTGAGCGCATCGACCCGGCGGGTGATCAGCAGGAGGTCGTCGTTGTTCGATGCCCCTTCGCCGAGCACGGCATCGACCAGATCATGCCGTGCTCCGGCGTCGCGGAGCACGACCTTCAGGCGGTCGTGGAAGAACGAGACGAGGTCTGGATCCCGGGCGACACCGGCGAGCGAGAGCCTTACCCCGTTCTCGACAACCAGCCTGATCACACCCAACGCCGCACGACGCAGCGCATAAGGATCCTTGCTCCCGGTCGGCTTCTCGTCGATGGCCCAGAATCCGACCAGCGTATCGAGCTTGTCGGCCAGCGCGACGGCAACGGAGACCGGGTCCGTCGGCACGCGATCGGAGGGGCCGAGTGGCTTGTAGTGCTCCTCGATCGCCGCAGCGACAGAAGGGTTCTCGCCCTGCAGCTCGGCATATTTCCGGCCCATCAGCCCCTGCAATTCCGGGAACTCGCCGACCATCTCGGTCGGCAGATCGGCCTTGGCGAGTTTCGCCGCGCGTTCGGCGAGGTCGGGATCGGCACCGACGATCGGCGCAAGCTCGCGAGCCAGCGCCGCGATGCGCTGCACGCGCGCGCCCTGCGTCCCAATCTTGGCGTGGAAGACGACGCCGAGCTTGTCGAGCTTGGCCATGCGCTGGTCGAGCGGCTTGGCGAGGTCGAGGCCCAGGGTCCCGGCGCTGTCCCTGAACGTATCGAGATCGGGCAAGGAGCCCTTGTCCGTCGCGAAGAAATAGGCCGCATCCGAGAGGCGCGCCCGCACGACGCGGCCATTGCCGGCGATGATTGCGCTGCCGCCATCGCTGGCATTCAGGTTCGAGACCAGGATGAACTTGTTGGCAAGCGCCCCCGTCGCCGGGTCGCGCAGCACGAAGCATTTCTGGTTGGCGCGGATCGTGGCTCGGATCGCCTCGCCCGGGATCTCCAGGAAGCGCTCCTCGAACGCCCCCATCAGCACGACCGGCCATTCGACGAGGCCGGCGACCTCCTCGAGCAGGCCTTCGTCCTCGACAAGGTCCAGCCCTTGCGCGAAGGCGAGGTTGCGGGCGTCGGTGAGGATGATTTCCTTGCGCCGGTCGGCATCGAGCACGACCTTGGCCTTCTCGAGATGCGCGACATAATCGTCGAAACGCCTGACCGTGATGGCTTGGGGCGCATGGAAGCGGTGACCATAGGTCGTATTGCCAGACGCGATGCCGTCGACATCGAAGCGGACCACCTCAGGCTCCTCGGTCTCCGGCCCGAAGGTGCAGAGGATCGAGTGGAGCGGGCGCACCCAGCGCAGGCTGGCGCCGGCGGCGGAGGCTTTGCCCCAGCGCATCGATTTCGGCCACGGAAAACTGCGAATCACCTGCGGCACGATCTCGGCGATGGCCGCAACCGTCTCCTGCCCCGGCTTCTCGATGATGGCGATGTAGGAATCGCCCTTCTTGGGGTCACTGACGACAGTCGCCTGGTCGAGCGAGACAAGCCCTGCCGCCTTCAGGAAGCCTTGGACAGCAGCCTCGGGTGCCCCGACGCGCGGGCCCTTGCGTTCCTCGCGGATATCGCGGCCGCGCACCGGCAATTCAGCGATGTGGAGGGCGAGGCGTCGCGGCGTCGCAAAGGCCTGGGCGCCCTCATAAACGAGGCCGCGTTCGACCAGCGCATCGGTGACGAGCTTCTTGAGGTCTTCCGCCGCCTTGCGCTGCATGCGGGCGGGGATCTCTTCAGAGAAGAGTTCGAGCAGGAGATCGGGCATCAGTTCGCTCCCCCGCCGGCGGTCTTGAGCCAGGCCGCACCGCAGGCCTTGGACAATTCACGCACGCGCAGGATGTAGCTCTGGCGCTCGGTGACCGAGATCACGCCGCGCGCATCGAGCAGGTTGAACATGTGGCTGGCCTTGATGCACTGGTCATAGGCCGGCAGCGCCAGCGAGTGGCGTGGATCATTAGCGCCCTCCCCGGCTTCGCCCGCCGCAAGCAGCGCCCTGCACTCGGCCTCGGCGTCGTTGAAGTGGCGGAACAGCATCGCCGTGTCGGCGTGCTCGAAATTATAGCGCGAGAATTCCTGCTCGGCCTGGAGGAAGACATCGCCGTAGCTGACGCGATCCTCGCCCTCGAGCCCGTTGAAGTTCAGATCCATGATGCGGTCGACGCCCTGCAGATAGCAGGCGAGGCGTTCGAGCCCATAGGTCAGCTCTCCGGCGACAGGCGCGCATTCGACGCCGGCGACTTGCTGGAAATAGGTGAACTGGCTCACCTCCATGCCGTCGCACCAGCACTCCCAGCCGAGCCCCCAGGCGCCCAGCGTCGGGCTCTCCCAATCGTCCTCGACGAAGCGGATATCGTGGAGCGCCATGTCGACGCCGATGGCCTGGAGCGAGTCGAGATAGAGCTGCTGCAGGTCCGGCGGCGATGGCTTCAGGATGACCTGGAATTGGTAATAATGCTGCAGGCGGTTGGGGTTCTCGCCATAGCGGCCGTCCTTCGGCCGACGCGAAGGCTGGACATAGGCAGCCTTCCAGGGCTTGGGACCGAGCGCGCGCAGCGTCGTCGCCGGGTGGAAGGTACCGGCGCCGACTTCCATGTCGTAGGGCTGCAGGACGACGCAACCGCGCTCCGCCCAGAAGCGCTGCAAGGTCAGCAGCAGGCCCTGGAACGAGCGGGTCGGGTTCATCGGATCGGAGACGGGAGCACCGGCCAAGAGCTTGAGCCTTCCAGACAATCTAAGAATAGCGGCGTGCTTAGGGGTAGCCACGGCGCGCGGTCAAGCATTCCGCGCATGACCATGGAACCGACGCGGACAGCATTCGTTCATGATCGGCGGGATAATCTCCGCAGCAACCGTACAGTCCGCGGCGTTCGGGGCGAGCGCTTGAGACGGGCCGGCGGCGCCAGCCAGCAGGAGTAGCTTAATGCTGTCATCACGTTTCATTGCCGCTCTCTTCGGAGCGCTCACCCTCATGTTCGCGGCCTTCACCGTCGCCCCCGCAACGGCCGCACCGGTCAGCACCGGCACGATGCAGACGACGCAGGCTCCGACTGATCTGGTCCAGCAGGCGCAGTACTATGGCCCGCGTCCCTATTATGGTCCGCGCCGCCCCTATTACGGTCGCCCGGTCTATCGTCCGCGCTGCTTCTACAGCAATCGCCGCGTCTGGAACGGCTATCGCTGGGTGGTGCGTTCGGTGCGTGTCTGCCGCTAATCGCGGCGTGAATTGTGGCTGCCATGTGGCGGCCCGATGAAGGGTAGCTGAACGGCGCGGTGTCGCGCCGTTCAGTTTTTGCGCATTAGCATCTTCCGCGAATTGGTGTTCGACCGCGCGGCAAGGGCCGCGGGCACCAGGCAGGGGAGAGAATCCACGCCATGCTTCGCAAAGCTTTTCTCGGTGTCGCGGCCGTCGTCAGCCTCAGCAGCGGCGTCATCGCCAGCGCCCCGGCTTCGGCCCAGGTCGTTACCCTCGGCCTGAGCGCAGCCGCGCAGGCGGATCATGGCTATCAGCAGATCCAGTATGGCTACGGCCCGGGCTGGGGTCCGCCGCGCCCCTATTACGGCCGGCCCTATTATGGCGGTCCGCAGCCTTATTATGGCGATGGCCCTCCGTATTACCGCCCGCGCTGCTTCTTCCGCCCGTTCCGCTATTGGGATGGCTGGCGCTGGGTCGTGCAGCAGCAGCGGATCTGCCGCTGATCTCTCCTTCTGTGTTCGCATCGGCTTTCCCGAAAACCGCAATCCACTTTTCGGGCCGATGCTCTAACTTTTTTGTGGTCGCATCGGCTTTCCCGAAAACCGCAATCCACTTTTCGGGCCGATGCTTTAGCGGAGCAGTGCCCGGCCACGGTGAACCGCTTCGCTGAGTTCGGTGAAGCGGCCATCAGGCCCGTTCAAGACAAAGGCCGGCAGCAGCACTGCCGGCTTTCTGCTGTTCAACGTCGCCGTGACGATGATGCGAATCGCCGGCCGATCGGCCGAAGCATGCACGGGGCGGATGGCAATGCCACCGAAGCCGGTTTCAAACCCGTGCAGAATAGCTCCCAGCGCCTCGGCCCGATGAATGATCGCGACGCGCCCACGCGGCTTGAGCAGCCGGCGCGCTGCCTTCAACCAGGCGTCGAACGGCTGATCGGCGACATGCGCCGTTCGCCGGTTGCTCACTGGCGAGGGCTTCACCGTGTCGTCTGCAAAGAAAGGCGGGTTCATCGCGACGCAGGTGAAACCCGCTGGCACAAGGCCGGCCTCGCCAGCCCCGCCCACATCGGCCGCAACGAGCCTGACCCGATCGCCGAAGCCGTTCAGGACGATGTTCTGCTCGGCCAGCGCCGCAAGGCCGCGATGCCGCTCGATCAGTGTGACCGTCAGCTCCGGCCGAAGTATCGCCGCGGCCAGACCGACAGTCCCGACGCCAGCGCCAAAATCGGCCAGCGGGCCTGTCTCATCTTCCGACAACGCCGCAGCGAGCAGAATCGCATCGGTGCCGGCACGATGCCCCTTCTTCGGCTGGCGAAGAATCAGGCGGCCATCGAGCAATCGATCCTCGACGATCTCGCCGAGATCCGTCTGCGAATCACTCATCGCGCAGCTCGGCACCGAACCCTGCCTCGATCAAAAGCGCGCGGGCCCTTCGGCGATCCACCTCGCGCACGAGCAGGCGCCTCTGGAAGGCTCCAGTCATGCCTTCGAGCGCGCTCATATGCTGGTCGGCGATCAGACAATCGAGATTGGCGGATGCGAGCAGCGCCTCGATGGCGCCAAGCAGGACAAGGTCATTGGTACGGACAAGTTCGTGCATTGTGTCATGGAGACGAAGGCGGGCTCCGCGCGCAAGCCATTTTCGGCCGTGGACTGACGGGTGCGGCGTCAAAGTGCGATTGCGGGGGCTGGCCACCCATGCAACGGTTGTGGCAATGCAACAAAGCTGAAATCGGCCGGAGTGAGCAGCGTGGGCGTCGTCGTACCCTTCGAGGACAAGGAACAGGGACAGGCCAGCATCGAGGGTCTCGTCGGCCTGACACGCACCGACATGGAGCGTGTCAATGCGATGATCCTGTCGCGTACCGGCTCGGACGTCACCATGATCCCCGAGGTCGCCAACCACCTGATCTCCTCAGGCGGCAAGCGCCTGCGGCCGATGCTGACGCTGGCCACGGCGGCGCTCTGCGGCTATCGCGGCGAGGGTCATGTCAAGCTCGCGGCCAGCGTCGAGTTCATGCACACCGCAACGCTGCTCCATGACGATGTCGTCGACGAGAGCGACATGCGCCGCGGCAAGCTCGCGGCCCGCATGGTCTGGGGCAATGAAGCGAGCGTGCTGGTCGGCGACTTCCTGCTCGGCCAGGCCTTCAAGATGATGGTCGAGGTCGGCTCGCTTCGCGCCCTGGATATTCTCTCCACCGCAGCCGCCGTCATCGCCGAAGGCGAGGTGATGCAGCTCGCCGCGGCCAAGAACACCGCGACGACCGAGGACGAGTATCTCGCCGTCATCCGCGGCAAGACCGCGGAGCTGTTCGCCGCGGCCTGCGAAGTCGGACCGGTGATCGCGGAATCGCCCAAGGCCGATGCTGCCGCCTGCCGCAGCTACGGCCTCAATCTCGGCATCGCCTTCCAGCTCATCGACGACGCGCTCGATTATGGCGGCGTCGCCAACAAGCTCGGCAAGAACACGGGCGACGATTTCCGCGAGGGCAAGATCACCCTGCCGGTCGTGCTCTCCTTCCGGCGCGGCGACGAGACCGAACGAGCCTTCTGGCGTCGCACGCTGCAGGATGGCGAGATCAAGGACGGCGATCTCGAGGAGGCGCAGGCGATCATGCGCCGTCACCGTGCCCTCGACGATACGATCGAGCGGGCCCAGCACTACGCCAAGATGGCGAAGGATGCGCTCGGCCTCTTCCCCTCATCGCCGATGAAGCAGGCACTGAACGAGACGGTCGATTTCTGCGTGGCGCGAGCGCACTGAGCGTGGCGCGGGCGCACTGAGCAGCCCGCGGAGCTCACCTCAGCAGGGTCGGCTTGATCCACCAATCCGGCCGCTCATCCACCAGCAGCTTGGCCGCGGCAGCGCTCCGCCGGCAATCGTCGAACAGGGCAAAGCAGGTCGCGCCCGAGCCTGACATTCTGCCGAGCCGGTAGCCTGGCAGCCGGGACAGCCGCTGCAGGACCTCCGTGATGACCGGCGCGACCTGGGCCGCCGGAGCCTCGAGATCGTTGCCGGTCCGATGCAGCGCGGCAATCAGGTCCGTGGCACCAGCGAAACCCTCTGCCGCACCGATGCCCGATTCCGCCGCGGCCGGGCAAGATTGCCCCGGCACAAGTCCGAGCGTACGAAAAACGTCTGCGGTGCCGACGGCGACATTCGGGTTGACCAGAATGGCGAAGAGCGGCGGCAGGCACAGCGCGGGGCCGAGGCGCTCGCCAATCCCGGCCATGATGCGTGCGCGCGCCTCGAGACAGACCAGGACATCGGCGCCAACCCTGATGGCGGCGCGCTGCAGCTCGGGCGAGGCAGGCGACAGACCGTTCAGCCTCGCCAGCAGGCGCAAGGCTGCTGCCGCATCAGCCGAGCCTCCGCCAATGCCGGAGGCGACCGGCAGACGTTTGACGAGGTGGAAATGACCAGCTCGCAGTCCGGGGAGCTCGTCTGCCAGGGCCTGCGCGGCACGGAGAACCAGATTGCTGTCATCCGCGGAGAGACCGGGGCCTTGCGGACCGCTGATCGTCAGGCCGAGGCCTGCAGCCGGTTCCAGCGCCAGCGAATCACCGACGCTGGCGAAGGCGACGAGGCTCTTCAGCTCGTGATAGCCATCGGCGCGGCGGCCGAGGATTTTCAGATCGAGATTGACCTTGGCGCGAGCGCGGGTCGTCAGCGCCGTAGGCACGCGAGGTCCGTCACCGCATTACAACGCATCGGTCAGCCGCCATCCGCCTTCGGCTCGGCGGCATTGGCCGACGGGGGCTCCTCGAGCCCCTTCTCGATCTTGTGCTTGATCTTGACCAGATCCTCGGGCTCCGGGCTGAGATCGCGGGCGGCGTTCCACTGGAACACCGCCTCCAGCTTGCGGTCGACGCGCCAATAGACATCGCCGAGATGATCGTTGATCACCGGATCGGAGGGCCGCAGCTCCATCGCGCGCTCGAGTTCGCGGGTCGCCTCGGTATAGCGACCGAGCCGGTAGTAAGCCCAGCCGAGCGAATCGGTGATGTAGCCGTCGCGCGGGCGCAGCTCGACGGCCCGGCGCAGCATGCCCAGGGCTTCATCGAGCTTGAGATGCTGATCGACCAAGGAGTAGCCGAGATAGTTGAGCACAAGCGCCCGCTCGCGCCCCAGCGCCTCCGGCATCAGCTCGAGGGCCTTGCGCAGATCCTCCTCGGCCTCCGCCCACCGCTTGATGCGCTCACGGGCAATGCCACGGAAGTAATAGAGGTCCCAGTTCGAGCGGCCCGGCGAAGCGAGCTTAGCGATCGCCTTGTCATAAGTGTCGGCAGCCTCGGCGAAGCGCTTGCGTGAACGGTAGACATTGCCGAGCGCCGAGAGCGCATCGACATCGTCAGGACGCGCTGCGATCAGCGCTTCGAGATGCTTCACCGCCTCGTCCGACTTGCCAAGCGCTTCCAGCGCCAGGCCGGACTGGATCTCGGCATTGGAGGCCAGCGGCGAACTGGACGGCATGCTGTTGTAGACCGTCACCGCATCGTCGAGCTGCTTGGCCCGCTCGAGGATGTCGCCGAGCGTCAGGACAGCCAGATCGTGATTGGGGTCGAGATAGAGGGCAAGCCTGAGATAGAGCAGCGCAGCCGCCTCATCCCCCTGGCGATTGCCGGCACTGGCGAGGCCGTAGAGCACTTCCGCCGCACCCTGCTGCGCCGTGGCGACCGTGCGGGCAAGCGGCTCCTTGGCTGCGACCCGGGTCAATCCGTCACGCACGATGGGGTGATTCGGCAGCAGCCTGTCGAAGGCGCCATAGGTTGCCGCGGCTCCGTCGAAATCGCCGGAGCGGGCCTGGAAGCGAGCCCAGAGGTCGACGAGACGCAGCGTCGTCTTCTCGGCCTCATAGGCCGCCTTGAGCCTGCGCTCGGAATCCGCCTTGCGGCCGGCGATGTCGAGGATCAGGCCGGCATGATAGTCGCGGAAGAGATTATAGGAGGGCTCGCCCTTGAGCCGCTCGAGCGTCTCGATCGCGCGGTTTGTCTGGTTGGAACCGGCGTAGGACCATGCGGACAGCAGGGTCGCCGTGATGTCGGCGGAACGCCCACGCCCGCCGCGCTGCAAGTGATTGCGCGCCGTCTGATACTGCTTCTGCTTGATGGCGCGAATACCGATCGCGAGTTGCGCCAGCCCATTGCTCGGGTCGCGTTGCACCAGCTTCTCGGCAGCGCGGAACGCGTCATCCATGGAGCCATCGGCCAGGAAGGCGACGAAGCCGCGCTCCAGCAGATCGTTGTTCTTCGGATCGCCCTTGATCGCCTCCCGCAGGAAGACCGAGGCCGCGCCAAGGTCTCGGCCGGCACCGGCCACGATCGCGGCCAGATAATTGCCTTCAAGGCTTTCGGCAGGCTCAAGCGGCTCGGTGGTGCGGGTCGGCGCATTGGCTTGTGTGGTGGCCTGCGCAGCGGCCCCGGCATGAAGCGCGACAAACAAGGCCAAGGCCAATGTCGCGCCGGCCCCTCGGCCGTTCATTCGAAACGTCACGACTGCTATTCTCCCTCGGTCCGCTGCCTCGTGTGGCACAGGGGCTGGGTCCATTCAGCGCGACCGTGACCGCTTCGCATAGGCGCGCAAGATGGCCGTTTCCGGGCGCCCCGGCAAGCCGCAAAGCCGGCGGCAGATCGCCTCCGTAGCAAGGATGCAACAGCCACTCCCATCACGTCATGCAGCGCACAAATGCAGGAGCTCCACGCTGCGAATCGGCACGCCGTCACCATTGCTGCTGCATTGATCGGATCTGTGGCGGCGATTCGCGGGGGATCATCCCAGAGAGGCGATCGTTCGCTCAGTCGCCGCCGTCATCGAGCGCGCCTCGCAGGGGCCAAGCGACCATCTCGGCAGGAATGGCCGCCGCCTTGGCAGGGGCGCGGCCTCCTTATCGCACCGGTCGCTGTCGCCTCCTCATCACATGTTCGAGTAACCCGGGCCGCCGCCGCCCTCAGGCACCACCCAGGTGATGTTCTGGGAGGGATCCTTGATGTCGCATGTCTTGCAGTGCACGCAGTTCTGCGCGTTGATGACGAAACGCGGATCGCTCTTCGTCTCGTTATCCGTGTAGACGATCTCGTAGACGCCAGCCGGGCAGTAAAGCCGGGCGGGTTCGCCATAGAGCGGCAGGTTCTTCGCGACCGGGATAGACGGGTCGGTCAGCTTCAGATGCGCCGGCTGGTCTTCCTCGTGATTGGTCGAGGACAGGAACACCGACGACAGCTTGTCGAAGGAGAGCTTGCCGTCCGGCTTGGGATAAGTGATCGGCGTCACTTCGCTCAGCGGCTTCAGAGTCGCGTAATCCGCCTTGCCATGCTTGAGCGTGCCGAAAGGCGACCAGCCGAAGAGCTGGTTCAGCCACATGTCGATGCCGCCGAGCAGAACACCGCCGATCGTCCCGAATTTCGACCAGAGCGGCTTGACGTTGCGGACCGGCTTGAGGTCGCGACCGATCGGAGATGAGCGCCAACTGGTTTCGATCTCACTGACTTCATCATGCGCGCGTCCCGCCGCCAGAGCCGGCACGAGATGCTCGGCGGCCAGCATGCCGGACAGGATCGCGTTGTGGCTGCCCTTGATGCGGGGCACATTGACGAAGCCAGCCGCGCAACCGACCAACGCCCCGCCCGGGAAGCTCAGCTTCGGAACCGACTGCCAGCCGCCTTCGGTAATGGCGCGCGCGCCATAGGACAGTCGCTTGCCGCCCTCGAAGACATCCCGAATCATCGGGTGCGTCTTGAAGCGCTGGAACTCGTCGAAGGGCGAGAGCGTCGGGTTCTCGTAGTTGAGATGCACGACGAAGCCGACGGTGACGAGATTGTCGTCGAAATGATAGAGGAACGAGCCACCACCGGTCTTGCCGTCGAGCGGCCAGCCGAAGGAATGCTGCACCCGGCCCTTGTGGAACTTCTCCGGCTTGACCTGCCAGATCTCCTTGAGGCCGATACCGTATTTCTGGGGCTCACGGTCCTTGTCGAGGCCAAAGCGCTGGATCGCGATCTTGGACAGCGAGCCGCGCGCCCCCTCGCCGAGCAGCGTGTAGCGACCGCGCAATTCCATACCTCGGGTGAAGCGTTCGGAGACCGTGCCATCCTTGGCGATCCCCATGTCGCCCGTGGCGACGCCGGTGACGGCGCCCTTATCGTCGAAGAGAAGCTCGGCGGCGGCGAAGCCCGGATAGATCTCGACGCCCAGCGCCTCGGCGCGGGTCGCCAGATAGCGCGTCACCAGCCCGAGCGAGCCGACGAAATTGCCATGATTGTTCATCAGCTTCGGCATGCCGAAATTCGGCAGCCGGATTCCGTTCGGCTCGGTCAGGAAATAGAAGATGTCCTCGCTGACTTCCGTCGTCAGCGGGCGTGCCTCGTCCTGGCGCCAGTCAGGCAAAAGCGCGTCGAGACCGATCGGATCGATCACCGCGCCCGAGAGGATATGGGCGCCGACCTCGGCCCCCTTCTCGACCACGACCACCGAGATGGCCTCGTCGAGCTGCTTGAGGCGGATGGCGGCTGCAAGACCAGCAGGACCTGCGCCGACGATGACGACGTCATAGTCCATGCTTTCGCGCGGGGTGCTTTGCGCTTCCTCGAGTTCCATTCTGCCCTCCGCCAGCAACTTTCGCCTCGACAGCGATAGTTTATATATGAACGATCATGCCCTCTGGCTCAAGCCAAACCGAAACCAGATTGGAACCCCTCTATCCGAGCCCACGTTCCAATTTGCAACCGCGATCGACGGCTCCAACGAGCACGTTGAGCCGAACAGCCGCCCGACAGGTGTCGCGAAGCCGCGCCGGTCCGTGCTAGGACGCCGGGATGATCCCTGCTGGCCACGATCCCGTCGAACTCATTGCCTGGTACGCCGAGATGGGCGTCACCGAGATGCTCGACGAGACGCCGCATGACCACTTCGCCGAATCCGCAAAGCTCGCCGAAGCCGCCGCCACACAGGCTGCAGCCCGCCGCAATCCTCTGCGTGCGGTTCCTGCTGCGCGTGTCATCGCGGCCGACGCAACGGCGCCTGACGAAGCCATGCAGAGTGCGCGCCTGCTGGCCGGGCAGGCCAAGACGCTCGACGAATTGAAGGCGGCGCTGGCCAGCTTCGAGGGTTGCGCACTCAAGGCCACGGCGAAGAATCTGGTCTTTGCCGACGGCAATCCCGAGGGGCGCGTGATGTTCGTCGGCGAGGCACCCGGCGCGGATGAGGACAGGCTCGGCCTGCCCTTCGTCGGCCGCTCCGGCCAGTTGCTCGACCGGATGCTGGCGGCCATCGGCCTCAACCGGCAGGACCATGTCTACATCGCCAATCTTCTGCCCTGGCGTCCGCCCGGCAACCGCACGCCGACCCCGCAGGAGGTCGCGATCTGCCTGCCTTTCATTCAGCGGCAGATCGAACTCGCCAATCCCGACATCCTCGTCTGCATCGGCGGCCCCTCTGCCCAGGGCCTGCTCGGTTTCACCGGTATCCTCGCCTCGCGCGGCAAATGGACCGAGTATGATATGGGCACCCGGCGCATCCGCGCCCTTGCCACGCTTCACCCCGCCTATCTGCTGCGCCAGCCCTTGCAGAAGCGCCTCGCCTGGCGTGACATGCGGGCGCTCAGGACAGCGCTCGACGCAGCCATCTAGAGTATTCGCCTGCGACAACGCGCCCCTGCCTCTGCGACATTCCGGCCCCTCGCACAGTTTCGGATTTGACTAAGTTGCCCCGCAGCGACGATGTTGTGCGGGCAGAGTCGTTTCAAGCCGCTCATGCGGCGTGCCGGCCGGAGCCTCGCGATGGAAATCGACGCATTTCTGCTTTCGCGCATTCAGTTTGCTTTCACGGTTTCCTTTCACATCGTCTTCCCCGCCTTCACGATCGGGCTCTCAGCCTATATCGCGACATTGCTCGGCCTCTGGCTGAAGACCGGCGACGACAAATTCCATCTGCTTGCCCGGTTCTGGACCAAGATCTTCGCGGTCTCCTTTGCGATGGGCGTGGTCTCGGGCATCGTGCTGTCCTACCAGTTCGGCACGAACTGGAGCCGGTTCTCGACGGTGGTCGGCAACGTCATCGGTCCGCTGATCGGCTATGAGGTGCTGAGCGCCTTCTTCCTCGAAGCCTCCTTCCTCGGGGTCATGCTGTTCGGCTGGAAGCGTGTTCCGCCCTGGCTGCATTTCCTGTCCGCGGTGATCGTCGCCGGCGGAACGGCGTTGTCGGGGTTCTGGATCCTTTCGGCCAATAGCTGGATGCAATATCCGACCGGCCACGAGATGCGCGACGGCATCGCCTACCCGGTCGACTGGCTGCAGATCATCTTCAATCCGACCTTCCCGTTGCGCTTCATGCACATGATGACGGCGGCCTATCTGACCACCGCCTTCGTGGTGCTGGCGACGGGAGCGCGCCATCTCCTGGCCGGGACGAGCATCGAGCCTGCCAGGACGATGGTGCGGATGGCGATCCTGATGATCGCCCTGACGGCGCCGATCCAGGCCGTCATCGGCCATCAGCACGGCGAGAACACGGCGAAATACCAGCCGGCGAAGCTCGCCGCGATCGAAGCGCATTGGGATTCGTCCAAGCCCGGCGCCCTGGTTCTCTTCGCCTGGCCCGACGAGCAAGCCGGCATCAACCGTTACGAAATCGCGATTCCCGGCCTCGCCAGTCTCGTGACCCATGGCAGCATGAGCGCCCTCTTTCCCGGCCTCAACGATTTCGCACCGCAGGACCGGCCGCCCGTCAAGATTCCCTTCTTCGCCTTCCGCCTGATGGTCGGCATCGGCTTCCTGATGATCGGTTTCGGCTGGCTCGGCGCCTATTTCTGGTCACGCGGCAAGGTGTTCGAGGCACGACGCTGGCTCTGGCTGGCGCAATACACCTGGCCCCTCGGATTCGTCGCCATTCTGGCCGGCTGGTTCGTGACGGAGGTCGGGCGCCAGCCCTGGCTCGCAACGGGCGTGCTGCGTTCGGCAGACTCCGTCTCGCCTGTGACGGCGATGCAGGTCGCAATCTCGCTCGCGCTCTTCGTTTGCGTCTATTCCGTGGTCTTTGCCGCCGGAATCCTGCTGATGAACCGGTTGATCGACAAGGGGCCCGACGCTCTCCTCGCCACGGACCCGCCGGAGCAACCTTCGAAGCGGACACTCAAGGCGACGCAGGACGACGCCTCCGTGCTGTTCGGCGACGGGCATCCCGGCGACGACAAGATCCAGCCGGCGAATTGAGGGGAGAGCTGAGATGGAATGGTATCTCCCCGTCATCTGGGCCGTCCTGATCGGCACGGCCGTGATGCTCTATGTCGTGCTTGACGGTTTCGACCTCGGCATCGCGATCCTCTTCCCGACCACCAGGGACGAGGGCGAACGCGACCAGATGATGAACTCGGTCGCACCCTTCTGGGATGGTAACGAAACCTGGCTCGTGCTCGGCGGCGGCGGCCTCTGGGTCGCCTTTCCGACCGCCTACGCCATCATCATGCCGGCCTTCTACACACCGATCATCCTGATGCTGCTGGCGCTGATCTTCCGCGGGGTCGCCTTCGAATTTCGCTGGGTCGCCAAGCCGCATCACAAAAAATGGGACATCGCCTTCTGGCTCGGCTCGACCCTGGCGGCCTTCGCCCAGGGCCTCGTGCTCGGCGGGCTGATCCAGGGCATCACCGTGAACAACCGCGAGTTTGCCGGCGGCCCGTTCGACTGGCTGACGCCGTTCTCGGTGATGTGCGGGGTCGGGGTCGTCGTCGGCTATGCGCTGCTCGGCGCGACCTGGCTCGTCTTCAAGACGGAAGGTGCCGTCGCGGACAGGGCTCGGCATCAGGCGAAATGGCTGCTGCTCGGGCTGATGGCCTTCGCGGTGATCGTCTCGCTATGGACGCCCTACGCACACCCGCGCATCGCCGAACGCTGGTTCACGCCCTCCAACCTGCTGCTGCTCTGGCCATTCCCGGTCCTGACGGCGTTCAGCGGCTACATGGTCTGGAAGCGGCTGCACGGGCAGCACGAATTCACGCCCTTTGCCTTCACCATCGCGATCTTCCTGCTCTGCTTCCTGGGGCTCGCGATCTCGAACTATCCCTACCTGGTGCCCCCGAGCCTGACGATCTGGGATGTGGCCGCAGCGCCATCGTCCCACATCTTCGTCCTGATCGGCGTCTGCTTCCTGCTGCCGATGATCCTGTTCTACACGGCGTTCGTCTACTGGACCTTCCGCGGCAAGGTGAGGGCCGACAGCGGCTATCATTGAGGTAATGGGAACCACCTGCGCACGAGCCGGTTGACGAACAGCTTGAGTTCCGGGCCTCTCTCCACGAGATTGCTCGGGACTAGACGGGGACTCCGCCATGCGTTGGGAAGATTATCGCCAGTCCGAGAATCTCGAGGACAGGCGCAATGGCGGCGGCGGCTTCGCGGGGCTCCCTGGCGGGCGCGGCGGTGTCGGCATCGGAACCATGGTCGTACTCGGTCTTGTCGGCTGGGCGCTCGGGATCGATCCGCGCATTCTGATCGGCGGAGCCGAAATGCTCGGGGTCGGACGCAGCGCCCCGACCCAGGAGAGCCGCCCAGCCTCGGGCCCGCCACAGGACGAGATGGGCCGCTTCGTTTCGGCCGTGCTGGCGCAGAACGAGGATATCTGGACCAAGATCCTGCCGCAGCAGGCGAACCGCCGCTACGAACCGCCGAAGCTCGTGCTGTTCTCGCGCATCGATCGCTCAGGTTGCGGCACGGCGCAGGCAGCGATGGGGCCGTTCTATTGCCCCGAAGACAAGAAGGTCTATCTCGACCTCTCCTTCTTCCAGGAGATGCAGCGCAAGCTCGGCGGTGGTGGTGACTTCGCCTATGCCTATGTGATCGGGCATGAGGTCGGCCATCACATCCAGAACCTGCTCGGCATCCTGCCCAAGGTGAATCAGCTGCGACAGCGCATCTCGGAGCGCGAATCGAATGCGCTGTCTGTGCGGGTCGAACTGCAGGCCGACTGCTTCGCCGGCGTCTGGGCACATAATGTCCAGGCGATGGGCCGAATCGACCAGGGCGATGTCGACGAGGCGATGCGGACGGCAGCCGCAATCGGTGACGACCGGCTGCAGCAAGCCTCGCAAGGCGTGGCCGTCCCCGATTCCTTCACCCACGGTTCGTCGGCGCAGCGCACCCGCTGGTTCACGACGGGCTTCAAGTCCGGCTCGCTGCAAAGCTGCGATACCTTCCGGACGAACCAGCTTTAGATCATCGGGCCCGATATCGAATCCGGTCCGATCTGACCTTCCAGGGTTGCATCGGCCCGAAAACCGCAATCCGCCTTTTAGGGCCGATCCCTAAAGCCTCAGGATACGGCGCGCTCCCGGCGCACCGAGAGACGTCGCGGCGCGGCATTCAGCCGCCCAGCCAGAACCAGTCGCTTCGGCACCACAAGGCCGGCCCGCAGCCGACGCGGGCCGAATGACAGCGCGGCGCGCTCCTTGAGCGACGCAGCAATCCCGCTCAACGGCAGCAATGCCGGCCTGTCGGGCGCAAGCAGCAGATGGCGCTCCGTCACCTGAATCCAGTTCGACTGCAGAATGTCCCCGGCGCTCAACAGAAGCAGCCAATCGCCTCGCGCCTGTGCGGCGCCGGCATGCCAGCTTTCAGGTGCCGCCGCCCTGACATAGGTCGCGCCCGTCACGTCGGCGAGGCGCTCCACGTCCCCCTCACCCTCCGCATCGACCACCACCGCATGGCCGAGGAAGCCTTCGGCAACGGCCGGGATCAGCACGGAAAAGGTCGCGGCGAGAGCACTGGCCGGTCCGTCGGCCCTGATGACGGCTGTAAGCATGGCCAATTGATTATGACGCAGCGCAACATGCCGCAATCCCGCCACTTGCGTTTTGTTCTCTATATGTTCACATTGATAGTCACGGAACCGCCGATTCTTACGGCCCTCTCAGGAACGGCTCAGCGCCATGCAGCAAGCCAGACCCAGCTCGCGACCGCTCGCAGCCCAACCGCTCAGGCGGCATGACGGCGAAACGCTGTCGGCATCCGCGCGCGTCGCCCCCGTGGAACCGCTCGCCTATGCCGGCCACCGCATCGATCCGGAACGGCGGCGCGGACGCGGTGCAACGATCAATCCAGGCGGACGCTTCGAGACCGAACAGCGTGTCGCCGAAGATGATGGCTGGGGCTCTCTCGGCGAACTGCCCGCCTTCAAGACCGAAGTCGCGATCGAGAAGGCGCGCACGATCATCACGAGGAACGATTCGCCGGATATCTCGTTCGATCGCTCGATCAACCCCTATCGCGGCTGCGAGCATGGCTGCGTCTACTGTTTCGCGCGGCCGAGCCATGCCTATCTCGGGCTTTCACCCGGGCTCGATTTCGAAAGCAAGCTGACCGCGAAGCCCGACGCCGCGCTGCTGCTCGAGAAGGAATTGTCGGCACCATCCTACCAGCCGCGCACCATCGCGATCGGCACCAATACCGACGCCTATCAGCCGATAGAGAAGAAGCTTCGGATCATGCGCTCGATCCTGGAGGTGCTGGCGCGCTTCCGCCACCCGGTCGGAATCGTCACGAAATCGGCACTGGTCCAGCGCGACATCGACATCCTGGCGCCGATGGCAGCGCAGGGTCTCGTCAAAGTCGCGATCTCCGTGACGACGCTCGATCCCAAGATTGCGCGCGGCATGGAGCCGCGCGCCGCCGCGCCGGCGAAGCGGCTGGAGACGATCAAGCGGTTGTCGGATGCCGGCATTCCGGTGACCGTGCTGGTCGCGCCGATCATCCCCGCGATCAACGAGCAGGAAATCGAGCGCATCCTCGACGCCGCCAAGGCTGCCGGGGCGCGCGAGGCCGGTTACGTACTGCTGCGCCTGCCGCTGGAGGTGAAGGATCTCGTCCAGGACTGGCTCCTGACCCACCATCCTGACAAGCTGCGCCATGTCGTTTCGCTGATCCGCTCGACACGCGGCGGCAAGGATTATGACTCGGCCTGGGGCCAGCGTCAGGTCGGTTCCGGTCCCTATGCCTGGATGATCGGGCGGCGCTTCGAAATGGCGGCCGAACGCCTCGGCTTCAACGCGACGCGGCTGCGGCTGCGCACCGACCTCTTCCTGAAGCCCGAGAAGGAAAAGGCGCAGCTCAGCCTGTTCTAGACGACGGCCTTCCGGCATAAGCCCCGGCAACGATTTCTTTCCTGGACCGGGCATGGCCGCCGATTTCAGCCGCGAGGCGCACGCAATTGAGCAAGGATACTGGCCGCTGGCCGGCGTCGACGAGGTCGGGCGCGGGCCGCTGGCCGGGCCGGTGGTGGCGGCTGCCGTCATTCTCGACCCCCGCCTGATTCCGGCTGGCCTCGCTGATTCGAAGGAACTCAGCGCCGCAAGGCGCGAAGCGCTGTTCGGGGAGATCGCCAAAGCCGCGCTCGGGATCGGCATCGGCAGCGTCACAGCGCAGGAGATCGACGCGCTCAACATCAGGCAGGCGACGCTGCTCGCCATGAAGCGCGCGGTTGCCGGCCTGCCAGTCCAGCCGCGGCATGTGCTGGTCGATGGCAACGACCCTCCGACTCTCGGCTGCTCCTGTGATGCGATCATCAAGGGCGACGGCAGCGTGGCCTCAATTGCGGCCGCGTCGATCATCGCAAAGGTGACGCGCGACCGGATGATGGCGCGCCTGGCGACGCATTATCCGGCCTATGGTTTTGCCGGGCATGCCGGCTATGGCACGGCCGCACATCGCGCCGCGATACAGACCCACGGCCCCTGCCCGGAGCACCGTTTTTCCTTCGCGCCGATCAAGGGCGTCTGGCGGCGCTGAGCGGTTGCATGCCGCTCGCGAGACGTTAGCCGTTTCTTAACTCCCGATCCGGATTCAGTTGGTTTGCCAATGCACTAGGCAAAAACTGCAGCCCCAAAACGAGACGCATTTTTTTCAACCCGGAAACCCGGCTTTTACCCTGACTCCCCCAAGATCGCGACTGTTGAAGTTGCGTAATGGTTTCGGCGTCATGGGTACCTCGCGTACCGGGACTGCCAGCGCCGCCGTCCGGATTCAGGTTTCGCGTACCGGACGGCCTGCGCTGCAGTCTCGGATGAAGGCTTCGAGCCTTTCATTTGATCTTCCGCTCGATCAGGTCGTCGTCGGCGACTGCATCGCCGCGCTCGACCGCCTGCCTCCGGCAAGCGTCGACCTCGTCTTCGCGGATCCACCCTACAATCTTCAGCTGGGCGGTGATCTCCGCCGGCCTGACGACAGCCTCGTCGACGCCGTCGACGACGACTGGGACAAGTTCGCCTCCTTTGCCGAGTATGATGCCTTCACGCGAGCCTGGCTGACGGCCTGCCGGCGGGTGCTGAAGCCAGACGGCGCAATGTGGGTGATCGGCTCCTATCACAACATTTTCCGCGTTGGCGCGATCCTGCAGGATCTCGGCTTCTGGATGCTGAACGACATCGTCTGGCGCAAGGCCAACCCGATGCCGAACTTCCGTGGCCGGCGCTTCACCAACGCGCATGAAACACTAATCTGGGCGGCGCGCGGCGAGAGCTCGAAATACACGTTCCATTACGAGGCATTGAAGGGCGGCAATGACGACCTGCAGATGCGCTCGGACTGGTATCTGCCGCTCTGCACCGGCGAGGAACGCCTGAAGGACGCGTCGGGTGCCAAGGTGCATCCGACTCAAAAGCCTGAGGCCCTGCTGGCCCGCGTCATGCTCTCCGCCAGCAACCCCGGCGACGTGATCCTCGACCCGTTCTTCGGCACCGGCACCACGGGAGCGGTCGCAAAGGCTCTCGGTCGGCGCTTCATCGGTCTCGAGCGCGATCCGGTCTATGCAGAGGCGGCGCGCAAGCGCATCGCCGCTGTCCAGCCCTTGCCGCCCGAATCGTTCTCGACCGCGCCTTCAAAGCGCAGCGAGCCGCGCGTGCCCTTCCTCAGCCTGGTCGAGGCCGGACTGGTCAAGGCCGGTGAGAGTGTTGTCGACGAGAAACGCCGCCACAAGGCGACGATCCGAGCCGACGGCACGCTGTTGCTTGGCCCCGCTGTCGGCTCGATCCACAAGGTCGGAGCGCTCGCGCAGGGGTTACCAGCGTGCAATGGCTGGACCTTCTGGCATGTCGAGCGCCCCGAGGGGCTGACACTGCTCGATTCACTGCGCGGCGAGATCAGGGCGCAGATGGCAGCGGCCTGAGCGCCTCGAGCCCGGTCTCGAGCGCCTTCAGGAAGACCGCCGGGAACGGCTCGTCACGGAGCCGCACCAGCGGAGTGAAGCGGGAGCCTTGCGGCGCTGGCGTCGCCCTCGGGGCATGCGCGACAAGGACCGTGAGCTCCAGCGGAAAATGCGTGAAGACATGGCGAACGGGCATCGCCAGCCTGCGCCACTGCGCCGGAAGCGGAGCATCCTGCAAGGCCTCAGCGAGGCGGTAATCCGCGCTCCACTGGCTGGTCGGCACCTCGGCCATGCCTCCAAGCAGTCCCTTGGCCGGACGAGTCCGCAGCAGAACCGCGCCGTCCTCGCGTAGCAGCACGAAAGCAGCCCCATAGCGGGTTGCCCCAGTCTTCTTCGCCACCTTCCGCGGAAAGGTCTCCTGTGTCCCCGCCGCCCGTGAGACGCACGGCGCTTGCCACGGACAAATCCCGCAGGCTGGCGAGCGCGGCGTACAGATCGTGGCGCCGAGATCCATCAGTGCCTGCGCATAGTCGCCGGGACGCTCCGGAGGCAGCAGGGCCAGGGTGCGCTCCCTGATCAAGGGCTTGGCGCCCAGCAAAGCCTCCTCGATTGCAAAGAGACGGGTCATGACGCGCTCGACATTGCCGTCGACCGCAACCGCAGGCCGGTTGAAGGCAATCGCTGCGACGGCGCCTGCCGTATAAGTGCCGATGCCCGGCAGTTCGCGCAGGTCCGCTTCCGTATCGGGAAAGCGACCGCCGTGAAGCGTCGAGACCGCCTTGGCGCAAGCGTGCAGATTGCGCGCCCGCGAGTAGTAGCCGAGGCCAGCCCAGGCCTGCATGACCTCCTCGCTCGGCGCGTCGGCAAGGGACCCAACTGTCGGGAACCGGGCCATGAACCGTTCGAAATAGGGCTTCACTGCCGCAATCGTCGTCTGCTGCAGCATGATCTCCGAGACCCAGACGCGATAGGGGTCTGCAGGCTCGCCGGCCAAGGCGCGCCAAGGCAGGACACGGCGGTGGCGATCGTACCAGACCAGGAGATCAGTGGCCCTTGGCACAGGCGGTCGCGTTGCGAGGTTCATGAGCCCGGTTTAGCGTGGCGCCTCCCAACCGCAAGCTCCGCAACGCGCGAAAGTTAGGAAACGTGGCCCAAGCAAACGCCGTCCCCGCCCTCGAAACGCGCTGCCTCTTCCTCAAGCCACTGGCGCTCGATGACGCAGCAGCGATCCAGGCGCTGTTTCCGCATTGGGAGATCGTGCGCTATCTGACCAAGCGGGTGCCCTGGCCCTACCCGCCCGACGGCGCGCTCACCTATCTGCACGAACTTGCCCTGCCAGGAATGGCTGAGGGCACTGAATGGCACTGGAGCCTGCGGCTGAAGACCGAGCCCGGCCAACTCGTCGGCCTGATCTCGCTGAGGGAGGGCGAGGACGAGAACCGCGGCTTCTGGCTCGGCCTGCCCTGGCAGGGACAAGGGCTGATGAGCGAAGCGGCCGCCGCCGTCACCGATTTCTGGTTCGATGTCCTCGGGCGTTCGGTGCTCCGTGTGCCGAAGGCCGCCGACAATATTGCGTCCCGCCGCATCTCCGAGAGCGCGGGCATGCACGTCATCCGGTCCGAGATGCGCGACTATGTCAGCGGCCGGCATCTTTCGGAAATCTGGGAGATCAGTGCCGAAAGGTGGCGACGTCACCGAAACAGCTGATAGAGCTTCGGCCCTTGTCGCGCGGTTGCGCCGGCCCCAGAATAGAGCATGGCTGCCAAACCCCTCGCCGACCTGATCGATGATTGCCTTGCCCCTGCGCTCGCCGCCCAGGGTTTTGCCGGGCGCGCCATCGTCTCGCTCTGGCCGGAGATCGTCGGCGAGCGGCTGGCGGCACGATCGCGGCCGCTCAAGATCGACTGGCCGCGCCGGCGCCCGGCGCCGGGCGAGACATCGGAACCAGCAACACTCGTCGTGCGCGTCGAGGGTGCCTTCGCGCTCGACATGCAACAACTCGGGCCCGTGGTCCTGGAGCGGGTCAACACCCATCTCGGCTGGCGTGCCGTCGGCAAGCTCGTGCTGAAACAGGGTCCGGTCGAAGCCCCCCAGCAGAAGCCGGTGCCTCCGCCGCCCGACCCCGCCCTCGTCGGGCGGATCGCCCAGCAGGTCGCCCATATCGAAGACCCGGGTCTCCGGGCGGCGCTGGAACGGCTCGGCCTGGGCATCGCTCAGAAATCCGCCACCACGAGATGACACGGCTTCGTGAGGAAGCCGTCATTCCCCGCGAACCGATCTTGCCACATTCGTGTTGGCCACTATGGTCCCGACACCGATTTGGCCCCTTAGGATATTGCACGATGACGAACAGGCGACAGCTTCTGACCGGCGCGGCCGGGATCGCAGCCGCCGCGATGCTGGGTTCCGCTCCGGCCCGGGCGCAATCCTCGACTGCCGACCTCGCTGTCGCCGGCCCGCTGGGCGATGTCTGGCTCGGCAAGCCCGACGCCAAGGTGACCATCATCGAATACGCCTCGCTGACCTGCAGCCATTGCGCGAGCTTCCACCGCGATACCTGGCCGGCGCTGAAGGCGAAATACATCGACACCGGCAAGGCGCGCTTCACGCTGCGCGAATTCCCGCTCGACCCGCTGGCGACAGCGGGCTTCATGCTGGCGCGCTGCAACGGCAACGACAAGTACTACCCGATGTCGGATCTGCTGTTCGATCAGCAGCGCAACTGGGCTTTCACCGAGAAGCCGGTCGATGCGCTGGCCGCGATGGTGAAGCAGGCCGGTTTCACACAGGAATCTTTCGAGGCCTGCTTGAAACGGCAGGATATCTATGACGCCGTCACGCAAGTGAAGGATCGCGGGGCCAAGGCTGGCGTCGACTCGACGCCGACCTTCTTCATCAACGGGCAAAAGCGTGCAGGTGCGCTTTCGATCGCGGAATTCGACAAGATCCTCGAGCCGCTGCTGGCCGGCTAAGCCCACGCGCCATCCTGCCACCCTGGACGATGAGGCGCGTCGATGCATCTGACGCGCCTCAAGCTGACCGGTTTCAAGACCTTCGTCGAGCCGTCCGAGTTCCTGATCGAGCCAGGCCTGACGGGAATCGTTGGCCCCAATGGCTGCGGCAAGTCCAATCTCGTCGAAGCCCTGCGCTGGGTGATGGGCGAGAGTTCGTTCAAGAACATGCGCGCGTCCGGCATGGACGACGTCATCTTCGCGGGCTCCTCCGAACGCCCCGGCCGCAACATGGCCGAAGTCGCGCTCACCCTCGACAATAGCGACCGCAAGGCTCCCGCGGCCTTCAACGATACCGATGTCCTCGAAGTGACCCGCCGGATCGAGCGCGAGGAAGGCTCGACCTATCGTGTCAATGGCAAGGAGGTGCGCGCTCGCGACGTGCAACTGCTCTTTGCCGATGCGGCGACCGGTGCCCGCTCGCCGGCCCTGGTGCGGCAGGGGCAGATCAGCGAGCTGATCGCCGCCAAGCCGCAATCCCGTCGCCGCATCCTTGAAGACGCGGCCGGCATCGCGGGCCTGTACAGCCGCCGGCACGAGGCCGAGCTCCGGCTCAGGGGCGCGGAGGAGAATCTGACGCGGCTGGAGGACGTGCTTGGCGAGATCGGCACGCAGGTCGATGCCTTGCAGCGCCAGGCGCGGCAGGCCGGGCGCTATCGCAGCCTTGCCGCCGACATCCGCCGCGCCGAGGCCACGCTGGCCCTGATTGCCCATCGCGACGCGCGCGAACACGCGGCCGCTGCGGAGCAGTCCCTGGAAGCCGCTGTCCGTGGCGTTGCCGAACAGACAGGCATCCAGGCAGAAGCGGCGCGTCATCAGGCTGTGGCGGCGCATGCGCTGCCTGCGCTACGCGAAGCCGAGGCCGCCGCGGCCGCGGCATTGGTCAGGCTGAAGCGCGGCCTCGATGAACTCGAGGCCGCGAACAGACGCGCCAAGCAACGCGCAGAGGAACTTGGCAAGCGCCTGACCGAACTGCAGAGCGATCTCACGCGCCAGGACCGCGTCGCCGACGATGCCGCTGAAAGCCTCGCGCGGCTGACTGGGGAAGATGAGACGCTTGCCAGCGAAGCCAGCGTGGCCACGACCGTCGGAGAGACTGCTTCAGCTTCCCTGGCCGAGGCTGAAGCGATCCTGCTTCAGGCAGAGGGCGAGCATTCCACGGCACAGGCAAGATTGTCCGAATTCGCAGCCCGCCGCGATGCCTTGGAGCGGACGCTCCGTGACGCCCGGAGCCGCGAGGCCAGGAATGTCGCGGAGCGGGACAGGTTGCATCGCGACCTCGCCGCGCTCGACGCAGGAGATGCCGCTGCCCAACTCGACAGATTGAAGGACACGCGCGCGCGGGCCGAGGAAGCCATGCGGGAGGCGGATGCCGCTGCAGCCAGCGCAAGAGCGGCTCTTGGCGCTGCCCGTGAGGAGGAAACCCGACTGCGCACGCCGCTGGCCGAGGCCGATCGCGTGGCTCAGCGGCTCGACACGGAAATCCGTACGCTGCAGAAACTGCTGGCACCGGCAGCCGGCGATCGCTGGCCGGCGATCCTCGAAGCGATAAGTGTCACGAAGGGGTTCGAAACCGCGCTTGGTGCAGCGCTTGGCGATGATCTCGATGCCGCCTCCGACACATCTGCACCAGCTCATTGGCGCGATATGGGCAAGACCGCGGGCGACCCTGCCCTTCCCGATGGCGCCGAGGCACTGGCCCGGCATGTGCGCGGGCCGCAGGCGCTGGCGCGGCGCCTGGCTCAGGTCGGCATCGTCCCGCGCGAAGAGGGCCCCCGGCTTCGCGCCTCGTTGCGGCCCGGCCAGCGCCTGGTCTCGCGCGAAGGAGACATCTGGCGCTGGGACGGCTTCACCAGCGCCGCGGAAGCCCCCTCGGCCGCAGCCCGCCGCCTTGCCGAAAAGAACCGCCTTGGCGACCTCGAACGCGAGGCGGAGACGGCGCGCAGGGCTGCGGAGCTTGCGCGACAGGACTTCGACGCGGCCAGCCAGGCGGTTCGCGCCTCTGCACAGGCTGAAGCGGCCGCCATCGAGGCCGTGCGGCTGGTGCGGCGCGAGCTGGATCAGACTCGGGAGCGGCTCGCAAGTGCGGAGCGCAAGGCCAGCGAAACAGCCGCTCGCCGCTCTGCTCTCAATGAAGCCGTCGCCCGCCTGGGGCACGCCATCACGGAGGCAGCGACCCAGGCTTCGGCAGCCGAAGAGGCTCTGGCCGCGCTGGCCCCGGCGACCGAGCTCGAGAGCGCCCTCCTGAAGGCGCGCGCCATCCTCGGGGAACAGCGCGCAGCCGCTTCGGATGCGCGTGCCCGCGTCCAGACCCTGGCGCGAGAGGCGGAACTTCGCGAGCGTCGCCGCGCCACAATCTCCGGCGATATCAGGGCCTGGCAGGAGCGAGCCAGAACAAGTGCCCAGACCGCAGACGAGACGAAACGGCGCATCGCGACTGCGGAGATCGAGCGCAAGGCGCTGCTCGAAGCGCCGGATACCTTTCTCGTCGAGCGCCGGCGTCTGGTCGGCGAGATCGAGGCTGCCGAAACGGCGCGCCGCGAAGCGGCAGACAGCTTGGCCGCTGCGGAGACCGCTCAGGCTGAGGCCGACCGGCAGGCGAGAGCGGCATTGGAGACCCTCTCCGGTGTACGCGAGGTCCGCGCCTCCGCTGAGGCACGGCTTGAGGCTGCCCGACAGCGCCTGGCCGACGTGGAGCGGCAGATCGAGGACGGGCTCGAGACCGGGCTCGCCGGCCTCCAGGAACTGACTCTGATCAAGCCGGGCGATGCGCTGCCGAATCCCGCGGAAATCGAAGGCCGTCTCGCGGGCCTGAAAGCTGAACGCGAGCGCCTCGGCGCCGTGAACCTGCGCGCCGAGGATGAACTCGTCGACATCCAGACCAAGCGCGCTGGCCTGACAGGGGAGCGCGACGACCTGAGCGAGGCGATCCGGCGCCTGCGCCAGGCCATCGGCGCGCTGAACCGCGAAGGCCGCGAACGGCTGCTGGCCGCGTTCGAGGTGGTGCACGAACATTTCCAGCGCCTGTTCGGCATCCTGTTCGGCGGCGGCACCGCCGAACTCCGGCTGGTCGACTCGGAGGATCCTCTCGAGGCGGGGCTGGAAATCTTCGCGCGCCCCCCGGGCAAAAAGCCGCAGGTGATGACCTTGCTCTCCGGAGGCGAACAGGCCCTGACCGCGACCGCCCTGATCTTCGCCGTGTTCCTGACCAACCCCTCGCCGATCTGTGTGCTCGACGAGGTCGACGCGCCGCTGGATGACGCCAATGTCGAGCGCTACTGCGATCTGCTCGACGATATGGCCCGAAACACCGAGACACGCTTCATTTTGATCACCCACAACCCCATCACCATGGCGCGCATGGAGCGGCTGTTCGGCGTGACCATGGCCGAGCGAGGGGTCAGCCAGCTGGTCTCGGTCGACCTCGCAACCGCGGAACAAATCCGAGAAGCCGTCTGAAAAAAAGCCACATTCGGGTTCGCAATGCGGCAAGAATGCCGCACAAAGCGCTAATATCAAATAATTTCAATAAGTTAACACCAATCACCATGCCTTGACAGTCGTCGGAGCGGACAATAAAGGAAACGCGCTGACAACGGCTCGGCCTGCGGGTCCGGACAGGTTCGCGGCAATTTCGGACGCGGTCGTGGCCATGACACGGTCGGGAGGGAGTTGCTGATGTCTGAATCCGACCCGAACGGCTCCGATCCGAAGTTGCGGGAAAGGCTGGACTCGCTCAAGGCTGCCCTCGGGCGTGCCGAAGCCGCCGAAAAGGCGGATTCGGAGAAAGCGGGTCCCGACAAAGCGCTTGCGGGCGCAATGTCATCAGGTTTTCGCGCGGCCACGGATATGGCTGGCGGCGTTATCGCTGGTGCCCTGATCGGGTATTTCGGCGACCGGTGGTTGGGAACGTCGCCGTTCCTGCTGATCGCCTTCCTGGTGATCGGAACCATTGCCGGCCTGCGCTCCGCCTATCGGCTCGGAACGCGCCCTTCCTCACCGAAGGGCGGCGAACCGGAACGTTGAATGTGTTTGCAGTGCCCCGAACCGGGGCAATTTAGGGGTGACTTATGGCGGCTGGCGGCGGAATCGATCCGATCCACCAATTCGAGATCAAGCCGATCCTGGGCCTGCGGCCGTTCGGCCTCGATCTGTCCTTCACCAACGCATCGCTGTTCATGGTGGTCGCCGTCGCGGTGATCTCCGCCATCATGATCTATGGCTCGCGCCAGCGGGCGACGGTTCCCGGGCGCCTGCAGTCGCTCGCCGAGATGCTCTACGAGTTCGTTGCGTCCACCATCACAGGCGTGATGGGCCGGGATGGGATGCGCTTTTTCCCCTTCGTCTTCTCGCTCTTCATGTTCGTGCTGACTGCGAACATGCTCGGCCTGATCCCTGGCTCGTTCACCGTCACCAGCCAGATCATCGTGACGGCGGCCTTCGCGTTCCTCGTGATCACCGTCGTGCTGGTCTACGGAATCATGAAGCATGGCAGCCATTTCTTCGGCCTGTTCGTGCCGGAAGGCGTGCCGGGCTGGCTGCTGCCGTTCATGGTCCTGATCGAAGCCGTCTCCTTCATGTCCCGGCCGATCTCGCTCAGCCTGCGCCTGTTCGGCAACATGCTGGCCGGCCACATCGCGCTGAAGGTCTTCGGCGGCTTCGTCGTCGCCCTGACCGGCGCCGGCATCTACGCCACCCTGGCGCCGCTGCCGCTGTTCCTGGCCGTCGCGCTGACCGCGCTTGAGTTCCTCGTCGCTTTTCTGCAGGCCTATGTCTTCACGATATTGACCTGCGTCTATCTCAACGACGCTCTCCATCCCGGACACTGACCGGGCGAGCTCGCGAGACTTCACCCTTCCACCACTCTCAACTGTTTTACATCGGAGAAAGACTATGGATCCCGTCGCAGCTAAGTATATCGGCGCTGGTCTCGCCAGCCTCGGCATGGGCCTCGCCGCTATCGGCGTCGGCACCATCTTCGGCAACTTCCTGTCCGGCGCCCTGCGCAACCCGTCGGCCGCCGACGGCCAGTTCCCGCGCGCCTTCATCGGCGCGGCGCTCGCGGAAGGTCTCGGCATCTTCGCGTTCGTCGTCGCGCTCGTTCTGCTCTTCGTCGTCTGACGAGCATTCACTGCGGCTCCGCAGGCGTTATCATGCGCCGCGGAGCCGTCATTCGTTGACGCAACCTTCAGAGGCGTTCCATGCAGGTTCGCGCTTCCCGCGCACAGCGCATCGGGGTCGTATCAGCCGCCGCCAGCGTTATGGCGGTTTCGGCCGACACGGCGTTCGCGAAGGGCGCTTTCCCACCCTTCGACCCGACCTTCTTCGCCAGTCAGATCTTCTGGCTCGCGATCAGCTTCGGGGTGCTCTACTGGCTCATGTCGCGGATCGCCCTGCCGCGTGTCGGCGAGGTTCTTGCCGAACGCAGCACGACGATCGCTCGCGATCTCGACCAGGCAACCGAGATCCACGCCAAGGTCGAGGCCGTCGCCAAGGACCATGAGCAGGCGCTCGCCGAAAGCCGCCGCAACGCCCAGGCCATCGCTCAGGACGCTCGCACCGCCAGCGCTCGCGAAACCGATGCCAAGCGTCACGCGACCGAAGCGGAACTCGGCGCCAAGCTCGCAGCCGCCGAGAAGACGATCGCGGATCGCAAGACCGCCGCGATGAAGCATGTCGAGACGATCGCTGCCGGCGCAGCCGCCGAGATCGTTGGCAAGCTGACGGGTCAGAGCCCGACCGACGCCGAGACCGCTGCCGCGGTCAAGTCCGTCCTGAGCGCCTGAGGAGACCGAACCATGGATACCGTCTGGGTTGCGGTTGCCCTCGTCATCTTCCTCGGCATTCTGGGGTATTTTGGCGTCCACAAGTCGCTTCTGAGCGCGCTCGATTCGCGTGGTGAGAAGATTGCCCGCGAGCTTTCCGAAGCTCGCCGGCTGCGTCAGGAAGCCGCCAAGCTGCTCGCCGAATACGAGGCGAAGCGCAAGGCTGCCGAAGGCGAAGCCGAGGCAATCATCGCCGCAGCCAAGGACGAGGCGATCCGCCTTGCCACCGAGGCTGAGGAGAAGCTCGCCGATTTCGTCACCCGCCGGACCAAGTCCGCCGAAGACAAGATCGCGCAGGCCGAGATGGAGGCTGCCGCGGAAGTCCGCGCTGCCGCCGCCGAGGCCGCTACGCTGGCCGCCGAAGGCATCCTGCGCAGCCAGATGGGTGGCAAGGCCGGCGAAAGCCTGTTCGCCACCGGCCTGAAGGAAATCAAGTCCAAGCTGAACTGAGCGATTAGTTCCGTCAGGGAATACGACGCCGCGAACCTCCGGGTTTGCGGCGTCGTCGTTTTCACACCCTGCTTCAAGCCGAACCCTGCCGAAATGGAGGCCCCACCCTGATCGCTCGACTGGCACTGGTCATGATCGCTGCGCTCGCCTGCACCATGCCGGCCCGCGCGATGGAGCAGGTCACGTTCCCGTCACGCGACGGCACCGTGCTGATCGGCTGGATCGCCAAGCCCGCTGGACCAGGCCCCTTCCCCGCCGTGGTCGCCCTGCACGGCTGCAGCGGCCTCTGGCGGGCCTCCGGAGGGCTCAGCGCACGCGAGAGCGACTGGAGCGCCAGGCTGGTCGCGGCAGGCTTCATCGTGCTCCTGCCCGACAGCTTTCGCCCGCGCGGGATCGTCGCCCTCTGCAATGATCGCGAACGAGCGCTGCGGCCGGCAAATCGCGCCAGCGATGCCCTCGGCGCCGCCGACTGGCTCGCTCATCAGCCCTTCGCCAAACCCCCGGGGATACATCTGATCGGCTGGTCGAATGGCGGCTCGACCGCGCTCCATGTCGCCGCCGATCGCGCGGCCGCGGGCCCCGGAGGATTTCGGGCGATCATCGCCTTCTATCCTGGCTGCAGGGTCCTGCTGAAGCGCGGCTGGCGCGCTCGGGTGCCGACGACGATCCTTCAGGGACTGGCGGATGACTGGACACCAGCGCCCCCCTGCGAGGCGCTGGCGGGGCAAGGCGGAGCGCGTTTCGTGGGCTTCGCCGGCGCCTACCACGATTTCGACCATCCGGACCTGCCGCGCCGGGAGCGCCGCGCGGCCTATTCGCAGCGGCCCGACGGCAAGGTGACGATCGGTACAGATGGCGCGGCGCGCGCCCGGGCCATCAGCGAGGTGATGGCGATCCTGCGGGCGCCCTGACGCCTCAGTTGACGGCGGTGACCGCCTTCACCGTTGCGCCCCTGGCCGGTGTCGCAACCGGGCTCGGAACAACCGACGCCGGACGTGCCTCGAGCTTGACTGGCTGCACCTTCGGCTTGGGTTTGCGCGCCTGGATCGTCGATGTGACGATGCCCTGCGGCGTGTCCAGCCCATAGATGTCCTCGCGGAACTGGACCAGCCCATCGGCACCCTGCCAGCCGGTCAGATAGACCCAGGCCACGGGCACCGCCTTCTTCAGCCGGATGTCCTTGCGCTCGCCCTTGGCGATCTCGGCCACGATCGCCGGCTCAGTCCACTCGGTACCTTCGAGCAGCCAGGCCGCGAGGTCGCGCACCCCTTCGATGCGCGCACAGCCGGAAGAGTTGAAGCGGACATCCGAACGAAACAGCGTCTTCTTCGGCGTGTCGTGCATGTAGACCGCCTCGGTATTCGGCATGTCGATCTTGAGCTGGCCAAGCGCGTTGAGCGGGCCAAAATCCTGCCGGACGGTGAAATAGGGCGAAGTCAGGCTTGCCCAGTTCACGGTCGCCGGATCGATCTCCCGATTTTCCGCTCCGAGAAGGCGCATGTTCGACTTCATGATGAAGTCGGGCTCCTTGCGCATCTTGGGGATGATGTCGGCCTTCACGATCGAGGTCGGCACGGTCCAGTAGGGGTTGAGGTTCACCGAGGTGATATTGGCCTGGAGCACCGGCGAGGGCCGATCGGGGCGACCGACGACCGCGAGATGCTTGCGCTGGACCACGCCGTTCTCGACCGCCTCGACGCTGGCGCCGGGGATGTTCACGACGACATAGCGCTCGGCAAAGACGAAGCCGTTGCTTTTCAGCCGCTCGAGGGTCGCGGTCAGCTGGTTCAGCCGGACTTCGACCGGAACGTTCAGCGCCTTGAGCGTCAGGCGGCCGACCGTTCCGAGATCGGACAGGCCGTGACGGACCTGGAAGCGCTTCACGGCTGCAATCGTCGCAGCGTCATAGATATCGCCCGGCAAGGCCGTCGGCGGCAGATCTCCGCTCAGCATCAGGCGCTGCTTCAACGCGACGACATCCGGCCCCTGCGAATCCGGCTTCAGGGCGGAGACACTGCCGGCGAGCCTGGGCCAGCCGCCGCGCGACGCGATCTCCTCATGGGTGATCAGCGCCTCAAGCGTGCGGTCATAGGTGTTGGGGCCGTAGCTCGGCTCCTGCGCACGCGCGATGCCGACCGTCAGGACGAGCGCGGCAACGGCAACGGCGGAGCTCCAGACAAAAGAGCGATACATCGACTGTTCCCAAGGTGCGAAAACACGCACCAAGGAAATCATCCTCGCACATGGTCAAGGAATGCTTAAGACCACGCAGGAAGATGACGATAGGGCAGCACTCAATAGCTGCCCTATCGCGGGATCCGCTTACTCCGCCGCAGCTGCGATCGGCTCCGGCTTCACCCATTTCAGGATCGGCTGGCGGGCAGCGCGCGTCTCGTCGAGACGGCGGATCGGGGCGTGGTGCGGCGCCGCGGTGAAGCGGGCCTTGTCATTGCCCTTCGCGGCCATGGCCAGATCGCGCAGCGTCGCAATGAAGAGGTCGAGAGAGGCCTTCGATTCGGACTCGGTCGGCTCGATCAGCATCGCGCCATGGACGACCAGCGGGAAATACACCGTCATCGGGTGATACCCCTCGTCGATCATCGCCTTGGCAAAATCGAGCGTGGTGACGCCGGTGCCCTTCAGCCATTCATCGTCGAACAGAGCCTCGTGCATCGAGGGGTGGTCGGGGAAAGGCAGCGACATCAGGTCGGACAGGCCGGCGCGGATGTAGTTGGCGCTCAGCACCGCATCCTCGGAGGCCTGCTTCATGCCGTCGGCACCATGGCTCAGCATATAGGCGAGCGCGCGCACATACATGCCCATCTGGCCGTGGAAGGCGGTCATGCGGCCGAAGGGATCATTGCCCGCCGGCGCGTCACTGGCGTGCTCCACGAGCCGCGCCGCACCACCCTCGACATGGATGAACGGCACGGGCGCATAGGGAGCCAGCCTGCTCGACAGCACGACCGGACCGGCGCCCGGGCCGCCGCCGCCATGCGGCGTCGAGAAGGTCTTGTGCAGGTTGATATGCATGGCATCGACGCCGAGGTCGCCCGGCTTCGCCTTGCCGACGATGGCGTTGAAGTTCGCGCCGTCACAATAGAAATATGCGCCAGCCGCATGCAGCGCAGCCGCGATTTCGACGATCTGCGGCTCGAAGATGCCACAGGTATTGGGGTTGGTCAGCATGATCGCGGCAATGTCCGGCCCGAGCAGGGCCTTGACGTCCTCGACCGCCACCGTGCCATCCGGACGGGCCGGGACGGACCTGACCTCGAAGCCGATCAGAGCCGCGGTCGCCGGATTGGTGCCATGCGCCGATTCCGGCACGAGCACGACCTTGCGTGTCTCGCCCTCGCCCTTGGCGGCAATGGCGGCCTTGATCGCCATCATGCCGCAGGCCTCGCCATGGGCGCCGGCCTTGGGCGAGAGCGCCACGGCCGGCATGCCGGTCAGCGTCATCAGGTACCGCGCGAGCTCCAGCATCAGCTCAAGCGCGCCCGGCACGGTCGAGACCGGCTGGAGCGGATGAACGTCCGAGAAGCCCGGCAGCCGCGCCATCTTCTCGTTGAGGCGGGCATTGTGCTTCATCGTGCAGGAACCGAGCGGAAAGAGCCCGGTGTCGATGCCGTAGTTCTTCTGGCTCAGACGCACGTAGTGACGCATCGTCTCCGGCTCGGACAGACCCGGCAGGCCGATGCCGTCCTTGCGCGCATGCGTGCCGAGGCGGTTCTTGAACGGCGCCGGCTTCGCGATATCGACACCGGTCGTCTCATGATGGCCGATCTCGAAGATCAGCGGTTCGATCTGCTGCAGCGCGCGATTGCCGGTGAAGGTCTCGCGGCCGTGATCCACGGAGGAAGCAGCCTGGGTGGGACGTCCCTGACGGTTCAGCATCACAGCACCTCCGCGAGCGCCGCCACGAAGGCCGCCCGATCCTCATCCGTGTTGATCTCGGTATTGGCGACGATCAGCAGATCATCGAGCCCGGCACCAGGCAGCAGGCGCGAGACCGGCACGCCGCCAAGCACGCCCTTCTCGGCCAGCGCCTCGACGACCTCGGCCGCCGGCTTCGACAGCTTCAGCGTGAACTCGTTGAAGAAGCTGTCGTGGAGCAGCTTCACACCCTTCACTCCGGCCAGCATGTCGGCAAGCTTCACGGCATTGGCGTGATTGAGCTCGGCCAGACGCGAGAGCCCGGCCTCGCCGAGCAGCGTCATATGAATGGTGAAGGCCAGCACGCAGAGGCCGGAATTGGTGCAGATGTTCGACGTCGCCTTGTCGCGCCGGATATGCTGCTCGCGGGTGGAGAGCGTCAGAACGAAGCCGCGATGTCCGTCGGCATCGACGGTCTCGCCGCAGAGCCTGCCCGGCATCTGGCGCAGATATTTCGATTTGGCGGCGAAGAGGCCGACATAGGGGCCGCCGAAGTTCAGTGCATTGCCGATCGACTGGCCTTCCCCGACGACGATATCGGCGTCCATCGCCCCCGGAGACGTGACCGCGCCGAGCGACACGACCTCGGTGAAGACGGCGATCAGAAGCGCACCATGGGCATGGGCCTTGTCGGCGATCGGCTTCAGGTCGCGGAGATTGCCGAAGACGTCCGGAGACTGGACGACGACGCAGGATGTCTGGTCGTCGATCTGCGCGAGGATGTCCTCGTTCGCGGCGACATCGGGCGCCAGCGCCACGACCTCGTCGCTCGCCATGCCGGACAGGGTCTTCACCACATCGGTGTAATGGGGGTGCAGACCGCCCGACAGCACCGCCTTGCGACGCCTGGTGACGCGGTGAGCCATCAATACGGCCTCGCCCGTCGCCGTCGAGCCGTCATACATCGAGGCGTTGGCGACCTCCATGCCGGTCAGCGCGGCGATCTGGGTCTGGAATTCGAAGAGGTATTGCAGCGTGCCCTGCGCGATCTCAGGCTGATAGGGCGTATAGCTGGTCAGGAATTCCGAGCGCTGGATCAGGTGATCGACGGTCGCCGGAACATGGTGCTTGTAGGCGCCGGCCCCCACGAAGAACGGAGCCGCGGAGGCTGCGACATTCCTGGCGGCCATCCGGCCCATGATGCGCTCGACCTCGAGTTCACCCTTGGCGCGCGGCAGGTCGAGCGGTGCCTTCAGCAGCTTGCCGACGGGCACATCGCTGAACAGGGCGTCGATATCGGGAACGCCGATGCGCGCGAGCATATCCTCGCGGTCGGTGTCGGTGAGGGGCAAATAGCGCATCGGGGTTTCCTTGATCATTCCAGGACCGGGCGCAGCGCGCGCCCGGCACCGGACATTCAGGTCAGGGGCAATGAAACGCTGCTCACAGCGTCTTCACGTAGTCCTGATATTCGGCCTCGCTGAGCAGGCCCTCGAGCTCGGCAGGGTTGGTCAGCTTCAGCTTGACGAACCAGCCCTTGCCGGCCGGATCCTCGTTGACCGCGCCTGGCGCAGCCTCGAGCTCGCTGTTGACCGCGACGACCTCGCCCGAGACCGGGGCATAGACCTCCGACGCGGCCTTGACGCTCTCGACCACAGCAGCCTCGCCACCCTTGGCGACCGCCTTGCCGACCGAAGGCAGCTCGACGAAGACGACATCGCCGAGCTGGCCCTGGGCGTAGTCGGTGATGCCGATGGTGCCGGTGTCACCCTCGATGCGGATATATTCGTGGTCCTTGGTGTAACGGGTCTCGGCCATGATGGTCCTCCAGATCAGGATAGGGTCGGGAATCAGCGCTTGTAGCGGTTGGGCACGAAGGGCATCGGCGCGACGGTCGCCGCCAACGGCTTGCCGCGCACGATCAGGTCAAGGCGCGTGCCGGGAGCCGAGTGGGCCTTTGCGACATAGCCCATCGCGCAGGGCGCATTCAGCGTCGGGCCGAAGCCGCCGGATGTGACCTTGCCGACGATCTCGCCTTCCGGCGTCGCAATGTCGGCGCCTTCGCGGGCAGGAGCGCGGCCCTCGGGCAGGAGCCCGATGCGGACGCGCGAAACGCCTTCCGCGAATTCGCGCTGGATGCGGGCTGCTCCCGGGAAGCCGCCTTCCTCGCGCCGGCGCTTCTGGATCGACCAGTTCAGCCCGGCCTCGACCGGCGAGGTCGTGGTGTCGATGTCGTGCCCATAGAGGCAGAGCCCAGCCTCGAGCCGCAGCGAATCTCGGGCGCCGAGTCCGATCGGCTTGACGCGCGGATCGAGCAGGAGCGCGTCCCAGATCTCGCCGATCCTGTTTGCTGCAGCGGAAATCTCGTAGCCGTCCTCACCGGTATAGCCGGAGCGGCTGAGATTGGCCTTGACGCCCGACACCTTCATGCTGCGCGCACTCATGAAGCCCATCTCGGCGGCCTCGGGCGCCAGCGCGGCGAGTGCCTCGGCCGCAGCAGGCCCCTGCAGCGCGATCAACCCGCGATGTTCGGCGCGGACGAGCTTCACATTGGCCGGCAGGCGCGCCTCGATATGGGCATAGTCGGCAGTCTTGCAGGCCGCATTGACGATGAGGAGGAGGGCACCATCCTCGTCGGGCTCGCTGGAGCGCGTCACCATCAGATCGTCGAGAATGCCGCCATTCTCATCGAGGAGCTGCGAATAACGCTGCTTGCCGGGAGCGAGATTGACGATGTCGGCGGGAATCAAGGCCTCGAGCGCGCGCGCCGTGGTCTCGTGATCGGGCCCGAGCAGAAAGGCCTGCCCCATATGCGAGACGTCGAAGAGCCCGGCCTTCTCGCGCGTCCAGTTGTGCTCGGTGAGAATACCCATCGGGTACTGCACCGGCATGTCGTAGCCGGCGAAAGGCACCATGCGGGCGCCGAGCGTGACATGACGGGAATGAAGCGGGGTCTTGAGCAGCGCCTCGGCGCCTGCGGCATCAGCTTCAACGGCTTCGGCAGCCATGGCGGCCCCTTCCAGAATCGAGCGCAAGCCCCGGACGGAATGTCCGGAGCGCGCCCCCTCTGTCTTGGAACCTGAGAGATTTCCCCGAACCGGCAGTATCAGCCGGACAGGTTACACCCGTCGGTGGGCGGAGTTGCATCCGCCGCTTTCCAGAGCGCCAATTCCCACGCGGTCCGTTTGCCTGAGCGTTTCCGGGGCGGTTGCGCCTTCGGCGCCGGGCCTGGACAAGTCCGGACCCGGTCTCTCCCGCGGGGATGATGCGGCGTCAGCACAGATACAAGACGCCGCCTTCGAGTCAATCGGCGCCTTGCCTCAGTTCACGGCAAACGCCGACACCATTCGCGGCAGCAGGACTACCGGCGCCGCGCGCGAGCCGGCGCCGCAGCGCCAGCGGGATTGAGACCGACGATGATCTCGACATCGCCCTTGCCCGGCGGGACGACGATCCCATCCTCGACATGGGTGAAGTCGGTTCCGCCCTGGCCGGACGGGATCGTACCGCCGACACGCGCCGCGCGGCGGGCAACGACGGTCGTCCCGCGCAGGACCTGCATGCCCATCGACGCATAATAGCTCCCGGGGCCACCGGCCGGACCAGCCAGCACACGGCCTTCCACACCCACCTTCAGCCTGAAACCGCCACCGCTCGTCGGCGTGCACTCGCGCGCCACATTCAGGATCGAAATCTGGTGCCGCAGGCTGCCGCTATCGGGCCCGGACTGGGCGCGAATGGCAGCGCCACCGTCGGCGATGGTCACGGACGGGCAGACGAAGTCTTCCTCCTGATCGACCAGCGGCTTCTCCACGGGCGGAGGCGGCTTGGTCGACTGGAACATCACGATATTGCTCAGGGTCTGCATGCCGCTCTGCTCGCCCGAGGGCGAACGCGAACCGCAGCCGGCAAGGCCGAGGCAGAGCACCGAAGCAACCAGCATACTCAGACGGCGAGGCATCACATCATTCACGGCAAGGTC
This sequence comes from Allobosea sp. 2KB_26, assembly GCF_052115715.1. Classification (NCBI taxonomy): domain Bacteria; kingdom Pseudomonadati; phylum Pseudomonadota; class Alphaproteobacteria; order Hyphomicrobiales; family Alloboseaceae; genus Allobosea; species Allobosea sp. 2KB_26. The sequence continues at coordinate 348,089 of NZ_JBFRHE010000005.1, forward strand.
TCCACGCCAGGCCCGAATCCGGAAAGCGAGACGGGGATACCCACGCCCTCCTCCGGTGTTTGAAATACGATAAAGGTGGCGCTCTTTCCGGCTTTCAGCTGGCCGAGCAGCGTATCGTCCATCACCACCTCGGCAACGCAGCCCGTGGTCAGGCAGCGAACGAAGCCGGCACGGCCGATGTCCTTGTCGTCGATCTTGAGGCCGAGCCCCGATGGCAGCAGCACTCCGAGGGGCGCGACGACCCGCAGAAGCCGGCTCTTCTGGTCGGCCGTCTTCAGCACGATGACCAGCAGCGTCAAATTCGGCCGATCCTCGGCCGCGACATTCTGCACGAGCGCGCATTGCTCGGCCTTGGCGCCAGGCGGCACCTCGCAGCGCAACTGCCAATCGCCATGCGTCGACTTCACGGCGCCTTGGGCGAAAGCCACGCCGCTCGAACCCAGACATACGCCCACGGCCGCCAGCGCGGCCGCGAAGACAGGTCCGATGAACTTGCCCATCCCCGTCATTCCCTTCAAACCGGCACGAATAGCCGGACATCGCCCCCTGAAGCCGGATCGCCCTTGCAGGAATCGTTCGTCCGATTCCAACAAAACCGCCATCCGTCTCTAATCATATTCGAGAGGGCGATCCATGTTTTGAGGGACGCCAAAAGGGCTTCCACACAAAACAATCACGCTCCGAATGTGCCTGCGTTGGGACCATGCAGGCCCCGCCCTGTCAAGGACAGAGCCACAACGGAAGCACTTCTTGAGGGCGAGACCTCGCGTGATTATGCCGCACGGGCTGCGTGGAAGGCCTGCATTGCCCCTCTGGCGCAAGCGTGATCTTTGATTTATCGCAATGCCGAAGAACGAGGCGGGCCGATCAGCCGGCCTCGTTGCGCGTGGGCCGCATAGACAAGGACAGCGGGCCGCGACGGGATCACAGGAGCTATGTCGGACCGATGCGATTTCTGAGCAGGACCATTGCAACAGTGGCCGCAGCGGCCCTCGCCGCGGGCGCGACGACGCTTCTTCCTGAAAGTGCGCTCGCCGGCACCGGCATGCCTTCGCCCTGGCAGATGAACCTGCAGGGCGCCGCCACCGAAGTCTCGGAATACATTCACTGGTTCCATGACTGGCTGAACGTGATCATCTTCACGATCTCGATTTTCGTGCTCGCGCTCCTGATCTACGTCGCTTGGCGCTTCAACGAGACGAAGAACCCCGTCCCCTCCAAGACAACGCATAACGCGCTGCTGGAGGTGGCCTGGACGGTCATCCCGGTCCTGATTCTCGTCGTCATCGCCATTCCTTCCTTCCGCCTGCTCAAGCTGCAGCTCGAGATTCCGCAGTCGGACCTGACCGTTAAGGTCACTGGCAAGCAGTGGTACTGGTCCTACGAGTATCCGCAGGACGGCGGCGCCTTCGGCTTCGATTCGCTGATGCTCGATGAAAAGCAGCGCGCCGAAGCGATCGCCAGCAACAAGATCGCCGCAGCCGAGGCTCCGCGCCTGCTTGCGGTAGACAACGAGGCGGTCGTGCCTGTCGGCAAGGTCGTGCGCGTCCAGGTGACCGCGGCCGACGTCATCCACAAGTTCACAGTGCCGTCCTTCGGCATCAAGATCGACGCCATTCCCGGTCGCCTCAACGAGACCTGGTTCCGCGCCGATCGCGAAGGCATCTATTATGGCCAGTGCTCGTTCATCTGCGGGCAGAACCACGCCTATATGCCGATCGCGTTCCGTGTCGTGAGCGCCGAGCGCTATGCGGCCTGGCTTGCCGAATCGAAGAAGAAATTCGCCAGCGCCGGCGACGCCGCCGGCAAGGTCGCCGCCGCGGCCGAGTGAACGAACCAGATCTGACTGAACTCACGCGAACAGATTTCGCACGAGGAGACGAATCCATGGCAACTGCGGCTCCGGGCGCCCACGCCCACGCACACGGACATGATGACGCCCACGCCCACCCCACCGGGTGGCGGCGCTGGCTGCTCTCGACCAATCACAAGGACATCGGGACGCTCTACCTGATCTTCTCGATCATGGCTGGTCTGGTCGGCGGCTTCCTCTCGATCATGATGCGCATCGAGCTGCAGCAGCCCGGCCTGCAGATCTTCGCCAATGGCCAGAGCTACAACGTCTTCGTCACCGGCCACGGTCTGATCATGATCTTCTTCATGGTCATGCCCGCCGTGATCGGCGGCTTCGGCAACTGGTTCGTGCCGCTGATGATCGGCGCGCCGGACATGGCCTTCCCCCGCATGAACAACATCTCGTTCTGGCTGACAGTCGCCGGCTTCGTGCTGCTGGTCATCTCGATGTTCGTCGAAGGCGCGCCTGGCGCCCATGGCGTCGGAACGGGCTGGACGATCTATCCGCCCTTCTCGTCGGCAGGCCACCCCGGCCCCTCGGTCGATTTCGGCATTCTCGCGCTTCACCTCGCGGGCGCCGCCTCGATCCTCGGCGCGATCAACTTCATCACCACGATCCTGAACATGCGCGCGCCTGGCATGACCATGCACAAGATGCCGCTGTTCGCCTGGGGCGTTCTGGTCACCGCCTTCCTGCTGCTGCTGTCGCTGCCCGTGCTCGCCGGCGCCATCACCATGCTGCTGACGGACCGCAATTTCGGCACCACCTTCTATGATCCGGCTGGTGGCGGCGATCCGGTGCTCTACCAGCACCTGTTCTGGTTCTTCGGTCACCCCGAAGTGTACATCATGATCCTGCCGGCTTTCGGCATCGTCAGCCACATCATCTCGACCTTCTCGAAGAAGCCGATCTTCGGCTATCTCGGCATGGCTTATGCGATGGTGGCGATCGGCGTCGTCGGCTTCATCGTGTGGGCGCACCACATGTACACCGCCGGTCTCTCGCTCAACACGCAGCGCTACTTCGTCTTCGCCACGATGGTGATCGCGGTGCCGACCGGCATCAAGATCTTCTCCTGGATCGCGACGATGTGGGGCGGCAGCCTGCGCTTCACCGCGCCGATGCTCTGGGCGATCGGCTTCATCTTCCTGTTCACCGTCGGCGGCGTGACCGGCGT